>CAVSQA010000009.1:0-162978 GCA_963729955.1 uncultured Gemmatimonadales bacterium
ATCGTGGGCGAGATACACCGTGGCCATGCCGCCGGCGCCCAGCTCCCGCTCGATCCGGTAGCGGTCGCCGAGGGCGGCCCGCAGCTGTTGGGTAGTCCCGGTCAACGGCGTCGTGCCTCCCTCGTGCGGGACCGGGACGCTTCCGCGGTCGCCGCATGCCCGTCGTGTGATCGATGCGGAGGAGGAAACGACTGCTATGATAGCCGGCCCGAACCGGCGGGCAAGGCCCTGCGGCGGGTGCCCTGCCCGGCCAGGCCGCAGGTGCTCCCGCTTCGGCATGCGGCGTCCGGGCCGATCCGCCGCTCACTGGGAGGGCGGATCGGTGCGCTTGCTCAGCAGCGCAAGGAAGCCCGGGTCGCGGCGGATCGGGTCCCAGCGCGGGTCGAGGCGAAGCAGGGGCACGCTGATTCTGGGCGCCGGCTCCGCGAGCAGCCCCTGGAGCACTCGAATCGCGGCATCCGGCGGACCGGTTCGCGCCAGGATCGCGGCGCGCTCCGTCCTCCAGCAGCGGGCCCAAAGCCCGATCCCGGCGGTACAGGCGCGACCCGGCGAGCCACGCGGCCTCGCGCCGCGCGTCGGCGCGGCGTTCGAGTCCGGCGAGCGCCAAGCCGCGGGCGGCGTGCACGCGCCAGTCGTCGGGCAACACGCGCACGAGAGAGTCGAGGAGCCGCACGGCCGCTTGGAACGAGGCGCGGGCGGCGACCCGATCCCCCCGCAGCTCGTGGGCCCAGGCGGCGTACAGCGCCGCCGGTCGGTAGAAGGGCTGGTCCTCGATCCAAGTCTGGTGGGCGCCGGCGAGCACGGCCAGCAAGCTGTCAGGCTGCCGCTCCAGCAGCAGGAAGTCGAGCCCCCCCGTTGCGATCCAGCTCCGCGCGTCCATCCGCGCGTAGGTCAGCCGGAGCGTGTCGAGCTGGCCCGTCCACGCCGCATAGGTCCAGCCGAGGGCCAGGCGGGCCGCCAGCAGGTCGGGCGCCAGCACCAGTGCCCGCCGGAACGCCGCAACGGCGTCCCCGTAGCGTCGCAACGCCTGACAGGTGAGTCCGCGCAGATCGAAGAACAGGTTGGCGTTGCGCGGATCGAGCTGCGTGGCGTTGGCGAACGCCACGTCCACGCTGTCCCAGTCGCCGAGCCGCCGGTGCACGTAGCCGACCCACGCCCACGCCTCGGCGTCGCTGGGAGCCGCGCGCAGCGCGAGCCTGAACTCGTCCAGCGCGCGGCGGTAATCGCCGGGGCCGAAGTACAGGGCGAGGCCCACTGCCGCGTGCGCCGCCGGCAGGTCGGGCGCGAGCCGCAGCGCGGTCTCCGCTTCAGCGCGCTGCCGGGCCAGTCGCTCCGGCGACACGTCGTAGCGGAACCACCACATCTGCCCGTGAACCTGCGACAGGGCCGCGTGCGCGAGGGCGAAGCTCGAATCGAGCGCCAGCGCCCGCTCGAAGAGTCCCTCGGCGATCTCGAGATTGCCGCGCTCGTAGCCCGGCCGCCGCCAGTACGCGCGCCCCTGAAGATAGAGCTGGTACGCCTCGGCGCTCTTCGTCGGGGCCGCGGCGAGGGCGCCGGCTTCGGCGCTCGTGAGCCTCGCCCCCACCGCCGCCACGATGCGCCGGGCGATGTCACTCTGGACGGCGAACGCGTCGTCCAACGTGCGATCGTAGCGCTCCGCCCACAGATGGGTCTGGGTCGCAGCATCGATCAGCTGCACGTTCACCCGCAGCCGGTGGCCGACGACCTGGACGCTGCCCTCGACGATGCTCCCCACGCCCAGCTCGTTCCCGATCTCGCGCAGCGGCTTCACGGCCCCCGCGTACCCCATCACGGACGTTCGCCCGACGACCGTCAGGCCCGACACGCCGGCGAGCTGCGTGAGCAGCTCTTCGTGGAGCCCGCCCGCGAAGGTGGCGTAGGCCCCCTGCCCGCTCAGGTCCTCGAGCGGGAGAACGGCGACCGCCGTCCGGGGCGGGCGCGGGCCCGATGGCCCAGGCCGCAGCCAGCGGCCCACGGCGAGCGCTCCTCCGACGAGGAGCACGGCGAGCCCGGCGAGCAGCGCCGCGCGCGCGCGCCGCCGGGAAGAGGCCAGCGGCGCCGCCAGCGGCGGCGCGGAAGAGGGATCCTCGAAGATTGCGGGACCCGGCACCGGGAGCGGGGCGGCCCCGCCCTGGTCCTGCCGCCCCGGCCCGGATGGCCCGAGCCAGGCGTCGATCTCTTCCTTGACGGCGAAGACGCGCGGCCGCTCACCGCCGGGGATCCGGTGCACCGGAAGGTGTGCCGTCTTGGCCCAGCGCTGGACGGTCCGCACCTCCCTGCCGAGGTAGGCAGCGATCTCCTTCCACGAATCCAGCCGCTCCTCCACTCGCCCGCCCTCCCGCTGTCGGGAAGCACGCAGCCAGGCGCCTCTGAAACAGAGGTAGCAGCCGAACCCGGAGGCGACAAGACGCGACACGCGCCGGTGTCGCATCGGGTCGTCTTGATCGCCGCGACGGCCTTTCCCACGGTGGTTCAGTGGAAGCGTGCCGTGAGACGCGCGGGCGTCGTCCTCTCGGCACTCGCGGTTCTCAGCCCCCGGGGCACGCGAGCACCCGCACGATGATCGACTCAGGCCGAAGTGGGGGCACCGAGGGAGGGAACCATGAACAGGATCGCGGTATTGGGCGTCACGGCGGCCGTCGCGGTGGGGTTCGCGGCGTGCGACGCTCCGCAGGCAACCGGGCCTGAGGCGGCCTCGCTTGGCGCGCAGGTCGTGTCACCGGCCGGCGGGGCGGCCGCCGCCGCACGCAGCGTTCGACGGGAGTTGAAAGGGCAGATCGACGGCAGCGACGTGTACGGCGACGCCTGCGGGGACGGCCAGGGCGTCCTGGTCACCTCGACCGGCCGAGGCACCGTCTCGCACTTCGGGAACGTGGTGCTGGTCCAGACCACGTGCATCAACCTGACCGATTACAGCGTCATCGGATCTTCGCCGTACACCCTCACGGCCGCCAACGGCGACGCGGTGGGCGGCTTCCTCACCAACGTCGTCTACACGTCCTACGGATTCGACCTCTACTCCTCGATCACCTGGGGCACGGGCCGGTTCGCGGGCGCGACGGGAGAACTGGTGTCCCCGGTCACCAGCGCCGGAACCGGCGTCTGGACGTCGGGCGTCGAGGGCTGGATCACCTACTGATGGGCGGCGGGCGGCGCGGCTGAGGCCACTGCATGTCACGTCCATCCCTTGGCAGGTGGGCTGAATGACCTTCGGAGGCGGACGGCGGTAGGGCGGAGGCGGAATGCCAGCTGAGTAGGCGCGCCCGCACGGCCGGACCTCCGTCCGTGCGGGCGCGCCGCGTCCTCACCGGACGAACCGGATCGGCTGCGCGACGACCAACCTGCCGGCAGCGGTGCGCAGCTCGAGCGTCGCGGACGCCGTGTCCGGCGCCTGCACCCCGAAGTCGTACGTCTCCCCGATGCTCACCGGCTGCGTCGCCGGCCGCGGCGCCGCCTGCCACGGCGGAAGCGGTCAGCCGTCCTTCGCCATCGGCGTCCACCGCACCGGCGCGCCGCTCCGCACCAGCCAGAACGTCAGTCCCGGCCCGCCCATCGTGATGTTCATCAGGCGGAACCGGTACGGCACCCCGCTCCGGAGCGTGAGCGGCGCCGGCGAGCGCGTGCCGTTCAGCTCGGGCCGGTAGTCCGGACCGTCGCCGGTGATGAAGACCAGGTCGGTGGCGGGGTTCCAGGCCGCGCCGGAGTCGAGGACGATGAGCGGCCCGTACAGCCCGTGGCTCTGCTGGCGGATGTCGTTGATGTGGGTGTGATACATGAAGCTGCCCGCCCGCGGCGGCGTGAGGAGCACCGCGAAGGAGTCGCCCGGCATGATCGGCGGCTCCATGACGCCCGCGCGGTGCCGCTCACGCCCGCGACGCCGTCGTAGCCGCTCTCGATCTCGAGCCCGTGCCAGTGCACCTGCGTCATCTCGGCGGTGCTGGTTCACGATCCAGATGCGCGTCGGCTCCCCCGGCGCAGCACGATCGCCGGTCCCGGGACGACGAGCGAGTCCGGCGGCGCGATCGTCGCCGCCCTCCTGCGAGCACGTAGCCGAAACGGCGCGTCGAGTCGCCCGGCGCCGAATCCGACCGCGACCAGGAGCCGCAGCGTCCGGCGCTCGCCCGCGTACGGCTTCCAGCCGCGCGGCGGCCGCACGTAGATGCCCAGCACCAGCCCGCCCATGCCGTAGCGCGCGTGGTCCTCCATGTGCACGCCCGGGTAGCCGTTGAGGACGTGCTCGATGCGCTGCGCCCAGCGGCTCGGCGTCCGGGCGGGAGCGCCGGGTTGGGCAGCACGTGCCAGTTGAGGTGGCAGTGGAAGATCCACCCGCCGGGCCGGTCGGGGCTCCACGCCATGTCCATCGTGGTCCCGTCCCACAGCGGCTCGGTCACGTCCATCCGCCGCTGCGCGGGCCAGTAGACGGTGTCCTGCTGGAGATCGCCGCGCGCGTCCACGCGGTAGTAGAAGCCGTGCAGGTGGAACGGGTGCACGTCGTTGCTCGCGTTGATGACGCGCCAGCGCACCGAGTCGCCCACGTCGTACGTCAGGCGCTCGGTGTTCGGCCACGCCCGCCCGTTGATCGTGAAGAGCTCGTACGCGGTGATCGCGTCGTCCGACGTGTCCCCGGCCGGGATCCAGCGCTCCACCACGAACACGCGGTCGGGCTTCGGCGCCGCGCCCGCCGGATCCACGATCAGCGCGCCGTTGAGGTGCGCGTCGTCGTACTGCCGGTCCTCGAAGCCCTCGCCGCGCGTGCTCGCCCAGTAGTAGTAGGTCCCCGCGGCGTCGGCGACGAAACGGACCTCGCGCGTCTCGCCGGGCGGGACCACGAGCGTGTCCATCACGGCCACCCGGCGCGCGCGCGAGGCCGTGCACGACCAGCGTCGACGTCGGTGCGATTGGTCGACGCCGCGCCCGGATCTCGGTCCCCGCGCGCACGCGGAGCAGCGGACCCGGATCCTGGAGCGGCTTCCCGGCTTCGCCGAAGGCGAAGATCGGCACGCCGGGCTGCTCGGCCCCGAGCGGGCGCCAGTCGCCGAGCGCGCGCCTCGAGCGCCACGGTGAGCACGCCGTGCGCGAGCGCGGCCGGCCGGAACCCGGTTGTCGTTGAATCGAATCGCCGGTCTCGAGGCCGCAGGCCCGGCGCGGACGCCACCCACACCGAGGGCGCCGGCGACGAGCCAGGGCATCAGGAGCGGCCTCACCTCGGCAGGACCCGGTACAGCGACTGCATCCCCATCAGCAGGTGCGGGCCCGACGTGGCAGTGGAACAGCCAGATGCCGGGATTGTCGGGCACCATGTCGGCCGTCACCATCCCCATCGGCAGCAGCGCCGCGACGTCGGTGCGCATCCCGTGGATCAGGACCGTGTTGCCGTGCCAGTGCGGCGCGTGGATCTCGAAGCCCGTCGTGGCCATCAGGTACCAGCGCACGCGCTGGCCGACCTTCATCGTCAATCCGGGCAGGTGGCCGTACAGGTAGCCGTTCATGCGTCTCCTTGAAGTTGCCCTCCGGATGCGGGACCCCCGCGTCCTCGCCGAAGGGGCTCTTGACGATCCGCTCCTTCGGCGCGAACCGCGCGATGTTGTCGGCCAGGTACCAGCTCTGGCTCTCGTCGAACTCGGCGAAGGCGACGACGAACTCGCGGTCCACGTCCTTCGGCGTCCCGTCGGCCCGGGCCATGTTCCGTGCGGTGACGATGATCGGCCCCACCAGGCCGGCATCCACGTCGCGCTCGTCGTTGGTGTGCGAGTGGTACATCCACATCACCGAGCTGCCCGTCGCCGGGCCCCGGGCCCGCCCGCGCGGGCACGGGCCAGACGTAGACGTGCGTGCCGCCGGGCGGCACGGCGTCGTCCGCCTTGTCGGCGCCCGAGGTCGAATCCGCGTACGGCGCGCCTTCCGACGACTTGGCGTAGAACACGCCGTGCGGGTGCATGCTCGCCGGATGCGGCGTGTTGTTCCGGAACACGACCCGGATCGTGTCGCCGACCACGGCCCGGAGCAGCGGGCCCAGGATCCCGAGATGCTCCCAGGCCGGATCCCGCGGCCTCAGGGCCGTGAAGGTCGAATCGGTGTACTCGCGGTAGACCGCTTTGAGGTACCGGTGACCGATGTTGACCGAATCGTTGCCGACGACGAACCGCGCCACGCTGTCGTACGGCTGGCCCGTGATCAGGTTGATCTCCGGCCCCGGGGCGTAGTCCCACACCACCGTGTCGGCTGCCACGTAGTACGTGCGGGTCTTGGGCGGAGGGCTTCCGGCGCCGCTGCGGCCAGGCCCCGTGGAGAAGAGAACGGCGGATCCAATACCGATCACGCGCGCGACACCGATCATCGTCCGACCTCCAGACGGCCAGCCGGCCCGCCCGCGGCGCGCGCTCAAGCGCGGCGCGGCCCGCCGACGAGGCTGCCGCCTGCCAGGGAAGCGATCAGTTGGGGAAACGGGCGCGGAAGATAATGCAGGCCGAGGGTTCGGGTTAGTGCCGCCCGGGGCCGCGGGCCGGCACGGAGCCGCTTCACCCCCCAAACCCTAACCCCTAACCTCCGTGGGTCTTGCGGGGCGGAGGGGGGAGCCGCATTTTCGCTGTCCGCGCCGAAAGCCGTGACATCACGATGAAACGCGATGACATGCTCACTCCGTTTGTGGCGGCGCTCACCACGGCGCCGTCGGCGGAGACGGCGAAGCGCTTGGTGCGAACGCTCGTCGAGCGGCGCCTCATCGCGTGCGGCACGGTGATGCCCGGGGCGCTGTCCGCCTACTGGTGGCAGGGTGCGGTGACGGAGGAGGAAGAGGTGGTGGTCGTCCTCAAGACGACTGCTGCCCGGTGGGCGGCGCTGGTCGCCGCGCTGCCCGCGTTGCATCCGTACGAGGTTCCGGAGCTGATCGCCCTCCCGGTCGTGGGCGGGTACCGACCCTACCTCGACTGGCTGCGCGCAGAGACCCGAACGGTGGCGGCGCGGAAGGTGAAGAGGCGGCGGCCGGCGCGCGCCGGCCGGCCCAAGCGGCAGCGGAAGGAGTAGGGCACATGGGTCGCTCGCGGCGACGCCAACGGCGGGAGGGAAACGGCAATGGTCACTCGGCGGGACCCCTGAGGCTTATGGAAACCCTGGCCCCCGCATACGTGCCGGTGGCGAGCGAACGGCCCCCGGTCCTGGCGCCCGTACTCGAGCTGGAAGGCCTGGATCCGCGGGCGGAGATCCGCGGCCCGGCCCTGGCTCTGGATGAACCGCCGGAAGCCGGCGAGACCGTGCTGGAGTTCGACGACCCCGCACAGCTCAGGCTGGAGCCGGTCGAGCCCGTGAGCGTGATGACCGAGTCCGCGGCGGGCGACGGCGGCGCGCCGCCCGGCGACGCCGCGTTCACCACCGCGGCGCTCGACATCACGATCGAGTCCGCGAGCGTGGAACCGTTTGTCGCGTCCGACCCGGTCGAGTTCGCGGAGCCGGTGCCCGTCGCCCCGTCTCCTCCCGATCCCGTCGAGATCCTGTACGGCGAGGCGTGCACCGCGGCCGAGGCCGGCCGCTGCGACGAGGCCAAGAACCTGTACCGGCGGGTTCTCTCCACGCGGCCCACGCACGTGCGCGCGCGCAACGGCCTCGCGCTGCTGCTGGACGCGGAGGGCAACCATCAGGCCGCGCTGGCCGAGCTCGACCGCGGGCTCGAGTGCGAGCCCGAGAACGGCACCTTGCTCGTCAACCGCGGCTCCCTGCTCGGCACGATGGGCCGTTATGCCGCCGCCGAGCGCGACCTCAAGAAGGTCCTGCGTGACGCGCCGGAACACGCCGAGGCGCTGTTCGACCTGGGCGTCGTGATGACCAAGAAGGGACTGTGGGGCGAGGCCATTCCGTATCTGCGGCGCGCGCTGGAGCTGGAGGCGGACCGGGGAGCGGCGTACTACTACCTGGGCGAGGCCCTGAACCACGTGGACGACCTGGCCGGAGCCCTCGCCTCCTACCAGCGCGCGGCCGAGCTGCAGCCCGGCAACCCTCGCGCACTCTACGGCCTGGGCATCATCTACGACCGTCTCGCCCGGCCCGACGACGCCGCGCACATGTACCGCCGCGCGCGGGAGGTCGGCCGACGATAGTCCGCGTGGTCGTGGGCGACCTCGCGTCCGTCGCGGCGGACGCGGTGGTCCGGCCCGCGAACGGCAACCTCGAAGCGATCACCCCGGCCCTGCGCCGCCTCGAGCTGGCAGCAGGGCCTCGTTTTCGCGAGTTCTGCCACGCGCAGCGCGAGCTGGGCGTCGGCGCCGCGGTCGTGACGCCGGCGGGCGACCTGACGGCCGAGCTGGTCGTGCACGCCGTGATCATGACTCGCCAGGAGCCGGTGACCAAGGCCGGCGTGCGTCGCGCCGCCGAGGCGGCGCTGCGCCAGGCGGCGCAGTGGCACATCGCGACGCTGGCGTTGCCACCCCTCGGCACCGGAGCGGGCCAGCTGGCGACGGAGGACGCCGCCGAGGCGCTGCTCGGCGTGGTGTGGGAGCACGGGCGCAACGCCGAGCATCCCGCGACCGTCATCATCGTCGTCGAGACCGACGCGGAGCGCGAGATCCTCGAGGCCCGGCTCGCGGGAGGCGGTCTCCCCTGAACCGCAAGCTGCTGGCTGTCCTGATTCTCGTCGCGTGGGCCGCGGGCGTGGGTCTCCTGGTGCGCCGCGAGTACTTCAAGCCCAGCGCCGTGCGGCTCGAGGAGGCGGCGTTGCGCGTCGGCCCCGGCGCGGAGTTCTACGCCATCTCGATGGGCGCCGGTCCCATCGGCTACGCGTCGACCACCGTGGACACCACGGCCGAGGGACTGCGCGTGCAGGACCTGATGGTGGTGGACATCGAGGCCCTCGGGAAGGTGCAGCGCACTCAGCTCGCCACCGAGATCCACCTCACGCGCGACCTGCGCCTCCAGCGTTTCGACGCCTCGCTCGACGCGCCCGGCACGGCCTTCCGCGCCCAGGGGGAGGTCGAGGGCGACTCGGTGCTCGCCCTCACGCTGGATGCCGGCACCGCCCGTCCGCAGACGACCCGGGTCAGCCTCCGCCACCCCGTCGTCCTGACCACGCTGCTCCCGCTCCAGCTCGCCTTCGGTCATCAGCTCGCCCCCGGCAAGGAGTACGCGGTGCGCCTGTTCGACCCGATGCTGATGGAGGAGCGCGACGTGACGGTGCACGTGCTGGCCGAGAGCACGTTGGTCGTGGCGGACAGCGCCCAGCGCGACTCCGCAGCCGGCCGCTGGGTGCCTGCACACCTGGACACGCTCCGCGCCTGGAAGGTGGCCGAGGCGTATGGCGGCGTCTCGACGGAGTCGTGGATCGACCGGCAGGGGCGCGTCGTGAGCGCGGTCTCGCCCATCGGCTTCCGGATGGAGCGCATGCCCTTCGAGATGGCGGTGGAGAACTGGCGGCGCAGCGCCGAGACGCGGGTCGCCGCCGGCGGCGGCGGGACGGGCGACGTCATCGCGGCCACGGCCATCACCGCCAACGTGCCGCTCGTGCCCCAGGCCCTGAGCGTGCTCAAGGTGGCGCTCGGCAACATCTCGCTCGAGGGGTTCGACCTCTCGGGGGGACGGCAGACCCTGGTGGGCGACACGCTCGTCGTGCGACGGGAAACCGGCGTCGGGCGGATGCCCGGGCCCCCGCCGCCGCGCTATCTGGCCAGGCTGCCGGTACTCGAGCCGGCCTTCAGCGCAGACCTCGCGGCCGAGCCGCTGGTGCAGGCCGACGATCCGCGCATCCAGGCCCAGGCGCGCCAGATCGTCGGGCGGGAACGGCGGGCGGGCCCGGTCGCCGAGCTGCTCAACCGCTGGGTGTACGAGAACCTGAAGAAGGAAATCACGATCAGCGTGCCGAGCGCGGTGCAGGTCCTGGACGAGCGGCGCGGCGACTGCAACGAGCACACGGTGCTCTACGTGGCCCTGGCGCGCGCCCTTGGCCTGCCGGCCCGCACCGCCGCCGGCCTGGTGTACCTGCGCGGGCACTTCTACTACCACGCCTGGCCCGAGGTGTGGCTCGGCCAGTGGGTGGCGGTGGACCCGACGTTTGGCCAGTTTCCTGCCGACGCTTCACACCTGCGGTTCGTCATCGGCGGCCTGGCGCGCCAGGTCGAGCTGTTGCGCCTGATCGGACGCGTCCGGGTCACCGTCGTCGGGAGCCAGGGCTAGCCACCGTGATTCGACTCGACGATCTCACCAAGGACTACGGCTCGTTCCGCGCCGTGGACCACGTGACGCTCCACGTGCCGCGGGGCGCGCTGTACGGCTTCCTCGGCCCCAACGGCGCCGGGAAGACCACCACGCTCAGGATGATCGCGGGCATCCTCCGCCCCACCGCCGGCCGGGTCCTGATCGGCGACGACGACGTGATCCGGCAGCCGATGGCCGCCAAGGCGCGGCTCGGCTTCATCCCCGACCGGCCGTTCGTGTACGACAAGCTCACCGGCGCCGAGTTCCTGCGGTTCGTGGCGGGACTGTACGGGCAGGACGGGCAGCTGGTCGAGCGCCGCATCGACGAGCTGATGGAGATCTTCGAGCTCACGGCGTGGAAGAACGAGCTGGTGGAGTCCTACTCCCACGGCATGCGCCAGAAGCTCATCATCTCCTCGGCGCTGATCCACCGCCCCGAGGTGATCGTGGTGGACGAGCCGATGGTGGGCCTCGACCCGCGGGCCGCGCGGCTCCTCAAGGACCTGTTCCGCGGCTTCGTCAGCCGCGGGGGCACCGTGCTGATGAGCACGCACACCCTCGAGATCGCCGAGGCGCTGTGCGACCGCATCGCCATCATCCAGGGGGGAAAGATCGTAGCCGCGGGGACGATGGCGGAGCTGCGGGCGCAAACGGCCTCCGGCAACATCGGACTCGAAGACCTCTTCCTCCGCTTGACCGGCGGCGCGGCGGCGAAGGAGCTGGCGGCGGTGCTGGAGGACGCGCACTGAAGCAGCCCACCCTGGTGCACGTGCTCCAGCCCAAGTGGCGCACGGCCCTGACCCGCGCGCGCCAGGAGCGCGCCAGCGGGGGGACCGGCAAGATCGTCGTGCTGGCCGTGGTCGCGCTGGTGTTCTGGGCCGCGGTGTTCGGCGTGCTGTTCCGGGTGCTGAAGTACTTCCGCAACGTGCAGGAGATCGGCGCCCTGCTGGCCGGCAAGCTCCTCTCGCTGACCCTGCTCTCGTTCGTCTCGGTGCTGCTGCTCTCGAACGTCATCACCGCGCTGTCGTCGTTCTTCCTCGCCAAGGACCTCGACCTCCTGGTCTCCTCGCCGGTGGACCAGGCGCGGCTCTACCTCGCCAAGCTCGGCGAGACGCTGCTCCATTCCTCCTGGATGGTCGCGCTGATGGCGGTGCCGATCTTCACCGCCTACGCCGTGGTCTATCACGGCGGCCTGCTGTTCCCGCTCGTGGCCGCGGGGTCGTTCCTCCCGTTCCTGGTGCTGCCCGCGGTGCTGGGCTCGGCCGCCACGCTGATCCTGGTGAACGTCTTCCCGGCGCGGCGCACCCGCGACCTGCTCTCGATCATCGCGCTCGCCGCGGCGGCCGGCGTCATCCTGCTGTTCCGCATCATCCGGCCCGAGCAGCTGGCGCGCCCCGAGGGGTTCCGCAACCTGCTCGACTTCATCACGGTGCTGCGCGCGCCCACCAGCCCGCTGCTGCCCAGCGACTGGGTGACCAAGGCGGTGATGGGCTACCTCGGCGGGACGATGGACTGGCTGCCGCTCTACCTGCTCTGGTCCACGGCGGGCGCCGCGCTGGTGCTGGGGGCGTGGCTGCACGGACGGCTGTATCACACCGGCTTCACCCGGGCGCAGGAGGGGGCGGAGCGGTTCGTGCGCGGCAGCGGTGTGGAGCCTGGCGCTGGGGCGCCTGCTGCGGCCGCTGGGCGCGGCGCGGCGCGAGTTCGTGCTCAAGGACGTGAAGCTGTTCTTCCGCGACACGACCCAGTGGAGCCAGCTCATCCTGCTGGCCGCGCTGCTGCTCGTCTACGTGTTCAACATCCGGGCGCTGCCGCTGTTCCGCGGCGAGCAGGTGCCCTTCTACCTCGTGTCGATGGTGTCGTTCCTGAACCTCGGCCTGGCCGGCTTCGTGCTCGCCGCCATCGCGGCGCGGTTCATCTTCCCCGCGGTGAGCCTCGAGGGGCGGCAGATGTGGCTGCTGCGCTCGAGCCCGCTGGAGCTCCGGGCGCTGCTGTGGTCGAAGTACTGGGTGGGCACGATTCCCCTGCTGGTGCTGGCGCTGGCCATCACCGTGCTCACCAACGTGATCCTCAAAGCGACGCCGTTCATGATGGCGGTGGGCGTCGGGACGATCGTGCTGCTGACGCTGGCCATCAGCGCGCTGGCGCTGGCGTTCGGCGCGCTGTATCCGCAGTTCGAGACCGAGAACGCCGCGCAGATCCCGACCAGCTTCGGCGGCCTGGTGTTCATGATGGCGACGGTGGCCCTGCTGGCGCTGGTGATCGTGATCGAGTCGGTGCCGGTGTACCGCTACCTGCACGCCGCGTTCAACCAGGAGCCACTGGTGGTCTCGCCGCTGATGGTCGCGGCGTTCCTGCTGGTGATCGGCGTGTGCGTCGCGGCGACGGTGGTGCCGCTCAAGGTCGCGCTCCGACGCATCGAGCAGTTCGAGTTCTGACGTTCTGCGACGGCACAGGTTGTCGCCTAGGGCTGTTCCGTCATCCGGCGCATGAACTGCTCGCCGGTCATCATCCCCAACGACCCCCGCGACGCCTGCTCCTCGTCGTAGCGCTCGGTTGCGTCGGGCGTCTCTCCGGGACGGAGGATGGCCACCGGCACGGGATCGCGGCCGTGCTGACCGGTGGCGACCGGAGTGGGATGATCGGGGAGAACGGCGATGGTGGCCGCGATCGCGCGCGCCTCGAGACCGGCCAGGATCGGCCGCACCAGCCGCTGGTCGAGGTACTCGATGCACCGGATCTTGAGATCGAGGTCGCGGGCGTGGCCCGCCTCGTCGGTGGCCTCGACGTGCACGTACACCAGATCGTGGTCCGCGAGGGCATCGAGACAGGCCTGGGCCTTGCCTTCGTAGTTGGTGTCGTAGAGACCGGTCGCGCCGGGCACGCGGATCAAGTCCATGCCCACGCACACGCCGAGGCCCATGATGAGGTCGACCGCCGAGATGACGGCGCCACGGACGCCGTACCTGCTCGGCAAGCGTCTGCGAGCGGCTGACGACGACCCGGCGACCAGGTCCAGATGGCGTTCGCCTCGTCCTTGCCCGCGGCCCGGCGGGCGGCATTCACCGGGTGGCGCGCGAGAATGGGCAGCGCCCGCTCGTACAGCTCGTTCAGCCGCCGGGCGGTGAGATCGCCGCGCCCGGTCCACGGCGCGGGGCAGCAGTTCGGCCACGCGCCCGCCGACGTTGTCGTGGGGCGGCGCGCACTCCACGGCGGGGGACGCCCAGCCTCCGCGCAGCACCAGCAGGTGGCGGTAGCTGACGCCGGGGAAGAAGTGCACCGGATGCGGCCCCTGCCCTCCTCCCAACTCTGCGTCGAGGGCCCGGATCAACTCCGCCGCCTCCTCGTTCGAAATGTGCCCGGCCGAGTGGTTCTTGATCCGGCGGTCGCCAGACGGCCCTTCGAGGCTGATGAGGTTGCAGCGCACGGCGACGTCGTCCGGCCGCAGCTCGACGCCCATGCTGGCGGCCTCGAGCACGGCGCGCCCCTGGGAGCTGGCGGCGGGGTCGTAGCCAAGCACCGCCAGGTTCGCGACGGCGGAGTCGGCCGGGCCCGTCTCGCCGACCGTGCGCAGCAGCCCCATCCGGCCCTCGCGGGCGATGCGGTCCAGGTGCGGCTTGTGGGCCACCTGAAGCGGCGTCTTGCCGCCCAGCCTGTCGATCGGCCGGTCCGACATCCCATCGCCGATCACGATGATCGACTTCATCGGCGATACTCCCGCATCAGGAAGTCCTTGAAGACCAAATAGTCCGTCTCCATCTCGCGGTAGTGTTCCTTCATCCCGTCGAGCCCCACGAGGCTCTTCGGCACCGCGGGATCCACCTGGATGAGGGCGCGGATCTCCTCCGGGAACTTCGCCGGATGCGCGGTCTCGAGCGAGATCGCCGTGGTGTCCGCGTGCTCCGGATGGTCCGCCAGGAAGCGCTGCAGTCCGGCCCAACCGGTCGCGCCGTGGGGCTCCAGGATCGTGTGGTGACGGCGATACGCCTCCACGATCGTCTGGCGCGTCTCGTCGTCGTCGATGCTGACGCCGAACAGCTCCCGGCGCATGCGCGCAAGATCCGGCGGAGCGAGCACGTTGCCCTGCTCGTCCATCGCGCCGCCGTAGAGATCGACGACGCGCGCGAAGTTGGAGGGGTGACCGACGTTCATCGCGTTGGAGATGCACTTCCTCGACGGAACGATCTTCTCGTAGCGGCCGGTCGCGAGGAAGCGCGGCACTTCGTCGTTGGCGTTGGTCGCGACGACGAAACGCGCCACCTCGAGTCCCATGCGCCAGGCCAGCAGGCCGCCCATCAGGTCGCCGAAGTTGCCCGAGGGAACGGAGAAGACGACCTTCTCGCCGCCACCCATGTCCGCCAGGCGCGACGCCGCGTACACGTAGTAGACCGATTGGGGCAGGAGCCGACCGATGTTGATCGAGTTTGCCGAGGACAGGTTCAGGGACGCCAGCCCGGGATCGGCGAAGGCCTGCTTCGCGAGCGCCTGGCAGTCGTCGAACTTCGCGTCGAGCGCCAGGGTGGTGATGTTCCCGCCGAGCGTCGTCATCTGCCGGCGCTGGCGCTCGGAGACCTCGTGGATGGGGAACAGCACGACCACGCGGATGCCCGCGACGCCGAGAAAGGCGTGGGCGATGGCGGAGCCGGTGTCGCCCGAGGTGGCCGTGAGGATCAGCAGCTCTCGGCCGCGCTCGCGCACCAGGCGGCCGAGCGCCCGACCCATGAAGCGCGCCGCGAAATCCTTGAACGACGCGGTCGGCCCGCGGTCGAGCCGCATCACGTGCCGCCGGCCGTCCACGCGCTCGAGGGGGACGTCGAAGTCGTAGGCGTCCTCGCAGATCTCGTGCAGCGCGTCGGGCGAGAAGATCGCCCTCGGTGTAGAGCCCGAGGATCGACGCGGCCAGCTCCGGATAGCGAAGCGAGCCGGCGCGCGCCAGCAGGTCGCGGCTCATCCTCGGGATCGGACGGGGCATGAACAGCCCCTTGTCGCCGGCCTGCCCTTGCAGCAGGGCCTCGGCGAGATCCACCTCCGCCGCTCGGTGGTTGGTGCTGTAGTAGCGGATGACTACCTCCCCTGCGGACTCTCGCGCGACGCGCCGCCGACCGAGAAGGACGCCGGTACGCTGACCGCCACCTTGCCGTCAACGGCCGCCAGCGCCTGGTCGAGATCGGCGACGACGTCGTCGGGGTGCTCGCCGCCCACGCACAGCCGCACCAGGTTGGGCGGGATGTCCGCCATCTCCCGGCATTCCTCGCCCTGCTGCAGGTGCGTGGAGATCGCCGGGATGGTGGCGACCGACTTCACGCGCCCGAGGTCGGTGGCGCGCCAGATGCGTTGCAGCGCGTCGAACATGCGCCGCGCCGCCCCGGCCCCGCCCTTCACGCGGAACGACATCAGGTGGCCGTACCGGTTGGTGGGCTTGGCGTATTCGCGGTCGTGCTCGGCGTCCACCAGGAAGAGGTACCGGCTCGCCAGGTCGTGCAGGGGGTGGCCGTGCAGGCCGAGGTAATCCACCTGCTCGACGGCCGGGTGCCGCTCCAGATACTCGGCAACCTGCATCGTGTTGCGGCTGAAGAGATCGATCTTGGAGCGCAGGGTGCGAATGTCGTTCAGCGACAGGATCGCGTGCATCGGGGAGAGGTTCGGGCCGTGGTCGCGGTTCGGCAGCTTCTTCAGGTACATGGCGAAGTCGGCCTTCATCTCGTCCGGACCGGAGCGGCAGGTGAGATCCTTGCGGGCGATGACCGCGCCCGCGATGCCGAAGCCCGACGAAGTGAGCGTCTTGGTCACCGACTGGACGACGACGTCCGCGCCGTGCTGCAGGGGCCGCAGCAGCGCCGGCGTCGCCACGGTGGAGTCGACGATGAGGGGAAGGCCGTGGGCGTGAGCCAGCTCTGCCACGGCGCGCAGGTCGAAGAACGCCTGCCCGGGATTGGAGGGCAGCTCCCCGTAGAGGAAGCGGGTATTCTCGTCGATGTTCTCTTCCCATTCCCCGAGGTCGGTCGAATTGCAGATCCAGCGACATTCGATGTTGCGCTCGCGGGCAAGGCGCACGTTGAAGAACTGGAAGGTCCCGCCGTAGACCTGGCACGTGGAGACGAAGTTCATCGGGCGACGGGGCTCCGCGGGGTCAACGGCGAGGAACGGCTCGGTGGCGCTGACGATCGCCGACATGCCCGAGGAGGTCGCACAGCAGGACGTTTCGCCGCCGAAGCCGTAGCCCTCGAGCAGCGCGAGCACGTTCTCGAAGTAGTACAGACTGGGGTTGGCGATGCGGGAGTAGCACCAGGTGGGAATCCGGTACGACAGCGCCGCCTCCATCTCGTCGGCGTCGCGATAGCCCTGCGACGTGCTCATGAAGATCGGCTCGATCACCGAACCCTGGTTGAAATCGAGCGCCTCACCCATGGAGTAGAGCCCGTGGACCGCGATCGTGTCGAAGCGGCACTTGCGGATGGTGACGATGTCGGCCGCGCGCCGGCGCGCGGCCTGCTCGGCAGCGGCGACGTAGCGCTCCACTCCGGGGGAGACGCTGGTGACGCCGGCGACCCGCCGCTGCGCGACCGGCTCGACAATCGCGACATGACGCTCCGCTCCGGCGGGGATCTTGGTGTCGGACATGATGCAGCCCTCGAGGTTGGGTGCTGCATTGGTCTGCGGCTCTGCCTGCCCGACCATGCAGCCGCACGAGGAGCTCGGAGACCTGAACCGCCTCCGGCCCCAGTCTGGTCGCCCAACAGTACGGCGCGGCCGAGAGTGCGGCCAGAAGGAGAGCAGGAACGTGGCTTCAGGATGACGAGTGTATCGGTGGGAATTGCACGCCGAGCTGGCTTGCTTCTTGAGGGAAACGTCACCGGCGACCGTGCGTTTCGCGCCTCAGCCGGGTCGGGCACGACGATCTCGAGCCCCGGTCCCTTCGGAGGCCACGGAGTCGCCCGCTCCTACCGTACTGTAACCTGAGCCGGCTCCGCGTGAGCGCCGGGGCGGCCGACTCGCGCCGGGCCGGCGGCCGTGCCCTGGTGGCACGTCCAGGCATGCCTGCGGAGGCCGGAATGCGGAGCGTCGCGCCCCCGCGCCACCCGGCCCGGCGCGCTTGCCCGCCCCGGCAGCGGGCCCCATGTTGGACGCGCACCTCGACAACGGATGCGCCGTGGCCGACGCCGGCCGGACCTGCCCCGCCTGCCAGACCCCGATCCCCGGGGATGCCCGGGTGTGCCCGTCGTGCGGCGCGATCTCGCTGCCCGGCAGCCGCGGCGCATTGGGCGAAGCGGTCGCCGACCGGCTGCGCGCCGCCCTCGGCGTCCGCTACCGGGTGGAGCGGGAGATTGGCGCGGGCGGGATGGCGGTGGTCTACCTCGCGCACGACCTCCGGCACGACCGCCCGGTGGCGCTCAAGGTGCTCCGGCCCGAGCTGTCCGCGTACCTCGGCGCCGAGCGGTTCCTCCGCGAGATCCACATCGCCGCACAGCTCAACCATCCGCACATCCTCACCCTCCACGATTCGGGCGAGGCCGACGGGTTGCTGTTCTACGTCATGCCCTTCGTCGAGGGTGAGTCGCTGCGGCAGCGACTCTCCAGGTTGGGCCCACTCGCCGTCGGCGAGGCCGTGACGATCGCCGCCGAAGTCGCCGACGGCCTGGCGTACGCGCATGCGCTGGGGGTCGTGCACCGCGACATCAAGCCCGAGAACATCCTGCTCGCCCACGGCCACGCCGCCATCGCGGACTTCGGGATCGCCCGCGCCTTCGCGGGGGCGAGCCCGGTGATCACGGCGACCGGCATGTCCCCGGGCACGCCGGTCTACATGAGCCCCGAGCAGGCGGCCGGCGACCACGCGCTGGACCACCGCACCGACATCTACTCGCTCGGCTGCGTTCTGTACGAGATGCTGACCGGCAGCCCGCCGTACACCGGGCAGACGCCGCAAGCGTTGCTGATCCAGCACGTGATGGATCCGGTGCCGTCCGCGCGGGCCGCACGGGCGGAGGTACCGCAGGCGATCGACGACGCGGTCCGGCGCGCCCTGGCCAAGGCCGCCGCCGATCGCTTCGCGACCGCCGCCGAGTTCCGCGCGGCGCTCATCGGGCCGGGGGCCGTGCCCGGCGCCGCGGCGCCGCCGTCGCGCCGCGCCGTCCGCCCGCCCCGCCGCGTGCTGGCCGCCGCCGCCGTGGTGCTCATGGCGCTGGCGGCGGTCCTCCTCGTCCGCTCGCGTCCCTCGCCGGCGCCGCCGAGCGCCAGGCTCCGCGTCGTCGTGCAACCGTTCAGCGACCGCAGCGGACGCCTGAAGGCGGCCGCGGGACGCATCACCGAGGCGCTCACCGAGCACCTGCAGACGGTCCCCGCCCTCGACGTCACCGCGGCCGGGGTGGTCGCCGAGCTCGGCAACACGGGGCTCGACACCCTCCGGGCACGGTTCGGCCCCGACCGGGTCGTCATGGGCCGCGTGGACGAGGCGGGCGACAGCCTGCGCATCTCCGCCGACATCGTGGATGCGCGGAGCGCGACGGGGCTCGCGCACACCGCGGTCACGGTGCCCGCCGCCGACGTCGTCGCGGCGACCAAGCCCCTTGGCCTGTTCCTGCGGCATGCGCTCTGGGCGGAGCTGGACAGCGCCCAGCGGCGCGCCCGGGTGCGCGACTCGGCGGCGTGGAACCTCGTGTGGCGCGCCCAGCAGCTTTCCGACGACGCGAATCGCGCGATCATCCTGCGACTCGACCGGCAGGGGTTTCACGCGCTCGACGTGGCCGACTCGCTGCTGGCCGCGGCGCGCCGGAAGGACGGCGGGAGCGACCTGATCCCGATCGAGCAGGCGCGCGTCGACGAAAACCGCGCCTTCGACGTGGAGTTCCTGCGACAGAACCTGCCGCACCTTCCGGAGACGCTGCCCGATCCCGCGGCGGAACGCCGGCGCGGCATCGCCGAGCTGGACCGCCTCATCGAGCGCCGCCACGGACCGGCGGACGCGTATCTGCTTCGCGGTAATCTCAGGGAGGGATTGTATCGCGAGCTCAAGTCGGACTCCCTGCTCCACGGTGCGATTGCGGACTATCGGACGGCCACCGAGCTGGATCGCCGCAGCGTCAAGGCGTGGGAAGACCTCGGCTCCGCGTACCGCAGCGCCGGGCTGTACGGCGACGCGTCGCTCGCGATCGAGAACGCCATCGATGCGGACGCGTTCCTGCTCTACGGCGACGAGCTGCTGCGCAGCCGCTTCGACGCCGCCCTCCTCGCGGGCCGGGCCGACACCGCCGAGGCCGCGTGTCGCGCCGGGTTGAGCGAGACGCCGCCCAACCTGATGCTGCAGGACTGTCAGGTGATCCTGTGGAGCCGGACGCGCGGCGACCGCCGCCTGGCGGCGGCGGCACGGTCGCAGGTCGACTCGCTGGCGCCCGGAGCGGCGGGCACGGTGTCCGTCCCGCTGTGGGAGATGTACGTCGCCGAGATCCTCGCGCGGGCCGGACTGGGCGACAGCGCCGAGCACGTGGCCCGGCGAGCGACGGCGCAGCTGCCGGCGGCATGGCAGGGACTGCTGCTGCCCGAAGAGGCCTACCTCCGGATCCTGCGGCGCGACCCGGACAGCGCCCTGGCCCTCATCGCCGCCGCGGTCCGGCTGGACCCGACCCTGCGCCCGATCCTGCGGTCGGCGCCCTGGTTCCAGTCGCTCCGCGCCGACCCGAGGTTCGAAGCGTCCGTCTCGGGGACCGCTACTTCGCCGTGACCTTCCGACGCCCCCTGGGGTGCCCGAACTTCCGCTTGTCCAGCGTTGCGTTGACGGTGAAGGGCGTCGCGTCATTCACGCCCACCTGGACCATCAGCTGGACGACCGTTGCGATGGTTTCCCGCCCCGAAACGCGGTGCCTTCTCAAGGCCGCCGCGACGTCGTCGACCACCGCGTCGAGCCCGCGGACGGGGCGCTCGGGGCCGTCGTGCGGGAAGTGGCGCTTCATCGGCTTCGACGAAGCACACACCATTCCGCTCGCCGTGATGATGCAAATCGGCCGGTTCATCGCTCCTCCGCGGTGAGGGGGGATATGTCTCCGGCCGATGTGCGCCGCGCGGCGCCGGATGTCAAGCCGGCGCGCGGGAAGCGATGCCGGAGGACGGGGCTTCCCGGGTGTCGCCGCGAGCGCGGGATGCGAGCAAACCGTCGGACGCGACGGCGACGGCGCCGACCACGATGCCGGCCAGCACGTCCACGACGTAGTGATAGGTCAGGTAGACGCAGGCCACCGCCAGCAGGGCCGCCAGCGGCGCCACGGCCCACCGCAGCACGTGCCGGCTGTGCCAGATGCTCCACACGGCGACCGTCGTCGCCGCCACGTGGGCGCTCGGGAACGAGCCGCCGTGCAGCATGCCGCGGCTCTGGTTGAGCCGGGCCAGCGCCGAGAACGGTCCGGTCCCCAGCCTGGCTCGCCTGCAGGTCCGGGAACAGGAACCGCGGGCCGAGCACGGGGACCAGCACGAAGGCCACGAAGCAGAGCGCCCACGCCAGGCACACGCGCCGTACGAACGATTCCGCCGTCGCCCTGCTGCCCGGTGAGACCAGCAGCGCGGCCGCCACGGCCACGAGCATCGGTACGTACGCCATGTAGGCGAACGCGAGTGTCTCGCGCAGGGCCGCAGGGCCGGCGGTCCCGGTCATCGCGCTCCACCACGGCAACTCGGCGCGCGCCACGATCGCGTCCCGCCACGGGACGGCCGGCCCGCTCAGGACCAGGTCCGTTTCCAGGTAGTAGAGGTAGAACACCAACAGGGGGAGCGTCACGCCGAACAGCCGGGGCACCGGCCCCGCGCCGCGCAGGCGCGGCAGGACGAGGAGCGCCGCGCCGCCCACGCCCAGATTGAGGAGGAACAGCTGCAGTCCCGCGGTGGCCCGCCCGCTGGCCGCGCCGAGGACGGCGGCGAACGCCAGAGCGAACCCGAAGCTCCAGTAGTCGAACGGGACACGCCGCGCGGCGTCAGGTCATCCCTCGCTCAGCCGGCGCAGCCCTTGCGGGCCTGCAGCAGGACGACGGCCATGGACGGGTGCACGGGTGTCTACTTCGCCGGATCCGAGTTCCCGATGTCGAGCACCACCTTCCACGTCCCGTCGCCCTGCTTGCGCCAGATGGTGACGTAGCTGCCGTGGCGCGCCGGGCCGCCCGTCGCCAGGCGCGGCGTCCGGTCCCAGCGGCCGATCGAGTATCCCAGGTTGCCGCTGGAGGAGACTTCGACCGACACGGGTCGCCAGGTGAACGCTTCCGTGGTGTCGGCCAGCTCCGGCGCCATCAGCTCGCGGATGGCGGAGCGCCCGACGACGTTGCGCCCCGGGATCACCATCACGCCACTGTCGGCGAAGTAGCCCACCCATCCGTCCACGCCGCGCTCCGCCGTCGCCCTGGCGAACGCCAGGTCGGCGTTGCGGATCGCGACGGCGGCGCCCGCCCCATTGCGCTTGGCCTGGCACCCCGTCAGGGTGAGCACGGCGGCCAGCGCCGCCGAGAGGACCAGTGCTCTCATCGCGATCTCCTCTCCTCGACCGGCAGGCGGCGGGCCGGACACCCGGCCCGCCGCCTCCCGGATGCACCGCTGATTCGGATGCTCCGCTACTTCGGATTCAACGCGCGGTCGATCCGGAACCGCAGGTCCTCGATGTGCGAGCGCGTCTCGCGGTTCGCCGCCTTGGGCAGCGCCAGCCTCAGCGCCGTGTCCAGGTCCTTCAGCTCCGCGCGCATCAGCGCCCGCGCGTCCCCGGGCGTCGGGGGCGGCGGCGTGAAGCCCGGCCGCTGGAACAGCGGCTGCGGCCGCGACGGCGCCATCGGCGGGTTCAGCTTGTCGTTCAGCACGTCCACGAAGGCGCGCTGCGTGTTCCGGCGGTACGCGTCCACCGCCACGTGCGGCGCCGCCAGCTCCGAGAAGATCGAGCGCCGCAGATCGCCCAGGAGATCCGCGATGGTGTAGGCGGGCGCCGCCGCCGTCGCCGTCGCGCCCTGGTCGGCGAGGCGCGTCAGCCGCGAGTCGTCGACCAGGGTGCGCAGGACGTTCGTCTGCTCGGTGCGCAGCCGCTCCTCGAAGCCCGACGGCTCGATGCGCCGCAGGACCTGGGGATCGTACAGCCACGCCGGCGTCCGGAAGACGTTGTCGTCGAGGAACCGCACCGCCGCCGCCTGCTCGGCCCGCGGCACCGGGACGTGGATCACCCCCGACTGGTCGGGATACTTCTCGTGGCGGTACACGCCTCCCACCATCGTCAGCACGTCCCCCATCTCGAACCGCCACTGGCCGATCACCCGGTCGTACATCTCGCTCAAGTCGCTGTAGTCCTCGAGCTTGTTCCCGGTCGTGGCGGGGATCAGCATGCCCATCACGCGCTTCAGGTTCGCCACCCCGAAGGTGCTCGCCTTCACGGGGTCGTCACCCACGGCCTCGCGCTGCGAGTTCGGGTCGATCCCGTCCAGGTCGCCGAACCGCAGCATCGGGTTGGCGTCCTGGAGCCGCGCCAGCGAGTCGAGGTACGGCCGCTCCGCCTCGGGCGTGGCCGCGCCCGGAATCCGCCGGTAGCCCCAGTTCACGGCGAACGAGTCGTACACGCTGACCGTCGGGATCAGCGCCGCGCCGTCGCCCGGCTGCGCCACGTAGTTGAACCGCGCGTAGTCCATGATGGACGGCGTGTCGCCCCAGCGGGCGGTGTAGCTCGGGCTGCGGAGCGAATCCACCGGCATCGACGCCGAGGCGCGGAAGTTGTGCGGGAAGCCGAGCGTGTGGCCGATCTCGTGCGCCACCACGTACTCCAGCAGCCGCCCCATCAGCGAGTCGGGGAGCGGCAGCACCGCCGCGCGCGGATCGTCCGGCGCCGACCTGCACGAAGTACCAGTCCCGGAGCAGGTTCATCACGTTGTGGTAGTAGCCGATGCTCGACTGGAGGATCTCGCCCGTCCGCGGATCGGAGACGTGCGGACCGAACGCGTTCTCGATGGTCGACGGGAGCCAGCGCACGTACGAGTACCGGGCGTCGTCCATGCTGAAACTCGGGTCCTCCTGCGGCGTCGGCGCGGGCTTGGCGATGATGGCGTTGCTGAAGCCCGCGTACCGGAAGGCCGGCTGCCAGTCCTCCACGCCCTTGATCAGCCAGGGCACCCACTGCGCCGGCGTGCCCGGGTCGATGTAGAACACGATCGGCTTGACCGGGTCGCAGACCGCGGCGGCCGGGTCCTTGGGCTCCAGCCGCCAGCGGTCGATGTAGCAGCGCTTCGCCGCGCGCTGCTCGGTCGGTGCCGTAGTCGGTCTGCTCGGTCGAGAAGAAGCCCACCCGGTTGTCGCACAGCCTCCGGGAGGCCAGCTGCTCCGGCAGCAGCACCATCGAGTACTGCACCACCTCGGTGATCGTCCCGAGGCTGCGGTCGTTGGGCACGCTGTCGGACGACCAGGTCTGGATGGCGCGCACGTTGAGGTTGGTCGGGAACACCTTGGCCCGGTCGATCAGCGAGCGCGAGGGATCGAAGTGCCGGGCGCGATCCTGCCGCCGGTTCACCGCCAGCTCCGGCACGTCGGTGGTGAACAGCCTGGTCACGTCGATCACGGCGTTGCTGTCGTTGGGGCTCCACGCCGCTACGTCGAAGCTCATGATGATCGGCTCGACGTTGTTGAGCCGGACGGCGCGGCTCACGGGCGTGCTGCTGTCGGCCACCACGTCGTAGCCCACGCTCCGGAGCAGCACCCGGTCGCCCAGCCGCTCCCACCGCACCACGTGGCTCACGGACACGACGCCGGCGTAGCCCGTCCCGTCCTGCGCGCCGGCGAGGTCGGCCAGGAGCAGGAACTGCCGGCCGAGCTGCGCACGCGGGATCTCGAACAGCAGCTGGTCGCCGATCCGGTGGACGATGAAGACACCGGTGTCGGAGACGGCCTTGTCGGTGACGACCTCGATGTACGGCTTCGGGCCCTGCGGCTGCTGGCCCCGCGCCCCGTTGCCTGGGCGCTCGCCCGCGCCTGGAGCCTGCGGACTGGGCGGCGGCCCCCCGGGCCGCTGGGCACGGAGGCTGGGAACGGCGAAGGCCGCGAGCGCCACGAACGCGACGGCGGACAGGCTGCGGTTCGGCATGGACGCCTTCTCGGTGAGAGGTGATCGGGAAGCGGCACCGCGCAAACCTTAGAGCTACGCGGCGCTGGCCGGCCAAGTTGAAGCAAAGCGGCGCCCCCCGCCAGGGGAGCGCCGCCCGAGAGAGTCGATCACGCCGGCCCTAGGCCCGCGCCCCGCACTCCACGCAGAAGCGGCCGCTGCCCTCCAGGGCGGCGCCGCAGTTGCTGCAGAACCGGCGGCCGCGGTTGGCCGCGCGCGCTTCGGCGATCAGCCGCTCGACCGGATCGTCCCCGGCCGCCCCGCCGGCGCGCTCGGCGTCTGTGTGACCGTTCCCGCCCGCCACGCCCACCGCCGCCTCCGACTCCCGCAACGCCTCCACGGCCTCCTTGGTGTAGCGCGCCAGCATGGACTGGTAGTCCGCGTCCGAGAGCTTGCCGGTGGCCCGATCGAATTCGATTTCCTTCAGGGCCGCGAGCGCCAGCTCCTTGCGCTGCTCCTTCGGGTCGTCGTCGGGCTCGTCCAGCACGCCGGGAGCCTCGGGAGCGGCCGCGCGCGGGCGCAGAATCGGGATCCAGCACCAGCAGCACCGCCGCGACGGCGACCAGCAGGCCGATCACGATCGCCACGCTAGGCCTCGAACTTCTCGAGTGCGCGCTTCAGTCGCTCCAGCTCCTCCGGCGACGCCGCCCCTTCGCTCGCCGCGCCCGGCGCGGCCCCGGCGGCATCCGGCTTGGGCCGGGCGCGGTACCACCGCCGCCCCACCGCGCCCACCAGCCCGAACCCCACCGCCAGTCCCACGTACGGCATCACGTACGCCAGCCAGTTGAACCCGTGCTTGGGCGGCGCCATGAAGATCATCTCGCCGTACTGCTGCTGGAACGACGCGAGAACCTGCGCCTCCGTCATCCCCGCCCCGAGCCGCGCCAGCACCATCCGGTGCATGGCCGGCGACGTGGTGCACGTGAAGTCGGTGGTCCGGCAGGTGAAGACGTCGAGGTTGCAGCCGCAGGTGCAGCGGATCTTGTGCTCGATGGCCTGGACCAGGGCGTTGTCGTCGCGCGCGGTCACCGCCTCGGCGGGACGCCCCGCCGCATCCGGCTCGGCGAGCCGGCCCACCGAATCGCCGGGCACCGTGCGGATCGCGGCCGAGATCGCCGCCGAGTCGCTCGGCGCCTGCGCGGCGAGGCTCGCCGCGACGCCGAGTGCCAGGAGCGCGAGGAGGCTAGGCGCCGACTTGCGCAACATAGCCCGCAGGCTCCGCTCTCCGGCGGCTCGCCGCCGTCGGACCCTGCGCCCCCGGCCACAGCGTGATCAGACCGCCCGCCGCCAGCACCAGCCCGCCGTACCAGACCCACCAGACCAGCGGATTGATGACGATCTTGTAGACCGCTTCCTCGGTGCCCTGCACCGCGCCGGCGAACACGATGTACAGGTCCTCCTTCATGTCGCTGCGGATCGCCACTTCGGTCGAGGGCTCGAACGTCGGCCGGCCGAGCGAGTCCAGGTGCTGCCGCTTCTCGCTCTTCATCGTGCCGATGTACTTGCCGTTCCGCGTCACGTCCACGGTCGCCGCCGTGACGATGCGGTTGAGCTGGTCGTACTGCGACACGCCCTGGTGCGTGATGCGGAACGTGGCGCCGTACGGATCCCGGATGTCCACCGACTGGCCGGGCTTCAGCGTGACCTCCGTCTCGCGCTTGAACGCGAGGCCGGCGAACGCCGCGAACAGCATCACCATCCCCAGGTGCACCACGTAGCCGCCGTAGCGGCGCCGGTTCCGGCCCACCAGCCGGACGAACGCCAGCGGGTAGATCTCACCGTGCAGCCGGTGCCGCGCACCGGTGCCGCGCACGAACTCCTGCACCACCGTGCCGACCACGAACGCGCCGAGCGCGAACGCCACCACCGAGGCCCAGCTCGACATCCGCACCGCCGCCAGACACGCCGCCGTGACCACCATCGCGGTCACCGGCCACAGGAACTGGCGCTTGAGGTTCTCCGGGCTCGCGCGTCGCCACGCGATCAGCGGCCCGATGCCCGTCAGCAGCAGCAGAAACAGGCCGAGCGGGATGTTGACCTGGTTGAAGAACGGCGGGCCCACCGTGACCTTGGTGCCCCGCACCGCCTCCGAAATCACCGGGAACAGCGTCCCCCAGAAGACCGAGAACGCGATCACGATCAGGATCAGGTTGTTGAACAGGAACGCGCCTTCGCGGCTCACCATCGACTCGAGCTTCGCCTCGGCCTGCAGCATCGGCCAGCGCCACGCCAGCAGCCCGAATCCCAGCACCGCCGCCAGCACGAGGAAGACCAGGAAGAACCAGCCCACGTTCGACTGCGAGAAGCTGTGCACGCTGGAGATCACGCCGCTCCGGGTGAGGAACGTGCCGAAGATCGACAGCAGGAACGAGCCCACCACCAGCCCGATGTTCCACTTCTTCAGCATCCCGCGCTTCTCCTGGATCATCACCGAATGGAGGAACGCGGTCATGGTGAGCCACGGCAGGAACGAGGCGTTCTCCACCGGGTCCCAGGCCCAGTAGCCGCCCCAGCCCAGCTCGACGTACGCCCACCACATCCCCAGCACGATGCCGCACGACAGGAACAGCCACGACACCAGCGTCCAGCGGCGGATGGCGTGCAGCCAGCCGGTGTCGAGCCGGCCCGACAGCAGCGCCGCCACCGCGAAGGCGAACGGCACGCTGATGCTCGTGTAGCCCAGGTAGAGCATCGGCGGATGGAACACCATCCCCGGGTTCTGCAGCTGTGGGTTCAAGCCCCGGCCGTCGGGCGGGGTGAAGCCCAGCCGCTCGAACGGGTTCGAGGCGAACACCATCGTCGCCACGAAGAACACGACCACGATGGCGAGCGTGCCCGCGACGTACGGCGTCAGGTCCTTGTACTTGCCCCGGTTCACCAGCAGCGCCACCGAGCCGAAGGTCGACACCACCAGCGCCCACAGCAGCAGCGAGCCCTTCTGCCCCGCGTAGAACGCCGACCAGGTATAGAAGACCGGCAGGTTGCGGCTGGTGTACGCCGCCACGTACTCGACGTTGAAATCGTGCGTCAGCAGCGCGCGCATCAGCGCCACCGAGGCGATCACCAGCAGCCCCCACATCACGAAGATCGAGCGCTCGGCCGACCGCGCCAGCTCGGGCCGGTGGGTGCGGCCCGCCACGAAGCCCACCACGCTCGCCCACAGCGCGACGAGCAGGGTGATCCACAGCGCGATGTTGCCGACGTCGGTCATGTGCTGGTCTGCTTGGGAACCGCCTCGTAGCGCGAGCCGCACTTGGCCAGCAGCGTCGTCGCGCGGAATGTGCCGTCGGGCTGCAGCCGGCCCTCCACCACCACGTCCACCTCGTCCGTGAAGGTGTCGGGGGCGAGGCCGCGGTACACCACCGGGAACGTGTGCGCGCCGTCCGTCGCCCGGAAGGTGATGGTCTGGCTCGCGACGTCGCGGGTGATCGAGCCCTTCACGACCCGCGCGCCCATCTTGACGCCGACGTTGTAGAAGGAATGGTCGGTGCTGATCTTCGCGGCCAGCTCGGTCGGCGTCAGGTAGTACACGCCGGTCTCCTTGATCCCCGACGCCATCAGATAGCCGACGGTGGCGAGGACCAGCGAACCACCGATGATGAACTTGGTGCGGGCTCTCATAGCCATTGACCTTCTGTCGAGTGCACTGGAAATCCGAGTCTTCTACTCAGCAAATCTAATACCAGTCTTCAAACCGCCCAGGCTCCGTTTCAGGTGACAGAATGCCCCAACGGAAGGCAGACCAGTCACTGACCACGGCCGGAGGAGGCCCAGGCAAGGGTGGCCCTGACGGCTCGATTCCACTGATCCCACCCTGCCGCCACCTGGCGCCTCGGCTCGAAAACCCTGGTCCCGCGGGCCGAAGCGAAGTCCTCCGTCCGCTTCCACACTCCGGTCGCGAGCCCCGCCAGTCCGGCCGCGCCCATAGCCGTGGACTCGACCACGTCCGGCCGCGTAACGCTGCAGGCCGAGGACGTCGGCCTGGAACTGCATCAGCCAGTCGTTGGCCGCGGCCCCGCCGTCCGCCTTGAGGCCGCCCACGGCGAGGCCGGCATCGCCGGTCATCGCCTCCAGCACTTCGCGCGTCGAGTAGGCCATGGCCTCGAGGGCCGCGCGCACCAGATGCGCCTTGCTTGTACCCCGCGTCAGCCCAAAGATCGCGCCCCGCGCGTCCGGTTCCCAGTGCGGGGCGCCGAGGCCCACGAACGCGGGCACGAAGACGGTGCCGCCGGTGTCGGGGACGCTCCGCGCCAGCGCCTCGGTCTCCGCGGCATCGGCGATGAGCCCGAGGCCGTCGCGCAGCCACTGGATCGCGGCTCCGGCGATGAACACCGATCCCTCGAGGGCGTACGCGGGCTGCCCGCGCTGGTCGCACGCGATGGTGGTCAGCAGGCCGTGCCGGGAGCGCACCCGCTCGGCGCCCGTGTGGAGGAGGAGGAACGCGCCCGTCCCGTAGGTGTTCTTGGCCGTGCCGGCGGCGACGCACCCCTGGCCGAACAGCGCCGCCTGCTGGTCGCCCGCGATGCCGGCGACCGGCACCTCGGCGCCGAACCATTCCGCGTCGGCCGTGCCGACGACGCCCGAGGAGGGACGCACCTCGGGCAGGATCTCGCGCGGCACGCCGAACAGCGCCAGCAGCTCCTCGCTCCACCGCAGGGCGCCGATGTCGTACAGCATCGTGCGCGACGCGTTGGTCGGGTCGGTGACGTGGGCGCGCCCCTTGGTGAGCCGGTGCACCAGCCAGCTGTCCACCGTGCCGAAGGCGGTGGCGTCGGCGCGCGGCGCCAGCCGGCCGAGCAGCCACTCGACCTTGGTGGCGGAGAAGTACGGGTCCGGCACCAGGCCGGTGACGTCGGCGATGCGCGCGGCGTCGAGCCGGCCGCACCGCTCGGCGGTGCGCCGGTCCTGCCACACGATGGCGCGGTGGAGCGGGGCTCCGCTGCGGCGATCCCACAGCAGCGTCGTCTCGCGCTGATTGGTGATGCCGATGGCGGCGAGGTCGCGGCCCGTGATCCGGGCCGCGGCCAGCGCGTCCCGTCCCGCGGCGAGCGCCGAACTCCACAGCTCCTCGGGGTCGTGCTCGACCCAGCCCGGCTCCGGGTAATGCTGCGTGATCTCGTGGTAGCCGCGTCCCACGACGCGAGCGCCCCCGTCCACGACCAGGGCCGTGCTCCCGGTCGTGCCCTGGTCGAGCGCGAGGACCAGCTGGCCGGCGATGCGCTACCCGGCGGCCGTCACCGCGCGCGCTGGCGCGTCGAGGCCTGCTGGAGGTAGCCGATGATCTGCTCGGCGTCGGCGTGCGAGATGCCGCTCACCTTCATCTTCTCGGCGTCCTGCTCCATGCGCATCACGACCACCGGCCAGTCCGGCGGCGAGTGCACCTTGGGATCGTTCAGGTCGTGGCAGCGGGCGCACACCCGCTCGAACGCGGGCTTCCCCGCGCCGGCGGGGAGGTTGGCCGCGACCTTGAGCGCGTGCTTCTGGAGGTAGGTCAGCAGCTCGGCGCGCTGCGCCGTGCTGGGGGCTTGCACGCCGAGGGCGCCGGCCATCATGTCGATGCGCACCCACATGCGCCGCGCCACACTGGGCCAGTCGGCCGGGCCGTGCATCGCCGGAGATGGCAGGGCGTGGCATTGCGTGCAATACTGGGTGAGGGCCTTCGCGCCGGGCGAAGCGGGCTCGGGGAGGCTCTCCGCCGGCGTGCCGGGGGGCAGCGCGATCTCCGTCGCCTCGTACAGGCGCTGCTGCATCGGCGACACGGCGGTGGTGGTGGTGTCGGTGGGTCGAGGCCGTTTGCCGCGACGGCTTGGCCGGCCCGCAGCCGATGAGGACGATCGCCGCCAAGGTGAGCGCCCGCGCGTTCATGACATCCTCCGAAGTGGGAGCACAATAATGGATGCGCACCCGCGCCCTGTGCCAGACCCCGCCCGCCTCGAGACCGACGTCCGCGCGCTCGCCGTGGTGCGCCACCCGGTCGCGGCGCCCGCGGCGCTCGCGGCCGCCGAGGACTACGTGGCGCTGGAGCTGGGCGCCGCCGGCCTCAGGGTGGAGCGGCAGCTGTTCGAGTGGGGCGGCACGGAATTCCACAACGTGGTGGCGACGCGCGACGGGAGCGACCCGACGCGGCCGTGGGTCGTCGCGGGCGCGCACTTCGACACCCGGGCCGAGTCGCCGGGCGCCGACGACAACGCCAGCGGGGTGGCGGCGCTGCTCGAGGTGGGCCGGATGCTGCGCGGCGAACAGCTGCCCGCGACCGTGCAGCTGGTGGGCTTCAACCTCGAAGAGCTGCAGAAGAGGCCGATGCACTACGCGCTGGGAAGCCGCGCCTACGCCCGCTGGCTCCGTTCGCGCGGCCAACCCGTGGCGGGGGCGCTGGTGCTGGAGATGCTCGGCTACACCGACCCCAGGCAGGGGGCGCCACCGGGCGCGCGGCTGTTCGCGAAGGTGCCCCGCCAGGGAGACTTCCTGTCGGCCGTGGGAGACGGGCGCTCGCGCGCGCTGCTGGCGGCCTTCCAGCGGGCGGCGGCGCCGCACGTCCCGGTCTCGCCGCTCACCGTGCCGTTCCGCGGCTGGCTCCTGCCCGACACCCGCCGCTCCGACAACGCGCGCTTCTGGGACGAGGGGTATCCGGCGCTGATGCTCACCGACACGGCGGACTTCCGCAATCCGCACTACCACCGCGCGAGCGATACCCCGGACACGCTCGACTACGCCTTCCTGCGGAACGCCACGGCCGCCGTGGCGGCGGCGGTCCGGGCGCTGGCCGGCGCGGCCGCCTAGCTGACCTTGAACACCCGGTCGCCGGTCCGCACGCGGTCGGCGACCTGAAGGCCGAACTCGGTCCCCGGCGCCGCAACGTCGATCTTGTGGTGCTCCACCTCCATCGAGCTCACCGTCTCGGTGAGATCGGTGTGCGCGCCCTTGACGTGGATCTGGTCGCCGACCCTGATCTGATCCGCGGTCATCTTCACGATGGCGACGTGCGGACGGTCGAAATAGTGGGTGACGACACCGACCTCCAGCTCCGGCATACCACCTCCCTGCGGGCCCGCCATATCGTATCCCACGGAGCCGCCGGCCGCGAGGGTGCGGACGGGCCAACGTCCACCTCCCGAATCGGGGCCGCTCCCTCTACCTTTGGCGCTATCCGAACCCGGACATCGCTCCACATGTCGGCCACCGGTGCCAGCCCGCTGTACGGGCTCGCCGTCGTCCTCTTCGCGGCGTGCGCCTCACCCCTGGTCGCGCAATGTCCCGACGGCACGCCGCCGCCCTGCGGCGGCCGGCCCGCGCGCGTGGCTGCGCCCCCGTCCAACAGCGTCGCCGTGCTCTACTTCGACAACCTCTCCCGCGACACCAGCGACGCCTACCTGGCCGACGGCCTCACGGACGAGATCATCCTCCGCCTGCAGCAGGTGCGGCGGCTCGAGGTGAAGTCGCGGTTCGAGTCCCAGCGGGTGCGCGGGCGGCAAGGCGCGACGCCGGCGGCGCTCGGGCGTGAGCTGACGGCGCGCTACCTGGTGGACGGGACGATCCAGCGCGAGGGCCAGCGGCTCGTGGTGCGGGTCGAGCTGACGCGCGCCGACCGCGGCGTCGGGGTGTGGAGCGGGCGGTTCGACCGGACGGGAGCGAGCGTCCTGGACGTGATCGACGACGTGGCGCGCGGCGTGGCGACCGGCGTGGCCGGGGAGCTGTTGCCCGCCGAGACGGCGGAGCTGGCACGGCGCCCCACCGCCGATCCGGTCGCCTACCAGCACTACGTCCGTGGCAACGTCTACCTGGCGCAGCGGACGCCGGAGGCCCTCGAGCGCGCGGCGGACGAGTACGAGGCGGCGTACGCGCGGGACAACGGCCTCAAGGTCGCGCTCGGCCGGGTGGCCTACGCCTATGCCCTGGGCCTCACGTACGGGATCGGAGACCTGCCCGCCGACACCGTGCAGCAGCGCGCGGCCCGTGCCGTGGATCGGGCGACGCGCGCGGCGCCGGACGTGGCCGACACCTGGATGGCCGCCGGGTTCCGGCAGTTAATGCGGACCATCCTCGGGACCGGGGACTTCGTCGAGGAGGCGGTCGCCGCGCTCGACCGCGCGACCCGGCTCGATCCCGGCAACGCGGAGGCGCATCACCAGTATGCCCAGGGCCTGGTCATCGTGGGCCGCGACTCGGCGGCACTGGCAGAGTACAGGCGGGCGCTGGCCTTGGAGCCCGGACGCGCGGTGACGTACGAGGAAGTGGCGTTCCTGTACCTGCTCGAGCGGCGCTACCAGGACGCCATCGCGTGGAGCGACAGCGCACTGGCCGCCGATCCGCGCTTCGTCCGCGGGTACCTGGTGCGAGGACAGACCCTGCTGCTGCTCGGCGAGGTCGCCGGGGCCGAGCGGGACGCAGCGAGCGCCACGGCGCTGGCGCAAGGGGGCGACGCGTCGGACGCCCGCGTCCTGCGGGCGATGCTCTTGGCGGCCCGAGGCGACACCGCGGGCGCCCGTGCCCTGATGCCGCCTGGAAGGCTCTCGGGGCTCTTCGGCCGCGAGGCGCCGGCGATCGTCGGGGAGCCGGATCGCGCACTCGCACTGGTCGACAGCGATCCGTCTCCGGCCCTGCGTTGCTACCTGCTGCGCCTCCCCGCCCTCGCGGCCCTGCGCGGCCGGCCACGGTTCGACCGGCTGGCGGCGGCGTGTCCCGCCCCGGCGGGCGCGCCGTGAAGGCGGCGGCCCTGCTCTTCTTCCTCGCCGTCTGCGCGGCAGGGAACTCGGCGGCCCAGTGTCCCGACGGCACGCCGCCGCCGTGCGCGGCGCGGCCCGTGCGCCTCGCCGCCGCGCCCGCGTCCAACAGCGTCGCGGTGCTCTACTTCGACAACCTCTCGCGCGACACGTCGGACGCGTACCTCGCCGACGGCCTCACGGAGGAGATCATCATTCGCCTCGGCCAGGTCCAGCGCCTCGCCGTGAAGTCGCGCTTCGAAGTGCAGCGCTTCCGGGGCCGGGCGCCGCTCGACCCGGCCACCGTCGGCCGGTCGCTGGGCGCCGCGTACCTGGTCACCGGCAGCGTGCAGCGCTCCGGCGACCGGGTGCGGATGCGGGTCGAGCTGCTCCGCTCCGCGACGCGGGCGCAGGTCTGGGGCGACGTGTTCGACAAGGCCAGCAGCGACCTCCTCACGGTCGAGTCCGACATCGCCGAGGCGGTGGTGACGGCGATCACGGGCCAGCTGCTGCCCGCCGAGCGCACGCGCCTCTCGCGGCCGCCGACGTCCGACCCGGTTGCGTACGAGCAGTACCTGCGAGGCCTCCAGGCCGCCCACAACTTCGGCGACGAGGCGGCGCTCCGGAGTGCGGTGGCCTACTTCGACCGCGCCATCGCGCGCGATTCGAGCTTCGCCAGCGCGTTCGCCGGCAAGGCGGTGGCCTGGAGCATGCTGGCCGACGGCTATGTGACCCCGCGCGAGGGGTACGGGCAGACGCGCGTGGCCGCCAACCAGGCGCTCGCGCGCGATTCTTCGCAGGCGCTGGGCTGGGCCATGTTGGCCAATGCGGTCATCGCTCTCGACCTGGACGCGCACGAGGCCGAGCGACTGGCGCGCCGCGGGATCGCGCTGGATCCGCACGGCGGCTGGTCGCGCCTGTTCCTGTCCGGGGCACTGTGGGCGGAGGGACAGACCGACTCCGCCGTCAATGAAGCGCGGCGCGCGTGGCAGGACGATTCGTTGTTCACCATCATGAGCGTCAACTACGTCAACGTGTTGGTCGGCACCGGCCGCCTCGATACGGCCGTCGCCATGATCCCGCGCATCCACGCCATCCTGCCGCCCGCCGACGCCGACCCGCTCGAGGGCATGGTGCTGGGCGCGCGGGGCGATTGGCGCGGCGCCGCCCGCCTCCTGGACTGGCGCTACTACGGCGGCTGCTTCGATGCGGGGATGTACGTGCGCGCGCTCCTGGCGCTGGGCGACACGGTGGCCGCGCGCGCCACGGTGGACTCCATGGTGTCGGCGCGCACGCCGGGCTACTACAACCCGATGGCGCTGGCGCGGGCCTATGCGGCGCTGGGCGACGTCGATCGCGGCATCGAGTGGCTGCGCCGCGCGTTCGAGGAGCGGACCGCCATGGTGGTCTGGGTGCGCCAGGATCCTGAGCTGGCGCCGCTGCAGGGCCGATCCGCGCTACGCCGCGCTCGACCGGCAGCTGCGGTTCTGATGGCGCACGGTTCGGCCCGAGTCCCGATCCCGGCGGAGCACCGAGGGCGCGGCCTCCCCGTCGCCCGGCTCTGCGGTGTCCTGGGGCTCCTGGCATCGGTCCCTCCGGCGGCGGCCCAGTGTCCCGACGGCACGCCGCCGCCGTGCGCCGCGCGGTCGCCGCGTCTCCCCGCGCCGCCCGCGCCTAACAGCGTCGCGGTGATGTACCTCGACAACGAGTCGCGCGACACCAGCGACGCCTACCTCGCCGACGGGCTGACCGAGGAGATCACCACCAAGCTCGGCCAGATCGGCCGGCTCGCCGTGACCTCCAACACGACCATGCGCCGCTACCGGAGCGGCGCGGAGGTCGAGCCGGCCGCGCTGGGACGGATCCTGCGGGTCGCCCAGCTCGTGAGCGGCAGCGTGCGGCGCGCCGGCCACCGGATCCGCGTCAACGTCGAGCTGCTGCGCGCGCGGGACGGCGTGCAGCTGTGGGCCGACGCGTACGATCAGACCGACGCCGACCTGCTGGGCATCGAAGAGACCATCGCCCGCAGCGTCGCGACGGCCATCGCCGGCCGGCTGCTGCCCGGCGAGCAGGCCACCCTGGCCGCGCGTCCGACGCACAACCCCGAGGCCTACGACCATCTGCTGCGCGGCAACTTCTCCATCGCGCAGCGCACGCCGGCGGCGGGCCGCCGAGCGTTGGCCGAATACCAGGCCGCGGCGGCCCTCGACCCGACCTTCGCCTTGGCGTACGGGCGCATCGGCCTGGCGTACGCCTTGTTCATCGACTGGGGCTGGCCGTACCCCGGCCTCACGGAGGACAGCCTGCTGGTCCTGGGATCGGCCGCCGCCGACCGGGCGCTCCAGCTCGATTCCCAGTCCACCGACGGCTGGATGGCGCGGGCCTACATGGACGTGTACCTCCACCCCACCACCTTCGAGGGGTCGCTGCCGGCGTTCGAGCGGGCGATCGCGCTCGATTCCAGGAACGCCGAGGCGCACCACCAGTACGCCAGCATTCTGATGTCCATGGGCCGCGACAGCGCCGCCGCCGAGGAGTACCGGCGCGCCCTGACGCTCGATCCGCCAGCGTGCGATCAGCTTGGACAACTTCGGGGTTATGCGGTACCTGGAGCACCGGATGGACGAGGCGTCGCGGCTACCTCGACAGCGCCGTGGCCGCGGATCCGCAGGCGTACTACGCGTACGTCGATCGGGCGGACATGCGGCTCACGCTGGGCGACGTGGCCGGCGCCCGCGCCGACGTCGCCGCCGCCGTGCGCACCCGCCCCGCGGACTACATCCTCTCGAGCGAGCCGCTGGTCGCCACGCTCGAGACGATGGACGGCGACACGGCGGGCGCGAGGGCGCGGATGGATCGTGTGATCGCCCAGCTCCCGGACCCGGCCCACCCGGACTACACCGCCGGCCAGTGGATCTCGCTCGCCTGGCTGCGCATGGGCGACCGGGACCGCGCGCTCGTTGTGCTCGAGAGCGTGCGACCGCGCGGCATCAACCTCTGGTTCATCATGCGCGAGCCGGGCTTCGACCCGATTCGGGATGATCCGCGCTTCCGCGCCCTCGACGCGCAGATCCGTCCGCCGGGGGCGGACCGATGAGGGTCGGCCACCGCCACTCGTAGAGGAGCACCCGCCATGCCCGCATACGTCGTCGCCGATGTGGAGGTCACGGATCCGATCGCATTCGCGGAGTATGTGAAAGCCGGCCCCGCGATCGTCGCGGCGCACGGTGGCACCTACGTGGTGCGAGGTGGAACGGTCGAGGTGCTGGAAGGTGGCTGGGCACCGACGCGGCTGACAATCATCAGGTTCGACAGCGCCGCCCAAGCCAGGGCCTGGATCCAGTCGTCCGACTATCGCCCGCTGCGGGAAATCAGGCACCAGGCTGCCAGATCGAAGATCGTGATCGTCGAAGGGGTGCAATGATGCGATCCACGGAGGCACGGACGCACGGACGCTCGGCGTGGAGCCGCGCGCTGGCTGTTGCCGTGCCTCTGTGCGTCTGTGGGCCGGTGCGTGCTCTTGGCCAGTGCCCCGACGGCACGCCGCCGCCGTGCGCGACGCGGCCAGCGCGCCTCGCGGCGCCGCCGAGCAACAGCGTCGCGGTGCTGTACTTCGCGACGCGCGACACCGCGGACCTCTACCTCGCCGATGGGCTCACCGAAGACATCGCCACCAGCCTGGGCCGGCTCGCGCCGCGCGTCGAAGTGAAGGTCCCCAGCTCGGTGCGGCGCGCTCAGCGCGAGAACGCCGGCAACCTGCGCGGCATCGGCCGCGCGCTCGGCGTGCGCTACCTGCTGGACGGCGGGCTGCGGCGGACACCCGGCGGGTACCGCGTCTCGATCCGGCTGGTGAACACCCAGAACGAGCTGACCGCCTGGGGCCAGACCTACGACCAGTCGAGCACCGGCCTCCTGGATCTCCCGCCCTCCGTGGCGCAGGCGGTCGCCGAGGCGGTCGCCGGCATCCTCGCGCCGGCCGAGCGGACCTCGCTCGCGGCCCGGCCGACCCGCGATCCGCGACGCCTGGGAGCACGTGCTGCGCGGCAACTTCCTGATCGCGCGCCGCACCCAGGAGGACGCGCTGCGCGCGGTGGCCGAGTATCAGGAGGCCATCCGGCTCGACTCCACGTACGTGGACGCGTACGGCGGCCTCGGCAACGCCTACGCCCTCGCGCACGATTGGTCCTGGCACTTCGAAGGACTGCCGCAGGAAAGCCTGCTCGCACGGGCGGAGATCGCCACCCGTCACGCGCTCGCCCTCGACTCCACGTCCGCGGTGGCCTGGGCCGCCGCCGGGGCCACGCTGTTCGAGAGCCACCCGCTGACGCTGGAGGGGGTCGTGCCCGCCTACCGCCGGGCCATCGCGCTCGACCCGCGGCGCGCCGATCCATACCACTTCCTGGGCATCGCGCTCCTGCTCCAGGGCGACGACTCGGGCGCCGCGGCAGCGCTCCACCAGGCCCTGGCGCTCGAGCCGGAACGCGCGATCACGCTGTCGTGGCTCGCCTACGCCGCCCTGCACGAGCGCCGGTACGCCGAGGCGAAGCTGTGGCTCGACAGCGCGACGACCGTTTCCCCGGGTTTCCGTCTCGCCCTCAGCCGGCGCTCGGCGGTCCGGGCCCTCCTGGGCGATACCGCCGGCGGCCTGCGCGACGCGCGCGAGGCCGTCCGCGCCAGCCGCGGCGACAGCCTGCTGGCGATCGCATCGCTGGCATGGGTCGAGGCGATCGCGCACGACACGGCCGACGCGAGGCGGCACGCCCGCATCGTCACCACCGCGCCGGGGAGCGTGCTGGGAGAGTCGTCGGCGTGGGCGGCGGCGACCCTCGTGGCACTCGGCGAGCGCGACGCCGCGTTGACGGTTCTCGAGCGGTGTCCACGCGACGCGGCGACGCGATTCTACCTGGGCTACGAGGTCTTCGACCCGCTGCGCACGGAGCCGCGGTTCCGGGAACTCGAGGCGCGGCTGAGAGGAAACTAAGAGAAGTTGGTGGGTGGTAGGTTGTGGGTTGTAGAGGCGCGTGCCCACCACCTACCACCCACCACCCACCACCTGTTCGTCACGGCTTCAATACTGCGCGGCCCACCAGCTGCCCCTTCTGCAACGCCTCGATGCCCTTCTGGAACTCGCCCAGATCCAGCGTGCGGTCCACCACCGTCTGGATCTTGCCGCGCGCCACCAGGTCCACCGCGCGCACCAGCTCGCCCAGCGTGTTCCCCACCGACCCGGTGACGCTCGCCTCGGTGATCACGAGCTGGATCGGGTGCACCGTGTAGCTGTCTTCCGAATAGCCGATGAAGACCAGCCGCCCGCGCTTGGCGATGGCCGCCGTCGAGGCGGCCATCGTCTCCTTGGTCGCCACCAGCTCGAAGACCACGTCGGCGCCGTGCCCGTGCGTGATCTCCCGCACCCGCTCAGCCACTTTCCCGTCGTTGCCGTTCAGCACGTGGGACGCGCCCAACGCCTTCGCCTTCTCGAGCTTGGCGGGCGTGCGCGAGACCGCGATCACCTCGGCGCCCGACAGTTTCGCGAGCTGGATGAGGCCGAAGCTCACCGCTCCCACGCCGTAGACCAGCACCACGTCGCCGGCGGCGAGCCGCGCCAGGCCGGCCGCGTGGACCGCGGTGGTCACGCCGCAGCCGATCGGCGCCGCCGCCTCGTCCGTCACCTCCGCCGGGAGACGCACCGCGTTCCGCGCCGGCACCGCCGCGTACTCGGCGAAGCCGCCGTCGGAGACGAAGCCGTACTCGGCGCGCAGGGCGTCGCACAGGTTCTCGTCGCCCACCAGGCAGTGCGCGCAGCGGCCGCAGCCCACGTAGTAGTAGAGGATCACGCGATCGCCCGGCGCCGGGCTCTCGACGCCGGCACCCACGTCCTCCACCACGCCCACCACTTCGTGCCCCAGGGTGAGCGGCTGCACGCCGAGGTTGAGCAGGCCGCTCAGAAAGTGCAGCTCGGTGTGACAGATGCCCGCGGCGGAGACCTTCACCAGCACCTCGCCCGGCTTGGGCGAGGGCTTGGGAACGCTCTCGAGGCGGAGCGGCTGCCGGGGACCGTGATAGCGAACGGCGCGCATGAGGACTCCCAGTCTGCAACGCTGCAACCCTGCAACTCTTGACTAGAACGGCGGCTTGAGGACCCCCCGCTCGGTCACCCAGCCGCTGATCAGCTCCGCGGTCGTGACGTCGAAGGCCGGGTTATAGGCCGGGCTCGCGTCGGGCGCCGCCTGCCGGCCCAGCGGCCACGTCACCTCGGCCTCGGCGCGCTGCTCGATCGGAATCATGCTCCCCCGGGCGAACGACAGATCGATGGTCGAGAAGGGCGCGACGACGTAGAACGGCACCCCGTGATGCCGCGCCACGACCGCGAGCGAGAACGTGCCGACCTTGTTGGCGGTGTCGCCGTTGCGGGCGATGCGGTCCGCACCCACCAGGACCACGTCCACCTTGCCGGCCGCCATCAGGCTCGCGGCGGCGCCGTCGGCGATGACGGTGTGCGGAATCCCGGCCTTGGCCAGCTCCCAGGCCGTGAGCCGGCTCCCCTGCAGGAGCGGCCGGGTCTCGTCCACCCAGACGTGGACCCGCGCGCCGCGCTCGGCCGCGAGGTACACGACGCCGAGGGCCGTACCGACGCCGCCGGTCGCGAGGAAGCCCGTATTGCAGTGGGTGAGGACGTTGACTTGCGCCCCGGCGCGGCCGCGCGTCCGCACGGCCAGCACAGCCTGGCCGTGCTCGGCCATCCGCTGGCAGGCGTCGCGGTCCTCGTCCCAGATGGCCTGCGCCTCCGCCTCGAGCGCGGCCAGCACGGCCCGTCCGTCGCCCGGGGCCAGGGCGGCGCGTTGCATCATCCGGTCCATCGCCCGGCCGAGGCTCACCGCCGTCGGCCGAGCCGCGCGGATGGCCGCCGCGCCCTGCTCCACCCGCTTGAGGAACGCGCCGCGCGCCGCGAACGCGGCGCCGCGCAGGGCCGCGGCCAGCCCCATCGCCGCGGCGATGCCGATGGCCGGGGCGCCGCGCACGCGCAGCGATGCGATCGCCTCCACCACCCCCTCGACCGTGTCCAGCTCGACCCAGCGCTCCTCGCCCGGCAGGAGCGTCTGATCGAGGATGGTGAGGCGGCGGTCCGCGGTCCAGCCCAGTGGATGCAGACTCATAGCGGGCAACCTATGCCCCCACTAGCTTTTTCGCTATGAACTTCGAACACCTCCTTCTCGCGGTGAAGGACGGCGTCGCCACGCTGACGGTGAACCGTCCCGACAAGCTCAACGCCCTGAACGACCAGGTCGTGAAGCAGCTCCACCAGGCGGCGCAGCTTCTTGGGGGCGACCCCGAGGTGCGCGGCGTCATCCTCACGGGCGCGGGGCCGAAGGCGTTCATCGCCGGCGCCGACATCGCCGACCTCGCCAAGCAGGGCGTGCTCGAGGGGCGCGAGCGCTCGCTCTCCGGCCAGGCGATGCTGCGCGCCTTCGAGGCGATGGGGAAGCCGGTGCTGGCCGCCGTCAACGGCTACTGCCTGGGCGGCGGCTGCGAGCTGGCCATGGCGTGCCACATCCGCATCGCCAGCGAGAACGCCAGGTTCGGCCAGCCCGAGGTCAAGCTCGGCATCACGGCCGGTTACGGCGGGACCCAGCGCCTGCCGAGAATCGTCGGCAAGGGGAACGCGCTTCACCTCCTGCTCACCGGCGAGCAGATCAGCGCCCAGGAGGCGCTCCGCATCGGCCTGGTGGGCAAGGTCGTGCCCGCCGACCAGCTCGCGGCGGAGGCCGAGGCGCTGATGCGCACCATCCTCGCCAACGGGCCGCTCGCGTTGAAGCTCACCATGGAGGCGGTGGATCGCGGATTCGACATGACCCTCGACGAGGGGCTCGCGCTCGAGGCCGACGCCTTCGGACTCGTGGCCGCGACGCACGACATGAAGGAAGGGCTCACGGCGTTCCTCGAGAAGCGGCCGGCGAAGTTCGAGGGGAGGTAGCTTGGGCCCGGTGAGCGCCTGGCTGCGTGCGGCCCCGTGGCTCGGCGCCTGCGCGAGTCTCCTGGCGTGCACCGATCCGCGCGCGCGCGTCGCGCCCCCGACCGTGCGGATCACGCTGCCGATCGGCTTCGTGGCGCGGAGCCCCGGTTCGATTCCCGCGTCCATCTTCTGCTACGATTTTCAGGGCTTCGACAGCCTGCACGTCACGCTGCGGAGCACCCTGGCGCAGCTGAACGGCGATTCGCTCTACCTCTTCCCGGACACCACCGAGGCCACCACGGACGTGCAGTGGAGCGTGCCGACGGGCGTCCCGGCGGGCACCCAGATCACGCTCGTCGCAAAGCTGTGGAACCTGGTCGGATTTGCAGCCACGGACAGCGTCGTCCTGACCTCGCAGTAGCTCCTCTGGAGATGGGTTAACCCCTTGATTTACCTGGGGTTTGTCGCTATCTTCCACAGCGTGATCCGGCCCCAGAGAAAGGCACCTTTCGGGGTCCGCTGCGAGGGTCGAAGCGCGGGCCTTTCGGCGCTCCGATCCTGGCCCCTGGTTCTGGCGCTGGGCTGGATGGGATGGGGGTGCCGCGAAGCCCGGACACCGACGGGCCCGCCGCCCAAGGGGCCGAGCCAGGCGGCACCGACCATCACCACGTTCCCCGGCCGCGATACGACGGCGGATTCGATCGGCCTGCTCGACATCGAGGTGATCGCGCGCGACCCGGCGCTGATCGACACGGTCACGCTGGAGATTTCCGGGGCGCCGATCGCGTTCCCGCCGGCCGCGGTCTACGACACGGCCTTCGATGCGGTCTACACGGTGGCGCTGGGCCAGCTGCATCACAAGCCGTTCAGCTTCCGGGTGTCGGCGGGCAACGCGCTGGGTCGCGACACCGTCACGGACAGCATCACCGTGAGGCTGAGATAACGCGGGTCGCGCGGCTCCAGGTCCGGGCGTTCCGCAATCTCGCGGACGCCGATCTGGATCTGCCGGGCGCGGGGGTGGTGCTGGTCGGGCCGAACGGGCACGGCAAGACGAGCCTGCTCGAGGCGCTGCTCTATCTGGAGGTCTTCCGGTCGTTCAGGGGCGCGCGCGATCGCGAGCTGGTGCGCTTCGGCGAGGACGGCTTCCGCGTCGAGGTCGCGACGGATGGCGGGAGCGAGACGGGCGGGGCAGTGGCGGGACGCCGAGACGCCGAGCGGTCGCGGGACGAGGGTGGTGAGCGGCGCGTCGTCGCCGCCGGTTACGACGCGCGGACCGGCGAGAAGCGCGTGGTCCGCAATGGGCTGCCGGCCGGGCGACTCGCGGACGCGATCGGGGCGGTGCGCGGGGTGGTCCTGAGCCCGTCCGACGTGCAGCTGGCCACCGGTGGGGCGAGGGTGCGGCGGGGTTTCATGGACGTGCTGCTCTCGCTCGCGGTGCCGGGGTACGTGGAGGCGCTGGGGGAGTATCGGCGGGCGCTGCGGCACCGCTGCCGGGCGACGCCCGACGACGTGGCCGACTGGGAGGCGCTGCTCGCGCGGTCCGGGGCCAGGGTGGCGGCGGCGCGGCGCGGCTGGGTGGAACGCTGGGCCGCGCGATACCGCGAGCACTGCGCCGCGATCGGCGAGACGCTCGAAGCCGGCCTGTGCTACGCTTCGCGCGCGACGGGAAGCGAGGCCGAGCTGGCGACCGCGCTGGAGTGCTCGCGCCAGCGCGACCTGGTGCGGGGGACCACGTCGGTGGGGCCGCACCGCGACGACCTGCGGCTGCTCTTGGGCGAGCGCGAGCTGGGGGTGTATGGGTCGGCGGGCCAATGGCGAACGGCGGCGCTGGCGCTCCGCCTGATCGAGGCGGAGACGCTGGCGGAGCGCGACGGACTGCCGGTCATCTGCCTCGACGACGCCTTCGCGGAGTTGGACGCGGAGCGCAGCGCGTGCCTGGGCCGGCTGGTCGAAGGGCTGGCAGCGCGAGGCAGCCAGGTGTTCGCGACGGTGCCGCGGGAGGGCGAGATGCCGGAGGCGGTCGAGACCCTTCCCCGGTGGCGGATCCGGGAGGGGAGAATCGAGGCGGCGTGAGGGACCGGGATCGGTGACGCAACCGCGCAAGTCCAAGCCCACCAAGGTGGCCGACATCCTGACCGGCGTGCTGAAGTCGGCGGGGTTGGCCGACCGCGTCGGCCAGGCGGCCGTGGTGGCGGCGTGGGCCGATCTGGTGGGCGAGCGCATCGCGGGCGCCGCCGTGCCCGAAGCGGTCGCGGCCGACGGCACGTTGTTCGTGCGGGTGAAGTCGAGCGCGTGGCGGCAGGAGCTCTCGCTCGATGACGCCCGAGGTGCTCTCGCTGCTCAACGCCGACCGCTCGGCCGGACGGATCAAGCGCATTCGCTGGCTGCTTGGGGGCGAGAGCCGGGAGCCGGTGTCCCGCTACGGCGGCCGCGGGAGAAGCAGGCGGTGAGCCCGCCCCTGACGGCGGGACGGGCACTCACCGCGCGGCAAGCCGCGAGCCGGATCGTGGCCCGGCAGGTGCGCGAGCTGCTGAGCCACGAGAAGGCGGCGCGGCGCGGCGAGGACGCCGAGGCCGTGCACCAGATGCGGGTCGAAGCCCGGCGCCTCAGGGCGGCGCTGGCGCTCTTCTCCACCGTCGTGAGGCCCCCGCGGCGCGCCGGCCGGTCGCGGCTGCGCTGGCTGTCGCGCACGCTGGGACGGGTGCGCGACCTCGACGTCATGACGGCGCTGCTCGAGGACCGCCACCTCGCGCACCTGGACGGCGGCGAGGCGGCCCGGCTCGAGGACCTGCTGGCCGCCTTGAAGGAGCGGCGCTGGCGCGCGCAGAAGAAGCTCGCGGCGAGCCTGGCGCGCGGCCGCTACGCCAAGCTCAAGGACGCGTTACGTGGCTTCGCGCGGCATCCGCGCTTCGTCGGGCGGGGCGATGGGGAGGCGATGGCGGCGCGCTACCTGACCGACGTGATCCACCGCCAGGCGCGCCGGGCTTCGGCGCACCGCGGGATGGTGGAGCGCACGCCGGAAGCGGCCGACCTGCACGCGCTGCGCATGGCGGTGAAGCGGCTGCGCTACGTGCTGGACTTCCACGCCGAGGTCTGCGGGATCGCGTTCGACGAGGAGCGGCGGCTCACCCGGCTGCTGCAGGATTGCCTCGGCGAGATCCACGACCACGACCTGCTGCTGGAGTGGTTCCGTGGGCGGCACGGGGCCGCGGCTCCGGTCGAGGCGGCACTGTTCGCCGGCGCGTGGCGGGTGCTGCCGGAGCGGCTGGGCGCCGACCGCGCCAGGTTGCTGCGGCGCTTCCTCAGGCTGCGGCGGCAGTGGCTGGCGCGCACCGAGCCCGGGGGCCCCGTGGTCGCGCTCGAGGCGCCGCGCTTCGTGAACCTCGAGGCGGCACCGGTGCAGCTCAGGCTCGCGTCGCCGCTCAGGACCGTGGCGTCGCTCAGGATCGTGCGCTGAGGTAGAGGCGAGGAGAGCGGTGGGGTCGGAGCAACCCCCCAACCCCTAACCCCTAACCCCGTCTTTTCAGGTGCTATGACCAAGGACCAAGCAGCCAAGGCCTACGACGCGGAGCAGATCCAGGTCCTCAAGGGCCTCGAGGCCGTCCGCCGCCGCCCCGCGATGTACATCGGCTCGACCAGCTCGCGCGGGCTGCACCACCTGGTCTACGAGATCGTGGACAACTCGGTGGACGAGGCGCTCGCCGGCTTCTGCGACCGCATCGAGGTCATCATCCACCCGACGACAGCGTCACGGTCAAGGACAACGGGCGCGGCATCCCGGTGGACATGCACCCCACCGAGAAGATCCCCGGCGTCGAGCTGGCGCTCACGGTGCTGCACGCGGGCGGCAAGTTCGACCGCAACACCTACAAGGTCTCGGGCGGCCTGCACGGCGTGGGCCTCTCGGTGGTGAACGCGCTGAGCGAGCGGCTCGAGGTCTCCGTCGACCGCAACGGCCAGCGCCACCAGATGGCGTTCGCGCGCGGCGAGACGGTCGAAGAAGCTCAACGATCGCGAGCAAGGCGAAGGGCACGGGCACGATCGTCCGCTTCAAGCCCGATGCCACCATCTTCACCGAGACCCGGTTCGACTACAACATCCTCGCCAGCCGGCTCCGGGAGCTGGCGTTCCTCAACAAGGGCCTCACCATCACCTTCCAGGACGAGCGGGAGGGCCAGCAGCGCGAGGAGACCTTCTTCTACAAGGGCGGGCTGATCGAGTTCGTACAGTGGCTGAACCAGACCAAGAAGCCGCTGCACCCCAAGCCCATCGCGATCGAGACCGTGCGCGAGGACGTGGACGTTCAGCTCGCGCTCCAGTACGACGACGGCTACACCGAGAACACGCTCACCTTCGTGAACAACATCAACACCCACGAGGGCGGGACGCACCTCACCGGCTTCAAGAGCGCGCTCACCCGGACCATCAACGAGTACGCCAAGAAGAGCGGCGCGCTCAAGAAGGCCGACTTCACCCTCTCGGGCGACGACGTGCGCGAGGGGCTGACGGCGGTGCTCTCGGTCAAGGTGAAGGAGCCGCAGTTCGAGGGCCAGACCAAGACCAAGCTGGGCAACAGCGAGGTCGAGGGGATCGTCAAGAGCGTCGTCAACGACCTCCTGGGCAACTTCCTCGACGAGCACCCGCCGGTGGCGCGCGCCATCGTCGAGAAGGCGGCCTCGGCCGCGCTGGCGCGCGAGGCGGCGCGCAAGGCGCGCGACCTGGTGCGGAAGAAGAGCGGCCTCGAAGGCGGCATCCTGCCGGGCAAGCTGGCCGACTGCTCGCTCACGGATCCCGCGCTGTGCGAGATCTACCTGGTCGAGGGCGACAGCGCGGGCGGGTCGGCCAAGCAGGGGCGGGACCGCTCCTTCCAGGCGATCCTGCCGCTCCGGGGCAAGATCCTCAACGTGCAGAAGGCGCGGATCGACAAGATCCTCTCCAACGAGGAGATCCGCACGATCATCACGGCGATCGGCACCGGCGTGTCGGAAGACTTCACGCTCGACGAGGCGCGCTACCACAAGATCATCATCATGACCGACGCGGACGTGGACGGGGCGCACATCCGGACGCTGCTGCTGACGTTCTTCTACAAGGAGATGAAGCAGCTGATCGACGCGGGGTACATCTACATCGCGCAGCCGCCGCTGTTCCGGGTGGCGCGCGGGAAGGAGGAGTACTACGCGTTCGACGAGGCGGAGCGCGAGGAGCACATCAAGCGGTTGTCGAACGGCTCCGGGGCGGCGACGGTGTCGGCGGGCGCCGAGGCGGAGACCGAGGGCGAGGAGCAGGGCGGCGAGCCGCGGCCGGGCCGGCACCGCAACATCGTGATCCAGCGCTACAAGGGCCTGGGCGAGATGAACCCCGACCAGCTGTGGAAGACCACGATGGATCCGGCGACGCGGACGATCCTCAAGGTCGAGATGGAAGACGCCTTCGAGGCGAGCCAGATCTTCGAGGTGCTGATGGGTGACGAGGTCGAGCCGCGCCGCAAGTTCATCGAGGAGAACGCCAAGTTCGTGCGGAACCTGGACGTGTAGCGTCCGCAGCGAGGGCCCCCGCCCGCGAGCCGGCACCAGGCGGGGGCCGCCGGCCAAACGCTCGACCCTCAGATCAGCGGGATTTCCAGATCGGGATCTAGATCGGGATCCGGATGCGCGTGTCCTCCCGCCCGGAACGGACCCACCGTGGAGGCGGGTCGCCGGGGCACGCCGCCATCGCTCAGGGCGATCCTCCCACCGTGCGGCTCACGATCGTGATCGGGTTGGGGTAGGTGATCGGGCCGAGCGGTGTATTGATGGTCGGCACGGCGCGAATCGCGATCTTGGTGGGATGCGAGCTGAGGCCGGCCACCGAGGCGGCGAGGTCGACCAGGCTCCGCGCGGGCCCGTCGAAGAACTGGCGCAGGTTGATCCGCATCGGGATCGGAACGTAAGCGGTCTGGCCGGGCGGCATCGTCACCACCGTGTCGAGCACGCCGTTGATCGTCTCGCGGTCGTCGAGCAGGAGCGTCCAGGCGAGCTTGACCATCGTGGCGGCCGTGTGGTTGTCGGCGGGATTGTCCGCCCGGACGATGACCCTGAACTCGAGCGGCACGTCCCGGCGGGTCACCGCCAGCGCGATCCGCCCGATCTCCAGGGCGCTGAGGTCGTTATAGGAGGCGATGCGGCGCAGCTCCACGCCAGCGAGCCGGCCGTCCTCGACGCCCGCGAGGGAGAAGTCCACCCGGCGCAGCGCCGTGATCTGGCGGAGCGTCGCGCAGCCGGCCGCGGCCACGGTGAGGGCGGCCAGCGCGAGCAACCTGCGAGTCCGTGGCATCGATCCGCCTCCTACGAGATCACGCGCGCCCGACCGACTCTCGACGATCCGGCGGGCGGCAGTCGGAAAGGTGACGTCGCAACCGTTGGGCTTGGCTACCCGTCCAGCAGCTCCTTGACCTCGCCCTCCGCCTCGACCCGGCGGTCCACGTACTCGCCGATTTCCTTCGCGCGCTCGAGCCACAGCGTGAGGTCGCCCACCGTGCCCGTGCCCGCGCGCAGCTTGAGGAGCGCCAGGCGCAGGTTCTCCAGCGCCGCCACGGTCTCGGCCAGGTGCTCGCCCGTCTGGCCGGCGGCCCGCAGGGCCTCCGCCTCCTTCTCCAGCCGCTCGACCACCTCCGGCACGTCCGGCACCTGCTTCCGCTCGGCCTCGGGCAGCGCGCTGAACACCGCCAGCACCGAGCGGCCGAGCACCAGCTCCGTCGCGTCGGCCGAGGCGATCGCGCGCCGCTCGGAGGCCTTGATGCCCGATGCCCGCGGCCCGAAAGAACCAGCGGCCCATCCGACCCGCCCACAGCCGGTGCCACACGTTGTTCAGGCGCCGGATCCACCGGCCCGACCGCATTTCGTCCGCTTCCTCGCGCTGGACCTGCGCCTCGGCCAGCATCGCGGTCCGGATGTCGGCGAAGGTGTACCCCTCCCGCAGCAGCCGGCGGGCCACGGTCACCAGCTGCACGATCAGGATGAACCCGATGAGGCCCGTGCCCTGAAGCGAGATGCAGACGCCGCCGCTCGCGGTCCTTCCGCCGGAGCCGCTGAGGAACATGGCCAGGAGCACCATCGTCGTGACCTGCGCGTTCCTCAGGAACGAGCGCACGCAGCGGCGGCGCCCGGAGGTCCCTGCCCCGCGCCTCGCCCGCGATCCGCGCGACCTCGTCGCCGGTCTGGACACGCGCCGGCCGGGTCCTTCTGGAGGCACTTGTCGATCAGGTCGGCGAGCCGCGCCGGAACTTCGGGCCGGAGCGTCATCACCCGCGGCGCGGGCACCGAGACCTGCTTGGTGATGATCGCCGGCAGGTTGGCGCCCTCGAACGGCGGCCGGCCGGTCAGGGCAAAGAACATGGTCGCCGCGAGCGAGTAGAGGTCGCTCCGTGCATCCACGGTCTCGCCCAAGGCCTGCTCCGGGCTCATGTACCGCGCGGTGCCAACGACCTCGCCCACTCCGCCCTCGCCGGCGCGCCCCCGCACGGCGATGCCGAAGTCGGTGACGAGCGCCCGGTCGGTGGCGCGCTCGATCATGATGTTGTCGGGCTTGATGTCGCGGTGGATCACCCCGCGCTGATGCGCGTAGCCCAGGGCCCACGCCACCTCCTGCATCACCTTCAGCGCGAGCCGCGGTGCGAGCGGCCCGGAGCGCTCCACGCGCTCCCGCAGCGTCTCGCCGTCCACGAAGCCCATCACGAAGAACACCAGGTCGCCGGCCTGCTCGACCGCGTGGATGGGGACGATGTTGGGATGGGAGAGCCCCGCCGCCGTGCGCGCCTCCCTGAGGAAGCGGTCGCGCGACTCGACGCTCGCGGCGAGGTGGCGCGGCAGGAGCTTGATCGCGACCAGGCGGTCCAGCGCCACGTCGCGCGCCAGGAGCACGATGCCCATGCCGCCGCGCCCCAGCTCGCGCTCGATCGAGTAGCGGCCGGCGAGAATCTGCTGGAGTGCCAGGAACTCCGCGCTGACGCCTGCGGTCATGCACCCAAAGTAACGCGTGAGGGGGCCCTCGCGAGCCCCCTCGACCTCCCTCCGGAACGGCCAGGCTAGAGCGGCCTGAAGAGACGCGCCAACGGTAGGGTGAACGGAGCGGACGCGCCGGGCGGTGTCCACGAGAGAAGGTCGCGGACGGGGACCGGGAAGGCCGCCTCCGGCGTCCAGGCCTCGACCGCTCGCGCGTCGGGATCAACCACCCAGTAGACGGCTACGCCGACCTCCTGGTACAGCCGCCGTTTGGTGAACCGGTCGTAGCGCGCGGTGGACGGGCTCAGCACCTCGACCGCGAGCAGCAGCGTTCGCATGCGTGCCCAGTCCAGGGTGCGTGCCTCATCCAGCGCCACCACGAAGAGGTCCGGCTGGACGAGGATGTCGGGGCCCCAGGAAATGTCCGCCGGCGACGCCAGCGCGAGGCCGACCGGGTTCGCCTCGAGGTAGGCGCGCAGCGCCGTGAAGAGCCGCGCATGGACCTCTTGGTGCCACGCCCGGGGCGCCGGCGTCACCAGCAGCTCCCCGTGGACGGTCTCGTACCGATTGCCGTCGTCGGGGAGCGCTCGCACGCGTTCGGCCGTGTAGTAGATCGGCGCTGCCATGCCCATAAGGTCGGCTCGGCGAGGGGAGGCCCGCAAGGTGGCACCTGCCGAGGATGCACAGACGGGCCACGGGCCGCCCAACCTGATTCGCGGCAACCCGTGGCCCGCCATCGCGTCTACGACTCCGCCGGTCGCCCGGCGGTTACCGCGTCGCGGTCGTCCCCCGCGGGTCGTCCGCCGCGTTCACGTACGTTATCGCGAACGGTCCCTCGCCGTGCACCTGGATCACGGTCTTGCGCTGGGCCACCGCGAAGTGGTGCGCCTGCGCCGGCGCGGTGATGAATCCGGCCGAGCCGAGGACCATGCCCTTCGCCGCGTCCACGCTGTCACCCATCCCCACCAGGAACCTGCCCGAGAGCACCGTCACGTTCTCGTCCGTGGGATGGAAGTGCGGCTTGATCACGTAGCCGGCCGGGAACTCGAGCCGGACCGTGTACACCCCGCTCTGCGACGGATCGCCCTGCATCACAGCGAACCGTGCGCCGGCGGGGAAGAACGGCGGCGCGGGGCCCCACTTCACGGCCGGAGCCGGGCCCGAGCCGCTCACGGCCTGCCCGAACTTCGCGGCGGTCGTCACGGCCGCCAGCGCCGCAACCACGGTGATCAACATGCTGCCTCGCATACGCAACCTCCGATGATGGCCGCGATCGCGCTCGCGGCCGGATGAAGTGAGTGAACTGGTTGGTGTCGGAGGCTACGGTACAACGGGCGGGCGCAACGCGCTTCGCCCGGACGGGCCACCAGTGCGGCATGGCTCGAAAGGGCCACGAAAAGCGAGGGCTAGGGGTGAGGATGCGAGGGCGAGCCCAGGACTCGCGCCCGCCCGGCTACGTCCGGGGCGAACCCGTCACAGCAGTCCGAGTTTCGCCGCATGCGCCGCGGCCGCCGCGCGGGTCTTGAGCCCCAGGCGGGTCAGGATGTTGGCCACGTGGCGCTTGACGGTGTGCTCGCTCAACACCAGCCGCCTGGCGATCTCGGCGTTGCTCGAGCCCTGAGCCACCAGCCGGAGGATTTCGAGCTGGCGACCGGTGAGGCCTTCCTTCGTCTCGCGGGCCCCTCGAGGCTCCTCCAGCTCGCGGAGCAGGGTCTCGCCCTGCTCCGCCGCGCGCGCGGCACCCAGCTCGTGCAGCGCCCGCGCCGCCTCCGTGGCCTCCTGGCGGGCGCGCTCGCGCTGCCCGAGATGCACCAACTCGGCCGCCAGCTCGAGCCGCGTGCGGGCGACCTCGAAGGGCGCTCCGCTCCGCTGGTAGAGGTCCGCGGCCTCCTCGAAGCGCCGGCTCGCCTCCCGGTGATCGCCGCGCGCGGCCTCCACGATGCCGTGCGCCGCGCGCGCGGAGGCCCACAGCGGATCGGTGCCGACGCCCGCCGCGATCCCTTCGAGCTCCGCCAACCCCCGGGCGGCCGCCTCGAGGTTGCCCAGCGATGCCTCGGCGCGCACCGACAGCTCGACGGCGGCCGCGCGGCTGGTGCGCTCCTCCGGGTGGGTCTGGCGCAGCAGCCGCTCGATCTCGACGGCGGCGCCCGCCGGATCACCCCGCTCCAGCAGCAGCGCGGCGCGTCCGAGCAGAGCCGCGGGATAGCTCTGGCCCTGGTCGAAGAGCTGCGCCGCCTCCTCGAGCCGACCCTGGCGCAGCCGCAGGTCGCCCAGGCGGGCCATCGCCTGACCCACCATCGCCGGCTTGGTGCTGGTCAGATCACGCGCCGCCTCGGTCAGCTCCGCCTCCGCCTCGGCCCACTTGCCGCGCCAGATCAGCACGCCGGCGTACTGCGACCGGCACACACCCGACAGCGGCACGTTGCGCCACCGCTTGGCGAATTCCCTGACCCGGTTGCACCACTGCGCGGCGCGGTCGTAGTCGCGCACCCGCTCGCAGGCGAACATCTGCCAGCAGCACACGACGCCCACCGCGTGCAGCTCCTTCACCTCGCCCGCCGTCGCGGCGGCGGTCGCCTCGTCGAGCCGGCGCATCCCGGCGGCGACGTCCCCGGCGGTGACCAGGGCGAGCCCCTCGAGCGCGAGCCCGTTCATCTCGACGCCCGCGTCGCCCACCGCCCGCCCCAGCTCGGCGGCACGCCGGCCGAGGTCCTGCGCGCGCCGCGGGTCGTGACGGCGGAAGAGGTCGAGCTCGCCCTCGCGCGCCAGCAGCCAGCCGTACTCCGGCGTCTGCTCCAGCCCCTCCAGCAGCCGGCGCGCGCGCTCCAGCCACCCGCTCGCCACGGCGAACTCACCGCGGAACGCGAGATAGTCCCACGTCAGCCAGATGGCCATCCGGGCGGCGCCGCGCGCGTCGCCCCGCTCGCGGTAGATGCGGTAGGCCCGCTCGCGCGCGTCCAGCGTCAGCGCGCCGTCGTCCAGCCACCAGCACGCGAGCCCAAGGCCCTCCAACGCCTCCGGCAGCTCCGCGACCGCCAGCGCGGACTGGAACCGGGCGCGCGCCTCCTCCCAGGAGCCGCTGGCGAGGGCCTGCCTGCCGGCTTCAACCAATGCGTCGATGGAGGATGGCTGAGTTGCCACGGCGTCAACGGTACGGCGCGGCAAGGGGAGAGTCAAAGCCGCTCCGCGCCCCGCGGCGAGGCCGAGCACCGGAGCCGCATACTGGCCGGCAGCGGCTTCGGCACCCGGGCGCCATCCCGGCGCCCGGTATCTGGTTCCGCCTCGATTGACACCGACACCGTCAGACACTAGTTTCCTCTAGGCCTGTAGCAAATCAGGGTACTCAGCACCCACCTGAACCGTCTCCAAACGGGACCGCCCCATGACCGACGCCACGCCTCGCGACCTCTTCCCCGGCGCGCTGGAGATGATGGTCCTCCGCCTGCTCCAGCAGGAACCGCTGCACGGTTACGCGCTCGTGCAACGCATCCAGCTGGTGTCGCGGAACCTGCTCCAGGTGGAGGAAGGCTCGCTCTATCCCGCGCTGCAGCGCCTCCTGAAGGCGGGGCTCGTCGAGGCCGAGTGGGGCGTGTCGTCCACGAATCGGCGGGTACGCGTCTATCGGCTCACCCCCGCCGGCGCCAAGCATCTCCCGCGCGAGGTCTCGAGCTTCGCGCGCATGTTCGAAGGCATCAACCTCGTCCTCGCGTGGGGAAAGCATGATCTGGCTCGACCGGTTGTTCCGCCGCCGCCGCATCGACGACGACCTCGCCGCGGAGATCCAGGCCCACCTCGACGCAGAAGGTGGACGATCTGGTCGCGGGCGGCATGTCGCGCGCCGACGCCCTCGGCGGCCGCGCGCCGCGCGTTCGGCAACGTCACCCGACTCCGGGAAGAGGGTCGTGAGGTCTGGCAGTGGCCGACGGTCGAGTCGGCGCTGATGGACGTCCGCTACGCGCTCCGCCAACTGCGCCGCGCCCCGGCGCTGACCGCGATCATCCTGCTCACGCTGGCCATCGGCATCGCCGCCACCACGACGGTGTTCAGCTGGACCCGCGCGATCCTGCTCGATCCCCTCCCCGGCGCCGGCGATCCGGGCCGCGTGCAGGCGCTCGAGTCCACCACCCCGTCGGGGAGCTGGACGCCGACCTCGTGGCCCGACTTCCGGGACTTCCAGCGGTACCTCACGTCGTTCGACGGTCTCGCCGCGGCCAACCCGATCTCGCTCGCGATCGGCGACGAGGCGGGCACCGAGCGAGCGTGGGGTGAGCTGGTGTCGGCCAACTTCTTCGACGTGCTCCGCGTGCAGCCCGCGCTCGGCCGGTTCTTCCCCGCCGGGCCTGGACGACGCGGAGGGTGCCGCGCCGGTGGTCGTCATCGGGGACGCCCTGTGGCAGAGCCGCTGGCACGGCGACAGCGGCGTCATCGGCAGCGTGGTGCACATCAACCGGTATCCGTTCACCGTCATCGGCGTCGCGCCGGCGGCGTTCCACGGCTCGATGCCGGGCGAGGACATCGAGATCTGGGTGCCGACGTCGATGAACGCGCAGATCTTCCCCACCGGCGGCTCGATGCTGCGCGACCGCGCCTGGCGCACGTTCCGCGTGCTCGCGCGCCTCGCGCCCGGCGTCGAGCCGGCCGCCGCGCGCGACGAGGTGGGGCGGGTCGCGTCGTTCATGGCGAAGGCGAACGGCGGCCGCAGCGCAGGGATGAGCGGCACCGCTGCTGCCGCTGTGGCAATCGCACTGGGGCATCCAGGACACGCTCCGCGCGCCGCTGGTGGTGCTCATGGCCGCGTGCGGACTCGTGCTGCTGATCGTCTGCGCGAACATGGCCAACCTGCTGCTGGCGCGGGCGACGGGCCGCCGGCGCGAGTTCGGCCTGAGGCTCGCGCTGGGCGCGCCGCGCCGGCGGCTCGTCCGACAGCTGCTCACCGAGGCGTCGCTCCTCGCCGCAGCGGGCTCGGCGCTCGGGCTCCTGTGCACCGTCTGGCTCGCGCGCTCGCTCCACTGGCTGGTGCCCTCGTTCGCGGCGCCGTCGCTGCTCGACCCGCGGGTGGACGCCGGCGTGCTGGCCTTCACCGCGGCGCTGGCCGGCGGCGTGACGCTGCTCGCGGGCATCGCGCCGGCGCTGCACGGCTCGCGGGAGCGGTTCGGCGAGGCGCTCAGCGAGGGCGGCCGCGGCGCCATCGGCGGCGCTGCACGCGACGCGGCTGCGCAGCGCGCTCGTGGTCGCGGAGGTGGCGCTGGCCGTGGTCGCGCTCGTGGGCGCCGGCCTGTTCTACGACAGCTTCCGCCACGCCCGCGCCGTCGCGCCGGGTTTCGTCGCCGATCACGTCGCGATGGGCTCGGTGAGCCTGACGCTCACCGGGTACGATTCGGCGTTCGCGGACGCCTTCCTCGGCCGCGTGACCGACCGCATCCAGGCCGATCCGAGCGTCTCGGGCGTGAGCTACGCCGACTACGTGCCGCTCAGCGTCGGCCAGGGATCGTGGGAGGACCTGCAGGTGGAAGGGTACGCGCCCCAGCCCAACGAGAACATGAAGCTGTTCCGGGCGGCCGTGGGGCCGGACTACTTCCGCGTCCTGGGGATTCCCCTGCTCGAGGGCCGCGAGTTCAGGCCGGACGACGATTCCGCGCACGCGCCGGTGATGATCGTCAACGACGCGTTCGTGCGGCACTTCCTGCGCGGCGGTGCGGCGCTGGGCATCAAGGTGCGCGGGTGGGGCAAGTGGTTCACGATCGTCGGCGTGGCGAAGGACGTGAAGAACTACCGTCTCACCGAGCCTCCCACGCCGTACTTCTACGTGCCGGTGCGACAGGTGTACCGCCCGGAGTACGGCTACACCTTCCTGGCGCGCACGTCGGGGCCGGTGGATCAAGGGGTGCGGACGATCGTGCGGGCGGTCAAGGCCGAGGATCCCGGCGTGCCGGTGTTCAACGCGATGCCGCTCACGGAGTACATCGGCGCGCCGCTCCGCGGGCAGCAGGCCGCCACGCAGCTGCTCGCGCTGCTCGCCGCCGTCGCGGTGCTCCTGGCGGCGATCGGGCTCTACGGCGTGATCGCCTATTCCGTGGCGCAACGCGCCAAGGAGATCGGCGTCCGCATCGCCCTGGGCGCCCGGCCCTCCGACGTGCTCCGCGTGGTCGCGTCGCAGGCGGGAGTGCTGGTGATCGCGGGACTGGTCGTCGGGCTCGGCGGGGCGGCGGCCTCGGGGCGCATCGTGTCGTCGCTGCTCTTCTCGGTGGGCTCCGGCGATCCCGAGGTCTTCGCCGCCGCGGCGGGCGGGATGCTGCTCATCGCCCTCGCGGCGACCGGCATCCCGGCCCGCCGGGCGATGCGGATCGACCCGATCGTCGCCCTGCGCGCCGACTAGCCGGCCCGCGAGGCTGACCGCCGCCTATGGCCGCGGCTTCGCGGTGCGACCCTCGCCCGAACTGGAGCTTGGACTGGTGCTGCTGCCGGCCGACGGCGACGGAGCGCTCCCGCTGCTCGGCGGGGAGCCGCTGCTGGCGGACGAGCCGGAGCTGGAGGGCGCCTCGCGTCGCTCCGGGAACGGATTCTCGTCCCGCGGGTGCGCCTGAGTGCCGCTGCCGCTCGGCTGTCCATTCTGGGTGTAGCCGACCCCCTTCTCGAATCCGCCCGTGCGGCTGCGCCTGGCCGCTCACGACGACCACCACGGGCCCCCGCTGTTCCAGCCGACGCCGCCATCCCACGGGCTATATCCGTAGGGCGAGTAGGGCGTACGGTGCATAGCCGTACGGTGCGTAGCCGAACGGCGAGTAGCCCCACGGGCCGAAGTCCCAGTCCCAGGGGGAGTAGTAGCCCCACTGGCCGACGTAGCCGGCACCGTAGCCGCCGTTCAGGCTGTCCGCGCTGCCGGCCGAGGGGCGCATCTGCGGCGTGACGGCGCCCTGGCTCGAGGCCGGACTGATCGCGAATACACCCGGGTAGCTCAGCGCGACCATGACGTCGATCACGCTGTCGGCCACCCCCGCGTCCGACAGGGCGGCCAATTGCTTCGCGTCGAGGTCGAAGCCCTGCCCGTTCTCCGCGAGCCAGGCCTCGACCAGGGCCGGATCCAGGTTCCGGGAGGCCTCGACCACGTCGGCCGGAGTGGGCCGCGCCATCGCCGCCAGCCGCGACCGGCCCACCGGCCACGCGCGGTGCAGCAGGACCTCCCAGATCTCGTCCGGAAGCGTCACCGGCAGCCCCGCGTCCTCGTACTTGGCGACGTGCACGGCCGTCCGCCCGCGCAGCACGACGCCTTGCACGTCGAGCCAGGCACCGTCGGCCGTCAACGCCATCAGGCCGCTGCTGGTGCGGCGGAGGCCGCCCGGGCAGGCGTACTCCGAGTGCAGGTACACCCGCTGGCCCTCGCTCGACCAGTCCGCGCTCTCCCAGCCCTCACAGCCGTCCCTGCTGATCGCGCGCCGCTCGCCTGTCGCCAGCACCGTGTCGCGGGAGACCACCTGTGTGTCCACGACCGACGCGACCTCGACGCCTGCCACGTCGGCCAGGGGCGTCACGCACACCACGTGCGCCTTGGCGCCCGCCGCCGGCGCTGCGGCGCCGCGCGGCGCCCAGCAGCCCAGCCACGCCAGCCATCGCGGGTCCGGATTCTGCGCCGACGCTGTCGCCGCGGCCGCGAGCAGGAGGGCGACGGGCGGCCACGACGGTCTTCCCCCTTCCTCCTGCCCACCCCCGCCACTCTGCAACCCAGCAACTCTTGGTTTTCATGGTCGCCTCTCAGAACCTCACCGCGACACCCGCCGAGAGCGAGAATCCGGACAGGTCAATCCGCTCGAACCCGGAGAAATCGGTGCCCAGGGGGGCCTTCGCGTAGGTGTACCGCGCCTCGCCCGTCAACATGAATCGGGGGCTGACCGAGACGTCCACGCCGGCGAACGCCTGCGCGGCGAGCGCCCATCCCTCGGAGCTGAACCGGTCGCTGAACACGCTGTTGCCGTTGGTGAAATCAATGAAGTCGCCCCACTGGCGCAGGCGGTAATAGACCACGCCGCCGCCCAGCGCCGACGTAGGGCGCGTAGCTCCGCGGCAGCCAGACGAACCGCCCGATCGTGCGCGCGGGCGAGTCGAGATACCACTTGACGCTGGCCGTGATGGGGACCCGCTCGAGGGCCGTACGCTGCTGGATGGGGAGGTTGTTCTGGTCCACCCAATGCCGGAACTCGGATTGCGCGGTGGAGCCCGCGCCAACCCACGCTGAACACGACGTCGAGCCGCGGGGCCACCCGAAGCGCCAGGTCGCCGGCGACATCGAACGCACCGAAGTCCGCCTTGCCGAGTGTCAGCTCGTCGGTGAAGAAGGAAAAGACGTCACTCCCCGCGTTGGGGCGGCCGTAGCCCAGCCGCAGCCCGAAGCTCCCGGCCGGCGCGCCGAAGAGGAAGCCGTTGCCCTCGCGCTGCGCCAGCAGCGCAGGTGCGAATGCCAAGGCGGCCGCGAGCACGAAGCTGCCGGCAGCCAACCCCTGGCGCGCACGAATCGTCATGGTGCCCCCCCTCCGGCGGGCGACGCCGGCCCGCGGCCGGCTCCTGCCGACGGCTCGAAACTACGTCGCACCGAGAGTTTCTGTCAAGAGCATTGATATTATCAGTAATGCGGACATTCGCGGCCGGATTTGCCGCGTTTGCGCCCGGTTGCCCGAGGCCCTAACATTGGACATGCGCCAGAAGCGGCGTCGTACCACGCCCGCTGCGAAGGCCCCGGCGGCCCGGACCCCGGCCTACCGGCACGGGACCCTCGGCTGGCTGGCCGCCTCGGTCGCGTTCAAGGAGGGCTACGACTCGGCCGTCAACGTCCTCAAGGACTACCTCCCGGCCACCGCCTACCAGGACTGGAGCATCATCCACGAGGCGCAGGGGTTTTCGACCCTCCGCACCGAGGTCACGGCCGCCACCGACATCACCTACCTCAGTTACGACCCGCCCGACTTGTGGGGCCCGTCGTACTCCGTGCTGAAGGCCACCTTCGCGCCCCGCCGCGCGAGGTCGGAGTTCATGTCGCACTCGGGCGAGGAGGCGCTGATCCCCATCGATGGGAGGATCCAGTACCACTTCGCCTGGACGCCGGGCTCGCGGTCGCCGGAGGTGCACCTCACGCCCGTCCTGGAGCGGGGCAGCGCGATCCGGTTGGCCTCGCAGGTGCCGCACCACACCTGGGCGACGGGCCAGGCCGAGGCATCGGCGTGGATGGTCTTCCGCCCCTCGAGCGAATCGCCCACCGCCATCAGCGTCAGTACGCGCCACCTGGGCCGCAGCATCGGGGTGGGCAAGACGGGTTTCACCAGGGCCCAGGTGCTGAACCCGGTGACGTACGCCCTGCTGGCGTGGGGGATCGCCGAGCAGACCCGGCTGTTCCGCGACCGCGCGAACATCGGCGTCTCGACCCTGGCGTCGCTGTGCCACGTGGACGCGGCCCAGATCTCCCGCATCGAGGCCGCGAGCCAGAACGTCTCGGTCGAGGCCATCGCCCGGCTGGCGCGCTTCCTCCGCTTCCCGCTGCCGCAGCTCATCGCTCAGGCTCGGTCGAGCAGTGGGTCGTCGAGCGCCTTCCCGACGGAGGCGAGCGCGATCTCCCTGCGCCGCCGGCGTGGAGGCCGGTGCTGGCGCCGCCGGCCGGCGTGCCGCACAACCTGCACCTCAACGTCCTGCGGCTCCGGAACGGGTGGAGCGGTCGCGCGCCGCTGGTCAGGCCGCTGGGGCCGAACAAGGTGTCGAGCTGGATCGTGCTCGAGGGGTCGCTCGAGGTCCAGGTGAGGGAAGCCGATAGCGGCTCGGCCGTCGCGAGGGCCGACGTGCTCCAGGAGGGGACGGTCGCGCACTTCCGGCGGGTGATGCCGACGCACCTGGTCGCCCGGTCGCCGTGCGCCGTGCTGCAGGTGATGGCGGGTGCCGAGTGCACGTGCGGGGAGCCGGCGGATTGAACGCCGAGTTTCGGGCCGACTACCGGCGCGCCCGCGCGGTGCGGAAGCTGCTGGCCGACGTCTACGGCGCGGCGCCGGACGCGGCCGTCTTTCTGGCGCCGGGGACGCTGGTGGGGCTGCGGCTGGTGCTGGAGTCGCTCGGCGTGAGGCGGGTCGCGCTCACCGCCGGCGAATACTTCGATCCCTCGAGCTTCCCGGCGGCGCGGGTGGACGTCGTGCGGACATCGGCGCTGACCGCGCGTCTCGAGCGTCGCCCCGCCGATGCGGTGGTAGTCAGCGTCGTGACGTGGCGCGGCGAGCGGCTGCCGCTGGAGGCGCTGTTCCGGCAGATCCGCCGCCGCATGGGGGCGGAGGCGCCGCTGCTGGTGGCGGATTTCTCCCACGCCGGCGCGGCGGGCTTCCCGCGGGTCGCGGACTGCGGCGCGGACATCGTAGTAGGGGACGTCACGAAGTGGATCACGTCACCCCAGGCGCCGGACCGGCTCGCCTATCTCTGGTTCCGGACCGCCGGCCTGCGGCAGGTGGCGCGGCGCGTGTTCGCGCCGTTCTATCTGGCCGCCGTCAAGCCCGCCTCCGCGCTGGAGGCGCGCTGGGTGGATCCGGACGCGGTGGCCAGGATCGCGGAGCGCCGGCGCGCCGACCCCATCACGCGGCAGGCGCTGGTGCGGAGGCATCGGGAAGACCTGAAGCTGGCGACCCGGTTGGCGCGCCGGTGCCGCGCCCCCGCACCATCGTCGCCCCTGCTGTGGATCCGGTCCGCCGCAGGGATCGCGCGCCTCCCCGACTGGGTCGCCGAGCGCGGCCTGCTGTGGCGCCCGCCCGGTCGCGAGGGGGGGGCGCGCGTGACGTGCCGGTCGGACCTGGCCCCCTAGCGCCGCCGGCCGCGGCAACGCACGAGGGGCCCCAACCCGGGGCCCCTCGTGTCTCGCGAGCTGCCGGGGTCGCGACCCGGGCTCACACCTTCCGGATCTCCGCCAGCACCCGCTCCGGCGTCATCGGCAAGTGGTAGAGCCGCGCGCCGGTGGCGTCGAAGATCGCGTTGGCGATCACCGCCCCCATGTTGATGACGGCGGGCTCGCCCCCGCCCTGCGGGTCCAGGCTGTCGTTGGACACCAGCACCGTCTCGATCCGCGGCAGCCACGAGAAGCGCGGCAGGCCGTAGGTGTCGAAGTTGGAGTCGGCGATCTTGCCCCCCTGGAACTGGAGGCCCTCGCTCAGGGCGTAGCCGAGCCCCATCGTGATGGATCCCTCCATCTGCATCTTCGCGCCGTCGGGGTTCACCACGATCCCCATGTCCTGCGCGCACACCACGCGCTCCACCTTCACGGCCCCGGTGCTCCGGTCCACCGTGACGTCCGCGATGTGCGCCGCGTACGTGCCCACGTCGATGCCGCACGCCAGGCCGCGGCCGCGCCCGGCCTTCGCCGGGAACGCCCTCGGCTGCCAGCCGTACGCCTCGGCCACCGCCCGCAGCACCCGGAGCATCCTCGGGTCCTTGGTGTTCTGGAGGCGGAACTCCAGCGGGTCCATCCCCGCGGCCGCGGCCATCGCGTCGATCTGCGACTCGGTGGCGAAGCGGTTGGTGTTCGCGCCCGGCGCGCGCCACGGACCCGTCGCGAACGGGTGGTAGGCGGCGGTGCTCCGGGTGTCGCTCTGCTCGCCGAACGCCCGGACCCGGCGGTTCGCGACGTCGTAGAACACGTCGGAGCCGCGCGACCCGGCGGCGTATACGGAGTAGTCCCACAGCGTGAGCTTCCCGTGCGCGTCGATGCCCGAGAGCACCTTCACCACGGCCGCGGGCCGGAAGGTGTCGTAGAAGAACTCCTCGGCGCGCGTCCACGCCACCATCACCGGCTTGCCGGCGATCTGCGCCAGCCGCGCGGCCTCCACCGATTGCTGGCCGGCCGACTTCCCGCCGAACCCGCCCCCGACGAACGGGGTGATGACGCGCACGTCCTCCGGGCGGAGTCCGAGCGCGCGCGCGACCTGCGGCTGCGTGCCGAACGGCGACTGCGTCGACGCCCAGACCGTCACCTTCCCGTCCTTCACCTCGGCCACGGACGTGTGGGGCTCGATCGGCGCGTGTGCGACGTAGGCGTTGTAATAGGTCAGGTCGAACGTCTTCGCCGACGCGGTGCGGCCGGCGTCGAGATCGCCTCCCGTGTCCTGGGTCTGCCCGGTCGGCGCGGCGCTGACCAGGTGCTCGTAGATGGTGTTGGTGTCGACGGTGGCCGCGGGCACGTCCCAGTCCGCCTTCACGGCGTCCAGCGCCCGCGCCGCGGTCTCGGGGCTGGCCGCGAGCACGGCCACCAGCCCGTCGTGGTTCACCACGGTGACGCCCGGCATCGCCGCGGCCGCCGAGGTATCGAGGTTCCTCGGCGTGGCACCGTGCGCGGGCGGCCGGACGATCCGCGCGTACAGCATCCCGGGCCGCCGGATGTCGCCCGCGAACCTGGCGGACCCGGTCACCTTCTCGCGTCCGTCGAGTCGCCTGGGCGACGTCCCCATGACGGTGAACTCGCGCACCGCGCGGAGCACCGCCTTCTCGTTCACGGTGTGGGTGATCTGCTGGCCCTTGGCCAGCTCGCCGAAGGAGACGTGCCGGCGGCGGTTGGCCGTGACGTACACCGCGCCGTCCCGGGCCGTGAGTTGCGAGCGCGGCACGCCGAGCCGCTCGGCGGCGAGATCGGTCAGGATCAGCCGCGCCTGCGCGGCGGCGGCCCGCACCGCCGGGCCGAAGAACCGCGTGGACATCGAGCCCCAGGTTCCCGCGTCCCACGGGCAGGAGGCGGTGTCGCCCATGACGACGTTGAAGCTGCCCAGCGGCGCGCCCAGCTCCTCGGCCGCCATCTGGGCCAGCGAGGTCATGAATGCCCTGCCCCATCTCGATCTTGCCCGAGAACAGCGTGATCTTCCCGTCCTCGGCGATGTGCAGGTAGGCGTTGATGTCGGTGGGATACGCGCGCCGACCCTGCGCCTCGAGATCGATGGAGAGCGCCGGGGCGCTGACCAGGACGAGCACGCCGCCGCCCAGCGCCTTCACGAAGCCACGGCGGTCCATCCGGGTGACGCGGGCGAGATCGGTCATGGCTGCCTCCGCTGACCGGACGCCGTCTCGATCGCGGCGAGAATCCGCTGGTGCGCGCCGCAGCGGCACAGGTTGCCTTCCATCCCTTCGACGATCTGCTCGTGCGAGGGCTTCGGGTTCTCCTCGAGCAGCCCGTACGCGTTCATGATCATGCCCGGCGTGCAGTAGCCGCACTGGTAGGCGCCGTGCTCGTGGAACGCCTGCTGCAGCGGATGCAGCTGGTCGCCGTGGGCGAGCCCCTCGATCGTGGTGACCTGCTTGCCGCGAACCGAGGCGAGGTCGCTCAGGCACGACCGCACCGCGTGGCCGTCCACGACCACGGTGCAGGCGCCGCACTGGCCGATCCCGCAGCCGTACTTCGTCCCGGTCAGCTCGAGGTCGGTGCGCAGCACCCACAGCAGGGTGCGCGCGGGGTCCGTATCGAGCGAGACCGGCTTGCCGTTCAGGGTGAAGCTGACGGTGTCCTTCATCGCTGCCTGCCTCTGCGAGGGGTGCCTGGAAGGAGAGGCTCCGAGCCGTGGTGGACTACCCGCACCACGGTGTCGGGGTTCCGGTGCCGATCTCGGGTAGGAAGCGGGGGCGCCCCGGGGGTGTCAAGGGCCGACCCGCCGGCGCGGCGTGCCGCCGCGGCGCCGGCCCACAGCGGCGGCATCAACTATCGCGGCGGTCTACTTCGCCTCCAACATCCCCACCGCCCCGTTGGTCGCATCGGCGAACGCGTGGGTCACAAACGGATAGATCCCCGGCTCGGCGAGGCGCGTCTCGAAGATCATGCCGCCTCCCGGCGGCACCGTGGCGGTCTGCACACCCTCCCACGCGTGAGCGGGCACACCATCGGGATAGACCTTGGAGAAGATGGCCCCGACCACATGGAACGCGGAAATCCGGTTGGGACCGGCGTCCACCACGTAGAAGCGCAGGAGCTCTCCGGCCCCCACCCGGATCGGATGGTCGGCGTACTGGTGGGCGATGCCGTTGAAGGTGACGAAGTCCGGAGCCCCGTTCAGCAGCTTGTTCCAGTCCAGCTGGAGCGCCTTGGCGGTGTCGGCGGCCGGCATGGTGTACCACTCGCCCTGCACCAGGACGAACTCACGCGCCGGCGGCAGCGGCTCGGCCGGGTCCACGATCAGCGCGCCGTACATCCCGTTGGCGATGTGCATGGCCACCGGTGCCGTGCCGCAGTGGTAGAGGAATGCACCGGGGATCCGCGGCGACCAGCGGAAGGCGATCGAATCCCCCGGCATCACGTTGGTGTACACCCGGCTCGGTGCGATCTGCGCGGCATGGAAGTCGATGCTGTGCGGCATCATCCCGTGGTTCACCAGGGTGAAGTCCACCGTATCCCCCTGCCGCACTCGCAGCGTCGGCCCGGGCACTCGGCCGTTGAAGGTCCACGCCTCGTACGTGACGCCCGGTGCGATGGCCAGATGCGCCTGGCGCACCTCGAAGCGGACCCGCACCAGCCGCGCCGTGGGCGCCGCCGGGGCCCTCGGGTCGATCGGCGCCGGGGCCGCGGCCGTCCCGATGGCGGCTTCACCGTGCGAGACGTCGGCGGGCGGGGGCGGCGCCGTCCACGGCTCCGCGAGGTCGTTGACGTTCGACGACGCGCGCGACCGGCCTTGGCAGGCGACCGCGGCGAGGGCGGCGAGCGAGATGGCTGCAGCGTAACCAGGACGCATGATGTTCCTCAGCACGGGTTCAGCGATGACGGCGTACGACGGCGACTACCGGTACCGCGCGGCGAAATCGTCCAGCATCCGGTGAAACCGCTGGTGGACGCCGGCGCCCATCTCCTGCTCCTCATGCCGGTCGAAGGCGCCCGCGACCTCGCGGTCACGGTCGTCGGTCAGCATGCCATCGGCGATGACGAACAGCCCCTCGTTCTCCATCGCGATGTGTCGCTCCAGCATCGCGACATAGGCATGCGCTTCCGCCGCGAAGCGATCCCGCGCGGCGGCATCACGCGCGAGCGCGGGCAGCTCCCGGCGCAGCGCGCCCACGAGGCGGCGGCCTTCCTCGTGCTGCGCCAGCAGCATGTCCACCGGCCCGCCGCCCCGCGACAGGCCGGCCGCCTCCAGCGCCGGGAAGAGGATCGACTCCTCCTTCACGTGGTGGCACCCGTCCGCAAAGACGGTGAAGAATTCGAGCAGGCCGGCGAGTTCTTCGGTGGGCGGGAGGTCGTTCCGCACGACGCGCGCCGCCAGGATGTCGAGGATCGCGAGTCCCTGCCGGATGACGTCGTGCTCGTGCTTCAGAATCGAGGTTGCCTTCATGCGTTGGGCTCCGCGGGGCGCGCGCCGGCGTCGCGCGCGATGGACGAGGGTGGGTGGCAGGCGCTCTCCATCCGAGGGTCACCGGCGGACCGGCCGGGAGCGAGCCCAGGAACACGGATGCCGCTCGGGGGCGCCGGGCTACGACGCGCGCGCTCGGGGGCGGGGCGCCAACCGTCGACGATGTGGGCGAGCGCCAGGACGGGGTGCCGCATCAACATTCGCGGGCCCGCCCAACGCATGACCCGGCTGACGGCCTCGCGCATCTCCCGCCGGTAGCAGTGGACGGGGCACTTGGCGCACGTCGGCTTGGCCGACCCGTAGACGCAGCGGTCCAGCCGCTGCCGGGCGTAGGCATCCAGCGCCGCGCAGCCCTCGCACAGCCCGTCGGCGCGGTGGTGATGGCGGCAATAGACCGCGATCATCGCCGCGATCGTGCGCCGCTCCCGGGCCACTCGCCGGCGCCGGACCAGCGTATCCCCCTTCACCGATCGACCGTCCCCATGACCAGCCGCCCCGCGTCGAACGCACCCCTGACGTGTGCCGCGCATTTCCTACTACGTGCGGCGGGATCGCATTTCCTACTTGCGGCGAGATATTTAAGATATTAGCATCCGAATAGCAAGATTATCCGGCCCGCGTCCCCGGAGGCCGCCATGCTCAGCCAGACCGCCGAATACGCGCTGCGCGCCGTCCTCTACCTGGCGGAGCGGCCGCACGCGCGAGCGGTGCGGGTGGAGGAGATCAGCGCCGCGCTGGGTATCCCCGCGAACTACCTCGCCAAGACCCTGGCCACCCTCGTGCGTTCGGGCGTCCTCGGGTCGCTGCGCGGTCCGCACGGTGGGTTTCGCCTCGCCGCGGCGCCGCAGGACGTGCCGCTGCTGCGCGTGATCGCCCCGTTCGACGACATCGGCACGCGGCGTCACTGCCTGCTCGGCAACCCCGAGTGCTCCGACGACGGCGCCTGCAGCGCTCACGGCGCCTGGAAGCAGACCGCTGCCCAGGTCGAGCGGTTCTTCCACGACACCACCGTGGCCGACATCCGCGGGAAGCGTGCGAAGGCGCGTCCATCCCGATCTCGGAGGATCGCCTGATCGTCGAGCCAGCGGCCCCATCGACGGTGCCGGCCCGCCCACGGCCAAGGGGGAGGTGAAGGACGGGCGAAGGCGGTCGCTACTCGGTGGCCCGCGATATGCACTGACTCGTGCACCTGGGCACGCGGTCCGCCGGACCCTCAACGCCGCAGAGCTGCCTGATGGACGTGCACAACCTCGGCCGCATCTTCAATCCCACGCGCATCGCCATCGTCGGCGTCACCCAGAACCCCAACAGCGTGGGCGGCAAGGTGCTCGCCAACCTCGTCGGCGGGGGCTTCCGGGGCGTGGTGTATCCGGTCAACGCGAGCGTGGAGGCGGTGCTCGGTGTGCCCTGCTACCCCGACGTCGCGCACCTGCCCAGGCAAGCCGACCTCGCCATCATCTGCTCGCCGGCCGAGGAGGTGCCGCGGCACGTGGCGGCGTGCGGCGAGGCGGGCATCCTCGGCCTGATCGTCGTCTCGGCCGGCTTCAAGGAGACCGGCGAGGCGGGCCTGAGGCTCGAGCGGCAGATCCGCGCCGAGCAGGCGCGGTTCGAGGGCATGCGGATCGTCGGGCCCAACTGCCTCGGCATCATCGTGCCGCGGCTCAACCTGAACGCCAGCTTCGCGCCCGCGGGCCCCAGGGACGGCGACATCGCCTTCATCTCGCAGTCGGGCGCGCTGTGCGCCTCGGTCCTGGACTGGGCGCTGGAGAACCGGATCGGCTTCTCGCACTTCGTCTCCATCGGCAACAGCCTCGACGTGGATTTCGGCGACCTCATCGACTACTTCGGTGAAGACGAGCGCACCAAAGTCCATCATTCTCTACATCGAGTCCATCACCGACGCCCGCGGGTTCATGACCGCGGCGCGCGCCTGCGCCCGCCAGAAGCGGATCATCGCCTTCAAGGCCGGCCGCTTCCCGGCCTCCGCCCAGGCCGCCGCCTCCCACACCGGCGCGATGGCCTCCGAGGACGCCGTCTACGACGCCGCGTTCCAGCGCACCGGCGTCGTGCGGGTGGCCGAGCTCGCCGACGTCTTCGACTGCGCCGCCCTGCTCGGCCGCGGCAGGATCCCCGGCGGGCCGCGGCTCGCCCTGGTGACCAACGCGGGCGGGCCGGGCGTCATCGCCACGGACGCGTTGATCGCGCAGCACGGGGAAGTCGCCACCCTCTCGCCGGAAACCACGGCGCGCCTCGACGCCGACCTGCCGCCGGCGTGGTCGCACGGCAATCCGGTGGACGTGCTGGGCGACGCCAACTCCAAGCGGATCGAGAAGGCCGTCCGCAGCGTGCTCGCCGACCCGAACGTGGACGCGGTGCTGGCGATCGTCACCCCGCAGGCGATGACCAACCCCACCGCCACCGCGCGCGTCCTCGGCAAGCTCGCCGGCGAGACCCACAAGCCGCTGCTGGCCGCGTGGCTCGGCGGACGCGCGATGCGCGACGGGCTACCGATCCTCGCCGAGGCCGGCATCGCGGCCTATCCGACGCCGGAGCAGGCGGTCCGCGCCTTCATGACGCTGGTGGCGTATGCCCGGAACCTGGAGACGCTGTACGAGACGCCGAAGGACGTGGCGATCCAGTTCCCTTACGACCGCGCGGAGGCCAAGCGCCGGTTCGTCGCCACGCGGCTCGCTGACGGCGGCATCCTCGCCGAGGACGTCTCGAAGGAGCTGCTGGCCTCGTACGGGATCCCGGTGACGCAGCCGCTGGTGGCCGCCAGCGCGGAGGAGGCCATCGCGATGGCCGATCGGATCGGGTACCCGGCGGTGCTCAAGATCCGCTCGCCCGACCTCTCCCATAAGACCGACGTGGGCGGCGTGGCGCTGGACCTGGCGGGCCCCGAGTCGGTCCTGGCCGCCTACCACAACATCATGCGCAACGTCCACGAGCGCCGGCCGCTGGCGCGGCTCGAGGGCGTGACCGTCCAGAAGATGATCCGCTTCCGGGACGCGCTGGAGCTGATCGTCGGCATCAAGCGGGACCCGGTCTTCGGCACCGTGATCATGGCCGGGATGGGAGGGGTGACGGCCGAGCTGCTGGGCGAGCGCAGCCTCGCGTTCCCGCCGCTCAACGAGCGTCTCGCCATGCGGATGCTCGAGTCGCTGCGGATCTGGCCCCTCTTGAACGGCTATCGCGGCCGCGCGCCGATCAACCGCGCGCTGCTGATCGAGGTGCTGATCCGCCTCTCGTATCTCGCGGCGGACTATCCCGAGATCACGGAGCTGGACGTGAACCCGCTGCTGTGCACGCCCGACGACGTGGTCGCGCTCGATGCGCGCGTGGTGGTGGACCGCGCCCTCGTCGGGGTGGAGGCCGAGCCCTACGCGCACCTCGCCCTGCGCCCCTATCCCGAGAAGTTCGTCAAGCGGATCACCCTCAAGGACGGCACAGCGTTGACCTTGCGGCCGATCAAGCCCGAGGACGAGCCGCTGTGGCTCGCGATGCTGCGCAGCTGCTCGAAGGAGACGATCTACTCCCGCTTCCGCTACCTGTTCGACTGGTCCACCCACGAGGTGGCCACCCGCTACTGCTACATCGACTACGCCCGGGAGATCGCGATCGTCGCCGAGATCGCGACGGGCGACGGGAAGAAGCTGATCGGCGTGGGGCGGCTGGTCGCCGACCCGGGCCACGAGGAAGGCGAATACGCGGTGCTGGTCGTGGACGCCTGGCAGCACAAGGAGCTGGGCGGCATCCTCACCGACTACTGCCTCGAGATCGCCAAGGGCTGGAATTTGAAGCGCGTCGTGGCCCAGACCACCACCGACAATCGCCCGATGATCGCCGTGTTCGAGCGGCGCGGCTTCAGCGTGGTGATGGGCGAGGACTCGGCCGTGGAGGTGTCGAAGTCGCTGTAGCGCGCGGCGCGGTCGGCGCCGCGGCATGGTCCTCGTCCTCGGCAGGCACCGGGCCGTCGGTTTCGGGCGGCCCGGCGCCGATGGTTTGCCGACCTACATCCACACCGACAGGATCACGCCCATGACCAGCAGCGAGACGAGCCAGAACGAGTTGTCGAGGAGCCACAGCCCCCACGGCTTCTTCTCGAACAGCTTGGTGGCCAGCGTGACCGGCGCGATGTACCCCAGCCAGCCGAAGAGCCCGCCCATCATCCCGCCCGCGACACCGCCCATCCTGAGGTAGGCGTTCCCGAAGACGATCGAGTGGTAGAGCACGAAGCTCAACACCAGGGACCCGATGAAGACCAGCACCATGCTCAGCGGCGCCGCCTTCATGTCGGTGATGCCGGTGAGCCGGCGCCAGGTCTTGGCGAAGACCGCGCCGTACCAGATGGTCGCCAGGGCGTAGTTCGCGATCGCCGCGACGAGGATGGCCAGGTAGTTGGGGTGCACGTCCATGCGTGGTCCTCCTCAGGGGTGGCGGCGCCGCACGGCGCCCTTCGCGACCGGGCGTGAGCTAGCCGGCGGAGCGTAGTGTTCGATGAACAGAGCCGCGGCCTGGACGTCATCCGTCACCAACACGAACTTCGCGAATTTCGGGCCGAACAGCTCCTGAAGCACCCGGACGACCGGGTAGGTCTTCTTCCAGTGTTCGACGCCGAACAGCACCATCGGACTGAACGGGTGGAATGTCTCATAGAAGTTCTGCGCACCGTCCTGGAAGATCTCCTGGAGCGTCCCGGCCTTGCCTTTGAAATACACGATGCCTTGCGTGGCGACGGCCAGCAGCCCGTCCTCCCGGATGCTGTTCTGGAAGTACTTCGCGATGTGCGTGGCGAAAGGCGTAGGAGGCTCCTGGCCGTACTGCCAGGTGGGGATCGCCAGACTCTCCCGCGGCGCGTTGATCGAGCGGGCGAGCTCGAAAGCCGGTTTGAACCACGCGTGGGCCTGTTTGGCCAACGCTGGATCGATTCTGCCCTGGGCATCCACGATGTTCTTGAGGTCGGGCAGTTTCGGCTGAGTCTTGAGCTTGGCGACCGCGGCGCGGAGGTCCTTGAGGGGCTGGCCCGCGAGGGCAGCGCCCAGATGACCGGCTTCCATGGCGCCCGGCCCGCCGCCGGTGCACACCAGGATGCCGCGTTGGGCCAGCCGATGGGCAAGCATAGCCACCGCCAGGTAGGCGGCGGAATTGCGCGGCAGCCGGTGGTCGCCCATGATGCCCACGACCTTCCGGCCCTTGAGGAATGAGCCCAGCGCCTGCGAGACGGCATTGTCGTGCAGCGCCTGCATCATTCCCATGTAGGGGTTCGGTGGCGTGTCGTGCCTCCGCATGACGAAGTGGCGGAGGATTTCGAAGTCGCGCGTCTCTCCCCAGGAATCGGGCCGGGCCGGGTCGAACCCCGCGAAGAGGTCCTTGCTCTCGTAGAGCTTCTGCGGGATCGGCTGGTAAGGAAGGTCGAATCCGGACATCGCAGTCTCCCTTCCGACATCCCACGCGCCGCGCCTGACGCTGGAAGCGACATGGCGCGCTCGAACACCGGCGCTCCTCGTCTATCTGTTCTTCGCACGCCGACCCGTCAAGGACTGGTGCCTGAGGCTCGCAGGGCTACCACCCTCGGCCCGCGCCGGGGCATCCCGAGCGTCCGCGCACAGTCACCGAATCCCGACTCAGTCACTTCCGTATTCCCGTATTCTCGCTTGACAATTCCGACCGTCGATTCAAAAATTGAACGAGGTTCAAATTCTGGCTGGAGCGGCACGCATGCCTGAAGGCGGTTCGGCCACCCTCACCCCCTCGCCCCGCATCCGGGCCAAGCGCGACCGGCGGCGCAAGGAGATCCTGCACGCCGCGCTGCGCGCCTTCCGCGAGAAGGGCTATCACGGCACCACGCTCGACGACATCGCCGAGCGCTTCGGCGTCGGGAAGACCGCCCTCTACCACTACTTCCCCGACAAGGAAGCGATCCTCTACGCCTGCCACCAGGAGTCGCTGGCGGAGCTGGACCGCATCATCCGCGGCTCGCGCGGACGGCAGACGGCGGGCGCGCGGCTGGCCTACGTGATCCGCGAGCACGTGCGCGTGATGACCGACACCCTCGAGGGCTCGCCCCTCGCCTTCGAGGTCACCGCCCTCTCGGCTGAGCGGCAGCGCGACGTCATCGCCGGGCGCGACCGCTACGAGCGCGCGCTGCGGCGCATCATCGCCCAGGGTGTCGCCGACCACGAGTTCCGGCGGCTCGACCCGAAGATCGCGGTCTTCGCCATCCTCGGCTCCATCAACTGGATCTCGCGTTGGTACCGCCCCGAAGGCGCCCTCCAGGCCGACGAGCTGGGGCGCGAATTCGCGGAGCACCTCGTGGGAGGCCTCACGTGCGGCTGAGCGCGACGTCGGCGCGCCCGCGCGCCATCGGCATGAGACGCCGCGGCCACACGGCCACGCCGAGGCTCGCGTGAAGGCCCTCCAGCTCACCGCGCCGGGCACGCTCGAGCTCAGCGAGGTGCCGCGTCCCGCGCCGGCCGGCGACCAGGTGCTCGTGCAGGTCGCCGGCTGCGGCGTGTGCCACACCGACATCGGCTTCTGGAAGGACGGCGTCGGCACCAAGCACGCGCCGCCCGTCACGCTCGGCCACGAGGTGAGCGGCACGGTCGTCGAGGCGGGCGAGGCAGTTCCGGCACCTCGTCGGCCGCGAGGTGATCGTGCCCGCGGTCATTCCGTGCGGCCGGTGCGACCTGTGCCGGCAGGGCCGCGGCAACATCTGCCGCTCTCAGGTGATGCCCGGCAACGACATCGACGGCGGCTTCGCGGAGTTCCTCGCGGTGCCCGGGCGCGGCCTCTGCCTCGTGGAGCGCCGGGGTCCGTACGCGCTGGCCGACCTCAGCGTCGTGGCCGACGCGGTGACCACGCCGTACCAGGCCGTGGTGCGCAGCGGCCTGGCGGCGGGCCAGCTCGCGGTCGTGGTAGGAACCGGCGGCGTCGGCGGCTACGCGGCGCAGATCGCCGCCGCGGTCGGCGCGCAGGTGGTCGCGATCGACGTGGACGGCCGGCGGCTGGCGACGATCGCCGGCCACGGCGCCGGCCTCACCATCAACTCCGCCACCACCGACTTCAAGGCGCTGCGCCAGCAGGTGCGCGCCTTCGCGAAGGAACGCGGGTGCGGCGAGACCGGCTGGAAGATCTTCGAGTGCTCGGGGCACCCGGGCGGCCAGGAAGCCGCCTGGGGGCTGCTCACCCACGCCGCCACCCTGATGGTGATCGGGTTCACGATGGAGAAGGTCGCGCTGCGCCTGAGCAACGCGATGGCCTTCGACGCCACCATCCAGGGCACCTGGGGCTGCAAGCCGGAGCTGTACCCCGCGGCGCTGGACCTCGTGACCTCGGGCCGCGTCGCGCTCGGCCCGTTCATCGAGCGCGCACCCGCTCGCCGCCGGCGTCGCGGTGCTGACGGCCGTCGCGGAGCACCGATCGGCGGCGCGCCATCCTGGTGCCCGGCGCCGCCTGAGGCGCCCTCACCCGCAAGCCACGGGACACCGAGTCATGAAGAGCCACACGCTGGTCGACGATTACGCCTACCGCCTCATTCGCTACGAGCTCAAGCCCGCGCGCGACGCCGCGGGCCGCGACGTGCCGGGCCTGTTCAACGCCTGGATCGCCCTCGACAACCCGTCGCAGCTCAACAGCTACACGACCGACACGGTGAAGGAGCTGATCCTCGCCTTCCGCCAGGCCTCGATGGACCGGAGCGTGGTGGCGGTGATCTTCACCGCGACGGGCGACAAGGCGTTCTGCACCGGCGGCAACACCAAGGAGTACGCCGAGTACTACGCCGGCAACCCGCAGGAGTACAAGCAGTACATGCGGCTCTTCAACGACATGATCGACGCCATCCTGCGCTGCGACAAGCCGGTGATCAACCGCGTCAACGGCCTCCGGATCGCCGGCGGCCAGGAGATCGGGATGGCGTGCGACTTCACCATCGCCGTCGACACCGCGCGCTTCGGGCAGGCGGGGCCGCGCCACGGCTCGGCGCCCGACGGCGGCTCGACCGATTTCCTCCCCCTCTACGTCGGCTTCGCCCGGGCCGTCGAGAGCGCGGTGCTGTGCGAGATCTGGAGCGCGCACAAGGCGCTGCTGCCTCGGCCTGGTGAACCAGGTGGTGCCCGCCCTCAAGCTCGACGGCCAGTGGATCCCCAACCCGCTGGTGGTGACCGACCGGTTCGTGGACGAGTTCGGCACGATCGTCTACGGCGACTTCAAGCAGGGCGCCGAGGCCGAGGCGGCGAAGGCGGTCCTGGCCAAGGCGGCCACCGACCTGTCGCAGCTCGACGAGGCGGTCGACGCGCTGTGCACGCAGGCTGCTCTACCTGATGCCCGACTGCACCGCGAAGACGCTGAGCAGCCTGCGCAAGCACAAGACCTGGCACTGGGACAACACCAGTCCGACCAACCGCGAGTGGCTGGCGCTCAACATGATGACCGAGGCGAACGCCGGCTTCCGCGCGTTCAACGAAGGCCCGAAGGGCAAACGGGAGGTGGACTTCATCCGGCTGCGCCAGCTCCTGGCCGAAGGCCATCCGTGGGACGACGAGCTGATGCGGGCGATCTCGCCGCAGTACCAGGAGGCGCGCTGATGGACCTCGAGCTCGGCGGGTCAGGTCGCGATCGTCACGGGCGGCCGCAGCGGCATCGGCGCCGCGATCGCGCTCGCGCTGGCGCACGAAGGCTGCGACGTCGCGGTGGTGGACCGCGTGGTGGACGACCAGGCGCGCGACGACGGCGCGCGGGATCGAAGCCGCCGGGCGCGGCGCGCGCAGCTGCTCCAGGCCGACGTACGGGACTTCGCCGCCGCCGATGCCGTGGTCGCCGACGTGGTCAAGGCGTTCGGCCGTCTCGACATCGTGATCGGCAACGCCGGCATCACCGCCGACGCCTTCAGCTGGAAGATGTCCGAGGACCAGTGGGACACGGTGCTCGACGTGAACCTCAAGGGCTGCTTCGCCTACGCGCGCGCCGCGGCGCCGGTGCTCCGGGAGCGCCGCCGCGGCCGGATCGTGTTCATCGCCTCGATCAACGGGCTGCGCGGCAAGGTCGGCCAGGCCAACTACGCGGCCTCGAAGGCGGGCGTCGTCGCGCTCGGCAAGACGCTGGCGCGCGAGCTGGGGCGCTCCGACGTGACCGTGAACGTCGTCGCGCCGGGGATGGTGCGCACCGCGATGACCGATGCGCTGCCGGGCGACGTGGTCCAGCGGGCGGTGGACGAGACCGTGCTCGGCCGGATCGCGACGCCTGAGGACATCGCCGACGCCGTGGTGTTTCTCTGCTCGGAGCGCGCCCGCCACGTGACCGGCGCGGTGCTCAGGGTGGACGGTGGTCAGGATATCTGAAGTGATGAGGTGAGAGGTGAGGGGTGAGGGGTGAGAGGGGGGGACGTGAGAGGTGAGAGGCGGAGGTGAGAGGTGAGAGGCGGACGTGAGAGGTGAGAGGCGGGGTGAGAGGTGAGAAGGAAAGCATCGCGAAGGGGACGGGCATGAGCAACGGTGGGCACGTCGCGACAACGACGAGAACGGCATCGCGCGGGTGACGCTGGACAATCCGCCGCTCAACATCCTCACCCGGGCGCTGCTCGGCGAGCTGCGGGCCGCGCTCCGGACGCTCGCCGAGGACTCGACGCTGCGGGTGCGTGCTCGTCGGGCGCGGGGGCAAGCACTTCTCGGCCGGCGCCGACGTGGGCGAGCACCTGCCGCCGGCCTGGAAGACGATGATCCCCGAGTTCCTCGAGACCATCAGCACCGATGCGCGACGTTCCCGGTGCCCCTGATCGCCGCGGTCCGCGGCCGCTGCCTCGGCGGCGCCTTCGAGCTCGTGCAGGCCGCCGACCTGGTCGTCGCGGGCGAGAGCGCCATCGTTCGGCCAGCCGGAGATCGTGCTCGGCGTGATCCCGCCCGCCGCCTGCGCGCTGCTGCCCGACCTCGCGGGCCCGGCGCGCGCCGCCGGATCGTCTTCACCGGGGACCCGATCACGGCCGCGGAGGCGCTCGCCGCCGGCCTCGTGGCGACGCGTCGTGCCGGACGACGCGGTGGACGCCGAGGCCTCGCCGCTGGCCGGGCGCATCGCCCGCCACAGCGCGGCGGCGCTCCGCGTGGCCAAGCGCGCGCTGCGCTCCCCGGCCCGCGAGCGCGCGGAAGCCGAGGCGCTCGCCGCCGCGGGTCGCCGCTACGCCGACGAGCTGATGCGGACGCCGACGCCACCGAGGGCCTCACCGCGTTCCTCGAGAAGCGCCCGCCCACGTGGACGCACCGATGAACCCGGTCACGACGTTCCCCGACTGGCAGGGCCGCCCGGTGGACGAGGTGCTGAAGCGCTGCGCCGAGCTGCTGGAGGACGAGCGCTACCCGACGGTGGCGCGCTGGCGCGCGGCGGGCGGCAAGGTGGCGGGCCACTTCCAGGTCTACTTCCCGGAGGAGATCGCCCACGCGGCCGGGCTGCTCCCGTTCAAGGTGCGCGGCGCGCCGGTCGAGGCGATGCAGGCCGACTCGCGCTTCGGCTCCTACCTCTGCTCCATCGTGAAGACCTCGCTCGAGCTGGCGCTGAGCAAGCGGGTGGTGCTCGACCTGTTCGTCACGCACCCCATCTGCGACGCGGCGCGCAACCTCGCCGCGGTGTGGGGCCGCAACTTCCCCTATCCCTGCGAGATCCTCTACCTGCCGCAGAACGCCAACTCCGCGCACGCGGCCGGCGTACCTGCGCGACGAGTACGACCGCCTGCGCCGCACCGTGGAGCGGGTCGCCGGCCGCGCGGTCACGGACGACGACCTGCGGCGCTCGATCGCGGTCTTCAACGAGAACCGCGCCCTGCTGCGCGAGCTGTACGCCCTGAAGCGCGAGACGCCGTGGCTGGTACGCGCCGACGAGGCGTACGTCCTGGTGGCGGTGGCGGGCCTGATGCCGCGCGAGGAGCACAACGCGCTCCTCGCCGCCGTGCTGCCGCTCCTGCGGGCCCGGCCGGTGAAGCAGCTCGACAAGGTGCGCGTCGTGTTCGAGGGCGGCTTCTGCGAGCAGCCGCCCCTCGACCTGCTGCGCGCCATCGGCCGCTCGTGCGACGTGGTGGACGACGACCTCCTGATCGGGCTGCGGTGGATCATCGAGGACGTGCCGCCGGGCGGCGACCCGCTCGGCGAGCTGGCCCACGCCTACCTCGAGCGCTCCAGCTACAGCCCGGTGCAGCACGACCTCCGCAAGCCCAAGGAGGAGATGCTGCTCGAGCGCGTGAAGGCGGCCGGCGCGCAGGCGGCGATCGTCGCGGCGGCCAAGATGTGCGAGCCGGGCCTCGAGGAGCAGGTCGCCTATACCCGCGCCCTCGAGGGGGCCGGCGTGCCGTTCTTCGTGACGGAGTTCGAGGAGAACATGACGAGCTTCGAGCAGCTCGAGGTCCAGCTCGAGACCTTCGTCGAGAACCTCCTGTTCGAATGAGGGGAGCGCGGCGTGACTGAGACGGCCGAGCTTACGGGCGTCGTGGGGCGCGGCAACAACGAAGGCGCGCGCCTGTTCCGGGAGTGGTTCCAGGAGCTGGGCGCGGCCGCCGAAGCGAACCGGCCCGCCGCCTACGTCTTCGTGATGGGGAGCCTCGGCGAGCTGCTGCGCACCTTCGACCTCCCGGTCGTGTTCCCGGAGATCAACTCGCTGCAGACGGCCGTGCGCCGGGTCGCGCACGAGTTCCTGAACGAGGCGGAGGACTACGGCTACTCACCCGACATCTGCGGCTACGTGAAGGCCGACGTCGCCACCCAGCTGCGGGGCGGCGAGCTGCCGATGGGGCGGATCCCCAAGCCGGCCATCGCCGTCTACACCAACGCCTGCAACACCTACATCAAGTGGGCCGAGATCTGGGAGCGGATGTACGGCATCCCGATCTTCACGCTCGACGTGCCGGGCACGCGGGCCGAAGGCACCCAGACCTGGCCCGGCGACCGCGACTTCGAGCACGACCGGCGCTACGTCGAGGCGCAGCTCCGCGAGCTGATCCCCATGCTGGAGCGCGTCTCCGGCGTGCGGTTCGACGTGGACCGCCTGCGCGAGGCGATGGCGCACACCAACACGATGGCCCGCGGCTGGCAGCAGGTGCTGGCCCTCAACGCCAGCCGGCCCTCGGTGTTCAACGCGCTCACCGACGGCACGATCTACCTCGGCGTCGCCAACTGCTTCCGCGGCGCGGCCGCCGGCGCGGCGTACTTCACCGACCTGGTGGAGGAGATGAAGTACAAGAGCGCCCACGGCATCGGCACGCTGACCGACGAGCAGTACCGGCTGCTGTTCGTCGGCGTCCCCTGCTACCCGATCTTCCGCCGCTTCTCCGAGCTGTTCACCGAGCACGGCGGCACCTTCGTCGGCTCCACCTACCTGAACTTCGCCTCGGGCGGCGCCAACCTCGGCTACGAGTACGACCTCACCCGGCCGCTCGAGAGCCTGGCCGAGGGCGTGCTGATCGGCGTGCGCGACGCGATGGACAACATGTTCCACCAGACCCGCCCCCTGCTCCGGATGATCGACGACTTCGCGGCGGACGGCATCGTCTATCACCCGATCAAGAGCTGCCGGACCGTCTCGACCGGCCTCGCCGACAGCCGCCGCGCGCTGCTGGCCGCGCGCGACGTGCCCAGCCTGTTCATCGAATCGGACATGATGGACCGGCGCGTCGTGTCGGAGGCGCAGCTCAAGAACCGGATCGACGCGTTCTTCGAAGGCCTCGCCTCGCGCCGCGCCCAGGCGACGAGCCGGGCCACGGCCTGAGGGAAAGGGAGCGACCGATGTCATACGCGGCGGGGGTGGACGTCGGCTCCACCCAGACCAAGGCGGTGATCGTGGACGAGCGGCGGCGGATCGTGGCGCGCGCGCTCACCGCGACCGGCGCGAACGTCACCCGCGCCGCCGAGGAGGCGTTCGCCGCGGCGCTGCGCAGCTCGAACCTCGAGGAGGAGGAGGTCGAGTACGTCGTCGGCACCGGCTACGGCCGCTACAAGGTCACCTTCGGCAACACGCAGGTCACCGAGATCAGCTGCCACGGCCGCGGCGCCGTGCACATGTTCCCCCGCACCCGCACGGTGGTGGACATGGGCGGCCAGGACACCAAGGCCATCCGCGTCACGCCCGACGGCGAGATCCTGGACTTCTGCATGAACGACAAGTGCGCGGCGGGCACCGGCCGCTTCCTCGGCGCCGCCGCCAGCGCGCTCGACATCCCGCTCGACGAGCTCGGCGCCACGCGCGCTCCAGCGGCGAGAAGGCCGGTCAAGATCAGCACCACCTGCACCGTGTTCGCCGAGTCCGAGGTGCTCGGCCTGGCTCGGCCGGGGCAAGAAGATCGAGGACATCCTGCTCGGCGTGCACCAGTCCATCGCCGGGCGCTCGGCGGGGCTGCTGCGGCGGGTCGGCATCGAGGAGGAGGTCACCTTCACCGGCGGCGTCGCCCGCAACGTCGCGATGGTCGAGGCGCTGCAGCAGGCGCTCGGCGTGCCGGTCAACGTGAGCGAGGACTCGCACTTCATGGGCGCGCTCGGCGCCGCGCTGTTCGCGCTCGATCACGTCCTGGCGGCCCGCGGCCCCGGCGAAGGCCTCCGCATGAGCCCTGCACCGCCGGCATCGACGTCGGGTCCACCTACACCAAGGCCGTCGTCCTCGGGCCCGACCTCGCCATCGCCGGCCGCGCGATGCGGCCGACCGGCTTCCAGCTGACGCGCATCGCCGAGGAAGCGCTCGCCGCGGCGGCGGCGGAGGCGGGCCTGCAGCCGGCGGACGATCGCCTACACCGTCGCCACCGGCTTCGGGCGCCACCAGGTGGCCGTGGGCGACGTGAAGGTCACCGACCTCACCGCCGCCGCGCGCGGCGCCACCCTGCTCTTCCCCGGCACGCGCACCATGCTCGACGTCGGCGGCCAGACGATGAAGGCCAGCCGGCTCGACGACGGGTGGAAGGTCCGCTCCTTCCGGCTCAACGACAAGTGCGCCGCGGGCACCGGCGCGTTCGTCGAGAAGACCGCGCGCTACATGGGCTACTCCACCGAGGAGATCGGTCCCGCTGGTCGCGACCTCCAAGGCGGCGATCACGATCTCCGGCGTGTGCGCGGTGTTCGCCGAGTCGGAGGTGATCAACCACCTCTCCGCAGGGCGCGGCCCCCGCCGACATCATGCACGGCGCCATCGTCTCGCTGGTCGGCCGCTCGGTGCAGCTGATGAAGCGGGTGGGGATGGAGCCGGAGTTCACGCTGATCGGCGGCATCCTGCGCTTCGAGCGGATGGCGCAGGTGATGCGCGAGCAGCTGGGCACGGAGGTGAACGTGCCCGCCGGCGACCTGGTGCAGTTCACCGCCGCGCTCGGCGCCGCGCTCCTGGGCCAGCGCCGGCTGCGGCGGCTCGCCCTGGCGGGGTCGACGGCGGCCGATGGCGCGAGCGCCGCGGCGGGCGCCGGTCCGGCGTGACCGCGCCCCGTGACCGGTCCCGCCGACGGCGCCTCACCCGCCGGGGCGCCCGACCGTGGCTCCCCTCAGCCGCCTGGTGCGCCAGGAGGCGCAGCGCGTGCTCGCCCAGGCGCAGCTCGCCCCCGACCCGGCGCGCGTCGCCGCGGGCTGGGAGCGCCGCTTCATCGCCGACGCCGAGCGCGCCGCGGAGGCGATCCAGCTCTATGAGGAGCTGGGCTACGAGGTGTGCGCCGACCCGCTCAGGCCGGACGACCTGGCCGGCGAGTGCGAAGACTGCCGGCTCTTGATGCTGCTGCAGTTCAAGACCATCTACACCCGATCGGCTCCAACGGAGATCGTGACGATGCGCTGCACGCGCTGTGGCCGGGAAGCGGCCGAGACCGACAAGTTCTGCGCCGAGTGCGGGATGTTCCTGCGCGACGCCTGGGTGGACCAGCGGTTGCTCCTCGCCGCTGCTCGCTCGAGAGCGAGGGCAAGCACCAGGAGGCGCGCCGCGAGCTGGAGCGCCTGGTGGAGATGCAGCCGGGCAGCGCCCTGGCTGGCACTGTCTCGGCACCATGCACTTCCACCAGGGCACGCTCAACCGGGCGATCGACTGCTACCGCAAGTCACTCGACCTGGCACCGCAGCTTCCTGCTGTGCTGGTACGACCTCGGCGTGGCGTACTACCACCGGGGCAACATGCCGGCGTCCATCGACGCCTATCCGCCGCTGCCTCGAGATCGACCCGCACTACAACGCCGCGCACTACCGGCTCGGCGTCGCGCTGTTCCACGCCGGCGACCTCGACCAGGCGCGCGAGCACTTCGAGCAGTGCACGGCCCTGACGCCGGAGTACCTGCTCGCCCGCTACCACGTGGGGGTCATCCACGAGCGGCAGGGCGACCTGCCGGCGCCGAGCGCGAGTTCCGCAGCAACGTGGACGAGGGCGTGGGCGAGGTGAGCAGCCTGTTCCACCTGGCGCAGATCCATCGCAGCCGCGGCGACGAGAAGACCGCCGCGGCGCTGCTGGAGCGCGCGCGGCAGTTCGGCCGCAAGGCCTCGGCGTGAGCCGGCGGTGACCGGGCCCGCGGAGGACCGCCTCATCTACGACTGGGCCGCGGCCGGCGGAGCCGCGCCGCCGCCCCGCCTGGCGATGCTCGACGACGAGACGCTGCGCGACGGCCTCCAGAGCCCGTCGGTCGACGGATCCTCCGGTCGAGACCAAGGTGGAGATCCTCCACCTGATGAACGGCCTGGGGATCGAGACCGCCGACGTCGGGCTCCCGGGAGCGGGGCCGCGGCAGCGCGAGGCCGTCGAGCGGCTGTGCCGGGAGATCGGCGATCACCGGCTGCGCATCCGGCCCAACTGCGCCGCGCGAACCGTGGTCGCCGACATCCAGCCGATGGCCGACATCGTCCAGCGCACCGGCGTGCCCATCGAGGCGTGCCTGTTCATCGGCAGCAGCCCGATCCGGCAATACGCCGAGGAATGGAGCATCGACCACATCCTCCGGCATACGGAGGAGGCGATCCGGTTCGCCGTGGCGGAGCAGCTCGACGTCATGTACGTCACCGAGGACACGGTACGCTCGCACCCCGACGACCTCCGGCAGCTGCTCGGCGCGGCGGTGCGCGCCGGCGCGAAGCGGGTGTGCCTCTGCGACACCGTCGGCGCCGCGGTGCCGCAGGGCGCGCGCAACCTGGTCGCCTGGGTCGCCGCGCTCCTCGCGGAGCTCGGCGTCGCGGACCGCGTGGGCATCGACTGGCACGGCCACCGCGACCGCGGGCTCGACGTGGCGAACACCCTCGCCGCGCTGGAGGCCGGCGCCACCCGCGTGCACGGCACGGCGCTCGGCGTGGGCGAGCGCGTCGGGAACACACCGATCGAGCTGTTGCTCGTGAACCTGAAGCTCCTCGGCTGGCGGAACGACGACCTGACGACCCTCCCCGACTACTCGGCCGCCGTCGCCCGCGCCGTCGGCGTGCCGATCCCCGCCAACTGGCCCGTCGTCGGGCGCGACGCGTTCCGCACCGCCACGGGCGTGCACGCCGCGGCGGTGATCAAGGCGCAGCGCAAGGGCGCGCACTGGCTCGCCGACCGCATCTACTCCGGCGTGCCCGCGAGCTGGGTGGGCCGCGAACAGGAGATCGAGATCGGGCACATGTCGGGAGGCTCCAACGTGCTCCACTACCTCAAGGCACGGGGCCTCCCCACCGACCAGCCGGTGGTGGACGCCGTGATGGCGCTGGCCAAGCGGTCCGAGCGGCTGCTCACGGAGCAGGAAGTCCTCGAAGTGGTGCAGGCGGCGACGCGCCGCTGACGCTCGGTGTCCGCGTTCCGCCGGAAAGCAGCAGGAGGAGGTCCCGATGCCTCAGCGGACACACCAGCCGACCTCTCGAGCCGCATCGGCTCCCCGTCGTCCCCGCTCGCCACCGGGTGGTGCGCCGTTGCCGCTGCCCGCGCCCAGGCACACGGGCGGCACCTCGCTGTCCGCGGCACTCCGGCGACGCCGGACGGTCCGCGAAATCAGCGGACGGAAGCTGCCGCGGCAACTGCTGGCGGACCTGCTGTGGGCGGCGTGCGGAGTCAACCGCCGCCGAGGCCCCTTCGGAACCCCGGGGATCACCGCCGCATCGGCGAGCAACTCACAGGAGATCGAGCTGTTGGTCGCCCTGGAGCACGGGGTCTATCGCTACGACCCACGGCACCACGAGCTGGCGCCGATCGTGGCGGGCGACCTGCGCCCCCTGGCCATCGGACGCGGCCAAAAGGCCATGGTGACTGATGCGCCGGTACAGATCATCTACGTGGCCGACATCCGCCGTCTCACCCACAGCTCGGGCTTCCAGGAGCCGGGGCTGCACGACCCCGAAATTCAGAAGTCGTACTACTACGTCGACACCGGGCTCATCGCCGAAAACGTGTACCTGTTCGCCGCCTCTCAGGGTCTCGCGTGCTGGTTCCACAACTGCGACCGCACCGGCCTCACCAGGCGGCTGAAGCTGCGCGCCGAGCAGCGGGTGCTGTTCGCGCAAACGGTCGGATTCCCCGAACGACGCGGATGAACCGCCGGTGGTAGACCGCCGGTCTCTGGAGGAGAGGAAGGACCATGGCTGACGTCCGCGCCAGCATCGACCTCGCGCTCCCGCCCGCGGCGGCCTTCGCGCTGCTCGTCGAGGAGCTGGCCAGCGCGCTCGCCCGGCTGGGAATGCGGTTCGAGCCGGGACCCGGCGGTCGTGTCGCCGAGGGCGCCTTCGAGGTGGGCCGGGTCGTCACCTGGGAACCCGGCCGCGGCCTCGCCCTCGAATGGCGGCACGCCAGCTGGAATCCGGGCGTGGTCACCGAGATGCGGCTGCGGCTCGAGCCGGCGGAGGGCGGTGCGAAGGCCACGCTGGAGCACCGGGGCTGGGAAGCCGCCATCGGCGATCCGGCGGAGCTGGCGGGCTGGTTCGCGGGACAGGTCCTCGCGCCGCTCTTGAGCGCGAGCAGCCCGGCCGCGTTCGGCGACTGGTTCACCGACCGGCGGGCCCGGCGGCCCTCGGGCGCGGCCGCGCGGGCGACCTACCTGCACCCGCTGTACCACTACCCCAATTTCCGGGTGATCCTCGCCGAGCTCGCGCTGACCAGGGATGACTACCTGCTCGAGGTCGGCTGCGGGGGCGGTGCCTTCCTCGCGGCGGCGCTGCACAGCGGCTGTCGCGCGGCGGCCCTGGACCACAGCGCCGAGATGGTGCGGCTGGCGAGCGAGTCGAACCGCGACGCGGTGGCGGCCGGGCGCCTCGACGTCCGGGAAGGTGACGCGGCCTCGCTACCCTTTCCCGACGACACGTTCACCTGCGCCGCGATGACCGGGGTGCTCGGTTTCCTCTCGGAACCGGTGCGGGCCCTCACCGAGATCCGGCGCGTGCTGGTGCGGGGCGGCAGGTTCGTCGCCCTCGGCACCGACCCTGAGCTCAAGGGCACGCCGGCGGCGCCGGAGCCCATGGCCTCCCGACTGCGCTTCTACGACAGTGCTGAGCTCGAGGCGCTGGGGCGCGAAGCCGGCTTCCCCGAGGCGCGGGTGGTACGGCGTGACCTGCAGCCCTTCGCGCGCGAAGCCGGGGTGCCCGAAGCGCACCTCCCGCTGTTCGCCGCCGGCGAGCACGGCGGCGCGCGCTTCCTGATCGCCCGGAAGACCTGAGGGGCAGAGCTGCCGACGGCGGTCGCCGCGCCGCGGACCACCCGTGGCGCTCCGGTGTAGCTACGATCCGGACCCCCGCGATCTTCGAGACCACGCGCGCCGCCCGGCGCGTTACCCGGGCGCGCGCGCCGCGGTCTCATGCTGCGGGCGGGCTCCCGCACACCGCTCGCCGGACTCTCTCATCAGGAGGACTCATGCACATCCCACGCACCACACGGCGTTTGCTCTGGCTGGTTCCGGCGCTCGGGCTGGCCGCCTGCGGCAAGAAGGGGGAGAGCGACCAGGGCGCCGCCATGGCCCAGGCCGCCCCCCCGGCTGCCGCGCCGGCACCCGCGCCCGCGCCCGTCACCGTGACGCTCGCGTCGAAGAACAACAGCGGCATTACGGGTACCGCCGTCCTCACCCCCCAGGCTGACTCCACGCAGATCGCCGTGACGCTCAACGGCGGCAGGGCCGGCCTGAAGTACCCCAGCCATGTGCACGCCGGGACATGCGAGAAGCCGGGCGAGGCCGTGGCGCCGCTCGGGAGCGTGAGCGTGGGCGCGGACAAGTCCGGGACGAGCACGACGATGGTCGCCACCAGCGTGCTCGACTCGGCCCGCACCAAGTACGGCTCGCTGCTCGTACAGTCTCACCTGCCCAACATGCGGCCCGTGGCCTGCGGAGACATCCCGGCGCAGTAGCCCCGGGGCCCGCCGCAAAGCGCCGAACGCCCCACCGGCCCGGCAGGGTCCGGTGAGGCGTCCGTGCGGCGGGGAACGAGGCCTCGACCGCGTCCTCAGCGTTCCCGCCCACAAGCACGTCGTACGTCCGCGCTTCCAGGACGCACGCCGGACGACAGGTTACGGCCCGCCCGGGGCACTCCTGAGGGCGACGTGCCCAAGGCTGACCGTCACGCCGGCTTCCACCGTGATGAGCGTATCGAGCATCTGGTAGCCGGGTGCAATGATCCGCAGCCGGCGCTGGCCGGCTGCGACCTCGACGGCCGCAAGCACTCCCACGCCGACCGACTCGCCGTCCACGAAGATCTCCGCCGTGGGTGGGTCGGTGCGCAGCGCGAGCCGGCCCGTCGCCGGGGCGACCTGTGCCACGGCCGTCGGTCGCAGCGAGAGGCGGCCGAGGTCCAGCGTGGCGCCGGCGCGGACGGTGACGAGCGTGTCGAGCGTCTCGTAGCCCGGGGCGCTGATTTCCAGGTGCCGACGCCCGGCGGTCACTTCGGAGTCCACGAAACCGCCGTTGCCGCTCACCTCGTCATCCACGACGATGTCGGCCGTGGCGGGAACGGCGTAGAACAGAAGCACACCCGTCCCCCTGGCGCCGAGAGCCGTGTCCGAACGGGTACCGGATGTCGCGGATGGGCCCTGGTGCGCGGTGTCTGCCCGCGCACTCTCCGCGACAGCCGCGGACGCAGCCGGGGGGGTCGGCGCCCGGGACGCGACCGCGGCTTGCCCCGTCGGGACTGCGGCCGGGTGGCGGCCCGCCAGCACGTACCACGCGCCCGCGAGACCCGCGACGACCAGGAGGGCGGCGAGGACCCACACCGCGCGCGCGCGCCGCTCCGGTTCCGGCTCCGCCTCATCCAACCCCAAGTGCTCGGCCCGCTCGATCCACGCGGCGGGCCTGGCCGGCTTCGCCCTCGGTGGGGGCGCCGTTCTCGCGGCCGGCACAGCCACGGCAGGCCTGTGCGGCTCCGTTCTCGCGGTCGGTGCGGCCACGGCAGGGGCCGGGGGCTCTGTTCTCGTAGCCGGCACCGCCACGGCAGGCCTGCGCGGCTCCGTTCTCGCGGCCGGTGCGGCCACGGCAGGGGCCGGGGGCTCTGTTCTCGTCGTCGGCACCGCCACGGCAGGCGTACGCGGCTCCGTGCTCGCGGCCGGTGTGGCCACGGCAGGGGCCGGGGGCTCTGTTCTCGTAGCCGGCACCGCCACGGCAGGCGTACGCGGCTCCGTGCTCGCGCCTGGTGCGCTGCCGCTCGCCGTCCTGGGGGCGGTCGCGCCGGCCATTCGAACTTCAGGATGTGGCGGCGGCAAGGCGACGCGCACCTTGGGCACCGGCGCTCCGCGCGCGAGCTGCCCGAGCAGCGCGTAGGCTTCTCGGCGATCCACATCGCTGAATGGAATCGCGTTGACTGCCGCGAACATGCCGGCAGCGCTCGCGAATCGCTGCGCCGGGTCCGGCGCCAGCACCGTCTGCACGATGCGCAGCAGCGCGTCCGGAAGTCCGTCGCGCGCGGAGCGCACGTAGCTCACGCACTCGAGGGGGTCGGCGCGGGAGGGCACCGATCCCATGAGCATCTCGAGCGTCACGATGCCGAGGGCGTATTGATCGCTCGACGGGCCCACCGCGCCGGCGGCGGCGAGTTCCGGGCTCGAGAAGCGGGGCTTGCCGGGCGCCGCCGGGGTTGCCTCTCCGACCGCGCGAGCGATGCCGAAATCCGACACCATGACGCGCCCGTCCGGGTCCACCAGGATGGTGGCGGCCTTGAGATCGCCGTGAATGGTGCCTCGCCCGTGAGCATACACGAGCGCCGCCACGGTGGCGCGGAGTACCAGGACGATGGCCGGGAGCGGGAGGGCGCCCTGCGATTCGATGACCGCATCGAGAGAGCGGCCCGCTACCAGCTTCGACGCGACGAAGTACGGAACGCCGGCCCTGAGGCCGACGCGGTAGATCGGCACGATGTTCGGGTGATTCAGGGCCATGGCCATCCGCGCTTCGTCCTTGAAGCGCGCGACGGCCGGGCCATCGCCCAGCGCGGACGGGAGCACCATGAGGGCGACGGGGCGCGGCGGGTTGATCTCCGTCGCCCGGTACACCGCAGCTCCCCCTCGGTGGCCCAGCAACTCTTCCACACTGTAGAGCGAGGCCACGAATCGGCGGAACTGCGTCAGCCCCGGATCCTCACCCTCCCGATGGGGCGGTGGGCCGACGGGCGCACCGGTGGCGCTCGCAGCGGGCCGGGCAGCGGGGGCGGGGATCGCCGCTCCGCACCTCGGGCATACGCGGGCGCCGGCCTGGACTTCCGCGCGGCACTTGGGGCAGGCGTTCATGCGTCGTCTCGGTTCCGGAGGCGAGGCGGCCTCCGGCGGTGACCGCCAAGATCACAGGACACTTCGCCCCCCGCGGGCGGACAGCCTGACCGGGGCCTGTGTGGCGTTAGGCCTCGCTAGAGTCTACGGTGGGGCCGGTCGGGCAAGACCGGGCCCCCGGCTCACGACCCCGCGGTCTCGCACCGCGATGCCGGCATGGCGGCCGTGGGCGCCACCTTGGCGAAGTAGAGCTTGCGCACCGCCGGCACCGGGATCGGGCCGTAGGAGAGCACGGCGTCGTGGAAGCGGCAGAGGTTGAACGCCTTACCCTCCTGCTGTTCGGCCGCGCGCCGGAAGTCCCACCACTCGCGCACGCCCACCGGATAGGTGTTGAGCTGCACGTAGTCGAGCTGCGCCCGCTGCAGCTTCGCCACCGCCTCGGGCCGCTCCTGGAACGCGTCGCGCACCATCAGCGCCACGGCGCTGTCGCCGTCCATGTTCATCGTGTGCAGTCGCACGTCGATGATGACGTTGGCGTACATCCTGAGGTCGGCCTTCAGGGCCACGAGGTGCGCCTTCACCGCGCTCCCCCCGTTCTCGCCCAGCTCCTCCATCATCTGCTCCGCGTAGACCGCCCACCCCTCGATGTAGGTGTTGGTCCCGTACACGGCCCGCAGCAGGCGCCGCCACTCCGGCGTGACCCGGTTGGCGTAGTCGCCCTGCACGATGTGTCCCGGCATCGCCTCGTGGATCGTGAGCGAGAGCATCTTGTAGCGGTTGTACTCCCGCAGCTTCGCCTCGGCCTGGGCGACCGGCCACTCCTTCGGAATCGGCGTCACCCAGTAGAAGGCGCTCAGGTTGGGCTGCAGCGCCGGCGCGAAGACCGCGCCGCCCACGCCGTAGGTGCCGCGCTCGAAGACCGGCGTCGGAATCACCTTGAGATTCGAGAAGTCCGTCTGCGACAGCACGTGATGGTCCACCACGAACTTCTCGAGGTCCGCCACGGTCTGCCGCCCCACTTCGACCAGGGAGTCGCGGTTGGCGTGCTCCTGGCCGATCCTCGCGAGCACCTCACCCACGATCGCGTTCAGCACCGCGGCGCTGTCGCCCGAGTGCCGGTGCCCCGGGAACCACGAGTCGTGCAGCGGGCCCGCGAGCAGCAGCATCTCGTGGCGAATCGTCCGCATGCTGTCTTCCGCCGACTTCAGCATCTCCTCCGGCGTGACCCACGCCTGGAGGTAGTAGCGCCACTTCTGCTCGAACATCGAGCGCCCCATCCGCCAGTCGAAGCTCGCCTTGCCGGGGAGCGTGTCGCGGACGAACGCGACGTAGTGCGCGATGGCCGCCAGCGCCGGAGCCTGGGCCACCCGGTACGGCGCCTCCGAGGGCGTGCCCTTCACGAAGGCCGCGCCCACGCCCTTGATCAGGTCCACGACGCCGCCCATCTCCTCCAGCGCCACCTTGCGATAGACCTCGTTCGACGCGTCGAGGTTGCCCACCGCGACCTCGATGAAGGCCGGGATCTTCTCGACGCGCGTCGTCAGGTCGCGCGCGCGCGCGGCCGTGTCGGCGTACTCGAGGCTGATGTTCGCGAACAGCGCGCTGCCCAGGACCTCGGGATACAGCTGCGGCCGGCGCTGGTAGAAGCGCTCGCTGTCCAGGTTGAAGCTCGCGAACTTCATCGCGTTGGACAGGAGGTCGTAGTCCGCCTGCGTCTGCGGGTCGAGCCGGTCGCGCCGGATGGCGGCGAGCCGGGTCGCTGCGTCGCGGAGGTACGCCCGCTGGCGATCGAGCGAGGCGGGCGAGTAGTCGTCCAGCATCGCGTCGAGGCGCAGCGTGTCCTTCGATTTCGGGTCCACGAACACGTGGAGCCCCACCTGGGTGGCACCCGAAGGCGAGAAGCTGAGGCTGGTATAGACGTACTCGTCGGCGAGTGCGGGGAACCGGGAGTCGCCGTGGCTGCAGGCGGCAGCGCCGGCCGCGAGCAGGGCGGCGGAGATCACGGCGAGCTTGCGGAGCATCGGACGTCCTCGTGGTTGGGACGGCCTTGAGCGGCGCAGAATGCGTGCCGCCGCATCGGGCGGACCGGCAATCCTGAAAAGCCCGGTCGGCGAACCGGGCGCGGCGGTCCGGGCGTAGCCGCGCGCCCCGGACCACGGGCGGCCGGGGCGGCGCGCGAGCGCCCCCCGGCCGCCGTGGCTGGGATCAGAACTGCAGTGTCTCTCCCGGCGTCATCACCCGCAGCCGCCGGTCGCCGCGGAAGGCGGCGCGCACCTCGGCCACCGACGCCAGGCCCGGGAAGGTCGCATAGTGCATCGGGATGATCACGGTGGGGGTGAAGTACTTGCGCACCGCCAGCGCCGCGACCGACGGATTCTCCGTGTACGGGCCTCCGCCCAGGCACAGCAGAATGATGTTGGGATGATACACCTCCTGGATCAGCGACATGTCGCCGAAGATCCAGGTGTCGCCCGTGTCGTACAGCCGCCGCCCATCCGCGAACTCCAGCACGTAGCCGACCGGCCGCCCGTCGGGCACGCTTCCGTGCATCGCCGGCACCACGTGGATGGTCACGTCGCCGATCTTCACCGTGCCGCCCACGTTGACGCCGACCACCTGGGAATCGGGCAGGCCGAGGGTCTGCACCCAGTCGTAGGCGCCCACGACCCGCGCGCCGCTCGCCGCGGCGATCGGCTTCACGTCGGCCGTGTGGTCGAAGTGCGAGTGCGTCACGAGAATGGCCGCCGGGTGATAGCGGGTGGTGTCCTTGAGCGAGTCGGGGGTGGCCGGGTCCTGCCGCAGGAACGGATCCAGCAGCAGCTGGGTCCCGCCGGGCGAGACCACGAGGAACGAGGCGTGGCCGAGCCAGGTGATGGTGATCCGCTTCGGCGCGGGCGCCGGATGGCGCGGCGCAGCCGCGGCGGCGGGCTGCGCCGCGAAGACGAGGGCACAGAGCAGCGCCAGCCACACGGCCGGAGCCGCCGGACTGGGCGAGCGGCGTGTCATCTCTTGACTCTCCGTTTGGTCGGGTTGGACAATACTAAACCACCGTCGGCCGGCATCCCACCCCCCGGGGGCCCGCGCCGCCTGGCCCGCACCGGGAGTTCAGGATGCCCGCAGCCACCACTCGCGCGGTCTTGATCGAGCGCCTGGGCCCGCCGGAGGCCCTGGTCGAGCGCGACGTGCCGCTCGAGCCGCTGGGCCCCCGCTGCCTGCAGCTCGAGGTTCACGCCGCAGGAGTCAACTTCGCCGACCTGCTGCAGCGCGCCGGGCTGTACGGCGCCTCGCCGCCGAGGCCGTTCAGTCCCGGGTTCGAGGTCGCGGGAACGGTCGTGCGGGTGGGCGCCGCGGTGCAGGATTGGCGCGTGGGCGATCGCGCCGTCGCCCTGCTTCGCCACGGCGGCTACGCGCACGACGTGGTGGTCCCCACCCGGCAGGCGTTCCGGTATCCGGAGTCCCTGACACCCGTCGAGGCGGCCGCGGTGCCCGTCGTCTTCCTTACCGCGTGGGTCTGCCTGTTCGAGGCGGCCCGCGCTCGCGCCGGCGAGACGGTGCTGATCCTGGGCGCGGGAGGCGGCGTCGGCACGGCGGCCGTGCAACTCGCGGCGCAGCGCGGGCTCAAGGCCATCGGGACGGCCGGCAGCAGCCGCAAGCGGGAGTTCGTGGTGCACGAGCTCGGCGCCGAGGCGTGCTGCGATTCGCTGGGCGACTGGGAGCCGGAGGTGCGCAGGCTCCGGCCGCGGGGCGTGGACGTCGCGCTCGACCCGGTCGGCGGCCGCGCCACGGCGTCGTGCCGACGGCTCCTGGCTCCCCTCGGCCGGCTGGTGGTCTACGGGTTGAGCGAGGCGATGCCGGGCGGCCGGCGCAGCTGGCTGCGCGCCGGCCTGGCCTATCTGCGCACGCCGCGCTTCCACCCGTTGTCGCTGGTCGAGCGCAACCTGGGCGTGTTCGGCGTGCAGCTGCTGCATCTGTGGGAGCAGGACGCCGTGCTGCGTCCCGCGCTGGAGCAGATCTATGCCGGCGTGACGGCCGGAGAGCTGCGGCCGGTCATCGACCGCACCTTCCCGCTCGACCGGGACGGCGCGGTGGCGGCGCACCGCCACCTCCACGCGAGGGAGAACCTCGGCAAGGTGATGCTGGCGCGCTGAGCCGGGACGGCACGGCGCTCACCGTGCTCCCCACAGCCTCCCGCGATCCGGTGCCCCAGCGAATCCCACGGGGCAACCCGCCCGCCTCTCCCGAGTCGTGAACCGGGAGGATGTGCGGATGCGTGAGCTGCGCCGTGATCTCGATCTCGCGGTGGAAGCGCTCCGCTCCCAGGGCGGCGGCGAGCTCCGGCGCCAGCACCTTGAGCGCGACCTTCCGCTGATGGCGCAGGTCTTCCGCGAGGAACACGCTGGCCATGCCACCCTTCCGCAGCTCGCGCTCGAGCCTGAAGCGCTCGGCCAGCAAGCCTCGCAGGTGTTCGATGAGCTCGGTCACGATGCCCTGCGCCGGTTCGCGATGCGCTACAGTACGCCTCGCGGAGTCGTCGAGCCAGGCGCGCGGAGATCGGGAAATGCGACTCGACCCATCGCCAATGTGCGACGAATCGAGACGGCGGAGAGGCGCCGGCGCCGGTATCCGCCTTGCGGCGGTGTGAGCGCGGCGTACCTTAGCCCGGGTCTGAGCTGGGTGGCGCCATGGAAGGCCTTGTCCTTCACCTCTTCGGCCCCCCCGAGGTGGCGCTCCCGCACGGCGAACCCGCGCGCAGGCTTGCCTCGCCCAAGTGCCTCGCGCTCCTCGCCTTCCTCGCCCTGGAACCCGGACCACATCCCCGAGAGGAGCTCGCCACGCTCCTCTGGGGTGACTTCCCCGAGCCGGCCGCCCGAGCTTCCCTGCGCCAGGCGTTGAAGCGGATCCGCGACGCCATCGGTGGCCAGCTCCGGCTGGAGCACGACATTGCCCAGCTGACCGGGCCTTTCAGTTGCGACGCCATCGAATTCCAGGACGCCGTCCGGCGCGACCCGGCCGAGGCGGCCCGGTTCGATGTCGCGCGCTTCCTGAGCGGTCTCGCGCCGCACCGCGCGCCCGCCTTCGATGAGTGGGCTTCCACCAAGCGGCGTCGCCTGCTCAGGCAGTACGAGGAAGTGACCGCCGTTCTCGCGCGTCGGGCGATGGCGGCGTCGCGGTGGCGGGAGGCGGCGACGTGGGCGGACGCGTGGCTCGCGTGCGAGCCGATGTCGGAAGAGGCCACGCGGGTCGCCGTGGAGGCCGCCTACCTGGCGGGCGACCGCGGCGCGGCCCTGGCCCATTTCGCAACCTACCGCGACAAGCTGAGAGCGGATCTGGGCGCCAAGCCCAGTGCCGCCCTGCAACAGCTGGTGCGCCGCATCGATGGAGACGAGGGCGCGCGCCGTGCCCGCGCTCCGCGCCGGACGCCGGAGCCGGCGACGCCGTCGTTCGCGTGCAGCCTGATCGGGCGCGAGCAGGGGTGGCGGCTCCTGACGCGGGCGTGGTCCGCCGCCACGACCGGGCGCGGCGGCCTCGTCCTGATCGAGGGAGAGGCCGGGGTCGGCAAGACGCGTCTCGCCGAGGACTTCCTCCGCTTCGCCGCGACCGAGGGCGGGACCGTTGTGCGCGGCCGTGGCTACGACGCCAGGAGCGGCATCCCGCTGGGGCCCGTGGTGGAGCTGCTGCGCGACGCCCTCGACGCGCCGGGCGTGGCCACGACCCACACCGAGTGGCTCAGCGAGGTGGTCCGGTTGGTGCCGGAGCTCAGGCAGCGTTTTCCCGCCGTGCCGCCGCCCGGCCCACCGGCGCGCGCGACCGAGCGCTGGCGCCTCTTCGAGGGCGTCGCGCAGGTGTTCCTCGCCGTCGCCGACGAGCGCCCTACCGCGCTGTTCGTGGACGATCTCCAGTGGTGCGACGCCGACACCTGCGCGCTGCTGCATTTCCTGGTGCGCCGTCTCGAGGCCAGCCCTGCCCTGGTGGTCGCGGCCCTCGCCGTGGACGAGCTGGAGCGAGACGCGCCGGCGGCGCGATTGTGCCGGGCGCTGCGCTCGCGGGCCCGCGCCACGGTCGTCTCGCTGCCGGCGCTCACCGAGGACCAGGTCTGGCAGATGATCCGCGAGATGGGGCACCTCAAGAGCGCGGCCGGTGCGCGACGTTTCGCCGGCCGCGTCTTCGGCGTGACGGACGGCAACCCGTTCCACATCGTCGAGCTGGCGAAGACCCTGTTCGCGCAGGGCCTCCTCGCGCAGGACGAGGCGCGCGGCGAATGGACGGCCGCCGCGGCCGAGCCGTACGGGATGCACGAGTTTCCGCTGCCCACGACCGTGCAGCTGGCGATCGCCGAGCGGGTCGCGCGCCTGCCGTACGTGCTGCGGGACCTGCTCGCCGTGGTGGCGGTGGCGGGCGCGCGGTGCCGCGTGGACGTCATTGCCCCCGTGCTCGGCATTTCGCGGCTCCGCGCCGCCGCGCTCGCCGACGAGCTGGTCGCGCGGCACCTGCTGGCCGCCGAAGGGCCGGTCTACCGCTGCGCGCACCCCATCGTCGCCGCCGTGGTGCGCGCGGATCTCACCGCCTCGCACCTGAAGGAGCTGCACCGCGCGCTCGCCCTCGCGCTCCAGGACGCACCGGGGGGCGATGCCCGGGAGGCGGCGGGAGAGATCGCGCACCACGCCGACCGGAGCGGTGAGCGCGCCATCGCCTTCCGGCACTCGGTCCTGGCGTCCGAGGCGGCGACCACGCGCTACGCCTTCGACGAGGCGCTGTCCTGGCTCGATCTCGCGGCCGGCTCGTGCGGGAGCGACGAGGAGACGCGGGACGTCGACCGCCGGACCGCCGATGTCCTGCGGCTGGCGGGGTGGACGGAGCCGCCGCACCCGGTGCTGCGGCTCGGGACGCCGGCGCGGGGGTACGAGCAGGGCGATCTCGATCTGCAGGCGGAGGAGGTGCCGCGGTGAGGCCCGCTCGGCGTCACCCGGAGGGCGTGGTCAAGTCCAGGCAGCCTGGTGGAGCGTTCGTATGAGCGACAAACCGCGCGAGGTGTTGATCGGCTCGATTGGCGACTTCGAGCTGGCGTTGAGAGCACTGTCGGATCGTCACTGCGTCTTTCGCGGCGAGAATGCGCCTCGCTACGTGCTGCGTCCGCGAGTCGGACGTTTTGAGCCTGCCGAGAGTGCGGCGGAGATGGAGAGGGCGCTGCTGGAGGAGTTCAAGAGGAGAGCGCAACCTCTTCTCTCGAGGACGCCGGACAGCGACTGGGCGTGGCTTGCGCTCGCGCAGCAGCACGGGTTGGCGACGCGCCTCCTGGAGTGGACCGCGAACCCGCTGGTGGCCGCCTTCTGGGCCATCCAGGAACCGTTCCTCGGGGGCGACCGCGTCCTCTACGCGCTCGACTGCGCGGGGATCCCGGTGGGGCCGGTCGGCGGCGCGTCGCCGTTCGACGCGACGGCGGTGACGCTCTATCGGCCGGCGCTCTCCGCCGAGCGCCGCGCGTCGCCGTGCGGCGTGTTCACGCTCCACCCGAACCCGACGGCGGCGTACCTGGCGGAGGGTCTGGAGCGCTGGGTCATCGAGGAGCAGGCGCTCACCGGCGTCTGCCTGACGGTGGACGGCTTCGGCACCGACGACGAGGCCTTCGCGTGCGCCGATCTGGACTTCGTGTGCCGGAAGCTGAACTGGGACTCGGAGGTGGAGATCCTGGCCGACACGGCGGGTGCGCAGGCATCGTAGCACGTCGCGGGTGTCTAGCGCTCGAGCGCCCGACGGGAGTCGTGCCCGTCGGGCGCCGGCACGTGGAGCCGGGAGCGGAGAAGCGCGTGGCAGGGCCGCCGCGCTCCCGAGTTACCTATAGTACACGAACCGATTGGCTATCGCGCCGACGACGACGAACAACACGATCGCGCAGACGACGACCACGACGGTGTAGCCGGCCGACTTCTCCTGCGGCGACTTCATCAGCACCGGCAGGCCCAGGTACAGCAGGTAGAGCGAGTAGAGCCCGAGCAATCCGAGCACTCCCAGCGCCGGCACCAGCATGAAGATCCCCGCCACCCAGCCTGCGGTGCTCGAGTAGGCCGCCACCTTGAGCGCCTGCGTCGAGCTCCTGGTGCCGCCGAAGGTCGGGGCCAGGGCGTCGATGATCAGCGCGAGCACGTAGACCGCCACCAACGACAGGACGTAGCGGACCACGGCGCCCGTGATCCCGGTGGCGATCGGGACCCTGAACGACACGCCCATGACGCTGCCGCCGACGAGCGACAGGCCGATGAATCCCGCGATCGCGGGAATCGCCGCGAGCGGGACGACGTAGCTCGAAAAGATGGACGCGGTCGTCGCCGGTTCGGCGTCGATGGCCGTCCACTCCTTGCGCGGGGCGAGGAGAATCCCCTTCACGCGATCGACGAGGCTCATCCGTTCCTCTCCGGTGGATGGTGAGGTGGCTGCTGCGGCTCGGCCGGAGAAGATACGCCCCGGCACCGGAAGCGATAGCGGCATGCCTTGCCGTGCCGTGCCGGGCAAGCGGAGTGAGCGATGGCTCACCGGCGGCCCGCAGCGGCCTGCACGCCTGCCGGTTCGGCACGCGCCACCCGCAAACCCAACAGGAAGGATCGCCATACGCCGACCGGTTGGCGCTCGAGACCATCTGGCCCCGCCTGAGCGGCCGCCGTACTGTTGGGCGAGGTGACGTCGTCGTGAAGGGAGCGTGTACGATGATCGACCTCTTCTGGCGGACAGGCCCACGCCATCCGGCCGCGCGCGCGGCGCTCGTTCTGCTCGCGGCGCTCGCCATCCCCTCGGCGGCGCCCGCGCAGGCCCCGCCGTTCGTCCTCGAGTCCATCAGCCTGGGACGTGATCACGCCTGCGGCATCACGCCGCAGCACGTCGCCTACTGCTGGGGCAACAACGCCGACGGCGAGCTGGGCAACCCGTCCGTCACGACGCCCTGCCTCGGCAGCAGCGACGCCTGCAGCGCCACGCCCGTGCGCGTGGCCGCCACGGTGCCGTTCGCATCCATCAGCGCCGGCAACGCCTTCACCTGCGCCCTCACGACGTCGGGAGAGGCGTACTGCTGGGGCCGCAACGCCTCCGGCCAGCTCGGCATCGGCTCACAGGCGTCCCGCAACCGGCCCGTCAAGGTCGCCATCGAGGGCGTCACCTTCCTGTCCATCAGCGCCGGCGACACCCACGCGTGCGCCGTCACCCGCGCGGGCGCCGCCTACTGCTGGGGGAGCAACACCGGCGGCAAGCTCGGCACCGGCCGGACAGGCGGCGGGCACACGGCGCCCGTGGCCGTCGCCGGGCATCTCGCTTTCCGTACCATCAGCGCCGGGTACTATCACAGTTGCGGCGTGACTCGCGACGGCAGGGCGTACTGCTGGGGGCGGAACGAGCAGGGCGAGGTCGGCAACGCTCCCAGAGCGCAGAGCGCCGTGCCGGCGCGCGTCGCCGGCGAGGCGGCATTCCGGCTCGTGGAGGCGGCTGCCCAGTTCGACTACAGCTGCGGGGTGGACGCGAACGGCGCGGTCTGGTGCTGGGGCGCCAACTGCTTCAACCAGCTCGGCGTGGACTCGCTCACCGAGCAGTGCGGCTCGCCTCCGATGCCGTGCAGCACGAAGCCGGCCACCGTACGCGCCGCCGGCACCTTCCAGTCCGTGGGCGCGGCGTTTTCCCACAGCTGCGCACTCACCACCGCCGGCGCCATTCTCTGCTGGGGAGACAACAACGACGGGCAGCTCGGCAACGGCAACGCCGCCGACCGGAGCGTCACGCCCGCGGGCATATCGGGGAGCCGGACCTACCGCGCGCTCAGTGTGGGGCGCAAAACCACCTGCGCCGTCACCACCGAGGGCATCCCGGAGTGCTGGGGCCTGAACGACAGCGGGCAGCTCGGCATCGGCGCGGCCGGGAACCGCAGCGAGCCCACTCCGCTCGCCGCGCCGTGATCGGGGCGCGCCGGGAGGGCCGCACGACCAAGCGCGCGTTCGAGCTGACGGCCCGGGTAGGCACCGACAGCCCCCGGGCCATCAAGCCGCTGCTCGAGCAACTGCTGCCCGGGGGCTCCGTCAGGTCCGAGGGCGGAGCGTTCGTCGTGACCGCGACGCTGAAGGGCGACAGCGCGCGCGACCTCAATCGCGCGTTGCTGTCCGCGCTGCGTCGCGTCGAGCGCCGAACCCGCCTGCGCGCGGAATGGACGGCCGGCGGCAAGACGGAGCGATTCTTCGATTACGTACCCAAAGGGTCGCGGGTGGAGTGAGGCGCGATTGCGCCGCGAGTAAGCCGACTTCCCGCACTTCGCCCGTCAGAGATCACCCTCCGCCAAATGCTGGCCCTCACGCCCAACCCGGGCGCAGCGTGGCCCTCGTTCACCCTCGGCGAAACGGCGTTCACGCCTCATTCACGCCTGCCGCGTAGTGTGGCGCACGCTGCGAGTGGCGTGGCTCTCGCAGTACGTGCCGCGACCATCGAGCGATAGGAGGTGCGCCATGAGGCCGATATTCCTGCTCGCCGCATTCACCGTCCCGCTTCTGGGGGTGCAGGCCGTCCTGCCCCCCAGCGTTCCGGCCCAGGCCCCGGAGACGGTTCAGTGGCGAGTGATGGGCGCCCGCCGGTGTGCGCGAGCCGACAGCCTGTTCGGCCGCCTGTGGCGCTCGCACGCGTCGATTGTCCGCGTCAGCTACTCACGGCAACGAGATACCACGACGATTCAGACGCCCCATCGCAACCTCTCGTGGATGCAGGGCTCCACCCCTCTCAAGGCGACCGAGTCCGCCATCCGGATCCCTGGCCAGCTGCGACCAGCCGATTCCGCCCGGATCGCGCTGTCCCTCGGCTTCGTCGACTCCGTCTACCGGTCACCGGAGCAGGCACAACTGGATTTCCTGCTCGACGGCTCCGTGCACCTGCAGATCCAGGAGCCGCACATCGATTACCTGATGGGCGTCAAGTCCCACGGGATCCCGCTCGTGGTGAGCGCTCTGCTGACCCCCGAGCAGAGTCTGGCACTGGCGCGAGCGCATGACGTCAAAGGCACCATGGGTCCCTATCCCTTCGTGATCTTCGACTGGGAGCTGTGGGAGATCAACGCGATCTATCGCGCGAGCTTCTGCGGGATCGAGTAGCTGGAACGCATCGGACCGCATGCCCGGCCCGTGTTGATCCTGCAGAGGCGCCCCGGTGACACCGGGGCGCTTCTGTCTACGGCGCGGGCGTCCTGACCCGGGAATACCCAGGCCTCGGCGTCCATCTGGCCCGTCCATATCCGACTCCTTCGCTCGCTCGCTCCTGCGACCTGATGAGCAGTTGCGGCCGCCGTCGCGCTGGCCGCCCCTGACGCCGCACGATACGTTAGCCCACTCTCACGTTGGGCGGTGAAGCGGTGGACGTCCTCGACACGCTTCGCCTGGCGCTCGCAGACCGCTACACGATCGAGCGGGAACTCGGTGTGGGCGGGATGGCCACCGTCTATCTCGCCCAGGACCGCAAGCTCGGCCGTGCGGTAGCGCTGAAGGTCCTGCACCCCGAGCTGGCCGCCGCCCTCGGGAGCGATCGCTTCCTGCGCGAGATCGGGATCGCCGCCAAGCTCGCCCACCCCCACATCCTCGGGCTGTACGACTGCGGCGAGGCCAACGGCCTCCTCTACTACACGATGCCGTTCGTGGAGGGCGAATCCCTCCGCGACCGGCTCGTCCGCGAGCGGCAGCTCCCGCTCGACGACGCGCTCGCGGATCACGCGGCGAGGTGGCCGACGCGCTCGGCTACGCGCATGCGCTGGGCTGGTCCACCGCGACATCAAGCCTGAGAACATCCTGTTCGAGGCGGGGCACGCGGTCGTCACCGACTTCGGGATCGCGCGGGCGGTGAGTGCCGCGGGAGGCGCACGTCTGACCGAGACCGGGCTCGCGATCGGGACGCCGGCGTACATGAGTCCGGAGCAGGCGGCGGGCAGCCACGACGTGGACGGGCGGAGCGATCTCTACTCGCTCGGCTGCGTGCTGTACGAGATGCTGAGCGGGGAAACGCCGTACACGGGGCCGACGCCGCAGGCGATTCTGGCGAAGAAGCTGAGCGAGCCGTTGCCGCGGATCTCGGTGGTGCGGGAGACGGTGCCGGCGGGCGTCGAGGCGGCGCTCACCAAGGCGCTGGCCCGGACCCCGGCGGACCGATTCACCACGGCCGCGCAGTTTGCGGCGGCGCTGCTGGCGTCCGCCGCCCAGCCATCCGCGGCGGTCAGCGGGAGGTCGCGACCGCGTCGCATCACCGCCCTGATGGCCGGTCTGCTCGTGGTCGCCGCGGCCATGGGCGTGCTGCACGAAACCGGTGTCCTGTGGCCAAACCGCAGGTTCCGGCGAGGGCCGGCGGGTGACGTCCCTCGCCGTTCTGCCGCTCCGCAACCTCTCCGGCGATTCGGCGCAGGACTACTTCGCCGACGGGATGACCGAGGCCCTGATCACGCAGCTCGACAAGATCTCGGCACTGACGGTGATCTCCTCACACACCGTGATGCTCTACAAGCGGTCACCCAAGCCAATCCCGGAGATCGCCCGGGAGCTTGGTGTTCAGGCCGTTGTTGAAGGGTCAGTGCAGCGGGAAAGCGGCCAGGTGCGGATCGGCGCGCGGCTCATTGACGCCCGTACCGATCGGCCCCTCTGGGACTCGACCTACGACCGGGAGGCGGCGAGCGTCCTGGCGCTGCAGGCGGAGGTGGCGCGGACCATCGCTGGCGCCATCGGCGCCACGCTGACGCCGGAGGAGACGCGCCGCCTGGCGGGGAGCCGCAGGGTCAACCCAGAAGCTTACGAGGAGTACCTCGTCGGGACCTACCAGCAAGCGCCGTCGACGCCGGAAGGGTTTATCCGGGCGATCGCGCACTACCGTCGCGCGATCGCGCTTGACTCAACCTTCGCCGATCCTCACGCTGGGCTCGTCACCGCTTACTGGAACCTGGCGGTGTTCGGCGTCATGTCGCCGAATGAGTGCGCCCCGCTGGCGAGAGCGCAAGCGGAGCAAGCGGTCAAGCTCGATCCTGGATCGGCGCGGGCGCACTCCGCCCTCGCGGTGGTCAGATCCTTCTTCGAATGGCGATGGGATGAGGCGGACTGGGAGTATCGCCGAGCCTTGGACCTCAACCCAGGCCTCTCGGTTGTGCACCTATGGTACAGCGTGTTCCTGACAGGTATGGGCCGCCACGACGACGCGGTGCGGCACGCCCTGCGTGCCGTGGCCCTCGATCCGGGTCTGCCCGGCCTGAGGACCTCCCTCGGGTTGGCGTACTTCTATGCCAACCGGTTCCAGGAGGGCGTCGCGGCCGAGAAAGAGGCGTTGGAACTAGCCCCATCGTTCTGGGAAGCGAATCTGCAGCTGGGGTGGAACTACTCGGCACTCGGTCGCCATCCAGAGGCCATTGAGGCCGTCGGTCGGGCGCTCAGTGAAGACCCTGAAAACCAACTCGCCCTTGGCAGCGCGGCGTGGATACATGCGCGCGCCGGAAGGCCTGCGGCCGCCCGGCGTTATCTCGATTCGCTCCTGGCTCTCGGCAGGAAGGGAGTTTGGGTGGATCCGTACGGCCTTGGGTGGGCGTACGCGTGGCTGGGCGCGACCGACCGGGCGTTTGAGTCCTTCAACCACGCCATCGACGAACGCGGTCTCCAAGTCGGGGGGCTGAAGATCGAATGGCTGCCGGCGGCCTTCAAGGCCGACCCGCGCTACCATGCGCTCCTCAGGCGCATCCACCTGGAATAGACGAAATCGCCTCGAGGGAAGTTGCTCCGCGGCTACGCCGGATCCTTGCACTCGGCCAGCGCGGCCCGCATCTCCGACGCCGTCTGCCAGCGCTGGTCGGGGCTCTTGGCGAGCGCCTTCTTGATCAAGCCGGCGAGCTTGCCGGGCACGTGGGGACGCAGCCGCCGCACGTCCGGAACGGCGGCGCGCAGGTGCATCCCGAGCACCACGCGGTCGTCGGTGTGCGCGAAGGGGGGCGCGCCGGCCAGGCACTCGAAGATCACGCAGCCCAGGGAGTACAGGTCGCTGCGGTGGTCGATGTCCTTCACCCCGGCCACCTGCTCCGGGCTCATGTACGCGGACGTGCCCAGCGTGAAGCCGGAGCGCGTCAGCCGCTCCCGGCTCAACGCCGAGGCTGCCACCGCCTTCGCGATGCCGAAGTCCATCAACACCGCGCCGCCGGGTGAGAGCTTGATGTTCTCGGGCTTCACGTCGCGGTGCACTACGCCGAGTCCGTGGGCGTACGCCAGCGCGTCGAGCACCTCGCACGTGCCGCGCAGCGTGTCGGCGACCGTGGCGCGGCCCACGCGATTCAGGGCTTCGCGCAACGTGGGCCCCTCGACGTAGGTCATGACGTAGTACACCAGCCAGTCCAGCTCCCCGTAGTCCAGGAGCCGGCAGATCCTCGGGTGATCGATGTGCGACAGCAGGCTGATCTCCCTCAGGAACCGCTCGGCGGTGAGCGAGACGACCAACTCGGGGCGGAGCACCTTGAGCGCCACGGCGGCGCCCGCCGGGTCCCGGGCCAGGAAGATGCGCGCGGCGCCGCCGTGGGCGATCTCGCGTTCCACGGTGTAGCGGCGGCCGAGGGCGGCCTGCACCAGCGGCAGGAGCTCGCGGCGCGGCCCCGCTCCACGCATCGCGAGCGCCCCGCCGTCCGGCGCGTCAGCCGGTGGGCCGCCCGTCAGCTCCTCCGCAGGCCGCGGCATCCACGGCGCTCGAAGCATGCCCGATCATACGGATCGGGCGTGAATAGACCGTGAATGCGCCCGGGCGCGGCGCGACCAACGGGGCACCGCGCGCCTGCACGGGCGGCGCGGGCCCCGCGCCCGCCCGCAGGGGAACGTCGCGGAGCGATGCCGATCCAGCCCCGGCCCCGGTTAGGCGCCGGCGGCCTCCGACGCACCGGAACCCAGCGCCGCCGGGTCCTGGCGGTAGAACTTCCGCAGCTCCTCGTACAGGGGAGGCAGGCGCTGCTTCAACTCCGCCGGCTGCTGGAAGAAGGCTTCCGTCGCCACCGCGAAGAACTCGGCGCGGTTCGTGGCACCGTAGGGGTCGAGCGGCGTCTCGCCTCCCTCCAGCGCGGCCTCGACCTGCCGCTCGTACAACGATCGGAAGACGTAGCCCCAGGTGCGGTAGGCCGACGGGTGGTCGAGGAGCGGGAGGCCGTCCATCGCGCCGTTCTCGCCGTCGAGGACGTGGGCGAACTCGTGGAGCACCACGTTGTGGCCCTCCTCGGGATTCAGCGAGCCCACCAGGCTGCTGTCCCACGAGAGCACGACCACGCCGCTGGTCCACGCCTCGCCCAGCGTGGCCCGCGGCTCCTCGTGGACCTCGCCGAAGCGCGGCATGGCGACGCGGCGCGGGTGGAACACGCCCGGGTAGATCAGCACGCGCCGCAACGTCGGATAGCAGGGATAGTCGAGATGCAGCAGCAGCAGGCAGGCCTGCGCGGCGACGGTGACCCGGATCTCGTCGGTGAGCTCGAGGCCGACGCCCTCCATCGGCTTGTCGTGCAGGAAGACCTGCGCCAGCCGGAGCAGCCGCTCCTGATCGCCCGCCGGCAATCGCGCCGCGAGCGGAACGTTGCGCGCGACGATCTCCCGCCACTCGGCGGGAATGGGCTCACGCCGCAACCGCACCCGCGGCCGGCCGGGCAGGAAGCGCAGCAGCGGCGCCAGCCGTGGCACCAAGCGATAGGCGGTGGCCGCGATCGCCGCGCCCACCGCCCAGGGAAAAATGATCCAGATGAGGTCCAGCAACCGGTCGAGCGACACGCACCAATTCTACCGCGACCGGGGCGCGCTCGCGCGAGCGGCCTACGGCTTCGGCACCGCCCTGCGTCCGCCCGAGCCGGAGCCCGAGCTGGAAGATCCCGAGCTCGAGGATCCCGAGCTCGAGCTGGAGCCGGCGCTGGCGCTTCTCCCCGAGGACCGGCCGGACTCGGCCTGGCCGCTCGACCCCGACGATCCGCGCGAGCGCGCCGGTTGCGCCGTCCGTCCCGTCGTGCCCGGGACGTACCCGCGGCCGATCACCATGCGCCCGTGGCGTGCGACCTGGCCGCCGCCGCCCGACACCACGACCACGCCGCCGGCCGGGTAGTAGCCGTAGCCCGACCAGTAGCCGTACGGCGAGTAGTAGCCGTAGGGCGAGTACATGTACGGCGAGTAGTAGCCCCAGCCATACGGCTGGTAGCAGTCCCATGCGAACGGCGAATAGCAGCCGAACGGCGAGCCGTAGCCGAGCGCGTACATCGGCGGCCGCCGGTCGTAGACGCCCTGCTCCGGTGGGCGGCGCTCGCCGCTGTGGCTCGCGAGGTTGATCGCGAACACCTTGGGATAGGACAGCGCCACCATCACGTCGATCACGCGTCCGGGCACGCCGGCGCTCTTCAGCTGCTCGAGCCGCGGCCCGTCCAGCGCGAACCCTTCACCCTCCTCGACCAGCCACGCCTCGACCACCGCGGGCGCGAGCTGGTGCGACGCCTCGACGACGTCCTCACGCTCCGGCGGCGCTCCCGCCGCCTCGCGCGCCGTGCTGACCGCCATCGCGTTGCCCTGCAGGGCATACGCGATATCGGCCGGTATCGCCGCCGCGCCGCCGGCCGGCCGGTAGCGAAGCACCCTGACGCCTTCCGGCACGCCCGCGCACCGAGGCACCCCGCACGTCCAGCCATTCGCCGTTGGGCGTGATGGCGAGCAGCTCGTTCGTCATCCGCTTGATGTTCGACCCGCAGGTGTACTCGGCGGCGAGGAAGACCCGCTGTCCCTCCGCCGAGAACTGCGCGCGCTCCCAGCCCGAGCAGCCCTCCCGCGTGACCGTCCGCTGCTCCCCCGTGGCCTCGATCCGCTCGCGGGTCACCACCTTGCCGCCCGCCACGGTCGCGACGTCCACGCCGGCGCTCGCCGGGGTGGGAATGACGCAGACCAGCGGCGTGCTCGACGTGTCGCCCGCCACCCTGGCAGGTCCGGACACCGGCTCCCAGCATCCCAGCCACGCCTGCCAGCGCGGATCGGTCTGCGACGACGACGCCGGTGCCTGCTGCGCCCGGACGCTCACCGAGGCCGCCAGCAAGAGGAGGGCCGCCAGCGCAGCGCCGGCACCGGCGCGCGCAGCCTTGCCTCCCCGCAACCCTGCTACTCTGCAACGCAACGCTTTCATGGCTTCCTCTCAGAACCTGACGCCGACGCCCACCGTCACGGCGAGCCCCGACAGGTCCACCGAATTCGGACCCACGAAATCACTGCCCAGCTCCGACCTGGCCCACGTGTACTGCGCCCGGCCGGTGAGGATGTAGCGCGGCCCCAGGGCGAGGTCCATCCCCGCGAACGCGTGCAGCTCACCCGTCCAGCGGTCCGACGAGAACGAGTCGTTCGTGATGCTGCTGTCGGCGTAGCTGATGAAGTCGCCGTACTGCTGGAAGCGGTACCACAGCAACCCGCCGCCCACGCCCACGAACGGCGCGAGCCTCGCGGGGACCCAGGCGAAGTGGCCGATGGCCTCGCCCGGCGTCACGAGGTACCACTTGAGGCTCGCCGTCAGCGGCACCCGCTCCAGGCTGGTGGTCTGCTGGATGGGCTGGCCGCTGTTGTCCGTCCAGTTCCGGTACTCCGAGCCCGCCTTGGAGCCGGCCCACCCGGCGCTCAGCAGCACTTCCATCCGGGGCGCCACTCGCAGCGCCACGTCGCCGCCGATCGCGAACGCGCCGAAGCTGCTCTTGGAGAGCGTGAAGGTGTCCGTCACGAACTGGAAGATGGGGCTGTTGGCCCGCGCGCGGTCGTAGCCGGTCCAGATCCTGAAACTGCCCCCAGGTTGGCGGAACAGGAAACCGTCGCCCGTCGCCTGCGCCCGAGCGCCCGGCGCCAGGAGCAGCGACGCGGCCAGGAACATGCCGCCCAGCGTCACTCGCCACAAAGGCGCTGCGTGCTTCATCGCCTCGACCCTCCCACGATCCCGTACCCCGCCAGCCAAGCTATGTTGCGTGGCCGGCGACGCCAGACTACGGGACTCGGTGGGAAAGGTGACTACGGATCTGGGTATTTTCCGGGAGAGGGCCAGGAACGGCACGGCGGCCCGGCGCCGCGGAAGGGCGCGCCTCAGGCGCTGACGGCGTTCAACCCCCGCTCCACGTTGTGCGATCGCACCGCCACCACGTTGTGGACCAGATGACCCTCCTCATCCACGCCGTTCCGCCAGTGCATCGCGCACAGATTCTCGACGCTGTCGTCGCCGTTCGGATTGCGGCGCTGGATCACCCAGCCGAACTCGGAGCCACGATTGCCGTATTGGGCCCCCGCGATCCACGCACCGCACTCGTCCTTCCGGAACCGGTTGGGATTCTCGCCGTAGACCTTCTTGGTCTTCGACCACACCCGCGCGATCGTTTCCTGGGACACATCCATATGCCGTCTCCCTCACCACTCCCCTGCACGGACGAGCCGACCCGATATTGAGCCGCGGTGGCTAGGCCGGGGGCACGAGATGGGCTCGCTCGTCGAGCTGGCCCCGCAACCACGCCCACGCCTCCGCCTTGGACAGAAATGCCGAGGCCCGGTCGCCATTCAACTCCGCCAGCGTGCACAGAACGCGGGTTCCACCGAATTGCCCGCCCGCCCTCGCGACGGTCGCCAGTGGAGGCATATGGCCGCCGAACCGGGCGCGCAGGTTCTCCAGCAGCGTCCCCGCCTCCTCCGCGCTCAGGGCGTAGGCCTGGGCGCGAAAGTCCATCAGCAACGCCTCGACGCGCCGCGGATCCCCCTTCGGAGCCGCGCGATCCACCTCGACGATCCAGTCGCGCACCGACGCCAGGTGCTGGCCACCCAGCGCCACGACCCGCGGACCGCGCGGCGCACGGTCCGGGTGCGTCACGAAGGCCCTGCCCCCGGGGCCAGGATGCTCCTCAGGCCGCCGGGCCCGGATCGCCGCGCGACAATCATTGGCTGAGTATGTGGGGGGAGAGCGGCGGGCAATAGTCTATGACATCTTATAGTCCGGCCGCGGCAGCCCCGGCGGGCGGGAGGGCTATGGGATCCCATAGCCTTTCGGGGGAGGCTGGGTGTGGCACACACTACAGGTTCCCCTAATCCCTGGAGACGCAGGTGGCCCTGCCCCCACGCAACCATCGGATCGCCCTCGACGAAGCCGCCGCCCACACCAAGCGGCACCGGGACGCCAAGATCCACGACATCAAGGCCGGCGCCTTCCACAAGGACCAGGTGATCGAGCTGTTGAACCAGCCGGGGTGCGTCGGGCTGCGGATCTACCACGGTCGCGACAAGGCGGGGAGCCCGACCTTCGTGCTGGCGGGAATCGACAAGGCCGACAACGACCTGACGGCCGGAACGCTCCTCGAGCTGCAGTTCCCTTGCCCGCCGTACTGCGGATCGGCGAACCCGCTGAACGCCTAGGGAGCCGGTGCGGATCCCACTCCTGCTCTACCTGTCGGCGGCTCTCCGAGGGCGCCCCGCTCGTCGCCGCGGCGGCGGCGCGGCGCCCGGTGCGCGGTGCGCGAGCGTGGGTGCTCGCGTGGTGCGCCATCCTCCTGGCCGAGAGCGCGATTCAGCTCTCGCTGGCGCTGCGCGGGGTCCACAATCTGTGGATGGGGTATGTCGTTCACCCCCGCCGCCGGTGCCATCGTGCTCTGGGCGCTCTCCTACTGGCAGCGCAGCGACATCGCGCGCCTCACCATGCGGCTGGCCGTCGCGCCGTTCGTGGCGGTGCTCGTGGCGCTGACGCTGTTCTTCGAGAACACCTCGTCGTTCAGCCGGGCGGCGCTCCCGCTGGCCAGCCTGGTCGGGCTCTACGCGGCGGCCTATACGCTGATCGCGCGGACGCGCGTCTCGACCGGCGACCTGCTCCAGCAGGACTGGTTCTGGGTGAGCGCCGGCATGGCGCTCTATCTGGGGACCTTCGCCATGGTCGGCCCGCTCAGCGCCCTGCTGGTCGGGAGCGACCCGCGTCCTGATGAATTACGCGTACCAGTTCGAAGCGGTGCTGTCCATCGTCGCCTTCCTGGCCATCGCGCGAGGCATGACGTGCCCCACAGCGACCTGACGTCTGGACGCTGTTCGTCGCCGCCGGGCTCAGCGTCGCCATCATGCTCGGGGCGTTCGTCGCGGCGCTGGTCATCTCCCAGCGGCGCCGGATCGCGCTCGAACGGGCGCACGCCAGCGGCTGCTCGCGGCGCAGGAGGAGGAGCGCTCGCGGGTGGCCCGCGAGCTGCACGACGACGCGCTCCAGCGCATCGCGGTCATCCGCCACGAGCTGGAGCGAGGTCGCCCGGTCGCGGGCCCCGAGGCGCAGCACCGGATCAGCGGCGTGTCGGGGGAGCTGGAGGACCTGGGCACGGTGCTGCGCACCGCGGCGCACCAGCTGCATCCGTCCGTGGTGGAGAAGGCGGGGCTGGTGCGGGCTCTGGGCGAGCTCGCCGACGAGTTCGGCCGCACGGCCGGCCTGGAGGTGCGGGTGGCGCTGCCTCCTGCCGATCCTGCGGGTCGCGCCGGCCGTGGGCGTCGCGGTCTACCGGATCGCGCAGGAGGCGCTGCGCAACGTGGTGAGGCACGCCGGCGATCCGGCGGGCCGAGCTGTCGCTCGAGGCGCACGAGGGACGTCTGACGCTGTCGATCGCCGATGCCGGCAAGGGGTTCGCCGCCGGCGTGTCGCGGCCCGAGGACGGCCTCGGCCTCATCGCGATGCGCCAGCGCGCCGACACGGCGGGCGGGCGGCTGACCGTCGACCCGAGGCCGGGCGGCGGCACGGTCGTGACGGCGACCCTCCCGGGCCGGGCGCGGCCTGCGTGAAGCGCGACCGGCCGAGGCTGGTGATCGCCGACGACCATCGCATGGTCGTGCAGGGCCTCGAGCAGATGCTCGGCAGGCGCTTCGAGATCGTGGGCGTCGCCTACGCCGGCGACGAGCTGCTCGAGTTGCTGCGCGACACCCCGGCCGACGGCCTGCTCCTCGATCTGTCGCTCCCCGGGCGCAGCGGTCTCGACGTCATTCCGGACGTCTGCGCGCTCCAGCCCGACCTCAGGATCCTGGTCCTCACCATGCACGCGGACCGGGTCCTGGCCGAGGCGGCGCTCGCCGCGGGCGCACTGGGGTTCGTGCCCAAGGACGCGGGGCTGGAGGAGCTGGAGCTGGCGCTGAGCCAGGTGCTCGCCGGCCGGCGCTACGTGTCCCCGCGCGTCCCCAAGTCCAGTAATCGAGTCGCGCTCGACGCGCTGCACGCCAGTCTCGCCCGGCTCACCGAACGCCAGCAGACGATCCTGCGCCTGCTCGGCCAAGGCCTGTCCTCGGCGGAGATCGGCGACAAGCTCGGGCTGAGCGAGGCGACGATCACCTTCCACCGCAAGCGCCTGCGCACGATCCTCGGGCTCTCGTCGGAGTGGGAGCTGACGCGACAGGCCATTCTGGTCCACCTGGCCACCAGCGGCACCGTGCCGAAGCGACGCTAGCGCCGCGGCGGGCGAGCGGTGGCCGCCCGGTGGGCGCGGGTGGGGGAGCACGGCGCGAGGCCGGGTGAACGGCCGGCGCCGGAAGCGTCGCTACCAGGTGTGGCTGGCGCCGCCGATGATGGCTGGTGGGTCGGTGAGGACGACCGGGGGATCGCCCAGGATTGTTATGCCGAGCGGCGTGCCGGCCCTCGACCTTGGCGCCTCCGGATCAGGCTGCGGCGCGGGGAGGGGGGCGTCGTCCGGAGTGGGTTCGCTCTGGTGGTCGGGGGAATCATTGGCGTTCATGGCTACCAGTGTGCACCCAGGCAGCCGACCCGTAAAGTCTATGAGATGTGATAGCCGTCCCGCGAGGCCGTTCCCAACGGCCCCGCGATGAGGGCCGCCCGTCCCCGTTCCGCCGCGCCGCCGGGCTCAGGCGCCGACCGGTTCCTCGTCGCCAGGCGCCTGAGTACACCGCTGGGTCCCATGGTTGCCGTCGCGGACGAGCGCGGGCTCTGCCTGCTCGAGTTCGCCGACCGGCGACGGCTCGCGACCCAGACCAGGCGGATCCGCGCGCGGTTCGGAATGCCGATCGTGCGGGGGACGAACCGTCACCTCGAGCGGCTGGCGAGGGAGCTGCGGGCGTACTTCGGCGGCACGCTGCGCGCCTTCCGGGTGCCCCTGCTCCTCGAGGGCAGCCCGTTCCAGCTCGCCGTGTGGGGCCGGCTGCGGCGAATCCCGTACGGGAGCGTGATCACGTACGCGGCCCTCGCGAGGAAGCTGCGGCGCGACGGCGCTCAGCGTGCCGTGGGGCGCGCCAACGGCGACAACCCGCTCACGATCGTCGTCCCCTGTCATCGCGTCGTGGGTTCCGACGGCGGGCTGCGTGGGTACGGCGGCGGCTTGTGGAGGAAGCGCCGGCTCCTGGAGCTGGAAGGGGCCCTCGACTGACCCGGGCCGGGGCGCGGAGCCGGCGCCACGTCCAGCGCGCGCAGCAACTCGTCGGACCACACGGGCAGCGGCTCGCCCCCGGCGCGGCTCTGTTCCGCGGCCGCGCGGTTGTACCACAGCAACACCATGCGCGGGTCCTGTTCGCACTCGATCAGCTTCGCCCGCCCGAACCGCCGTTCGACCGTCACCGCCATCTTCCAGCCCACCGTGTACCACGGCCCCTGCACGCCGAAGAAGCCGTAGCCGACGCTGTCGCGCTCCTGCTTCGTCTTGAGCTTCCCGTTCGCGACGTCGAGCAGGAACTGCTGCACCTTGAGGAGGTCGGGGCCGAAGTTGGCCATGTCGCGATCCCACCGTGCCCGCTCCGCCGCCGGGCTCTCCGCGTGCGGGTGCACGTCCGGCCCGCCCGCCGCGGCGAGCATCGCGAAGCCCTCGCCGAACGCGCCGACCCACTCCGCAGCCGCCTTCGCGTCGGGGGGCAGCGACGCGATGGCGGAGTCGCCGCGCCCCGAGACACTCGCGTAGCCGATGTGATGCAGCTCGTGGGCGACGGTGTTCTCGAACTGCGCCTCGGTTTCGGCGGGATCGAGGTACAGGAAGATGGCCGCGTCGGTGGCGGGTTCGAACACGAAGCTGTTGGTCTGCGGCTTGATGACCGGGTAGACCTTCGCCTGGATGCGCGCATCGCCGGGCAGGTAGGCGAAGGCGCGCGCGGCCGCCGCGGCCAGGTCCGCGCGCCGCCAGTCGTCCAGCGTCTGCCGCAGCTCCGTGGCCCTGGCGCCCAGGCTGTCGGAGAGAACGAAGCGCTGGAAGTCTGCGTCCGTGAACGGGCGCCGTATCGCGGCTTCGCGCGCCTTGAGCCGCCGGTAGGGTTCGGTGCCGAACAGCCGCCGCCAATCGGTCGAATCCACGCTCTGACGGGCCTGCGCCTTGGCGAGGATCGCCAGCACCGCTTCGGCTTCGCTCACGTCGAGCGTGAGCTGCAGCCGGTCGGACGGCGGCCGCTGGGCGCGGGCGAAGGCCGGAGCCAGGCAGAGGACGACAACGGTGACCGAGCGACCGACGCTCAACCGCACGGGCGTTCCCTGCCGAACCGCGTCATCTCCCGGCCGCTAACGGTACCGCTTGCGGCCGTCCATCCCGCGGTGCAGCCGCGGCGCGGCAGTCTTCGACGCGGCGGCGCTGTCACTGTCGCAGGCGGCGCTGTCGAACGCCGCGGCGATCGCCGGTCCGATGCCGGCGGCGATGCGCTCCCCCATCGCCGCCAGCCGCGGCGCCAGGTCGGCGGCGAGCCTGATGCCGGCGCGCTGGAGCTGCGCGACCTGCGGCGCGATCTGGGCCTGGATGTCGCGGCCGAGGCGGATTCCGAGCCGCGCGACGTCACGCGACGTCGCCGCCAGCTCCGCGGCGTCGAGATCGCCCACCGTCCAGCCCAACGAATCCTCGTCGTCGGGCACATCCGCGGCCACCTCCGCTGCGTCGCCCCGATCGACCTCGGCCGCGGTGCCGGCCTCCGGGCTCCACGGCCCGGACGCGAGCCGGACGGGCTCGAGGCTCCACACGACGGCGCCGCGTGCGTCCACGATGCGCACCGTGTCGCTCTCGCGCACGGGAAGCTCGCCGTCGTCCGTCACCGCTCGCCCGTTCACCGTCAGCTGCTGGTCGTCCATCAGCTCGATCGCACGCCCACCGCGCCGTATGCCGATGCGGCCCTGGCCGGTGATCCGAGGCGCAAAGCCGGAGCGGAAGACGAGGAGTCGGCCGTCCCGGACGGTCGCCCAGGTATGGGGCGTACCCTGGAAGGTGGCTCCCCGCGAGGGCCCCTGGGCGGCCCGCGAAACGGTCGCCGACGGCTGATCCGCCGAGCAAGGCGGCAGCACGCCGGGCGCCGCGAACGCCACGGTCGCCAGGACCAACGCGGCCACCGGCACGGCCAGCCTCAAGCCGCGCACCGCCCGCGGCTCCTCCCCGTCGAGGAGTCGCCGCACGCGCTCGACGAGATGCGAGCGGTTCTCGGCCATCCCCGACACCGGCACCGCGCGTCGCGACGCCTGGATCCAGCTCGCCACCTCCGCCAGGCACCGGGCCAGCGTGAGGCTCCCGCCGGTCTGCTCCACGGCCCAGTCGTCGCACAGATACTCGGCCGACTCCTGGATCCGCCCCCGCGCAAGCCGGTTCAGGGGCTGCAGGAAGAACAGGTTCTCGACCACCACCGCGAGCGCGAGCCAGCTCGGGTCGCGCCGCACCAGGTGCCCCAGCTCGTGCGCCAGGACGGCGCGTTGCTCCGCCGGGGTCAGCTCGGTCAACACGCGCTCGGGGAGACAGATCTGAGAGGACCCCATCGCTACGGGCCCCGGCAGCCTGGCCGACACCGCGAGGCGCACCCGGCGCCGCACGCCCGCGGCCAGGCGGAGCGACTCGAGGATCTCGAGCAGATCACCCTCTGCCGGCTCGCGCCGGTCGGCGAGACGACGACAGAAGCGGACCCGACGAATGGCCAGACGCGCGAGCAGCAGCGCCGCCCCGAGCAACCAGACGGCAAGCAGGGTGATGGGCCAGCCGGGCAGATGCAGCGAGCCGGTGGTAGTTGGCGGGTTGTAGGTGGTCGTGCTTCCGTTCCACGCCACCGAGGCGTCGGTCAGCGTCGCACGCCGGGCCACGGCGACGGCGGGTGAAAGCGGACGCGCGGAGCCGCGCCGCGATGCGGCCGCCGAGGTCGCCGACGCCGGGGCTGCGGCCGGCGCTGCGAACCGCGCCGACTGCGCCGCGCCCGGCAGCCAGAAGTGGCGGCCATAGAGCCGGTCCTGGGAAGCCGCCTGCACGCTCGCCGTGAGCAGGCCGCCGACCAGGCACACCTTCCACAAGGTGTCCTTCGCGACCGGCGTCCGTACCACGCCGGCGGACGTGAGGAGCCAGCCGCCGCCCAGCAGGATGGTGCTGTGCAGCAGGTAGGTCAGCAGCCACGCGACGGCGAAGAGTGCGAGCGTCATTCAGCGGCCCCCCTTCCGTTCCTTCTGCTCGATGAGCCGCTTCACCTCGGCGAGATCGCCGGGCTTGATGTCGCGGGCGTTGACCAGATGGCTCACCAGGGCTGCGACGTCGCCCTCGAACAGCCGGTCGGCCAGAACCGACACCATCGAGCGGCGCACGTCCTCCTCTGATACGAGCGGGCGATAGAGGTAGTGTCGGCCCGCGGCCTTGTGGGCGACCAACCCCGACCTTTCCAACCGTGTCAACACTGTCGCGACAGTTGTCAACGCGAGCCCGCGCTCCGGCTCCAGCGCCTCGTGCACCTCGGCGACGGTCGCCTTCTTCCTCTGCCACAGCACGCGCATCACCGCGAGCTGCAGCTCGCTCAATTCGAGGGGTGGGGTCATGGACTACTATACTACAAGTGTAGTAGAAAGTTTCAAGGGGGGGGGCATGGGCTCGCCGGCGCGGGGTATCGGGGCCGCCCGGCCGCCCGGCCGGCACCCCCCTACCGCTTGACCACCACCGTCACGCCGTCCCGCAGCGGGATCACCGTGGCGAAGGCCTTCGCGTCCGCGCCGTACGCCAGCCGGTTGAAGCGCTGGATCGCCGCGGTGGCCGGGTCCCGCCACGCGCTCGACGCCACGCGCCCTTTCCATAGAGTATTGTCGCAGACGAGGAGCCCGCCGCGCCTCAGCCGCCGCATCGCCGCGGCGAACGCCTCGGGGTACCCGGGCTTGTCGATGTCGCAGAAGACGACGTCGAAGCTGCCGCGAACGCGCCGCATGCACTCGAGCGCGTCGCCCACCAGGATCTCGACCCGGTCCGCGACGCCGCCGCGCCTCAGGTACGCCCGCGCGTCGCGCGCGTTCGCCGGATCGCTGTCCGTGTACCACACCTTGCCGCCCCGGCCGACCGCGCGAGCCCACCACATCGTCGAGTAGCCGATGGCCGAGCCCAGCTCCATCACGCGCTTCGCACCCGCGATCAGCGCGAGCTGGTAGAACAGCCGCCCCACCACGGGCCCCACGATGGGGATCGCCTCGCGCCGCGCCCGCGCCTCCATCTCCACCATCACGCGGTCGCGCGGCGCGATCAGCGAAGCCAGGTACCGCTCCACCTTGGGATGCACGATGCCCAGATCTCTGTCCGCCATCACTCGCCTCCGTCGGCGTTGCGGAATTGTCGCAAGGACTGCGGAATGGCTGGAGAGGCGTTACCGGGGTGTCAACGTGCAGCGGTCGACTCAGGCCGGCTCCTCGTCGAACGGGACGAGGTACACGTCGGGGCCGACGAGCGTGCCGAACCCGAGGTGCGCGCCCGCCGGAACGACCACGGCCTTCTGTCCGTCGTCGAGCGAGAGCTCGGTGACCACCGACGCCGGCACCACCGGGTCGTCCTCGGCGTGCACGATCAGCAGCGGATCGGGCGGGAGGCCGCACGGCGCGCCGGCCGCGAGGCGCGCGGGAATGGTCGCGATGGGCGGCGCGGCGATCCCCGCTCCTTCGAAGGCCCGGCGGTGGACCTGCCCGTAGTGGAAGCGGGGCATCGGATGCCGCGCCAGGTGCTCGGCGGTGGCCCAGATGTCCAGTGCCCCCGACCAGATCGCGATGCGCGCGAACGTCGCGGGCGGCGCGGCGAGCGCGCCGGCGGCGCCGGCCGAGAGCGCCAGCACCTCCGGCCTGGTGGGGAGCGACCCGGCGATCGCGGCGAGCTCGAGCCCGATGCGCTGGAGCGAAGGGACTTCGCCCCCCGTCAGCGCCAGCGTCCGCGCCGCCAGCCGGTCCTCCACCAGCAGCACGGTGCGTCCGCGCTGGGCCGCCAGCTCGGCGACCACCGCGAACAGGCCCTCGTTGAGGGAGGCGTAGAGCCCGGGGAGGATCATCAACGGCCGGCCCGCGCCCTCGGCGACCGCCACGCGGCGGGGCACGCCCGCCGCGTCCATCACCCGCAGGTCGAACGCGGGCGAGAGCGGACGCTCGCGATAATCGGTACGGGCCGTGAGCAGCAGGCCGTGGTCCAGGGGCGACCACCAGGGCGGCCTGGCGGCCAGACGCCGCTCCACGCGCTCTGCGGCTCGCTCGGCCCAATCCGGCGGAATCGCGTCCATACCCGAGTCGCGTCACCTCTTGATGGGTGGGCCCGCGCGCGCGCTGTTCATCGTCCGGGCGCAGCGCTCCGACCAACGACTTAATCACGGAAGGCCCATGACCCGCAAGGACGATCGCGGCCACCGGTGGACCGACCAGGGCGTGGAACGCGCGGTGATCCGGATCGTGCGGCGCCTCTCGCCCGGCTGGGCCCGGCGGAAGATCACCCGCAGGACCCGGCTGCACACCGACCTCGGCTGGGACGAATGGTACGTGCTGCGCGTGGTGAAGCCCGTCCGCCGGACTCTGCACGAGACGCTCGAGGACCGGGTGGTGCTCGCCCTCAAGTCGGTCGGCGACCTGGTGAGCTACGTGTGGAACAGGATGGAGGACGCGTGAGGGCACGGCTGTGCGCGCTCGTGGCGTTGCTGGCGGGGTCCCGCTCCGCGGCGCAGGAGCCCGCGCACCGCTGGGCCCTGCTGGTGGGCCACTCGTACTCCTCGACCCGCGCGCTCACCCAGCCCGCGACGCTGGTGCTCGAGCAGGAGCGGGGGGCTCCGCTCTACACCGTCATCGACGCCGGCGCCCTGGTGCGGGGCTCGCTCGCGGACCGCAGCTGGCTCGAGGCCGGCCTCAAGGCCCGCGCCGGCTCGGCCCGGCCCGCGCGCCAGCGCGTCTACGGGGCGATGGCGCGGGTCTACACCGAGCTCGACCCGCTGCTGGTAGCCGTCGGCGGCGAGTACCTGGCGGACGGCCACTTCGATGTCAGCCAGCCCGCCGCCACCCTGGAGCTGACGCCGCTCGGCGGCGTGCCCGGGCTCGGCACGTGGGTGAGCGCCACCTTCCACCTGCGCTGGCGTCCCTGGATCGGGGTTTCGTACGGGAGTGGGGTGCGTCCCTACGCCCGAGTGTCGGCCGAGTTCGTCAGCGGCCGGGCCGAAGCGGGCATCGAGAGCACGGCGTGGCTGGTGGCGGGCAGCGGCCGGGGATTCGTGCAGGGCGATTTCTCGGTCCGCCTGGTCGGCGGACTCTACGTGACGGCGAGCGCCGAGACCGGCAGGGCGCCACCGCGCTTCGAGCCGGCGGGCCGCTTCGGAGTCGGCCTCGGCTTCCGGCTGGGTCCGACCTAGCCGACCCGGCCCACCCGGCGACTCTTGCAGCCATGGTCGCCGGGAGGGAGGCCCGGCGTCCAACCAACCCGGCCCGCGGCGCATCTCACTCAGATGGTGATCGGCGCTCCGCGCCCCTCGACCCCGTGTTCCACCCGCAACTCGCGGCCGTCCCGGGTGTAGGTCGAACGGTACCGGCCGCACGCCGATGGCGTTGCCAGGCCGGCAGGCGCGCCGCGAGCCCAAGGGGAGGGTGATGCTGGACTCGTCGACGGACACCTCAGGCCCGAACGCGCGGGCGACGTCACCGGAGGAACGTCCGTCACGGCCGGTGCCCGGGCTGGGCGGCGGGGACCGGCGGCAGGCGGAGCGGCGCGCACGGCGAGAGACGGTGCATCGGCTTCGGAGATGGCTGGCGCGCCGGGCCACGGCCACCGATAGTTGGTAGGCTCATGCCGTACTGTTCCGAGTGCTCCGCCTACGTGCCCGACCAGGTCGAGGTGTGCCCGACCTGCGGCGCGTCACTGAGCCCGACGCCGGCGGGCGGCGCGGTCTCCCAGCCGGCGGCACGGGCGGTGACCAACACCGAGCAGGTCGCGCAGGACCTGAGCCAGGCGCTCGGCGCCGGCTACCAGTACCTCCGGCTGGTGGGCGTGGGCGGGATGGGCGCGGTCTTCCTGTATCGCGAGGTGGCTCTCAAGCGGCTGGTGGCGGTGAAGGTGCTGGCGCCCGACCTCGCGGCGGACGAGGGGGCGCGCGCGCGGTTCACCCGCGAGGCGCGGTCGGCCGCGGCGCTGTCGCATCCCAACGTGGTGCGGGTCTACGCCGTCGGCGCGACCGAGGGGCTGCGGCTCCCCTACATCGTGATGCAGTACGTCGAGGGCCCGTCGCTGGCGCAGTGGATGGAGGATCACCCGCGGTCCAGCGAGCGCGACGGGCGGCGGATCATCGGCGAGGTGGCCGCGGGACTCGCGGCGGCGCACGCGCGCGGGCTGCTGCACCGCGACGTCAAGCCGGGCAACGTGCTACTCGAGGCCGAGTCGGGTCGGGCCTACGTGGCCGACTTCGGCGTGAGCGCGGCGGTGGCGGCCGGCTCGCCCGAGACCACCGGCAGCCTCACCGCCACCGGCCACGTCGTGGGCACGCCGATCTACATGAGCCCCGAGCAGGCCGCGGGCGAGCCGCTGACCGACAAGAGCGACGTCTATAGCCTCGGCGTGATGGCGTACGAGCTGCTGGTCGGCGAGCTGCCCTTCAAGGCCACCACGGCGATGGGCTGGGCCGCGGCGCACCTCCGGGACACGCCCACCCCGGTCGCGCACCGGCGCGCCGACCTGTCGCCCGAGGTGAGCCGCCTCGTGGACCGCTGCGTCGCCAAGCACCCGATGGACCGGCCCACGGCGAGCGACGTTGAGCGGGGCATGATGCCCACGCTCGCGTCCGAGATCGAGTGGCCTCCGCCCGGGATGCACTGGCTGCACGGCCGCGCCCGCACGCTGAGCCGGCTCGCGCTGGCCACGTTCGCCGGCGCCGTGCTCACCCTGAGCGCGCTCACCTTCACGCCGCAGGTGCTGCAGGCGCACGCCAACTGGCTGTGGACCTTCCAGAACCCCTCGAGCCGGGACCCGATCGCCGTCTCGCTGTTCCTGTGGCAGACGCAGCTGATCCTGGGCGTGACCGTGCTCGCCCTGAGCCTGGCGGCCTTCCTCGCGCTCGGGGTGGGCGCGACCCGCCGGCTGGTGCGGCTGAGGGGCGCGGGCTGGCGCTGGGGCACCCTGGTGGACATCGCCGCCGACCACGACCGCCGCAGCGGGCTCGTGCTGAGCGGCGCGCGCGAGTTCGCCTCGCTGGAGCCGAGGCGGAGGCGCACGATCCTGGTGGCCCGGCGGTGGCGCTCGGCCGCCCAGCTCGGCGCGGCGCTGTGGACCCTGGTGGCCGTCGGCCTGTGGGGCGTGCTGCTGTTCTCGGGGACGCTCGCGGCGCAGCCGGTCGTGCCCGTCGTGGGATTGGGGCTCTGGCTGGTGGCCCTCGGACCGCCGCTCCTGGGCATCGCCATCCTGGTCGCGGCGCTGGCCACCGAGCGGCGCCTGACCGGGCCGCTGGCGAGAGTGCGCCACGCTTCCAGCGCCAGCGAGACGGACGCCGCGGAGTGGTACGGCGCCCTCCCCGAGACGGGCACCGCGGCGGGCCCGTCCGTCCACGGGCTCAGGCGCTACGCGTGGGCGGGCCAGCTGGTGGCCGTCCTCCTCACGCTGGTCGTGGTGGTCGCGATCGGCGAGGCGGTGGCGGCCAGCGTCACGGCCGTGCTGTCCACCCAGCGCCTCGGCCCCAAGACCGCAGCGCTGGTCAACTACCAGAAGGACATCCTGACCGACGACCCGGTGGCGTCGGCGCGCGGCGCGTGGGTGGCGCTGCTGCCGCGGCCCGACACCGTGGCCGACAGCGTCGTGCGCGGGTGGATTCGTGCCCTGGCCGACCCCGGCACCGCGACGCAGCCGCGTCTCGCACCCTATCCCATGCGACCGTCGTCCCTGCTGCACGGGTCCGCGCTGCTCCAAGCGTTCAGCGACGCCGCGGCGGATTCCCTGTCGGCCGGATTCAGGGACTCGCTCTCGGCCCTGGCCGAGCACCCGCGGACGCGCCTCTTCCGGCGTATCGCCCGCACGCCGCTGTCGGCCACCCAGATGGGCGGCCTCAACAGCCCGTTCGCCGCGAGCGGGAACCCGGGCGACCCGGGGCCGAGCACGATCCCGCTGCAGGAGGCCGCCCTCGCCAACGCCGCCGGCGCGATCGTGGCGGTGGCGAGGCACAACCTGACCGGGGCCACCGCCCGGATCGGCGAGACGGCCGCGTTCGCGGAGCAACTCCTGCAGGCACCCGACGTGCGGGCCAACGCGCTCGGCGAGAAGCTGCTGCGCGACCTGGTGGTCGAGCCGCTGGGTGTGCTGGCCAAGGCCGGGGCACGCGGCCTCGACGCCGAAGCGCTGCGCGACGCCGCGCAGAGCCTCGACCAGCCCATGCCCGACGTGGCCGGAGCCGCCGGCCTCACGGTGAATCCGCGCGACATCATCCAGTTCACGGCCGCCGTGCAGAACGCGCACATCCCGCCGGGTTACCGGATCGAGTACCTGATCGAAGGGTGGGCGGGGCTGTGCGCGAGCCCGTGGGAGCTGCTCACCGGGCCGAGCGAGGCGCGCAAGCAGGCCATGCTGGCGGCGGCCGACGTGATGACCGACGTGCCGCACGCGCGTGGACTCGTGGCGTACTACGCCGGTCAGTGGGAGATGGGGACCGCGCAGATCGCCGCCACCGGATTGCGGCACGCGCTCCTCGAGCGCGGGCCGTGGGGCGTGCTGTCGCGCATCCGCATGTGCTCGCGGATGCTGTACTAGTCAGCAGCGGCGAGAAGCCGGTGCGCAGGGCACTCACGTCCGGCGGCTCATCCTCCGCACCTCCGACACGAAGCGAGCCAACTTCTCCTCATCCAACATCCCGCGGGTCCGCACCCCGCTGCACACGTCCACGCCGAACGGGCGCACCGTCGCGATCGCCTCCGCCACGTTGTCGGGCGTGAGGCCGCCCGCGAGCCACACCGGCACCCCGGCGCCTTCGCGGATGCGGCGGCTGGTGCGCCAGTCGTGGGTGCGCCCGGTGCCGCCGAGCTCCTTGACGGGGAGGGATGGGTCGCCGGAGTCGAGCAGCAGCGCATCCACCTCGGGGGCGAGCGCGACCGCCTCCTCCACCGCGGCCGGCCCGGTCACGTGCACCACCTGGACGATGCGGGTCGCGGGCAGGGCCGCGTGCAGGGCGGCGTGGCACCCCGGCTCCGGGCGGTCCACGATCTGGACGGCGGTCGGCCCGAGGCGCCGGGCCTGCTCGGCGATGGCGGGCGCGGCGCTGAGGCTGGTCAGCAGGAACGTCGCGACGCCCGGCGGGACGCGCGGCACGATCTCGGCGATCAAGTCCTCCGGAATCGGGCCCGGGCCGCTGGGCATCGCCGACACGAGGCCCACGGCGTCGGCGCCGTAACGCACGGCGAGCCGGGCCTCCGCCACCGACTGCATGCAGCAGATCTTGATGCGCGTTCGTTCCATAGACCCCGTCGCGGCTCGAGAACGGTTCCCGGACGTGAGACACCGGCCCCCGTCCCCTCCCACCTGTGTTCCCGGGTCGCCGGATGCTATGGTAATGCCATGCCCTCCCACGACGAAACCACCGAGATCTGGCTGGAGCATTGGCAGGACGAGGCGGACGCCGCGTTCCTCTACCGCCTTCTCGCCGCGGCGGAGCCGGACGCCGCGCGCCAGGACGTGTACCGGCGCCTGGCGGCGGTCGAGGACCGGCACGCCGCGCTGTGGCGCAAGCTCCTGTCGGAGGCGGGGGTGGAGTGCGGCACGCCCGTGCCGTCCCGCCGGGCACGTTTCCTCGCCTGGACGGCCCGCCGGTTCGGGCCCGGCATCCTCACCACGCTGCTGCTCAGGGAGGAGGGGCGCGAGGTCCGGGGCTACATGGACATGTACCGCGACACCGCGACCGGCGCCGCGAAGGACACGGCGTTGCTGCTGGCGAAGGAATCGGCCGAGCACGCCGAGACGCTGGGTGGCCTCGCGGGAAAGAGCGGCGAGCCGTGGCACCAGATGGAGTCGGGCGGGTTCCTGCGCAACGTGGTGTACGGCTTCAACGATGGGCTCACCGCCAATTTCGGTTTGGTGGCGGGCGTCATCGGCGCGAGCGTCACGCCCCACGTGGTGCTCCTCTCCGGCGTGGCGGGCATGGTGGCCGACGCGCTCTCGATGGGCTCCTCGGGCTATCTCGCCGCCAAGAGCGAGCAGGAGGTCTACGCGCACGAGATCGCGATGGAGAAGGAGGAGATCCGCCTGATGCCCGAGGTCGAGGCGGAGGAGCTGGCGCTGGTCTACGAGGCCAAGGGCGTGGCGAAGGCCGAGGCGCATCGGATGGCGGCCGAGGTGATGAAGGACCCCGAGCGCGCCCTGGCCGAGAAGGTGCGCGAGGAGCTGAAGATCGGCGCCCAGCATTCCACGCCGCTCACGGAGGGATGGATCACGGGGACGGCGACGGCGGTGGGCGCGGTCATCCCCGTGGCGCCGTTCCTGGTGCTGCACGGCGCGGCCGCCATCTGGACGGCGTTCGCGATCGCGATGCTGTCGCACTTCGCGGTGGGCGCGGCGCGCAGCGTGTTCACCGGCCGCGGGATCTTCCGGAGCGGCATCGACATGTTCGTGGTCGGCCTGGGCGTGGCCGCGGTGGGCTACGTCGTGGGCAGCGTCATCGCCCGGGTGCTATGACCCGGACGATGTGGGTCGGGCTCGCGCTGCTGTGCGTGGCAGGATTCCTCGTCATCGCGCGGAGAATGAGCGAGACGAGGAACTCGGACCAGTTGCGGGATGGCGCGTCGCGGAGCGCCGCGGAGGAGGGCAGCCTCGAGGACTCGATCGACTGGGAGGAGCTGGAGCGGGCGGAGGACGAGATCCGGGACGTGGATCCCCGCGCCAACCCCGAGGACGGCTTCGAGGGCGACGACTGGGGTCCGGGAACGACCCGCAGCCGCCGAGGGGGTGAACCCAGGGACCGGCGCCGCCACCGCTCACGCCTCACCCGTCACTTCGCCTCCAACATCCCCACCGCCCCATTGGTGGCGTCGGCAAAGGCGTGCGTCACGAACGGGTAGGTGCCCGGCTCGGCGAGGTGGGTCTCGAAGATCATCCCGCCGCCCGGCGGCACGGCACCGGTCTGCACCCCTTCCCACGCGTGGGCGGGGACGCCGTCGGGATACACCTTCGAGAAGATGGCCCCGACCACGTGGAAGGCGGAGATCCGGTTGGGGCCGGCATTCACGACGTAGAAGCGCAGCGGCTCTCCCGCCTGCACCCGGATCGGATGGTCGGCGTACTGGTGGGCGATGCCGTTGAAGGTGACGAAGTCCGGCACCAGGCGGAGCAGCTTGTCCCAGTCGAGTTGCAGCGCCCCGGTGGTGTCCGTGGCCGGCCTGGTGTAGAACTCGCTCTGCACGACGACGAACTCGCGGGCCGGCGGGAGCGGCCGGGCCGGATCCACGATCAGCGCCCCGTACATTCCATTGGCGATGTGCATCGCCACCGGCGCCGTGCCGCAGTGGTAGAGGAAAGCCCCCGGCACCTGGGGCGACCAGCGGAACTCGATCGAGTCCCCGGGCATCACGTTGGTGTACACCCGACTCGGCGCGATCTGGGCGGCATGAAAGTCGATGCTGTGGGGCATCATCCCGTGATTGACGAGGGTGAAGTCCATCGTGTCACCCTGGATGACCCGGAGCGTCGGGCCGGGGACGCGCCCGTCGAAGGTCCACGCCTCGTACACGACGCCCGGCGCTATGGCCAGGTGCGCCTCGCGTACTTCGAAGCGGACCCGGACCACGCGTGCGGTGGCCGGTTCCGGGGCCCGCGGGTCCACGGGCGCCGGCGCCGCGGTGGTGCCGACCGCCGCCTCGCCGTGCGAAACGTCGGCCGGCGGCGACGGCGCCGTCCACGGCTCGGCGCGCTCGGTGGCGGCGTGACGGCCCGCGCGTCCGGCCCTGACAGGCCGCGACGAGCGCCACGAGGAGGATCGGCAGGAGTCGCGGTGACGCGCATGCAGCACCTCAACGCGAGATCAATGATGAGCGCCCCAGGTGACGATCAGCGGTACCGCTCGGCGAGCGCGTCCAGCATCCGGTGAAAGCGCTGGTGGACGCCCGCGCCCATCTCCAGCTCTTCGTGCCGCTCGAACGCCGCGGCGATCTCGCGGTCCCCTGCGGCGGTCAGCATGCCGTCGGCGATCGCGAACAGGCCCTGGTTCTCCATCGCGATGTGCTGCTCCAGCATCGCGACGTACTCGTGCGCGGCGGCGGCGAAGCGCTGCCGCGCCGCCGGCTCGCGCTCGAGGCCCGGCAGCTCGCGCCGCAGCGCGCCCACCAGGCGCCGGCCCTGATCGTGCTGGTCGAGCAGCATGCCTACCGGCCCGCGCTCCCGCGCGAGGCCGGCGGCCTCCAGCGCGGGGAAGAGGATCCGCTCCTCCTTCACGTGATGGCAGCCGTCCGTGAGGGGTGAAGAAGTGAGCAGGCCCGGTGAGACGTGAAAAGTCGTAAGGCGTGAGAGGGGTTCTCACGCCTTTCCGCGTCTCACCTCTCACGCCCTGCCACCTCAGGGCGCGGGAGCCCGCGCATCCTCGAACGTAGACCAGCGGATTGACAGCACCGCGTACTGCAGGACGGGAGCGACGGCCAGCCCCTTCCAGGGGTAGTAGGCGCACCCGAAGAAGATCATCGGCGCGATGATCACGCTGAACATCAGGCCGATCTGCTGCGGGCTGATCGCCGTGCCGATCACCAGCCCCAGGAGCGAGAAGCTCGCGGCGCCAAGGATCGCGACCGTCACGACTTCGCCGGCGTGCGCGATCGACAGGCCGGCGATGGGCCCCATGATCAGGCGCGCGACGGGGAGCACGAACAGCGCGGCGACGGTACCCTGCAGCACGCCGAAGGCGACTTTCTCCAGCGCCACCAGGCGGATCGGGACCGGCGCCAGGAGCCGGTCCTCGATCTCGCGCGTCCAGCCGAAGTCCGCCACCATCGGCAGCGCCACCGACTGCACGCTCGAGATGGCGAGCGAGATCGCGAGGATGCCCGGGAGCAGCGCCGCGCCGTAGCTCCGCTGCACGAACCCCATCCGCGGCAGCAGCGCGCCGAACACCGTCACGAACAGGATCGGCTGGAGGGCCACGCGGACCAGGACGGCCGGCAGCTCGCGTCGCGCCACGCGCAGGTCGCGGCGCAGCAGCGCCCAGAAGACGCGCGCCGGCGAGACCCGGGCCGGGCGGTCGAGCGGTTCGAGAGCGAACGCGGTCACTCGAGCGTCCTCCCGGTCAACGAGATGAACAGCGTCTCCAGGCTCGGCGGCGCCAGATGGATGTTGAGCACCGCGCGGCCGGCCCGCTCGGCGGCGCGGATGAGGCCGGCGATCGCCTCGCCCGGCCGCTCCGCGAACGCGCGCAGCAGCTGGCGCTGCGCCTCCGCCCGGAGCACCCCGGGCACCCCGGCGGCCAGGGCCGCGGCCGCGGCCGCGTCGCCGTCGAGCGTGATCTCGACCAGCGTGCCGCCGGGCGCCCGCGCCTTGAGCTGGGCCGGCGTGTCGAGGGCGAGGAGGCGCCCGCGGTCGAGGATGGCCACGCGCTCGCAGAGGCGGTCGGCCTCTTCCATATAGTGGGTGGTCAGCACCACGGTGTGGCCGCGCTCGTGCAGCCCGCGCAGGACGTCCCACAGGGCGAGGCGGGTCTGCGGGTCGAGTCCCACCGTCGGCTCGTCGAGGAACAGCACTTCGGGGTCGTGCATCAGGGCACGGGCGATCATCAACCGCTGCTGCTGCCCGCCCGAGAGCTCGTTGACCCTGGCGTCGCCGCGGTCGGCGAGGCCGAACGCTTCGAGCAGCCGGTCGGCGCGCGCCGCGGCCGCCCGGTGCGCGATGCCGAAATACGCGGCGTGGAAGAGCAGGTTCTCGCGGGCCGTGAGGCTGCGATCCGGATTCGGCCGCTGCGGCACCACGCCGATGCGCTGGCGCACAGCCGCGGCTTCGCGCACGACGTCGGCACCGGCCACCACCGCGCGCCCCGACGTGGGCTCCCCGCGCGTGGTGAGGATGCTCAAGGTCGTGGTCTTGCCGGCGCCGTTGGGGCCCAGCAGCCCGAAGAACTCGCCGGCCGGAACCTCCAGGTCCAGTCCCTCGAGCGCGACGATGTCCCCACCGGCCGGACCCGCATGGGTCGCCGCGGCCACCAGGCCGCCCGGCGGGGCCCCGGGGAAGCCGACGCCCCCGGGCCCGCGCCGCATCCTGGGTGCGGGGTACACCTTGCGCAGGGCCGTCGTCTGGATCGCAGGCGCTGGAGTCATGCCGGCATCGAAGAGGGTTCTCAGAGCGAGAAGGGAGGACGCAAGATAAGTTGCGGGACGCCGAGTGGCGAGTGGTTACGAGGGAGGTGTGACGAGACGTGAGTCAGCCTCGCGTCGTCATCGTGGGCGGCGGGTTCGGCGGGCTCTATGCGGCCCGGGCGCTCGCCCGCACGCCGGTCGAGCTCACCGTGGTGGACCGCACCAATCACCACGTCTTCCAGCCGCTCCTCTACCAGGTGGCGACGGCGAGCCTCTCGCCGAGCCAGATCGCCTACCCGATCCGCGGCGTGCTGCGGCGCCAGCAGAACACCCGCGTCCTGCTGGCCGAGGTGACGGCCGTGGACGTGGCTGCCCGGACGGTGCAGCCTCGAGGGCGGCGAGCTGCCCTACGACTACCTCGTGCTCGCGCCCGGCGCGCGCCACTCCTACTTCGGCCACGGCGAGTGGGAGCGGCTCGCCCCAGGCCTCAAGACCCTGGACGACGCCCTCGACATCCGCGGCCGGATCCTCCTCGCCTTCGAGCGGGCGGAGCGGGAGGGCGACGCGGAACGCCGCCGCGCACTGCTGACATTCGTTGTGGTGGGCGGCGGCCCCACCGGCGTCGAGCTGGCGGGCGCCATCGGCGAGATCGCCTGCAAGGTGATGGCGCGGGACTTCCGCACCTTCGACTCGCGGGAGGCGCAGACCATCCTGGTGGAAGCCGGCCCGCGCATCCTCCCCGCGTTCCCCGACACGCTCTCGCAGAAGGCGGAACGAGCGCTGGAGCGGCTGTGCGTCGAGGTGCGCACGGGCGAGGCGGTGACGCGGCTCGAGCCGGGCGCGGTGTGGATCGGCTCCGGCCGCGTCGCCACCGGGACAGTGCTGTGGGCGGCGGGCGTCGCGCCGTCGCCCCTCGCGCGCTCGCTGGGCGTCCCGCTGGACCACGCGGGCCGGGTGGTGGTGAAAGCCGACCTGACGATCCCCGGCCATCCCGAGGTGTTCGTGATCGGCGATCTGGCGGCGTGCGTGGACCACGCGGGCCGTCCGCTGCCCGGTCTCGCGCCGGTGGCGATCCAGCAGGGGGAGTACGCCGCCGGCGCCATCGGACGCGCGCTGCGGGGTGAGACGGGCCAGCCGTTCCGCTATCGGGACAAGGGGACGATGGCGACCATCGGGCGCGCGGCGGCGGTGGTGAGCATTGGCCGCCTCCGCTTCTCGGGTTATGCCGCCTGGCTGCTGTGGTGCTTCATCCACATCCTGTGGCTGATCGGGTTCCGCAACCGCTTCCTGGTGATGATCGAGTGGGCGTGGGCCTACTTCCGATTCGAGCGATCGGCGAGACTCATCACGGGGAGCGTGAGAGGTGAGACGTGAGGGGTGAGAAGGTCAACGTGAGAGGTGAGAGGGCTGGTGAGAGGTGAGAAGCGAACGGCGTGAGAAGAGGGTCTCCTCTCACGCCGCTCAACCTCTCACGTCTTACCTCAGCGTCTCGCCTCTCACCCTTCGCCTCTCACCTTTCACCCCCCGCCCGGCCAGGCCAAGTGACGCCGCACTAACGCTCCCCGATAATCATGATACATCTTGTCGGAGTCTCCCGCGCACCGGGAGGGAGCTTGGACATGTCGGTTCTCCGTGCCAGGCTGGTCCCAGCGGGCGCACCCCTCGCGTCCGCCGCCGTGGTGGTTTCGCGCCGCCGACCGATGTACCGCGCCGTGATCCTGGCCGGCGCCATCGCGCCGCTGCTCGGCGGCCGGTGTGACCGAACCGTCACCCCTCCCCGCATCGTCTACCCCTATCCGTGGCTCGCGGGCGCGCTCGCCCGCGTCGCGCAGCCGGCCATCGACGCCTGGGGTCGGCCCCGCGCGGCGGAGCTGCCCGAGTCTCTGATGGCGCGGGTCAAGCCCAGGTCGGGATACGCGGGCGACATCGACTACGCCGAAGCGATGGTCGCCGTACCGGGGCTCGCCGCCGCCGTCGGGCCGCAGAGCAGCCGCGCGACCCTGCTCGTCGCGCCGATCTACGCCGAGCACGGCGTTCCCCTGATCGTCGCGACGGCCACCAGCGACCAGGTACGGACGCTCGGACCGTGGGTGTTCCAGCTCGCGCCCGACAACGCGGTGGAGGGCGCCTTCATGGCGCGCTTCGTCCTCGACCGCCTCGGGGCCCATCGCGTCACCGTCTTCTACCTGGACGCCGACGAGTACGGCCTCGGGCTGCGCGACGGCCTGGTGGAGGCACTCCGCGCCAGGGGCGCGGCGCCCGTGGACCAGGTCGGGTTCATCGAGAACGCCGACCTGCCGCGCCGCGTCGCCGAGTCCTTGCGGCGCGCCACGCCCGACGTGTGCGTCGTCGCCGCGCGCGCCCCCGAGGCGCTGGCGATCACGCGGGCGGTGCACGCGCGGCTGCCCCAGGTCCGCGTGGTCGTGGGCGACGGCGTCCCGCTCAATGCGGCGTTCATCCGGGAGGCCGGAGCGGCGGCGACCTCGGTGTACGCGGTCGCGTGGTGGAGCCCCGACAGCCCGGACACGCTGGCGCGCGAGTTCGCGAGCCGCTTCCTGCGGGCCAACGGCGTGCTCCCGTCCCCCGCCGAGACCATGTACTACGACGCCATCATGGTCGCCGCCCAGGCGATCCGCGAGGTGGGAGCGCGGCCGGCGGCCGTCCGCCGCTATCTGAGCGAGCTGGGGACCGCGCGCCCGCCGTATCGCGGCGTCACCGGGCCGATCTCCTTCGCGCCGCGGCGGCCGGTCAACCTGCTGATGACCCGCGTCGTCAACGGCGCCGCGGTGCCGGTGAACGGTCCGGAGGCGGTCCCATGAACGCAGCTCGCGAACGGCCGTCCAGCGTGCGCGCCACCCTGCTCCTGATGGCGGTCGGCGCGGGCCTGTACGTGGCCGCCCTCGGCACGTACGTGCTGCTGGAGCTGGAACCGGCGGCCACGGCACTGCGGGTGCGCACCGGCACGCTCGCCGCGGAGTACGACTCGCTCCGCACGCAGACCCGCACGCTCCAGGACGCCGTCGACGCCCTCCACCGCTTGAGCCACGGCTCGAGCCTCACGCCGGCGGATCGGCAGGAGATCCGCACGCTGCACCCGACGGTCGCGGCGCTGGCGGCACGATCGGTGGGTGTGCAGGCCAGCCTGCTCCTGACCGACATCCCCGTCGGCATGCGGATCTCCCTGGCCGACGCGGCCGCGATGGAGTCGCGCGTGGCCGGCATGCTGCTGGAGGCCCTGAGCGACCTCGGCGAGGGAGACCTCGCATCGGCGGCATCGTGGGTCGCCAAAGCCGACATGTCCCGCGAGGCGCTGATCGGGCTCGTGGGCGACGCCCAGCGGTCGGGGCTGGTCGACCTCGCCGAGCGCGAGCGCGTTCTCGGCGAGCGGGCGGGCCGGGTGGGACGGGGAGCGGAGCTGTGGGTGGTCCTCGGCTCGGCCCTGGTGGGCCTCGCGGCGTTGGTGCTGCACCGCCGGCTGTACGCCCCTCTGGCCGTGCTCGAGCGGGGCCTCGCCCGCGTGTCACGGGGGGACCTCGAGGCTTCGCTGCCCGTCCATCGGTACGACGAGCTGGGCCGCCTGACGGGGCACTTCAACGAGATGACGAGCGTGCTGCGCACGCGTCCCGAGGTCGAGGCGCTGCGCCGCTCCGAGGTACGCTTCCGGTCGCTGATCGAGCACGGCATGGACTTGATCTCGATCATCGGGGCCGACGGGCGCTTCCAGTACGCCAGCCCGGCGGTCACCCGCCTGCTGGGCTACGCCGCGGACGAGCTGATCGGGCGCGTCGGCTTCGACTACCTGCACCCGGACGACCGCGCCCGCGTCGAGGCCGCGTTCGTCAGGGCGCTCGGCGGCGCCGACGCCGAGATCCGCGAGGAATTCCGCTTCCGGCACAAGGATGGCTCGTGGCGGTATTTCGAGACGGTGGTCACGAACCTCGTGCACGAGCCGACCGTGGCCGGCCTGGTGGTCAACTCGCGCGACGTCACGGAGCGCCGGCAGGCCGAAGAGACGCTGCACCAGGAACGGTTCCTGGTGGAGACGCTGATGGAGCACGTGCCGGACTTCATCTACTTCAAGGACGGCGAGAGCCGGTTCCTGCGGATCAACCGGGCCATGGCGCAGCGCGCTCGGCCTGGCCGATCCCGCTGAGGCCGTGGGCAAGACGGATTTCGACCTGTTCGCGCGGGATCACGCCGAGGCCGCCTGGAAGGACGAGCAGGAGATCATCCGCACGGGGCAGCCGATGCTGAACCTGGAGGAGCGGGAGACCTGGACGGATCGCCCCAGCGCGTGGGTCTCGACCACCAAGATGCCGCTGCGCGACGCCGCCGGGCGCGTCGTCGGGACGTTCGGCATCTCCCGCGACATCACCGAGCGCAAGGAGACGCAGATCGCCCTCGAACGGAGCAAGGAGAGCTTCGCGAGGATCTTCCAGATGGCGCCGGTCGCCATCATCCTGAGTGATCTTGGCGACGGACGCTTTATCGACGTGAACGAGGAGTTCGTCAAGACCCTGGGCTACTCGCGTGACGACCTCCTGGGGCGGACCAGCGTCGAGGTCGGGCTGTGGGTGGACCCGCGGACCGGGCAGGCTGCTGCAGATCCCGTGGAGCGCGGGAGGCGAAAAACCGCGAATCCCGCCTCCGGACGAAGGACGGCCGCATCCGGGAGGTGCGCGGCAACTACCACGCGACGAGATCGGGGGCCGCGTCGCACTCCTCGCGACGTTCGTCGACATCACGGAGCGGCGGCAGGCCGAGCACCTGCTGGCCGAGAGCGAGGCGCGGTTCCGGACCGCGTTCATGACGGGAGCCGACGCGAACGTGATCGTCGGGCGGGACGACGCGCGGATGGTCGAGGCGAACGAGCAGTTCCTCACGATGTACGGCTATCGGCGCGAGGAGGTCATCGGCCGGACGGCGCTCGAGCTCGGGTTGTGGTCGTCACCCGAGGCGCGTCAGCGGATGCTCGCCCAGCTCGCCGCGGAAGGCCGGGTGCGGAACCTGGAGGTCGTCGGGCGGCGCAAGAGCGGCGAGACCTTCCCCGTCCTGTACTCGGTCACGCCGCTGCCGGGCGACGGGACCACCGCTGCTCATGGGCGTCATCCGGGACGTCAGCGAGCAGAGGCGCACCGGCGAGGCGCTGCGCAGCCTGGAGGAGCAGTTCCGCCAGGCCCAGCGGCTCGAGGCCGTGGGCCGGCTGGCGGGCGGCGTGGCGCACGACTTCAACAACATCCTCACGGCCATCACCGGCTACAGCGAGCTGCTGCTGGAGGACTTCCGCGCCAACGACCCCCGGCGCGCCGACCTCGAGGAGATCCGGGCGGCGGCCCAGCGCGCGGCGGCGCTCACCCGGCAGCTGCTGGCGTTCAGCCGCAAGCAGGTGCTGCAGCCCAGGGTGCTCGACCTCAACGAGGTGGTGCAGGCGCTGGAGAAGATGCTCCGGCGGCTGATCGGCGAGGACATCAAGCTCGCGTTCACGGCCGGCGACGCGCCTCGGCGCGGTGCGGGCGGACCCCGGGCAGATCGAGCAGGTCATCATGAACCTCGCGGTGAACGCGCGCGACGCGATGCCCGCACGGCGGCCAGCTCACGATCGAGACGGCGAACGTCGAGCTCGACGCGGCGTACGCCGCCAAGCACGCGGGCCTCGCGCCCGGGCCGTACGTGATGCTGGCGGTGAGCGACACCGGCACCGGGATGAACGCCGAGACCCTGTCGCACATCTTCGAGCCGTTCTTCACGACCAAGGAGCAGGGCAAGGGCACCGGCCTGGGCCTGGCGACGGTGCACGGCATCGTCAGCCAGAGCGGCGGCCACGTCGCGGTCTACAGCGAACCCGGCCGGGGCGCCACGTTCAAGATCTACCTCCCGCGGGTGGAGCGCGTCGCGGAGGCCCCGAGCGCTGCGCCCGCCGTGCGGCGGGCCGGCGGAGGCCACGAGACGGTGCTGGTGGCGGAGGACGACCGCGCGGTGCGGGAGGTCGTGGCGGAGACGCTCACCCAACGGGGATACGCCGTGCTGCGGGCGCCGGACGGCCAGACGGCGCTGGAGCTGGCCCGCGGCCTGGCCGGCCGAGTGGACCTGCTGCTCACCGACATCGTGATGCCGGGCCTGACCGGGCGGGAGCTGGCGCAGGCGCTCGCGGTCGGGCACCCTGCGCTGCGCGTGCTCTACATGTCGGGGTACACCGACGACGCGGTGGTGCGGCACGGCGTGCTGGAGGAGGGAGTCCCGTACCTCCAGAAGCCGTTCACGCCCGACGCGCTGGCGCTGAAGGTGCGGGAGGTGCTGGACAGAAGGTGAGAGGTGAGACGGGAGAGGTGAGAAGGTCAAGTGAGAGGTGAGAGGAGCAGTGAGAGGTGAGAAGCGAAAGGCGTGAGAAGAAGCATCCTCTCACGCCTTTCCACCTCTCACTTCTCACCTGAACGTCTCACCCCTCACCTCTCACCTCTCACGCGACCTTCTCCACTCCCCTCGCCGTCACCCGTGCCTGGATCAGCGGTAGCGGCGACGCCTTCCCGGCCCCGATCTCGATCGCGGTGTCCAGCGCCCGGCGCGCCAGCTCGACGCCGTTCGCGTCCCGGGCGAAAATCGAGGCCAGCGGCTCGGAGGTGTGCACCTGTTGTCCCGGGCGCGCGGTGATGACGAAGCCCACCGTGGGATCCACCACGTCGTCCACCTTGCGGCGGCCGCCGCCCATCTCGACCACGGCCCGGCCGATGGTCCGCGGCTCCACCCGGAGAATCGTGCCCGCCGACCTGGCGTAGTAGACCTCGACCGCCTCGGCCTGCGGCAGTAGGGCGGGATCGTCCACCACCGCGGGATTGCCGCCCTGCGCTTCGATGATCTGCTGGAACGTCTCGGCCGCCTTCCCGCTCCGCAGCGCCTCCTCGAGACGCCCGCGCGCCCGGGTCCGGTCCTGCTCCCCGGCCAGGACCAGCATCTCGACGCCTTCGGCGAGGGTGACCTCGTGCAGGTCCTCGGGCCCCTCGCCGCGGAGCCCCATGATCGCCTCCTCCGCCTCGAGCGCGTTGCCGCACGCGCGGCCCAGCGGCCGGTCCATCGCGGTCAGCAGCGCCACGGTCGGGCAGCCGCGGTCCTCGCCCAGCTCGATCATCGTCTTCGCCAGCGTCAGCGAGCGCTCGGCGTCGGTGATGAACGCGCCGCTCCCCTGCTTCACGTCCAGCACCAGGCCGTTCAGCCCCTCGGCCAGCTTCTTCGACATGATGCTGGCGGCGATCAGCGGGACGCACTCCACCGTCGCGGTCACGTCGCGCAGCGCGTAGAGCTTCTTGTCCACCGGGGCGATCTCCGGCGTCTGGCCGATCATGGCGCAGCCGATCCGCTCCACCTGGGCGCGGGTCTCCTCGAGCGACAGGTCGGTGCGGAAGCCCGGAATGCTCTCCAGCTTGTCGAGGGTGCCGCCGGTGTGGCCGAGGCCGCGGCCGCTCATCATCGGCACCGCGACGCCGCACGCGGCCACCAGCGGCGCGAGGATCAGGGAGACCTTGTCGCCCACGCCGCCGGTCGAGTGCTTGTCCAGCACCGGCCGGCCCAGTCGTCGGAAGTCGAGCCGGCTGCCCGAGGCCATCATCCCGTCCAGCAGCCCGGCGGTCTCTTCCCGCGTCAGGCCCCGGAGGAAACACGCCATCAGCAGGGCGGCGATCTGGTAGTCGGGCACCGAGCCCGCGCTGTAGGCGCCCAGCAGCTCCCGCCACTCGGCGGCGGTGAGGGCGCCGCCGTCGCGCTTGCGCTCGATGAGGCCGGGGACAAACATTAGGCCACCCTCACCGCGCCGGAGAGCCGTCCATGCGTGCGCCGCCGTTCGCCGCCTCTGCCACCTTCGCCGCCCTGCTGGCGTGCGTCGCAGCGCCCGCCGCCGCGCAGGACGTGGCCGGCCACATCGCCGCCGGCGACGCGGCCCGCTGCGAGCGCAACCCGCAGGCCGCGCTGGGGCATTTCCGCGAAGCGCTGGCGCTGGACTCGCTCAACTACGAGGCCAACTGGAAGGCGTCGCGCGAGCTGACCGACATCGGCAAGCTGATGCCCGACGCCGAGCGCAAGGCGCGCGACTCGGTGTACGCCGACGCGCTGGCGCTGGCGCAGCGGGCGGTGCGGGTGGACTCGCTGGGCGCCGACGGCCACTACATGGTCGCCGTGGCGGCGGGCCGGGTCGCGCTCACCAAGAGCGCGCACGAGCGGGTCAAGTCGGCCCGCGTGGTGCGGGACGAGGCCATGCGGGCCATCGCGCTCGATCCCAGGCACGACGGCGCGATGCACGTGATGGGCCGGTGGAACGCCGAGATCATGCGGCTGCCGGGGCTGACCAAGTTCTTCGCGCGGACCTTCCTGGGCGCCTCGATCTTCAAGGAGGCGTCGTGGGACAACGCCATCAGGTACTTCGGCGACGCCATCCAGATCAACCCGCAGAACATCTATCATCATCTGGACTTTGCCGAGGCGCTGGTGGACGCGGGGCGGCCGGAGGAGGCGCGGCCGCACCTCGAGGAGGTCGAGCGGCTCCCGCTGGGCTGCGACGTGGGCGATCCGACGTACAAGCAGCAGGCCGCCGCGCTGCTCCAGAAGATCACTCGGCGCTAGCCTCTTCCTTGAGGTCCCGGCGGTGCTCGCGCGAGCGGCGGAGCCGCCGCCTGGCCTCGTCGTAACGGTCGCGCGACTCGTCCGCCAGCCGGCGCGCGCGCCGCACGAGGCCGCGCCTGGTCTCGGCGCCCGACTGCGGCGCGAGCAGCAGGGCCAGTCCCGCCCCGACCAGAGCCCCCAGAATGAGACCCACCGTGAACGTGCGGGCCTTGCCGTTGCCACCTTCGGCGTCCATCGCATTCTCCTTCGTGTCGCGCTCCGACCCGCCGTGAGCGGCTCCGCGCCCTTGTGGTGCGGCGCCTGCACGAGCCGGAAGCGAGCCGGAAGCCCCGTGCGGGCGTCGGGAGGCAGAACGTAGCACCGCGTGACGGCGCGCGGCAACTCGGGCCTCGGCCGGCGGATGGACCCTTCCCGGTGCGCGTCGCGGAACTGAACGGGGTCGGGGCTTGTCGCGGACGCGCGATCTCGTGCGCGGCGCGGCGACGGCGGATCACGACGTCCGCGAGGTGATCCATCTCGACATCGCTGAGCGGCAACGGTGCAACAGAGGCGGTCTGCGCCTGGGGTGTGGCGCGGGCGCACGTGATCCGCAGCACGTTCCGCGACCGGCGCGGGCGGGCGGTGGCATAAGTCGAGGCGCGGCAACGCCAAACCCGCCGTTCGCGGGCCGGACCGACCTGGCGTCATCCTTGCGTCAGAGCCCTCCGATGACTCCGCAGCCGCGTCCGGTTGGCTCCCACCCGACGCGCGATGCGGCGTACCTTCGACCAGCGTACGAACGGAGTCCGTTGATGGAGTGCAGTTGCCCCGTCGCGCCGGCGGTTTCACGGCGATCTCGCGGCTTCACGTTGATTGAGCTGTTGATGGTCATCGTGATCATCGGGATCCTGGTCACGGTCCTGATCCCGCGCTACGCCAGCGCGAGAGACCGGGCGTACGTCGCGGCCATGACGTCCGAGCTGCGCAACCTCGCCACGGCGCAGGAGTCGTACTACTACGACTACAGCGTCTATGCGCCCTCGGTGGGGCTCCTGCCGGCCTACAACCCGACCACCGGGACCAGCGTCGTCATCTACGCGGCGACGCAAGGGGGATGGTCCGGCTCGGCGTCGTCCACCAACACGAGCCGGCGCTGCTTCGTCTTCTTCGGCAGCGCAGCCCCGATCGGCCCTACGACGCAGGAAGGCCTGGTGGCCTGCGACTAGCCGGCACGGCCGGACCTGCCGTGATTCGAGCGGACGGGTGGGGGACAGCGCCGGCCGCGCACGGTATCTTCCCGGGCCAGCGATGCCGCTTGGCCTCGACGTCCCAGGAGGACAACCATGAACGGTAGGGCAGTGAGCCAGGTCGGCCTCGGGCTGCTCGGGATCTGGGTGCTGGTGCAGGCCTTGATCGCGAGCTTCCGGGTTCTCGGCAACCTCCAGGCCCTGGAGTCCTCACCTCACCCGGCCATGGCCGCGGCGACGATCATCCCCGTGGCCCTGCTGTTCGCCTTGAGCTACGTGCTGGTCGCCCACAATGCGGGCGTGTCGCAACGGATGTTCCCCAAGCTCGGAGACGCCAACCTCGCCGCGTCGGGCCTGGCGCGCATTCTGGTCGGCCTGCTCGGCGTCTTCCTCTTCTGCACGGCGCTCCCTCCGCTGCTCCAGGTGCTTCCCAGCCTGCGTGCCTCCGAGCCGTTCTCCCCGGCGGCCATCATCCTGCAGCGTCGCGCCCTGGCCGGCTACGCGGCCCAGGCCGTGCTCGCCATCCTCCTGACGCTTCGGCCGGCGCTGGTCCTGACGATCTGGGAGCGTCCGGCCCAGGGGCGCGACGCGTGAGGCGAGCGGGCGGCGACTCCCGGGCAGCCGGAACGGCGGCGAGGAGATCCTGCGGGTTCGTCTACTACGACCTGTGGCTTACGGTGGCCGGCCTGGCACTGGCCGCCGCGATCGTCGTCCCCGCGGTGGTCCGCGCCGTGCAGAACCGCGCGACGCGGCGCGCCGAGATCGCCGCCCTTCGCGGCATCGCCGCTCTGGAGCTGGCCCAGTACTCGCGAGCCCACTCGTATCTCGATTCGCTCCCACCGGTGCTTCCGCCCGGCACGCGTCTCGTCGGCCTCAGCGGGGACAGCACGGGCTGGAGCGTGGCGATCACGACCGACTCGCTGCGGCGCTCGCCGGTGAGCTGCGGTGTCTTCGAGGGTCCCGCGTCCTTCGCCCCGAGCCCGGCCGCGACGGTCCCGGGACGAATCGTCTGCTGGTAGCCTGACCGGGGCGCGGCTCAAGGCGCCGCACGGGCCCGCGAGCACCGGCAGTGGCGGCCGCTGCGACCGCGCCGCCCCGCTCGGCCACCGTGCGGCCGCTCGTCAGGGCCGGCGGCAGAGGCCGGGCGGCCCCGCGTACTTCACGCCCAGGGCCTCGAGGTACACGGCCAGGGGGCCGAGGCCGACGGACGCGCGGCGGACGTCGACGCACGGCTCGTCGGCGATGGAGTCGAGAATCGGCGCGCCCGGATGATCCGCGTACCGCGCCTGCGTGCCGTAGAGCTGCGGCCTTCCCTCCCCGACCAGCACCCGGTCCTCCAACAATGCCCCGTCGCCGGCGCGGGCGTCGTCCCGGCGCACGGCGGCGAGCAGCAGCGGCAGGACCTGCCGCTGGTCCGCGAACGGCGCGTGCTGCACCAGGAGCCACGCGGCATGAGCGCCGTCGTCACCGACTAGACGCCGCCCCGGCCAGCCGCGCTCCCCGACGATCGCCTTGATCCGGGCCAGCCGCGGCGCGTCGGCCGCCGCCAGCGCCCGGAAGGCGGAATCGGCCTGCGGGGACATGCGGCCGTATCGCACGACCACGTCGTTCACACCCTGGCGGCTCCGCTGATCCTGGTCGGCGAGGGTGAGCAGCTCCCGGCGCAGCGCGGAATCGATCGCTGCGCGCCGCTCGCGCAGCTTCGCCTCGAGCGCCGGCCAGCGCCGGTCGCGATGCAGCACGAAGGTGTCGCTGTCGCGGGTGAAGTACCCCTCGTCGAGGTATCCCTCGTCGACGGCGTGATTCAGGTCGCGAAACGCGGCGTCGTAGCGGCCGGCCCGGGCCGCGTCGGCGGCCGCGAGCGCCAGCAGCACCGGGTCGAACCCCGACACCGCGTAGGCCTCCTCGTAGAGCCGCGCCGCGTCGGCGAAGCGGTGCTGCTCCTCCGCGGTGTCGGCGCGCATGGCCAGGGCGACGAGCCCCTGCGCGGAGGCAGCGCTGGAGGCCGCGGCGACCAGCACGGCGGCACCGCACAGGATCCGCCCGCCCTGCCTCCAGTTCGGTATTGTCACGTGCCCTCCCGGCGCTAGGCCCCGCGCAGCCCCGCGAGCAGGCTCTGGAGGTTGAGCGACCCGGACTTCGTCTGGATCTGGCTCTGGACCTTGGGATAGATCGTCTTCGCGTCCTGCTTGAAGCGGTCGAACAGCGCGAGCAGGTCGTTGCGGCTCAGGCGGCGGCCCTGCGCGTAGTACTGGTCGGCCACGTGACCCAGGGCGTAGGTCGCGGAGAAGGAGATGGCCGCGCCGGTGGCGACACGAGTCGCGCCGGCCGCCAGGCCGCCCAGCAGGCCGCGCGCGAGCCCGCCCACCAGGCCCATCACCACGCCTTCCACGCCCTGCGCGGCGACGCCCAGGCCCAGCGTCGCCGCCAGGTCCTTCACCTGGTTGACGTCGAGCTTCTGGCCGTGGCGCTGACCGATCTGGTAGACCAGGCGCAGCTGCAGCGGCAGGATGGCGATGTTGGCCAGCTGGTCGGGGAGGATCTCCAGCGCGCCGGTGAGGATCGCCTGCTGGAGGATGAAATCGTCGAGCGGGCCGGCCGGCGGCGCGCCGGCGTGCACCTCGGCGACCGGCTCGCTGATGCCCAGGGCGCCGCGCAGCTCGTCGAGGAACGCCAGCTCGGCGGCGTTCGCGGGGCCGTCGGCGTTGCAGATGGCGAGCGCGCCCTCGTAGGCGGTCTGGCGGGCCTCGTCGTCGGACAGTCTCTGGGCGAGATCGGCGACGCGCAGCTGCCCTCCGGCCACCTGCTCGGCGAGCCGGCTGACGTCGGGTGAGCCCATGCGGGCGACGACGGCCTCGACGGCCGCCTGCTCGGCGCTGTCGGTCGCGCCGTCCGCGCGGGCGGCGAGCATGGCGATGGCGATCAGGGGTGCGTGGTCGGTGGTGTTCATTGGCGTGCCCGGGTGACGGTTGAAGGAAACCTAGCAGCACTCCGCACACGACGTGGAGATGCGGCCCGGCGTTTCACCTGCGCCGTCGTCCCGCATCGCCCCGGCGCGAGCCGATCGGCGTTCGCCGCTCTGGCGCGTGCCTCGGTCGCGGAATACACTACGCACCGATGTTCGACAATCCGTTTTCGCTGACGGGCCGCGTCGCCGTGGTCACCGGCGGCTGCGGGACGATCGGCGGCGCGCTGGCTTCCGGACTGGCGGCCGCGGGCGCCGCCATCGCCATCCTCGACCGGCGGCGGGATGCCGCCGAGGCGAAGGCCGACGAGATCCGCACCTGTGGCGGCGACGCGCTGGCCCTGGCCGCCGACGTGCTCGACGAGGCGCTGGTGAGTCGCGCGCGCGACGAGGTGCTGAAGGCGCGGGGGCGCGTGGACATCCTGGTCAATGCGGCCGGCGGCAACGTGGTGCGCGCCCGCAGCGACGACCGCTCGATCTTCGACGTGCCGCTCGACGCGTTCGACGAGGTGCTCCGGCTCAACCTGCACGGCACCGTCGTGCCGTCCCTCGCCTTCGGCGAGGTGATGGGCCGCCAGGGCTCCGGCTGCATCGTCACCATCTCCTCGATGGCCGCGCTCCGCGCCTTGAGCGGCGTCCTCGGCTACTCGGTCGCCAAGGCCGGCGTCGACAACTTCACCCGCTGGCTGGCCGTGGACCTGGCGCGCAAACACGGGGACCGGGTGCGCGTGAACGCCGTGGCGCCCGGTTTCTTCATCTCCGCCCAGAACCGCGGCGTGCTGCTCAACGCCGACGGCAGCCTGACCGAGCGATCCCGCGCCATCATCGGTCACACGCCGATGGGCCGGTTCGGCCGGCCCGAGGACCTGGTCGGCCCCGTGCTCTGGCTGTGCAGCGACGCGGCGGCGTTCGTCACCGGCGTCGTGATTCCGGTGGACGGCGGCTTCAGCGCCTTCGGCGGCGTGTAGCGAGGGGCGCGGCGAGATGAAGCGCAACGTGACGACGTCCTTCGGCGCGCGCGGTCCCCGCCGGGGACGCCCTGGTCCTCGCCGAGGACCGTTTCTTCGATCCGGACCCCGCCGTGCGCCGCGTCGCCCGCGAGCTGTACGAGGAGACGCACCACCTCCCCATCGTGAGCCCGCACGGGCACGTGGACCCTCGGCTCCTCGCCGACGACGCGCCGTTCCCCGAGCCGACCGCGCTGATCGTCCAGCCCGACCACTACCTGCTGCGGATGCTCTACTCGCAGGGCGTGCCGCTCGAGCGGCTCGGCATCGCGCCCAGGGACGGCGGCTCCGCCGAGCGGGACCCGCGCAAGGCGTGGCAGGTGTTCGCGGACCACTACCGGCTGTTCCGCGGCACTCCCACGGAGGCGTGGCTGGGCTACGAGCTGTACCACGTCTTCGGCGTCCGGACGAAGCTCTCCGGCGCGACCGCCCAGACCATTTACGACGAGATCGCCGAGAAGCTCGGCTCGCCCGAGTTCCGCCCTCGGGCCCTGTTCGAGCGGTTCCGCGTCGAGGTGCTGGCCACCACCGACGTGGCCACCGACCCGCTCGAGCACCACGCGAGGATCCGCGCCTCCGGCTGGAAGGGCCGCGTCATCCCGACCTTCCGCCCCGACGCCCTGCTCCAGATCGCCGCCCCCGGATGGGCGGCCGAGCTGGAGCGGCTGGTCGCGCTCCACGGCCGGCCGATCGGCGACTACGCGGCGTTCGTCGCGGCGCTCGAGGGCCGCCGGGCCTTCTTCCGGAAGCTCGGCGCCGTCGCGACCGACCACGACGCCGCGGAGCCCTACACCGCGCGCCTCCCCGACGCCGAGGCCGAGCGCCTGTTCCAGCTGGCGCGCGCGGGCCGCGCGGAGGCGGCGGACCAGCGACTCTTCCAGGCCCATCTCCTGATGGAGATGGCGCGGATGTCCACCGCCGACGGGATGGTGATGCAGCTCCACGCGGGGGCCCTGAGGGATCACAACCGCCTGCTGTTCGAGCGCTTCGGGCAGGCCATCGGCGGCGACATCCCCGTCCGAGCCGAGTTCACCGGCAACCTGCACGCGCTGCTCAACGCGTACGGGAACGACACGCGCTTCCGCCTGATCGTGTTCACGCTCGACGAGTCCACGTACGCCCGGGAGCTGGCGCCGCTCGCGGGCGTCTACCCCGCCCTGCGCCTCGGGCCCGCGTGGTGGTTCCACGACAGCATCGAGGGGATGCGGCGCTACCGGCAGTGGACGACCGAGACCGCGGGGATCTACAACACCGCGGGCTTCAACGACGACACCCGCGCCTTCTGCTCGATCCCCGCCCGGCACGACCTGTCGCGGCGGATGGATGCCAGTTGGCTGGCCGGCCTGGTGGCGCGCCACGTAGTGGATAAGAGCGAAGCGCGCGAGATGGCCCGGGCGTTGGCGTACGAGCTGGCCAAGGAGGCGTACCGACTGCAGTAGCGCGCACACCATTCACGCATGGCTCACCCCCTGGAGGTGGCTCATGCGCATACCATGTGGCCTTCTTCGCCGACTCGCTCTCGCGCTGCGGGCATCAGTTCCCGGCGCAGTCCGAGGTGGGGCAGTACAAGGGTGACATCAGCACCTTCTTCCACTGGGTCGGGATGGGCAAGACGATGAACGTCTACGTCGTCGACCTCACGCGGCCCATCACCTGCTCGGTGCCCGCCGGCAGCGGGACGTTCGTCGGCTGGAGCGAGACGGGCAACCTCTCGATGGGCGACAACGAGCTGTGGAACGACACCACCCTGGTGCCCATCTACGCCGACTCGTACCGGTTCGTCGGCACGGCCACGCTCACGACTCCGAGCGGCGGGACGGGCCACGTCACGGCCGGCCTCCACTGCGTGGCGAATCGCGGCCACAACTACAGCTATCGCTGCAACTCCCATATCACCGTGAACTAGGGGGCCCTCCCGGCTCGCCGTGGGAGATCCCCTACCTCCCACCCACCAGCGCCCGGCCCGATGCCGGGCGCTTGGCGTTCAGGGTCCCCACCTACCGGCGGGGTGGCGGCGGCAGGAGAATCAACCGCTCCCGGTCCAGTTGCCGACCGGCCCCGCGCCGAACACATTGGTCTTCCTCGGATGCCGCGCCCAGGAGGCGAGGACAATGGAATACCGGCAGCTCGGCAGGACCGGCTTCAAGCTGTCGTCCATCGGCTTCGGCGCCTGGGCGATCGGCGGCCAGGCGTGGGGCGGGGCCGACGATACCACCTCGCTCCGCGCGCTCCACACGGCGGTGGACCTCGGCGTCAACTTCTTCGATACGGCCGACGTCTACGGCGACGGCCACTCCGAGAAGCTCCTCGCCCGGCTGCGGCGCGAGCGTAAGGAGCCGATCATCGTCGCCACCAAGGCCGGCCGGCGACTCGACCCGCACGCCGCCGCCGGCTACAACCGCGCCAACCTGTCCGCGTTCATCGAGCGCAGCCTGGTGAACCTCCAGACCGACGCGCTCGACCTGCTGCAGCTGCACTGCCCTCCGCCGTCGGTGTACGAGTCCGCCGAGGTGTTCGACGTCCTGGACGACCTGGTGCGCGCCGGCAAGATCCGCTACTACGGCGTCAGCGTGGAGTCGGTGGCCGAAGCGCTGCGCGCGATGGAGCACCCGGGCGTCCAGTCCGTGCAGATCATCTTCAACCTGTTCCGCTTCAAGCCGGCCGAGCAGGTGTTCCGGGTGGCCGCGGCGAAGCGGGTGGGCATCCTCGCGCGGGTGCCGCTCGCGAGCGGGCTGCTCACGGGGCGGCTCAAGCCGGACAGCAGGTTCGCGGAAGACGACCACCGGCGCTTCAACCGGCAGGGGGAGCGATTCGACGCCGGTGAGACGTTCAGCGGCGTGGACTACGCCGAAGGGCTCCGGGCCGTGGAGGAGCTGCGGCCCCTGGTGCCCGCGGGCGCGACGCTGGCGCAGCTCGCGTTGCGGTGGATCCTGATGTTTCCCGAGGTCACGACGACCATCCCCGGTGCGCGCACCCCCGCGCAGGTGGAGGACAACGTGGGGGCCGCCGATCTGGCGGAGCTGCCGGCGAGCGCGATGGAGCGGGCGCGCGCGGTGTACGATCGCCACTTCCGCTCGTCCATCCACGCCCGCTGGTAGCGCTCGACCCGGAGACCTCGTGCTCTGGATGACCGCCGCGCTCCGACCGCTGGCCGGGGTCGTGTGCGCCTCGTTCGCCGTCTCCGTCGCCGCCGGTGCGCAGACTCCCGCGGCGCCCGTCGACACCGTTCCCGTCGTGACGCTGCCGGGGACGCAGCTCCGGCACCTCCACTCCGCCGCGACCGGCCGGGACTACGACATCCAGATCTCGCCGCCCCCCGATTATGCGCGGAATCCCGCGGCCCGCTACCCGGTGCTCTACGTGCTCGACGGCCAGTGGGACTTCAAGCTGATGCTGTCGGTCCAGGGCGGCCTCCTCTACGACCGGTTCACGCCGCCGATCATCATCGTCGGCATCACCTGGTCCGGCACCAGTCCCGACTACGACTCGCTGCGGGCGATGGACCTCACCCCGGAGGCGACCCGCCCGCTCCCCGGCTCGGGTGCCGCGCCGCGGTTCCTCAGCTTCCTCGAGACCGAGCTGATTCCGTTCATCGAGGCGCACTACCGTGCCGATCCGGCGCGCCGCGTGCTCCTGGGCAGCTCGTTCGGCGGGCTGTTCACGCTGTACACGATGTTCTCGGACCCCGCCCTGTTCTCGGGCTACGTGGCCGCGAGCCCCGCGGTCAGTTACGCCGGCCGCGCGGCGTTCGCGCAGGAGGCCGCGTTCGCCGCCGCGCACCGGGAGCTGCCGGTGCGCCTGTTCGTGGCGGTGGGCGACCAGGAGAGCCTGGCCGGGCCGGTCCAGGAGTTCTGGAGTGTCTTGCGGTCGCGCCGCTACGCCGGCCTCACGCTCGAGACCCGGGTGATCGCGGGCGAGCGCCACTCGGGCAACAAGCCGGAGGCCTTCAACCGGGGGCTGAGGTTCATCCTGGGCAAGTAGCGACCGTGCGCCACGCGGGCTGGGTGCGTCTCGACCGGCGGCTGGCCGTTCTCGCTTGTCTCGGCGCGTGGTCCTTCGCCGCCTGCGAGAAGAGCGCCACTACGCCCGCCACGCCCGCCACGCCCCTGCGCACCCTCGCGGCGGCGCGCGGCATCGCCATCGGCGCCGCGACCGGCAGCACTTTCACGCGCACCGACGCCGCCGGCGACACGCTCCGCGCCATCCTGGCGCGCGAGTTCGACATGGTCTGGTCCGGGAACTGGCTCAAGTTCAGCGTCGTGCACCCCGGCACGACGTCGTACGACTTCACCTGGGCCGACTCGATGGTCGCCTTCGCCCAGGCCCACGCGATGACCGTGCGGGGTCACGTGTTCGTGTGGCACAACCAGCTGCCCGCCTGGCTCACCGGCGGCACCTATGGCCCGAGCGAGGTGGACAGCATCCTCGAGAACCACATCACAACCGTGATGGCCCACTTCCGGGGGAAGATCGGGATCTGGGACGTGGTGAGCGAGGCGGTGGACGACAACGCCCAGCGGCGCACGACCTTCTGGAGCATCGCGCTGGGCCCCGGCTACATCGAGCGCGCCTTCCGGTTGGCGCACGACGCCGACTCCACGGCGCAGCTCTACTACATCGACTACAACATCGAAGGGACGAACGCGAAGTCCGACACCGTGTACGCGATGCTGCGCTCCCTCAAGGTCGCCGGCGTGCCCGTCGACGGAGTCGGGATGCAGGGGCACTTCATCGTCGGGCAGCTGCCGAGCAGCGCGAGCCTGCTGGCCAACTTCGCCCGCTTCGCCCAGTTGGGCCTGAAGATCCAGATCACCGAGCTGGACATCCGGATGCCCGTGCCCGCCACGGCGGCCGACCTGGCGCAGCAGGCCGCCGACTACGCCGCCGTCGTCGACGCCTGCCTCCAGACCCCGGCCTGCGACGCCGTCGAGTTGTCGGCCGTGTACGACGGCGACTCCTGGGTGCCCAGCACCTTCCCGGGCCAGGGGGCCGCCAATCTCTTCGACGAGTCATTCCGACCCAAGCCGGCCTACACGGCGGTCAGCCATCTCCTCGCGGGGCGGTAGCGGCCCGCGTCACCTGGCCGTCAGGCCCCCTGCCAACCTTTTCCCCGTTCGATAGGTCGAAACTCTACAGGTAGCGGCATCGTAGGGCCTGAAGAGCCGTCGACCGCCGGGAGGCGCGACCCGTGGCGCGAACCGTCGAAGAGTCCCAAGACCGAGCTGCTGCGCGGCACCCTCGATCTGTTGATCCTGCAGACCCTCACCATCCGGCCGCTCCACGGCTACGGCATCGCGCAGCACATCGCCCGCCTGTCCGACGACGCGCTCAGCGTCGAGCAGGGCTCGCTGTACCCGGCCCTGGAGCGCCTCCAGGCCCGCGGCTGGGTCACCTCCCGCTGGGAGGCCTCCCCCACCGGCCGCCGCGCCCGCTACTACACCATCACCCGCTCCGGCCGCCGCCAGCTCGGCGACGAGGTCGCGGCCCTCGACGCCGTGTTCCTCGCCATCAACCGCGTGCTGCGGCGCGCCTAGAGACGACCGGCCCCGTGTCCTTCATCGACGCCCTGCGATTCCGGCTGCGGGCAGTCGCCCACCCGGCGGAGCACGCGCGGGAGACGGCCGAGGAGATGGACTTCCATCTCGGGCTGGACGCGATGCAGCTCGAGCACGACGGGCGCGCCGCGGTCACCGCGGAGGACGCGCGGTACGCCGCGCGGCGCCGTTTCGGCAACACGACCTACTACCGTGAGGAGACGCGCCGTATGAGCCGCCTCGGGTTCTTCGATACGCTCGGGCAGGACCTGCGCTTCGCGCTCCGCAGCTTCCGGCGCACGCCGGGCTTCACCGCCGTCGCGGTCGTGACGCTCGCGCTCGGCATCGGCGCCAACACGGCGATCTTCAGCGCGGTCGACGCGCTGCTGCTGAGGCCGCTGCCGTTCCGCGAGCCCGGGCCGGCTGATGAGCGTCAGCCTCACGGTGCCGCAGCGGGGCAATTCCCGCCCCGCGACGACATCAACTGGTCGTGGCCGAAGTTCCAGACGCTGCGCGACATGCAGCACGTGTTCGCGCAGCACCACGCTGTGGACCAACCGAGCTGTTCACCATCGGCTACGGCGACCAGACCCTGCGCGACTTCGGCGAGTACACCGACGGCGGCTACCTGCCGACGCTGGGCGTCCAGCCCGCGCTCGGCCGCAACTTCGCTGCCGGAGGAGACCAGCCGCTTCAACGCGGCGCACGTCGCGATCATCAGCGACGGCCTGTGGCAGCGGCTGTTCAACGCGGACCGCGCGGTGGTGGGCAAGTCGCTGACTCGTGGACGGCGTGCCGTACACCGTCGTCGGCGTCACGCCGCCCGAGTTCGAGGGGCTCTCCGGAAACGCGCTGTTCTGGATCCCGCTGATGGCGCCGCCCAACCCCGGCGGCGGCCCGCCGGGGCCCTACAACCACAGCTTCAACGCCGTCGCCCGGCTGAAGGACGGCGTCAGCCCCGAGCTGGCGGCCAACACGGTGGCCACCCTCGGCGCCCGCATCGACGCCGCCTACCCCGACCAGAACGGCGCCGGCTGGCACTGGGGCGCGACCGCGCGCGAGCTGGACGCGGCGCGGGTCGATCCGCGCGTGCGCGGCACCCTGCTGGTGCTGTTCGGCGCGGTCGGCCTGGTGCTCCTCATCGCCTGCGCCAACGTGGCCAACCTGTTCCTGGCGCGGGCCTCGGGCCGCCACCGCGAGATCGCGGTGCGGCTCGCCCTCGGCGCCGGGCGGCGCCGGCTGGTGGGCCAGCTCCTGACCGAGTCCGTGCTGCTCGCCGTCGCGGGCGGCGTGGTGGGCCTGGTGGTCGCGTGGTGGGGCACGCGCGGCCTCGCGTCGCTGCAGCTCTCGACCGTGCTCCAGTTCAACAACGTGGCGAGCGTCGGCCTCCTCGGCTCGCAGACGATCCGCCTCGATCCGTGGGCGCTGCTGTTCACCCTCGCGCTCGGTATCGTGACGGGCGTCGTGTTCGGCCTGGTGCCGGCGCTCCAGGCCACCAAGCCGTCGCTGACCGAGGACCTCAAGGACGACGGCGGGCCCGGGAGCCGGGGCCTCGGCGGCCTCACCAGCCGCAACGTGCTGGTGGTGGCCGAGATCGCGCTCGCGGTGGTGCTGCTGGCCGGCGCGGGCTTGGTGCTCCGGAGCCTGGCGCGCCGCATGGGCGTCGACCCCGGGTTCGATCCCGCCCACGTTCTCACCTTCCGCGTCAACCGGGCTCCGGCCTGGTCGCGCGACTCGATCACGCGGTTCTACGACGTCGCGATCCAGCGCCTCTCCGAGCTGCCCGGCGTCACTGGCGTGGCGATGTCGGACTGCCCGCCCCTGGTGAGCTGCGCCGGCACGCTGATCGATTTCCGCGACGGGCGTCCGGCCGCCGCACCCGGCACCCAGCCCATTGCGGGCGTGCACTGGATCACGCCCGAGTGGACCAAGGTCGCGGGCGTGCCGCTCGTCCGGGGGCGCTTGTTCACCGACGCCGACCGGCTGGGCACGCCGATGTCCGTGCTGGTCAGCGAGACGGCCGCGCGCCGCTGGTGGCCGGGCCAGGACCCGATCGGCAAGGTCATCGCGCAGGCGGGCGGCGGCGGCGGGGGAGGGATCGATTCCGCGTTCGTGATCGGCGTGGTGGGCGACGTGCGCTACCGGGGGCTCGACTCGGTCCCGCGGGCCGAGATCTACATCTCGTACTACCAGCTGCCGTTCTAGCTACCGGATGATGCTGTTCCTCAAGACGCGTGGCGATCCGCGCGCGCTGGTGGGCCCCGCGCGCGCGACGCTGGCTCGCTGGGCGCCGGGCTTCCCGATGTACGACGTCAGCACGCTGGAGGACCGGGTGGGCCAGGCGCTCGCGTACGCGCGCCTCGGCGCGCTGCTGCTCGGCCTGTTCGCGGCCGTGGCCCTCGGCCTCGCGGCCATCGGCGTCTACGGCGTCATCGCCTACTCGGTCGCCCAGCGCACCCGCGAGATCGGCATCCGGGTGGCGCTCGGCGCCACGGGTGCCGACGTGGCGCAGATGGTGGTGCGCCGCGGCATGGTGCTGGGCGCGATCGGCGGCGGCGCCGGCCTGGTGGTCGGCGCTCGGCGTGACGCGCGTCCTGAGCTCGCTGCTCTACGAGGTCGCGCCGCGCGACCCGATCACCCTGGCCGCCATCGTGGCGCTGCTCGCGATCGTCGTACTGGCGGCGAGCTGGATTCCGGCGCGCCGGGCGGCATCCGTGCCGGCGGTCGAAGCGCTGAAGGGTGGGTGACCGATGAGATGCCGGAGCCGGTCGAGGACCGTTCCCGACGCGAAGTGGGGGGTTCCCGCGGCGGGGCTGGGGGCGGGGTGGGCGCCAGGGAGGACCACGAGCGGACGGAACGGCCCGAGACCGGCGCCGCAGCGAGCCTACCGGCCCAGCCGCTCCTGCTCGGCCACGATCCTGTCGAACAGGGCGTCGATCGCCGGATCGAACTCGTCCGCGGACGACGGGTACCGCTCGGCGACCATGCGCATCCCCAGCCAGGGATCGATCGGGCAGTGGAAGTCGCCGACGATCGCCTTCACCTTGCGGTTGTCGAAGGTCACTGACGGGCTCTTGTCGCCCCAGAGCGGGCCCGCCCACTCGGGGTGATAGCGCACCAGCGTGTCGCTCGCGACGTGCACCAGGGCGTGGGTCGCGACGCCGAGCGCGGCCGCGATGGCCTCGAAGATCTCGTTCCACGACCAGGCGCGATCGCCGGTGATGTGGAAGGCCTCGCCCAGCGCGCGGCGCTCGCCGAGGAGCCGGGCGAAGGGCCGCGCGAAGTCCTCCGCGTGCGTTACGGTCCACAGGGATTCCCCGTCCCCGTGCAGCACCACGGGCTTGCCGCGCAGCAGGCGCGAGACCTCGAGGTTGTCGCCCAGGGGGGTCGGCATCCGGGCCCGGTAGGTGTGGCTCGGGCGAACGATCGTATAGGGGAGCCGGCGCTGGGCACGGAGCCGCGCCTCCATCTCGGCCTTGGCCCGGGAGTACGGCCAGTGGGGGTTGTCGAGTGGCGTGGCCTCGGTGAGCGGCAGTCCGCGCACCGGCTTCCGATAGGCGGAGGCCGAGCTGATGAAAACGTACTGGCCGCAGTGACCCGTGAAGGCGGCGAGGTCCCGCTCGATGGCCGCTGGCGTGAAGAGGCGGAACTGGCAGACGACGTCGAAGTGCTCGGAGGCCAGGCGGCCGTAGGCCGCGTCGTCCGCGACGTCCCCGGTAAGGAGCCGGCAGGTCGCGGGGAGCCCCCGGTTGTGGTGGCCGCGATTGAACACCGTCACGTCGTGGCCGAGCCGCACCGACTCGTGGATGCAGTCGAAGCTGATCTCGCCCGTCCCGCCGATGTAGAGCACGCGCATGGGGATTCCCTCGATTGGTCACGGAATGGTAACGGGCGGCCGGTGCCCCGCGCGCGGGGCGATGAGAACAATTATCTCGTGACCGGACCGCCGACCGAGGCCGCCGGGGCAGCCCAAAGAGTTAAGGATATCCGATAACCAAGTCATCTGTTGACAAGGCGCCGCCGATGCGATAAGGAATCGCATTCGCCGAACGCACCATGACGCGCGATTCGGCCGATTTTCGACGCTCCACCGAGGGCGTCGCCACCGTGGTCCGATGAGGAGGCACCATGCGCCCAGAGCAGTGGGCGACGTTCAAGAAGGCGGCGAGGCTGGAGCGGCTGGAGCGGGTGCCGATGGCGCTGATCATCGACAGCCCCTGGATCCCCGGGTACCTCGGCCTCAACCACATGGACTACTTCCTGGACCCCGAGCTCTGGTTCCAGTCCAACCTGAAGATCCACCGGGAGTTCCCCGACATCATCTTCGTCCCGTCGTGGTGGATGGAGTACGGGATGGCGGCCGAGCCGTCGGCCCTCGGCGCCAAGATCAAGTTCTGGCAGGACAACACGCCGAGCGAATACCACACGCTCTACCACATCGAGGACATGGAGCTGTGGCCCGACTACGAGGTCGAGGCCGACGCCTTCATGGGGATGACGCTGCATCGGATCCGCATGCAGCGGCAGCGCATCCTGGACACCGGCGAGATCCTGCCGATGGTCACGTCGCGCGGGCCGATGTGCACGGCCGGCTTCGTGCGCAGCACCACGGACTTCATGATCGACCTGGTCGAGCGGCCCGAGTGGGCGCACAAGCTCCTCGACCGGTGCACCACGCTGATCATCGACTGGCTCAAGGCGCAGCAGCGGGCGATGGGTGACGGCGTGGAGGGCATCTTCATCCTCGATGACATCGTGGGGTTCGTCAACGAGGACCACTACCTGGAGTTCGCCCACCCGTGCCTGAAGCGGATCTGCGACGCGTTCCCCGCCGACTGGGTGAAGCTGTACCACAACGACGCCGAGATCACGGCCTGTCTCGACCATCTGCCGGACGCCGGGTTCAACGTGCTCAACTGGGGCAAGCAGACGTCGTTCGCCGACGTGAAGGCGCGCGTCGGCGACCGGATGTGCCTCATGGGGAACGTCAACCCGTTGGAGGTCGGCGTGCGCGGGTCGCCCGAGGAGGTCCGCGAGGCCACGCTCGACGTGCTCGAGCAGAGCGGCGGCGAGGGGATTATCCTGTCAGTGGGCGGCGGCACGAGCCCGGGGATGCCGCGCCAGAACATCCTCGCCATGCTGGGCGCGCTGGAGGAGTTCAACGCCAGCCTGGTTTCCTCACGCCACGGTTGAGGGACGAGCGGATGCCGGATTACGCCTTGATGAACCAGTGCCTGTACGAGGGCAAGGCCCAGGACGTCGAGCGGATGACCCGGGAGGCGCTCGCGGAGGGGCGTAGCGCACAGGAGGTCCTGACCGACGGGTTGATCGCCGGGATGAGCGTCGTCGGCGAAGACTTCAAGCACAACATCCTCTACGTGCCCGAGGTGCTGATCGCGGCGCGGGCGATGAAGGCCGGGATGGCGGTGCTGAAGCCGCTACTGACCGCCAAGGGATCAGGGATCAAGCCGGCGGGCGTGCTGCTGATGGGAACGGTGCGCGGCGACCTGCACGACATCGGCAAGAACCTGGTCTGCATGATGGCCGAGGGCGCGGGGTTCGAGGTCCACGACATCGGCGTGGACCAGAGCATCGAGAAGTTTCTCGCCGCCACCGAGCAGTTCAAGCCCGACATCATCGGGATGAGCGCGCTGCTGACCACCACCATGACCTACATGAAGACGGTGATCAGCGGCTACCAGGAGCGCGGCCTCGGCCACATCAAGATGGCGATCGGCGGCGCTCCGATCAGCCAGATGTACGCCGAGGAAATCGGGGCGGACGGCTACGGGGCCGACGCTTCGAGCGCGGTGGACCTGTTTCTGCAGCTCATCGCCAAGGTGCGGGCGGAGGCGTGACGCTCCCGCGCCGCCGCGCCCGGCATGCCGACCGCCGCTTCCCCCGCTGAGGACGCGCGCCATGGCCTCCTACCAGGTGCTCTACTGGCAGAACCTTCCGTCCCAGGTCAAGGCGTGGGACGACTTCGACGAGGCGAACCTCGAGCTGGCCCCGCGCTTCGTGGCCCGGATCGACCAGGCGGCGCAGGCGCAGGGCCTCACGGGCACCGATGAGTACCTGGCGCAGTGGCGCTGGGGCGACGTCCAGGAGCGGCAGGGCAACGCCGCCGAGGTGGCGGATGCGGTACGCAGGGAGCTCGAAAACGCGCGACCCTGAAGCGGCGGAACAGCGGGGACGGTGACGCCACTGCTCCACGAGGCGGTCCTCGGGCGGCGTCTCGTCTGTGATGGAGCCATGGGCACGGAGCTCATGGCCGCCGGGCTCGAGGCGGGGGGCTGCGGCGAGCTGTGGAACCTGACCCGGCCCGAGCGCGTGCTCGAGATCCACCGAAGCTACGCGCGGGCCGGCGCCGACATCCTGCTCACCAACACCTTCGGCGCGAGCCGGCTGATGCTCAGCCGCCACGGGCACGCCGCCGAGCTGCGGGAGATCAACGGCGCCGGCGTGCGGCTGGCGCGCGAGGCTTTCGGCGGGCGCGCAGGCTGGGTGCTGGGCGACGTCGGCCCCCTCGGCGCCATCCTCGAGCCCTACGGCGAGCTGCCGCTGGACCGGGCGCGCGCGGCCTACGAGGAGCAGGCCGCGGCGCTGGTGGAGGCGGGCGCGGACGGCATCATCATCGAGACCGAGACCTCGCTCGAGGAGATCGGCATCGCCGTCGACGCCGCGCGCGCGGCCGGCGCGCCCACCGTCGTCGCCTCGCTCTCCTACGACCTCTCGCAGGACCGCAGCTTCTACGTCACCATGATGGGCGTCCGGCCCGAGCCGGCCGCCGAGTTCATGGCCGAGCGCGGGGCCGACGTGGTGGGCCTCAACTGCGGGACCGGCATCGGCATGCCGGCCGTGGCCGCCGTCGTGCGGGCGTACCGGGCGCACTGCCCGCTCCCGACGATCGGGCAGCCCAACGCCGGGAACCCGGTGCTCGAGCACGGGCGGGCGGTCTACAAACAGTCGCCGGCCGAGATGGCGGCCGGGGTGCCGGACGTCCTCGCGGCGGGCACGAGCATCGTGGGCTCGTGCTGCGGCAGCACGCCCGAGCACACGGCGGCGATTCGACGGGTGGTGGACGAGTTCAACGCGCGGCAGGCCGGTGCCCGCCCCCGCTAGCTCCCCGCAGACGCTCCAGGAGCGGCTGCAGCAGACGTCGCGCTTCCTGCTGGGCGTCGAGCTGGTGTCGATCCGCGGCTCGATGTCGGAGGAGAGCGCCGTCCGGGTGCGCAAGGTCGCCACGCAGCTGGTCGAGGCGCCGGCGGTGGACTGGATCTCGATCACCGACAACGCCGGCGGCAACCCCCAGCTCCATCCGCAGGCGCTCGGCAAGCCGATCCTGTACGCGGGCAAGGAGGTGGTGATCCACCTCACCTGCAAGGACCTGAACCGCAACGGGCTCGAGAGCGCGGCGTGGCAGCTCGACAGCGAGGGGTTCCACAACGTGCTGGCGATGACGGGGGACTACCCCGTCGGCGGGAGCGGCGGCCGGGCGAAGCCGGTGTTCGACCTCGACTCCGTGTCGCTGATCGCGATGCTGGACCGGATGAACCGCGGGTTCGACGACAAGCACCTCAAGACCTCGTTCCTGATCGGCGCCGTCACCTCCAACCACAAGCTCCGCGAGGGTGAGGTCGTTCCGCAGTACCTCAAGCTCAAGAAGAAGATCGAGTGCGGCGCCCACTTCATCATCAACCAGGTGGGGTTCGACGCCGCCAAGGCACGCGAGCTGAAGCTGTGGATGGACCGCCACGACGTCGGCCGCACGCCACTGATCGGCAACGTGTTCGTGCTCACGGCGCGGGCGGCGAAGCTGTTCAACGGCGGGCGGGTGGCGGGCATCGTGGTGACGCCGGCGCTGCTCGAGCTGTGCGAGCGGCAGGCCCGCTCGGCCGGACGGCGGGAAGGCCTTCTTCCGCGAGTTCGCCGCCAAGCAGATGGCCGTCTTCCGCGGCCTCGGCTACCGGGGCGCGTACCTGGGCGGGATCCACGACTTCGCCACCGTTGAGCGGGTGCTGGAGATCGAGCGCGGCTTCGCGCCGGACGACTGGAAGGCGTTCGTGCGCGAGATCGCCTTCTCGCGGCCGGGCGAGTTCTTCTGCTATCCGGAGGTGGTGGGCGACCGGACGGGCGCGCCCGCCGTGGCGCTCGGCCGCGGCGGAGCGGCAGCGCCGGCCGCAGGTGCGCGGCTCGCCGCCGCGCCGAGGCTCCCAACCCCGCGCCCGCGCCGGGGCGGCCTGATGTACGCGTTCTCGAAGTGGACGCACGCGCTGATGTTCACCCCGGGGCGGCCGCTGAGCCGGCTGGGGGCGTGGGTGACGGTGCGCGCCCGCGATCAGTTCCAGGGCCCGCGGCCCCTGCGCGTGATCGAGAGCGCCAGCAAGGCCGTGCTGTTCCGCTGCAAGGACTGCGGCGACTGCTCGCTGCCCGACATCGCCTTCCTGTGTCCCGAGTCGCAGTGCGCCAAGAACCAGCGCAACGGTCCCTGCGGCGGCACGCGGGAGGGGCGGTGCGAGGTGGACGGCTTCGGCGACTGCATCTGGCTCAGGGCGTATGAGCGACGCCGCAGCGACGGGACGGAGAGCGCGCTCTTGGACCACGCTCCCGTGGTGCAGAACCAGGCGCTGCGCGGCACGTCGAGCTGGGCCAACAACTGGCTCGGCCGCGACCACGCGGCGCGGGCCGAGACCTCGTCCGCGCCACGGCCGCAGTCCCTCACCCCTAGCCCCTAACCCCAGTCGAGACAGGGCCCCATGACCGCGCCCACGCTCCAGATCATCGGCGACCTGATCAACAGCGCCTACGCCCGCGCCCGCAACGCGTTCCAGGCGCGCAGCCTCGCAGGCTACCAGGAGCTGGCGAAGGGCCAGACCGCGCTGGGCTCCGCGTACCTGGACGTCAACATTGACGGCACGGCGCAGATCCAGGTGCAGACCGGAAGAGATGCTGGCCTTCCTGCCCGATCTGATCCCTGCCCTGCAGGAGGCGTCGCCGCTCCCGCTGTGCATCGACAATCCGTCTATCGCAGTATCAGCGCGTGGCGCTGGAGCACTACGACCGGAAGCGCGCCGGCGGGAAGGCGCCGATCATCAACTCGGTGGCCGCCTCGCGCGACCGCCTCGAGGAGTTCCTCGAGCTGATCAAGGCCTACGACACGCTGGTCGTCGTGATGGCCTCGGAGCGGTTCGTCGAGGGCGGGACGTCGCAGTGCTTCAGCCCGCAGGACGTGCTGACGGGCGCCAAGCAGTTCGTGGAGCTGCTCGACAAGAAGGCCGGCCGAAGGAACGAGCACCTGCTCCTCGATCCGGGGCTCGCGCCGGTCGGGGCCGACACCTACGGACTGGTGAACATCGGCCTCGACGCGATGCGGTTGATTCGCGCGGACAAGGACCTCGCGGGCGTGCACATTTCGGTGGGGCTGTCGAACTTCGCGTGGGGGACGCCGAAGCACATCCGGCACGATCTGGAGCGGGCGTATCTCACGATCGCGACCGCGGCGGGCCTCGACTACTCGATCGCGAATCCGGAGAGCAATCCCACTCCGCTGCCGACGGACCACGAGACCGTCAAGCGCCTGCAGCACGCCCTCGACCAGGGCCGCGCCGCGCCGGGCGAGGAGCGTGAGACGGCTGGGTTCCGCCAGGCGGAGGCCGTGATGGCGATCTGGGCGTGAGCCTGCGTAGCGCCGTTCGCGTGCCGCGCCGGGGGAGTCATGACGACCACGCCGGCCGAGAGGTCGCCGACACGGCGCTGGCGTTCGTCCGGCGGTTCGTCCTGATCGAGACCCTGCCCTCAGCCGGGAGGTGACATGACTCCCATCAGCCGTGCGCGTCCGGCGGCGCCACTCGGCCGTATGACGGCCGACTGGCCCGCCCTTCCGCTCGATTCCTGGCGCGACACGTACGCCACGCTGCACCTGTGGACGCAGATCGTGGGCAAGACGCGCCTGGCCCTCGCCCCGATGGAAAACCACTGGTGGCAGGTCACGCTGTACGTCACGCCCCGCGGCCTCACGACGTCGAGCCATGCCGTCGGGCGGGGGCACCTTCGCCGTCGAGTTCGACTTCCTCGATCATCGCCTCTATGTACGGACCAGCGACGGCGCGGTCCGCGCGATTCCGCTCGTTGCGCAGTCGGTGGCCGACTTCTACGCCGCCTATGTGGACACCCTGCGGTCGCTGGGCCACGCGGTGCGCATCAGGCCCGTACCCGTGGAGGTCGAGACGGCCATCCCCTTCCCCGAGGACCGGGAGCACGCGGCCTACGACGCGGACGCGGCGAATCGCTGGTGGCGAATCCTGGTCGGGACCGATCGCGTGCTGAAGCGGTTCCGCGGCGGCTTCCTCGGCAAGGCCAGTCCCGTGCACTTCTTCTGGGGCGCCTTCGACTTGGCGACGACGCGCTTCTCCGGCCGGCGCGCGCCGCGGCACCCGGGCGGCATACCGAATTGCCCGGACCGCGTGATGGTGGAGGCGTATTCCCATGAGTGCAGCAGCTGCGGGTTCTGGCCGGGCGGTGGCGCGATGGGGGAACCCGCGTTCTACGCGTACGCGTACCCGGAGCCGGACGGGTACGGCAGCCGCCGGCTAGGGCCGGCGGAAGCGTTCTACAGCCGGGACCTGCGGGAGTTCATCCTCCCCTACGAGGCGGTGCGCCGCGCCGCCACGCCCGACGTGGCGCTGCTCGAGTTCCTCCAGTCCTCATACGAGGCGGCAGCGGATCTCGGCCGCTGGGACCGCGCCGCCCTGGAGCGGGGGAGGCAAGCAGGGACGCCATGACGAGCCAGCCCATTCGCGATGGGCGCCAGTCACGGCGTCCGGCCCGAGGCGCTACGCCGCCGACGAGGATCTCGCTGTCGGTGATCTGCAGCTCGACGCCCGCCGCCTTCGCCGCCTCCTGGAGGGCGGCGCGCAGCATCACCACCGGGTCCGGGCCCACCTCGAGCCGGCGCAGCAATCCCTCGCCCTTCTTCGTCGCCGACGGTGAGCGTGATCTTGAGCCCCCGCCGCTTGCACGCCACGCGCGTGCCGTCCTCCAGCTTCGCGTTCATCGGCTTGATGAAGGCGTCGGCGTAGTGCACGCCGACGCCCGACTTGTCGGCGGACTGCGGCGGCAGCTTCTCCTTCGCCGCCTGATTCACGTCGCACAGCTTGGTCATCGCCTCTCCGGGTAACCGGTCAGAATCCAGATGCGCCCGCGCCGCCTCGCGGCGGCCACGCACCGCTCACGACGCGGACGGCAGGTCCTTCCGTGACAGCGCGTAGTGCAGCGTCTCCAGCGCCAACCCCCATTTGTGCTCGCGGCTCGGCGCCGCGCAATAGCACCCGGCCACGCCCCGACCCCGCGCCCACCGCAATACCTCGTCCAAGGGATGCCCCAGCAGCGGCTGCTCCGAGGCGATCGCCTTCATAATCCCCTCGGCATCCTCCAGATAGGAGCACATGAACGTGTGCCCCTCGTCGCCCGGCGCGGGACCGCAGTGGAGATCCGTGATCACGTACCCCTCGTCCCGTGGCCCCAGCGCGACATGGTAGTCGAAGGCGAGCGGCCGACCCATGTTCGAGCAGGTGGTGCCGTCATACCGGAATCGCGCCTCCACCGACCCGTCCTCCACCACACGGAGCTGGAGCCGCTGCGCCGTCCACCGCCGCAACACGTCCGCCGATACCGAGTAGCGCGCGTTCAGAGTGAGCGGCGCACGCCCGGCCTCCATTGGCCTGCCACGGTCCGGCTCCGGCGCTGCATGCACCGACTCGATCTGGCGGAGCGGATGCTGGTACGGCGCCCGGCGGTAACGGCACGCCGGCAGCGAACAGTTCGCGCACGGCACCAGCGACGTCAAGCGCTGCACCCGCTCAACGTGCGGCGTCAGCCCGAACACCGCGAGCAGTGACTTCTTGGGCCGGAGCATCCCGGTCCCCAGAACCTCTACCCTTCCTGGCAGGTCGCTCCGGCGCTCCAGGCCGATCAGATCCCGCAGCTTCCCCTGGTCCGCGATGTCCCAGTCCGGATACCCGGGGCTGTAGTGCGGCAGCACAGCCACGCCGTTCCCGTCGGCCCATTCACACAGGCGGAACGCAGCGGCCGCGACGAGCGCCTCCACCACCGCCGAGCCGTAGATCTCGAGAAAGAAATACTCGTCGGGCTTCTCTTCTTCCCACAGCCGGCGCGCCTCCTCCTCGCACTCGGCGCCCGCCCCGACCGCGACGAGCGCCGCCGACGAGGCGCCCGCCTCCCGCAGCTGGTCGTGCAGGCGGGATGACGCAAACGTCATGGCCTCGATCGTGACCCGCCCGTCCTTCAGCGCCAGCCCCGCGGCCTGGCGCGCGTACCACCAGGGCCGGCCGCGCTCCGCGTACCAGCCGCGCGCCCAGTCGGCCAGCTCCAGCGCGCGCCCCGACAGCTCGTGGTCGCGCGGATAACCCAGCAGGCGCCGGTACTCCACCTCCTGCACGGCCAGCTCGGGGCTCGCATCGCTCAGCTCGAGAAGCGCAGGACGGCTCATTGATCCGGCACGTCCACGGGTCCCAGTGATTCGACGGGATGGAACTGGCATCCCTCCACGAAGTAGTGGAAGAACGCCGGATGCGTCTCCAGCCGGCAGTGCTGCACGCGCCGCACCAGCTGCTCCAGCTCCTCGCGCTTCGTCCGTGACAGTAACGCGATGCTCGTGCCCTCGATGGCCGCGTTCCCCACCTGGCGGACCTTCGCGTCGGCGATGTTGGGGATGAGTCCGATGCGCCGTGCCGAGCCCACGTCGAGATTGCGGCCGAACCCCCCCGCCAGGTAGAAGACGTCGAGGTCCTCGAAGCGCAGGCCGTACTGGTCGAACACGACGTGCAGGCCCGCGACGTTGGCGCCCTTGGCCTGGGCCAGCTCGTTGATGTCGGCCTCGCGCAGCACGACCGGCGTCTCGCCGCCGGCGTCGAGCACCACCTCGGAGGCGCCGTCCACGAGCCGCCCGAGGCTGTTCATCCGCTCCGTCCTGAGCAGCTCGGCGAGCGCGTCCACCAGCCCGGAGCCGCAGATTCCCTCGGCGGGCCCGCCGCCGATCACCGTGTTCTGGAACGTTCCGTTGGGCAGGATCCGCACCTTCTCGATCGCGCCCGGCAGGCCGGGCATCCCGCACAGGATCTTCCCGCCCTCGAAGGCCGGCCCCGCCGGGCACGACGCCGCCAGGATCTTGTCCTTGTTCCCGAGGATCAGCTCGGTGTTGGTGCCGATGTCCATCACGGCCACCAGGCGCTCTTCCCGCGCCAGGTCCACCGCCAGCATGCACGCCGCGGCGTCGGCGCCCACGTGTCCGCTGACGATCGGCAGGCCGTAGACCCGGCCCCTGGGATGGATCGGCAGCTGGAGGCGGCGGGGCGTCGCCGTGACGCTCGTCTCGCCTCGCCGGCCGCTCCTGGTGTCCAGCTCGGTGATGGACTGGTACGGGTTCTGGCCGATCGAGTACACGTCCAGCCGGAAGAACAGGTCCCGCATCGTCGAGTTGCCGGCGACCACCATCTCGTAGATCGAGAGCGGGTCCACCGGGAACTGCTCGATGGCGTGGCTGAGATACCCGGCCAGCGTCCGCTGGAGCAGCTTGCCCTTGTGATGCGTGTCGAAGTGGATGCGCGACATGACGTCGGAGCCGCCGAAGCGCTGCGGGTTCTCGAACGAGGTGTCCGCCACCACCTCGCCCGACTCCAGGTCGAACAGCCGCAGCACCACGGTGGTGGTGCCGAGGTCCGCCGCCAGGCCGTGGATCGGGCCGGTCCCCTGCGCGATCGGTTTGCCGTCGAGCAGGATCCGGTCGCCGTCACGCGTGACGCACGGATCGAGCGGGACGTCCGCGTGGCGCACGGGGAGGTCGAGCGCGTGGCGCTCGATGCGCATCTCGCCGCGCCGCATCGTGTGGCAGCGCACCACGCGCCCCGCCGCGCCGGGCAGCACCCGCGCCTGGCAGGAGAGGCGGAACGCGTTCGCGGAGGTGGCTCTCCGCGGCGGTCCGAGGCGTGAGGTGCTCCATCCCCCCCGCGACCTCGACCATGCACTCCTTGCACTTCCCCTGCGTGATGCACGAGGTGGGGACGAAGACGCCGAGCGCGCCGGCCGCGTCGAAAACCGACGTGCCCGGCGCGACGTCGCCGCGCTTGCCGTTGATGTGGAGTTCCACGCCGCTCACGGACCGCTCACCGCTGGATACGCGCCGACCCTCCCTGCGCGAAGGCCCGCACCTGCTCCAGGGTCGCCATCGTGGTGTCGCCGGGGAAGGTGGTGAGCAGCGCACCGTGCGCCCAGCCGAGCTTCACGGCCTCGGCGGGCTTCTCCCCCGCGAGCAGACCGTAGAAGAACCCGCTGGCGAACCCGTCGCCGCCGCCCACGCGGTCGCGCACGTCGAGGTCCACCGCGGGCGCGGGGTGGCGCTCTCCCGCCACCCAGGCCACCGCGCTCCACGCGTGCCGGTTGGTGGAGTGCACCTCGCGCAGCGTGGTCGCGACCGCCGCGAGGCGCGGGAAGCGGGCCACCGCGACGTCGATCGACGCGAAGAACGCGGTGGGATCGAGCTTGGACTTCGCCGCGACCTCCGGCCCCTGGATGCCGAGCCCCTTCTGCAGGTCCTCCTCGTTCCCGACCAGCACGTCCACGTGCTCGACGATCGTGCCGAGGACCTCGACCGCCTTCGGCTCGCCGCCCCAGATGCTCCACAGCTTCTCGCGGAAGTTGAGGTCGAAGCTGCGTGACCGCGCCGGCCGCCTTCGCGGCCTTCATCCCCTCGATGATCAGCTCGCCGCGTCGTCTCCGACAGCGAGGCGAAGATCCCGCCGCTGTGGAACCACCGCACGCCGCCGGCGAAGATCGCCTTCCAGTCGAAGTCGCCCGGCTTGAGCTGCGCGGCGGCTTCGTTGCAGCGGTTGTAGAACACGACCGGCGCGCGCACGCCGTGCCCGCGGTCGCTGTAGACCGTCGCCATGTTCGGCCCGTTGACGCCGTTGTGCTCGAAGCGCTTGTAGAACGGGCGTCACCCCCATCGCCCGCACCCGCTCGGCGATCAGGTCGCCGATCGGGTAGTCCACCATCGCCGTCGCGATGCCGGTGTTCAGCCGGAAGCAGTCGGCCAGGTTGGCGGCGACGTTGAACTCGCCGCCGCTCACGTGGATGTCGCAGCGCGTCGCCTTGCGGAACGGCACGATCCCCGGGTCGAGCCGGTGCACCAGCGCGCCGAGGCTCACCAGGTCGAGGGCGCCGTCCTTCGCGGGAGGAATCACGAGCTTAGCCACACGCCGCTCCGTTCATGGGCCGCCGCTCACGCCGCGTCCGGCACGGGGCCGAACGGGTCGTCGCGCAGCCGGTACAGCGTCTCGCCGGACTTCGGCACGAGCAGCAACCCTTCCGCTTCCCGGCCGCGCCACGCCTCCTGGTCGATGGAGGCCGGGATCGCGGTAGCCGAGGTTGATCTTCCGGCAGGTCGCCTCCGGGATCCCCGTCGCCAGCACGACGTTGGCCCGCGGCTGCTCGCGCCCGTTCACGTAGGTGCCGAGGCCCTTGACGTGCGTCGAGTGCGCCAGCACCCCGCCGGGCACGTCGGTGAACCGCCCCATCTGCGCGAGGAAGTAGTCCCGGACGTGGTAGCCGATCCGCTCGATCAGCACCCCGTGCGTGGCGGAGATCCGGGTGATGTGGGGCGCGTAGATGATCAGCTCGCCGCCGTCGGCGACCACCGGCTCGAGCTTGTACGTGCACTTCCCGCCCACCCATATCTCGTCGTACATCGGCGGCGCGCACGAGAGGATGCTCTGGAAGGGCCGGTCCTTGTAGACGATGTGGATCCGGTTCGACAGGTCCGCGGCCGCCGACCACGCCTCCTCGGGGGTCCCGCAGAACAGGCCCGCCAGATCGCGTCGCCGCGCACCACCAGGCTCATGCACAGGCGCGGCACCGGCAGCAGCTGCGCGGCCTCGTCCACCACGGCGCGGGTGGGCGTCCGCTTGCGGCCGATGATCACGGGGCTCGTGACCAGCGCGCCCAGCCAGTGGAACATGTCGATGATCTCGGCGCCCGCGATGCCCGGAAACAGGTACTTGTTGCCGCCCGAGAAGCCGACGACCTCGTGGGGAAACGTGGGCCCGACGATCAGCACCACGTCGTAGTCGAGCACCATCCGGTTGACCGTCACCGGCACCGGCTCGTGCATCATCCCGCCGGACAGCGCCTCCACGCGCTCGCGGGGAATCGTCCCGATGGTCGTGAGCTGGCGCGGGTCCTTCCAGTCGTGGTTGAACACCCGGGTGCGCGGGTACTTCGCCGCGCGCTCGCCCGGCGCCAGGGCGAGCCGCGCGTCGATGGCCTGCTCCGACATCGGGGGATGCGTGCCGAGGGCGATGAGGAAGTCGAGCGCGCCCTTCCCGCCGGCGCGCGGCGCGAGCAGGTCGTACAGGACGCGGAACATCAGGTCGATGGGGCCCGAGCGCGTCTGGTCCGGGATGACCGCGAGGACGCGCCGGCCGGCGAGCCGTTCCCGCTCGACGAACTCGGCGGCGATGCGCCGGACGTCCGGCTCGGTGAGCGCGCCCGCGGCCGACCCGGTGCCTAGCATCGCCGCTCCGTCAGCTCTCCCACTGGGTGTGGAAGACGCCGTCCCGGTCGATCCGCCGGTAGGTGTGCGCGCCGAAGTAGTCGCGCTGCGCCTGGAGCAGGTTCGCGGGGAGCACCGCCGTCCGATAGCTGTCGTAGTACGCCAGCGCGCTGCTGAACGCCGGCACGGGCACCCCGACCTCCGCGGCGGTGGCCACCACCTTCCGCCACCCCGCCGACGCATCGCGGATCGCGCCGGCGAAATACGGGTCGAGCAGCAGGTTGGGGAGCGCCGGATCGCGGTCGTACGCCTCCTTGATCTTGGAGAGGAACCGCGCGCGGATGATGCAGCCCGCCCGCCACAGCGAGGCGATGGATCCGAACTTGAGGCCCCAGCGGTAGTGCTCGTCGGCCGCCCGCAGCAGCTGGAACCCCTGGGCGTACGAGCAGATCTTCGAGGCGTAGAGGGCGTCGCGGATCATCGCGACGAACGCCTTCCGGTCGCCGCTGAACTTCGCGGACGGCCCGGCCAGGACCTTGGCCGCGGCCACCCGCTCGTCCTTGAGCGCGCTCATCATCCGGGCGAACACCGCGATCGCGATCGTCTGGGCGGGCACGCCGAGATCGAGCGCCGCGCCGCTGGTCCACTTCCCCGTGCCCTTCTGCTCCGCCGTGTCGAGGATGACCTCGACCATCGGCTTGCCGGTGTCGGGGTCCCGCTTCGCCAGGATCGCGGCGGTGATCTCGATCAGGTAGCTGTCCAGCTCCCCCTTGTTCCACTCGGCGAAGATGTCGTGCATCGCGGCCGGCTCGAGGCCGAGGGCCCGCTCCATCAGGAAGTAGGCCTCGCCGATCATCTGCATGTCGGCGTACTCGATCCCGTTGTGCACCATCTTGACGAAGTGGCCCGCCCCGTCGGGGCCGATCCACTCGCAGCACGGCGCGCCGTCGGGCGCCCTGGCCGCGATCTTCTGGAGCACCGGCCCGACGAGGGGCCAGGCGTCGGGGTTCCCGCCGGGCATGATGGACGGGCCGAGCAGCGCGCCCTCTTCCCCGCCGCTCACGCCGGTGCCGACGAACAGGATGCCGGACCCTTCCAGCGCCTTGATGCGCCGGCGGGTGTCCTCGAAGAACGAGTTCCCGCCGTCGATGACGACGTCGCCCTTCGCGAGGCCGGGGCGGAGGTCGCCGAGCACCGCGTCCACGGGGCTCCCCGCCGGGACCATCACGAGGATGCGGCGCGGCCGCTGGAGCTGCGCCAGGAACTCCTCCCGCGTGCCGGCGACCGCCATGGCCTTGCCGGCGAACGCGGCGCGCGCCTCCTGGGCTTTGGCCGCTTCGATGTCGTAGCCGGCGACCGGGTAGCCGTTGCGCGCGATGTTGAGGGCCAGGTTCCGTCCCATCACGCCGAGGCCGATCACCCCGACGGCCTTGTCCGCGCTCATCGTCCCGTCCTTTCGGTCATGCGTCCCCCTTCACACGCCGGAGTACGCCGCGAATCCGCCGTCCACCGGCACGACGGCGCCGGTGACGAAGGCGGACGCCGGCGAGAGGAGCCAGAGAACGGTACCCAGGAGATCCTCCGGCGTGCCGAACCGCGCCATCGGCGTGTGGGCGAGGATGCGCCGGCCGCGCGGCGTCAGGTCGCCCGACTCCCGCTCGGTGAGCAGGAACCGGTTCTGCTCGGTGAGGAAGAACCCCGGCGCGATCGCGTTCACGCGGATGGTCGGCGAGTACTCCTGCGCCATGTGCACCGCCAGCCACTGGGTGAAGTTGCTCACCGCGGCCTTCGCCGCCGAGTAGGCCGGGATGCGGGTCAGCGGCCGGATCGCGTTCATCGACGACAGGTTCAGGATCACGCCGCTCTTCCGCTCCGCCATCGGGCGCCCGAACACCTGGGACGGCAGCACGGTGCCGAGCAGGTTGAGGTCCAGGACGAGCCGCAGGGCCTCGGCCGGCAGGTCGAAGAACGACGCCGTCGCGCCGGTCGTGGCGCTCGGATTGTTGCCGCCGGCCGCGTTGACGAGGGCGTCCACCTGGCCGAACTCCGCCACGATGCGCTCCAGGGCCACCGCCAGCGTATCGCGGTCGAGGACGTCGCCGTACACGACGATGTACCGCCCGACGCCGGTGGGAATGCGGTGCACCAGCCGCTCGGCCATCGCGGGGTCGCGATCCAGGATCGCCACGTTGGCCCGGCAGCCCACGAGCGCGCAGGCCATCTCTCCGCCCAGGATGCCGGCGCCGCCGGTGATGACGACCGTGCGGCCGGTGAAATCGTACAGCCGCGTCAGCTCCTCGAGGTTCATCGTCCCTCTTTGCGCCAGGCCCGGATCGGCCGCGCCCAGGCTCGCCGGTCCCGGCGGACGCGATCGCGCCCCGGCCGGATGACGGCGTCTCGCCGAGGCGAAAAGTGCGGCGGCGGGCGTGCGCGTGCCAGTGCCCGTCCCGAATCACTTGATCGCGAAGGTCTCCGGGTCCATGTTGAGCGCCGGGAGCGAGGTCAGGTCACCAGATCACCGGGAGGATCCGATGGGCGTTCGCGGGTTCCGGGACGGGGTCGTGTCGCGCGGCCCGGGGTCGGGCGTCGTGGCGGCGCTGCTGGTCGGTGTCGCCGTCGCGGGCGGTGCCGCCGCCGCTTCGGCACAGGAGCCGGCGCCGCCGTACCGGGACACCAGCCTCTCCTTCGAGGCGCGCGCGGCCGACCTGGTCGGCCGCATGACGCTCGAGGAGAAGGTCTCCCAGATGGTGGACGTCGCCGCGGCGATCCCGCGGCTGGGGATCCCCGCGTACAACTGGTGGAACGAGGCGCTGCACGGCGTGGCGCGCGCGGGGCTCGCGACCTCGTTCCCGCAGGCCATCGGGATGGCGGCCACCTGGGACGACTCGCTCATCTTCCGCGAGGCCAGGGTCATCGCCGACGAGGCCCGCGCCAAGTACCACGAGTTCCTGCGCCACGGCACGCCGCGCGCGGTTCGAGGGGCTGACCTTCTGGTCGCCCAACGTCAACCTGTTCCGGGACCCGCGCTGGGGCCGCGGCCAGGAGACGTACGGCGAGGACCCGTTCCTCGCCGGCCGGCTGGCGATCCAGTTCGTGCGCGGCCTCCAGGGCGACGACCCGAAGTACCTGAAGACGGTCTCCACGCCCAAGCACTTCGCGGTGCACAGCGGCCCCGAGCCGCTGCGCCACCAGTTCAACGTGCAGCCGTCCGAGCGCGACCTGCACGAGAGCTACCTGCCGCAGTTCCGGGCCGCGATCGTGACGGGGGGCGCGGAATCGGTGATGTGCGCCTACAACCGGGTGGACAGCTTCCCGGCCTGCGCCAGCGACCTGCTGCTCAAGGACATCCTGCGCGGCCGGTGGGGGTTCCGCGGCTACGTCGTCTCCGACTGCGACGCGGTGGGCGACATCTACCAGACCCACAAGGTGGCCCAGACGGCGGCGCGAGGCGTCGGCCCTGGCGGTGAAGGCCGGCACCGACCTCGACTGCGGTCGCACCTACGACAGCCTGGTCGTCGCCGTGCACCAGGGGCTCGTCAGCGAGGCGCTCATCGACACCGCGGTCACGCGGCTCTTCGTGGCGCGGTTCCGGTTGGGGATGTTCGACCCGCCCTCGCGCGTGCGCTGGGCACGGATCCCGTATCCGCGACCTCGACTCGCCCGCCCACCGCGCGCTGGCGCTCAGGGTGGCGCGGGAGTCCATGGTGCTGCTCAAGAACGCCGGCGGGATGCTGCCGCTCAGCCGGACCCTCCGCACCGTCGCGGTC
>CAVSQA010000010.1:0-48278 GCA_963729955.1 uncultured Gemmatimonadales bacterium
CCAGCACAAATAGATTGCACCCCGCTTAGTGAGCCACAGATTCAGCAACGGGTTATTACCATTAATGATGTCCGTAAAAATGCGTTATTAGCCCATTTGCTCCATACCGAACAGTTACACCAAGTCTTAGTGTTTGCTAATGCTAAAAATACCTGCAACCGTTTGGTCTTAAAGCTTGCCAAAGCAGGCATTAATTCGGTCGCTTTACATGGTGACAAATCCCAATATGCGCGCACCCAAGCATTAAATGCGTTTAAGCAAGGCACCATACCCGTCTTAATCGCCACGGATTTAGCTGCACGGGGTATTGATATTGATGCCTTAGCGGCCGTGATCAATTTTGATTTACCGAGGTCACCCAATGATTATATTCACCGGATTGGGCGTACCGGCCGGGCTGGCTTAAAAGGGTTAGCAATTTCTTTGTTAGGTGACGACGATGAAGCACATTTTCGCGTTATTGAAAAGCGGATAAAAATGCGTTTAACACGGGAAAACGGGGAATCCCTGCTGGCCAGTAAAACACTTGAGATGCAGTAAAGGGACTTTTTTAGGTTAGAATTAGCACTTTTCGCCAAAATGGAGCGCTTCACTTTAGATGAATATTATTGCGATTTACCCGGGCACATTTGACCCAATTACCAATGGTCACTTGGATTTGATTGCCAGAGCCGCCAAAATTTATACTGAAGTCATCGTGGCAGTCGCTGAAAATAGAGGAAAAACCCCCTTGTTTTCATTAAGCGAACGGGTGGCGTTAGTTGAATCGACTACCCAGCATTTCGACAATGTCCGTACCATAGGCTTTAATAATTTATTAATTGACTGCGCCAAGCAACAAGGCGCAAATGTAGTTTTACGGGGATTACGCGCGGTATCTGACTTTGAATTTGAATTCCAGCTGGCGGGCATGAACCGGAGGCTTTCGCCAGATTTGGAAACCATGTTTTTAACTCCAGCGGAACAGTATGAATTTATATCATCAAGTATGATTAGGGAAATTGCGCGCCTGCATGGTGATGTCGGTATTTTTGTCCCAGATATCGTACATCAACAATTAATTGCTAAATTTAGTGAGGAATAACACATGTCCCTAATTATTTATGATGAATGCATTAATTGCGATGTTTGCGAACCAGAATGCCCGAATGGTGCTATTTCCCAAGGTGAAGAAATTTATGTCATCAACCCTAATTTATGCACTGAATGCATAGGACATCACGACCTACCGCAATGTGTTGAGGTTTGCCCCGTGGATTGCATCACCCAAGATCCAGACCATCCGGAATCTAAAGAAACGCTTTACGAAAAATACTTAAAATTAACCCGCTGATGCCCTGCTTAATGCCATTAAAAGCTTAATGTTTGGAAGCTCTGGAAGGCTAGGTAACTCAATTTGCGCGCGCCATTTCGGGACAAATTTTAGCTATAACCCCCCCAGAGTGTCGGCTCAAAGTTTCCAAGCAGCTTCTAAGACAAAATCAATTAATCGTCTATACTTTTCACTCACCCTCCTTAATTGATCATGCCTTTAGATTATCCAATAGAAGAGATACATTATGAGCAGCAACACTAACCTCAAAAGCCAAGAAAGACGGCGTTTTTTTCGTATAGATGATGACATTAATCTATTTTACAAAATTATTGATGCAAAACAAGCCAATGCACCCAGCAATGTCGCTAGCGATGCGTTAGAAGGTTGCACTCTCTCTACCGCTTGGCATATTTTGACGCAAGAAGCCAAAATTTTACACCCTAGGATAGAAATTAAAGACCCTGAAATTGCGGAGTATTTCAAGCTACTCAACACCAAACTTGATCTAATTGGAGGGGCTTTTATTGCACAGGAAACCAACCCTAATGACCATAAAATCCGCAATGTCAATTTGAGTGCATCAGGCGTCGCATTTGATAATGACGAACCATTAAATTTAGGAGAATATCTGGAAGTTAAAATGGTTTTAAGCAACATTGTGGCAGTTATATCCTTACAGGCTAAGGTCGTTTCCTGTAAAAAAAATGCTGATCACCAATCTGACAAAGCCCAGTATCTTATCAGTGTTGATTATGTCAATATTAAAGAACAAGACCGCGAACTATTAATTCAATACATTGTGCAAAGACAAAAACAACAAATTCGTGCACAAAAAGAAGCCTTAATGCTGGCATTATAAAAATGATTTAATGTTTTTTTCAGAAACGCACAAGCAACTACTGTCCTGTTTAGCCGATGGTCAATTTCATTCAGGCTCTGCGTTGGCAGCACAGGCTAACCTCAGTCGCTCTGCGGTTTGGAATCACATCCAAGGCTTTGCCGGATTAGGCATTGAAGTCATTGCGGTTAGTGGCAAAGGTTATCGTTTGGCATTACCCATCAATTTGTTATCGCTGGAAGCGATTCAAACCAAGCTTTCACCATCCTGCCAATCGCTTGAAATTGAAATTTTTGCGCAATGTGAATCTACAAATAGCTATCTAATGGCGCAAGCACGTCAAAAAAAGCACACAGCTAAAGTTTGCTTGGCGGAGTATCAGTCCGCTGGTCGCGGCAGACGCGGGCGGCAATGGGTATCGCCATTTGGCCAAAATATCATATTATCAATCCTTTGGCATTTTGAAACCGGTACTAGCGCTATGGCAGGGTTAAGCCTAGCCATAGGGGTTGCAGTGGTTCGCGCACTAAACAATCAAGGTATTCAAAACATTGGCTTAAAATGGCCTAATGACATTTATTGGCAGGATAAAAAACTAGGTGGTATTTTGGTTGAAATCCAAGGCGAAACCAATGGCCCTTGCAACGTGGTAATTGGTTTAGGGTTAAATGGGTATTTGCCGAAGAAAGCAGCGGCTGATGTCAAGCAAGCGTGGGTAGATTTAAAGCAAATTACCGGCGAAATACCTGATCGGAATGATTTAGCAGCTGCCTTGCTGAATAGTATCGTTTCGATTTTACTAGAATTCGAACAAACTGATTTGTTAACCTACTTGGCAGAATGGCGAAACTATGACTGCATGCTTAACCGTAACGTAACCGTATTGTTGCACCAACAAACCCTAACTGGCATCGTTAAGGGCATTGACGACAATGGCCTATTGTTATTACAAAATCATGAAGGCAGTCTGCAATCCTTTTCTTCCGGCGAAATTAGTTTTAACGTGGATGCGATATGAAACTATTGGTAGACATCGGTAACACACGTTTAAAATGGGCAACTGCTGATAAGGCGTTAGTATCCGCAGCGCCCTTATGCCATCATCAAAGCACCGATTTCAAATCCACTTTACTCAAACAATGGTGGTTATTACCAACAGCACCGACACAAATACTCATTAGCTGTGTCAGTAAAACTGAGTTATTACAACTGATAATGACTTGCGCTAAAGAACTTTGGCCTGAAATTGAGATTATCATCCCTAAAGCACAAGTGGAATTATTGGGTGTGCATAATGCCTATGCACACCCAGAAAAATTAGGTGTAGACCGTTGGCTAGGTCTGCTGGCAATTCGACAGTTAACACAGCAACCTAGCTGTATTATCGACTGTGGCACTGCCATTACCATTGATTTTATAAATGCAGCAGGCCAGCATCTCGGCGGGGTCATTAGCCCTGGTTTAATGCTTATGAAACGTGCGCTAGCCAATGGCACAGCACAATTACCATTTAGCGAAGCACGCTTCGAACTTGGTTTAGGGAACAATACCACTGTGGCAATTGACAGTGGCACACTCTATGCGGCAACCGGATTAATTGAAAAAACAGTTACATCACAAAAAAGCGAATTTAAACTATTTTTAACGGGTGGGGATGCTACGCTAATTTCGACTGAACTAAGGCTAAAAATCACCATTTACGACGATTTAGTGCTGCAGGGATTATGGTGTTTGGCAAATCAACCCCACCAACACTAATCCATCAACGCTTTAAGAATGAAAGACAAGACGTTTAAACAGTTCACTTCCAGTCAAATAATTTCCACATATTGACTTTCAAGCCCCTATCTAACTCACTTTTTTGCACATCTAAAGTACCGTCCCCGTTACTATCAATTAGATAATACGCAGGCCCCACATCCGGCACGACTTTGACCATATACAGGTGCCCATTAGAACGGTATTCTTGAATGGTATCCTTACCCTTACGAACAATAGTGATATCAGGTTCAAGATTTTCACCACTTTGAACTGGCATTGGCACTTCTGGTGGCTCAGGGCCTTCCACAACAGGAGTTTCAGCATTTTTGGCATCTGGCGGGGTGGAGGCTTCTCCCGGTGTCGAAACATCAGGCGGAGCGGGAATGGATGCCTCCCCCGTACGCTTAGCGTTAGCCACTATCGGCAAACTAAGAAGACAACATAATAGTAAACGGCGCATGACAGTTTCTTGATAAATAGTTACAAAAGAATAGGGATTATAATATTACAAATTAGCATACTTTGCTGATAAATATTGACACTCACCGCTAGACCCTGTAACACTTCAGCTCACTGAGAGCTTCGCATGACACCATGACCATTCAACAAGACCACAATTTTGATCATTTACTCAAACGCTTTGAACAAACCGTGTATGGTACTGCCAAAGGTGATTGGCGACTTAAACTGCTAAAAGAAGACTTAAATTTTTTAATTGGACAGCCGCCTTTAACGATATGGGATGCAGGCTGTGGCTTTGCACAAATTAGCTATTGGTTAGCCCAACAAGGTCATAAGCTGACTTTATGTGATGTATCTGAAAAAATTCTCGCGCGGGCACAACAATTATTTGACCAAGGTGGGCTTAATGCAGACTTTCACCATACCGCGGCCAATTGCTTGCCCCTAGCTTACCCCCATTTGATGTGGTTCTGTTTCATGCTGTATTAGAATGGCTGACTGACCCCCTAGATGGCTTAAAATTAGTCGCCCAACAAGTTAAGTCAGGCGGCTATCTGTCGTTGATGTTTTATAACCGCAATGCAATGATCTACAAAAATGTTTTGCAAGGGGGCTGGCGTTTACAACACATCCTTGATGACCGGTACCTTGGAAAAGGTAAAAAACTCACACCCCCTAACCCACAATTTCCGAATAACGTCGTTACCCAGTTAGAAGGTATGGGCTTTAGCATATCAACTTATACCGGTATCAGGGTATTTCATGATTACCTGTCTCAAGATACCCTTAAAAATAGCAATGAAGTAGAATTGTTCGAATTAGAATACCGGCATTGCCGATTGCCTGCTTTTCGGGAAATGGGGCGATATATACATTTACTGGCACAACGTGAACGTTAATAAGTAGAAGGCTACCAAGCTAATCTTCTGTCTGCTTATTCTTTCCACACAATCTCCACATTTTCTCCATTAACACGCCACATTTGGTTTCTATACTGTTTACAACTGGAAAGGCAATCCCGCCTAGCCAGTTAAACCTTATTAATCTTTTGGAGAATGGTATGAAAAATCAATCAGTATTAAACGGTATGTTTGCTTTAAGCTTAGCCGTTATCGTACCCGTTGAAAGCAATGCTGCTCAAACTGCTACTACCACGACTGGCACTACAACAACATCAACTGCCGATGCACAAACAGCGTTGACAACGTTATTCACCAAAATCGACACCAGTCTGGATAATTTTCTGAGCCTGAGCGAAGTGCAAGCGTGGCGCGAAAGTTCACAGGTAGAGCATTTCAATACTTTGGATGCCGACAAAAGCACCACACTCAGCTTAGCGGAACTGCAAGCCGGTGCGCCAGAAAATGCCCCAACCGGTACGGCTGACACCATGTCCGGCAAATTGTTTACCCTGCTAGATGCCGACAAAAACAGTGCGCTGACTTGGGAGGAGTTTAGTGTGATGGAGCCAGGTAAAGGTGAGATCATCCGCCATTTTGCTGAAATGGATAGTGATGCGGATAGCCAACTGTCACAAACCGAGTTTTTAACCAATAAACCAAGTCGTCACAGTCACGGTAGGCATCACGGTGGTAGTGCTCCTACCGCTACTACTGGCACAGCGACAACCGCTACCACTACAACCAGCACCGCGCAATAAGCAACAAAAAACATCATTAATACCCCATTAATGCTAAATTACGCTGCAACCTGTTCTAGGAAGCAGCGTTTTTTGGACGTTGTGTACTAACGGGGGTTAACAAAAAAACGCTATCACCATCCGCTCAGGTAAGCCATTGTTCAAGCCCACGCTCTTCAAAAAACTGTTTTTGGTGTTATTGTTTTGTATGTTGATCATTTCGGCAACCATCTTAACGTCCGTGCATTGGAGTTTTAGCCAAGGATTTGGTGAGTATTTGCTGAAAGCCGAAGCGACAGAACTGGATAAATTAGTGACTTTGCTTGAGCAAACTTATACCAAAGATGGCAGTTGGCAAAATTTGCAGGATAACCGTGAAGCGTGGTTTGGTTTACTACATCAAGGATTGGAGGGAAAGCGTCTTTTCCCCGATGCACTTAATCACATGCCAGCAGATGACTTTCCACCGTCACCACATCCCGATCACCATCAGCACCCACCGCCGATGATTGGTGATCACCAAGACCATCATCCCCCGCCACATTTCGGCGGCCGGCATTTTGGGGCACCACCGGAAGAGGATGGACATAACGGTCATCCCCCGAAAATGCTCAGCAGACTTCTGGGTAGCCGGTTGCCTGCGACTGTGCCCCTGCCTGCCGGTGGCTGTCCTCGACAGTGCCGCCGGCAGGCGCCGGCGGGCTGATCGGGGAGGTGCCCTCGTGGTCGAAGACGATCATCTCCATCGCCGTGCCGTCCGGGAAGATCGGAAGAGTTCGATCTCCTACTCGTCGTCGTTCTGTGCCATTCCCGCCGCTCCGGCTGTCCGTTCCGGGGGCTCCCTCCCTTCTTGCTCTCTCTATCGGCCGCGGGGTCCGGCCGCTTGAGTCGTTCTGCCGTCCGTCTGGACAGTGGCTTCGGCGGTGGGGGATACTTCCCTGACCGGTCCCTCGGGGGGCTGCCGCTATGACCGACTCCTCCCACCGACATCCGCGAGCTCGCCGCCCTGCCCATCGGCATGTTCGACTCGGGCATGGGTGGTCTCACCGTGCTCCACGAGTGCCTCGTGGCGCTGCCCGGCGAGGACTTCATCTACGTCGGCGACACGGCGCGCTTCCCCTACGGCGAGAAGTCGCAGCAGGAGCTGGAGCGCTTCGCCCAGGAGATCACCGCCTTTCTCGAGGCACCGGGTCAAGCTCGTCGTCGTGGCCTGCTACTCGGCCACGTCCGCGGCGCTGCCGGCTGCTGCAGGAGCGCTTCAGCACGCCCATCGTCGGCGTCGTGATGCCCGGCGCGCGTGCGGCGGTGCAGAGCTCGCGCTACCGCCGCATCGGCGTGCTGGCCACCGAGGCCACGGTGGCCAGCGGCAGCCTACGCGCGCGCCATCCACAGCCTCGACGCGGGCGCCGAGGTCATCAGCAGGCCTGCCCCGGCCTGGTCCAGTTCATCGAGGAGGGCGACGTCGCCAGCCAGGAGCTTGCAGGACGCGGTCGCGGCGGTTCACGGCGCCGCTCAAGGAGAAGCGCCCGGACGTCGTCATCATCGGTTGCACGCACTACCCGCTGATCGCGCCGATGCTGCAGCGCCACCTCGGCCGCGACGTCACCCTGGTGAACCCTGCTGCCGAGATCGCCCGCGAGGTCGAGCACATCCTGCAGCGCCAGGGCATCGCCCGCGACGAGGACCGCGTGGGTTCGCTACCGCTTCTACGCCACCGGCGACGTGGACGCGTTCCGCTCCGTCGGCGCGCGCTTCCTGCAGATGCCGCTGACGCGGGTGCGCAAGCTGCCGCTCGAGAAGCTCGCCGGGCTCGTCGCCCCGTGAGCGCACGGTTCATCACCCGGGCCGCCGTCTACGGGGCCCTGTACGCCGCCCTGACGCTCATCCCGGGACTCAACGCGCTCGCCTATGGCCCATTCCAGTCCGCGTCTCCGAGGGTCTGCTCCCCTTCGCCTGTGTGGACCCCGCGGCCGTCATCGGCCTCACCATCGGGGACCTTCGTGGCGAACTGGCGAGCCCGTCGCGGCTGGCTCGACGTGGTAGTCGGCACACTGCTCACCGTCGTCGTCGTCCTGGGCATGTACGGCGTGGGGTTGCGCTGGAGGGCGCTGGCGATCCCCGTGGTCGTCAACGGGCTGGGCGTGGCGCTGGTCATCACGCTGGCACAGCAACTGACGTCGCTGGAGTTCCTGGCCACGGCCGGGTCGGTGGCGTTTGGCGAAGCGGTCGTCATGGCGACCGCCGGGGTGGCCGTGTTCCTGGTCATCAAGGAACGCGGCCGTGAGCTGGGGCTCCCCGACCCCGAGATGGGCAGGCACGGCGTCGCGCTGCTCCCCTGGAACCGGCCGCGCGGCCAGCACACGATCGATCATCTGCCGCTCCGGCGGCGAGGAGGACCATTGTGAGGCCGGACGCAGAGCCGACGAGCTCCGGCCGGTGACCATCGAGCCGGCGATCGCCAAGTTCGCCGCCGGCTCGGCCCGCGTCCGGCTCGGCGGACACCCAGGTGCAGTGCACCGCCTCGCTGAGCACCGGCGTGCCGGGCTGGCTGCGCGGTTCCGGCCGTGGCTGGCTGACGGCCGAGTACGGCGTGTCCCGGGGCCACGTCCTGATCGCACCCGCTGGCGCGGCCATGGTGAAGGACAGCGCCAGTCGCCGGCCGCGCCGTGGAGATCCAGCGCCTCATCGGCCGCTCCCTGCGCGCGGTGGTGGACCTGGGCATCCTCGGCGAGCGCACCATCGCCATCGACTGCGACGTGCTCCAGGCCGACGGCGGCACGCGCACCGCGAGCATCACCGGCGCGTACGTGGCGCTGTCCAGGTGGCCCTGCAGATCAAGGACCTGCTGGGCCTCAACGCGGTCCCGTTGTTCGACTCCGTCGGCGCATCTCGGTGGGCATCGTCGACGGGCAGGCGCTGCTCGACCTCGACTACCAGGAGGACTCCACCGCCGAGGTCGACATGAACGTGGTCATGACCGGCGCCGCCAAGCTGGTCGAGGTGCAGGGCACCGCCGAGGGCGAGCCCTACACGCGTGCCCAGCTGGACGACATGCTCGAGCTGGCCACCGCCGGATCCCGCCGCCCTGGCGGCCGCACAGGCCGCCGCGATCGAGACGCCGGCGTAAGGGGCACCGTGCGCTTCATCCTCGCCACCGGCAACAGCCACAAGGTCACCGAATTCCGGCAGATCCTGGCGCCGCATGAGGTCGTGGCGATGCCGCAGGGGCTTGGAGCTGCCGCCTGAAGGCACCGAGTCGTTCGCCGCCAACGCGCTCGGCAAGGCGCGGGGGCTGGCAGAGGCGCTGGCCGCGGCGGCCGCGCCGACGGCCGCGGGCGCGCCGGCTCACGCCGCCGCGGCCGCCGGTCCGGGCGTGCTCTACCTCGCCGACGACTCCGGCCTCGAGGTCGAAGCATTGGGCTGGGCGCCGGCCGTCACCAGCGCCCGCTACGCGGGCGTGGACGGCCCCGGCGCCGACGGCGCCAACGTGGCGCGCCTCCTGCGCGAGCTGGCCGGCTTCGCCGGGCCGGTCGCGCGCCGGGCGCGTTCGTCTGCTCTGTGATGGCGCTCGGCCGCGACGGCCGCGCCCACGCCGCCACCGGGCACTGGTGGGCGCCATCGCCGAGGTGCCGCGTGGCAAGGGCGGGTTCGGCTACGACCCCGTGTTCGTCCCCGACGGGTCGGCGCTCCACGGTGGCCAAGTCGCCGGCGGAGGCCAAGGACCGGGCCAGCCACCGCGCCCTGGCCGGCGCCGCGCTCGTCGAAGTGCTGCGCCGTGAGGGGGTCCTCGGTGCCGGCTGACGAACCGCAGTCGACAGGGCCGCTCGCCTCGGCCGCGCCACCTCCCCGTCGTGGTCGACGACCTCCATAACCACAAGCTCAAGTCGCGCGCGGCGGCCATGTCGATCGCCTCGAACAGCTGCCTCATCGTCTTCAAGCTCACGGTGGGCGTCATCTCGGGGTCCATCGCCATCATCTACGAGGCGCTCCACTCCGCCCTCAGACCTGGTGGCCGCCATCATCGCCTTCTACTCGGTGCGCAAGGCCGCCGAGCCGCCGGACCTGCATCATCATTATGGCCACGAGAAGGTCGAGAACCTCAGTGGCGTCATCGAGGCGCTGCTCATCATCGCCGCCGCCGGCGTGATCATCTACGAGGGCGTGCTCAAGATCATCCACGGGCCGCACCTCGACCACATCTGGCTGGGTATCGGTGTCATCGTGGTGTCGGGCCTGGTCAACCTCTTCGTATCGAAGCGCGTGCTCGAGCCGGTCGCCAAGCGCACGCAGTCGGCGGCCCTCGAGGCCGACGCCGCCCATCTGCTCACCGACGTCTACACCTCGTTCGGCGTCGCCGCCGGCCTCCTGCTGGTGCAGGTCACCGGCTGGGAGCTGGCCGACCCCATCGCCGCCATCCTGGTCGCGCTGCTGATCATCAAGACGGGCTACGAACTCACGGTCCAGTCCACCAGGGTGCTGCTCGACCAGACGATCCCCGAGGAGGAGCTCGAGACGATCCGCGCCTGCGTCAAGGAGCACAGCGGTGACCTCATCTGGGGCTACCACAAGCTGCGCGCCCGCCAGGCCGGCAGCCGCCGCCACATCGACCTGCACATCACCGTCGATGAGAACCTCACCGTCGCGGCAGCGCATGAGGTGGCAGAGCACATCGCCCAGGACATCCGTGACTGCGTGCCCAACGCCGACGTGCTGGTGCACATCGAGCCGCGCTCCCACGACAGCGTCGACGGCAGCTGACGGGGCGGGCCACGACCGTCCCGGCGGCCGCCTCGCCTCGGCAGCGGCTCCTAGAAGATCAACGGCGACGCGACCAGCGTCACGGACAACCCGATGAGCGCCACCGCGAACGCCCAGGCGATGGCGTTGTACACACGCCCGTTGACATGTACGCCCATCACCTTGCAGTCGTTGATGATTTTGAGCACGTAGATGAGGATGATGGGCAGGAGGATGCCGTTGACGTCCTGGCTGAGGATCATCACCTTCACGAGCGGCAGGTGCGGGATGATGGCCACCAGTGCCGGGACGACGATGAAGGCGGTCAGCAGGCCGTTGAACGCCGGTGCCTCGTCGCACTTGTTGTCCAGCCCGCTCTCGAAGCCGAACGCCTCGCAGACCGCGTAGGCGGTGGTGAGCGGCAGGATGGCGGCGCCGAGGATCGAGACGTTGAGCAGGCCGAAGCCGAAGAGCAGCGCCGCGAGCTCGCCCGCCAGCGGCGCCAGCGCCCGGGCCGCGTCCTCGGCGGTGTTCACGATGATGCCGTCGCTGTACAGGGTCGCCGCGCAGGCCACGACGATGAAGAGGTCGATGCCGTTGGTGAACATGGCGCCCATATAGACTTCGACTCGCGTGTAGCGGTAGTCGCGCAGCGAGATGCGCTTGTCGACGATGTACGCCTGGATGAAGAACTGCCCCCAGGGCGTGATGGTCGTGCCGATGGCGGCGATGACGGTGAGAGCCAGAGGCGTCGCCTGGACCTGCGGGACCACGGTGCTGTGCAGAGCCGCGCCCCAGTCCGGCTGCGCCAGGAAGCCGGCGATGAGGTAGGCGACACGGCGGTCAGGGCCAGAAACACGCTCTCGACGCGGCGGTACGAGCCGCGGGTGACGAGGAACCAGACGCCAGCGGCCACCGGCGGCACACAGGCCCACGGGATGCGGCGAGGCTGAACGCGGCGGCCACGCCGCTGAACTCGGCCACGTGGTGCCGAAGTTGGCGACCAGCAGTGCGAGCATCGCGAGCGCCGTCATCGTGAGGCTGCTCGAACTTCTCGCGGATGAGCGCCGCCAGGCCCTTGCCGGTGACGGCGCCCATGCGTGCGCCCATCTCCTGCGTGAGCGCCAGGATGGGGGTGATCAGCAGCAGCAGCCACAGCAGGCTGTAGCCGTACTTGGCGCCGATGACCGACCAGGTGGTGATGCCGCCGGCGTCGTTGTCCGACGCGGCGGAGATGAGCCCGGGGCCGATGATCACGAGGATCACGATCAGCCGGCTGCGGCCGATGCGGCCGATGACGTTCCGGCCGACGTTGCGAGGATCGCGCTTCATGGGCGATCTGATCCGTCTCGCGCGGGTCCCTTCGACCCGCGTGCCGCTCAGGAGCACTGACGTGCATTAGTCCGCCTCGCGGCGGGCACGACGTGCCCGCGAGTCGCTCAATAGCACTACGCTCACTGCGTTGGCTACGGGCATTAGTGGAATATCCGCGGTAAGCGTTTCTTCCAGGCCAGGGGCAGCACGAGGTCGATGGCGTCGTCGATGGTGATGATGCCGTGCAGTTCGCCCTCCTCGTCCACGACCGGCAGGGCGAGCAGGTTGTACTTGGCGATCACACCGGTGGATCTCTTCTTCGCTGGCGTCGGTGCGTACCGACACCGGGTGCGCGGTCATGAAGTCGCGCACCTTCTTGTCGGGTGGCGTCATCAGCAGGTCGCGCAGCGAGAAGACGCCGCGCAGGTGTTCGGAGCGGTCGACCACGTAGATGTAGTAGACGGTCTCGGCTTCCTCCTCCTGCTCGCGCAGCCTGGCCGTGGCCTGGTCGGCGGTGTCGTCGAGGCGCGCCAGGCGTAATCGGTGGTCATGATGCCGCCGGCCGAGTGCTCGGGGTAGCTGAGCAGCTCGCGCATGTCCTCGGCGTCCTCCTTCTTCATCATGGCGATGAAGTGCTGGCGCCGGTCGTCGGGGAGGTCTGCGAGCAGGTCGGCGGCGTCGTCGGGAGCCATCTCGTTGAGGATCTCGCTGGCCTTGTCGTCCGGCAGTTCGAGCAGCAGCGACGTCTGGTATGACGGGTGCAACTCCTCGAAGGTGTCGGCGGCCAGGTCGTCCTCAAGGGCGTCGAGCACCGCCGCGCGCTCCTCCGGCGAGAGTTCGTGGACCAGCTCGGCGATGTCGGCCGGGTGCAGCAACTCGAGCTTGGTGCGAGGTACCGCCAGGCGCACGGACGCCTCGTCGGTCTGCTCCACGTCGACGTTCTTCCAGTCGATTGGATCGGGGCTTCGGTGCCGCGGTTCTTGGCCAGGCGCTCGCCGACTTTGGCGAGCCCCACCCGGCGCAGGATCGCGTTGTTCGACACGTCGACGCCGGCGACGTCGACGAGGACGAAGGGCCCGGTGCGCAGCAGCTGGATGTCGTTGACGCGGATGACCTTGCGGCCCTCGGTGTCCACCAGTTGCTTGTCGAGGAACGTCGCCGACAGGGCGAGTTCGTCGGCGTGCTGCTCGCGTTCGCCGAGCGGGGCGGCGGCATGCGGAGCATCGTCCCCGACTCCTCGAAGCCGGCGACCGCGTGCCACGGCGCGTAGACGGTCTTGCCGCGGCGGCGCACGGCGATCGCGGTGATCTGGGGGTACGCCTGGCGGGAGGTCACGATGAGGTCGTGGACGGCCCCCGCGGGTTTGTCTTCGACATCCTTGACGGGGCTGCCGAGCAATTTGCTCAGGTGGGACACCGGCCTCACCTCCTCTGCGCGGCGGGCTCGACGGGCACGACAAAAAGCCCCCCTCGCGGAAGGCTCCCAAGGCGCAGCAGCAGGTTTGGGCGATCCTCACTCGTCCAACAGCTTTAGCACAACATACCGTAGAGGTCAGAGCCTCAGCCGTCTTAAGCAAAACCTTGATTCGGTAGTGCCTGTTCTACCCGTTGGCGTCTCTGGACGTTTCCGGGCAACGGCCTCTATGTATGTCGGAGCCTCACCTAACGAGGAACGCGCCACTATGACGCACCCGAAACGTACCCCCGGGCTCGACAGGGTGTCAAGGCGAGGCCGGATGGCTATACTGACCGAGAAGGGGAGCCGGCGCCGGGCAAGGCGCCGGCTTCGGTGCGAAGGGCAGCAACACGGGGGGGGGCAGCCACGTGATCATCACCGTCACACCCAACGCGGCGGTCGACAAGACGCTCACGGTACCCAACTTCCAGACCGGGCTTCCGGCATCGCGCCAGCGAGAGTCTCACGCTCCCGGGCGGCAAGGGCGTCAACATCGCCCGTGCGCTCAAGGTGATGGAGCAGCCGGTGGTCGTCACCGGTCTGTCGTCGGCGGCCGCGCCGGCCAGCAGATCGTCGAGGGGTTGCAGCGCGAGAACATCCTCTGCGACTTCATCCACATCGGCGGCGAATCGCGTACTTCGACGGCCGTGGTGGACCCCACCACGATGACCCAGACCGAGGTCATCGAGTACGGCCCGGTGGTCACCTCCCAGGAGATCGACGCGTTCCTCGACAAGATCGAGTATCTCGCCAAGGGTGCGCGCTTCCTGGTGCTGGCGGGGTCGTTGCCGCGCAAGGTCGCGACGATTTCTACTGCACCGTCATGCAGCGCATCCGCAAGTACCGCTGCTTCGTGGTCCTCGACAGCGCCGGCGAGCCGCTGCGCCTGGGCATGAAGGGCCGGCCGCACCTGATCTCGCCGAACGTGCGCGAGGCGGAGGACCTGGTGGGGCACGAGTTCCACGACACCGAGGACATCGTCGATGCCACCTCGATGATCTGCGAGATGGGCGCCCGCAACGTCATCATCACGACGCAGTACGGCTGTGTGGCGCGCTTCCAGATCGGGCGTCGCCAGCGTGTCTTCGAGGCCAGGATCGAGCCCCTCGAGACGGTGGTCAGCACCGTCGGCTCCGGCGACGCCTTCCTGGCCGGCTTCGTCAGCGCCCGTTTCCAGAAGCTCGACCTTCCGGAGTGCCTGCGCTACGCCCTCGCCGCGGGCGCGGCGAACACGCAGCGCTACGGCGCCGGCGTGCTCGACGCCGATGCCGTCGAGCGCCTGCGGCAGACCACCGATGTGAGCGAGCTCGGCGCCTCGGGCGACGGCGCCGGCTGACGCGATAGCCCCTCGCTGACGCGCTGGGCCCCCCCTCGGAGCACCCCGCGTCATCAGCTCACGCGCATGTGGCTCCGCGGCGGCGTTCACATCTGCGGATTTCTGGAGATAGTCTGCAGCAGTGTGATGAGTCGCCACCTGGGGGAGTAGGCCATCGAACAGCTCGCGGGCACGGTCCTGGAGCACGTGCAGACCGCCGCCATCGCCGTCGACGAAGACGGCAGCATCGGCGTGTACAACCACGCTGCGGCCCGCGTGCTCGACGTACCGGTCGAGGAAGTACTCGGCCGCACGCTCGGTGACTTTGCGGACGGCCCGCCGGCGCTGGCGGCGCTGGCCGAAGGTCCTCGGCGCCGGGACGCGGTCGACGCGTTTCTTTCCCGCGCGCGCGAGGAGACCGACCGAGCGCTGGAGCGGGCCTTGGACGAGCTCTGCCCGGCCGTGCCTCAGGTCCTGGCCCCGGCGGTCCGCTACGCGGTCCTGGGTTCGGGGAAGCGCTTCCGGCCCGCCCTGGTGCTGGCCGCCTACGAGACGGCGGGCGGGACGAGCGGCGCCATCGCCGACCTCGCCGCGGCCGTCGAGATCGTGCACGCCTATTCGCTGGTGCACGACGACCTCCCCTGCATGGACAACGACGACCTGAGGCGCGGCCGGCCCACGTTGCACCGGGCTTTCGACGTCCGGTGCGCCACCGAGGCGGGTTTCGCGATGGTGCCCGTGGCGGCGGCCGCCGTGGAGCGGGGCTCACGGCTGCTCGGCCTCGCGGCGACGGCGGCGCGCGAGGTGAAGCTGCTGCTGTTCCGGGCGGCGGGGGCGGGCGGGATGATCGGCGGCCAGGTGCTGGATCTGGTGGCGCCGGGGCAGGAGGCCTCGCGCGAGGCGATGACGGACATCGACGTGCGCAAGACGGGAGCGCTGATCGCCGCGTCGGTGGAGATCGGGGCCGTGGCGGCCGGCGTCGCGGCCGACCAGCGGACCGCCTACCGGGCCTACGGCGCGGACGTGGGACTCGCCTTCCAGATCGCGGACGACGTCCTGGACGTGACGGCGACCTCCGAGCAGCTCGGCAAGACGCCCGGCAAGGACGCCAAGCTGGGCAAGCCGACCTTCCCGATGCTGCTGGGCGTGGCCGGCGCCCAACGGGAGGCCGACCGCCTCGCCGAGCGCGCGGTGGCCCATCTCGCGGCCGCGCGAGTATCTTCACCCCTCCTCACGGCGCTGGCGCGGTTCGTGATCGCCCGCCGCTCCTGACCACAGCCGCCACAAAGGCCCGCATGGGATTGCTCGAAGGCATCACCGGGATCGAGGACGTCAAGGCGCTGCCGCGCGAACGGCTGCAGGCGTTGGCCGACGAGATCCGCCAACGCCTGATCGACGTCGTCTCGGTCACCGGCGGCCACATCGGCGCCGGGCTCGGCGTGGTCGAGCTCGCCACCGCCATCGCGTACGTCTTCGACTCGCCACGCGACAAGATCGTGTGGGACGTCGGGCACCAGGCGTATCCCTGGAAGCTGCTCACCGGGCGCAACGCCCGCTTTCCCACGCTGCGGCAGCAGGGAGGTCTCTCGGGCTTCCTGCGCCGCGACGAGAGCCCGCACGACCACTTCGGCGCCGGCCACGCCGGCACCGCGATGTCCGCCGCGTTCGGGATGGCCGTGGCGCGCGACCTCAAGGGCGAGCATCACGACGTCGTGGCCGTCGTGGGCGACGGTGCCCTGACCTGCGGCCTCTCCTACGAGGGGCTGAACAATGCCGGGCACTCCAGTCGCGACCTGATCGTCATCCTCAACGACAACGGGATGTCCATCGCCCCCAACGTGGGCGCGATGAGCCGGTACCTCTCCAACGTGGCCACCAACCCGCTCTACAACCGGGTCCGCGACGAGCTGAAGCGGTTGACGTACCGGGTGGACGCAATGGTCGGCCACGGCGTGCAGGATTTCGCCCGGCGCGTCGAGGAGAGTCTGAAGAACTTGGTGCTGCCGGGAGTCCTCTTCGAGGAGATGGGGCTGCGCTACTTCGGGCCGGTGGACGGCCACGACGTGCGCGGCCTGATCGAGTCCCTGGAGAAGCTCCGCCAGCTGAAGGGACCGCGGTTGCTGCACGTGCTGACGCAGAAGGGCAGGGGGTTCCCGCTGGAGGAGCCCGACCGGGAGAAGTTCCATGCCCGGGCCCCCTACGACCCGGCGACCGGAGAGCTGCGGGCCGCCGCCAGCGGGCCGCCGCTGTGGACCAAGGTGTTCGGCGAGGCGATCACGCAGCTGGGCGCGGAGCATCCGGAGTTGGTGGTGATCACGGCCGCGATGCCGTCCGGGACCGGTGCCAACATCTTCCAGAAGAAGTGGCCCGAGCGATTCTTCGACGTCGGGATCGCGGAGGGCCACGCCACGACCTTCGCCGCGGGCCTGGCCACGCAGGGCATCCGCCCGGTGGTCGCGATCTACTCCACGTTCCTGCAGCGCGCCTACGACAACATCATTCACGACGTGGCCATTCAGCGGCTCCCGGTGATCTTCTGCCTCGACCGCGCCGGGATGGTGGGCGACGACGGGCAGACCCACATGGGCCTGTACGACATCGCGTACCTGCTGGCGGTGCCCAACCTGGTGGTCACGGCTCCGCGCGACGGCGCCGAGCTGATCGGCCTGCTGCGCTGCGCCCTCGGCCGCACCGACGGGCCGTTCTCGATCCGCTATCCGCGCGACAAGGCACCATCCGAGCCCCCACCGGCCGCCGAGGTGGCGCCGGTGCCCTTCGGCACGCTGGGAGGTGCTGCGTCAGGGCAAGGGCGGCGTCGCCCTGCTCGCGGTCGGCGCGATGTGCGCGCCGGCGATGCAGGCGGCGGAGTCGCTGGCGGCGGAGGGGCTGGGCGTGCTCGGTGGTGAATTGCCGCTTCCTCAAGCCGCTGGACCGTCCCACCCTGGATGCGCTCGCGCGCGAGCACCGCGTGCTGGTGACGGTGGAGGACGGGGTGGTGACCAACGGCTTCGGCGCGTACCTCGCCGCAATCGTGCAGGCGGCCGGGCTCGACGCCCGCGTCGTCGCCATCGGCGCCCCGGACCGGACCTACGAGCACGCGCCGCGCGCCCAGCAGCTCGAGTCGGTGGGCCTCACGGCGGCGGGGATCGCGTCCCGCGTCCGGGCGCTCCACGCGGAGGAAGCCGCGCTGCCGTCATGAACGTCGGCCTCGTCGGGAACCGCCGCTACGAGGCGATGGACGACATCCTGGCCGCCCTCGCCGGCGAGGCCCCCAAGCTGGGCGTCGAGCTGTTTCTCGAGCCGAAACTCGCCGCCGCGCCGGGGGCCTGGGGGACGGCCGGCCTGGACGGCGTGGACCTGGACGCGCTGCTCAGCCTGGGAGGCGACGGCACGCTGCTCCGCGGGGCGCGGCTCGCGTGCCGGCGCGGCATCCCGATCCTCGGCGTCAACCTCGGCCGGGTCGGCTTCCTGGCGGCGGCCGGGCCCGGCGCCGCGGTGGAGGTGCTGCGCCGAGTGGTGCGCGGCGAATACACCATCGAGGCGCGGCTGGCGCTGTCGGCGCGGGTGGGCGAGCGGGGTGAGGAGTGCCTCGCCGTGAACGACGTGGTGATCCACAAGGGCGGCATCGCGCGGATCATCCGGGTCTCGGTCGCGGCCGACGGGCAGGAGGTGGGCGTCTACTCGGGGGATGGTCTCATCGTCGCCACGCCGACCGGCTCCACCGCGTACTCGATGTCGGCGGGCGGCCCGATCGTCGTGCCGGGCGTGGACGCGCTGGTGATCACCGCCATCTGCCCGCACACGCTGGCGGTGCGCCCGCTGGTGGTGTCGGCGAGCGCCGCCCTGACGTTGCGCGTGCTCGACCCCGTCCCCGCGCCGGAGGAGCTGCTGGTCTCGATCGACGGCCAGGTGACGGCGAAGCTGGCGCCGCGGCAGGAAGTCACGGTGGTGCGCGCGGCGCGCCCGGTGCTGCTGGCGCGGGCCGACGCCGAGTCCTTCTTCGTCCGGCTGCGCCAGAAGCTGCAGTGGGGTGACCTCTCCGACCGCCAGGGCTAGTGGATCAGTCGCCATGACGACGCCCTGACTCACCTCGTCACCCCGTCACCTCATCACCTCATCACCTCCCCGTCCCGGATGCTGACCGAGCTCAGGGTCCGCGACGTGGCGGTCATCGCCGATGCGCGGGTCGATCTCGCGGCCGGGCTCAACGTGCTGACCGGCGAGACCGGGGCGGGGAAGTCGCTGCTGGTCGACGCCCTGGCGTTGCTGCTGGGCGAGCGCGCGAGCGGCGACCTGGTGCGCTCCGGCGCCGAGCGGGCCTCGGTCGAAGGGGCCTTCGACCTGACCGGGGCAGGCCGAGTTCGTCGCGACGCTCGCCGAGCACGGCATCGAGCCGGATGGCGGCCAGCTCGTGTTGAAGCGCGAGGTGCAGGTTTCGGGGCGCAGCCGCGCGTGGGTGAACGGCAGCCCCGTCACGGTCGGCGTGCTGGCGGAAATTGGCCGGCACCTGGTGGACCTGCATGGCCAGCACGAGACCCAGTCGCTCTTGAGGCCCGATGCGCAGCGCGAGATCCTCGACGCCTTCGGCGACGCGGTGGCCGAGGCCGCCGGGGTGCGGGACGCCTACGATGCGTGCCAGCGGCTCGCGGCGGAGCAGCGCGAGCTGGAGGAGCGGCGGTCGGAGGCCCGCCGGCGGGCGGACTACCTGCGGCACGTGGCGGAGGAGATCGAGCGGGCCAAGCCGCGGAGCGGCGAGCTGGAGCAGCTCGAGACCGAGGCCCGGCGGCTCGGCCACGCGGAGGAGTTGGGCCGGGTCGCGGAGGAGCTGGGCCAGCTGCTCGACGGCGACGACCGGGCGGCGAGCGCCGCGCTGGGACACGCGTCGCGGCTGGTGGCCGCGCTGGAGCGGATCGACCCCCAGGGCGCGACCGGGTGGCGCGAGATGCTGGAGGCGGCGGTGCTCAACGTCGAGGAGCTGTCGCGGGCGGTGGGCGCCTACCGCGAGGGCGTCGAGCTGGATCCGGCCCGACTGGCCGCGGTCGAGCGGCGGCGGGACCTGCTGTTCCGCCTCGACCAGAAGTACGGTCCCGGCCTCGAGCGGGTGATCGCCGCCGGCGAGGAGGCCCGCGCCGAGCTGGGCCTGCTCGACACGGCCGACACCGACCTGGTGGCGATGGGGCGCCGGCTGGACGAGGCGCGGACCTCGCTGGGAGAGCGCTGCCGCGGCCTGACGGCAAAGCGGACCGCGGCCGCGCGCAGGCTCGCGCCCGCGGTGACCGGGCGGCTCGGCAGGCTCGGGATGCCGGACGGCGCGTTCCGCGTGGCGCTGACGCGCCTCGACGCGCCGGCGCGCTCCGGCGCCGAGACGGTCGAGTTCATGGTGCGGCTCAATCCGGGGATGGACGAGCGGCCGTTGGCGCGCGCCGCGTCGGGCGGCGAGCTGTCGCGCATCATGCTGGCGCTGAAGGGGGAGCTGGCGCGGCACGACGCGGTGCCGACCCTGGTGTTCGACGAGGTGGACCAGGGGGTGGGCGGTCACGTGGCCGGGCGGGTGGCGGAGTCGCTGAGCGACGTCGCCGGCCGTCATCAGGTGGTCGTGATCACCCACCTGCCTCAGGTGGCCGCGGCGGCCGCGCACCACCTGATGGTGGCGAAGGCGGCGGCGGGCGGCGTGGCGCAGACCGACGTCCGGGTGGTCGAAGGGGCGGAACGCGTGGAGGAGATCGCCCGGATGCTCGGGGGCGACGCCTCACCCGCCACCGCGCGGCGTCACGCCGCGGAGCTGCTCAAGCGCGGGGAGTCGGCTTCCTAGTATACTGTCGCTGAAGGTCGGGTAGGTTGGCCGCGGCGATGGGGGAAACCAGCATGTGTTCGATTCTCGCGATCCTCGACATTCACTCGCACGGAGCCGCCCTGCGGAAGCGGGCCCTGCAGCTGTCGAAGCTGCAGCGCCACCGCGGACCGGACTGGTCGGGGATCTACACCAGTCCGCACGCGATTCTCGCGCACGAGCGGCTCTCCATCGTCGACGTCGAGCACGGCGCCCAGCCCCTCGTCGACCCGGCACCGGCACGGTCGTCCTCGCGGTCAACGGCGAGATCTACAACCACCGCGAGCTGCGAGCGCGGGCTGAAGACCGCCTACGCCTTCCAGACCGCCTCCGACTGCGAGGTCATCCTCTCCCTCTACGACGAGCAGGGCCCGGACTTCCTGAACGACCTGAACGGCATCTTCGCCTTCGTGCTCTACGATCCCGAGCGCGACCGCTTCCTCATCGCCCGCGACCACATCGGCGATCAACCCGCTCTACTCGGGCCGGGACGGGGACGGCAACCTCTACGTCGCCTCGGAGATGAAGGCGCTGGCGGACAGTCTGCCAGACGGTCGAGGAGTTCCCGCCGCGGCCACTACCTCTACGGGCCGGACGGCGAGCCGACGCGCTGGTACCGAGCCCGCCTGGGCGAGCTACGACGCGGTCGCCGGCAACACCGACGGACCTCGGCCGGCCTGCGCGCGGCCCTCGAGGCGGCGGTGAAGCGCCAGCTCATGTGCGACGTGCCCTACGGCGTGCTGCATCTCCGGCGGCCTCGACTCCTCGATCATCGCCGCCATCGCCGCGAAGCTCGCGGCGCAGCGCGTCGAGACCGACGGCCAGACCGGGCCTGGTGGCCGCGCATCCACTCCTTCTCGATCGGCCTCGAGGGCGCGCCGGACCTCGCGGCCGCGCGCGAGGTGGCCGACGCACATCGGCACCGTGCACCACGAGATCCACTTCACCGTCCAGGAAGGCCTCGACGCGCTGTCGCGACGTCATCTACCACCTCGAGACCTTCGACGTGACCACGATCCGCGCCGTCGACGCCGATGTACCTCATGGCGCGCACGATCAAGGCGATGGGCATCAAGATGGTGCTCTCGGGCGAGGGCGCCGACGAGATCTTCGGCGGCTACCTGTACTTCCACAAGGCGCCGGACCCGCGCGAGTTCCACGAGGAGACTCGTGCGCAAGCTCTCGACGCCTGCACCTGTACGACTGCCTGCGCGCCAACAAGTCGATGGCCGCCTGGGGCGTCGAGGCGCGCGTGCCCTTCCTCGACCGCGAGTTCCTCGACGTGGCGATGACCATCGAACCCGGCCGACAAGATGACGGCGCCCGGCGCGCATGGAGAAGTACATCCTGCGCAAGGCCTTCGCGGACATGCTCCCCGCCGAGATCGCTGTGGCGCCAGAAGGAGCAGTTCTCCGACGGCGTCGGCTACTCGTGGATCGACTCGCTGAAGGCGCACGCCGAGCACGAGGTCAGCGACCGCCAGATGGCCGCCGCGCGCCACCGCTTTCCCTACAACCCGCCCGAGACCAAGGAAGCCTACCTGTACCGGCAGATCTTCGAGGAGCACTTCCCGCGCCGTCCGCGGCGACCTGCGTGCCCAGCGGCCCCTCGATCGCCTGCTCCACGCCCGAGGCGCTCGCCTGGGACGCCAGCCTGCGGCGAGCTCGCCGACCCCTCCGGCCGCGCGGTGCGGTCCGTGCACAAGGCCGCGTACTGAGCCGGCGGGACCGAACGCGGAGCCGGAGCCGCCGGCTCCGGCGCGACGACGCTACCGGCCGAACAGGTGGATGTAGGCCCGCAGGTTGATGTGGAAGATGCCGGCCTGGGGCACCCGCCCCGCGCCTCCCCAGATGGTGTTGTCGTACCCCACGCTCAGGCTGTAGGGCAGCGTCGCCCGGCCCTTGGCGTAGCGCGCCACCGTCGAGAAGGTCACCCCGCCACCGATCCGCATCCACCGCATCCCCGTCCCCTCGTCCAGGACGTTCGCGGGCCGCCCCACCCGCGCCGAGTCGGACGGATTCACGTAGCTGTGCTGCGTCGCCCCCTGGGAGAAGAAGCCGTACGCCACCTGCACCGAGAAGGCGTCATCCATCCTCCAGGTGGGCGCGAGATCGAACCCGAAATACGTCGCGGGCTTGCGCTTGATGTCGGCGACCTGGGCGAGCGGCGCGATGGGAAACTCCGGTGGCGTCACCCGCATCGGCAGCTGGTCCGGTCGGGAGCCCCCGGCGCGCCCCACGAAGTGGAACAGGAAGTCGCTGCCGAGCAACAGATCGTTGGCGAGCGCGACCTCGAAGCCGAGCTGGTGGGTGCCGGTCCCGAGATCGAGGAAGTTGCTGGCGGAAGGGGCCTGCCCCGTGGGGAAGCGCGTGGTCACGAGAAGCTGGCCGCGGTACAGCGCGCCCTCGGCGAATTGGTACGTGAGGTGCGCGGTGATGTCGCCGATCCCCGTGCGGACCACCGTGCCGAACGTGTCGGCGGCGATGGGAAGCGTGGGGTCGCTGAACAGCTGTTCCAGGTCGGCGCGCCCCAGGGGGGTGGAGTCGGGCAGGGCGAGCGTGGTGGTGATCGCGGGCACGCTGTCGCCGAGCGCCTGGTACTGCGCGGCCAACGCCGCGTACAGGGAATCGGCACGCCCCAGGCGCGTCGTGATGCTGTCGGCCGCGGAGGTGCTGCCGCGCGGGAGGAAGGGTGACCAGCTCGCCGCGAGGAACGGCTGAAGCGCGTTGATGGCCGCCTGGGCCTGGGCGCGCAGGGCGATCGGCCCGCTGTCGGCCTGGGACCGGAGTGCCGCCAGCGCGGCCGTCAGCTCCGAGCGGAAGCCCGCGACTTTCGTCGGGTCGAGGAGGCCGGGGTTCCAGCCCACGTTGCTCCGTCTCGCCACGGCCGTGTCCACCTCGAAGCTCGCGTCCACGCGGCTCCGGACGATCGGGACCGTGACGCCGATGGACAGCCGCCGCGTGAGCCCCAGCTCGATCCCGACCGGCATCGTCCGGACGCTCGAGGTGAGCGCGATCAGCGGGTGGCCGAGGTTGAGGGAGAAGGCCCCGAGCCCGGTCGCCTCCTGAAGTGTGTCCTGCAGGCCCTTGAGGAAGGGCAGGGTCGACACGCCGAGGGAGTCCGTCGCGTAGTCGGCGGTGATGGGCACCAGCCCCGGCGCGTTCGGGTCGAACCGGTGGTCCCAGCTCGACCAGAGCGGCGTGAAGTCGATGCGGATTTGCCCCCGGCCCAGGGGCACGGCAAACTCGGTCTGCGCCGCGAGCGGGCGAGCCAGGAGTGCGCTGGTGGCGAAGCAGACGGTGGCGACGAGCCGGGTGGCGCGGGGCATGAGCGGCGTCAAGTCTAGCTAGGCGCCGGCGCCGGTGTCCAGCACGCGCGCGGCAGACGTGCGCCGCGCCGTGGACCAGTACACCTCTCGGCACGTCTTTGAGCCGCTGCCCGACGGCGGGAGGATCGAGCTGCAGCGCGGCGGCGGTGCACGAGTTCCTGGCGTCAGCGGCGGGAGCACCGGGCGGGAGCGCACTGATTCCAGGTGACGTTACCCCCGATTTAGGCCGGGTCAGCATCGGAGGATCGGTACGTTATCGTCCGTCGCCTGGGGTGTGAAGAGCGCCGCGTACTCGGCCGGGGTGCGCTGCCCCAGACCCTTGTGCGGGCGCTCGGTGTGATACTCCTGCCGCCACGTCTCGATCCGTTGCTGGGCCTCCGCCAGCGTCAGGAAGTGATGCTGGTTGAGGCACTCGTCCCGCAGCTTGCCGTTGAAGCTCTCGATGAAGCAGTTCTCGACCGGGTGGCCCGGTCGGATGAAGTCGAGCCGGATCCCCCGGGTGCTGGCCCACTGATCGAGCGCCAGACTCACGAATTCGGGGCCGTTGTCGCACACGATCGCGTCGGGCCGGGCGCGGACCAGCAGCAGCGTGTCCAGCGCCTCGACGACCCGGCGGGCCGGCAGCGAGCGATCCACCAGCACCAGCGGCGCCTCGCGCGTCGCGTCGTCCACCAGCGTCCAGATCCGATACGGGCGCCCGTCGGCCAGGATGTCCGACACGAAGTCCATGCTCCAACGCTCGTCGGGCCGTGTGGGCACGGGCGCTGGCACCCGCGCCACCGCGGCGCGCTTGCGCCGCGACCGGTGGCCGACCAGCAGCCGTTCCTCGCGTACCAGCCGCTCGATGCGCTTGTGATTGACCGCCCAGCCCTCCCGCCGCAGCCGCCAGGTCAGCCGCGGACTGCCCCAGCGCGGCTTCGCGACCGCCAGCTCGCGCAGCCGCTACACAGCCCCGGCGGCGGCACCCGGCGCGGCGTGTAGCGCACCAGGGCGCGGTGGACGCCCAGATACCGACACGCCCGCGCCACGGGCACCGCGCGGCGTGTCCTCGCGTCGGTGACGACCGCGCGCCGCTGCTGCGTCGTCACCACTCTTTTCCCAAGGCGTCCTTCAGGACCTGGATGTTCAGCGCCTGGTCGGCCACCATCCGCTTCAGCCGCCGGTTCTCATCCTCGAGGGCTTTGAGCCGCTGCAGCTCCGCCTTGCCCAGCCCGCTGTACTTCCGCTTCCAGCGGTAGAAGGTGTCGAGCGAGATCCCATGCCGCCGGATGATCTCCTTGGCCGTCACCCCACCCTGGTGCTCCTGCAGGATGCTGACGATCTGCTCATCCGTGTACTTCCGCGGTGCCTTCATCGGGTCCTCCGAGCCTCCCGGCTCGCTGGGACCCTCCGATTCTATCCCGGCTCATTCGCGGGGGTAACGTCACAGGCACACGAAACACATCGGGCGGCCACCCGGAGGCGACCGCCCGATGCGCTGCAGATGCGCCAGCCAGCCTTACGGCGCTGTCAGCGTCGTGCTGAACTTCGCGTTGATCGCCGCGACGAACGCGTCGGCGACGGCCTTGTGGCCCGCGGGCGTCGGATGGATGCCGTCGAGCGAGAACAGCGGCCCGAACGAGACGTTCGGCGGCGGTCCGGCGGTGAACAGGGGGAACTTCGGGATCTGTGCGGAGTTGGCCGCCAGGAGGCCGTTGAAGTCCACCAGCGCCCAGCCACGCGTCGTGGCCTGTTGCTGGATGAACGCGTCGAGGGTGAGGACGTTGGTGACGATGGCGATGGTCGTGGCCTTGGTCAGCACCGCGCCGGCAGGAACGAACCCTGCTCCCTGGTTGACGGTCGCGACCCCCGTGCTGCAGTTGAGCGTCGCGGCTCCGCCCGCTGACAGCGTACCGGTGATCTGAGCGATGGCGGGGAAGGTGACCAGCATGCTGTCGCCGACGCCGCCGAACGCGCTCAGCCGGCAGCTGCTGTCGACCGCGAACGCCGCCAGGCTGTAGGGCAACGTTGCGGGCGGCAGACCGGCCGCCGCGGGGCACTCCGCGCCGCCGTACCTGAGACAGAACAGGATGACCCCGGCGCTGAAGTGCGGGATCACCGTCACATTCGGGATGTTGGTCACCGCGACCTTGGCGCCCGTGAGGTCGATGCTGTCGGCGATGGCCGCGAACTGCGTCTCGAACGTCGCGACCGGGGTTAGCAGCGCGGCGTCGCCGTGCGTCGCGGCTCCAAGCACGTCGTTCGCGCCGATCTCCAGCGTGACGAACGTGGGCTTGGCGGCCATGAGGATGTCGATCGGATTCCGGCTGCCGGTGATGAACTGCGCGAGGAACAGCGTGTCCGTCGCCGGATACGCCAGGTTCTTGATGTTCAGCACCTGCGCCGCGCGGATGCTCGGCACGCCCAGGTTGTTGAAGTACGCTTGCCGTGACGGAATCGACAGCGGGCTGACCAGGTTGCAGGTCGTGTCCGCGCCGCCGCCCACCCGCGTGTCCGTCAGAGGGTCCGTGAACGGCGGGGGGCACCCGGGCGCGGTGAAGCCGGGGTAGAACCAGTTGGCATTCGGGTTGAGCCCCATGGCCTGCGCCAGCAGGTAGGGGAACGCCGCCCGCTGCGAGGCATCACTGATGCCGCCCGATTGAATGCCGGCGCTGATGCTCGTGCCGACGGCGACGTAGTTGGCGAACATCGCCCCGCCCGCCGGCACCCCCAGCGGCCCCATCTTCTGGTTATCCACCAGGCTGCTGCACCCGGCCACGAGCGGCAGAGCCAGCGCGGCAAGTGCGAATCGTGAGAAGCGCATAGGACGCGGCTCCATGGGTTAAAACCCCAGCGCCAGACTGGCGCCGAAGAGGTTCGCTTTGAAGCTGTAGAGGCCGGTGTTCAGCGTGGGCGTGGGTGCGACGCCGGCAGGCGGATCCAGCACCCGCCCCCGCCGGTCCTGCTGCTGCAGGTACTGATAAGCCAGATCGAGTCTGAGCCGAGGCATCAGCTTCAAGCCGATCCCCAGCGTGGCCTCCACCCGGTTGCCTTCGGGGAGCACCGGCGTGACCGACTGATCCGGCGACGCACCGTTGTGCCGCAGCGCCCCGGCGCGGATCGCCAGCGTCGGCGTGGCCTGCCAGTCGAGCCCCACGCGGTACGCGTCGGTGTTGCCGTAGCTTTCGGGCGAGGAAATGCCGGGCGCGATGGCGAGGTTGAGGTCGAGTGACTTGAAGGTCGACCAGTTGGTGTGCTGCCAGTCGGCCAGCACCGTCAGGTTGTCCATGACCTTGTATGCCAGGCCGGCCACGATCTGGTCCGGCATCGTGATCGACGTGCTCGCGCTCTGCTTCGAGAGCAGGGACTCCGGAAGGAAGGCCGCTCCCAGCACGAGGTCGACCGGCGTCCCGCCGGGGAGCCCGAAGGGGTTGCCCGCGGCCAGCGTCAGGCCGGTCGGGACCTGACTGAAGCTCGCCGTGCCCGTGTAGTTGATCTTCACCCGGCTCAGGTAGCGGGCCCCGAAGCTGAGCCGGTCGGTGGCTTTGACCAGCACGCCCACGTGGAAGCCCCAGCCGTTGCCGCTGACGTCGAACAGGGCGTCGGCGAAGTCGGTCCCCGTGGGAACGCCGAGCGACGCCAGCGTGAGGGGTGTGCCAGGGATCCCAGTAGTCGAGGCGTCAATGCGCCGGTGCACCTGGGCTGAGGAGTGGACGTAGTCCGCGCCGGCGCCGATCTGGATCCCAGGCGTGAGGGCGTACGCAACCGTCGGCTGGACGTAGATGCTGGCGATGCTCGTCTTGTAGGCGATGTAACGGCCTGGCGAGGTCACCGGCCAGTCCGTGGTCAGGCCGTACGGCGCGAATCCGCCGAGGCCCACGGCCAGACGCGGCGTGACCTGATAGGTCAGGTAGCCGGACGGGACGGGGAAGACGCGGTTGTTGAGCTTGGTCTGTACCCGGGTCGCGCTGTCGGTGTAGCTGCCGGTCGGGGCGATGAGCGTGACGCCCGCCTGGGCGTCCCACCTAGTCGCTCCGCCGAGAATCGCGGCAGGATTGAAGAAGATTGCGCTCGCCTGGCTGCACGGCGCGGCCACGCCCGCGGCCCCTCTTGCCATGATGCAGGCGTCGTGCTCGTACACCGAAAATCCCTGTGCCCGGGCGCTCGGCGCGATGGAGATCGCGGCTATCAGTGTAGCCGCACACAGTACGGCGCGTCGCCGCATGGTGGCCTCCGACAAGCGTGATGGACTGACGGAACGGACGAAGTTACGCAGGCGTTACAGTAGCTGGAGAGGCTACGGATCACGACCCGCTTTGTCAATGATGGCGCGGCGTCCGCGCTTGACGCTGGGCGGCGGAGAAGCCTACGTTCTCAATCGCAATTGCGGGAATAGCTCAGTTGGTAGAGCACAACCTTGCCAAGGTTGGGGTCGCGGGTTCGAGTCCCGTTTCCCGCTCTCGGCCCGGGTGGCGAAATGGCAGACGCAGGGGACTTAAAATCCCCAGGGGGCGACCCCGTGCGGGTTCGAGTCCCGCCCCGGGCACTGCAACAACCGCAACGAGTTACAACAGAGGGCCGCTTTCGCGCGGCCCTCTCGTTTTTCGGTCCATTGCGTCTATGCTGTGCCCGTTCTCGAGCGTGGAGCCTGCGCGCTGGCGCTCTCAGTCGAGTCAGGGGACGCCGATGACTCCCGGGCAACCCCCCGGTGAGTCGCGCGTGCGGGCTGGCCCTCAGGCGTTCACGGAGTCGAGCCACCGCACGGCGCTCGCGCGGTCGCGGAAGACCTGGATCAGGTCTTCGCGGCCGCTCAATATCGAGTACATGCGCGCCATGCCGAAGGCCTCGTCGGTCGACACGACGACGGCCCGCCGCACGGTCGGGGCAAAGCGGGACGACAGCGCCAGGCGGAGCAAGGCTCCCGAGGTGACCTTGACCTCGGTGACGTCGGTGAAATCGTAGAGCTGCGACAGATCCGGCTCGAAGGCAGGGTCCCCGAAGAGGGCGGCCCGATTGTCCGCGAGGTCCTGGTCGGTGAGGACGCCCCACGCGCGGCTGTAGACGACATGCCTTGACCGGTCAATCCGGTACTCTGCGGGCATATGCCCTGATCTCCGGTTCACCTAGCAAGTGCTCATGCTCACGCAGAGGCTCCGCGTCAAGGGTGCGCCGGCGGGTGCCTCGTGCGGGTTCGAGTCCCGCCCCGGGCATCGCATCGCCAGACTGGCCGGTACGCGTCCTAGTCCGGTCGTCGGGGGAAGGTTACCATTTCAAGCGGGCGTGGGTCTTCCGAGGGGTGGCACGCGCGCGCGTGCCGCTCCGGCGGCCTCTGGCCGCCGCCAATCACGTACTGACCAACGGAGCGGGAAACAGGGCCCCTCGGCCGGAACGCCCGCGCTTTCCGGGAGATCCTATGCGACCTCTCATCGCACTTACCTTGACGGCGATCGCACTCGGGTGCGCCGGCTCCCGAGCGGAAGCGCCCACCCAACAGCAGCCGACCCTGACTCAGGTCATCCTGACCCCGGATTCCGTGGCGGTGGCCCCGGCGGGGACCAGGCAGTTCAGCGTGGCGGGAACCTGGAGCGACGGTGGCACGGCGGCGCCCACGGTGACCTACGGCGCGACGGGCGGGACGATCACCGCGGCCGGCCTCTACACCGCGGGTTCGACGTCCGGGACCTTCCGCGTGATCGCCATCGAGCAGGGCGGTACGCTGGCCGACACCTCGATCGTGACCATCAGCGCCTCGCTCCCGCCGCCGACGCTGACCGGGCTGGTGCTGAGCCCGGACACGGTGACGCTCGCCCCGGCCGGGACCAAGCAGTTCAACGTGACGGGAACCTGGAGTGACGGCAGCTCGACGACGCCCACCGTGACCTACGGCGCGACCGGCGGCACCATCACGACGGGCGGGCTGTACACCGCGGGCTCGACGACCGGGACCTTCCGGGTGATCGCCAGGCAGACCGGTGGCACGGCGGCGGACACCTCGACCGTGACCATCAGCTCCTCGACGCCCCCGCCACCGACGCTGACCAAGCTCGTGCTGAGCCCCGATACCGTGACGCTGGCTCCCGCCGCGACGCAGCAGTTCACCGTGTCGGGGACCTGGAGTGACGGCAGCACGACGGCGCCCTCGGTAACCTACAGCGCCACCGGCGGGACGATCACGACCGGCGGGCTCTATACCGCGGGCTCGAGCACCGGGACCTTCCGGGTGATCGCCAAGCAGCAGAGCGGCACGCTGGCCGACACGTCGACCGTCACGATCGCCTCGGGGGGCGGAGGTGGCCCGACGGTCCTGTTCGCTGAGAAGTTCGAGGACGCCAACCTCGCCGCCCGCGGCTGGTACGATCTGCCGGGCGCCGTCACCAGCATCACGACGGCCGACCACATTCCGGGCGACACGGCCTCCCTGGAGATCGACTTCCCGGCCGGGGCCACCGTGCCGTCGCCGGCGGTGGGTGGCCGGCACCTGTTCACGGCGAGCGACGCGGTGTACCTCCGCTACTGGGTGAAGTACAGCTCCAACTGGGTGGGCTCGGGGCAGACGTACCAGCCGCATGAGTTCCTGTTCAACACGAACCTGGATGACCCGTACATCGGGCCGGCCTTCACGCACCTGACCGTCTACATCGAGCACAACTACCAGAACGGCGGGATCGCCGTCCTGGAGTCGCAGGACGGGATGAACATCGACCAGAGCCGGGCGGGCCAGGACCTGACGAACGTCACGGAGAACCGGGCGATATCCGGCTGCAACGGAAACGCGGACAGCTCGGCGTACACGTGTTACCAGGACGGCTCGACGTGGGTGAACGGCAAGGCCTGGCAGAGTTCGGGGCCGGTCTTCCTGCCCAACCCGGGCACCGGGTACAAGAACAACTGGAACATGGTCGAGGCGTACTTCAAGCTGAACACCATCGTGAATGGCATCGGGCAGCCCGACGGCATCGCGCAGTACTGGTTCAACGGCCAGCTGGTCATTGACCGCCGGCACCTGTATCTGCGGACCGGCGCCCACCCGACCATGCAGTTCAACCAGTTCCTGATGCTGCCGTACATCGGCGACGGGTCGCCGGTCGCGCAGAAGATGTGGCTCAACGACATGGTCGTGATGACAGCCCATCCGTGATCCGCGGGCGCACCGTCGCCCGAACGACGGATGCGTGGTAAGTTGGAGGCGCGCCGGGCCGAGGAGACCCGGCGCGCCGTGCTTGGATCACCAACGACGCTGCTCCCCGAGCCCCAAGCGTACCGTGCCGCGGAGGTCTTTGTGCGCGCTCGTGTTTCCCGTGCCGCCCTGGCGTTGCTGTGCCCGCTCGCCGTCTCTGCTGGCCGCCCCGACCGCGCGGGCACAGGGCGCCTACGACTCGACCGCGTTTCGCGCGCTGACCTGGCGGGAGATCGGGATCTTCCGCGGCGGGCGCGCGGTCGCGGCGGCGGGCTCCGCTGCCCGCCACGACGAATACTGGATGGGCACCACGGGCGGGGGGGTCTTCAAGACGACCGACGGCGGCAACACCTGGCTGCCGGCGACCGACAAGTACTTCGGCGGCACGGTCGGCGCGATCGCGGTGAGCGACTCGAATCCCGACGTCGTCTACGTCGGCACCGGCGAGTACCCGCTGCGCGGCAACGTCTCCCACGGTGACGGCGTCTTCCGCACCACCGACGGCGGCCGGACCTGGACCGCCCTGGGGCTGGCCGAAACCCAGCAGATCGCCAAGGTCGCAGGTGCACCCCACCAACCCCGACGTCGCCTACGTGGCGGCGCTCGGCCACGCCTTCGGACCCAACCACGAGCGGGGCGTCTACAAGACCACCGACGGCGGGAAGACATGGTCGCAGGTGCTGTACCGGAGCGACTCGGCCGGAGTCTCAGACCTGGCGATGGATCCCTCCAATCCGGACGTGCTGTACGCCGCCTTCTGGCAGGTGCAGCGCACGCCCTGGGGCCTGACGAGCGGCGGCGGAGGCAGCGGCATCTTCAAGACCACCGACGGCGGCGCGCACTGGACGGAGCTCACGGGCAACCCGGGGCTCCCGCGTGGCCTGTGGGGCAACATCGGCCTCACGGTCTCGGCGGCGAAGCCGTCGCGCCTCTGGGCGATCATCGAGGCCGATTCGGGCGGCGTGTACCGCTCCGACGACGGCGGCGCCACGTGGACCTGGGTGAACCGGGACCACAAGCTCCGCCAGCGGGCCTGGTACTACATGCGCATCTTCGCCGACCCCAGGGACAGCAACGTGGTGTGGGCGGTGAACACGGGGCTCTACCGCTCCAGGGACGGAGGGCGGACCTTCGACCATCTGCCCGATCCGCACGGTGACAACCACGACCTGTGGATCGCGCCCAACGACCCGCAGCGCCTGATCGAGTCGAACGACGGCGGGTCGAACGTGTCCACCAACGGCGGGAAGACGTGGACCGACCAGGACTACGCGACCGCGCAGTTCTACCACGTCACCACGACGAATCATTTCCCCTACCGCGTGTGCGGCGCGCAGCAGGACAACAGCGGCGTGTGCGGCCCGAGCCGTTGGCCGGGCGGCATCACGCGCGCCCAGTGGTACGACGTGTCGGGCGAGTCGGGCTACATCCAGGCCCGCCCGGACACGGCCGACATCACCTACGGCGGGCGACAACAGCGGCTTCCTGGCGCGGGTGGACCACCGCACCGGCTTCTGGCGCATGATCAGCCCGTGGCCCGACAGCCCGGACGGCCATCCGGCCGCGGAGGGGAAGTACCGGTTCCAGTGGACCGCGCCGCTGCTGATTTCCCCGCACGATCCGAACACCCTCTATGCCGGCGCCAACGTGCTGTTCAAGACCACGAACGGCGGCCAGAGCTGGACCGCGATCTCGCCGGACCTCACCCGGCACGACCCCCGTACGCTCGGGCCCTCCGGCGGGCCGATCACGCTCGACCAGACGACGGCGGAGTACTACGGCACGATCTTCGCCCTCGCCGAGTCGCCGCTGCGTGCGCGGGCATCATCTGGGCCGGGTCCGACGACGGGCTCATCCACCTCACGCGGGACGGCGGGCGCAGCTGGACCGACGTCACGCCGCGCGATCTGCCCGCGTTCACGCGCATCTCGATCATCGAGGCCTCCCACTTCGCGCCGGGCACCGCGTACGTCGCGGCCAACCGCTACCAGCTCGAGGACCCGTCGCCCATCATCCTCAAGACGGACGGACTACGGCCGCACCTGGAGCCGGATCGTCGAGGGCATCCCGGGCGCCGAGTTCGTGCGCGTGGTGCGCGAGGATCCGGGGAAGCGGGGGCTGCTGTTCGCCGGTACCGAGCGCGGCGTCTGGGTGTCGTTCGATGACGGCGGCCACTGGCAGACGTTGCGGCGCAACCTGCCGATCGTCCCGGTGCACGACCTCGCCATCAGGGACGGCGACCTGATCGCCGCCACGCACGGACGCTCGTTCTGGATCCTCGACGACATCACGCCGCTCGAGTCGCTCTCGCCGGCGGTGGTCGAGGAGGACGCGCACCTCTTCCCGCTGCGCGATCCGTACCGCGTGGATTGGGGGGGCTCCGGTGCCGGCTCCGAGGCGCACCCGGTGGGGAAGAATCCCGCGAGCGGCGCGATCATCCACTACTGGCTGAAGGCGGCCGGACGGGAGGTGACCCTCACCATCCTGGATTCCGCGGGCCGGGTGATCCGCAGCTTCAGCAGCCGTCAGGATTCGCTCACCGCCGCCGACTCGTCGGGGGCCGCCGCGGCCCTCAAGGCGCGGCGGGACAGCCTCACCCGGGCTGGCCTCGACAGCGTGCGCGTGGACAGCGTCCTCGGCGACACGACCAAGGACGAGGACAAGCCCTGGCCGCACCGGCCGCCCGCGCCGCCGCGCGTGCCGGACAAGGCGGGACTCAACCGGTTCGCGTGGAACCTGCGCTACCCTGGGCCGGCGGTGTTCTGGGGCATGTCGGACATCGGGACGGACGGGCCGGTCGCGCTGCCGGGCCGCTACCGCGTGCGCCTGGAAGTCGGCGGACGGAGCTACGAGCAGCGCTTCCGCCTCAAGGTGGATCCGCGCTCGCGGGTGACGCCCGCGGAGCTGCGGGAGCAGTTCGCTTTGCTCGAACGGATTCGTGACACGGTCAACGCCGTGACCACCACCGTCATCCGGCTGAGGAGCGTTCGGTCGCAGCTGGAGGACCGGATGCACGCGCTGGCCGCCGACGCGCCCGCGCGGAGCCGCGCCGAGGCGCTGGTGAGCCGCCTCGCCGCGCTGGAGGATTCGGTGTATCAGGTGCGGCTCCAGGCGGACGAGGACGCTCTGGTCTACCCGTCGCGCCCGGTGGAGCGGATCAGCGCCCTGGCCGGTGTGGTCGGCGGCATCGACGCCCGGCCGACGCAGCCGTCGTACGACGTGTTCGGGCTCTTCGCGCCCGACGTCCAGCGCTCGCTGCTCGCCGTCGAGGAGGCGTTGCGCACCGGCCTCCCTGACGTCAACGCGGCGCTGCGAGGCGGCCCGTCAGCCGGCGGTCGTCCCGACCAGCTCCGAGCTGCGGCCGCCCCGGCCGGTCGAGTAGCGGCCGTGCTGCTGAGGCCGCCGTTCGAGAACTGGTACCTGCGCGCCTGGGGCGTGCGTAAGGTCTGGGGAGAGCTGAAGCTCCCGGCGCAGGTCTTGGAGACGTTTCTCGCGGCGCCGTTCGATCTGTCCCCGGGCTTCGAGCTGCCGCCCCAGTGGCGGCGCCGCGAGCACGATCACCCCCGCTACGCCCGGTTCTGCTACGCACTGGCCCGCGGAACCGGCGCGCGGCGGATTCTCGAGGTCGGCTCCAGCGGCGGCGGCACGACCACCGGCTGGGCGCGCGCCCTGGCGGAGGCCGCCGGGGAAGGGGCCGAGGTCCGGCTGGTGTGCGTGGACGACGACTCCTACAACGCCGGCGTGTACCCCGCGATGACCGGGCGGAACGTCGAGCAGGTGGGCCTCTCACTCGATCGAGTCACCTTCCATCGCGGCGACTCGGCGACGGTGCTGCCGCGGCTCCATCCGGAGCATCCGGGGTACTTCGACATCTACCTGGTGGATGCGGGCCACACCTACGAGGGGGCCCTCGCGGACCTGGAGAACGGACTGCCGATGGTGCGTCGGGGCGGGCTCATAGCGGTGCACGACGTGGATCGCGGCGCGGCCGATGCCGGAGGCCACGCCGGCGCATCGCGCGCCCGTGTACGAGGCGGTCGAGACTTTCGCGCGCGCGCACCGGTTCGACCGCTGCGTCGTCGGCTTCGTCCGCAAGCACCTGGCCATCGTGCAGGTGCGAGGGTAGCCGGCCACGCGGCGCGAGGTGCCTTCCGGCCTCGACGCCCGTTACGCCGGCCCCTCGGGCGCTATCTTCTCTCGACACATGTCCCTCGACACGCGTCGCCGTGCTCGTCGTCGTGGCCTTGGTCCTGGCCGCCACGCTGCCGATCGTCGTGTACCAGGTACGCAAGGACCGGAGGGCCAAGGCGCTGGTCGCCGAGGCGCGCACCCTGGGGAGCCACGAGACCGCTTCGCTGCATCCCCGCATCGACGAAGGCCTGTGCATCGGCTGCGGCGAGTGCGTGAAGGGCTGCCCGGAGCAGGACGTCCTCACCACGATCCGCAACAAAGCCGTCGTCGCGCACGCGGTGGAGTGCGTCGGCCACGGCATCTGCGAGCGCGTCTGCCCCGTGGGCGCCATCACCCTGGTCATCGGGAACGAGAAGCGCGGCGCCGAAATCCCCCGCCTCAGCGAGTACTTCGAGACCAACGTCCCGGGCCTCTACGTGGTCGGGGAGCTGGGCGGGATGGGACTGATCCGCAACGCCGTCTGGCAGGCCACCCAGGCCGTCCAGCACCTGGCGGCGGAATCGCGGCGGGGCTCGGTCCTCGATCTCCTCATCGTCGGGGCCGGTCCCGCCGGACTCTCTGCGGCGCTGGTGGCGCAGCAGCGCCGTCTCAAGGCCCGGATCATCGAGCAGGAGACGCTGGGCGGCTCCATCCTGCACTATCCCCGCAAGAAGCTCGTGATGACCCACCCGGTGGACCTGCCCGGCGTCGGCCAGATGCCCTTCCGCGAGGTGGAGAAGGAGCCGCTGCTCGAGTTCTGGCTGCAGACGCTGAGGAAGAAGGGGATCACGGTCGAGGAGGGGGTCCGGCTGGAGACGGTGGAGCAACAGGACGGCGTCTTCGTCGCTCACACGTCGGCCGGGCCGATCGCGGCGGCGCACGTGATCCTGGCCCTGGGGCGCCGGGGCACGCCGCGCCGGCTGGAGGTGCCGGGAGAGGACCTCCCCAAGGTGGCGTACCGGCTCATCGAGCCGGAATCGTACGCGGGGCAGCGGGTCCTGGTGGTGGGCGGCGGCAGCTCGGCGCTGGAGGCCGCGATGGCGCTCGCCGAGCGGCCGCGCTCCCGCGTGACGCTGTGCCACCGGCGCTCGGAGTTCTCCGGGGCGCGGGCCGCGCTCGTCCAGCGCGTGCTGCTGCTCGAGAAGGAGCGGATGCTCGAGATCCTGCGGGAGGCCCGTGTCACGGCCATCGCGGCCGACCGCGTGCACCTCGACGTGGCGGGCCAGCCGGCCGAGCGCGAGAACGACTTCGTGTTCGTGCTGGCGGGCGGGGTGCCGCCCTACGCGCTCCTCAAGCAGTGCGGGGTGGATCTCGAGACCAAGTTCGGCACCCCCATCCTGCGCTCCGCCTAGCCGTCCGTCCTAGCCGCCCGATCCCCTCGGGTGACACGAGTAGCACGCGGCGGCCGTGTACGAGTAACCGCTCACGCCGCCGTGGTTGCTGGTCGTCTGCGCCTGCGGGTGGCAGCTCCCCGACATGCAGGTAAACACGCTGGGCGAGCCCACGGTCTGGTGGCAGTCCGTGCAGGCCGACCACCGGCCGGCGTGAGTCCCGCTGTAGATCGGGAAGTACAGAGCGTCGTGCTGCGTGAAGCTCGCCTGCAGGCCCGTCGGGTGGCAGGAGAGGCACTGGGTCGCCGTGTACGAGTAGCCCGTGATGCCGGCGTGGATCGGGTCGGTGGCGGCCTGCGCGTGACAGCCGCTCGACATGCACGTGTAGACGTTGGGCGAGCCGGCCGTCGGGTGACACGCCGTGCAAGCCGACCACGTGCCGGCGTGGCTGCCGCTGTAGATCGGGAAGTACAGGGCGTCGTGCTGCGTGAAGCTCGCCTGGGTGCCGGTCGGATGGCAGGAGAGGCACTGGGTCGCCGTGTACGAGTAGCCCGTGATGCCGGTGTGGATCGGGTCGGTCGCCGCCTGCGCGTGGCAGCCGCTCGACATGCACGTGTAGACGTTGGGCGAGCCGGCCGTCGGGTGGCACGCCGTGCAGGCCGACCACGTGCCGGCGTGGGTGCCGCTGTAGATCGGGAAGTAGAGGGCGTCGTGCTGCGTGAAGCTCGCCTGGGTGCCGGTCGGATGGCAGGAGAGGCACTGCGTCGCCGTGTACGAGTAGCCCGTGATGCCGGTGTGGATCGGGTCCGTCGCCGCCTGCGCGTGACAGCCGCTCGACATGCAGGTGTAGACGTTGGGCGAGCCGGCCGTCGAGTGGCAGGCCGTGCAGGCCGACCACGTGCCGGCGTGGGTGCCGCTGTAGATCGGGAAGTACAGCGCGTCGTGCTGCGTGAAGGTTGCCGGCTGGCCGGTCGGATGGCAGGAGAGGCACTGCGTCGCCGTGTATGAGTATCCCGAGATGCCGGCGTGGATCGGGTCCGTGGCGGACTGGACGTGGCAGCCGCTCGACATGCAGGTGAACACGCTCGGCGTCCCCGCCGTGGGGTGACACGCCGTGCAGGTCGACCACGTTCCCTTGTGACTCCCGCTGTAGATCGGGAACAGCGCGTCGTGCTGGGTGAAGGTGCCTTGGGCGCCGGTCGGGTGGCACGAGAGGCACTGGGTCGCCGTGTACGCGTAGCCCGCGATGCCGCTGTGGACCGGATCCGTACTGGCCTGCGGATGGCACCCGCTCGACATGCAGGTGAAGACCTGCGAGGACGTGGCCGACGGATGGCACGCCGTGCAGCTGGTCCAGGTGCCCTGGTGTGCGCCGCTGAAGATCGGGAACACCGCGTCGTGCTGCGCGAAGCTGCCTCGGCTCCCGGTGGGATGGCACATCAGGCACGCCGACGAGGCGTAGCTGTACGCCGCGCCCATCCCCTGGTGCTGGGCGTCCGTCCGCGTCTGCCCGTGGCAGGTCGTGCAGGAGAACACGCTGAAGTCGGTCGCGCTGGTATGGCACGAGGCGCAGTTGCGCCACACCCCGGCGTGGGCGCCGCTGTAGATCGCGAAGATGGCGTCGTGCTGCTGGTACAGGGCGAAGTTCCAGGTCGCGAGCTGGTGGCAGGCCTCGCACTGCTGGGAGAAGCCGAGTGAGGCGTGCGACGGGTTGGTGGTGGCCTGGAAGGTGGCCAGGTGGCAGGTCACGCACGGCGTGACGGCGCCGCTGAACTGCTGGAACGCCGCCTGGCGATGGCAGTCCGCGCATCTCAGTGACGCGTGCACGCCGAGCTCGGGGAGCCTGGTCCGCGCGTGCGCGTCGCGGGCGCTCACCTGGTGCCAGGACGCCTCGCTGTGACACTGCTCGCACCGCTGGCCGGCGTCGCCCCGGTGCGGATCCTCGTGGCAGGTCTTGCACTCCTTCGCCACCGTGTGGAAGTCGCGCAGGTTGTGGCAGCCGGAGCACGGCGCCACGGCGTGCTGGCCCCTGAGCGGCGTCCCGGCCTTGCGGTGATCGAACTCCACGTCGTGCCAGTTGCTCGTGGTGTGGCATGCGGTGCACACCAGCCCGTGCAGGTTGACGTGCGGGTTGGCCACCGTTTCCTGGACTTCCTGGGCGGACACGGCGCGTGGAGCCGCGGCAAGCGCGAGGGCCAGCGCTGCGGCGGCGACGACGAGGGCAAGGGTAGGGGTCTTCACAGGGTCCGCCCTCCGTTGGCCGGAGCGTGGCAGTCCTCGCAGCGATGCGGGAGCGGCCGGTACTGCACCACCGGCGGGTCGCCCTGCGGCCGGTGGCAGGCCACGCACTTCAGGTTCCGGTGCGCGCCGTCGAGCGGGTAGTCGGTGTCGCGCGTGTGGTCGAAGACCAGCGTGGCCCACGCGGCCTCGGTGTGGCACGAGGTGCACGCGCTGCCGCGCGCCCGGTTCGCGAACTGGCCGGCGTGCGGATCGCGGTGGCACCCCGAGGCGTTGCAGGTGGTGCCGAGGCCGGTGAACCGGGCCGGGAGGCCGGCGGCGGCCGGCGTGTGGCACTTGCCGCAGGCCAGGGCGCGGTGCGCGCCGCGCAGCGGGTAGCGCGTGGAGTCGTGGTCGAAGGCGACCGTCTTCCAGGCGGTGTCGTCGTGGCACGACACGCAGGCCGTCCGCCCGGGCCTCGGCACCGCTGCCGCCCGGGTCGCGCCCGGCACCCGCCGGCCGGCGAACTGCCCGCCGTGCGGGTCGGGGTGGCAGGCCGCGGCCTCGCAGGTCGTCGGCAGCGCGCAGAAGCGCACGGGCTGGCCGCGGCCGGCCGGCCGATGGCACCTCTCGCACGCCAGCGTGCGATGCGCGCCGGTGAGCGGGTAGCGCGTGGAGTCGTGATTGAAGCCGGTCGGCTCCCAGGTCTCCGTGTCGTGGCACGGCGTGCAGGTCGCGGCCACGTTCGCCTCGCTGGCCGCCGAGGCGCGGGTGCCGGGCACGTGGCGGCCGGCGAACTGCCCCTCGTGGGGATCGCGATGGCACGAGGCGCAGTTCAGCGCACCTGAAAAGCGGATGTGGCCGGAGCCCGCGTCGGCGCCCGGCAGCAGCGGGTGACACGCCCCGCACGGCGTCGCGCGGTGCGCGCCCGTCAGCGGGAACGGGAGGCTGTCGTGCGCGGCCAGCGAGAACCGCGTCGGCGTGAACCGGGTCTCGTTGTGGCACGCCGAGCAGTCCTGGGCGTCGGCGGCGGGCGACAGTTCGCCCTGGTGTACGTCGGCGTGGCAGGCGTCGCACCGGTCGAACACCATCTTCAGTCTGGCCATCGGCCGGGTGAAGTTGTCGCGCACCAGCTCCACGCGTGGCGGGAGCGGCGCGCGAGCGGACGAGAGGTGGCAGCTCTCGCAGCGCGCGGTGGCGTGCGCGCCGTGGAGCGGGAAGCCGACCGCGGTGTGGTCGAAGCGGCGCTCCGAGGCGGCCAGGACGAACCATCCGCCCGTCACGTGGCACTTCTCGCAGGAGCCCACGCGCGACGCTTCGCGGTGCGGTGACGGATGGCAGCCGGCGCAGCCGGACGCCCAGTCGTCCTTGCTGGCCCGGAAGTCCACGAACGACGTGTCGGTCGAGCCGCCGGGGCCGGTCGCCAGCTCGCTGCGGACCCGGTGGCACTGGTTGCACGCCACGTTCGCGTGCAGGCCGGTGAGCGGGAACCTGGTGCGCCCATGATCGAACCGCGGCGCCGGCTTCCACGCGTCCACCACGTGACAGTCCTCGCACTGCCGGCTGACCCGGCCCCGGTGCTCGTCGAGATGGCAGGCCGCGCAGGTCGTGCCGAGGCCGAGGTAGGTGCGCGCCACCGCCAGCGACGCGTCACTGCGCACGGACGCCTCGGTGACCAGCGCCGCCCGGTGACACTCCGAGCAGCGCAGCTTGGCGTGCGCACCCGCCAGCGCCCAGCCGGTCTGCCGGTGGTCGAAGCCGTCCCGCCCGCCCGCGCCGGTCCACTTCACCAGCTGGAACGGACGCCCATTGTGCTCGCTGTGGCACGAGCGGCAGGCCAGCGCGGTGCCGTGGCGCGTCGCCACGGCGTGGTAGCCCTGATCGGCGCGGATCTCCCGCGCGAGCGACGTGTGACACGCCAGGCACTTGGTTCCGGTGAGCTGCCGGCCCGCGTCGTGGCAGTCGAGGCAGTGCGCCAGGTCGTCCAGCTTCGCGTGCGCGGCCGAGAGCGGGCCCGGCGACGCGAGGCCCTGGGCCCTGGCCGGCGGCGCCGCCACCACCATCAGGAGGAGCGCCGCCCCGGCAGCTGCCGCCGCACCCTTCACGTCCCGACCAGCGGAACACCGAAGAACACCTCGGACCCCACGTGCAGGACCAGCAGCATGAGCATCGCGGCGAAGAACACCAGGTGCACCACGTGCCAATAGCCGAACAGGCTGCGGAAGGTGTCGAGGAACGCCACCTTCCGTGCCGTCGCCACCTGCCGGCCGATCAAGTCGAAGATCGCCCGCGCCTCGCGGCGCGCGAGGTGCCGCTCCCGCCGCAGGCGTCGATGCAGCTTCGCCACGCGGAACGGACGGGCGAGGTCGTCCACCAGCAGCCGCGGCAACGCCCCCAGGCCGCCGCCAGGGCCGACCCGGTCCACGCTGCGCTTGGTGAGGGCGTCGATGGCGGCCAGGTGCGCCGGCGCGAGCCGGAATTCGCTGGCCAGGCGCTCGCGCCGCTCGGCCTGCTCACCGCGGATCTGCTCGAGCGACATCAGCTCGCCCTTGATGGTCCGCGGGAACTGCTGGTAGATCCAGCGGCCGATGATCCCGCTCGCGGCCACGACCACCATGGACCAGAACGAGTAGACGCCCAGCCCCCGCAGCTTTCCCGCCGTGTGGAGCGCGACCAGGAAGGGCCCGCCGAGGCACAGGTAGATGTGCAGGTTGAGCCAGGTGCGCATGGGCCCGCGACCGCGCATCAGGCCGAGGCGCTTGCGGCCCGAATAGAGGAGCACGCCCCCCAGCATCAGCGCCGCGCCCACCCAGGCGAAGGGATGCCCCAGGCTGCCTGACGGCCGCAAGGTCTGGTGGAGCGGCGAGTCGGGCCGATCCCACAGCGGGAGCGCGTAGTAGCCCGCGCTCCGGGCGAGGAACATCCCGCCGGCCGCGGCGGACACGACGCCCACCGCCAGGATCAGCCGATCCAGGTGGCGCGACACGTCGACGGCGGCTCGCGCGGCGGCGGCCGCCGGCTTACCAGAGCTGATACGAAACTCCCGCGCGAAGGTACGTGCTCGAGAGGCCCGCGTACCTGCCGATGTCTCCGCTCACCGAAGCGTAGAAGCCGCCGCCGATCCGGTAGCCGAGGTCCGGCTCGACCCCGTAGCGCCAGATCGTCTCGGCGCCTCCAGGCGTGCGCACCGCGCTCGAGGAGAACCCCAGGGCCGCCGTGAGCGGCGAGTTGCCCAGCGGCATCGGCAGCCGCGCCACCAGCGAGCCGAAGTCGAACAGGTCGCTGTGCTGGCCCATCGCGACGAACATGAAGTGCCGGCTGAACAGCGTCAACGTCCCGCGGTACGTGGGATTGGGGTCGGTGGTGCGCTTCAGGTAGCCCGCCGATACCTCCACCGCCGAGCCCAGCAGATCGTGCCCCAGGGAGGCGGTGTAGGCCGTGAGCCGCCCCGGAAGCGGGAACGTGTCGCCCAACACGAGCATCGAGAACAGCTCGAGCGCCTGCTGCGACTCGTAGGTCACGCCCACGCGGAAGCCCAGCGGCAGGACGGTGTGCACGCCGGCCGACAGGTCGGTGAGGCGCAAGCCGCGGAAGTTCTCCCAGCCGGCGCCGCGATCCACGTCGGCCAGCACCGAGAACGACGTGCCCGCGCCGGGTGTCCAGAAGGCCTGGCCGGAAAACCAGGTGCGCCGGACCTGCCGCTGCTGGTATTCCGCGGCTCCGCTCAGCGAGCCGCTGAGCGCGCGGCCGGTGAAGCCCCAATACGCGCCGGCGCGCGCCACCTGACTCGAAGGGTCCATCGTGAAGACGTCGGGCGCGTAGCCGGCCAGCACGCCGATGCGCTGGCTCGCGGCCGGCTGCACCTCGAGGCGGGCGCCATCCAGGAATCCCAGCCCCGGCGCGTCGGGGGGCACGAAGCGGCCGAGGGAGAGGTTCCACCAGGAGCCGGCCGGCGCGATGCGCGCCTCGAGCTGGTAGACGATCGTCGAGTTGCCCGTGAGCCCCAGGGTCGCCAGCTCGGTGGAGCCGCTGCGGAACCGGGTCGTGGTGCGGGTCGCGAACGACAGCCACGAGGCCAGGGGCCCGCTCAACGCGAGTCCGGCGGTCGTCTGGTAGGTCGTGAGCGATTGCTGGCCACCCGAGGAGCTGGCGCTCTGGTCGAGCTGGAGACTCCCGCGCCACCGCGCATAGACCCCGCGGCGGGGCAGCGGAGGCGCCACGGGCACCCGGGCCGGAGCGGCGATCGCCACCGCGGTATCGGGGGCCGGCGGCGCTGCGGCCGCGGCCGCCGGAGCCGGGACCCCTGCCGCCACGCCGGTATCGGCTGCGGGCGGCGGCGCGGCGGCCGTCTGAACGGGCGGCGCGTGGCGGGTGAACCGGACGGTCTGTCCGACGGCGACGCCCGTGGCGGGGGCGATCAAGGTGGCGCTCGAGGTGCGATCCGCCACGCTCATCACGACCGCGCGCGCCGCGACGTCGCCGGCGCTCCCCAGCAGCTCCAGGGTGTCGCCCACCGCGATGCCCGATCGGCGTCCGGCGGTGACGAACACGATGTCCTCGGTGCGGTAGGACACGTGCGCGGTGTCGCTCCGCGTGGCGCTCGTGTCCTGCTGCGCGCTGGCGCTCGCAGGCGCCGCCAGCGCCACGCCGGCAACCAGCGACAGGCTCCAGAGCCTGATCGGGCCGCCGGAGGCCCGCGGCGTCGCGCACCTGCCCCCAGATGGGGGACGCCGCGTGCCGGCCGCGCGGCCGAGGGGCGGCCGGAACCGCCGGGCGGGCCGGCTCCGGTCGAGTTCGCTGAGGAAGCTCCGTATCATCGGCGGGCGCTCCGAGATGCCGGTCAAGGCGGGGAAGATTGCCTGCGCCCCGCCCACTCGAGCCATTCACCGAGCACGATGAGCGTCCACAGTGCCCGGGCATGATCCGCCTTGCGGGAGCGATGCTCGCTCAGCAGGGCCAGCGCCGCCCCGCGCTCGACGCCCGCCACGGCCAGGCGCGTGGAACCCACGCGCTCGGCCGCCCACTCGTACAGAGGCCCGCGCAGCCAGCCGCTCAGCGGCACGGACAGCCCGCGCTTGCGGCGCTGGACGATGCCGCGGGGCAGATAGGCCGACGCGTATCGCTTGAGGAACACCTTGGTGGTCACCCCCCGCACCCGCGCCGCCGCGGGGAGCGTCGCCGCGAAGCCGATGACCTCCCGGTCCAGGAAGGGCGCGCGCAGCTCCAGGGCGGAGTTCATGCTCGCCCGATCCGCCTTCGTCAGCAGTCCCTCGGCGAGGGAGGTCTCGAGGTCGTGACGCTGCACGGCGTCGAGCAAGGCCATGCCGGGCGCCGCTTCCGCCGATGTCGGCGGCTCACTCACACCGAGACGAGCCAGGAGGGTAGGCGCCACGTTCGACGTCCAGTCCTCGTGCCGCCGCATCCCATCGAGCTCCGCGGCGGCGACGAACTTCTTGAGTAGAAACGAGATGCTGACTTTTTTGTCGCTCGGCGGCCAAGCCTCCACGAGCCGCCGGCATATCCCCTTGACTACGGAGGGAAGCCTCGCGTAACGCTCGGAGATCAAGGCGCCGATGTACGTAGGGTAGCCGCCGAACAATTCGTCGCCCCCCTCGCCCACCAGCGCGACCTTCACCTCCTCGGCGGCGCGCCGGGCGAGGAGGGCGGTGGGAACCCAGGCGGGATCGGCGAGCGGCTCCCCGGCGTGGGCGATCAGCTCCGCCAGGACGGGCGGAAACGCCTCCGGCTTCACCCACACGGCGTCGCACTCGATCCCGAGCTGGGCCGCGATGCGTTGGGCGAAGAGGCCTTCGTCGTAGGAATGCTCCTGGAAACGCAGGGTGAAGGCCTTGAGCGGGTAGTCGGGGCGCTCGCGCCGCGCCACCGCGGCCACGAGCGAGGAATCGATCCCGCCGCTCAGGAAGGCGCCGTACCGGACGTCCACTTCGCTCTGCCGGCGGACCGCCTGACGGAACACCTCGTCGAAGGCCTTCCGGGACGGCGGCTCCTGGGGTGCGGTGCCGATGCTCCAGCGCCAGTAGCGCCGCCGCCGGACCCCGCTCCCGTCGATCGTCACCAGCTCCGCGGGACCGACCTTGCGCGCCTCGAGGAAGGGCGACGCGGGCGAGCGGAAGTAGCCGAAGCGGAGGAACGAGCGGAGGGCGGCGGGATCGATGGTCAGTCGCTGCGCCGGCTCGGTGGCGAGGGCGGCGATCTCGGTCGCGAAGCGCACCTGCTCCGGCTCCGCGGCGAAGAACAGGGGACGCTCGCCGGCCCGGTCGCGCGCCAGCAGCAACCGCGCGCGGCGCGGATCCCAGACGGCGATCGCGAAGGCGCCGACCAGCCGCTCCACGAACGCCTCGCCCAGCTCCAGGTAGAGACCCGGAATGACGGCGATGTCGGTCTCGAGGCCCGGCTCGCGCCCTCGCCCGCGCAGGAACCCGCGCAGCTCGACGTAGTTGTCGATCTCGCCGTTGCAGACGGCCACCACGCCCGAGGAGGCGTCGATGAGGGGCTGCTGGCCGCTGGCGAGGCCGCGAATGGCCAACCGCGTCGCGCCGAGGGTGGCCGCGCCCGCGCTCTTCATGCCCCGGTCGTCGGGGCCGCGATGCGCCAGGGCGTCGAGCATCGCCGCGACCGTCCGCTCCCGGGCCGCGGCGTCGTCGGCGCCGCGGGCCAGCGACATCACGCCGCACACGCCGCACATCTCAGGGACCCGGCGGCGCGGGGAGGAGCGCGGCCCACCACCCCGGCGCGACCGGGGCCACGACCGCCAGCGCGAGCGCCGCGATCGAGTCGAGCGCCGGCTGCCGGCGCTCGTCGGCGAGCAGCAACACCGCGTGACTTCGCCAGGCGAGCCAGCGGCCGAGCTCCGAGCGGCGGACCACGCCGCCGGGCCAGGCCGCGGTGCGGCGCAGGAGGAAGGTCACATAGTTGCTCGTGGTTTCGCTGCCGTCGCGGGTGATCAGCGTGATCGTCCGCCGGAGGTAGAACGGCAGGCCGTTGGGCAGACACTCCAGGCACGCCAGCTCGGTCGAGGCGGGGACGGGCGGCATGGCGCGCGCGAGCGAGCGGGCCGAGTCCGCCTCGGCGTAGGCGCGCGCGCCCGCGAACCCCGCGGTCAGCAGCAACAGCGGTGGGAGCGCGAAGGCGGCGCAGGCCAGGGTGAGGTCGCGGCGCCAGCGGCTCACGGCCGCGACCGCGGCCAGGGCGACCATCGACCACAGCAGGGGCCCCGTGGCCGGGCCCAGCCGCTCCAGGTCACCGCCGGGCACATGGAGCAGCGCCGGGAGCCCGCCCGGCGTGGAGCGGCCCGCCGCGAGCAGGGCGGCGGCGGCCGCCGCGATCACCGCCAGCGCCAGCGCCCCGCGCATCACCAGCCGGCGGGCGCGACCGTCCGGGTGTGCGACGGCCAGGTCGACCACGCGCGCCGTGAGCATCCCGAGCGCCACCACGGCGGTGAGCACGTAGCCGGGGAGCTTGGACTGGGAGACGGAGAAGAACAGCACCACGACCACGGACCACGCGATCAGCAGGCGATCGGCCCGGGTCCACCGCGCGCGGGCGCGCCACGCGGCGGCCACCGACTCGGGGAGCAGCACGCTCCAGGGAAACAAGACGGCCGCGACCACGGGCACGTAGTACCAGACCGGCGCCGTGCGGTGGAAGGCGGGCGTGGTGAAACGGTGCAGCGACTCCTCCACCAGTCCGTAGTACGGGAAGTCGTGCCGGAGCGCCGCCACGCCGAAGAACCAGGGCAGCACGATCGCCAGGAAGACCAGCTGGTTGGCGGGCGCGAACAGTCTCCGGATTGCCGCGCGATTGTGGTCGAACAGGTCGAAGGCGATCAGGACGAGCAGCGGCAGCAGGATGCCCACCGGTCCCTTGACCAGGACGGCCACGGCCGCCATGACTGCGCCGGCCACGTACCACCGGGCGCGCCTGGCGCCATCGGTCTCCTCCGCGTGGTAGCCGGCGAGGATCGCCGCCACCACGAACAGCGCGAGCACCATGTCGAAGATGACGATCCGGGCGAAAGCGACCACCAGGGGCGTCGTGCCGACCACCAACACGGCGAGCGCGGCGGCCCGCTCCCCATAGGCGCGGCGGCAGAAGCCGTAGACCAGGGCCAGCAGCGCCAGCGCGGCGAGCGCCGTCGGCAGGCGCGCCGCGGTCTCGTTCTCGCCGAAGACCGACATCGAGAGCGCGACCAGCCGGAAATAGGCCGCGGGCTTGTCGAGGTACGGGAGGCCGTCGTAGGTCGGGACCAGCCACGCGCCGGCGTCCTTCATCTCGCGCGCCACCTCGGCGTTCCGGCCCTCGTCGGGCTGGATGAGCGGCAGCGAGCCCAGCCTTCCGAACAGGCAGACACCGGCGATCAGGAACGCCAGGGCGGGGAGCAGCCAGCGCCGCGTCATGGCCCGGCGTGCTGCAGCGCGCTTCGGGCCCCCGCGAAGACGCGGTGGAACATCGAGCGCGTCAGCAGTCCCGTGTTGGTGTTGCGCTGGCTCGGATGGTACGACGCGATGCACAGGGTGCCGTCGGGGAACCGCGTCCGCGCGCCGTGGGCGAAGCGCGGCCGGCGGCCGGCGGGCAGCCGTCCGGCCCAGCCCGAGGCCACGAGCCAGGCGTGGTGCGCGAAGTGGCCCAGGGTGACGACGACCACGACGCGCGGGAGGAGCGCGAGCTCGGCGACGAGGTAGGGCCGGCAGGCCTCGGTCTCCGCGGGCGTCGGCCGGTTGCCGGGCGGGGCGCAGCGCACCGCCGCCGTGACGTAGCAGTCGGCGAGCGACAGACCGTCGGTCCGTGACACGGAGCGCGGCTGATTCGCGAAGCCGAAGCGGTGCAGCGCTTCGTAGAGCCAGTCACCGCTCGCGTCGCCGGTGAACATCCGGCCGGTGCGGTTGCCGCCGTGCGCGGCCGGCGCGAGTCCCACCACCAGGAGCCGGGCCCGCGGATCGCCGAAGCCCGGGACCGGCCGGCCCCAGTACTCCTGGCCCAGGAACGCGCGCCGCTTGACCAGCGCCACGGAACGGCAGTGGCGCCTGAGGCGCGGACAGCGCTCGCACCCGACGACCGCTCGGCGCACCGCAGCCAGGGTGGAGTAGTCGCCGCCGCCCGTCACTCGGCGCCGATGAACGCCTCGACTGAGCTGGCGAACGAGCTGACGTCGATCGGCTTGGTCAGATAGCCGCGGAAACCGGCGCGCAGCGCCTTCTCCCGGTCGCCGCTCATGGCGTGGGCGGTCAGCGCGACCACGGGTGGATGCCCCGGCCCGAGGGTGGCGTTCAGCTTCTCCAGCAGCTGGAATCCGTCTTCCCCCGGCAGCTGGATGTCCAGCAGCACGATCTGCGGGTGCTCGGCCTCCATCGTCGGGAGCAGCTGCTCGCCGCCCGCCAGACCCACCACCT
>CAVSQA010000011.1:0-11034 GCA_963729955.1 uncultured Gemmatimonadales bacterium
GCGGCACCGCCAGCATCGAGTCGGTTCCCGGCCGGGGCACCTCCGTCGCGGTGGCGCTGCCGCTCGGGGGCGGCGGGAGCGCGGCGTCCCGCCCGCGCCGCGCCGCGAGGCGTCGCCTCCGGTGAACGGCAAGCTGCGGATCCTGGTGGCCGACGACCACGCCGTCCTCAGGTCGGGGCTTCGGCTGCTGATCGACAGCCAGCCCGACATGGAGGTCGTGGGAGAGGCCGGCGACGGGCGCGACGCGATCCGCAAGGCCGGCGAGGCCAAGCCCGACGTCGTGTTGTTCGACCTGACGATGCCACGGACCAACGCCATGGAGACGATTCGCCACGTCGCGCAGACCCGCCCCAAGTCGAAGGTGGTGGTCCTGACGATGCACGAGCACCCCGCGTACGTGCGCTCGGCCGTCGCCGCCGGCGCCGCGGGTTACGTGCTCAAGCGGGCCGCCGACACGGAGCTGCTCTCCGTGATCCGCGCCGTCAGCCACGGCGACCGGACGGTGGTTCCGCCGCTCGCCGGAGGCGCCGAGGTGGCTCCCGAGGGCGATCGTCCCGCCGGCACCGCCCGGGTCCGCACGCCGCGCACCCTGCTCAGCCCGCGCGAGAGTCAGGTGCTGCGCCTGCTGGCCCAGGGGCACAGCAACCGCCAGATCGCCACACGCCTGAAGCTCAGCGTGAAGACGGTGGAGACGTTCCGCGCCCGGCTGTCCAAGAAGCTCAGGCTGCGCGGCCGGGCGGCCCTGGTGCGCTACGCGCTCCGCACCGGCCTGGTGACGATCGAGAACCTCTCGCTCGAAGGCGAGCCGCCCGACGTCGGGTCGGTTTCGTAGGAGAGACCTGGCGGGGCGCTCATCGACCCCGTCACCGGCGCGCGCCCCGCTCGACCACCGTCGCTACCTGGGCGGCGGCGGGCTCCCGCCCTGGAGCTTGAGTGCCAGGCAGTCGTACACGACCCGACCGCCCTGGTAGCCGAGTGTCCCACGCTTGATCACGCGCCACCCGCCGTTCTGGAACGTCCCATCGGCGTCCAGTTTCTCGAGCAGCCCAGCGGCGCCGTCGAGGACCTGGCCGAGAGCCGCGCTCTGCGTGAGGACCACGGGCTTCGAACCCGGAACGGCGACCAGGGTCAGCGGTTCGACGATCAGGTTGGAGAGGTCGGCCGCCGTCAGCGCGGGGATGGCCGGCTTGGCCTGGAGCTGGATCATCCGGGCCCGCGCATCGGGGCCGACGGTGTCCTTGGTCGAGCCGATCAGGTCGAGCAGGTAGTTGCGGACGTCGTTGAGGTCCTTGGCGGAGCGGAGCTTGTCCGGGTCCGCGTAGGCACTCAGGGCCTTGGCGAGGAGCGAGATCTCCCGCAGGTAGTGGTTGCGCTGGTTCGACGGCACCAGATACATGGCGATGATCGAGATGGGCATCCCGTCGGGCGCGCCGTAGTCGATGCCGGTCGGGCTCCACCCCACGACGCACACCAGGTCCTCCTCGAACGGCACCCGGGCGTGCGGGCAGGCCCAGCCCTTGCCCAGCGCCGTGCTGGTGGCGCGTTCCCGTTCCAGGACCAGGCCCACGACGTCGGTGCCCGTGGGCACCGACGGAATCGCCTCGAGGATGTGGGCCAGGAGGTGCAGGGCGTCGTCCTTGTTGTTGTCGGGCAGCTCGATCAGCCGGCCTTCCTGCAGGGCGTCGAGTAGGGTATCCATCGCTACTCAGCTCCGAATCGCTTGATGAACCAGATCTTCACCACGTGGGTCAGCACGGCGTAGGTGAGCAGGAAGCCCGCGATCCAGACCCAGTAGACGGCCGGCAGCGGCACCAGCCCGAGCGCGACGGCAAACGGCGAGTAGGGCAGCCAGGCGCCGACGGCCATGACGGCCAGGGTGGTCAGCGTCATCGGCCAGCGACGCCCGGCTCTGGATGAACGGGATCCGCCTGGTCCGGATGATGTGGACGATCAGCGTCTGCGTCAGCAGCGATTCGACGAACCAGCCGGTCTGGAACAGCGCTGGCCGAGGTGCAGGCTGCCGGGCCGGACTGGTCGCGGCCTGGGCAGTACGCGCTGCACCGGAAGAAGAACCACATCAGGACGAAGGTCGCGTAGTCGAAGATCGAGCTGATCGGGCCGATGAACATCATGAAGCGCTTGATGTTGCCGATGTTCCACTTGCGCGGGCTTGCGCGATCAGCTCCTCGTCCACGTTGTCGGTCGGGATGCCGGTCTGCGAGAAATCGTAGAGCAGGTTGTTGACCAGGATCTGGATCGGCTGCATCGGCAGGAACGGCAGCAGGTAGCTCGCGCCGACCACGCTGAACATGTTGCCGAAGTTGGAGCTGGCGCCCATCCGGATGTACTTGATGATGTTGGCGAAGACCTTCCGGCCCTCGATGATGCCGTCCTCCAGCACCAGCAGGCTCTTTTCCAGCAGGACGATGTCGGCCGATTCCTTGGCCACGTCCACGGCCGAGTCCACGGAGATGCCCACGTCGGCCGCCTTCAGGGCGGGCGCGTCGTTGATGCCGTCGCCCATGAAGCCGACGACGTGGCCGCGCCTGCTGGAGGGCCCGGATGATCTGTTCCTTCTGCACCGGCGAGAGCCGCACGAAGACGTCCACGTCCCGGGCGACCCGGGTCAGCTCCTCCAGCGAGAGCTGCGCGATCTCGTCGCCGGTGACGATGCGCTCGACGGGCAGCCCGACGTCCCGGCAGATCTTCCGCGTCACGAGCGCGTTGTCGCCGGTCAGGATCTTGACCGGCACGCCGGCCGTCGTCAGCAGCTTCAGCGCCGACTCCGCCGAGTCCTTCGGCGGGTCGAAGAAGGCGATGTAGCCCAGCAGGACCAGTCGGCTTTCGTCGGCCGCCGTGAACGTGGTCCGCTCGCGGGGAAACTCCCGGTAGGCGATGCCAAGCACGCGGAAGCCGTCGCTGTTGAGGTCTTCGACCTCCTCGAACAGGTCGGCGCGAATGATGTCGATCAGCGGGAAGATCTCGTCGTCGACCTGGTAGCGGCTGCAGCAGGCGTAGATCTCCTCGACGGCGCCCTTGCAGATCAGCACGTGGTCGCCTTCGTAGTCGACCACCACCGACATGCGGCGGCGCTGGAAATCGAAGGGCAGCTCGTCCACCAGGCGGCAGTTGTGCTCGACGTCCAGGTCGGTGTGTTCGAGCACGGCGCGGTCGAGCAGGTTGCGCAGGCCCGTCTGGAAGTAGCTGTTCAGGTAGGCGTAGCTCAGGACGTCGTCGCTCTCGGGCCGGTGATGTCCACGTGGCGCTCGAGCACCACGTGGTCCTGCGTCAGCGTCCCGGTCTTGTCCGTGCACAGGATGTCGATGGCGCCGAAGTTCTGGATGGCGGGCAGCCGCTTGACGATGACCTTCTTCCCGGCCATGGTCAGCGCGCCCTTGGCCAGGTTCACGGTGACGATCATCGGCAGCATCTCGGGCGTCAGACCGACGGCGACGGAGAGCCCGAACAGCAGCGCCTCCACCCAGTTGCCCTTGGTCAGGCCGACGATCAGGAAGACCGCGGAGACCATCACGACCATGAAGCGGATCATCAGCCAGGTGAAGGAGCGCACGCCCCGGTCGAAGCTGGTTTCCTCGCGGCGCTCGGTCAGGCGCTCGGCGATGGCGCCGAACAGCGTCCGCGTCCCGGTGTTCACCACGACGCCGCGCGCCGTGCCGCTGGTCACGTTGCTGCCCAGGAAGCAGGCGTTGGCCACGTCCGCCACCGCCTGGTCCGGAGCGGGCTGGGCCTCCGCCGCCTTCTCGATCGGCATGGACTCGCCGGTCAGCGCCGACTGGCTGACGAAGAAGTCCTTGACCGCGAGCAGCCGCAGGTCCGCCGGGATGATGGAGCCGGCGTGGAGAATGACGATGTCGCCGGGCACGACGTCCGCGATCCTGATCTCGGCTTCCTGCCCGTCCCTGAGCACGTGGGTGCGCGACTGCACCCGCTTGCCCAGCGACTCGACGGCCCGTCCCGAGCGGCGATCCAGCACGTACGAGAGACCGACGCTGAGCACGATCATCCCACCGACGATGGCGGTGGACGCGAGCTGCCCGATGACACCGGAGACGAGCGCGATGATGAGGAGCTGCACCACCAGGGGGCTGCGGCAGCGCTGGAAGATGTCGGCCCAGAACCCGAGGTGCTTGCCGCGAGCCAGCTCGTTGGGGCCGTACTCTTCGAGGCGGCGCTCCGCCTCCTCAGAGGTCAGGCCCTTCGCGGTGGTGCCGAGGGCCGCGAGCGCCTCCGCCCCGCTCTTCGAGCACAGCGAGACCAGCCGGCGCTCGTTCTCGGCCTGCGGCTGGGGGATCCCGGGAAGAGCCTGGCTCATTGACGCTGTCTCATCCGTCCGAGGGCACTCGCAGCCGATGGTGGCTGAAGACCGCAATGAACTTACGTGGGCGAGCCGTTTGGAGGTATGGCCCCGCGGTCGAGCGCACGCACCCGCCGAAGGGCACCGTGCCTGGCGATCCCGCGCACCCGTTCCGGCCGGAGCCACCCCGGCCGGACACTTGACGCTGGCTTGACGGGCGCGCATTTCCTTCCCGGCAGAACCCACCAGGGAGGTGCGCCGTGAAGCGTCTCACCAGCCTGGCTCTGATCGGCCTCGTCGTGGCCGGGTGTCAGAGCGACCGCATCGCCAGCCCCACCAACTCCGGCGTCGCGACCGCGGGCGACGCGCTCGCGGCGAGCCGCGCCGGGTACGACGGCTATCGCCTGCCGCCGCCGAGCGCTGGCGGGCTCCGGGTCATGACCTACAACCTGTACCTCGGCACCGACCTGGGCCCGATCCTGCAGGCCGGCAGCGAGCAGGCCTATCTGATCGCCGCCGTCCGGGCCTACGCCGAGCTGCAGCAGACCGACTTCCCGGCACGCGCCGGCAGGATCGCCGAGGAGATCGCGGACGTGCGGCCGGACCTCGTCGGCCTCCAGGAGGTGGCGCTGTGGAGCGTGTCGTCGCCGTACGACCCGACGCAGCCGCCGCTCGCACCGTTCGTGGTGCGGTACGACTTTCTCCAGCTGGTCCTCGACTCGCTGCGGGCGCATCATCTCCGCTACGTGGCGGCGAGCACGGTCGCCACGAGCGACGTGGCCGCGCCCGTCCCGACGGCCTTCGACGCGACCGGGATCCCGACGGCGTTCGACCTGGTCCGTTTCCAGGACCACGACGTCATCCTGGCGCGTGCCGACGTGCGGTTCCGCGATCCGCAGCACGGCGTCTACGCCGCGTACATCCCGCTCAGCCTGCTCGGCAACACCGCCGCGCTGCACCGCGGCTGGTGCTCGGTCCGGGCGACGGTGGACGGGAAGACCTTCCGCTTCGTCAACAGCCACCTCGAGGCGGAGTCGCCCGACGTCAATCTCGCCCAGGCCGGTGAGCTGGTAGGCCTGCTGGAGCACGTGCGCGATCCCGTGATCTGGGTGGGGGACTTCAACTCCGACGCCGACGGCGACGGCGCCAGCTACGACCTGGCGACGCGGGCCGGCTTCACGGATCTGTGGCCGCTCGCCCATCCGCGGGATCCGGGCCTGACCAACGGCTCGGCCGACGGCGTCGGGGCCCTGGATGGAAACGGCGTCCTGGTTCCCTATCCGGCCCTGGTGTTCGACAAGCGGATCGACCTGGTCCTGGTGAGGGACCGCGACCGCAGGTCGCACGACGTGCACGCGGCGATCTTCGGCAACCAGTTGAACGACCGCACCGCCTCCGGCCTGTGGCCGTCGGACCACGCGGCGGTGGGGATGGTGTTCGAGCTGCCCGACTATTTCGCGCACGACTGGCACCGCGACCGGAGGTAGACACCCCCGGGTGCGGCATCACAGGGGGGAGCCGGGTTGGCCGACCGGCTCCCCCTTTCCTATACTTCGCGGCGTCTCCCAGCCGTGGACGCCGCGTGGACGAGTTCATCCGTGACCTGCCCAAGGCCGAGCTGCACCTGCACATCGAGGGGACGCTCGAGCCCGAGCTGATGTTCGCCATCGCCAAGCGCAACAGGGTGCCGCTGCGCTTCGGCTCCGTGGACGAGGTCCGCCGCGCCTACCAGTTCTCCAACCTCCAGGACTTCCTCGACATCTACTACGAGGGCGCGAAGGTGCTGCTCCTCGAGCGCGACTTCTACGACCTCACCTGGGCGTACCTGGAGCGCGCGCACGCCGACGGGGTCCGGCACGCGGAGATCTTCTTCGATCCGCAGACCCATACCGACCGCGGCGTCGCGTTCGAGACGGTCGTCACCGGGATCCATCGCGCGCTGGCCGACGCGGAGCACAAGCTCCGGATGAGCTCGGCGCTGATCCTGTGCTTCCTGCGGCACCTGAGCGCGGAAGCCGCCGACGCGACGCTGACCCAGGCGCTCCCCTTCAAGGAGTGGATCGTCGCGGTGGGCCTCGATTCCTCGGAGGTGGACCACCCGCCGCGGCTGTTTCGCGCCGTGTTCGACCGGGCGCGCGCCGCGGGGTTCCTCTCGGTCGCCCACGCGGGCGAGGAGGGCCCGCCCGAGTACGTCTGGGAGGCGCTGGACCAGCTCAAGGCGCTGCGCATCGACCACGGCGTGCGCAGCATCGAAGACCCGAAGCTGGTCGAGCGGCTGCTCGCCTACCACGTGCCGCTCACGGTCTGCCCGCTGTCGAACGTGAAGCTGCGGGTGTTCGACACGATGGCCCGCCACAACCTCAGGAAGCTGCTCCAGCTGGGGCTGTGCGTGTCGATCAACTCGGACGATCCCGCCTATTTCGGGGGATACGTCGCCGAGAACTACCTGGCCGCGCGGGACGCCCTGCACCTGACGCGGGAGGAGATCGTGCACCTGGCCCGGAACTCGTTCCTGGCCTCGTTCCTCTCGCCGATGGAGAAGCGGGGGCGCCTCGAGGACGTCGACCGCTTCGTCGCCGACCACGCCGCCGCGCGGTAGGCGCGCCGCCTACAGCCCGGCGTTTCTCGCGGCCACCTCGGCCAGCGCCGACCAGTCGGCCTCGCCCTTGCCGGTCGCCACGGCCGAGAGCAGGTGGTCGCGCAGCAGGCTCGCCAGGGGCATCGGGACGGCCTGCTCTTCGGCCGCGGCGAGCAGCAGCCGCACGTCCTTGAGGCCCAGCCGGAGCTTGAAGCCCGCCGGCTCGAACCGCCGCGCGGCGATGATCCGCCCGTAGTTCTCGTAGATCGGCGACTGGAACAGGCCGCCGTTCACGATGTCCATGAACCGCGACGGCTCCACGCCCGACTTGCGGAGCAGGGCGAACGCCTCGCCCAGCGTCTCGAGCATCGAGACGATGAGGAAGTTGCCCGCGAGCTTCAGGGTGTTGGCGGCGGGCGGGTCCTCGCCGAGGACGACCAGCTCGCGCCCGATGTCCTCGAGCAGGTCCCGCACCTTCTCGACCGCCGCCGCCGGTCCGGCGGCGACCACCACCAGCCGCTTGGCGGCCGCGGCGTCGGGGCGGCCGAAGACCGGAGCGGCCACGAAGCTCTGCCCCCTGGCCGCGTGCGCCGCCGTCAGGCGGCGCGACAGCTCCGCGCTGATGGTGCTGAGCGAGAGGTGGATGCCGCCCGCGGGCAGCGCCTCGAGCAGGCCATCGGCACCGAAGGCGATCGCCTCCACCGCCCCGTCGTCCGCGAGCATCGTCATCACCACCCGCGCTCGCGCGGCGGCCGCGACGCTGTCCACCACGCGGGCGCCCTCCGGAACGCAGCTCTTCGGCGCGGGCCCGCGTCCGGTTGTACACGGTGACGGCGTGGCCCGCCTTGAGCAGGTTGCGGGCGATGGGCGATCCCATCGCGCCCAGGCCTACGAAGCCCACCTTCACGCTGCGCTCTCCTTTCCGGTCCCAGCGTTCACGGCCGCGACGACGCGCGCCGCCGTGCCGGCGGGCGCCGCCCGCAGGTACTGCGCGGGCCACGAGCCGGGCTGCCCGAGCGCCGCCGCGGCGCTGAGCGGCCAGTACGGCTCGCGGAGGAATTGGCGCGCCAGGAGGACCGCGTCGGCCCGGCCGGAGCGCACGATCTCGTCCGCCTGGCTCGCGGAGGTGATCAGGCCCACGGCGCCGGTCAGGATCCCCGCCTCGCGCCGGATCCGCTCGGCGAACGGCACCTGGTAGCCGGGAGCGACCGGCACCTTCGCGTGCGCCACCAGGCCGCCCGACGAGCAGTCCACCAGGTCCACGCCCAGGGGGCGCAGCAGCCGCGCCAGCGCCACCGATTGCTCGACGTCCCAGCCGCCCTCGACCCAGTCGGTGGCGGAGATGCGCACGAACAGCGGCAGCCGCTCCGGCCACTCGCCGCGCACCGCCTCGACCACCTCGCGCACCAGCCGGGTGCGGTTCTCGAACGAGCCGCCGTAGCGGTCGTCGCGACGGTTGCTCAGCGGAGAGAGAAACTGGTGCAGCAGGTAGCCGTGCGCGGCGTGGATCTCGACGATCCGGAAGCCGGCCTCACGGGCGCGCCGGGCGGCGCCGGCGAAGCCGCGCACGACCTCACGAATCCCGGATTCGGTCAGGGCCTGCGGGAGGGCGTATCCCTCGAACGCCACGGCACTCGGGGCGAGCGCGGTCCAGCCGCCGGCCGGCGGCGGCACGCTGCCCGTGGCTCCGGCCCACGGGCGGTAGGTGCTGGCCTTGCGGCCCGCGTGGGCGAGCTGGATGCCGGCGTGGCTCCCCTGGCCGTGAATGAAGCGGACGATGCGCGCCAGCGGCTCGACGTGCGCGTCCTTCCAGAGCCCCAGGTCCTCGGGGCTGATGCGGCCCTCGGCCGTGACCGCCGTGGCTTCGGTGAACACCACCGCGGCCCCGCCCACGGCGCGGCTGCCGAGGTGCACCAGGTGCCAGTCGGTGGCGAACCCGTCGTCGCTCGAGTACTGGCACATGGGGGAGACGATGATGCGATTGCCCAACGTCAGGCCGCGCACGGGGAGAGCATCGAGGAGGGTCGGCACGTCTGGATCCCGTAGTAGGTACGACCGTGGCATGGTGGGCCGGCGGGTGACCGCCGGCCCGGCTCAGAACTTCAGCGACGCGCCCAAGAGCGGCCCGCCGCCCGGCTGTGGGACGAGCCCGACTCGGAGCCGGTCGAGCTGATCATCGGGTACCGGGTCCCAGGCCGTCGTGTAGACGTGGGCGCCGACCAGCGCACCCAGGGCCAGGCCCACGAGGCCGCCCAGCAGCACCCGCCCACCATGTCCGACGACCTGGCCGCTGAGAGGACCACAGCCGTAGAACGGACACGAGACCAGGTCTCGCATCGTCCAGGTGAGCTGCCCCACCAGCATCCCGACGCCGGCTCCCACCAACGCGCCCGCCACGAGGTGAGAGCGCAGGTGCCGCGCCACCTCGAGCCGACCGTGGCTGCCCACGGCCGGGTACAGCGTGCGCTGGCCCTGCTGGAGCACGACCGTGTCGGCCACGACGAAAACCAGGCGTCCGTTCTGGATGGTGCCGTCGTCCAGGGAGACGACGCGCACCTGCTGTCCGAGCGCGAGCGGGGTCTGCTGCGCCGCGAGCGGCGGCGGGAGCGCGCACATCGCCAATGATGCGACGACACCGAGTCGTGCAGCAATCATCGTGCGCTCCCGTTGGCAGAAGCCTGCCGCAAGAAGACAGCCCCGGCGAACCTCGGCCGGGGCCCATTCGATGTCGTGGATGGTGCTCGGAACAAGATGGGCTGGTGGTTACGGCCCGGTCAACTCTCGGCCTGGGGCACCGTCCCCCGGCGGGTGGATCTCCAAGCGCACGGCCGTCGGGGACGCAGGTGCTACCAGCAGCGCGACTTGCCTTCCTTCGCCCCGTGCATTCCGTCCGGCGGCCGCTCACCCACCCAGATCCCGCACCGGGAGAGCGAGGAGGACGAGGTGGCCGTCGCCCACCACCCCTTGCGGTCGGCCGACAGCGACACGGCCACGCTGTCGCCGGAGGTCGGCGCCCAGAGAAGCTGCTCGCGCGCTCCGTACCGGCCGCTGTCGGCGCGGAACGCGTCTTCCGCCGTCACCAGGCTCTGGAGATCGGCCTTCATCGCGGCCAGGTAGGCGGTGTCCTTGGTCCCCGTCGCCAGCGCCAGCACCCGCGTCGCCACCAGGATCCCGAGCAGGCCCGCCACCGTCGAGCCCGTGTGCCACAGCGCCGGGGCCCCCGGCCCTCCCGGCCCCCGCCCAACGCTCGCCGCGCGCAGCACCACGAGCAGGCCGATCACCCCGACCGGGCCGGCGATCACGAGGCCGCCGCTCATCCGCCAGAGCAGCCACGCCGCGACCAGGTCGGCGACGCCGCTCCAGATGGCCGAGCGACGGAGCGCCCAGGAGAGTGGCGTCCCGCGATGCGCGTAGGTGTGAACCACGAAGAAAATGCCGGGGAGCAACACCAGCAGCCCGCTGACCACCACCATCGCGCTCACCGCGGCGAGGAAGAACCGGTCGCTCTCCGCCACGTAGCTCGCGGCGAAGAGCACCAGCGTCACGAGCCACAGCCAGGCCAGCACCCGGAGCGTGCGGCGCGCGAGAACGACGGGTCTTTCGGGCGGCGCGGGAGCCGCCCCCGACGGAGTGCTCACCAGTTCGGGCGCGGGTCAGGCGGTCGGCGTGGCCTTGGGAAACAGCACGATGGCGATGCCCGCGGCGATCGCGAGAAGCCGCATGGCGACGATGACCGCCGAGGCGTTGATGTCGAACAGGGCCACGACCCCGTGCAGGAATACCCAGAGGCCTAGCAGCAGCATGCCGAGATTCTTGTTCAGTCTCATTGGGAAGGTCTCCTTCGCGAGGCGGGTTGCATGACGTCGGCCTCAGGGCGAGCAGAGGGCCGCCGACATGCGGCCGGCACTGGGCGACGCCGAGGCTGGGTTCCGGCGGTCAGATATGCAGGCCGGCGGGCGCTGGCGCCAGCCGACAACGGCGAAGCTCGAGCGGTCGGCCGGGAGGCCGCTGGGCCGGCATGAGGATGGGCGAGGGGGAGAGACGGCCGTGCAGTGCGCAGACTCGCATGCCGTCACGGAGGAGTGGCGCGATCGACGGGTTCAGTGACCGGGGTGGGCATCGAACCCACGACCTGCGGATT
>CAVSQA010000012.1:0-115266 GCA_963729955.1 uncultured Gemmatimonadales bacterium
TGGGCCCTATCCGGATTTCTGTGTGTGGGCCGGTGACTACCCCTCCGGGGTGAAGCGGTCAGGGTAGAGGATCGCGAACTGGGTCATGGCCGCCTTCCACTCCCGCGGGGCGCGGCTGCCAGCGCCGGGTGATGTTGCGCAGCACCAAGTACAGCAGTTTGAGCGCCGCTTCGTCGCTGGGGAAGTGCCCCCGGGTCTTGAGCGCCTTGCGCAGCTGCATGTGCAGGCTCTCGATCGCATTGGTCGTGTAGAGGATCCGCCGCACCTCGAGCGGGAAGGCGAAGAACGGGATCACCTGCGGTCCACTGCCGCCGCCAGGCCGCGCGCGATCGGCGGGTACTTCTGCCCCCACGGCCCGGCGGCAAAGGCTCGCCAGCGTCGCGCTCGGCCGCGGCGGCGCTCGAGCGCCCGGTAGATCGCCTTGAGGGCGGCCGCGACCGCCTTGCGGTCCCTCCAGGTCACGAAGCTCCAGCGAGTGCCGCAGCAGGTGCACGATGCAGGTCTGGATCGTGGCCTGGGGAAAGACCGCCGTGATCGCCTCGGGAAAGCCCTGCAGCCCGTCCACCACCGCGAACAGCACGTCCTGGACGCCGCGGGCCTGCAGCTCGGTCATCACCCGCAGCCAGAACTTCGCCCCCTCGGTCTGCTCGATCCACAGCCCCAGGACGTCCTTGTGGCCGTCCGGCGTGACGCCCAGGGCCAGGTAGATGGCCTTGCTCTTGACCGCGCCCTCGTCGCGGATCTTGACCCGCAGCGCATCGAAGAAGATCACCGGGTAGCAGGGGCGCCAGCGGCCGCTGCTGCCACGCCGTCACCTCGTCCAGCACGGCGTCGGTCACGGTGCTGATCAGGTCCGGCGAGACCGCGACCCCGTAGAGCTCGGCCAGGTGGGCCTGCATCTCCCGCACCGTCAGGCCCCGGGCGTACAGGGAGATGACCTTCTCGTCGAAGCCCGGGCAGCCGCCGCTGAGTACTTCGGCACCAGCTGCGGCTCGAACGTCCCGGCCCGGTCGCGCGGGCATCGCCAGGCGCAGCGGCGCTGGTGTCGGTCTGGACCGTCTTGGGGGTGCGTGCCGTTGCGGTGATTGTGCGGCGCGGCCGGCGTGGCCGCTTCCTGCGCGAGATGATGGCCCAGCTCGGCCCCCAGGGCCCGCTCGGCCAACGCCTTCTTCAGCTGGTCGAAGATCCCGCCCGGCCCGAGCATGTCCTCAGGCCGGTGGTAGTCCTCCAGCAGCTGATCCAGCAGCTCCGGTGCGAAGCGCCATCTTCTTGCCCTTTCTGCCCATGGCAATAGAATGGCTCGCACACAGAAATCAGGACAGGCTCGCCCGGCCTCTCACGCTTTTTCACCTCTCACCTGTCACGCTTCTTCGCCTCTCACCCCTCACCTGAACCTCTCACCCCTCACGTCTCACCGCTCACCTTTTCGCGCTAACGCATCCCCAGCTGCCGCCTCTCGTGCTCCAGCGTCTCCCTGAGCCCCTCCTCGAGCGGCCGCGGCGCGTAGCCCAGCTCCCGCTTCGCCTTCGCGTTGCTGCCCAGATACGTCACGCCCGCCACCACCCGCAGGCTCTCGCCCGTGTACGCCGCCGGGAGCGGAACGACCGCACCCACCACGTCCATCACCCGCGCCATCGCCCGCATCGTCCCCGGTGAGGGGTGGAGCCGCGGCGCGCGGATGCCCGTGATCCGCTCCGCCATCTCGAAGGCCTCGCGGAAGGAATGCCGCGGCCCGGCGATGATGTAGCTCTCGCCCGGCCGTCCCTTTTCCATCGCCAGCACGTGGCCGCGCGCGGTGTCGTCGACGTGGCCCCAGCAGAACTCCGTGCCCGCCGGAACCATCGGCAGGCGCCGGCGGAGGTACATCAGCAGCGCGTCGCGCAGCGAGCTGGTGTCGCCCGGCCCGTAGGTCAGGCCCGGCTGCACGACCACCAGCGGCAGGCCGCGCCGCATCATCGGCTCCGCCACCTCGTAGTGCGCCGCCCACTTGGTGCGGTCGTACTCGCTGAGCCAGGGGCCGTCGTGCCGGTAGGTCTCGTTCACGAGGCGGCCGCGCGTGTCGGAGAAGACCGCCACCGTGCTGGTATAGACGCCCCGGGGCACGCCGGCCTCCGCCATCGCCTCGAGCACGTTGCGGGTGCCCTGGACGTTGATCCGCTCGCCGGGGCGCCGGTCCCGCGCTCCCACCTTGTACCACCCGGCGAGGTGGAACACCCCGTCGAGTCCGCGCAGCGCAGGCGCGAGGCTCGCCCGGTCGGTCACGTCGCCCGGCACCAGCGTCACGCCCAGCGCGGCCAGGTCGGCCGCCTGCGCCGGGGCGCGCACCAGCGCGGAGACCTGGTGACCCGCGGCGACGAGCTGCCGCGCCAGGCGGCCGCCGATGAACCCCGTGGCGCCGGTGACCAGGTACTTCATCCTCTCCTCCCGTAGCGCGGCGCGAGATCCTTGGACGGGCAGGTGATGAAGTGATGAAGGTTCAGTCACCTCTCCGTCGGATCAGGCCGGCGACCAGGAGGGCGCCCGTCCCTACCAGTGCCAGCAGCCCCACCCAGTCGCCGAGCCGCACGTACAGCGTCCGGCCCGCGGTGGTGTACACGGTGTCGGCCTCCACGCGTTCCACCTCGAGCGGGGTGCGGCGGTGGGTGAACCCCAGTGGATCCACGAACTCGCTGATCCCGGTGTTGGCGGCCCGCGCGATCCCCACCCGCGTCTCGATCGCCCGCATCACGAGGTGCGCCGCGTGCTGGTACGGCGCGTCCGTGCGCCCGAACCAGGCGTCGTTCGTGATGTTGACCAGGAAGTCGGCCCCGTCCCGCCGGTAGCGCCGCGCCAGGTCCTCGAACGCCGACTCGTAGCAGATCAGGACGCCGAACCCGCCCACCCGGCCACGCCCCTCCTCGAACCGGTACACCGGGAAGCGGTCGCCGTGGCCGAAGCCGCCGAACCACTTCATGCGGCCGAACCAGCGCGGGTTCACGAACGGGACGCGCTCGACGATCGGCACCAGGTACGTCTTGCGGTACGACGGCCAGCTCGTGTCCGACCCGGTCGAGTCGAAGAAAAAGGCCGCGTTGTAGGTGTCGTACGTGCCGTTGGGGTGGATCTGCACGTCGAGGCCGCCGGCCAGCACCGGCACCCGGGTCCGGCGGACGGTGTCGGCGATCCACGCCTCCCAGTCGCGGTGGTCGATGAAGTAGCCGTCCACCGCCCCCTCGGGCCACGCCACGAGGCGGACGCCGGGCAGCGACTCGGCCCGCACCGTGAGCCGCAGCAGCTGCTCGACCACCGCGTCCTGATCCCGCTGGGCGCGCTTCTCCTCGAAGCCGAGATTCGGCTGCACGACCGCCACGACCGTGACCGGCCGCAGCACCGTCGTGCGCTCGCGCCAGACGCCGTACGCCGCCGCCGCCGCCAGCACCGCCGCGGCCGCGGCGGCCGGCCGCCAGGCGCGGCGCCGCAGGGCCAGATACACCATCACGTTCGTCCAGACGACCCACAGGGTCACGCCGCGCGCGCCCGCCAGGTCCGCCCACTGGACCAGGACCGGCAGCGAGGTGAGCGACGTGCCGAGCCCGAGCCAGGGGAAGCGCACCTCCCCCTGGTGGCCGATGGCCCATTCGACCGCCGTCCACAACAGAGGAAAGACCGCCCACAGCGGCAGGTTCGTGCGGCGCCGCACCCACACCGTCGTCCAGGCCAGCGCCGACCACCAGGCCGCGAGGACCAGGATGGAGGCGAGGTAGCCGGCCGCGCGACAGGGGCGTGAAGTGCCATAGCGCGACGATCATCCAGTAGAGCACGAAGCCGTTGGCCAGCAAGCCCGCCCAGAACCCCAGCTTCGCGGCCCCGTCCGTCTGCGCCCCCCCCACGGTGTCCAGCCGGTCCTCCAGGCGCCACAACAGGGGCACCAGGCACACGAAGGCGGGGACGACCAGGTTGTAGGGCGGATACGCGACGAACAGCAAGACGGCGGTCGCTGTGGCCGCCGTCAGGTCCCTCCGGTCCGGCAACCGGCGAGCGAAGATCACAGCTTCACGTCGCGCTGCTCGTCGGCGGACCGGTAGATCGCCTCAAGCACCTGGTGCAGCTGCAGCTGGTCCTCCGGTGCCTCCACCTGCACCTCGCGCCGCACCGCGGCGAGGAAGTACGCCCACTCCGAGCGATACGACGCCGAAAACGGATTCTCGCGCCCCGCCGCGCCGGTCGGCGTGACGTCCACCGGCGCCCCGTGCAGCTCCTTGAACACCCGGAGCGGCGAGATCGAGGCCGAGCCCTTGGCGCCCTGCACGTCGAGCCAGGTGCGCTCCCCCGCCCCGACGTGGCGCCACGAGACGTCGCAGAAGATGGAGAGCCCACCCGCGCAGAACAGGTGCGCCGCGGCGATCTCGTCCACCTGCTTCGACCCGGGCTCCCGGTCGACGTAGGCCGAGACGCGCTCCACGACCGGCGTCCCGGCGATCCACAGCGCCAGGTCCAGCATCGGGAGCCCGAGGTCGATCATCACGCCGCCGCCCGACTCGGCGCGGCGCGAGCGCCACCCCAGCGTGTGGTGCGCCTGGCGGAACACCTGCCAGCCGCAGCGGATGGTGGAGAGCGGCCCCAGCTCGCCGCCCTTGAGAAAGCCCTGCACCGCCTGCACGTCGGCGCGGAACCGGTTGTTCATCGCCACCAGCAGCGTGCGCTGGTAGCGTTCCGCCGCCTTGAGGACCCGGGCCGCGCCGGCCGCCGTGAGGGCGAGCGGCCGCTCGACCAGGACGTGCACGCCGGCGGCGAGGGCGCTGATGGCGTGGGCCTCGTGCAGGTGGTTCGGCGTGCAGATCACCACCGCGTCCACGTTGGCCAGCTCCAGCAGCTCCTCGATGTCCCCGTAGGCGGCCCCGGTCTCGAAGCGCGCCGCCAGCGCCCGCGCCTTGGGGCCGTCGTTGTCGCAGATCCCGACGACCTGCACGCCCCTGAGCTTGCGCAGCACCGGAAGGTGGGCGATCTGCGCGATCGCCCCGGCCCCGACCACGCCCACCCGGATGTTGGAGACCGCGCCGCCGCTGGCCATCAGTACAGTCGCTCCAGTCTGGTGCCCGGGTAGTAGGTCGCCAGGATCTCGGCGTAGCCCTGGCCCGCCTTCGCCCGGCCGACCGCGCCCCACTGGCACATGCCCACCCCGTGCCCGGCCCCCGCGCCCGCCGCCGTCACCTGCACGAGCTGCCCTCCCTGCCGCTGGACGTAGAGCTGGAACAGGGTCGAGAGCAGCTGCCGGTCCGGCGCCGGCCGGAGCACGTCGCGCACCTGGTACGACGGGACCGTGAACTCGCCGCCCGTCGTGGACACCACCAGCGACGCCACGCGGCCGCTGGGCGACGTGGACGCGATCCTGAGGTCGGTCACCCGCCCCACGTTGGCCGCCGCGGCGCCCAGCGCCGCCGGCAGCGTGCGCGCCAGCACCGCGTTCAAGGCCGTGCTGTCCCACTGCACCGTCCAGCGGAAGTTCGGCGACCCGCTGCAGTAGTAGTCGTTCTTCCCGGGCCCGAACCGGTCCGACACCGCGCGAAGGTACGGCAGCTTCGGTCCGTTGCGGAAGACCTGGTCCGACGACTCGGTGGACCACCCGCAGGTCGAGTGGTAGATGGCCTCGATGGGCTGGCCCTGCCAGGTGAGGACCTGCCCGTAGGTCGCCCGGGTCGCCGCGGTCACCTCCGGCTTCTCGGAATCGGCGCCGGGATACACCTGGTCCGCCACCGTGGGGTAGAGGTCGAAGCCCAGCGCCTCGCGCCGCCCGCGGTAGTGCACGGCGTAGGTGCGGGACGCCACCGCCTGCGCCATCACCGCCTGGCGGACGTCGGTGGCGCGCATCCCCAGCTCCACGGCGACCACCGACTGCACGTACCATTCGAGCGGCACGCGGTTGACGATCGTCACGCCGCTCGAGCCGCGCAGCACGGTCGCCTCGCCGCGGTAGCGCCGCCCCCCGATCACCACCAGGTCCTCCGGGCGGTCGGGACGCACGGTCACCGGCTGCGCCACCTGGTCCGGCTGGGGGCGGTCCGGGCGGACCAGCGAGAGCTGGTCGGGCCCGTCGCCCGGCTCGGCCCGCCACGTGACGCCGGCGTCCACGACGGCGAGGATGGCGCCGTCCGGCCCCAGCACCCGGTACTGGCCGGTGGCGCTGACCTCGCCCGACGGCTGGTCCACGACGATGCCCACCCGCACGGCGGGCACGCCCTGGAGCGGCGCCAGCCGCGGGCGGGCGCAGCTCGCGGCCAGCGCCGCGCCCGCGATGCCGAGGGCCAGCCGGGCGGCGCGACCGGCCACCGGTGTCGCGCGGTGCCAGAGCGCCAGCCTCGTCGCGCACGGCGGCGTCCGCCTCACGCCACCGGCTCCGCGACGAGGTCGTAGTCGAGCGTCTCGAGCACCTTCGCCCGCACGAAGCTGCCCGGCGGCGGCACGATCGGCCCCGCCAGATGAGTACACCCGTCCACGTCGTCCGCCTGCCAGACCGTCCGGCCCACCGCGACGCCGGGATCGTCGGCGTGCGCCGGGCCGTCGACCAGCACCTCCACCTCGCGGCCCAGCAGCCGCTGCAGCCGCTCCGCGGAGATCGCCCGCTGCAGCTCCAGGACCTCGGCCAGCCGCTCCTGCTTGAGGCCGTCCGGCACGTCGTCGGGCAGGACCGCCGCCCGCGTTCCCTCCTGCTCGGAGTACGCGAACGCGCCCACCCGGTCGAACTGCAGCTCGTCCAGGAACTCGAGCAGCGCGCGATGGTCGGCCTCCGTCTCGCCGGGGAACCCCACCAGCACCGTGGTGCGCAGGGCGAGCTCCGGCACGGCCTCGCGCAGCCAGCGCACCTTGGCGCGGATCGTGTCGGCGCGCTCCGGCCGGCGCATCGCCGCCAGCATCCGGTCGGTGGCGTGCTGGATCGGCATGTCGAGGTAGGGGGCCACCCGCCGCTCAGCCGCCAGCAGCTCGACCAGCTGGGGCGTGATGCCCGCCGAGTAGACGTAGAGGCAGCGGTACCACGGCACGCCCGTCTCCCGGAGCAGCGCCGCGAGCAGGTCGGCGAGCCGCGGGCCGCCCGGCACGTCGCGTCCGTAGTGCCCCAGGTCCTGGGCCACCAGGTTGATCTCTCGCGCTCCCGCGCGCTCCAGCTCGGCCGCCTCGCGCACCAACTCCTCGAGCGGGCGCGAGCGGTGCAGGCCGCGCATCAGCGGGATCGCGCAGAACGCGCAGGTGTGGTCGCAGCCTTCGCTGATCTTGAGGTAGCGCACGTGCGGCGTGGCACCGAGGTAGTGGCGGACGCCGGGGTGCGGCGCCTCCGCGCCGTCCAGCAGGCCCGCCCGCGTCAGGCGCGGCACCAGCTCCGGCAGGTCCTTGAAGCCGAAGAAGTAGTCCACCTCCGGCAGCTCCGCCTTGAGCTCCTCGCCGTAGCGCGCGACGAGGCAGCCCACGGCCACCACGGCGCGGCAGCGGCCGGACCGCTTGTAGCGGCCGGCCTCGACCATCGCCTCGATGGACTCGCGCTTGGCGGCGTCGATGAAGCCGCAGGTGTTGACCAGGATCACGTCGGCATCGCCGAGCGCGGGAGCGAGCTCAGCGCCGTGGCCGACGAGCCTGGCGACGAGGTGCTCGGTATCCACCGTCGCCTTGTCGCAGCCGAGCGAAATGACGCCGAGCTTCAACCTAGGTGAGGAAGCTCTCGAGGGCGCGCGCCTTGGAGATGTGCCGCAGGCGTGACAGCGCCTTCTCCTTGATTTGCCGGACGCGCTCGCGGGTGATGCCCAGCAGGCTCCCGATCTCCTCCAGCGTCATCGGCTCCTGGCCGTCGAGGCCGAAATACAGCCGCAGGATCTTCGCCTCGCGCTCCTTGAGCGTGCCCAGCACGCGCTCGATGCTCTCGCTCAGCGCGTGCTCGAAGGTCTGCTCGTCGGGCGTGGGGTTCAGCGTGTCAGGGAGGTAGTCGAGGAGCTTGTTGTCCTCGCCGGGCGTCATCGGCGCGTCGAGCGAGAGGTGGCTCTGCGAGATGGAGAGCGTCTTGGCGACCTCCTCCTCGCTGATGTCCATCCCCTCGGCGATCTCCTCCACCGTGGGCTCGCGACCCAGCTCCTGCTGCAGCGCGCTCGACCGCTTGCCGATGCGGTGCAGCGTCCCGGCGCGGTTGAGGGGCACGCGCACGATCCGGCTCTGCTCCGCCAGCGCCTGCAGGATCGCCTGGCGGATCCACCACACGGCGTAGGAGATGAACTTGATGCCCTTGGTCTCGTCGAACTTGTGGGCGGCGCGGATCAGGCCGAGGTTCCCCTCGTTGATCAGGTCCGCCAGCGAGACGCCCTGGTTCTGGTATTTCTTCGCGACCGACACCACGAAGCGGAGATTGGAGCGCACCAGCTTGTCGAGCGCTTCCTCCTCGTGCCGCTTGATGCGGACCGCGAGGTCGATCTCGTCTTCCCGGCAAATGAGGGGGTAAGCGCTGATCTCGCGGAGGTACTGATCCAGCGAGCCTTCATCAACCGACGTCTTCCTCACGGAGGTTAGATGCCTTGGCATGCAGCTCCGCTACGGTGCAGTCACCGTTAGTGTAGTCAAGCAGTTGGGAGACGGCAAGCTCGAATCTCGCCTCTCACTTCTCGTCACCGTACGTATCGATCTGCGCCCGCTGCAGCGTCCCCGAGTAGTCCACGTACACGGTCTTGATCTCAGAGAAGAAGTCGTACACGGTCCAGCCGCCCTCGCGGTGGCCGTTGCCCGTCTCCTTTACGCCGCCGAACGGCAAGTGCGCCTCTGCGCCGATCGTGGGCGCGTTGATGTAGGTGATCCCGGCGTCGATGTCCTCCACGGCGCGGAACGCCCCGTTCACGTCCCGGGTGTAGAGCGAGCTGGAGAGGCCGTACTTCACGTCGTTGTTGACGCGGATGGCCTCGTCCAGCGAGCCGATGCGCGTGACGGCCAGCACCGGGCCGAACACCTCTTCCTGCTCGAGCCGCGACCGCGGCTTCACGCCGGCGAACACCGTGGGACGGTAGAACCAGCCGTTGGCCAGCCGCGCCCCGCCCGGCCGCCGCCCACCGACCTCCAGCGACGCGCCCTGCTGCTTGCCGATCTCCACGTACTGCATCGTGGTCTGCAGGGCCCCTTCGTTGATCATCGGCCCCACGTCGGTCTGGGGCAGGAGCCCGTCACCGAGCCGCAGCTGCTCGACACGCTCGCACAGCATCCGCAGGAACTTGTCGTGGATCTTCCGGTGCAGCAGCAGCCGGCTGGTCGCCGTGCAGCGCTGGCCCGTGGTCCCGAACGCGCCCCACAGCACGCCATCCAGCGCGAGGTCGAGGTCGGCGTCGTCCATCACGATCATCGCGTTCTTCCCGCCCATCTCCAGCGACAGCCGCTTGTGCAGCCGCCCGCACACCTCGCCGAGCTTCGCGCCGGTCTCGGTGGAACCGGTGAACGAGAGGATCGGCACCTGGGGATGCTCGAGCAGCGCGTTGCCCACCGCGGAGCCGCGCCCGTGCACCAGCTGGATCACGTCCGGTGGCAGCCCGGCATCGAGCAGCACCTCCACCAGCAGCGTGCCCGTGTGGGGCACGTCGTTCGCCGGCTTGAAGACCACCGCGTTCCCGCACAAGAGCGCCGGGAAGATCTTCCAGGTCGGGATCGCCATCGGGAAGTTGAAGGGGGTGATGATCCCCGCCACGCCGATCGGGCGCCGCGTGCTCATCGCCCACTTGTCGCGGAGCTCGCTGGGCACGGTGTGCCCGAACAGCCGCCGGCCCTCGCCCGCGGCGTAATAGGCGGTGTCGATCCCCTCCTGGACGTCGCCCCGGGTTTCCGCGAGCACCTTCCCCATCTCCCGCGTCATCGCCCGGGCGATGGCCTCCTTGCGCTCGACCATGAGATCGCCCACCCGGCGCAGCACGTCGCCGCGCCGCGGCGCCGGCACCTTGCGCCACAGCTCGAAGCCCTTGACCGCACTCCGCACCGCCCGCTCGACGTCCCGGGGACCCGACTTGGGAAACCGCCCGATCAGCTCCCGCCAGTCGGCCGGGTTGCGGTTCTCGAGGTACTCGCCCGTCGTGGGCGCGACCCACTCGCCACCGATGAAATTCTTGAAGGTCTTCGCCATGAGTCAGAAGGCTCCCTGAGGCTTCGCGGGTGTCGCGGGTGTCGCGGGTGTCCCGGCCGGCGGCTGCGCCCCCGGCGCCGCCCGGTTCCCGGGCGTCACCGCGCCGCTGGCCGGGCAGAACCAGGCGGCGCGCGTTCTGGCGTACCCTACCCGCGGCAGCACCTCGCGCGCCCCTAGGATCGCGCCCCAGCCCACGAGGGCGAGGGAGAGCACGTGGGCGATCGCCGACCGCGTCCGCCAGGACGAGATCCCGCTCCACAACCCAGCAACAATCACGCCAGCGACCGCGCCCAGGTATCCGAACAGCAGCAGTCCGCAGCCGCGCTCGTACGGCCACTGGGTGATGGCCACCCCGACCGCCAGGCCGAGCAGCAGACGGAGCCAGGTGAACACCACCGATCTCGGCCGCGGCGCCGCCGCGGCGGGGGCGGGCGAGCGGCCGCGCGGCGCCGGAGCCGCGCCGCCCGAGGGGGCCGCGGCGGGGGGACTCTGCGGCCCCGCGCCCGAGGCGATGAGCTTGTCGATCTGGGCCAGCTCCTTGTCCCAGTCCCGCGGTCCCGGTCCACCCGTCACGATGCCCTCGTCAGTCCGTAGCGTTCGATCTTCTTGTAGAGGTTGGACCGCGGCATCTCGAGCCGCCGGGCCGTCTCACTCACGTTCCAGTCGTGTTCCTTCAGCTTCGCCAGGAGAAAGGCGCGCTCGGCGTTCAGCTTGAACTGCTCGAAGGTGGGGGACTCGAGCAGCGTGTCGCCGAGGCCCGCGTCCTCCGCGGCCGGCCCCACCATCCGCATCGCGTCCGCCTCGGCGACCACGTCGCCGTTGGCGAGGATCATCAGCCGCTCCACGGTGTTCCGGAGCTCGCGCACGTTGCCCGGCCAGTGATGGCGCCGCAGCCGCTCCACCGCGGCCTGGTCGAAGGTCTTGGGCTGCAGGCCCTGCTGGGTGGCGAGCTGCGCCACGAAGTGCTCCACCAGCTGCGGGATGTCCTCCCGGCGCGCGCGCAGCGGCGGCACGTCGATCGGCACCACGTTGAGGCGGTAGAGCAGGTCCTCGCGGAACCGGCCGACCGCGATCTCGTCCTCGAGCTTCTTGTTGGTCGCCGCGATGACCCGCACGTCCACCTTCACCGAGCGGGACGAGCCGATGGGCGTGATCACGCCCTCCTGGAGCACCCGCAGCACCTTCGACTGCGCGGCCGGGCTCATGTCGCCCACCTCGTCCAGGAACAACGTGCCGCCGTCCGCCAGCTCGAACTTCCCGATCCGATCCGCGAACGCGCCGGTGAACGAGCCCTTCACATGGCCGAACAGCTCGGATTCGATCAGCTCGGACGGAATCGCCGCGCAGTTCACCTCGACGAAGGCGTGCTCGGCGCGCGGCGAGAGCCGGTGCACCGCGCGCGCCACCAGCTCCTTGCCGGTCCCGTTCTCGCCGGTGATCAGCAGCCGCGCCGGCGTCGGCGCCACCTTCTCGATCCGCTCGATCACCTGCTGAATGGCCGACGAGGAGCCGACGATCTCGTGCCGCTGCTCCACGGCGGCCTTGAGCGCGCGGACCTCGCGCTCGAGCACCACGTGCTGCAGCGCGTTCTTGAGGGTGAGCAGGACGCGATGCGTATCGAGCGGCTTCTCCAGGAAGTCGTGCGCGCCGAGCTGCGTGGCCTCCACCGCCGTGGCGATGGTCCCATGGCCCGAGATCATCACCACCAGCGCGTGCGGGTCCGCCTCGCGCAGCTTGGCCAGCACCGCCAGCCCGTCCATCCCGGCCATCTTGACGTCGAGCAGGACGAGATGCGGCTTGATCTCGGCGTAGACCCCCAGCGCTTCGGGCCCCGAGTTGGCGAGCACGACCGCGTAGCCCTCGTACTCGAGCAGCTGCCGCAGCGCCTCGCGGACGCCCTGCTCGTCGTCTACCACCAGGATCCGGTGGCTCATCGCGGCGACGCCCGGTACACCCGGATCCCCGTCCGCGTCACGCGCACGTCGCCGATGCCCGCGGGCAGCGGGATCGGCACGGCCGGGGTGTCCCTGGCGGTGAGATTCATGACATGGAGGATGGCGGGAATGACCGAGTGCGGGAAGGGGAACTCGCCGATCCTGAGCTGGTCGATCGTCCATACCAGGTGCCCGTCGGGCTCTGCCGATAGCACCCCGCCGGCCACGACGCGCTCCCGCCGTCCCAGGCCCTCCGACAGCGGACCCAGCAGCCGGCGCGGCACGGCGGACACGTCGAGCGAGCCGCGCACCTCGACGCGCTGGTCGCCGAGCGCCACGGCCACCGAGTCGAGCACCCGGGTCCCGGCCCCGGCCAGCTGCTGCTCGATGAGGGACGCGAGCTCTGCCGCCGTGAGGTCGACGTAGGCGGGCCCCCCGGGCTCACGTCAGCCGGTCGAGGTCCGCCGCGGCACGCGCCGCCGCGCCCGGCGCGGGCGGGACATACACCACCGGCGCCGGCGCCGGCGTGCCCCGCACCCGACGGTACAGCGCCGCGATCCGGTCGCGATACAGGAAGCCCGCGACGAGGACCGCCAGCAAGACCACCAGGCAGCCGAGCTTCCTCAGGCACCCCACCTACGGCTTCGCTTCCGCGCCCAGCGGGGCGCGCGACAGCACGGTGTACGTGGCACCGTGGGGCCCAAGCGTGCTCTGCATCAGGTCCACACTCTCGACGGTGGTCGTGCCCTCGTAACCGATGTCGGCGGCGAGGTGCGGGAAGTCCTTGAAGGCGGCCGGCCGAGCGCTTCGCTCGGCGCGCCCCAACGTGAGATGCGGGCTGAACGGTCGCAGCTCCGGCTCGAACGACAGTCCCATCAGCGCGAGCTCGACGTCGTTGGCCAGCAGCTCGAGCGCCGGATGCCGCTCGATGCCGACCCACACCACGCGCGGCTTGGCGAGGCTCGGGAACGCGCCGACGCCACCCAGGCTCACCGCGAAGGGGCGCGCGCCCCGCACGGCGCCCGCCAAGACCTCGCCGATGGGTCCGACGCGCTCGGGCTCGACTTCGCCGAGGAACCGCAGCGTCAGGTGCAATGAGTCCTCCGCGGTCCAGCGCACGGGCAGGTGCGCGGCCCGGAGCGGCTGCGCCGCTTCCCAGGCCCGCCGCCGCTCCTCGGGCGGGAGGTTCACCGCGACGAAGAGCCGCACGCTAGCGCTTTCCGCTCACGCGCTCTAACCTAATCGAGGTCAACCCCCAGAGAGAGTGCCATCGTGTCCATTCCTTCCGCCGCAGTCGGGATCGCGCTGTGCGCCGCCGTCGCCGCGGCCTGCAGCCACGCCCCGCCGCCCGCGGGCGCCCCGCCGCAGCCGGCCGCCGCGCCATCGTCGGCCGCTCCGGGCCAGGCCAACATGTCCGGCGACTGGGCCGTGCAGCTCACCCAGCAGGGCTCGCCGGTTTCAGGCATGCTGCGCCTGGTGCCCGCGGGTGATGGCTTCACCGGCAACCTCCAGCTGGACGGCGTCAGCCAGCCGTACTTCGTGCGTTCCGTGCAGGTCCAGGGCGAGCACGTCGTGATGATCCTGGGCACGCCGGACGGCGATGCGAGGATCGAAGGCAACTTGCGCGCGCCGACGCAGTTCGAGGGCATTTTGACGTCGCGCGGCCTCAACGGTCGCTTCACCGCGAGCCGGCGCTGAGCCACGCAGCGGGCGCGCCGGCGTCCGTCGCCCGCACCCTCCGCTGGCTCGCCGCGCTCGCGGTGCTGTGCGCGGGCTGCGCCCGGCACCCCGCTCCGGCGGCGGTGACGCCGCGGGCTGCTCCGGCCCCCGCTCACGCCAGCGCCCCGGCTCCGGCCCCCGCTCACGCCAGCGCCCCGGCTCCGGTCCCCGCCGAGGCGCCGGACCTCTCTGGCCGGTGGCAGTACACGGCGACGCTGGGCAGCGCGGTGATCGACGGGACGCTGACCCTGGTCCGGTCCGGCGCGTCGTATGCCGGTGGCGCCACGGCCAGCATCGCCGACGACCCCGTCCCGATGACCGCGATGACGGTGACCGGGTCCCGGATCGTGATGCTGTTCGACACGCCGAATGGTGAGGCGAGGGTCGAGGGCACGGTGAGCGGCGGCACGGTCATCAGCGGCACGGTGGCCGTCGGGGACCGGACCGGGAGCTTCAAGGCGCAGAAGCAGCGCTAGGCGCCGGCCGGCGTCACCGAGCGAGGCGGTCCAGGCTGCGGTACTGGATCGCCTCGCTCACGTGGGCGGGCTCGATGGCGGCTGCGCCCGCCAGGTCGGCGATGGTGCGGGCCAGCTTCAGCACCCGGTGGTAGGCGCGGGCCGAGAGCGCCAGCCGCGCGATGGCCGTCCTGAGCAGGGCGTCGGCCGAAGCCGTGAGCGCGCAGTGCGCCCGGATGTCGCGCGGCGCCATGTGCGCGTTGGCGAAGATCCCGGACCGGCCGGCGAAGCGGTTCCGCTGCACCGCCCGCGCGCGGGCGCACCGCTCCCGGATCGCGGCGCTCGGCTCCCCGCCCCGCTCGGCCGACAGCTCCCGGTAGCGCACCGCCGGCACGTCGACGTGCAGGTCGATGCGATCGAGGAGCGGGCCCGAGATGCGGCCCCGGTAGCGCTGCACCAGCAGCGGGCTGCACGGGCAGGCGCGCGCCGGGTCGCCGAAGAAACCGCACGGGCACGGGTTCATCGCCGCCGCCAGCATGAAGCGCGCCGGGTAGGACAGCGACGTCGCGGCGCGGCTGATCGTGACCGCGCCGTCCTCCAGGGGCTGGCGCAGCGCCTCGAGCACGTTGGACCGGAACTCCGGCAGCTCATCCAGGAACAGCACGCCGTTGTGCGCTACGCTCACCTCGCCGGGCCGCGGGTAGCTCCCGCCCCCGATCAGGCCGGCGTCCGAAATGGTATGGTGCGGCGCCCGGAACGGCCGCACCGCGATCAGGGACTCCCCGGGCGCCAGCAGCCCGGCCACCGAGTGGATCTTGGTCGTCTCCAGCGCCTCGGCGAGGGACATCTCCGGCAGAATGGTGGGCAGCCGCCGCGCCAGCATCGTCTTACCGCCGCCCGGCGGGCCGATCATCAGGATGTTGTGGCCGCCGGCGGCGGCGACCTCGAGCGCCCGCTTGGCGTGCTCCTGGCCCTTCACCTCCGCGAAGTCCACGTCGGCCGCCACCCGGGCAGCGAACAGCGCCTCCACGTCCACCTCGCCCCGGTGGAGCGGCGGGCCGCCGTCCAGATGGGCCAGCACCTCGCCCAGCGTCGCCGCCCCTCGCACGTCCAGACCGGCCACCACCGCCGCCTCGCGCACGTTCGCGGCGGGCAGGATCACGCCGGTGAAGCCGGCCTGCTGCGCGGCCATCGCCATCGAGAGCGCGCCCCGCACGGGACGGATGCCGCCGTCGAGGCCCAGCTCGCCGAGCACGACGTACCCGGTGAGCGGGCCCGCTTGGATCTGGCCCGTGGCGACCAGGATCCCCAGTGCGATGGGAAGGTCGAAGGCCGAGCCCTCCTTCCGCACGTCGGCCGGGGCGAGGTTCACCGTGATGCGCTTGAGGGGAAAGGTGAAACCGGCGTTGTGGATCGCGGCGTTGACCCGCTCGCGGCCCTCCTTCACCGCGCCCTGCGGCAGGCCGACCGTCACGAACGACGGTAGGCCGTTCGCGATGTCGGTCTCGACGTCCACCAGGTACGCGTCGATCCCCAGGACGGCGGCGGACGTGATCCGCGCCAGCATGCCCTAGGCTAGGAGCACCCTCCCGCGCAGCGGCAGCGAAGCAGTGCGCCGCGGTGCGCGCTGTTGCAGGCGGTCTCCGGGACCACTATCGGCGCTCTCGGCGGCGGATCAGCCACATCACCCCGACCATGTCCACAATCCCCACCCACAGCCGGTTGAACAGCCCGTAGTGCGAGCGGCCGCGGGTGCGCGGCCGGTGCCCCACCTCGACCGAGACCACGCGGCCGCCGGCGCGCAGGAAGAGCGCGGGGAGGAAACGATGCAGGTGATCGAAGTGCGGCAGGGCGAGGAACGCCTCCCGCTCGAACAGCTTCAAGCCGCAGCCCGTGTCGGGGGTGCGGTCGCCCAGCAGCCGGCCGCGGACGCCGTTGGCCACGCGCGAGGAGGCGCGCTTGAGCCAGGAATCCCGCCGCGCCCTGCGATACCCCGCGAGCAGCAGCGGGCCGCCCTCCGGGGCCGGGCCGGCCGCGTCCCGCGCCGCGAGCAGCTTCGGAATGTCGGCCGGGTCGTTCTGGCCGTCGCCGTCCAGCGTGGCAATCCAGCGCCCGCGCGCGGACCTGACGCCGGTGACGGTCGCGAAGCTCTGTCCCCGCGGGGCCGGATGCCGCACCACCACGAGCCGCGCCACGGCGCCCGCGGCTTCCTCCGCGCGGGCCGAAGTCGCGTCCGTGCTCCCGTCGTCGACCACCACGACCTCGTACTCCCGTTGACCGGCCCCGAGCGCGGTGCCGATCTCCCGCACCAGCGGCCCCACGTTCTCCGCTTCGTTGTGGGCCGGTATCACCACCGAGAGTTCCACGCCGGATTCTACTCCAAACGGGTGCCGCGCGCCTTCCAGAACAGGAAGACCGGCACCCCCAGCTGCCAGGAGGAGCGCGCCGACGGCCGCGTTGCGGGGATTCGACGCCACCGAGCTCGCCACCACGTAGACGGCGGCCAGGACGAACAGCGCCGGCGTCCACGGGTAGCCCCACGCGCGGTAGCCCGGCGCCGCGCCCCCGGCGGCGCCGGCGACGGGCCCCGCAGAGGGCACCCCGGCCGCGGCCCCGGCGCCCTCCCCAGGCGACGCCCGCTCCGCGCGGCGGCGGTACACGAACAGCGTGCTCACCACCAGGCCGAAGAAGATCCAGTCGCCGAACACGACGTAGTCGAGGAGCTGGCCGTACGTCCCGCTCAACGTGAGGAGGATCGCCCAGGCGCCCTGGAACACGATGGCCGCGGCCGGAGTGCGGTAGCGCGGGTGGAGCCGCGCCAGCTGCGGGAAGAACGCGCCGTCGGCGGCCATCGTGCGATAGACCCTCGGCGAGACCAGGATGACGAGGTTCAGGAAGCCGAAGGTGGAGAAGGCGATGCCGGCGGCGATGACCATCGCGCCCCCCGGGCCCAGCACGCCGCGCATCGCTTCCGCCGCCGGCGCCGTGCTGCGGGCCAGCCCGGGCGCGCCCAGCACCTTGAGGTAGGTGACGTTGGCGAGCAGGTAGACCACCACGACCACGGTGACGCCGATCACCAGGGCGCGCGGCAGGTTCCGCTCGGCGTCGATCATCTCCTCCGCGATGAAGTTCGACTGCTGCCACCCGCCGATGGCGAACATCACGGGCACCAGCGCGGCGCCCACCGCCAGGACCACGTGGGGCGGCGCCTCCACCGCGGCGGACGCCGCGGCGCCGAGCGGCATCCGTAGCAGTAGGCCCGCGCCGATCAGGAGGACCAGGGCCGCCAGCTTGAGCAGCGTGAAGATGTTCTGGGTGACGGCCCCGGGCTTAACACCCACGTAATTGACCGTCGAAAGTATGGTAATGGCCGCGATGGCGACCGGGAGGATCGCCGCATCGGGAAGTGCAAGCAGCACCGCCAGATAGCGGGCGAACGTGACCGCCACGGCGGCGATGGCTCCGGTGGCCATCACCAGGAGCAGCGCCCAGCCGTACAGAAAGGCCGGAAGGGGGCCGTACGCGTCGCGCAGGTAGACGTAGCCACCCCCTGCCCGCGGCTTGCGGCTGCCCAGCTCGCCGAAGCAGAACGCGCCGGCGAGGGCGATCAGGCCGCCCAGGACCCACACGGCCAGCGTGAGGAACGGGGTCCGCACCCGTTCGGCGACGATGGCGGGGTTGAGGAAGATCCCGGCGCCGATGATCCCGCCGATCACGACCATCGTACCGGAGAACAGACCCAGCCGGCGGGCGTAGCCGGGAGACTTGCCCGCATCTGTGGGGTACGTCATGATGCATCACCCAATGGAGAAGCCATGACCCCTCGGTTACCGCGTTCGGCGCGCGCCGGCACGCTGCTGGCCCTGTCTCTGGCCGCCCTGCCCCTGGTCCCCCAGGTGGCCCGGGCCCAGTACTTCGGCCGCAACAAGGTGCAGTACGAGACGTTCCATTTCCAGGTGCTGCGGACCGACCACTTCGACGTCTACTACTATCCGGAGGAGCAGCAGGCCGCCGAGCAGGCGGCGCGGATCGCGGAGCGCTGGTACGCGCGCGAGTCGCAGCTGTTCGACCACGAGCTGTCCGGCCGCCAGCCGCTGATCCTCTACGCCAGTCCCGCGGCGTTCCAGCAGACCAACGCCATCCCGGGGGACCTGGGCGAGGGCACCGGCGGCGTCACGGAGGCGCTCAAGCGCCGGATCGTCCTGCCGCTCGGGGAGCTCGATCGCCGAGACGAACCACGTCATCGGCCACGAGCTGGTGCACGCGTTCCAGTACGACATCACCGGCCACGGGCGAGGCGGCAGCGGTCAGCTGCCCGCCGCGACCCAGATGCCGCTGTGGTTCATCGAGGGCATGGCGGAGTACGTCTCGCTCGGGCCGCTCGATCCGCACACCGCGATGTGGATGCGGGACGCGGCCCTCAACGCCAAGCTCCCCAAGTGGCGGCAGCTCGACGACCCGAACTTCTTCCCGTACCGCTACGGGCAGGCGCTGTGGGCCTACATCGCCGGCCGGTGGGGCGACGACGTGGTGGGCCGGCTGCTCCGGTCCGCGAGCAAGGCGTCGGACATCGACCAGGCGTTCCTGCGCGAGACGGGGATGTCGGGCAACGCAGCTCGACTCCGCGTGGCAGGCGGACCTGCGCACGGCCTACGAGCCGGTCAAGGCGGCGACCGAGCCGCCCGCCCACTACGGCGAGCGGCTGATCTCGGGCACCGACCAGGCGAGCGGCCTCAACGTCGGCCCGGTGGTGAGTCCCGACGGCTCGCGCATCGTCTTCTACTCGGCGCGCGACCTGTTCTCCATCGAGATGTTCATGGCCGATGCCCACACCGGCCGGATCCTGCAGCGGGTCACCAAGACCGCCGTGGATCCGCACTTCCAGAGCCTCGAGTTCATCAACTCCGCGGGCTCGTTCGACGGCGCCGGGGACCGCTTCGTGTTCTCCGCGCAGTCGCGGGGCCGGCCCGTCCTGGACCTGCTCGACGTGCAGCGCGGCCGGGTGGAGCGGGAAATCCTGTTCCCCAAGCTGGGCGAGATCCTGCACCCCGCGTGGTCGCCCGACGGCCGGTACGTGGCGTTCGCGGCGCTGGCCGGTGGCCTCTCCGACCTGTACCTCTACAACCTCGAGACCGACAGCCTGCGCGAGCTGACCCACGACGCCTACGCCGACCTCGAGCCGGCCTGGTCGCCGGACGGCTCCAAGCTCGCGTTCGTCACGGACCGGTTCTCGACCAATCTCGCGACCTTGACGCCCGGCAACTACCGTCTCGCGCTGCTGGATCCGGCCACCGACTCCATCACGCCGCTCCCCAGCTTCCCGGACGCCAAGAACATCGACCCGCAGTGGTCCCCCGACGGGAAGAGCATCTACTTCCTGTCCGATCGCGGCGGCATCACCAACATCTACAAGCTCGACGTCGCCACGGGCCAGCAGACCCAGGTCACGAACCTGCTGACCGGCGTCACCGGGATCACGTCCCTGAGCCCGGCGCTCTCGGTCGCGCAGCAGAGCGGCCGGGTGGTCTACAGCGTCTACGAAAAGGGCAACTACGCGGTCTACGCCGCCGACTCGGCCGACGCGCTCGCCGGCGCGCCTCTGGTGCCGCTCGCGTCGCCCAATCCGGCGATGCTGCCGCCGCAGAGCCGGCCCCACAGCGAGCTGCTCACGCTGCTGGCCGATTCCACCATCGGCGAGAAGTACGCCAGCACCGAAACGGTCAGCAGCTACCATCCGCGGCTCGGACTCGACTACGTGTCGCAGCCCAGCCTCGCGGTCGGCGCGGACCGGTTCGGCACCTTCGTGGCCGGCGGGGTCACGCTCTACTGGAGCGACATGCTGGGCGATCGCACCCTCGCCACCATGCTCCAGGTGGAGGGCAACTTCAAGAACCTTGCGGGCCTGGTCGCCTACCAGAACACGCAGCACCGGCTCAACTGGGCCATCGCGGTGCAGCAGATCCCGTATCTCCAGGGCGGCTACAACCTCTACCAGGCCGGCGACACGATCTACGAGCAGACGGTCATCCTGCGCGAGATCAACCGCGAGGCCGACTTCCTCCTCGCCTACCCGTTCAGCGACGTCCAGCGGGTCGAGTTCTCGGCCGGCGTGCGCAACATCGCCTTCGACGCCCAGCAGGAGCTGACGGCCTTCTCGGCCCTCAACGGCATCCTGCTGTCCGACGTCGTGTCCAACCTCGCCGCGCCCCCGTCCGTCACCATGGCCACGACCAGCGCCGCGCTGGTCTACGACAACTCGTTCTTCGGCGCGACCAGTCCCATCCTCGGCCAGCGCTACCGGCTCGAGGTGGACCCGACCGTGGGTTCGCTGCAGTTCTACTCCGTGCTCGCCGACTACCGGCGCTACGTCATGCCGGTCCGCCCGTTCACCATCGCCGCGCGGCTGCTGCACTACGGGCGGTACGGCCGCGACGCCGAGGACAGCCTGCACATGTACCCGCTGTTCATGGGCTACCAGGGCCTGGTACGCGGCTACGACTACAACTCGTTCAATACCTCGGAGTGCGTGGCGACGGCCACCGATCCCTGCCCCGTCTACGATCAGCTGCTCGGCACGCGGCTCCTGGTGGGCAACCTGGAGCTGCGCTTCCCGCTCCTCGGCGTCTTGGGCCTCGGGCACGGCTACTACGGGGCCTTCCCCATCGAGGCCGCCGTGTTCGGGGACGGCGGGGTGGCGTGGCACCAGGGCCAGAACCCGAGCTTCTTCGGCGGCACACGGAAGGTCGTCACCAGCGCCGGAGCGGCGCTGCGGATCAACCTGTTCGGTTTCGCGATTGCGGAGGTGGACTACGTCAAGGCGTTCGACCGGCCCGGCAAGGGGTGGCAGTGGCAGTTCGGTCTGACGCCGGGGTTCTGAGAACCAGGGACCAGGGGGTTAGGGGGCTGGGGGTGGGGCCCTGGCCCCTAGCCCCTAGACCCTAACCCCTTCCTCTACAGCGGCACGTTGAATCCGAGTCGCAGCGCGAACGGACTGCGGTTCTCGACCAGCAGCCAGCGCGCCTCGATGAAGGGCCGCAGCGACCGCCGCCTGAGCCGCGGCGGCGTGAATCCCGCGAACACGTCGAGTCCGGTCTCGGCCCGGCCTGAGCCGATGGCGCGGTGCGCGATGCCGAGCCCCGCCCCCCCGTACACGCCGCCGTACCAGCCCAGGCGGAACGCCGCGTCGAGGTTCAGCTGCCACAACGTGGCGGGCGCGCGCAGGTAGTAGTCGCCGCCGCCGATCAGGTAGAATCCCGGCACGATCGGCACGCGAAGCTGGCCACCGACGCTCCAGGCCGCGAGACCGAAGTCGTACCCGGCGTGGGCACCGGCTTCCGGAGCCAGCGGGGAGGCGACGGCCTCGACCGGCGCGGCGCCGGCGTTACGCGGCGGCGCCTGCTGCCCGGCCACGCCTCGCGTGAGGAACACCGTGGCCGCGCCAACGCAGCCGAGCACCACCCGTGCGAATCGCATCGCGCCAACCCTCCGGACGACCACCGTACACGGCCCGTGCCGCGCTGTCTACCCCGGCGGCCTCGCCGCCGTTCACGCGCCGCTCGGTTGCCGACGTCCACCGTCAGCGCGTGGTGGCACCTGCGCCGCCGCGCGCCGGCGGTTTCGGGCACCCTGCGGCGGGAGGCCGGCCCTGGCCCACTGCGGCTCCCGGACCCAGATTGATGGCCGCCCTGTCTCGCCGCACCGGCAGGGTGTGGCCGTTTGCGGCAGCGGGCCGTCGCGGCCGACGGCATTGGCCATCGTCCGCTCGGGATCGCGGCGCATCGGGGCACCCGGCGTGTGCCACCTATGCTGCCGTCGGGCCGGGAGATAGCTCGCCGTCGGGCCGCGCGGCAGCCCCGTCTCGGCTTCCCGGGCTGCTCGCGCACGCCGCTTGCACGAGCAGTGGCCGAATGCGCCGACTCAAGGACCGATGAGCAAGAAACCTACGAGATCTCCGGGCTCGCCCCCCTCGCCCCCCTCGCCCCCCTCGCCGTCTCCCGACGAGTCGGGCGCCGCACGCCAGGTGCCCGAGGAGAGTCTCCGTTCCTTCGTCGACAACGCGGTATTCGGGTTCTACCGCAGCACCAGCGACGGCCGCCTGCTCATGATGAACCGGACGCTGGCCGCGATGTTGGGGTATGCCTCGCCGGAGGAACTGCTCGGTGCCGATCTCGGGGCCACCGTCTACCGTGAGCCGGCGGAGCGCGCGCGGCTCGTTCAGCAATACCGGGCCGGCGACCGCTACTCGGGTGTCGAGACGGTCTGGAAGCGGAAGGACGGCCGGCCGATTCCCGTGCGGTTGAGCGGTCGCGTGCTCCACGACGCCGCGGGGTCGGTCGCCGTGTTCGAGGGCATCGTCGAGGACCTGACCGAGCGGCAGGCGCTCGAGCAGCGGCTGCGGCAGGCCGAGAAGATGGAAGCGGTAGGGCAGCTCGCCGGCGGGATGGCGCACGACTTCAACAACCTGCTCACCACCATCCTCACCACGGCGGACCTGATCGGCGGCGAGCTGATCGGCGACTCCACCATCCAGAACGATCTCGACACGATCAAGGCCGCGACCCGGCGCGGCAGTGAGCTGATCCGCAAGCTGCTCGCGTTCGCCCGGCGCCAGCGGCTCGACCTCCAGCCGGTGGTGCTCGACGCGCTGCTGCAGGAGACCGCCGTGGTGCTGCGGCGCCTCCTGCCGCCCGACATCGAGATCCGGATCGAGGTGGACGAGTCGGACACGGCCGCGCGCGCCGACCCGGTCGCCGTCGAGCAGATCCTGATCACCCTGGCCACCAACGCCCGCGACGCGATGCCGGGCAGCGGAACGCTGACCATCAGCGCGGCGCGCGCAGAGCTCACCGCGGCGGCGTGCGCCGCTCAGGGATGGGGCGAGCCGGGGGAGTACGCGGTGCTGAGCGTGGCGGACACGGGCGTGGGGATGGAGCCCGACACCCTGCGCCACCTGTTCGAGCCGTTCTTCACGACCAAGCCCGTGGATGCCGGCACCGGCCTCGGCCTCGCCATGGTGTACGGGCTGGTGCGGCAGCACGACGGCTTTCTCGACGTGCGCAGCACGCCCGGGACCGGCACGACGGTGCGCGTCCTGCTCCCCGCGGTCGAGGCCGCGGAGCGGCGGAGCGCGCCGGAGGGCGGCGCCGACCAACCGCGGGGCACCGAGACGATCCTGCTGGCCGAGGACGAGGACTCACTGCGCCGGGCGGCCACGCGGGTGCTCGAGAAGCACGGGTATCGCGTGCTCGAGGCGGCCAACGGCGCCGACGCCCTCGAGCTGTTCGGCGCGCACGAATCCGAGATCGCCCTGATCGTGGCGGACGTGGTGATGCCGACGCTGAGCGGCCCGCAGCTGCTGCGCCAGCTGCGCCAGGCGGGGAAGAACGTCCGGGTGCTCTTCACCAGCGGGTACACGGCGCGAGACGCCCAGGAAACCAAAGCCCTCGACCCCGGGCTTCCGTTCCTGGCCAAGCCGTGGACGATCTCCGATCTCCTCAGGCGGGTGCGGGAGGTACTGGACCAGCCAGCACCAGGCTGACCGTCGTGCCGGCGCCCAGCTCGCTGGCGATGCCGACGGCCCCGCCCCACCCTTCCACCAGCCGCTTCACGATCGCCAGGCCCAGGCCGCTCCCGCTCGTGGTCGTGCTGAATCGCGGCTCGAAGACCCGCGGCAGCGCGGCGGCCGGGATCCCCTTGCCGTTGTCCTGCACCTCGACCCGCACGCCGGCGTCCGCCGCCCCCTGGGGACCCGGGGCGCGCCGCTGGCGCACCACGACCCGGGTGGCGCCGCCGTCGCGCGCGTTCTCGAACAGGTTGACCAGCACCTCCGCCAGCTCGTCGCGCCGCGCCAACACCGCCAGCCCTTCGTCGCCCGTAACCTCCCAGTGAATCGCCGTGTCGCCCAGCTGGTACAGGCCGACCACTTCCCGCACCACGTCGCCCGCGTTCACCAGCTCGACCGGGGGGCGCGTAGCCGTGGGGAGCGCGAAGCGGCTGAACGCCCGTGCAATGGCGTCCAGCCGGTCGATCTCCGCCAGGATGCGCGGGCCGGTGCCGTCGAGCACGCCGCCAAGCTCGGCGGGACGCTCGCGCCTGAGGCGCATCAGGTGCTGGATGCCGAGCCGGATGGGGGTGAGCGGGTTCTTGATCTCGTGCGTCACCTGGCGCGCCATCTCGCCCCAGGCCAGGACCCGCTGCGCCTCGTGCCCGCGCTCCACGTCGGCGGCCGCCTGCTCGATGGCCCGGTACACCGGCACGAGCTCGCTGGGCATCGCGTCGGCGATGGGCCTTGGGCGCTCGCCGGCGCCCGCCACCAGCGCCGCTTCCGTCAGGTGGCGGATCGGCCACGCCAGCGCGCGGGCGGCGAGGCCGGACAGCACCAGGGCCGCGACGATGCCGAGCACGGCGGCCACCAGCACCGCGATGCCCAGATCCTCCTCCCGTCCGCTCAGCGCCGGGTCGCTCAGCAGCTGCGGCGAGGCGAGGACGGACGTCTCCGTCATCTCCGCCTTCCGCAGCAGGTGGTACCCGACCAGCACCGGCTGGGGCGTGTCCTCCTGCCGGCCGGTCACTTCGAGGTAGTCGCCGAACGCCAGCCGGGTGAACGGCACCGGCGGCACCAGCCAATCCACCAGGCCCAGATCGGCGAGGACCGGCGCGGAGCTGGCCTCGAGCGCGCCGCCCTTGCTCAGCACGAGCTCCGCGTCCACCCGCTGGGCGACCTCCGGGAGCGCCGCCGCCTGGTCGGGCGCGTTCTCCTCCAGCGCGGCCGCGGCGTCCTGCAGCGTGCGACCGATCAAGAGCTCGCGCGAACGCCGGAACTCGTCCCCCTGGCGCGAGTAGCTCCACAGCGCGAACGCCACGGTCGGGAGGACGAAGAACAGGGCGAGACTCAGGGTCAACCGCGCGCGCAGCGAGCGCTGCGCCCGCGGCAGCCACCGGGCGACGTTGGGCACGAACCGGCCGCCGACGAGGTCCACGACCAGCCACAGCGCGGCGAGCACGCCGAAGTCCAGCACCAGGAGGAGCAGCCCGCGTTGCAGCAGCGCCGACAGCCCCCCCAGATCCACCTGCGCGTGGACGTGACGATGCCCGCCGGGCAGTTGGACCGCTCGCTCGCCGCGAATCGTCCAGCCCTGGCGGTCCCACGTCACCCGCGCCCCGGGGGGCCCGCCGGGCTCCACGGGTGACAGGGTGAGACGGTACGGCGGCTCCGGCTCCTCTTCGGTGCCCGCGAGGAAGCGCGCCACCCGGCTGGGCGCCACCAGGCTCGACTGGGGGCCGACCGCCACGGCGACCACTCGCCCGTCCGTCAGCGGAATGGTGGCCAGCCCGTACACCCCCTCGCGGCGCAGGTACGAACGCACCAGGGGGAGCCGCTCCACCAGCGCCTCCTCAACCTGTCGCTGCACCAGCTCCGCCGGGCACGTCGAGCTGCGCCAGGTCGAGCTCGAGCGCGCGGCGCGCCTCAGCCGTCCACAGCGAGAGGGCCGCCGGGTAGTTGTGCGCGGCGAAGTCGGTGCGCCGCCACAGCAGGTAGAGATCGCCCGCCGTCTCGGGCGTGACGGTGGGCGACGTGCCGCGCACCAGCCGGTCGAACAGCGCGACCTTCAGCGCGTCCGGCGTGTCGCCCAGTCCCTCCATGTCGCGCGTGGCCAGCGCGATCCGGCTCGAGGTCGTGGTTCCCCATTCGAGCAGCGCGGCCGCCGAGCCCGCGACGACGGCCACGGTGGCGATGGTGCTGCGGAACGGCATCGGCCGGATCGCGACCAGCAGGGCCGGCAGCCACAGGTAGGGGTACCACTCCGGCCAGGCGCCCCGCGGCTCCCACAGAAAGAGCCCGGCCACGGCCAGCGCCACGGCGAGCAGCGAGGCGAGGTACGGCCACGCGCCGGCGCGCGCCGGCACGACGGGCCCGCGGACCAGGGCGGCGGCGACCAGCACCACCGCCGAGGCCGAGAGGACCAGGGCGACCTGCCAGGTGAGCCACAGCGCGAGCGTGACTCCGGCGGCGGGCGGCGTGATCCCGCGCGCCAGGTCCTGCAGCAGGTACGGCGCGAGCACGGTGACGCCCAGGGCCGCGAGCCGGCTGAGCGAGCCGGGCTTGAGCCCGCGCCGCCACAGGGCGCAGGCGATGAGCGCGACGACGAGGCTGGTCAGGATGACCGTCCCCGCCGACTTCGAGAACACGCCCAGCACGTCCTGGAAGTAGGTGGCCGACGAGAAGACGCTGTCCGCGCCGAACGCCTCGCCGAGCGGCGCGCGCGCCAGGCACAGCGCCGCGGCCGCGGCCGTGGCGCCGGCCCCGGCCGCCGGCAGGCCCGCGCGCACGGCGCCGGCGATGCCCGCGAACAGCAGCGCGACCACGATCCAGAAGCCCGTGCGGCGCGCCAGGGCCAGCAGGTCCGCGAGCGCCGCGTCCTGCTCGGGCGGCACCGGCTGCACGCTGAACAGGGTGTCCCCGCCCGCGGGCGCGTGCGGGAGCACGTAGTCGAAGACCTCGGAGTCGGGTGGTGCGCCGCCCGGCGGGAAGAAGTGCAACCCCACGCCCACCTGGTCGGCGAACCGGTCGGTGAGCGCGACGCCCGCCTTGGGTGCGTACGATGCCCGCGCCAGCAGCACGACCGCGACGGCCGTCCCGTCCTGCGCCTGGCGTCGCGCCACGAGCCACAGGTAGAATGGTGTCGTGACCGTCGATAGTTCGGGGCCCGAGGGACTGAGCGCGACGCGCAGCGTTCCCGCCCACGCCGTCGGCCGGCCCAGCGCGTCGAACAACACCACGCCCCGCGCCGGCTCCCGTTCGCGCACCAGCGCCTCGAGACGCCGGAAGGCCGGTGGGCCCGTCCATCCGATCACGGAGGCGGCGCGGTCCGCGAGGCCGCGCACGTCACGCGAGGCGTCGCCGAGGTCGCCTTGGAGCTGCGACAGCGCCCGCGTCACCACCTGCTCGCGCTCCGGCACCCAGTCGTCGCGCAAGCGGCCCAGCCGCCACGTGAAGCCGGCCGCGGCGAGCGCCAGTCCCACGGCCAGCGCGGCGCCCGTGACCCGCACGCCGCGACCGCGGGTCCCGCGCCCCTCCTGCCACACGGCCACCACCGCGACGGCACCGAGCAGCGCGAGCCCCGCGACCAGGATCCAGCCCGGCGCGCGCATCCACTCCGCGCCGAGCGCGGCGGCGGCGGCGACCGCGGCGAGCCACACGGGACGCGGACGGCTCACGTGACGGCCCCGCTGCGCCTGAAGGAGATGACGCCGAACGACGTCGCGCTCGCCATCGCGGCCAACCCCCGCCTCATCGTGCCCGCCGGCACGTGCGAGCAGCACGGACCGCACCTGCCGATGGGCACCGACACCATCATCGTGGACCGCCTCGCCGACGACCTGTCGGCGGCGTTCAGGATCGTACGGGCCCCCACCATCGAGTACGGCGTCAACGCCGCCACCGCCGAGGTGCTCGCCGGCAGCGCCTCGGTCCGGCGCAAGACGCTGCGTCGCTGGCTCAACGATCTGCTCCCCGACTGGGAGCGGAGCGGCGTCGAGGAGTTCCTCGTGCTCACGGCGCACGGCCACGCCCCCCACCAGGAAGCGCTGGCCACGGTCGTGACGGATCGCGCCCGCGTAAGGGTCGTGGACGTCTTCGCGATCGACCTCGCGGGCGTGGCCCCCGAGTCGACCGACGGGCCGATCCACGGCGGAGAGGTGGACACGTCGCTGATGCTGTTCATCGCCCCCCACCTGGTGCGCATGGACCTCGCCCGGGACTGTATCTTGCCGGAGACGGAGCGCCGGCGCTACCGTCGGGGCACGATGATGCACCTGCCGGTCGCCTCCCAGGGCTCCGTCGGCGCACCGACCCTGGCCAGCGCGGAACGCGGACGCGCCATTTACGACTTCATCCGCGGCCGGATCCGCGACCGGGTCCTCGGCGCCGAGCCGGTCGAGTCGCCGTGAGAGCCTGCGCGCTGTCCGCCGCCCTGGCGGCGCTGGCGGCGCTCGCCCCAGGAAGGGCGGCCGCCCAGGAGTTTCTGGACCAGGGCGTCTTCCTGATCTCGCACGACGGCGTGGAGATCGGACGCGAAGAGTTCGCGATCCGGGCGACTCCCGGCACCCAGGGCCGACCCGGCGTCCTGGCCGTCTCGACCGACCACTATCGCGACCGGGAGGCGCGGGCGGCCTTGGAGCTCACCAACGAGCACGTCCCCATCTCCTATCAGGTGGACGTGACGGTGGCCGGCCGTCTCACGGAGCGGCTCAGCGGACAGCTGGCCGGCGGACGGTTCGCCGTGCGGCTCGTCACCCCGGGCAGCGAGGTCGTGCGCGAGTTCCCCGTCCCACCGGACGTGGTCGTGCTCGACGACGACGGCCTCGACCAGTTCTACTTCTTCCCGCGACCGGTCGGGGACACTGCCGAGCCGGTGCACGTCCTCAGGCCACGGGAGAAGCGGGTGGTGACGGGCGAGGTGCGCGCGCTGGGCGCGGATACCGTGGTCGTCGGGGCGCGCGGCGGCCCGGCCGAGCACTATGCCCTCACGCTGCCCGGGGGCGAGACCCGCGAGTTCTGGTTCTCGCCTTCCGGGAGCCTCCTCAAGATCGCCATTCCCTCACGCGGCATCGTCGCCGTTCGCTCCAGCCTGCCGATTCGCTAGCTTCTAAACACGACAATTCGACCCGGGTTGTTGCGCGACCGATACTTGACCGCGGTCAACATCAGTCTAGGTTGCGGGATTGGCGCCGTTGCGGGGCCGGGCAGCCGGGTGAAACCCGCGCCGCTGGTGTGACGTAAGGCACGCAACGGATAAGACAAAGACAGGGGCGAACATGCGGGCTCGACTGATTCTCGGATGGCTGGTGGTGCTGACCATGGTGGCGGCGATCGGATACGCCCAGGAGGCGCCGGCCCGGAGGTTGTCGCTGGCCGACGCTCTGGACATCGCGCGCCACAGCAACCCGGACTACCTGACGTCCGTGAGCGCGCGAGCGCCCGCGTCATGGTCCTTGACGAACTCTACGCTGAAGCTCTTTACGCCGTCGGCCACCATCAGTGGCGGCTATTCGTATTCGGCGGCTAGCGCGGGATTCAACTTCAACGGCCTGATATTCGGGGCGACGCCCAGCTATCACCAGAACAGCCTCTCCTTCGGCCTGAACTACCAGCTCTCCGGCACCAGCATCGCCAATCGGGGCGCGGCTGCGGCGCAGCTGCGGGCGGCCGATGAGGACATCTCCGGGGCGCGCACGTTACTGGAAACGTCCGTCAAGCAGGAGTACATCAACCTGCTGGAGGCGCGGGCGCAGGCGGACTTGGCGCAGCGCGTGGTTGCGCAGGCCCAGGACCTGCTCAACCTCGCCCAGGCCCAGTTCAACGTGGGCCAGAAGACGATCATCGACGTCAAGCAGGCCCAGGTGGTCAAGGGCAACGCCGACGTGGCGCTGCTACAGGCGCAGCAGAACGTGCAGGTGGAGGTATTGAAGCTCTACCAGCTCCTCGGCGTCCCGGCGCCGGAGCCTCCCAACGTCGTGCCGACGGACACGTTCGCGGTGGTGGCGCCGACGTACGATCAGGACTCGCTGGTGGCGCTGGCCCTGGCGACGAACCCCACCCTGCGGGCCGTCCGGGCGCGGGAGGGGGCGGCCCGATGGAACGTGCGGGCCGCGTACTCCCAGTTCCTGCCGAGCCTGCAGGCGAGCGCCAACACCGGGACAGCCTGGATCACGCAGGACACGTTGAGCATCAGGCAGAAGAACCCATGGTTCATCCAGGTCGGCATCTCACTCCCGATCTACGATGGGCTGACGCGCAATCAGCAGGTTTCCCAGGCGAACGCCGCGGACGAGACGCTCCGCCAGTCCATCCGGAAGAACGAGCTGCAGGTACGCGCCAACGTCGGCACGGCGTATCTCGCCCTGATCACCGCCTACCAGACCATCGCGGTCAGGGCGAACAACCGGTCGGCGGCCGACGACGCGCTGTCGCTCGCCGAGCAGCAGTACCGGGTCGGCTCCGGCTCGATCATCCAGCTGACGGACGCGCAGGTGGCCTCGGAGCAGGCCGGCGTCACCTACATCACAGCCGTGTACGACTACCACAAGGCCATCGCCGCGCTCGAACAGGCGGTCGGGCAGTCTCTTCGCTAGAGGATCGGACCAGTCATCCATGAGCACTCGCGGAAAAGTCATTCTCATCGTCGGCGGCGTGGTGGTGCTGGCGGGCTTCGTCTCGCTCGGCGTGTCGAAGCGGCGCCAGCCGGCGGTGGACGTCAAGCTCGAGAAGGTCGCGCCGGCGTGACCTGGTCTCGATCGTGACCGCCAGCGGCAAGATCGAGCCCGAGCAGTCGGTGGACATCCTCTCCGACATCATGGGCCGCATCGTCTACCTGCCGGTCGAGGAAGGCGACGTCGTGCACCGCGGCCAGGTGCTGGTCAAGCTCGACACGACGACCTACGCGGCGGCGGTCGAGCAGGCGCAGGCGGGGGTCGCCTCGGCCCGGGCCAACGTGGCGCAGGCGCAGGCCAACCTCGACCAGGCGCAGCGCGCCTACACCCGGGCGCGCGACGTGCGGGCGACCGAACGTGCAGCTGATCTCGCAGGAGGCGCTCGAGCAGGCGCAGACCGCGCAGGAGGTGGGCGTACGCCAACCTCGACGCCACGCAGCGGGCGGTGGACCAGGCGAAAGCGAACCTGCGCAACGCGCAGGACCAGCTCAGCAAGACCACGATCATCTCGCCCTTGACCGGCCAGGTGACACGGCTCGCGGTCGAGGACGGCGAGGTCGCGGTGCCGGGCACCTTCTCGCGCGAGACCGGGCTGCTGATGACCGTCTCCGACATGTCGGTCATCGAGGCGCGGGTCAACGTGGACGAGACCGACGTGGTCCGCATCAAGCTCGGCGACTCGGCGGAGGTCTCCATCGACGCGTTCCCGGACACGACCTTCAGCGGGCACGTGACCAAGATCGCGAACTCGTCGGTCGCGGGGGCGAGCGCGTCGACCAGCGGGCTCGATCGACGGCGGCGCAGGCGGTGGACTTCGAGGTGCGGGTGACGCTCGACCACCCGCCGAAGGGGCTGCGGCCCGATCTCTCGGCCACGGCGAACATCATCACCGACACGCGCAAGCAGGCGCTCTCGGTGCCGATCATCGCCCTCACGGTGCGGCAGCCGTCGGCGGACACGACGCACGCCAAGCCGGCCGGCGGGGCGGCAGTCGCCCAGAACGCGCCGCGCTACCAGGTGTCGCAGGACACCTCTCAGGCGCACCGGTCCAAGGAGGTCGAGGGCGTGTTCGTCGTGGACACGACGACGCACCTCGCGCACTTCACCCCGGTCAAGGTCGGCATCGCCGGCGAGGAGTACTTCGAGCTGCTGAGCGGGCTCAAGGGCGGCGAGACGATCGTCGCCGGCAGCTACGAGGCCATCAAGGACCTCAAGGACGGCAGCCGGGTGAAGGGTCAGACGCCGGCGGCCGGCGCGGGCAGGGCGAAGGCCTCGTGAGCGAGCCCGTCATCCGCACCATCGGCCTGACGCGCGACTACCCGATGGGCGGGGAGATCGTGCGCGCGCTGCGCGGCGTGGACCTCGAGATTCCTGCCAACGAGTTCGTCGCCGTCATGGGACCGTCGGGCTCGGGCAAGTCCACGCTGATGAACCTGATCGGGTGCCTCGACACGCCGACGGCCGGGCAGTACTGGCTGGCGGGCATCGAGGTCTCGAAGATGACCGACGACGAGCTGGCGCGCGTCCGCAACCGGCAGATCGGCTTCGTCTTCCAGACGTTCAACCTGCTGCCGCGCGCCTCCTCGTTGCACAACGTGGAGCTGCCGCTGGTCTACGCCGGCCTGCCGTCCAAGGAGCGGCGCGAGCGCGCCCAGGCGGCCCTCGCGTCGGTGGGCCTGGCCGACCGGATGGAGCACCAGCCGGCCGAGCTGTCGGGCGGGCAGCGGCAGCGCGTGGCCATCGCGCGGGCGCTGGTCACCGAGCCGAGCATCATCCTCGCCGACGAGCCGACGGGGAACCTCGACTCGACGACGAGCGAGGAGATCATGAAGATCTTCGAGGAGCTGCATCGCAACCGCGGCCAGACCATCGTGATGGTCACCCACGAGGCGGACATCGCGCGCCACGCCGCGCGGGTGGTCACGCTGCACGACGGCGTGGTCTCGTCCGACCAGCTCAAGGCGGCCTAGCTCCGTGTCGCTCCTGGAGGCGGTCCGCCTCGCGTTCGGCATGATCCGCGCCCAGAAGCTGAAGAGCTTCTTCTCCACGATCGGCGCGTTCATCGGCGTGATGTTCCTCATCGCCGTCGTCTCGATCGTGAAGGGGATGGACAAGTACGTGCAGGAGGACTTCGCCGCCAAGATCTTCGGGATCAACACCTTCACGGTGACGCGGCGGCCGGGGGTGCAGTTCGGGGACCCCGGTGACGCGACCCGCCGCGCCTGGCGGCGGCGCCCGCAGCTCTACGAGGACGACTACCACGCCATCCGCGCCGCGCTCCCGTCGGACTATCTGGTGGCCATCGAGAGCTCGAACCAGGCCGAGGGCGTGGTCGGCACGAAGCACTCGGCCTACATCCAGGTCTCGGGCGTCTCCGAAGACCTGTTCAAGATCCGCGACTACGAGATCGCCGAGGGACGGATCTTCACGCCGGAAGAGATCACGCACTCGGCCAACGTGGTGGTCATCGGCAAGGACGTGGCCGACAGCTTCTTCACGGGCGACGACCCGCTCGGCAAGAGCATCCGCATCGCCGGCTTCCCCTACACCGTCATCGGGGTGGTGGAGAAGCAGGGGAACGTCTTCGGGTTCTCCCTCGATCGCTTCGCGATCGCGCCCTACACCTCGGAGATCAAGAAGGTCGTCAACCCGCACAAGGTGGTGGACGGCATCATCGTGAAGTCGCCGGACGACCCGATGATGCGTGCGGCCATGGACAAGGTCGAGGGCGTCATGCGCAGCCGTCACCACCTGCGGCCCGAGGAGGACGACGACTTCCACCTCGACACCCAGGAGGACGTGCTCAGCTTCTGGTCGAAGATCTCGCGGGTCCTGTACACCGCCCTGCCGATGCTGGTCGGCGTCTCGCTGGTGGTGGGCGGGATCGTGATCATGAACATCATGCTGATGGCGGTCGCGGAGCGCACCCGGGAGATCGGGGTCCGCAAGTCGCTCGGCGCGCGGCGCCGCGACATCCTGGCGCAGTTCCTGGTCGAGGCGGCGACCCTCTCGACCACCGGCGCGGTGCTCGGGATCGTCGCCGGGCTCGGCCTCGCCCGGTTGGTCCAGGCCATCTCGCCGCTGCCGATGGGCGTCTCGCCGATGTCCATCGTCCTCGGCATCTTGCTCGGCGTCGGGGTCGGGGTGGTCGCGGGCGTGTATCCGGCCAGCCGCGCCGCCCGGCTCGATCCGGTCGCCGCCCTGAGGTTCGAATGACCGCCTCGCGCAGCACCTCGATCCTCACGACGCTGCTCGAGGGCATCGTGATCGCGCTCGACTCGCTGCGGACCAGCAAGACGCGCGCGGCGCTGACCATCCTCGGCATCGCGATCGGCGTGATGGTCGTGATGGGGATGTCCGCCGCGGTCAAGGGCATCAACTCGAGTTTCGAGAGCGCGATCGCCCAGCTGGGGCCCAAGACCTTCTTCGTGTTCCGGTACTTCCAGGGCGGGATCCAGATGGGCGGCGACCGCAACGCGCCGTGGCGGCACTACCCGCCGATCACCCAGGACGAGGCCAAGCTCGTCGCGCGCCTGCCGACCATCAAGGCCGTGATCATGTCGGAAGACCGGCAGGCGACGGTCCAGGCGGGCAGCGAGAGCGAGGACAACGTCCAGATCCAGGGCGACGGTGCGATGTGGCCGCAGGTTTCGGGCGGCGACATCACGGCCGGGCGCTCCTATACCGACATCGAGGACGCGGCGGGCGACAAGGTCGTGGTCGTGAACACCAAGCTGGCGGTGCGCTTCTTCGGCCAGCTCGACCCGGTCGGCCGCACCGTGAAGATCTACGGCCAGGAGTTCAGGGTCATCGGCGTGTACGAGCCACCGCCCAACCTGTTCGGCGGCGGCAACGACTACATCGTCATCATGCCCTGGGTGACCTTCCACCGCTACATGAACGTGAACTGGGGATGGGCGAACCTGGCGGTGATGCCCACGGACGAAGCCACCGTTCAGGACGCGATGGACGACGTCACGTCGGCGCTGCGGCGGTCGCGCGGCCTGCGGCCGGGCTACGAGAACACCTTCTCGGTGGTCACCCAGGACAAGTTCCTCGACATGTGGGGCAAGCTCACCGGCGTCTTCTTCGTGGTGATGATCGCGCTCTCGGGCGTGGGCCTGATGGTCGGCGGCGTGGGCGTGGTGGCGGTGATGATGATCAGCGTGACCGAGCGGACCCGCGAGATCGGCGTGCGCAAGGCGCTCGGCGCCACCCAGGGCGAGATCCTGTGGCAGTTCCTGGTCGAAGCGGCGACGCTGACGCTGATCGGCGGCGCGGTCGGGATGTTGCTGGGCGGGGGACTGGCGTACGCGGTCGCGCACTTCTCGCCGATCCCGGCGCGGGTGCCGCCGCTCTCGATCGTGGCGGCCCTGGGGGCTTCGATCCTGACCGGCGTGGTCTTCGGCATCGTGCCGGCCCAGCGCGCGGCGCGAATGGATCCGGTGGAGGCCCTGCGATATGAGTGAGAGGTGAGGGGTGAGAAGTGAGAGGTGAAGGTGAGACGTGAGAGGTGAAGGTGAGACGTGGGAGGTGAAGGTGAGACGTGGGAGGTGAAGGTGAGACGTGGGAGGCGAAGGTGAGACGTGGGAGGCGAAGGTGAGAGGTGAGACGCGAAAGGCGTGAGGGGATCACCTCTCACGCCTTTCCACTTCTCACCTCTCACATTAACGTCTCACATCTTGCCTCTCACCTCTCACTTGGGCCTGCATATGCGCGTTGACCTTCTCGCCATCGCCGCCCATCCCGACGACGCCGAGCTGACCTGTGGCGGCACGCTCGCCGGGGCCGCCCGGCAGGGCCACCGGGTGGGCATCCTCGACCTCGTGGCCGGGGAAACCGGCACCAGCGGCTCGGCCGCCGTGCGGATGCGTGAGGCCGCGCGCGCGGCCAAGGCCCTCGGCGTGCACGAGCGCGAGAACGCGCAGCTCAACGACGCGCACCTCCACAACACCGACGAGGCGCGGCGGGTGGTGGTCGAGTGGATCCGGCGCTTCCGCCCCCGCACCGTGATTTTGCCCTTCCCCGTCGGACGCCATCCCGATCACCGGATCGCGTCCGAGCTGGCCCGCGATGCCTGCTACTTGGCCGGCCTGGTGCGCTACGATGCGCCGGGCCGCGCCTGGCGGCCGCACAAGATCCTCTACGCCCTCGCCTACCGCGAGGACCCCGTCAAGCCGACCTTCGTGGTGGACATCACCAGGACTTTCGCCGCCAAAATGCGCGCCATTCACTGCTTCAAGTCGCAGTTCGAGGGCGCCGCCTCGGCGGGAGAGATCTTTCCCACGGGCCAGCACTTGTACGACCTCATCGAGACCCAGTCGGCCCACTACGGCTCGCTGATCCGCACCCGGTACGGGGAGCCGTTCTTCACGCAGGAGACGGTGAGGGTGGATGACGTGGTGGCGCTTGGGGTGCAGTCCATGTAGGAGGTGAGAGGTGAGACGTGAGGAGTGAGAGGTTCAAGTGAGACGTGAGAGGATCAGGTGAGACGTGAGAAGCGAAGGGCGTGAGAGGGGGTGCTTCTAGCCCCGGGGCATCCCCCGTTCAGTCGCCAGCAGCAGGCCACGCAGCAGGGCGCGAACCCGCTGAGTCTGTCGCACCAAGTCGCCGGCTGTTCGGCCAGGCACCCGACCAGTTCGCTCCGCCAGCCACAGGTGGCTCTCGAGCTCCGTCGCCGAGCCGCGCGCCACACGCAGGAAGCGGGCTCCGTCCTTGCCGAAGCCCCTGCCGTACGCTTCGGCGATGTTTGCGGGGACCGACTCCGCCGCCCGCACCAGCTGGTCGGCGGCCGCGAAGGACCCGACGCCCCGCATGCCTCTCGCGGCTACGATCGCGGCCTGCGCCAAGTGGGCCGCCTCGCGCCACACGACGAGGTCCCCGAGATCTCCTGCCACGGGCAGAATCTGTCCGCCCGCCCGTCGACCGACCCCGCCGTTCTAATGCCTCGGTAGGCCTTCTCACGCACCTGCCTCTCACCTCTCACCTGGACCTCTCACCTCTCACTTGAACGTCTCACTTCTCACGCCTCACCTCTCACCTTAGCTTTTGCTACATGCCCGATCGCATTTACCTCGACCACGCCGCCACCACCCCCGTCCGCTCGGAGGTGCGCGAGGCCATGCTGCCCTTCCTGGGAGAGGAAGCGTTCGGCAACCCCTCCTCGGCCCACGCGTTCGGCCGCAGCGCCCGCGCCGCGGTCGAGCACGCCCGGGAGCAGGTGGCGGCCGCCTTAGGCGCCGAGCCCAAGCAGGTCTTCTTCACGTCCGGCGGCACCGAAGCCGACAACCTGGCGGTGCTCGGCGCGGCGGCGGCCGCGATGGCAAGGACGGGGCGCGGCGAGGGCGGCGTGCACATCGTCTCGAGCCCGACCGAGCACCACGCCGTCTCCGCCGCCGTGCACGAGGCCGAAGGCCGCGGCGCCTTCGCCACGCTGCTGCCGGTGGACGGGAGCGGCGTCGTGGACCTCGCGGCCCTCGAACGCGCCTTGAGCGGGCGCGGGAGCGCCGGCCGTCCGGCGCTGGTCTCGGTGATGTGGGTCAACAACGAGGTGGGCACGCTCCAGCCCGTGCGCGAGATCGCCGAGCGCTGCGCCTCCGCCGGCGTGCCGTTCCACACCGACGCGGTGCAGGCGCTGGGCAAGGTGCCCGTGGACCTGCGGAGCTTCCCCTGGGCGGCCGTGTCGGTCTCGGCCCACAAGATCGGCGGCCCCAAGGGCGTGGGCGCGCTGGTGGTGCGGGACCCGTCGTCGTTCGCCGCCATCATCCGCGGCGGCTCGCAGCAGCAGGGCTTGAGGCCCGGCACGGAGAACGTGCCGGGGATCGTCGGATTCGGCGCGCGGCCGAGCTCGCGGCCGCCGAGCAGCCGGCCAGGACCGCGGCGTGGGCGGCGCTGCGCGACGCGCTCGAGCGCTCGATCGTCGAGCGGGTGCCCGACGCCGTCGTGCACGGAGCGGCGGCCGCCCGTGCGCCGAACATCCTCAACGTCAGCGCGCCCGGGACCGACTCCGAATCGGTGCTGATGCACCTCGACCTCGCCGGCATCGCGGCGGCCTCGGGCTCCGCGTGCACCACCGGTTCGGTCGAGCCGTCGCACGTCCTCCGGCGATGGGCGTGCCGGCGGACCTGGCGGCGGCCGGGGTGCGGTTCAGCTTCGGCCCGCTCTCCTCCGCGGATCAGGTGCCGCGCGTGGCCGAGACCTACGCGCAGGTCGTGGCCAAGGTCCGGCAGCTGCGGCGGGTGCTGGCCCGCGCATGAGCGCAGCACCCTCCGCCCTACACCCGGCACCCACTCGCCCTCGCCCGGATCCCGGGCTCACCACCCCGTGACCCGCGTCCTCGTCGCCATGTCCGGCGGCGTGGACTCCTCCGTCGCCGCGGCGCTCCTCGTCGAGCAGGGCTACGACGTCATCGGCGCCACGATGAAGCTGTTCTGCTACGGCGAGCAGGGCGTGGCCGACCGGCCCTGCTGCTCGCTCGACTCGATCCAGGACGCGCGCGCCGTCGCCGATCGCCTCGGCATTCCGCACTACGTCCTCAACCTCGAGGACCGCTTCGGGCGCGACGTCATCGAGAACTTCGTGGACGAGTACGCGCGCGGCCGCACGCCGATCCCGTGCGTGCGCTGCAACTCCTTCACCAAGTTCTCCGACCTCCTCGCGCACGCCGACGCCCTGGGCTGCGACGCGATCGCCACCGGCCATTACGCGCGGGCCGAGGCCGGCGCGCTGCTCCGCGGCGCCGACCGCGGCCAAGGACCAGTCCTACTTCCTCTGGGGCATCCGCGCCGACGTGGTGCCCCGGATGCTGACGCCGGTGGGCGGCCTCACCAAGCGCGAGACGCGCGACGTGGCTCGGCGCCTGGGGCTCGCGACCGCGGACAAGGTCGAGAGCCAGGAGATCTGCTTCGTGCCCGACGGCGACTACGTCGACGTGCTCGAGCGCAAGCTGCCGGCCGGCGCGCCCGCCCTGCGAGCCGGGCCCGATCGTGACCACGGACGGCGAGCGCGTCGGCGAGCACGACGGCTTCGCCCGCTACACCGTCGGCCAGCGACGCGGCCTGCCGTCGGGCTCCGACCGGCCTCTCTTCGTCCGGCCATCCGCCCCGAGACGCGCGAGGTGGTGGTCGGGGCCGGCCGAGGATCTCGAGGCGCGGTCCGTCGCGCTCGAGGAGGTGAACTGGCTTCGGCCGAGCCGCTGGGCCCGGGAGCGCGCTGCGAGGTCCAGGTACGCTATCGGGCGAGACCGTCCCGGCGGAAGTGTGCGCCGAGGGCCCCGGACGGATCGAGCTTGACGCTGCTCGAGCCGGCGCGGGCGGTGGCGCCGGGCCAGAGCGGGGTTCTCTACCGCGGCGACCGGGTGCTGGGCGGCGGCATCATCGCCTGAAACTGGCGTCCTCGACATTCCTGGAGAGGCGCTGCAACATATCCGCCATGGAGATCATCCTCATTCGCCACGCCAAGGCGGAGACCCGCGACCCCAACACCTGGCCCGACGACGACCTGCGCCCGCTGACCGCCGAGGGCCGGGCCGAGCAGCGCGCGGCCACGCGGTCGATGAAGAAGATGGGGATCAAGTTCGATTTTCTGGTGACGAGCCCGCTGCTCCGGGCGCGGGAGACGGCCGACATCGTGGCGAAGGGCTATCGCTGGCCGGAGCCGCCTCAGGTCGCCGACGAGCTGGGGCACGACTACGGCGTCGGGGCGGTCGTCAAGCTGCTCGGCAAATTCCCGCCGGACACCACGGTGGCCCTGGTCGGCCACGAGCCCGACCTGTCCGACCTGGCGGGCGCGCTGGTCACCAAGGACGGACGGCTCGACATCGCGGTCAAGAAGAGCGGTGTCGTGGGCATCGAGTTCGACGGGCCGGCCGAGGCGGGAAAGGGCACCCTGCTCTATCACCTCAAGCCGGGGCATTTGCGGAAGCTGGCCGAGTGAAAGAGGCAGGGGCTAGGGGTTAGGGGCTAGGGGTTAGGGGCTAGGGGCTAGGGCTGGAGGCCGGCGCAGCAGCGAGGGGGCTATGCCGAAGAGGAAGAAGAAGGCCGCCAAGCGCGTGCCCGCGATCCGCATCACCGTCGAGCTGCCGGTTCCCCCGGCGCACGTCTTCCGGGCGCTCACCGACCCGAAGGCCATCAAGACCTGGTCCGGCGCTCCCGGCCGCGTGGCGGCGAAGGTGGGCGGGCTCTTTCGGATGTGGGACGGATGGAACACCGGCCGTGTCCTCGCGCGCCGGGCCCCGACCCAGCTCGCCTACACGTGGCGCAAGGACAGCTGGCCCGCGGAGACCAAGGACTCGGTGGTGCGCTGGAAGCTGACGCGGGTGCCGGGAGGCACGCGCGTGAGTCTCGTCCACTCGAAGCTGCCGAGCACCTGGGAGTACAGCGATCACAAGGCCGGATGGCCGCGGTACTTCCTGGGGCCGATGGGGAGGTACCTGAAGAAGCGGGTAGTAGGGCCTAGCTCTCTTCTCCACCACCACCATCCCGCTCATGGTCCCGTGCTGGGGGCCGCAGTCGAACGTGCAGAACCATTCCTTCCCACCCACCCAGTCCGCCACGAAGCTGACTTCGGCCGGCAGGCCGGGGTACGCCGTGATGTCGAAGCTCTTCCCCTCGACCCGGAAGCCGTGGGCGCTGTCCATCGCCTTCAGCGTGACGTGAATCGTGTCGCCGTAGTTGGCCCGGATCTCGGTGGGCGCGAAGTGTCCGAAGTGGCCCTCGATCACGACGTCCACGCGCCGTGGCGCGGGGCGCGGCGGCGAGGCCGAGACCGCGGCGGACGTGGCCAGGGCGGCGAAGCCGGTAAGCACAGCACGGGCTGCGAACATGGTGGCGACTCGTATCCTGAGTGAAGTGATCGTATAATAAAAGGTCGCGGCGGCGGGCGGTAGCTCCGGCATCATTCCTGCTACAAAACGGCCGTGCGCCGGGTATATTCCGCGACGACGTTCGACAACTCTTTTCCTCCACCTGCGGAGAGCACTGCCATGCCGAAGAAGTCAGCCAAGCCGGCGGCGAAGAAGGCGACCAAGAAGGGCAGCCCGATGGCCGAAGGCGAGGGCTACTGCGTGAAGTGCAAGGCGAAGCGCATGATGACGAACGTGAAGCAAGTGAAGATGGCCAATGGCCGGCCCGCGCTGAAGGGCACCTGCCCCGTGTGCGGCACCGGCATGTTCAAGATCCTTCCCCCGTCCTGAGGCACGATGAGCCGGTCCGCGCAGTACCTCACCGAGGTCGTCAAGTACAGCGCCAACAACTACAAGCCGCTGCCCGTGGTGCTCGAGCGCGGCGAGGGCGCATGGGTGTGGGACGTCGACGGCAAGAAGTACCTGGACTGCCTGAGCGCCTACTCCGCGGTCAACCAGGGCCACTGCCACCCCGCGATCGTGAAGGCCGCCCAGGAGCAGGCGGCCCGCCTGACCCTCACGTCGCGCGCGTTCCACAACGATCAGATGGGCCCCTTCCTCCACCAGCTGTGCGAGCTCACGGGCTTCGCCAAGGCGCTGCCGATGAACTCGGGGGCGGAGGCGGTCGAGACGGCCATCAAGGCCATCCGCAAGTGGGGCTACAAGGTCAAGGGGATTCCGGACGGCAAGGCGGAGATCATCGTGTCGGCCGCCAACTTCCACGGCCGCACCACGACGATCATCTCCTTCTCGACCGAGGCGCAGTACAAGGACGGCTTCGGGCCGTTCACGCCCGGGGTTCAAGATCATCCCCTTCGGTGACGCGGCCGCGCTGGAGAAGGCGATCACGCCCAACACCTGCGCGTTCCTGACCGAGCCGTTGCAGGGCGAGGCGGGGGTCATCGTGGCGCCGGACGGCTGGCTCAAGCAGGTCCGGGAGATCACCAAGAAGCACAACGTGCTGTGGGTGGACGACGAGATCCAGACGGGCCTGGGGCGCACCGGCAAGATGTTCGCCTGGCAGTGGGAGGGCGCGCGACCCGACGCGCTGATCGTCGGCAAGGCGGTCGCCGGCGGGATGTATCCCGTCTCGGCCTTCCTCGCCGACCAGAACGTGATGGGCGTCTTCAACCCCGGCGATCACGGCTCGACCTTCGGCGGCAACCCGTTCGGGGCCGCCATCGGGCGGGCGGCGCTCAAGGTGCTGGTGGACGAGAAGCTGGCCGACCGGGCGCACGAGCTGGGCACGTGGTTCATGGGCGAGCTCAGGAAGATCGAGACCTCCAGCGTGGTCGAGGTGCGCGGCAAGGGGCTGCTGATCGGCGTCGAGATCAAGGTCGAGGCCGGCACGGCGCGTCCCTACTGCGAGGCGCTCGCGGAGCGGGGCATTCTCTGCAAGGAAACGCACGACCAGGTGGTGCGCTTCGCGCCGCCGCTCACCGTGTCGAAGGCCGACCTGCAGTGGGCGCTGCCGAAGATCGCCGAGGTGCTGGCGATGAGCTTCGCGCCGGCGATGGCGGCGACGCACTAGCCGCAGCGCGGCGCGTGTGGGGTCGTGAGCGGGGCGCCGGCGACGGCGCCCCGCCGCGTTTCGGGGCGCAGCGCGCACCAAGCGGGCCGGCCGGCCTGGCGCCAGGCTCGTTCAGGGCCCGACCGCCTCCGGATGCGGTGCGGCGTCATCGTGCGGGTTCACCGCCGTGTTGTGACAGGCCGCGATTTCCCAACGCCCGCCCCGCTTGATGAACACCTCGAGCATGCGAGTCCGCAGGCTGCCGTCGGCCGACAGCCGAATCCCGGGCGGCGCGCCACGCGCGCCGGTGAGCACAGTCAAGAGGTCGGCGATGGCCGTGTCCGGCCCGGGCCTGCGCAGGCGCTCGACTTCGACGGCGAGGTGACTGCCGGCGAACACGCCGCGGAACATCTCGGCGTGGCGGGCCTCGAACCCGGCGCGCGTTTCCCACCGCATGCCAAGGATGTTGGTGAAGCCGACGTCGTCCTGGCAGCCCGTCGCGAACCCGCGCGCGTCGCCCCGGTTCCAGCCGTCCACCTGAAGGGCGATGATGCCCCGGATCTCCCGTTCGGCGTCGTTCAGGTCGCCACCTCCGTCTCCGCCACGCTCGCCGCGAGCAGGGCGCGCGCCGTCCACTGCATCACCCGCTCGGCCGCGGGGGCGGAGAGCCCGCGCGTGTCCTGCAGCAGAAACAGGGAGTCCATGCCGACGCACGAGGTCAAGGCCGACACCAGGCGGTCGAAGCGCGGCGCGCCCAGCCGGGCTTTCACCGGCGCCACGGCCGAAGTGAGCCAGTCCACTCTCCGGTAGCCGCGCACCCGGCGAGAGCCGCCGGCGCGGCCCGACGTGAGGCGGATCATGGTCCGGAGCAGGGGCTCGTGCTCGAGAGCGAGCCGGTGCATCACCTGCACCGCCGCCTCGAGCCGCGCCTCGGCTCGCCCCACGTCGTCCAGGGTGTCGGAGCGCTCCGACAGCGCCGCCGCGATCGCGCCTTCCACGTGCGGCCGCAGGGCCTCGAGGGAGGCCTCGACGAGCAGCTGCTCCTGGGTGGGGAAGTACCGGTAGGCGGTCCGTCGCGACACGTCGGCGGCGTCGGCCACGTCGGCGACCGAGGGCGTGGCACCGCCGGCCACCAACCGCGCGGCGCTGGCCAGTAGCGCGGACCGGGTCCGGCGCCGCTGTCCGGCGCCCCGGCCGTCGGGGGTGGGGGCAGCGCCGGAGCTCGCGGGAGCGCGTGGCTTGCGGGTCGGATGCGTGCGCTTGACAGGCATGGCGGGAAATATAGATTCCCCCATCGTGGCACGCTAGTGTCATTGCGGCACTATAGAGGCATCGCGCTATGCTACGTGTCATGCTGCGGCGTCTCGCATCCCCGCTCGGTGCCGCGACCAGAACCAGAGGGAGGGCCTTATGTGGTCTCGCAGACGTGGATCGGCCGGCGGCGCTTCGGGGCGCCGGCTGCTGCTGGCCGGCGGTGCGCTCGGTACGGCCGTGGCGCTGGCGGCGTCGTGTGCCAAGGACACGACGGGGGCATCCCAGAGTCCCACGACGCAGTTCGGCTCCGCCGTCGTCGTGGGCAACGGCACCGCGCGATCGTACGTCGTGCTCGTGAACGGCGCGCCCACGGAGCTGGGAGTGGCTCTGAGCGCGGGCGCGATGGACAGCCTGCCATCGACGCCCAGGATGGGGGGCTACGAGTACCTGCTGCCCCTCCCCTCCGGCAACACCACCCAGTACCAGGTCATCGGACTGAACTGGAATCCCACCGGTCATCCGCCGGCGCTGGTCTACACCGTACCGCATTTCGACTTCCACTTCTACATGATGTCGCTGGCCGACCGGAACGCGATCGATCCGTCGGACACCGCCTTTGCCACCGAGGCCGCGAACCTTCCCGCGGCCGCGTTCCGGGCACCCGACTACGTCGCCGATCCTCCGGCGAACGCCATCCCGCACATGGGGTTGCACTGGACGGACTCGTCCGCCGCCGAGTTCCACGGCGCGCCGTTCACCCGGACCTTCATCGAGGGATCCTGGAACGGCCAATTCACCTTCTTCGAGCCCATGGTGGCCCGCGCCTATCTCCTCACCGATCCCGACGAGGTCGTCCCGGTGCGCAGCGCTTCGCAGCACGCGGCCGCCGGGTACTACCCGGGGGCGTACCGGGTGAGCTGGGAGGCCGCGAGCGGCGAATGGCACGTCGCGCTCACCAGCCTGGCAAGGTGAGTGACGTTGGCGGGGCGCCGGCAATGGCGGCGACGCACTAGCCGCAGCGCAGCTGGCGAGGGTCGTGAGCGGGGCGCCGGCAACGGCGCCCCGCCGCGTTTCGGCGCCCGTCCCCTCCCCGGCCCCGCCACCGCCGCCGCCAGGCCGGCGCGGCGCGCGCGCCCCGAGCGAGAGCCCGCTTCGACAGCCGGAGGGCGATGCGGTATCGTTGACGCAGCCACTCTCCCGGGGATCTCGTCCATGACCACGTTGCACTGTCGCCTCCGCCGGACGGGGCGCGGATCCTCACCACGGCGTGCGCGTCCGCCGCCCTCGGCGCGGCCCTTGCACGCCCGGCCTGGCCGCAGGCCTCCCGGCCCGCCGGCGGAGGCCTCACCATCCGGCTGAGCGTGCCGCCGAGCACGCCCGAGAGCGCCAGCGTCTACGTGGCCGGTACGTTCAACAACTGGGATCCAGCCGCGCCGGACTACCGGCTCGCCGCGCAGGGGCACGGCGCGTACGCGATCACGCTGCCGGACTCGGTGCGCGGGCCGGTGGAGTTCAAGTTCACGCGCGGCTCCTGGGACGCCGTGGAGCTCGACGCCGCGGGCGGCGGCGTCCCCAACCGCACGTTCACGGTGCCGGCCACCGGAGCGGCCACGTATACGGGCACCGTCGGACGGTGGCAGGACCCGCGCACCGTCGCGCCTCGCGCGCACACGGCGAGACCGACCGTGTCCGTGCTGGACAGCGCGTTCGCCGTCCCGCAGCTGGGCCGGACGCGGCGCGTCTGGCTCTACCTCCCGCCCGACTACGCCACGTCCACCAAGCGTTACCCCGTGCTCTACCTGCAGGACGGGCAGAACGTGTTCGACGCCGCCACGAGCTTCGCGGGCGAGTGGGGAGTGGACGAGACACTCGACAGCCTCGAGGCCGCCGGCGACTGGGGGGCCATCGTCGTCGCGGTCGACAACGGCGGTGCCAGGCGCCTGAACGAGTATCAGCCGTGGCCAAGTGCGGTGGCGGGGCTCGGCGGCGGCGAGGGGCCGCGGTACGTGGACTTCGTCGCGCAGACCCTCAAGCCCTTCATCGACGCCCGCTATCGCACCCGTCCCGGCCGGCTCGACACGGGGATCGGCGGCTCGAGCCTGGGCGGGCTGATTGCCTTCTACGCGGCGCTCACGTACCCCGAGGTGTTCGGACGCGTCCTCGTGTTCTCGCCCTCGTTCTTCACCAACCCCGGGATCTTCGCCCTCGCCCGCGCGGCCAGGCCGCTCCGGCCCGCCACGCGGTTCTACTTCGCGAGCGGCCTCGACGAGGGCGGGACGGGGCCGCTGCTGCGGGCGATCGCCAAGGGCCAGGCCGCGATGGTGGACACGCTGGCCGCCGCCGGCTTCGACACCGCGGCCGACGTCCGCTCCCTGCTTCCGGCCGACGGCGCGCACGCCGAGTGGTTCTGGCGGCGCGAGTTTCCGGCGGCGTACCGGTGGCTGTTCGCGCCGGCAAGGTGATGAACGTGGCAGGGTGATGGCAGTGATGCGGTGACGGCGGGCGCCCTCACTTCTCACCTCGATCTCTCACCTCTTGCGCACTCGTCTCACGTCCCACCCGTCACGTCTCACCCCTTTCGCTATATTTAGTTGTGCTCCCAACGACACCGTCACCCCGGTTGGGCGACTTCACCGCCGACCGGCGCCTCCTGGTCCTGACCGGATACGCCCTCCTCATCGGCGTGATGAGCACGTGCGTCGCGTACGCCCTCGCCTGGCTCATCGGCTCGATCACCAACCTCGTGTACTACCACCGTCTCTCCGCCGGCCCTCGTCTCCCCCGCCGCCAACCAGCTCGGCTGGTGGGCGGTGCTGGTGCCGGTCGCCGGCGGCCTGGTGGTCGGGCTCATGGCCCGCTACGGCTCGGAGAAGATCCGTGGCCACGGCATCCCGGAAGCGATGGAGGCCATCCTGGTGGGCGAGAGCCGGATGGAGCCGCGCATCGCCTTCCTGAAACCCGTGTCGTCGGCCATCGCGATCGGCACCGGCGGCCCGTTCGGCGCCGAGGGCCCGATCATCATGACCGGCGGCGCCTTCGGATCGCTGTTCGGCCAGGCGCTTCACCTCTCGAGCGCCGAGCGGAAGACCCTGCTGGTCGCGGGCGCGGCGGGCGGCATGGCCGCGATCTTCGGCACGCCGCTCGCGGCCGTGATGATCGCCGTCGAGCTGCTGCTGTTCGAGTGGAAGCCGCGCAGCTTCATCCCGGTGGCCGCCTCGGCCGCCGTGGCCGGCGCGCTGCGGGTGCCGCTGCTCGGGCCGGGGCCCCTGTTTCCGGTCGCTCCGCACCTCGGGCTCCCCTGGGCGGTGCTGGCGTGGAGCCTGTTCGCCGGTCTCGCCGCGGGCCTGGGCTCCGCGGCGCTGACGGCGATGGTGTACGGGTTCGAGGACCTGTTCACCAAGCTCAAGTTCCACTTCATGTGGTGGCCGGCGATCGGCGGGCTCGCGATCGGGCTGGGCGGCATGCTCTACCCGCGGTCGCTCGGCGTGGGCTACGACACCATCGCCGACCTGCTGCACGGGCACCTGGTCGGGACGTTCCTGCTGGGGCTGCTGGTCACGAAGGCCCTCATCTGGTCCATCGCCCTCGGCTCGGGAACGTCGGGCGGCGTGCTGGCGCCGCTGCTCATCATGGGTGGGTCGCTCGGCGCCCTGGGAGCCACCTGGCTCCACGCGCCGGATCCCGGGTTGTGGGCCATGATCACGATGGCGGCGATGATGGGCGGCACGATGCGCTCGCCGTTCACGGCCATCATCTTCGTGCTCGAGCTGACGCACGACGTGGCGGTCCTCCCCGCGCTCCTCATCGCCTGCGTCGCGGCGGACGCGGTCACCGTCCTGCTCATGAAGCGCTCGATCCTCACCGAGAAGGTGGCGCGCCACGGGCACCACGTGGCGCGCGAGTACGCGGTGAGCCCGCTCCAGCGCCTCACGGTGGGCGAGGTGATGGATCGGCAGCCGCCGACCCTGCCCGCCACCAGCACGGCGGCCGAGGTGTCCGAGCGGCTGGCGGTGCGGGACGCCGCGCTGGTGCGTCACCACGCCTGGCCGCTGGTGGATGAGACCGGGGCGCTGGTGGGCATCCTCACCAGGGGCGACCTGCTCCGCGCCGTGCAGAGCAGCGGCGATCAGCAGCCGGTGAGCGCCTTCGGCGGCACCGACCTCGCGGTGTCGTACCCGGACGAGCTGCTCGAGGACGCGGCGGACAAGATGGCCCGGCGGAGCGTGGGCCGGCTGCCGGTGGTGAGCCGCCAGGACCCGCGCCACCTGGTGGGCTACCTGGGGCGAACCGGCGTGATGGAGGCGTTCCTCCATCGCGTGGAGGAAGAGGAGCATCGCGACACCGGCGTGGTCGCGGCCGGCTTCAGACTGTGGCGTCGGCGGTTGCGCCGGAAGCTGTCCTCGACCGCGCGAATCGCCCCCTAGTGCACCCGCTGAGGTTGAAGATGTGCCGGGAGGCTGCCAGGTTGTTCAGGGGGTCGGTGGCGAGCCCGGCCGCCGGACCCGGCGTGCATCGCAACGTCGTTCGGAGGGCGGGAGCATGATCGAGCTGGCAGCGGCGTTGCGGTCCGAAGTGGACCGCGCCGCGGGGGTATTCCGCCGTCTCGGCGAGGCGGAGGTCACGCGCAGCCGGGGCGCCGGCAAGTGGGTCAGGAAGGAGCTGCTCGGCCACCTGATCGACTCGGCCGCCAACAACCACCAGCGCTTCGTCCGGGCGCAGCTCGGCACACCGTTCGAGTGGCCCACGTACGATCAGGAGGCGTGGGTGTCCCTGCACCGCTATCGCGAGCGCGCGTGGGGTGAGCTCGTCGAGCTGTGGGTCGCGTTGAACCGGCACGTGGCCGCGGTGATCGAGACGGTGCCGGCCGCGAAGCTCCAGACGCCCTACGGCGACGGCGCCGAGCGGAACACGCTGGAATGGTGGATGCGCGACTACCTTCGCCACCTGAAGCACCACCTCGCGCAGCTGGAGGCCCCGTGACAGGGCGACCAGGACGCGCTCGACTGGCTCCTCCCATTGGTCTACGACACGCTGCGCGGCCTGGCCCGGCGCTAGCCGCGCGGCGAGCGGCCCGACCCGTTGCCGCGGCGCATCCGGTTCGTTAGACATCCAGGCGTACCGTCTCCGGAGTCCACGTCATGCACGTTCGCGCCCAGGCGGGACGACTCGTCGCCGTCGGCTTCTCCCTCGCCGCGCTTGCGGCCGTGGGCTGCGTGAAGGAAACCTCCACGTCCGGGTCGACGGGTCCCGGCTCGGGCGCTACGTTCGTCGGCTACAGCGACCCCGCCACGAAACAGACCACCTGCGGCAACTGCCACGTGCTGAAGCAGCAGGCCTGGGCGCTGACCGGACACGCCAAGGCGTGGGCCGATCTCCAGGCGAGCGGGCAGGCCGCCGCGTCGTGCACCAAGTGCCACACCACCAACGGCACCTCCAACGTGGGCGCCGACACCGCCGGCTACCTCGGCGCGTCGCCGGCGGCACAGAAGTACTTCCAGGACGTCCAGTGCGAGGCGTGCCACGGCCCCGGTGCGGCGCACATCGCCGTGCCGGACGAGACGCAGCCGATCGCCTACCTCGTGTCCTACGACTCGGCGCTGGGCGTGGGGTGCGGCACCTGCCACAGCGGCGCGCCGCACGCGTCGTTCTACGAGGACTGGTCGCACGGCGCCCACCGCGGCCTCGAGGCGCCGGCCATCTCCACCGGCGGCGCGTGTCTGCAGTGCCACGAGGGGAAGACCGTGGAGCAGCGCTTCGGCGGGAGCGACGTCTTCGTCGAGGTCTCCGACGCGATCGCCTACCCCATCGGCTGCGCGACGTGCCACAACCCGCACGGCAGCGGCAACACCGCCGAGCTGCGGGAATCGATCACGGTGAAGGACACGACGAACCTGTGCATCCGGTGCCACCACCGGAACGCGGTGCCCGACACCGCGAACACCCGCGGGCCGCACTCGCCGCAGGGGCCCACGTTCCTCGGCACCTCCGGCTGGCGGCCGGCGGGCTTCGTCTGGGACTCGACCAACAGCACGACGCACGCGAATGCCAGCGCGAACCCCAAGCTCTGCGCGACGTGCCACGTGGACACGCTGGACGTGAGCGCCGCCAGCGGCCGGCTCGCCTGGCACTACACGGGGCACGGCTTCTACGCGGCCCCGTGCGTGGACACGGCGGGCGTGGACTCCACCGATTCGTGCGACATCAGCCAGCGCAGCTTCGTGGCGTGCACCGCGAGCAGCTGCCACTCGTCGGCGGACGTCGCGCGCGCCAATCTCCAGTCCCTCGACCAGGAGATGGCGTTCCTGACGGGGCTCCTGTGGGTCGACGTCAACGGGAACGGCAAGATCGACTCGGGCGACACCGGCCTCCTGACCCAGGTGCCCAGCACCGAGTTCAAGCGGGACTCGGTCATCACGGTGGCCGAGGGGGCGCTCTTCAACGTGCAGCTGGTGGGCGTGGACGGGTCCCACGGGGTGCACAACCCGCCGTACCTGAAGGCGTTGCTCACCGCCACCGTCCAGGCGGTGCAGCAGCAGTACGGCCTGGCCGTGCCGCCCGCGGCCGCGGCCCGGATGGCGGGGGAGCAGGCGCGGCTCAGGGTGCGGATCGCCGCGCGCTGAGCCGGCGGCGCCCGCCCGGGCCCGCCGCCGTTCGCCGGCGTGGCGGGCCGGCGGCGCCGCGGGTGCGGCTTACTGCCCGAAGCGCGTCTTGAACGTCTGACCGTAGGGGGTCGGCGTGCCGTCGTAGCTCGAGATCAGGTCGAGCGACTGACCCCACACGTCCCACTCCCAGGCCAGGTAGCTGCCCCCTCGCGCGTCCATCCAGTCCATGAGCGCGGTGACGAAGGCGCTCCCGTAGTCGTCCTCCCCCAGCTCGCCCAGGACCAGCGGCACCTGCTGGGCGACGGGCGCCGCCGTGCTGTCCCAGCACCCGGGCGTGGTGCACCAGCTGAAGTTGTAGATGTGCCAGGAGGCGGCCAGGTTGTTCAGCGGGTCGGTGGGCCGGTTGGCGAGCCAGTGCGTGAGGCTCGAGGCGTACTGGACGCCACCCAGCAGGAGGACGTTGGTGGCCCCGCTGGAGCGGACCGCGTCGACCAGCTCCTGCATGCCGGCCGCCTGGAAGCTCATCCCGCGGCAGGTGCCGCCGTCGCGCCAGCAGCGCCAGGCTTCCGGCGTGTCGGCGTTGTTGTCGGGATAGGGCTCGTTGAACAGGTCGAACAGCACGCGGTCGTTGCCCTTGAAGGCGGCCCCCACCTCGCGCCAGAACTCGGGGCTGTGATCGCGGTCGGGCATCGGCGCCTGCCCCAACGCCTTCGCGGTGTCGGCCGCGCTCCAGTGCAGGTCGAGGATGACGTACAGGCCGGCGCGGTTGAGCCTGCCCACGAAGTCGGCGATGGCCTGGCGGTAGGTCGCGCCCGCGTACGCCGCAGCGACGCCGTTGATGCCCAGCCAGCAGGTCTCGTTGAGCGGCACGCGCACGGCGTCGGCGTGCCACGACGCGATCGCCTGGACCGCGGCGGAATCCACCGGCCCGTCGAAGATGCCCCAGCCCTGCGCGCAGGCGTACTCCGCTCCCGACCGGTTGACGCCGCGCAGCCGCACCGGCCGGCCGGCGGAATCCACGAGCGCGGTGCCCTGGACGTGGAGGGTCGCCCCGGATGGTGGGGGTGGACCGCTGCCCGTCGCGGGTGAGCGATCACCGCACGCCGCGAGCGCGCCGGCCAGCAGGAGGACGGCGGGCCGTGTCCGCACGCGGGCCGCCCGAGCCGCGGTGAGGCCCATCAGCGAGCGCGCTATGGGTGCACCGCGGCGGGAGCGTGGCTCGCGGGGCGCGCCGTCAGGGCGTTCAGCGAATCGAGGGTGAAGACGGCCGGGCCCGGGCTGCCGTCCTGGTTCCAGACGCCGCACTCGGGCGCCCAGTACATCGCGCCCAACCCGCGCGGCGCCTTCTTCACCGTGTTGACCAGGTCCACCATGAACTGCAGGCGCCCCTGCGGGCGTCAGCGGCCACATCATGTCCGGGTTGTCCGCGAGGTGCGAGCTGCCGTAGCCCGTCTCGGCGACCAGGAAGTCCTTGTGGATAGCGCTGCGCGCAGCTCGTTCATGTTCTGCCACAGCTGCTCGAGCGTGCCGTGGCGCCACTCGGGATAGAAGCTCTCGGCGATGATGTCGTACGGCACGTGCGCCGCTTCGAGATGATCGAAGAACCACTTCGTGGTCGGCCCAGTCCCCGCCCCGGTCGATGTGGATGGCGATCCTGCGGCGGCGTGTCGCCCGCGCCCTCCATCACGCCGCGGATGCCGGCCTTGAGGATGCGCGTCAGGTGGTCCCACTGCGCGACGGAGTCGTAGGGCTGCGGCGGCAGGTACTGGTTGTTGCCCGGGATCTGGAGCTGCCCCAGCGGCCACAGCGTGCCGCGGGTGATCTCGTTGCCGACCTGCACCCAGTCGGGCATCGCGCCGGCGTCCTTCAGCGCCGCGATCGTCTCGCGGCTGTAGGTCTCGACCTGCTTCTCCAGCGAGTCGAAGCCCAGGCCCCGCCACGCGACCGGGATCTCCTGGTGCTGCGGGTCGGCCCAGGTGTCGGAGTAGTGGATGTCGAGCAGGAAGACGCGCGCCGGCGGCCTTGATGCGCCGCGCCAGCGGAATCGTGTTCTCGAGCGAGTTGTCGGGAGCCTGGCGGACGGGCGAGACGAACACGCGCAGGCGGAACGCGTTCCAGCCGTGGCGCTGGAGGATGGTCAGCTCGTCGCTCGGCTGGCCGTTCTCCTGGTAGGTGCGGGGCGCCATGCCGGGCCGCATCGGCGAGTCCAGGAAGGAGATGTCGGCGCCGAGGTAGAAGGGTGCGGCCTGCGGTGCCCGGACCTCGGGAGCAGCGGACCTCGTGGCGGCGGTGAACGCCGCGAGCAGCGCCACGGCGCCGACGACTCCGGCGCTGCGGAGCCATCGCCGCGACGACGGCAGCGGGATATCGAGCTTTCGACGAGGCATGCCAGTCCTCCGGTTACGTTGTCTCGTTCGCAGGGCACGCCCGTGAATTGCGGCGCGTCACCGGCGGAACGTAGCTTCCTGAAGAGACGTTTCAGCCCGGTCCGCGAACCATACGCCGCAGGGCCGCGACTCTCAAGCGCGCCCGGGACGCTCGTGCGAGGAGGCCGTGATGCCCCCGCCGAGCGCCTCCGGGGAACCCGAAGCGGCCGGGCGCGGCGGCCGACGAGACGGGAGCACCTCCCGGGAGCGGGACATGAGTAACGAGCTCCACGTGCTGTTCGGGGCCGGCCAGGTCGGGAGCACGCTGGCGCGGCGGCTGCTGGATGCCGGCAAGCGCGTGCGGATCGCGAAGCGAACGCCCGGAGGCGCGCCGCCCCGCGCCGAGGTGATCCAGGGCGACGCCGCCGATCCGGAGTTCTGCGCTCGCGCGGCGGCCGGCGCCGCGACGGTCTACCACTGCATGAACCCGCCGTACGACGCCCGGCGCTGGGCGGAGCTGGTGCCGCGGTGGATGGACAACCTGATCGCCGCCGCGGGACGCGTGGGCGCCCGCCTGGTCGTGCTGGACAACCTCTACATGCTCGGCCGGCCCGGGGGTCGCCCGCTCGACGAGGACACGCCACTCAATCCGTGCAGCCGCAAGGGGGAGATCCGCGCGCGGGCGGCCGAGCGGCTGTTCGACGCGCATCGACGCGGCGACGTGCTCGCCACCACGGGGCGGGCGTCGGACTACTACGGGCCCGAAGGGACCGAGACGCACCTGGGAGACCAGTTCTGGCGCCGCGCGCTGGCGGGCAAGACGGCGTGGGTGCTGGTGAGCCCGGACGCGGTCCACACGTACCACTACGTTCCGGACGTCGCGGCCGGACTGATGACGCTCGGCGGCGCGGCCGCCGACGCGTACGGCCGGCCGTGGATGCTTCCGTGCGCGCCCGCGGAGACCATGCGGCAGCTCGTGGCCCGGTTCTCGGGCGCGTTGGGACGGGACATCCGCGTGAGCGGCGTGCCCCGGTGGGCGGTCAAGGCCCTCGGCGTCCTGGTGCCGCTGGTGCGGGAAGTGGACGAGATGCTCTACCAGTGGGACGAGCCGTTCGTGGTCAGCGACCGGCGGTTTCAGGAGCGGTTCCATCAGCCCGCGACGGACGTGAAGGAAGCGGCGGCCGCGACCATCGGCTGGGCGCGGCGGCATTACACCCCGGCCGAGCCTGCCGGCGCCTCGCATGCCTGATCGGGGAGACCGACCGTGATGCTCCGGGCAGCCGTCGCGTACGCCTGCGTCGCCCTGGGTGGGGCGTGTGGCCTGTCGGCCCAAGCCACGGCCCACGTCTGGGAGCTGCGCGAGATCGAGCTGAGGGCTTCCGGGCACTACGCGAATCCGTACGCGGACGTGGAGTGCTGGGTGAGCCTCCGCGGCCCCGGCTTCTCCACGCGCGTCTACGGCTTCTGGGACGGCGGCGACGCGTATCGCGTGCGCGTGGTGGCGACGGCGCCGGGCCGATGGAGCTGGACGAGCGGATCCAATCAGCCCGTCGGACGCGGGGCTGAACGGCAAGTCCGGCACGTTCACGGCCCGGGAGTGGACCGACGGCCGAGAAGCGGCAGAACCCCAACCGCCGCGGCTTCCTGCGGGCCACCGCGAACGGCCATGCGCTCCAGTACGCGGACGGCACGCCGTTCTTCCTGCTGGGCGACACCTGGCTCGGCGCCGCGACCTGGCGGCTGCCCCTGACCGACGCGCCGGCCGACGCGGACTCCGCGCCCGGGCCCGGGCGTCACCTTCCAGCAGGCCGTGGCGCTACCGCAAGCGGCAGGGCTTCAACTCCGTCAGCATGATCGCCGCCTTCCCGACCTGGGCGTCGGACCAGTATCCGGCGACCTACGCGGACGCGAACGGCGTGTACTACCGGAACGCGTGGGAGGAGTTCGGCGTGACGGTGCCCGGCGGCCAGCCGACGGCGAAGTCCATGCACGACGAGCGCGGCTACCGCCCGTTCGAGATCCTGCCCGGCCGCGCAGGGGCTGCCGGACTACGACCGCATCGTGCCGGAGTTCTTCCGGAGCCTGGACCGGAAGATGGCGCTGCTCAACGAGCAGGGCTTCGTCCCGATCCTGGAGACGGTGCGCCGCGACGTCGCGCCGCCGTGGAAGGCGTACTTCGACTTCGACCGATCCTACGCGCGCTTCGTCGAGTACATGGTGGCGCGGTACGGCGCCTACAGCCTGATCTTCAGCAAGATCCACTTCGACATCTACCTGCAGGCACTACAGCCTCACCGCCGCCGAGTTCAACGAGGCCATCACCTACCACTACCGCCGCTACGGCCCGATGCCCTTCGGGCAGCCGGTGACGGCGCTGATCGACCACGCGACCGACTCCACCTTCGGCACCGGCGACGCGGCGCCCTGGATCACGATGCACTCCACCGGGAACGCGCCGCGCGACCACGGCATCTACGCCGCCATCGAGCGGCAGTTCCGGCTGTCGCCGCCACTGCCGACGGCGGACCTCGAGCCGCACTACACGGGCTGGGTCCATCCGAACAACGACGTGAACGGCGAGCGGCCCGAGCCCGACTCGGCCCGCGACAACTACTTCTCGCGCGCCCAGATGTACGGCTGCGTGCTGTCCGGCGCTCTGGCGGGCCACGTGCACGGGACGGGCGCGTACGACGTCACCAGCGCCAGCCGAGCCCCCGGGGCCGCGGCCGTACTTCTGGCAGGCCCTGCGGTACGCGTCGGCGGACTACATGCGCGGGCTCGGGGACTTCATCCTGTCCGAGGGCGTGCGCTATCGCGACCTCCAGCTCGCGTCCGACGACCTGGTGCCGCGCAAGGCGGCCGGCAGCAGCGACCGGGGCCTGGACGGCTGGTCGTTCCTGATGCGCACGCCGCGAGCAGGACCTCGGGATACCTGTACTTCGAGAACGGGGCGGCGCGCGCGCGGGCACGCGGGTGGTCGCCGAACGGCCGCTACCGCTTCACCTGGTACGACCCGCGCGCGGGGCGCGTGGGCGGACTCGCTCGACCTGACCGCCGACGCGGCCGGTGTCCTTCAGCTGCCGCCCTTCCCCGGCGGCGAAGAGGTGGCGAGCACGGATTGGGCGGCGCGCGTCGTCGCGCACTGAGGCGAGGGCCGGCGCGTCGCGCGCGACCCGCGCGCCGGCTTGATGGATCGGAACGACGGCGTTACCCTCGGCGGAGTCCTCAGCCACCATACCCGACGGGGAGCTATGCCACCGAGACTCCAGGACAAGGTCGCCCTCATCACCGGCGCCAGCGCCGGCATCGGCCGCGCGTGCGCCCGCGCGCTCGCGGACGAAGGCGCCAGGCTGGTGCTCACCGCGCGGAGGCAGGAGCGTCTCGACGCCCTGAAGCGCGAGCTGGATCCGACCGGCGGGCGGGTCGTGACGTTCCCCGGCGACGCCCGCGAGGAGCGCACCGCCGCCGGCGCGGTCCGGGCCGCGACCGAGGCGTTCGGCCGGATCGACATCCTGGTCAACGACGCCGGCGCCGGCAACTACAAGAACCTGGTGGACACCAGTGCCGAAGAGTACGACGAGCTGATGGACACGAACGTGCGCACGACCTTCCTGTTCACGCGGCACACCGTGCCCGTCATGCTGCGGCAGCAGAGCGGCACGATCCTGATGATCTCGTCGATGGCGGGGGTGTACGGCTTCGGCGGCGAGGCGGTGTATTGCATGACCAAGTTCGCTCAGGTCGGGTTCGCGCAGGCCCTGGACCGCGAGCTCAGGGGCAGCGGCATCAAGGTCGGCGCGATCTGCCCGGGCGGGGTCAAGACCGAGTTCGCGATCGGCAAGGGCCGGAACGAGCCGGACGTGGCGGCGTCCGACATGCTCGATCCGGAGGACGTGGCCGGCGTCGTGCTCCTGGCCTGCACGCAGTCGCCGAAGTCGCGCCTCATCGAGGTCCAGATGCGCACGATGGCGGAGCCGCTGGCCTGAGGCTCAGATCCTGCGCAGGACGTAGTACGGCTGGTTGGCCAGCTCCGGGCCGAAGCCGGGGTGGAACCACGCCTGCCCGCCGCCGCCGCGCACCACGAAGTAGTACTGGAGCGGATAGGGCGAGTCGGTGTAGGCCGCCGCGATGCTCGCCCGGTAGACTCCGCCCCGCCCCGCCATCTCGGCCGCCTCGTAGCGCTCCGCCTGGTTGACGTGGCGGTAGCAGAGGCGCGCCCCGAGCACCTCGGGCGCGACCGCGAGGCGCAGCGCGACGGCGGCCCCGGGCCGGAATCCCGGCGGCGGCGTGTGCGCGCAGACGGCCGGCGCGCGGCGTGAAGCACCGAGCACCTCGTCGATCGCCGCGGCCGCACGCGGGTCGTCACGGTGCATCGCCATTCCCAGCCGCATCGTCATCTGCTGAATGTCCCGCAGAATGAGGCCGCGCCGGTCCGCCCACTGGCCGCGTTCCGAGAGCCGGTCGCTCACGGAAAGGTCCGCCTGATAGACGCCGCGCGAGCGCGCGGCCAACTGCGACCACGCGCCTGCGGCGTTGCGGTAGGAGAAGATCGCTTCGTTCAGGGCCCGCCAGTCGCCCGTGCGCTCGTGGATCGCGTACAGCACGCCGGTGCGCAGCTTCGCCGCGAAGAAGCGGCCGAGCCCGGCCAGAATGCCGACGTCGATGGCGACCCGGAGCCGGTCGGGCGCGACGGCGGCGCCGGCCCGCGCGAGCGCCTCCTCGGCCTCAGCCGCCAGGTCCTCGAGCCACCCGGCGACCTCGATCGGCGAAACCTTCCCGCTCCGCTCGCCTCCCAGCAGCTCCTGGGCGAGCGCGTCCGGCGAGGAGAAGAGTTGCGGATCCAGCGGGCTCACGTGCTGAAAGGTCCTCGGCGCGGGCGTGTCGAAGTAGGGATTGCGCGGGTCCTGGGCGGCGAGCGGCTGGTCCCAGTAGATCTCCGGCCAGTAGGCGTCGCACGCCGCCGACGGCAGGTGCGCGCTGGTCACCAGGGGCAGGATGCGGCTCGCGGCGGCGAGGCCCGACGCCAGGGAGCGGGCGCGCGCGTCGTCGCCCCACGCCCGTCGAAACACCTCGGGCGGCGTCTGGGGATGATAGGCGGTGCGTCCCCAGGCGCGGTACCACGCGTCGTACTTCTCCCAGTCCCAGCGCGGCGCGAGCGACGTCTCCGCGTACCCGAGGCGGGTGCCCTGCGCCGTGCCGCGGCGGCCGCGGCAGGTCAGCGGCTCCATCAGGTCGGCGCCGGTCATCCCGCAGAACTGGAACGCCCGCGCGCACGCGGCGGCCCAGGCGGGATCTCCCCAGGCGAGGAGGCGCTGGGTGCCCGAGAACACGCGCGGGCGCACCGTGTACCGCCGGTCGTCGCGCAGGAAGTCCGCGTAGCCGTAGCGCGTGAAGCTGCGGGCGCCCTCGCTCAGCGTCATCGGCCCGGCGCCGGCGCGGCCCGGGACCGGCATCTCCAGGTCGCGGATCGCCGCCTGATGGTACGGCAGGCCGAGGTGCTCGGCCGCGAACTTGGGTGACACGTTCACCGGCATCCCGGTCGCCAGCGCCCGCTCGATCATCGCGGCGTCGAGGCCCTTGGCGTGGAGATCGATCTCCACCGGGCGCCCGCAGCGCGCCACGCCGTCCATCACGGTGCCCCAGAAATCGTAGCTGCCCTCCGGGATGCCGCTCTCGCCGTGGATGCGCAGGGCCACCGACGAGATCGCCGGGCACGCGCCGAGGAGGGCAGTGAGCGCGTCGCGGCAGTAGGCGGCGTGCGTGGCCGGGGTGAGTCCCTCCGCCAGGTAGCGCGCGTCGGGGCTGTCCACCAGCTGGTAGCCGTGCATCCAGATCCCCAGCTGGAACTCGAGCCCGCGCGCGACGGTCTCCGCGCCGATGAACCGCAGCGTTTCGAGATTGCGGTCACGCTCCTCGTCCGTGAGGTTGGTCACCCGCACGTCGTAGCCGGGCACGGCGAGCAGGAACGGATACAGGAACAGGAAGTACGAATCCGCAACCCGCTGCAGGCTGTCGTAGCCCAGGCCGAAGGCCAGGTGGAGCCGGTTGAAGCGGTGGGTGGCGAGCATCGTGAGGTAGTGCGTCCACGACTCGCGGTCGTGGAACCACGGCTTGTCGAGCGCCTCGCTGGTGAACTGGCGCATCACGCTGCGCACCGCGTTGGCAGGCCGCTCGACGATGGGACGCGGGAACCTCGAGCGACGCCAGCGGCGGCCGCCCGGGCCGTACGCGATCGGCCAGGTCGAGCAGCGCGTACACGAGGCCCCGGGTGTCGGTGCCGCACGCCAGCAGGGTGCGGCGCCCCGACAGCCGGGTCGGGAGCTGCGCCAGGCCCTCCGGCGCGTCGGGCGGCGCCGCTCCGGCGCGCGCCAGGGCGGCCGCCGCCGCCGGCGCCTGCCGCCCTGAAGCCAGGATGCACAGGTCGGCCGCCCCGGCCTGGGCGAGGTGCTCGACCGTGCGGACCTCGACGCCGGCGCCGGCGAGCGTCCGGCTCAGCTCGGCCAGCGCCCACCGCGCCGGCCCCGAGCCGGCGACCGGATCGGCCGGATCGGCGACCAGCGCGACCGCGCCGCCGCGCCCGGGCCCACCCAGGCGCGACCGGCCGTGAGCGAGCGCCGCCCCGGCGAGGCCGACTCGAACGAAATCCCGCCTCTTCATGCGCCCGTGGAGCATATCCGTGAGTACGCAGACTGTCGATTCCAGGGGGCCTAACGCCCGCCTAACGCAGGGTGCATACGTTGGTAGCGATGCGACACATACGCACTCCGGCCGGCATCGCCGCCATCCTCGTGGCTGGGGGGTTCGGGCGCCTGGAGGCCCAGGACGGCAGCGCGCGTCCCCAGGGCAGCTTCGCGGCGGGCTTCTACCGCCAGATAGGCTATGCGGCCAACACCGGCCTGTCTTTTCGCGCCGCGCTCGTCCAGCAGGTGCGGCGGCGTGGTCCGGCGCTGGAGGTCCACCTGGGACTGCTGGTGCCGGACGCCGTGTGCCTGGTGAACGGGTGTGACCCGAGGGGCCCCACCCTCGGCACGATCGGCGCGAGCGTGCGGTGGTCGCTCCCCGCCACGCCCGTGGACTTTCGGATCGGGGCGGGCCTCTACGGCCCGGTCGTGAACTTCTTCTCCCAGGAGACCCGGCGCACGGCCTTCGAGGTCGCGGCGCGGCTGCCATTCTCGGGCGAGATGATCGCCACGTATCTCGAGGTGAGCTACGTGCGCCTGTTCAACCCCACGATGGGCGGAAGCATGGTGGCGCTGACGCTCGGGCACGTCTACTGAGGCGGGTCCGGCTGGAGGCGCCCCGAGAGGAGGTCTTCCCGTGGCTCCGACACGCGTCTCGATTCTCACAGCGCTTACGCTCGCTTTCGCGGGCGGCTGCGTCTACGCTCCGGGTCGGTTCACCCAGCTCCCGCCGGGTCCGGCGTGGGCCCTGCCCTTCGACCATGAGATCACCGCCGCGCTCGGCCACTCCGACGACGCGTTTCGTGGCCAGCTCCCCTATCAGACCTGGGCGTTCGACGGCGGGGCGGACGAGACGATCACCCTGGAGCTGCACGGCTGCGGAATGCACCCGCTGCTGACGCTGTTGGACGCGCGCGGCCAGGAGCTGGCTCGAGACGACGATGGTGACCCGGGCGAGGGCGCGCGGATCGAGTACACCCTGCCCAGCGCGCAGCGGTACTACGTCGTGGCGACCCGCACGGTCCCCGCCTCGCGCTCGGTCATGACGCCGTACACGCTGTACGCGGCCCGGAGCAGCTCGACCGCGTCAGCCGCTCCGGCGGACCTCCCCGCGCCGCCGCCCCTGCCGCCGAGTGGAACGCAGACCAACAGCCTGATCGTGACCGGCCTTCAGGACGTCGGGCGGCAGCCCGGCCTGCCCCCCGAGCGCCACGTCTTCGGCGTGAACGAGGCCCCGGTCTTCTACGCTCATCGGCAGGACGGGATGGCTCGCCGTCTCGGAGATCAGCTCGGGCGCCCGGGTGCCGCGGCCCGTCTTCGGGCGCCGGTCGGGGGCGTGGCGCCGGCTCCCGGTGATGGGACTGCCGGGACAGGCGACGGCGGCCTACTACCTTTCGGCGCCGCTCGCACCCGGGACGTACTGCGTCGAGGCCCCGCCCCCGATTCCCGTGGCCAGCGCCATCTTCCGCATCGGCGACGTCACCCAGCCGCCGGAGCACGATTCCACCGTGACGGCCGTCTACCCGAGCGTCGCGTCGGCCGAGGGAAACGCCTTCGCTCCGGCGCTCACTCGCTTCGGGGCGGAGCAGCGCGTCATGCTCGTGGCCCGGTTCGGCGCCCAGCACCCGGAAGCCATGGCGTCCGTCGTGGTGCTCAACGCGACCACCCGCGCGCCGGTGTACGCCCCTCCGGCCTCGCCGCTGCAGCCGGCCCGGTCGCGCTTCTACCAGGTGGGCAGCCTGCCGCGCGGGCACTACCTGGCTCGCCTGACGGTTGGCAGCACCGTGGCCGCCCGGTGGGAGTTCGCCGTGGAGTGAGGCTGGCCGTGCGGCGTGCGCCCCCATCACCCCGCTCTCCGTGGAGGCTGAGATGAGGAAGGAATGGCTGTGGGGACCGGGCAGGATCGCTCCGGAACACAAGGGCCTGCCGAAGCGCGAGTACCTGGAGCGGCTCGCGGCCGTGCGAGCCGGCTACCTGGGCAAGCTGCTGCAGCATCTGGAGTCGGAGGACATCCCGTACATCTGCAGGATGGAGAAGGCCAGGTACGCCTTCCTGGCCGAGCTCGACCAGGTGACCGACGACGAATTCGCGCGCCCGGAACCGGACGTGCCCGCCTGTCGCGATTGTCCCAACAGATCACCTGCGAGGCGCGGAAGGTCTGCGAGGGCTGGTCGCTGGCGGACTTCGCCGCGCACCTGCTGACGCACGAGGAGAAGAACGTCGATCCCGAAATCAACGAAACGCCGCAGCACATGGCGGAGCACGAGGAGACGCACCTGCATCAGGTGCAGAGTGTCGTCGCGGCCGTGCGCCGGAGGCGGGCGGCGACAACGAGCCAATCCCGCCCGTAGGTCGCCGCCAGGCCTCCCGATCCGACGGATCAGCCCGATGCCGCACTCGCGGCTACGGCCGCGGCTTCGGCGCCGGGCCGGGCTGCGAGCGCGTGCTGTCGTTCTTCGGCATCTCGTGCTCGACGCCGACGATGCTCCCGTCGAGCGCGTTCACGTTGCACTCGTAGACGCCCGGCCGGCCCGCCAGCGTGAACTCCCACGACCAGATCAGCTTCCCGTTCTCGTTCTCCAGCTCGAGCGCCTGCACCTTGCCGCCGGGAATCCGCGCGCTGGCGACCTTGAGCGCGGAGTCCTCGCTGACCTTGGCTTGACGGAGGAGACGGGCCGGCACTTCGCGCTGGTAGGCCGGAGCGGTGGAACGGGGAGCGCCCTGACCCCAGGCGAGGGACGGGATTGCCGCCAGGGCAAGCGCCGCGAGGACGATGGTTCCGTGCTTCATGGTGACTCCGGCGTGAAGGTGAATATGTGGAAAGGCGGAGCAGTGAGGGGGAGGTGAGAGGTGAGAGGTCGAAAGGCGTGAGAGGCGCCCTCTCACTGTCGCTTCTCACCTCTCACCTGAACGTCTCACTTCTCACCCCTTACGACTCACGCCTTTCTCTCCGTGCCGGCACATAGTCCCTTCCCCTCACCGCCACGACCAGGGTCGGGACGAGGAACAGGGTGATGGGCGTGGAGAGCGCCAGGCCGCCGATCACGGCCAGCGCCAGCGGCTGCTGCATCTCGCTCCCCGCCCCGAGCGCCAGCGCCAGGGGGAAGAGCCCGAACAGCGTGCACAGCGTCGTCATCAGGATCGGCCGGAGCCGGACCCGCGCCGCGTCGATGATCGCCTGCTCGAGCGGCATCCCGTCGTAGAGCCCGCGCCGCCGGGTGAAGTCGAGCAGGATGATGCCGTTCTTCACGATGAGGCCCACCAGCAGGATCAGCCCCATGAAGGACGAGACGTTGAGCGCGGTGCCGGTCACGAGCAGCATCCCGACCGCGCCGACGAACGAGACCGGCGCCGCGAGCGAGATGACCAGCGGCTCGACGAACGACTCGAACTGCAGCACCATCACCATGATCACGCTGACGGCGGCGATGCCGAGGACGATGAGCATCGCCTTGAACGCATCCTGCTGGCTGGCGTACTGGCCGCCGAGCTCGATCCGGATGCCTCGGGGGCGGCGGCGCGGACGCGAACACCGCCTTCACGTCGTTCATGATCTGGCCGAGCGAGCGGCCGCTCACGTCGGCGGTCATCGCGATCATCTGCTGCTGGTTCTCGCGGTCCAGCTCGGCGCGGGACTCGAGCGGCCGCATCGTGGCCAGCGACGCCAGCGGCGCCGCCCGCCCGCGCGCGCCCGCCCGCGACGGGGAGCGCGCCCAGCTTCAGCGGCGTCGTAGCGCACCGAGTCCGGGGCGCGGACCCGGACGTCGATGGCGCGGTCCTGGGTGCGGACCTGCGCCGGCGTTCACGCCGAGCAGCGCGCCGCTCACCGCGTCACCCACCTGCGCCGGGGAGAGCCCGAGCCGGCCCGCCTCGGCGCCGTCCACCCGCATCATCATCTCGGCGCTCGGGAAGCTGATGCCGTCGAACAGGTCCTCCACGCCGTCCACCTTCGAGAGCGCCGGCGAGATCTTCCGCGCGTACGCCTCGAGCGAGTCGAGGTTCGAGCCGAAGAGCTTGATCTCGATCGGCTTGGCGCCGCCGGCCAGGTCGTTGATCACGTCGGAGAGGATCTGCACGAACTCGATGTGCAGCGTCGGCACCGCGGCGTTCACCTGGTCGCGGACGGTGTCCATCACCTGGAAGATGCGTGCGGCTGCCGCTCGCTCCGGCGCTTGAGCCGCGCCACCAGGTCGCCGGTGTTCTGCAGCGTGGCGAACAGCCCCAGCTCCGCGCCGGTGCGCCGCGACGTGCCGGTGATCTCCGGCGTCCGCGCGAGGATGCCCTCGACGATCCTGCAGCTGCCGGTCCGTCTCCGCCAGCGCCGTGCCGCCCGGGCGTCCAGTAGTCGAGGACGAACGCGCCCTCGTCCATGTCGGGGAGGAAGCCGCTGCCGACGAACCGCTGCGCCGCGACCCCCGCCACGATCAGCGCCGCCGCGCCCGGCGAGCATCCGGCGCGGATGGTGCAGCACCGCGGCCAGCAGCGCGGACGTACCAGTCGCCGATGCCGTCCAGCGCGCGGCCCAGGAACGCCGCCGTCGCGGCCAGGCGCCCCGAGGAGCGCCGCCGCGACTTCCTGCGCCTCCGACGGGAACGTCGCGCGCCCGCAGGAACTGGTCCGCCAGCAGCGGAATGATCGTGAGCGCCAGCAGCGAGCGAGATCAGCACCGCGATGCGTGAGCGTGAGCGACAGCGCGGCGAAGAACTGCCCGACCACGCCCTGGAGCAGTCCCAGGGGCAGGAAGACCACGACCGTGGTGATGGTGGAGGTCGTCACCGGCCAGATCAGCTCCTGGACGGCCTGGCGGATGGCGGCGCGCCGGTCCGGCGACCAGCGCGAGGTGGCGCGCGATGTTCTCGGTGATCACGACCGCGTCGTCGATCACCAGACCGATGGCGATGGCCATCGCGCCGAGCGTCATCAGGTTGAACGTCTGGCCGAGCAGGCTCATCACGAACATGGTGATGATCAGGGTGAGCGGGATCGAGGTCGCGCTCACCGCCGTGATCCGCCCGTGCCGCAGGAAGGCAAGCAGGATCACGACCGCGAGCAGGGCGCCGATCAGCATCGCGTCGCGCACCGACTTCACGGCGTCGCGCACCAGCTCGGCCTGGTCGTAGACCACCTTGTAGTGCACGCCCGGCGGGAGCGTGGGCGCCAGCGCCGCCATCGCCTTCGCGACGCTGTCCGCCAGCTGCGACGGTGTTGCCGCCCACCTGCCGCGTGATGTTGAGGAGCGCCGCGGGCCGGCCGTCGCCCGCGATGACCTGGACGTGGTCCTCGGTGCCGAGGTTCACCGACGCCACGTCGCGCACCCGGAGGCCGTCGCCGATGGCGACGTTCGCCCACGTCCTCCGGCGTGCGCGCCTCCTGGTCGGTGACGATCAGGTACTGCCGGTAGTCCGGCGGCGATGCGGCCCACCGCCTCGGGGGTGATGGCCTGCCGGATGTCGGCGGCCAGGTCGTCGTAGGTGAGGCCGAGCGAGGCGAGGCGCGCGGGGTCGGCGACGACCTCGATCTCCCGCACGTCGGTGCCCTGCACGTCCACGCGCCCCACGCCCGGCACGCGGGAGAGCACCGGCTTGATCTCGTAGAGCGCGATGTCGTTCAGCGTCGCGGGGTCGCCGCCCTCGAGGTTGTAGGAGAGCACGGGGAAGAGCGACGGCGTCAGCCGCTCGACCCGGACGTCGAGCCCGGCCGGCAGGTCGGCCGCTGATCTGGCTGATGCGCGACTGCACCAGCTGGAGCGCGTAGATCATGTCGGTCTTGGGCGAGAACCACATCGAGATCTCGCTCGCGCCGCGGATGGACTTCGAGCGCACCCGCAGCACGCCCGGGACGACGCTCACCGCCTCCTCGATGGGCCGGGTGATGCTGAAGACCACCTGGCGCGCGCCGAGCGAGGAGCCCTCGGCGACGATGGCGATGCGCGGGAAGATCAGCTCGGGATAGATGGCCGACGGGAGCAGGTCAGCGCCGAGCCGATGCCGGCGGCCGAGAGCAGCGCCACCGCCAGGTAGATGAAGCGGCGCTGGTGGACCAGGACGTCGAACAGCTTCACGGCTTGGCCGGGACGATCTTCGCGCTGTCCGAGACGCCGTAGGCGCCGTAGGTCGACCACCGTCTCGCCGCCCGCGAGGCCGGACGTGATCTCCGCCGAGCGTCTCGGTGCGCCCGCCGACGGTGACGTCGCGGACGTGCGCGATCCCCGCGCTGTCCACCACGAAGACGCGGAAGCCCTCGCCCTGCGGCACGAGGGCGTCCACCGGCACGGTCACGGCGCGCGGCATCCACGCCCGCGGCGATCCGCCCGAAGACGGTCTCGCCGATCTTGAGCGGGCGCGCGGCGCGGGCGACCCGCACGCGGATCTCGACGGCGCGGGTCGCCGAGTCCAGGGCGGCGCCGACCTCGGTCACGGTGCCCGTGCCCACGGAGTCGCCGCGCGCGTCCGCCCCGGCCCAGAAGGCGACCCGCTGGCCGGGGCTGGACCCGGCCGGCGTCGGCCGGCGTGAGGTCCAGGACGACGTCGAGCGCGGAGAGGTCGGCGATCTCCACCAGGGGCTGGCTCGCGTCCACGTTGGCAGCCGATGACCGCCGACATGCGGGTCACGACCCCGCGGACCGGGGAGTGGAGCGTGGCCAGCGCCAGCGCGCGCTGCGCGTTCAGCAGGGCCGCCTCGGCCTGGGCGAGGTCCGCGGCGGCCTGGTCCACGTCCTTGCGCGGGAGGATGCCGTCCTCCGCGAGGCGCACCGCCCGGTCGCGGGCGTTCTGGGCCACCGTCACCGCCGCCTGCGCGCTCTTGCGCGGCGGCATCGAAGGGCCCGCGGTCGAACTCGATGAGTGGGGCGCCTTCCGCACGGCTTGGCCGGCGACGACGAAGATGTGGGTCACGCGGGTGGGCCCGGGCGCGCCAAGGGCAGCGTAGCTGCCCGGCCTCGGGCTCGACCGCACCGAGGGCGGAGACTGAGCGCACGAACGACTGCACGACCGCGATCGCCGTCTTGGCGCCCACCACCGCCTGGACGTTCGAGCGCACCTCGGACTCGGTGTCACCGCCGCTCGGCGCGCACGCGCGTCCAAGTGGCCAGTTCGCCAGACGGCAAGAAGGAGGAAGAGGAAGCCAGGAAGCGCTTCACGGGGAAGCCTCAGTGGCGGTGAAGAGGCGAACGGCGGCGTCAGCGGTGTTGGCGGCGGCCAGGTCGTCAATGAGCAGCGCGAGTGCGTCGCGCGCCTGGCGCTGGGCCTCCAGCACGCTGGGGAGGCCGACCGCGCCTTCGGCGTAGGCCGTGAGCGACATGGCGGCGACGCGCTCGGCGCTCGTCACCAGCCCCCGGTCGCGCCGGCGCCTTCTCGACCGCGACGGCGAGGTCGCGCCGCGCGCGGGCCACCGACCGCGTCGCTCTCGCGGCGTGCCAGCTCCAGCTCCGCCGCGAGCGCGGTCGCGCTCGGCCGCCGCGGCGGCGATCTGGCCGCCGTTGAAGTTGAAGAGCGGGAGCGGGATGGCGATGCCGATCGCGGGCAGGAGGCCGCGCTGCGTCGGGTCGTGGGTGTCGAAGCCCACCGTGAGGCTCGGGGCGAGGCAGGACGCTGCGCCGAGCCAGCGCGAGGGAGGCGTCGGCCGACCGCAGCGCCGCCTCGCGCCGCCGCGACCTGCAAGGGTGGTCGCCGTCGTGAGCGCCGTGTCCGCCGCGGGAAGATCGAGCGTGTCCGCCAGCGCGATGGTGACGGTGTCGGCCGCGAGGCCCATCGCGCGCTGAACGTCGAGCACGGCGGTGATGGCCGAGACGGAGTCCTGCGCCGCGGCGTTCGCTATCTGACCCGCGTTCACCGCCGCGAGCTGCACGTCGAGCTCGCTGGCGTCACCCGCGTCGCGCCGCACCCGTCGCCATCCGCAGGAGGCTGTCGGCGTCGGCGGCGTTCCGGCGCGACAGGCGGGCGTGGGCGGCGGCCCCGAGCGCCAGCGCGTAGGCCACGTCGGCGTCGAAGCGCGCCGAGGCGCGCTGGAACCGGAAGCTCAGGACCACCGACCGGCTGGCCTCCGCCGCGGCCCGGATGCGGGCGCTGCGGAGCCACGGGAAGTCGAGCAGCAGCGTCCACGGTGGCGTGGTACTGGGGGGCGTCCTTGCTGTAGCCCGCGCTGAAGATGGGGTTCTGGAACTCCCGCGCCGTGATGACGCCGGCGCGGGCGCTGGCGGTGTCGGCCGCCGCCAGGGCCACCAGAGGACCGCGGGCGATGGCCGCCGCTTCGGCCTGGGCGCGCGTCACCGGTTGTTGGGCGCGGGCCGACACGGCGTCGGCCGCCGACAGGGCCGCGAGGGCCAAGATGAGGGCGAGCCTCCGCGTCGGTCGCACACTCGTCATTGCCATGGAAGGTAGCGGCCCAAGCTGTCGCGAGGATGACATGGCACGCTGCGCATCTTGTTGCGGACCAGGGCTCCGAAGGCCGATCCGAGCAGCGCAGTGTAGTTCAGGGTCCCTCCGGTGGGCGAGCACAGTGAGTACGAACGGCAGGTTCGGCGTGTTGAGAACGCGGGCCCGCCGCGAGCAGCCGCGGCGAGGCCGGACATCCCGGTCAGCTCCGCCACCAGCCTTTGAACTTACACAGCGATACCTGTCAGGAAGATGACGCCGCCAGCCGGGAGACGGGGGCGCACTGGACGGGGGAACCGCACGGCGTCAGACTGGTGCGCATGGCAACGGCGCTTCGCGCCCTGACGCGCGACGGGCGGATCCTCTTCCTCACGCGAACGGTGCGCCTGTTCGCGTACGGCGCGCTCTCGGTCGTGCTGGTGCTGTATCTGACCGGCCTCGGCCTGAGCGCGGCGCAGACCGGGCTGCTGCTCACCCTCACGCTCGCCGGCGACACGCTCGTCTCCCTGGCCATCTCCACCCGGGCCGACCGGATCGGGCGCCGGGCGATGCTGGTCGTCGGCGCCCTGCTGATGGCCGCCGCGGGCCTCGCGTTCGCCGGCACGGCCAGCTTCGTGCTCCTGCTCGTCGCGGGAACCGTCGGCGTCATCAGCCCCAGCGGGAACGAGGTGGGGCCGTTCCTGCCGATCGAGCAGGCGGCGCTGTCCCAGATCGTTCCCGGCCAGCGCAGGACGGCCGTCTTCGCCTGGTACACGCTGGCCGGCTCGTTCGCGACGGCCACGGGGTCGCTGGCCGGCGGCGTCCTGTCCCAGGCGCTCCGGCACGCCACGCACTCGCCCGTCGCCGGCTACCGGGTCGTCGTCATCCTGTACGCCGCGCTGGGCGCAGTGCTGGCGGTCTGCTTCGCCCGCGTCTCACCGGCCGTGGAGCTGGACCCGGCCGCGACCGGCAAGGCTCCGCAGAGCCGCTGGGGCGTCAGCCGCTCGCGGCACGTGGTGACGGAGCTGTCGGCGCTGTTCGCCCTGGACGCCTTCGGCGGCGGGTTCGTGGTGCAGAGCTTCGCGGCCTACTGGTTCTACCTGCGGTTCGGCGTGAGGCCCGCGACGCTGGGTGGGATCTTCTTCGGGGCGAACCTGCTGGCCGGCGTCTCGGCGCTGCTGGCGGCCCGCCTGGCCTCGCGCCTGGGACTGGTGAGGACGATGGTGTTCACCCACCTGCCGTCGAACGTGCTGCTGATGCTGGTGCCGCTGATGCCGAACCTGCGCCTGGCGGTCCTCGTCCTGTTCGCGCGCTTCAGCATCAGCCAGATGGACGTCCCGACCAGGCAGTCGTACGTGATGGCGGTCGTCAGTCCGGAGGAACGATCCGCGGCCGCCGGGATCACGGGCGTGGCCCGAACGACCGGGGCCGCGATCGCCCCGCTGTGCGCGGGATGGATGTTCGCGCGGCCCGCGCTCATCGGTCTGCCGTTTCTCATCGCCGGCGCGCTGAAGATCGTCTACGACCTGCTGCTGTACCGGGGGTTCGTGGGGAACCGTGAGGCGTGAGAGGTGAGACGTATCGGTGAGGCGGAGAGGTGAGAGGTGAGACGTATAGGTAAGAGGTGAGAGGTGGAAGAGCGTGAGAGGCCGCGACGCCGCCTTCTCACGCCTTTCCACCTCTCACATCTCACCTGAACGTCTCACCTCTCACCTCTCACTTCTCCCGCTCCCACGCCCACTACGCCTCCGCCCCCGCAGGAAACCGGATCGCGACCCGGGTGCCCTTGCCGAGCTCGCTGGTGACGTCGATCCGGGCCCCGTGCGCGTCGGCGATCCAGCGCGCGATGGCCAGACCGAGGCCCGCGCCCTCCGCGCCCGTCGCCGCGCGCCGCGGGCCGGGTCGCCGCGGTAGAACCGCTCGAAGATGTGCGGCAGCTGCTCGGCGCTGATCCCGATGCCGGTGTCCTCGACCACGACCTCGGCCTGGCCGCCGGGCGCCGCGGCGCTGAGCCGCACCCGCCCGCCCGGCGGCGTGAACTTCACGGCGTTGTCGAGGACGATCATCAGCAGCTGGTGCACCAGCGCCGGGTCGCCCGCTGACGACCGCCTCCTCGAACGTGCCGACCTCCAGCTCCACGCCGCGCTGCTCGGCCAGCGCCCGCGCGGCCGTGGCCGCGTCCAGCGCCAGGTCGTCCAGGAACACGCGCTCGCGCGCGATCGGGCGCTCGCCGGCGTCGGCCCGCGCGAGCGTGAGCAGGTCCTCGACGGTGGCGCCGAGCCGCTCGGCCTCGCGTTCGATCCGGCGCAGCGCCTCGGCGTAGCCCTCGCGGCTCCCGCTCGCGCTGCAGCGCCACCTCCGCCTGGCCGCGCAGCACGGTGATGGGCGTCCGCAGCTCGTGCGCGGCGTCGGCCATGAAGCGCCGCATCGTCTCCATCGTCTGCTCCACCGGCGCGGTGGACTTGCGCACCAGGAGCCAGCCGCCGGCCGCGACCAGCACCAGCCCCACCAGCGCCGCGGCGCCGAAGACGGCGATCAGCGCGGCGAACTGGTTCTCCAGCTCGACGACGTCGGCCACCGCGGCCCCGACGTACGTCTTGCCCGGCACCGTGAAGCGCTCGGCGTGGAGCCGCAGCCGGTGGTCCGCGCTGCTCGCTCCAGGTCCACGCTGCCCCTCGCGCCGCCCGGCGCGCCGCGTCCCGGATCCACTCCTCCGCCTCCGGCGGCTTCACCGGCGTGCCGTCGGGGCGCGATCAGGTAGAGCGCGCGCTCGGGGATGTGCAGCTCGTCCACGGCGTCCACCACCGCTCCGCTCGTGGTCCGGGACTCGACCTCGCGGATCCGCGCCGCCTGCATCAGCTCGCCCGTCGCCTGCCGCAGCGAGCGGTCCAGCTGCCGCGAGATCTGCGCGCGGATCGCGAGGAACAGGCCGCCACCCAGCAGCAGCAGGATCAGCCCGAAGGTGGCGACGTACCACGCCGTCAGCCGGAGCCGGCAGGTCGAGGGGCCGGATCATCTCGGCTCGGGGCCGGCACGCGTAACCCCGCCGCCTCATCGCGGCCCCGCGCCCAGTCGTCGCCCGCTCGCCGTCACGCGCCGAACCGGTAGCCGCGGCTGGAGCGTTCCGGGTTCGGCGTCACGCGCCGAACCGGTAGCCGGCGCCCCGCAGCGTCTGGATCAGCTTCGGGTCGTAGTCGTCGTCGATCTTGCGCCGCAGCCGCCGCACCAGGACCTCGAGCACGTTGGTGAACGGGTCGTGGTTCTCGTCCCAGACGTGGGCGGTGATCGCCGCGCGGTCCACCACCTGGCCCACGTGGCGCACGAAGAACTCGAGCAGCGCGAATTCCTTGGCGGTGAGCTGGATGGGCCGGCCGGCTCGGCGCACGCGTGCGCGAGCCGAGGTCCACCTCGAGGTCCGCGACGCTCACCGTCTCGGGCAGCAGCGCGTGGCCGCGGCGGGCCAGCGCGCGCATCCGCGCCAGCAGCTCGCGGAAGGCGAACGGCTTGGTGAGGTAGTCGTCGGCGCCGGCGTCGAGGCCGGCGACCCGGTCGTCCACGCCGTCGCGGGCGGTGAGCATCAGGATGGGGGTGCGGAGGCCGCGGCGGCGCAGCTGGGTGCAGAGGTCGAAGCCGCTGCCGCCCGGGAGCATCACGTCGAGCACGATGACGTCCCAGGCGCCGAGCACCGCGCGCTCCCTGCCCTCGTCGAAGGTCGCGGCGAGCGTGGCGTCCAGGTCGTGCTCGGCCAGGCCCTCGCGCAGGATGCCGGCCAGGCCGGCGTCGTCCTCGACGACCAGCACGCGCATGGGACCGGCTAGTGCGGCGCCCGGACCGGGGCGCGGGCGAGGGAAGCCCGCGGCTGAATCAGTACTTCAGCCCCGCGGCGTCGGCGAAGCTCTTCACGATTCGCTCCTGCTCCGGCGAGAGCTTGTCGGGCACCTCGACCTGGATCTCCACGATCTGGTCGCCGCGCTCGCCGCCCTTCTGGATGCCCTGCCCGTGGATGCGGAACTTCCGGCCCGCCTGCGTGCCGGCCGGAATGCGCAGCACCACGTGCTTGCCGTCGAGGGTGCGCACCTTGAGCTTGGTGCCGAGCATCGCCTGCGCGACGTTGATCGGGACGGTGCAGAGCACGTCGAGCCCGTCGCGCTGGAAGAAGCGGTCCGGCTCCACCTGGAACGACACGATCAGGTCGCCCGCGGGCGCGCCACCGGTGCCGCGGGGCCCATGGCCCTTGAGGCGGATCTTGGTGCCGTCGTCGGTGCCGGGCGGCACGTTGATCATCAGCCGCCGCTCCACCCGCACCTCGCCCACGCCCTGGCAGGTCGGGCAGGCCTGGGCCGCGATCTTGCCGCGGCCGCGGCACTGGGGGCACGGCCGCTTGACCGCGAAGCCGCCGGCCCCGAAGGAGATGGTGCCCGTGCCCTTGCACTCGGGGCAGGTGGTGAGCGTGGCGCCGGGCGCCGCCCCCGAGCCGCCGCAGGTGCCGCACGCCTCCGTCACCGGCACCGCGATGGGCACCTTGCCGCCGAGCGCCGCCACGCGGAACGGGATCGCGACCACGGTTTCGACGCTCTCGCCCCGCTCGGGCCCGCCCTTGCGCTTGGACTCGCCGCCGAAGATGGACGAGAACAGGTCGCCCAGCCCGCCGAGGCCGCCGCTCAGGTCGCCGAAGTCCATCTCCTCGAACCGCTGGCCCGCTCCGGTCCCCGCCCCGCGCCGGCCGCCGTTCCGGCGCCCGGGCCCGGGGGCCCGCGCCCGAGAACGCGCCGTACCTCCGGAGCTGATCGTAGTGCTTGCGCTTCTGCGCGTCGGACAGGACGGAGTACGCCTCGGAGATGGTCTTGAAGCGCTCCCCGGCGCTCTTGTCGCCGAGATTCGCGTCGGGATGGTACTTCTTGGCGAGCTTGCGGTAGGCGCGCTTGATCTGGTCCGGCGTGGCGGTCGACGTCACCCCGAGGACGCCGTAGTAGTCCGTCTCCGGCGCCATCGGCTACTCGGCCGCCTCTGGGGCGGCCGGCTCGGTCCAGGTGAACACCGCGACGCGCGCGGGCCTCAGCAACGTGCCGTTCAGGCGATAGCCGGGCTGGAGCACCGACCCGACGGTGTGGTCGGCGTCGGGCGACGCCGCCGGCATCGTCATCACCGCTTCGTGGAGGTTGGGATCGAAGGGCTGGCCCGCCGGGTCCACGCGCTCGAGCCCGACGCCCTCCAGCACCTTCTGCAGCTTCCGCTCGACCAGCCCGACGCCCTCGTGCAGCGCCTGCGAGCTGGTCTGCGCCGGATCGAGCGCGGCGATCCGCGCGAGGTCGTCCAGCGCGTCGAGGACCCGCACGATCAGCTCGCGCCTGCGCGCGGCCCCAGGTGTCGGTCCGCTCGCGCACCGCCCGCTTCTTGTAGTTCTCGAACTCGGCCGCCGTGCGCAGGCAGCGGTCCTTCCAGTCGGCCGCCTCCCGCTCGAGCCGGTGCCGCGCCTCGTCCGCGCGCCTCCGCCACCGCGGCGGCCGGGCCGGCCTCGGCGGCGGCCTGCGCCATCTCGGCGCCCACCGGGTCTTCCGCTGACATCGGCTCCGGCGCCGGCGACTCCGGCTGGGGGGCGGGCCTGGTGCTGGCGGTGCTTCCTGATCATCTCGCCTCGAGGGTCAAACATGCGTAGGTTGGCCTTAAACAATACTATACGCGTCAAGCAGTTGCGAGTTACGAGTGCGCGAGTCGGCAGTGAAGTTGCCAGACGCCAAGTTGCCAGTGGTTACCAGACCGTAGAAGCAAGGATGAGACCAGACGACTGACGCCAACTTGGCAGCCCGCCACGACCTGTACGGCACGGGCGCCGACGCCTCCCGGCTCGGCCGTCCAACCATCCGACCCCGGACGCCACTAAGACCAGGCCATGAGACGCCGTCACAGCACGCCCGAGACCGCCCGGTGAATCCGGCGCCGCGCCCGACCTCCCGGCCGCGCCGGACCGGGCGCTCGCCGAGCAGGTGCTGGCCGGCGACGAGGGCGCGTTCCGCCAGCTGTACCGGCGGCACACGCCGCGGCTCCATCCAGCTCGCGCTGCGGCTGCTCGGCGGGCGAGAGGCGGACGCGGAGGACGTGGTGCAGGACACCTGGATCAAGGCGGTGGAGAAGCTGGACACGTTCCGGTGGGAGTCGGCGTTCGGCACCTGGCTCCACGCCATCGCCCTCAACGTCGTCCCGCGAGGCGGTGCGGCGGCGCGGGCCGGCGCCAGGAGGTGGAGTTGCCGGAGCAGACGGAGCCCGCCGCGCCGCCGCCGTTCGAGCGGGCTCGAGCCGATGGACCTGGAGCGGGCCATCGCCGCGCTCCCGGACGGCTACCGGACGGTGCTGGTGCTGCACGACGTCGAGGGCTACACGCACGAGGAGATCGCGGAGCAGCTCGGCGTGACGCCCGGCACGACCAAGTCGCAGCTCTTCTGGGCACGCCGCGCGGTCCGCGCGCAGCTCGTTCCGGCGAAGGTGGATGACATGAACGACTCCGACGATCTGACCCCGAGCGAGCGGCGCGCCTTCGAGGCGCTGCCCAGGGAGCGCGCGCCGCGCGCCGAGCTGGAGGATCGGGTGGTGGCGGCGCTGCAGCGGCGCGGCCTGCTGCCGATTCCGCTGGCGGTGCGCACGGCGGCGGCGCCACGTCACGCCCTGGCTGGTGGGCGCGGTCGCGGCGTCGCTCGCCCTGTTCGTGGGCGGGTTCGCGGCCGGCCAGTACTTCGGCGCGCGGAGCGGCGCGGCCGCCGTCCTCTCGGGCGTGCAGGCGTCCGCGCGGCTCCGCGACCGAGGTCGCGGCGCACGCCGAGCGCGCCGGCACGATGTACGTGGCGGCGCTGGTCGCGCTGAACCAGCTCACCGATTCGGCCGACGCGCCGACCCGGGCCAGGGCGCGGCAGGCGGCGCTGACGGCGCTGGGCGCGGCGGCGGAGGAAGTCGCGCACCTCGCGCCCAACGACCCGCTCGCCGCCGCGGTGCTGCGGGGCCTGAACGAACGGAGCAGACGAGCAGGGGCCGGCGCCGTCCTCCCGGTCCGTGGTGTGGTTCTAACCCCGGAGGCAGCAGCATGTTGCGTCACATCATCGCGCTGGGAGCGCTGGCGGCCGTCACGGCACCGGCCGCGGCCCAGGTGGACTCGAGCCGCGCCGGCCGGCGCACCTACAGCTACAGCCTCACGACACCGGGCGGGCTGGCTCGGGATCGGGCTCGCGTGCAGCCACTGCAGCCTCACGACGTCCGACGATGGAGAAGCGCGCCAGTGGACGTTCTCGGAGCCGCCGATCGTGTTCTCCGTCGATCACGACGGCCCGGCCGACCGCGCCCGCCTCAGGACCGGAGACACGCTCGTCGCGATGGACGGGGTGCCGCTCACGTCGGCGCAGGGAGGCACGGCCTTCGCCACCATCCGACCGGGCCAGGCGGTGCGCCTGACCTACCGGCGGGGCGCAGGGGAGCGCACGGTGCGCCTGGTCGCCGGCGCGCGTCCGATCACCGATGCGCGCCAGATGGAGCGGGCCATGCGGCGCGCGCAGGAGCAGCAGGCCCGCCAGCTGGAGCTGTCGCGGGGCCAGTTGGAGCGATCGAGGGGAGAGCTGGAGCGCGTGCGGGCGCAGATGGAGGTGCTGGCGCGGCAAGGGGCCAGCGCCAACCTCGACTCCGGGCAGCTGGAAGCATTGCGGCGCGCGCTCGAGGCGCAGGCGGGCGCGCTCGATCGCATCCTGGCCGAGCGCGAAACCCTGGAGGGGGACGCGAACTCGGCGGCAGCCGCCATGCCGGCCGTTCCCGCCGCGCCGGCCGCGCCCGCCCCGGCGGCCGTGCCCGCCATGCCGGCCATGCCCGCCATGCCCGCGATGCCCGCGATGCCGCGGCCGCTCCCGACGGGGCCGCTCGCGCCCTGGGACTGGCGGCGCCTGATGGGCCCCCTCCGCTTCGCCGGCCGGCTCGGAGACGTCCTGGTCGAGGTGCGCGGGCCGGGTGAGGTCACGACGTCGAACGTGACGGACAGCGTGACGACGATCACGTCGGGCGACATGAGCGTGCTGCTCGAGCTGCGGCCGCGCGCCACCCCCAGGCCGGCACGGGCGCCGGCCACGCCGCGCCCGCCGGAGGACTGACCGCGGCAAACGGGCGTCGGATCATCTCCGGCGCCCGCCAGGCGCAGCGTCTACTTCCCGATCGGCTCCAGGCGCGCGGTGAAGTGCGGCAGCACCGGGGCGCGCGACACGATCTTGAGCCCGCGGAGCGCGTCGCGGCAGGCGAGGATCCTGGCGCAGACCTCGACCACGTGGTCGAGGTGCGCGTCGGTGTAGACGCGCCGGGGCACCGCGAGCCGCACCAGCTCCAGCTCCGGCCAGGTCCACTCGCCCGTCGCCTCGTCCGGCGTGCCGAACATCAGCCCGCCGATCTCGACGCCGCGGATCCCGCCCTCGAGGTAGAGCGCGCAGGTCAGCGCCTGCGCCGGGAACTCGCGCTGCGGGATGTGCGGCAGGAAGCGCCGCGCGTCGAGGTACACGCGCGTGCCCGCCGATGGGCAGCACGATCGGGACGCCGGCCGCGACGGAGCCGCTCGCCGAAGCGCCGCACCTGCCCCACCCGGTGCGCCAGGTAGCGCTCGTCCAGCACCTCCTCCAGGCCGATGGCGATCGCCTCGAGGTCGCGGCCCGCGAGCCCGCCGTAGGTCGTGAACCCCTCGATCAGGATCAGCATGTTGGAGAGCCGCGTCGCCAGCGCGTCGTCGTTGGTCGCGATGAAGCCGCCGATGTTGACCAGCCCGTCCTTCTTGGCCGACATCGTGCAGCCGTCGCCCAGCGCGAAGAAGGCGCGCGCGATCTCCTCGATGGACATGGCGGCGCACTCCGGGTCGCGGATCTTGCAGAAGTAGGCGTTCTCGGCGAAGCGGCAGGCGTCGAAGAAGAGCGGGATGCCGTGGCGCCGGCACCACTGCGACGGTCGCGCGCGCGTTGCCGAGCGACACCGGCTGCCCGCCCCCCGAGTTGTTGGTGATGGTGAGCATCACCAGGGGGATGCGCTCCTTCCCGACCTCGGCGAGCAGCGCGGTCGAGCTTCGCGACGTCCATGTTGCCCTTGAACGGGTGCTCGCCGTGACGGGTCGTAGGCCTCGTCGATCACGCAGTCCACCGGCGACGCCGAGGTTGTGCTCGACGTTGGCGCGGGTGGTGTCGAAGTGGATGTTGTTCGGCACGCGGTCGCCGGGCTTGACGGCGGTGGTGAAGAGGAGGTTCTCCGCCACCCGCCCCTGGTGGGTCGGGATGACGTGCCGGTAGCCGGTGATGCGCCGCACCACGCGCTCGAGGTTGAAGTAGTTGCGGCTCCCCGCGTACGACTCGTCGCCGAGCATCATCCCGGACCACTGGCGGTCGCGACATCGCCGAGGTGCCGGAGTCGGTCAGCAGGTCGATCGTGACGAGCGAGGCCGGCACGTTGAAGAGGTTGTAGCCGGCGTCGGCCAGCGCCTCGCGCGCTGCTCGCGCGTGGTGAAGGCGATGGGCTCGACGACCTTGATCTTGAACGGTTCCATGGGTCAGGGCGCCGCCCAGGACGTGGTCGAGCCACTGCTCGACGTCACGGAAGACCCGCGCGCGTTGCGGCTCGTTGAAGATCTCGTGGAAGAACCCCTCGTACACCTTCACCGTCACGTCGCCGGCGAGGACGCGCGCGAAGGCCTCCGACGCGGCCCGCGAGACGATGCGGTCGTCCCCCGCCAGCAGGACCAGCAGCGGCACGCCGATCCTGTCCCCTTCGGCCACGACCGCCGCGCTGCGCCGGCGAGGATCTCGTGGTACGCCCGCGGCGTCATCACCCGGTGGTAGAGCGGATCGCTCTTCGGCCGCCTGCCCGACCGCCGGGTCGGTCGAGAGGTGCGCGAGATCGAGTCCGGTCGCCACGGGCAGCGCGGGCAGCACGTCCTCCAGCGCCCGCGCCATCGCCCGCTTCCAGGCCGGCACCGCCATCGCCACCTCGAGGAACGGGCTGGAGACGATCGCGCCGGCCACGCCCTCGGGCGCGGTCTCGAGATAGCGCAGAGCACGACGGTGCCGCCGAACGAGTGACCGAGCAGGAGCTGCGGCGCCGCCTCCTCGCCGGCGACCAGCTTGCGCAGGGCCGCGACGTCGGAGACGAACTGCGCGAACCGCGACACGTGGCCGCGCTTGCCGGGCGAGCGCCCGTGCCCGCGCTGGTCCAGCGCCCAGACGCCGAGCCCGCGCTCCGCGAACCAGGCCGCCACGTCGGCGTACCGGCCGCTGTGGTCCCCGAAGCCGTGGAGCAGGATCAGCGCGCCCCGCGCCCGGCCCGGCGGCCTGCGCGCGCCGCAGGGCCAGCCGCGCCCCGTCGGCGGCGGTCCAGAACTCGACGTCGCGCAGAAGCGCCACGCCTAGCCCTCCTCGACGAGGACGCGGCGCAGCGCGTCGAGCGCGGCCTGCGCCGCGCGCCGGCGCACCAGCGTCGCGCTCGCCCGGGAAAGACGTAGTGGAAGGCCCGCACCTTGCCCGTGCCAGAGCGCCGCGATCCACACCGTGCCCACGGGCTTCTCCACCGTGCCGCCGTCCGGCCCGGCGATCCCGGTGACCGCCACCGCGGCCTCGGCGCCGAAGCTGCGCGCGACCCCCGCCGCCATCTCGCGCGCCACCGACCTCGCTCACCGCGCCGTGCGCGGCCAGGGCGTCGGCCGACACGCCCGAGCAGGCCGAGCTTCACCTCGTCGGCGTAGGCCACCACGCCGCCGACGAACACCCGCGAGCTGCCCGGGCACCGCGGTGAGCCGCTCGCCGACGAGGCCGCCCGGTGCACGACTCCGCCACCGCGAGGCGCGCCTGCCGGCGCTCCAGCTCGGCCAGGATCAGCGCCGGCCAGGTCGGCGTCGCCCTCGCCGTAGCAGTGCGCGCCGAGCGAGCGGGCGCAGGGCCGCGGCCGCCTTGGCGAGCGCGGCGTCCGCGGCGGCCGGCCGGCAGGCTCCACGCCGTGAGCCGCAGGTCGGTGCCCTCGGGCGACGGCAGCCAGGCCATGGTCACGTGCGGGCCCAGGAGCCGGGCGGGGTCGCCCACGCGGTCGGCGAGCGCCGACTCCGAGATGCCGGTGGTGCGCAGCGTGCGCGAGCGGATGACCTCGGCGGGCGCGGCCGCATCGGCGCGCCCGCATCGGCCTGCCCGCCGTCCCGGGCCGCCGCGCCCGTGGGCCCGTGCGGCGCCGCGCCGCGCCACCAGCCGCGGAATCACCTCGTGCTCCAGCAGGCCGCGCATCTCCGACCGGCACGCCGGGCAGCAGCACGGCCAGGCGCCCGCGCTCGCCCTCGAGCCAGAGGCCGGGCGCCGTCCCCCAGCGGTTGGGCAGCACGGTCGCGCCCTCGGGCACGTCGGCCTGGCGCGCGTTCGACTCGGGCATCGGGCCCGCGGCCCAGCTTCGCGAAGCGCTCCTCCAGCGCCTGGAGGATCGCGGGGTCGCGCGCCAGCGCGGCGGCCGAACAGCGCGGCGACCGCGTCGCGCGTGAGGTCGTCGGCCGTGGGCCCGAGCCCGCCGGTCACGATGACCGGCCCCGGTGCGCTCCAGGGCCGCCGGCCACCGCCTCGCGCACCGCCGCGGCGTCGTCGCCGACGGTGGCGCGCCGGGTCACCCGGACGCCCGGCGTCCGCGAGGAGGCGCGCCCGCCTCCGCGGCGTTGGTGTCCACGGTGAAGCCGAGCAGCAGCTCGGTGCCGACCGTGAGCAGCTCGCAGTCCATGTCAGCGCGGCGGCGGCGCGGAGCAGCGCGCGGTACCTGTAGAGGTAGACGGCGAAGGAGTAGACGGTGAGGAACAGCGCGAGCGCGAGCGTCACGGCGACGACGGCGCCGTGGAACTCGTCCCAGGCGTCACGCATCCGCCCCGTGATGCCGGTCTTGACGAGGAAGTCCCTCCACGCGAACCAGGCGATGGTCGCGCCGATGAAGACGTCCTGGAAGATCGCCTTGAGCTTCCCCTCCCGGCCGGCCGGGATCACGACGCCGTGGCGCTGCGCCTGCCAGCGGAACAGCGTCATCAGCAGCTCGCGGCCCACCAGCATCAGCGCCACCCACAGCGGCAGGCTCCCCCACCAGGGGATGCCGTAGAGCACGGTCGGGTGGCGCGTGAGCCAGTAGATCGGGACCAGGGTGGCGAAGAGCAGGAGCTTGTCGGCCGCCGGATCGAGCAGCTTGCCCGAGGTCGGTGACCTGCTTGCGGCTCGGCGCGCCAGGTAGCCGTCCACGACGTCGCTCACGGCGGCCGCGACGAAGATCACGAACGCGATGACCTTGGGCCAGTAGCCCTCGATGAACGGCAGGAGCGCGATGACGGGCGCGAGGCCGATGCGCGCCAGGGTGAGGATGTTGGGCAGGGTCCACATGCCCGGTCAGCCCAGCGACTTCAGGACCAGCTTGCTGACGGCCTTGAGCGTCTCGAAGACCCCTTCGCCCGTGATGGCCACCGCCTCGTAGGCGGGCGCGCGCTCGACCCACTCGCCGGTGGGCAGCTGCTGGACCAGGAACTCGCCCTGGAAGACGGGGTCGGGCGTGACCTTCTGCCGCTCCGGCGTCGACGACCGGCCAGCCGGGGTTCAGCGACGCCTGCAGGTCCTTGATCGGCGAGGCGTTGGGGAGGTCGCGCTTGTTGTACTGGATCGACGAACGGGAGCTTGGTGAGGTCGTAGCCGTACTCCGCCATGTTGTCGTACAGGTTCTGCATCGACTCGATGTTCGCCTCCATCCGCTCGACCTGGCTGTCGGCGACGAACACGATGCCGTCCACGCCCTTGAGGATGAGCTTGCGGCTGGCGTTGTAGTACACCTGGCCCGGCACCGTGTAGAGGTGGAACCGGGTCTTGAAGCCGCGGATGGTGCCGAGGTCCACCGGCAGGAAGTCGAAGAACAGCGTGCGCTCCGTCTCGGTGGCGAGCGAGATCAGCTTGCCGCGCGTGTTGGGCTGCACCTTGCCGTAGACGTGCTCGAGGTTGGTCGTCTTGCCGCCCAGCCCCGGGCCGTAGTAGACGAGCTTGCAGTTGATCTCGCGCGACGCGTAGTTGATCATCGACATGGCGCGCGCTCGCTCCGTCAGTCCCCGAACAGCTTGTCGATCTCATCTTCCGCCTCTTTGGTCCCGAAGCCCTCGACCTTGGGGCTCTCGGTGCCGGCCCGGTTGAACATGTCCTCGAACACCTGGGTGAGCGTCTCGACCGTTCGCCTTGACCTTGAGCCGGACCAGGCCGAGCGTGGTGCGGTTGTCGAACAGCGCGACGAGGATCACGCGGCGCGCCACGTCGGCGAGGTACATCGATTCCTTCTCGCCCTGGTGGAACAGCGAGGAGAACTCGTGCTCGCCGATCATCTTGGCGAGCTGGTCGTTGGCGCTGAAGTCGGCGGCGGTGAGCGACGCGAACGCCTGCGGGTCGAACTGCGGCGGCTCGCCCGACGTTCGCGACCACCTGGCCGGTGCGGTCGACGAGCAGCAGGCTCTTGACGTTGGTCTCGCGCAGCAGGCCCGTCAGCTGCTCCGTGATGGCCTTGTGGTCCTGTTCGCGGAACGACCAGCTCGACGCACCGGGCATCCGGGCTCCGCTTAGGAGAGTTTCGCTTCCATCCGGCGCACGATCACCTCGGCCCGCCGCCGCAGCGCGGGGTGCTCCTCCCAGGCGAGGTAGTCCCGCAGCACCTGCACCGCCTCGACGCCCGGGATGCCCGCTCAAATACCCCAACGCCGCCAGGCGGCGCAAGGGCCGGGCGCTGAACAGCGCGGACCGCCACTGGCCCATCGAGCGCTGCGCCAGCGCCGCGCCGGCCAGGAAGCCGAGCGCCACGGCCGCCGCGACGTACAGGCCGCGGTGCCTCACGGGCCCGGGAAGCGGCGGCGCGCCGAGAGGGCCTGGGCGATCGTCTCGCCGTCGGCGTACTCCAGCTCGCCGCCCACCGGCAGGCCGCGCGCCAGGCGGCTCACCACCAGCTCGGGCGCGCGGGCGCGCAGGGTGCGCTCCACGAAGTGCGCCGTCGCCTCGCCCTCCACCGACGGGTTGGTCGCCACGATCACCTCGCGCACGCTCGACCCGTTGGCCAGCCGCTCCAGCAGCGCCGGGATGTTGAGCCGGTCGGGCCCCACGCCGTCCAGCGGCGAGAGCCGGCCGCCCAGCACGTGATAGCGGCCCCGGTACTCCCCCGCCCGCTCGATGGCCGCCACGTCGGACGCCTCCTCCACGACGCAGATCAGCGCCGCGTCGCGCCGCGGGTCGGTGCAGATGGCGCACGGGTCGGCCTCGGTCAGGTCGCCGCAGCGCGAGCAGGCGCGCACCCGCTCGCCCAGCGCGGCGACGGCACGCGCCAGCCGCGCGGACTCCTCACGGGGCTGCTTGAGCAGGAAGTACGTCAGGCGCTGCGCCGTCTTGCGGCCGATTCCCGGGAGCTTCGCGAACTCCGCGACCAGCTCCTCGATGGCGGACACGGCTACAGCGAGAACGGCAGCGGGAACGGCAGGACGCTCTGGACCTTCTTGATCTCGTCCTGCGCCAGCTCCGCCGCCCGCTTCTGCACCTCCGCCACGGCGGCCACGACGAGGTCCTCGAGCATCTCGACGTCGCCGCCGAGCAGGCTGGGATCGATGTGGATTTCCCGCACCTGACCGCGGCCGTCGGCCGTCGCCGTGACCATGCCCCCGCCGGCGGAGCCCGTCACGGTGCGCTGCGCCAACTCGCTCTGGATTGCCGCCAACCGCCCCTGCATCTGCTGCCCGATATTGCAGGAGCGCACGAAGATCGGTCATTGGGGGAAACCTAGGCCCGCCGGGGGCCCGTGGCAAGGCTAGTCGAGTAGCTCCAAGTCCAAGCTATCCATAGCGCTATCCAGCGTCGGATCCCTCTGGCGCAAGGCCTTCAGGCGCTCGGCCTTGGCCCCGGTCACGGTGACCCGACGCGGGGGGGCCGGGGAGGCCGCCGGCTCCCGTACCGCCCCCCCCGCCGATGGCGCGGGCGCCACCGGCTCGTCGCGGGACGCCGCCGGCTCGTCGCGAGCGGCCGCCGGCTCGCTCCGCGCGGCCGCCGGCTCGCCCCGCGCGGCCGCCGCGGCACCGGCCACCGTGACGCGCACCGGGGTGCCGAGGAGGCGCCCGATGATGGCCTCGATGGACGGGCGGCCGCGTGTGAGCCCCTCGACGGACAGCGGATTGCCGCCCAGGACCTGGAGGCGCACCGCCGCGCCGTCGCAGGCGACCGGCTCCGCGTCCTCCAGGGCGCTCGCCATCATCGGCTTTTCGGCCTTGGCGGCGGCCACGACGCCGGGCCACGCGGCGCGCAGCGCCTCGAGCGTGAGCGGCGCGCCGGCGGCCGGAGGCGGCGAGGGAGCCGCGACGGGAGCGGCGCCGGCGGCGCGCTCGCCCGCAGGCGTGCGTTGGGCGGCGAGCATGGCTCCGTACGCGCGGCGGATGAGCGGGGGCGGTCGGGGGCGGACCCTGCCCATCGTCGCTGTCCGATCTCGTGCCGCTCCACTGGCGTCTCGAACTGGGCGGGCTCTCGCAACGTCCTGCGTGGCGTCTCGCAACTGCCCTCTGCACTCTGCCCGCTCGTCCCTGCAATCAGTTCCGCGATCTGTACGGTGCGGTCCATGAGCGTCCACCGCACCAGCAGCGTCTCGATGGCGAGCCGCGGATTCGCGCCGCGCCGGATGGGCTCCTCCGTGTCCTCGAGCACCCGCAGCATCCGGAGCAGGTCGCCCGGCTCGAACGCCGGCGCGAGGCGCAGCACGTGGGCGCCGAGGGCGCTCGACACGCCGTCCGGCTTGCCGCCGAGGCGCGTGGCGAGCAGCGCGCGCAGCAGGTCGCCCGCGCCGTCGGTGAACGCGGTGAGGTCGAGGCCCGCCTCCACCAGCTTGGCGACGAACGGGAAGACGTCCGCGGCCCGGTGCTCGGCGACGATCGCCAGCAGCTCGGCGAACAGCTCGTCGCCCACCAGGCCCAGCACCTCGCGCACCCGTTGGCTGGTCAGCGCCCCTTCGCCGAACGCGGTGGCCTGGTCCAGGACGGAGAGCGCGTCCCGGAGGCCGCCGTCGGCGACGCGCGCGATGATCTCGACGGCGTCGTCGTCCGCGGCCAGGCCTTCCTCGCGCAGCACGCCGCGCACCCGCTCGGCGATGGCCTGCGGCCCCACCCGCCGGAAGTCGAACCGCTGGAGGCGGCTCATCACCGGCGCGGCGGTGTTGGCGATCTTGTGCGGCTCGGTGGTGGCGAAGACGAACACGACGCCCGACGGCGGCTCCTCGAGGATCTTGAGCAGCGCGTTCCAGGCGTCGCGCGTCAGCATGTGGGCTTCGTCCACGATGTAGACCTTGTGGCGGCCCTCCTGCGACGCGGCGTACATCGCCCGCTCCCTCAGGTCGCGCGCGTCGTCCACGCCGCGGTTGCTGGCGGCGTCGATCTCGACCACGTCGAGGCTGGCCGAGCCGGCCCAGATGCGCTGGCAGGAGACGCACTCGCCGCACGGCTCGCCCGGCGCGGCGGTGGGCCGTCCGGCGTGGCGCGCCTCGCAGTTCAAGGCCATGGCGAGGATCCGCGCGGCCGTGGTCTTGCCCACGCCGCGCGGCCCGGCGAACAGGTAGCCGTGCGCCACCTTGCCCTGCTCCACGGCGCCCCGGAGCGCGCGCGCCACGTGCTCCTGCGCCACCAGCTCGCCGAACAGGCGGGGACGGTACTTACGGGCAAGGGCTAGATGCATGCCGGGGTTACAGGGTTGCAGAGTTGCAGAGCAGTGGTTGGAAGTGCGAAGTGCGTAGCAGCGCGCAGACGCGCAGACGCGCAGCGGTGCCAAGCGGAAAGCGGAGAGTCAGATCGGGGGCAGAGCAGGAAAGGCATGTTCTCAGTCCGTTCCCTCTCTGCTGGTAACCGCTGGCAACTTGGCGTCTGGGAACTCCACTGGCCGCCCGCCAGGCTGCCGTCTGCCAACTGTCACATTGGGTGCCCCAGGCTACCCGCCGCGACGCGAGACATCACTTAGCGCTGCTGCCTTCGGGGCCCTGACGCGGTTCGTGCGCCCTCGCCCGTCGGACCTGGGGCACCTCAAGGTAGCCTGTCGGCATCCGGGAAACCAGTTGCGCGTGAGCAGGGTTCGGAGCAGTTGCGCGACGCCGAGCTGCCAGCAGTTACCAGACGCGAGAGGGTGGCTTTCAGGCTCGGTCGTGTCAGCCTCGGCGCTTCTTCCTACGAGCGCAGCGCCGGCATCAGCAGAGCGCGAATCGTGCTCACCGCCGCCGCGAGCGAGGGTCGGTCTTCTGTCGGAGCCCCGGTGCGATCCAGAAACGCCTGCCACATGCTGGTGCGTGCCGGATCGGTCGCGAACTCCTCGGTGAGCGCGGCCGGTATGCTGATGGGTATCGCGGTTCCTCGTCTCGCGAAGGTCGCCGTAATAGCTCGGCGCAGCCGGCCCGGCTCGGGCTCGAGTCTCGCGGCGACGTACCAGACGTCGTAGAAGTCCTTCATCCGCGAATTCGCTGCCCCGAGCTTCACCATCGCCTCGAATTTCTCGGCCATGACCACCTCGCGCGGGTATGCCCGCAGTCGGGGCGCGGGCAGCGGGAGCAGCGTCGGCAGCTCCACCTCCTCCGGTTGGGGCTCGACCGCATCGCCGATCCCGACATCGACCTGCAGCGGGATCAGGGCGCCGGCCAGCGAGGCGCTGAGCGTTACGCGCACACCGCCGTAGACATTGTCTTCTCTGATCTCAACGGAATGGACCGAATTCGGATCGAACGCGAGGCCGTCCTCGGCCTCAGTCTGTACCGCGGCGAGTTCCCGAAACACACTCACAAGCGTGCTGGGGCTGACGTCGCCTATGCCCAGGAGGTCGACGTCTCTGGTCATGCGATGGGGCACACCGCTCCAGGCGGCGAACAGCGTCGCACCCTTGAGGATGAAGCGCCCCGCGTGCGGCGATGTGGATAGCCGATAGAGCAAGCGTTCATTACCGAATCGTGCCAGCAGGTCCTGAAAGCTCTGATCCCGGGCGCGGGCCACGTTGAGAAGCCGTTGCCGGATCGAGGCCGGGACATTGGCGGGCCGCTCCCTGGTCACGCGAGCGACTCCAGATACGGCCGCATGATCCGCCCCACCCGGCAGACGTTCGCGTAGTGGGTCAGCTCGTCCATGGTGACGCGCCGCGCGCGCCAGCTTTCCCTCAGGGCTTCCAGGGCTACATCGAGTCCGACCTGATTCCGGAACTTGAAGCAGTCGGCAACGGTTTTGGCGAGCGAGTAGACGCGAACCGGTATGCCGTTTACGTCATATCGCCCTACACCCTGGGAGTAAGACAGGCGGGAGAAGCGAAAAACCTTGACGGGTGGGTAGCGTCCCCTGGGAGCCTTGGTGCCCCGCGGCAGCGCGATGTGAATCTGGTGGGGGAGCTGCGTCGTCACCACGTGCCACGCCAGTGCGGAGGTGAGGCACACGACGGCCTTGGGCTGCCGGGCCGCGATAACCACGTAGTCGATCTTCTCTGAGAACGGGCAGCCGGCGAGGAGGTAGACGCCGCGACCGAGGGGCTCGAGACGGCCGGCGTCGCGGAGCGCGTACAGGGTGCGAGGGTGGATGCCCCTTCTCAGCGCTTCCTTGGTTCTGAGGACGCCCCCCGCGCGGCGGAACAGCCGTTCTGCTTTGTCTGTAGAGCTTTGCGCAGCCATGGTGGATAAATATAGCTACACTTGTAAAGAAGTGTATCCCTTTCTATCCAGCCTCCCCATAACGTAATCTCGGCTACTTCAGCACGTCCGCGATCACCTGGACCGCCCGGTCCACGTCCTGCTCGCTCACGTCCAGGTGCGTGATGGCGCGCAGGCGCTTGGGGCCGAACGCCGTCACCAGCACGCCGCGCTCGGCGAGCTGCGGGATCACCGCGTCGGCCATGTCCCGCTCGCGCACGAGGTCGAGCATCAGGATGTTGCTCTCGGGTGCGAGCGGCCGCACCGCCGGATGCCCGGTGAGCCCCTGCGCCAGCCGCTTCGCGTTAGCGTGGTCCTCCGGGAGCCGGCCCAGGTTGTGATCGAGCGCCCAGAGCCCGGCCGCGGTGAGGATGCCCGACTGGCGCATCCCGCCGCCGAAGCGCTTGCGGATCTCCCATACGTCCTCCCGCGCCGCCTTGGGGAACGCCAGGCACGAGCCGATGGGGCAGCCCAGGCCCTTGGAGAAGCTCACCATCACGGTCGTGGCCGGCGCCGCGAGGCGCGCGGGCTCGATGCCCAGGGCCGCCGCCGCGTTCCACAGCCGCGCGCCGTCCAGGTGCACCGGTAGCTTCACCTCGCGCGCGAACGCGCCGATGGCGTTCGCCACCGCGACCGGCATCACCTTCCCGCCGGCCGCGTTGTGCGTGTTCTCGATCGCGATGGCCGAGATCTTCGGGTAGTGGGGCGAGGCGGGCCGGAGCGCGGCCCGGAGCAGCTCCGCGGTGAGCACGCCGTCGGGCGTCTGGACCGGGCGCACCTGGGCTCCCGAGTTGGCCGCCACGCCGGCGATCTCGTAGGTCAGGATGTGCGCGTTGGCCTCGAGCAGCAGCTCGGTGCCCGGGCGCGTCAGCAGCCGGATCCCGCTCTGGTTGGCCTGGGTGCCGCTGGGGAAGAAGAGCGCGGCCTCCTTGCCGAGCAGCGCGGCCACGCGCTCCTCGAGCCGCAGCGTGGTGGGGTCGTGGTCGAGGACGTCGTCGCCCACCTCGGCTTCGGCCATCGCGCGGCGCATCGCCGCCGAGGGGCGGGTGACCGTGTCGCTGCGGAGATCTATGGGCGCGGGCACGGGGGCACCGGGGCACGAGGGCACGGGAGCGGCATCGGGAGGCTCCTAGCTGAGGACGGCGCGCTGCGCGGCCTGCCGCCGCCTGAGGTCGTAGACCTGGGCGATCTGGCCGCCGATCAGAAAGACGAAGGTCATGTAGTACACCCAGCCCACGAACAGGATGATGGCGCCGAGCGTCGGGTCGCTCACCAGCTGGTCGGGCCGCACGAAGTGCTGGAAGTAGAAGCTCAGCGCCTCCTTGGCGACCTCGAAGCCCAGCGCGCAGGCCAGCGCGGCCACGAGCGCCGTGTCCCAGCGCACGCGGTGCGCCGGCGCGTACTTGAACACCATCATGAACAGGACGATCAGGAACGCGAAGGCCAGGAGCTGGGTGCCGAAGAAGCCGATGAAGCCGATGTGCCCCTCGGCGTCGGGCAGGAAATCGCTCAGCAGGGTGTGCGCCACGAACAGCAGCCCCGTGGCGAAGACCAGCGCGGCGTCCTGCAGCTTGCCCTTGAGGAAGGACCGCGTCTCCCGGGTGTCGAACACCTCGCACAGCGCGGCCCTGAGCGAGCCGAACAGCCGGGTCGAGAACCAGACGAACAGCGGGAAGCCGAACAGAGTGAACTTGCCGCGGGAGCGCACCACGCCCTCGGCCAGGGTAATGATGGGCGCGAACGGGTCGGCGCCCGTCTGCGACCCGTAGCTCGGCAGCAGCTGCCGCAGGTAGTCCGCCACGTCGACCTGCAGCGCGGCGGCCCGGGCGTTGAGGACGTAGCCGATCAGGGCGAGGACGACGAAGCACGAACGGAATGGCGGCGAGCAGGGCGTCGAAGGTGAGCCCGCTGGCGAGGAACGGGACGTTCGCCTCCATCGCGCCCTCGTACACCCGGCGCACGAAGTTGCGGACGTCATGCCAGACGAAGATCCAGCGGCGCCGGTCCACCGCGCCCGCGGGGCTTACGCGCCCGGGTCTTCGCGCGGGGCCTTGCGGCCCGCGCGGCGCGCCTGGCGCGCGTCGGTCAGCCGCCGCTCCAGCTCCTCCCGCGCGTTCTGCGCCACGTCGCGGCCGGCTTCGACCACGTCGCGCGCCGCATCCCGCCCCTCGTGCACGGTGCGCTTGGCGGTCTCGAGCCGCTCCTCCACCTTGGCGCGGGCGGTCTCGTAGCCCTCCACCACGAAGTCCTCCAGGTCCTCCGCCTTCTCGGAGGCGAGGTCCTTGAGCTTCCTGGTGCGCGAGCGGAGGTCGGCGCGCAGCGCCTCGCCGCTCATCGGCGCGAACAGCAGCGCCACGCCGGCCCCCACCACCAGGCCGAGCAGGAAGGGCACCACCGGCGAGCCGCGCCGCTCCACCACCACCTCGTCGTCATCGTCGTCGTCGTGCCGTGCCATGATCCCTCCCTATTCGCCGGCTTCGGCGTCGCCCGGCGCGGCCACCGACGCGGCCGCCGCGCGCGGGCTCCGCGCGGCGGATCGCCGGCGCGCTCACGAACTCCGCCACCAGGTCCGCCGTGTCCTTCACCTTGAGGGTCGTGAGCAGGAACGTGAACTGCTCCTCCAGCGCGGCCCCGAGCGCGGTGCGCACGGTCTCGGGCAGCGACCACCAGTCCTTCTTGAAGGGGCCGAGGGCCTTCTTGCGCGTCTTGTAGAAGAACTGCTCGTCGGTCTCGCCCGCCTTGCGTTCGCCGGCCGCGTTGGTGCGCAGCCAGTCGTAGATCTTCGCCTTGAACGCCGCCGGCGTGGCCTGGTGATCGAACAGCAGGCTCTGGAAGGCGGTGGCGAGGTGGATCTCCGCGGTCTCGATCTCGGGGAACTTGCCGAAGGCGGAATTGGGCAGCGTCGAGGCGCCGTGCTGCACCGCGCCGGCCATCGCGTAGCGCTCCCGCGCGTCGCGGGAGAGCAGGCGCAGCGTGTCGAAGTCGATCTTCACGTCGGCGATGGAGCCGTCGGGCAGCACCACGCCGCCGTGGCTGGTGCCCGTCTGCACGCTGATCTTGGAGATGCCGGCCAGGCCGGTGCCGCGGGTGGCGAGCGCTTTCTTGTACCCGTCCATGAACGCGTGCAGCTCCTCGATGGTGCTGTTCTTGCCGCCCACCTCGCCGATCTCGGCGCCGACCGAGATGGTGACGCCCTTGGGCTCCTCGCGGCGGATCACCTCGGTCAGCTCCGCGGCGCGCTCGTAGTTGACCTTCTGCTGGGTGTCGAGGGTGGGCTGCGAGAGATCCACCAGCGTCGAGGTGTCGATGTCGATGTTGTAGAAGCCGGCGGCCACCGCCTCCTTGATCAACGCCTTCACCGCGCCCACCTCGCCTTCCGGATCGGACGCGTACTTCTTGGCGTTGATCTGGAAGTGGTCGCCCTGCACGAACAGCGGCCCGCGGAACCCCTCACGCAGCGCCGCGGCCAGCAGCACCGCCACGTACTCGGCGGGGCGCTGGTCGGTGTAAGCCATCTCGGAGCGCGCGATCTCGCACAGGAACGCGCCCGCCTCGAGGGCCTTCGCCGCGCGGAACAGCGCGCGCGCCGAGTCGTAGGCGAGGCCGCGGATGTTGATGGCCGGGACGGTGAAGCCGTGCACCTTGCCGCGTCCGCGCGCCAGGTAGAGAGCGTGGATGGAGGCGGCTCCCACGCCCACCACCTGGCCGATCTCCCACAGCAGCCACCGCGCGGCCTCGCGCTCGGCGTCGCCGCCGAAGACCGCGGCCCAGGCGAGCTTGTCGGTGCCCGGGCCCGCCACGGCGTTGGGGCGCGGCACCTCGACCCTTCCGGACGCTCCCAGGGTGACGGCACCGGCGAACGGCTCCAGCAGCTTGTGCGCGATATCCTGCATGACCACTCCCGAAAACGAGGTTGAACGGGCGGTAACTGTGCAAATGTAGGTCGCCCGCGGGGGCGCGTCAAAAGACATGGCGCGGTGGGAATCGAACAGCCTGGACCACCGCCCGCGGGCTGGAGCGGGCCGGCTCGCGAGGCGCGCGTGGGCGCGGCGCGTGGTGCCCGCCCACTGCCGCGGCGCGCGGCCGGTTGCGGGGCGCGCGAGGTCGGGCCCACATTGAGCGTTCGACCTCCGCCCACGAACCGCCGCGCCAGGGAGACGCGCCAATGAGCGACGCGCAGCAGTACCCGTACGCCACGCACCTCGACATCCTCCACGGCCCGCTGGAGCGGATCGACGTGCAGGCGCTGGTGGATGCGTGCCGAGACAAATGGTGGAACCAGACCCTGTGCCGGGTGAACGACGCCGTGGTGCGCCTCGGCGTGGTGGAGGGCGAATACCACTGGCACAAGCACGACGAGGAGGACGAGTTCTTCTACGTGGTCTCGGGAAAGCTCCTGGTGGATCTCGAGGGGCGCACGATGGAGCTGGCGCCCAGGCAGGGCGTGATGGTGCCGCGCGGCGTGGTGCATCGCACGCGCGCGCCGGAGCCCACGGTGATGCTGATGGTCGAGCGGGCGACCATCGTGCCGACGGGGAGCTGAGCGTGGCGCGATCGCGCGGGGCCGCGCCGCGGGTACTGGAATTCCGGGTGCCGGGCGAGTGGGGTGAGTGGACGGTGCTGGTCGGCCTCACGGACGAGGACAACGACCGGCTCAGCATCAAGATGGCGCACCAGGACGACTGGTGGTTCCACGTGCGCGGGATGCCGGGGAGCCACGTGATTCTCCGCGCCGTCGAGGGGATGGAGCCCGACAAGGAGACGTTGGAACGCGCCGCGGCGATCGCCGCTTACCATAGTAAGGCTCGGAGCGGGGGGGTCGTGGCGGTCTCCTGCACCCGCGCCCGCTACGTCACGAAGCCGCGGGGCGCGAAGGCCGGGACCGTGCAGATCAGCAAGGAGACCGTGCTCAAGGTCCGGCCCGGGTTGGCCGGGCTGGCTCCAGCCAGATCGTCGGGGGCCGAATGATCATCGGGACGCACGCGCTGATCTACACGCAGGCAACGCGAAGCGCCTGCGGGCGTTCTTCAAGGACAAGCTGCGGCTTCGGTCAGTCGACGCCGGGACGGGTGGCTGATTTTCGCGTTGCTCCCTGACGCGGCTCAGGTCCAAGACTGCCCTCTCGTCTGCCAGTACCAATGCCGATGTAAAGACTGGTATGTACGACGGCGGCCAAACCTGCGGCCGCCGTCGTCGTTCGAAGGCGGTCTGCCGCCTATGGAATCGCCTGGATCTCGGCCTGCGTCAGAATGCGATTGAAGATATAGATGTCATCGAGGTACCCTGTGAACTGGCCCGGCGCACTGCTCGCCTGTTGGCCAATCAGGAGAGGTGCATCAACCACGGGGGCAACGGCGGTCGCTGATCCGGATGTGTAGCTTCCCTGAATCAGCGCACCGTCCAAGTACAGTTGAGTGAACCCAAGGGAACCAAAGCGCCGCGTAACCGCGACCCTATGCCACTGTCCGTCGTTGAGGGTGTTAAGCCCGGTGCCGGATGGAGCATAGAAGGTGCCGGTCGTCGACCCGCCCGATGAGCAGCACTGAAACGCGAAACCGCCAGCCTGGCTGTAGAGCTCGAAGTGAATCGTGTCCCCGGAGATGCGCCTCGAGATCGGTATGACGCCGGTCCCGATCTGAGTCGTGCTCTTCCTTACCCAGAACACCATGGTTATGTCGGTGGTGAGGCCCTTAAGGATCGGATTACTCGGCACGGTTACGTGAGCCGTCCCGCTGAATGACAATGCTGTTGATGCCTGACCTGTGTGCCCGGTTGCCGCCACGGCGCCGGTCACCGTGCCGTTGTTGCCGTTCCCACTGGCATCCGCCCCGTTGCCATCGAGCGGGTAGAACGCCACAAGGCCTTGCTGGGTCCCTGCCGCCCGGACCGCGAGGATGGGCATGTGGAGCCCGTACCACGAGCCCAGCACTATCAGGCTGCTGTCGATCTGATCGTATACCAAGAACCCCGAGTACGGCATGTGATTGTTGAATCGCTCGATGAAGTACTGACGCGAGCCATCGAAGCGCAGTCCTCCCGATGAAACCAGCGCCGTAGCCTGATCCGTCAACCCAACGGAGTCGGCCCAGGCCGTCGCATTCCCCGCTGCCGCCCTCACGTCGGTCCAGTCCGCAAGCCGGTACCCGGACCCGAATTCCGCAACCACCGCCGCGTTCAAGTCCTCCGTCTCAGAATGCAGCCCGGAGGTTAGCCGGAAATTGGCCGAGCCAGTCGGGCTGCTACCGCTGAGCGACCGAAGGACTGAAACCACGGCAGCCACAATCTGAGGGTTTGCCGGTAACTCGAGGTGGTCGGTTGGAGTTGACGGGAGCGGAAAGACCGTGGCTCCACTGGCAGGCTCTGCCGACGTATCCGGCACGACCGCGTCGCCGACTATGGCGGAAGATAGGGTGTCTTTCCCGCGGAGTGAGCACAGCAGGTGATGCAGCGGTCGCAGGATCTTGTCGGATGGGCGCACATTGCACGGCAGTCCGCCACCGAACGCATACACAGGCACGCTAGACGGCCACGGCAGATCTAGCAGAGCGTTCTCCTTTAGGGACTTGAACCCCTCAGAGGGGAAGAATGAGGGGAGCACATACGCACCGAGATCTGCGAGGGGCGTTCCCCGGTGCGGGGTGCCCAAGGTGATAATCGCGCGAACGAGACCTGGCGATGCTGACTTCGCAGCATATCTGCTCACAAGGCCGCCCATGCTGTGCGCGACAAGCACGGCGCCGCCAGGGGGCAAGGTCAGCTGAGAAATTCTGCTCACCAGGTCTTGGGCGCTACTGCGAGGATGGTACGAGCTTGCGTACCGGTACACGAAGATATTGGCTGACGGGAGAGCAGCCCGAATAGCTGAGATCATCGGCGCCCAGCCGGGCTCCGGATCGTACGTCGAGAACGGCCAGAGGCCGGTGAAGTCGTTGTTGTCCAGCGACAGGCCACAGTAACGGTCGAACTGATAACCGTGAACGAGAACCACCGTCATCGTCGCGGTGGGCGAGGGGCTAGCTCCAGAAGCCGGTACGAGTCGGTCAATATCTGTACACTGGTTCGATGGCACATTTCGCATACGCACTACACGGATGAAGGTGACTACCGTGTTCTTGAGCCGGACCCAGGCACTAACCGTTTGACCGGCCCACGCAATGGACGCTGCACGTGCAGTCGCGGAACCACCGCTGGTTGTGACCGCGACAGAATCCGACCAATACGTCACCTGATCAGGATCGGAGGCGTACACGAGCGTGACGCCGATCCCGGAGTCGCTGGGAATGGGCCGGGGCAGCGGGATATCGAGTCTCAGCGTTGTGGAGTCGCTAGGGTTCCCATCCGACGCGAGTTCCAGCCGAATTACGCTGGTGGGGTCGGCGTAGGCTGAAGGGTTCGAGCCAACTGTCTGGGACAGGCGGAGCTTCACAGTGCCGGTCGCCCCGCCTGGATCGACTGAAACACCCACCCCAGATGGCAAGGAGAGTGTGCCGCCACCTGACCCGATGGTGGTTTCCCCGGCCGGCGAGCTGCCGCCTGTTCCAGTGGTATCCCGGCTGCAGTTCGCGAGCAGGGCGAGGACGAGAGCGTAAGGCAGTCGCGACGGTCGCATATTGACTCCACTAATTGCAGGGAACCACAGTTGGAACGTAGGCGCGCGCTGCCCCAGCCCCCCGCTCACGCCCTTGGCGCCTTGCAGACCCGCACGCCGGGACCCTACCTTCTCGGTGCGACCCAATCCGGTAGGACTCGACGAGCGGTGACCGGGGGACCGGTTTCTGTTTCCGGGCTCATTAGTAGGTGAACCGAGGTCACAGGCGCGTCAGATGTCTGCCGAAGGCTCTCAATCCGGCCTCACTGACGCCCATCTGACGTTCGTCACGCTGGGCGGGTGGGGAGTGTCCGCGCCGACCACGTCGGCGCCCGCGCCACAACTCGGCCCGTCAAAGCCGCTCGCCTTGCTCGTATATCTCGCGCTCTCCCCGGGCCGCGCGGCCGCGCGCGAGCACTTGCTCGACCTCCTGTGGGCGGACCTCGAACCCGCCGCCGCAACCCACGCGTACCGCCAGACGATCTGGTACATCCGCCAGCGCCTCGGCGAGGCGTGTCTCAAGGTCGGCGGCAATCAGCTCACGCTCGTCGCGCCCGCGCAGACTGATCGAGACGCTTTCCTTGCCGCCGTTGAATCCCAGAACTGGGAACGCGCGGTCGCGCTCTACACCGGCGACTTCCTCCCGGGCTTCGCCGCCCCAGGCGGCGCGGAGTTCGAGCAGTGGGCGGACCTCGAGCGGTGGCGCCTGCGCGGCCTCTTCTGTCGAGCGGGCGAGGCGCTCGCCCGCCGCCACCTGGCCACCGGCCACGCGCGCGAGGCGGTGACGCTCGCCCACCGCGTGCGGGACGCGGACCGATCCGCCGAGCCGGGATGGCGGCTACTGCTCGAGGCGCTGCTCGCGTCGGGTGACCCCGTGGGCGCCGCGGTGGAAGCAGACGGCCTGGAGCGCATGCTCCGCGACGACGCTCGCGACGCCGAGCCCGCGACGCGCGCCTTGCTGCGAGCCGCCCGGCAGGAACCACAAACGGAGTCGCCCAACGAAGCGGCACCTCGCGGGCTGGTGGCCGAGCTGGTCGGACGGGAGAAGGAGTTTGGAGCGATCGTCGCGGCGTGGGACGCCGCCCGCCACGGCGCGTCGAGGCACATTCACATCATAGGCGCCGCGGGCCTCGGGAAGTCACGCCTGCTCGGCGACGCGCTGACAAGGCTCAAGGCCTCGGGTGCGCGCACGGTGCTGGTGCGCGCCGCCCCGGGCGAGCGCGCGCTGTCGTATGCGCTGGCCGCCGACCTCGCGGTGGCACTGGCCGCTCAAGCCGGCTCCGCCGCCGTGTCGTCCACGGCCGCAGGGACGCTGGTGGGACTCAGCCCCGTCCTCGGCGGTCGCTATCCATCGGCCGAGCCCGACCGCTCGGTTGGCGACGAGGTGCTGCGCCGCCGGGTCCTGGCGACGGCCGAGCTGCTGGCCGCCGTTGCCGACGAATCGCCGCTCGCCCTGCTGATCGACGACGTGCACTGGATGGACCCGCATTCGCGCCAGCTCGTCTCCGCGCTGATCGGACGCCTCGGCCGGAGCCCGGCGCTCGTCGTCACCACCGCGAGGCCAACCCCAGAAGGCGCGCTCGACAACGGGGACACCGAACGGCTGACTCTCGAGCCACTCTCGGAGCCGCAGGTGGGCGCGCTGGTGGCGTCGTTCGGGTCGCTTCCGGATACCGCGTGGGCCAGGACCCTGCCCCGCAGACTCCGCGCGACCGCGAAAGGCTCGCCCCTGATCGTCCTGGAAACGCTGGAGCTGGCCATCGAGCGGGGCATCCTCGAGTTGGGCGCGGCCGGCTGGCGGTGCGGCTCCCCCGACGATCTGGAGAGACTGCTGGCGGGCGGCGCCGCTCTCCGCCAACGGCTGGAGCGCCTGACTCGGGAGCAGCGATGGCTCCTGCTGGTGCTCGCCGTTCACGGGACATCGTCGCCGCTCGAGCTGCTGCGCGCCGCCGCGCCGCGCTCAGACGACGCACTCCAGTCGGATCTCCTGCTCCTGGAGCAGCGCGGCCTCGTCTCGCGCGAGCAGGGGGAATGGCAGCCCGCGCACGACGCCATCGCCGAGCTGGCGATCGAGCTGGGGCCGCAGGCGGCGGTGCAGGCCGCCCACGCCGCGCTGGGCCGCGCACTGGCGTCGAGCACGAACGATCCGGCCACGCTCCCCCGGGCCGCGCAGCACCTTGCCGCGGCGGGTGACGGCGAGGCCCTGAACCTGGTCTTCCGGCGGTGGGTGCGCGCGGCGCGCTCGCGGGCCGACCGCCGCCCGCTGAGGTCGCTCGCCCAGGAGCTGCTCGGCCACGAAACCAACGGGCGAGCGGACGCGCTCGTACGAGCGCTGCCGCTCCGCCTGCGGCTCGGCCTGGTCACTCCCGCTCGAGTCGCCGCGGTCGCGGCGGCCTTGGTCCTCGTCGCCGCGGGACTCGGCTCGCGCATTCTGGCTCACAACGAGGTGGCCATCCGCCTGGTCGCTCTCGTGCCGGACGGCGACGGCCTCCGTCCCATCCAGGTCGATGTGAGGGACGAAGACCTGACGAATCAGCGCACGATCGACGTCAGCAAGGGCGCTCGGGCGCCCGACCTGCCGGCGAGGATCAGCCCCCGCCCCCTGGAGGTGCGCTACCTGGGGAGTGGGTTGTGGACGCTGCGGCGCAACACGGGCGAGCCGAACGTCGAGGAGCCGACCATCCTCGGCCGGAGCGCCCTGCCCGCGTTCCCACCGGCACCGGGAGACGATGCCGCCCGCAGCGCCTCCCCCGACGGGAAGTTCGTGGCCGTGTACACCGACCGGTGGTCGGCCAGCAACGCGGGCGACGTGGGCGTCTTCGATCTCGCCACCGGAACCCTGCGTCAACTCACGTCCGGGCCGACGAGGGACATGCCTGGCCCGTGGTCGCCCGACGGGACACGGATCGCCTTCGAGCGGCACCGCTACGACCAGAAGCCCCCCGAGCTGTGCTGGGTCACGTTCGACGGGCGACGCCTATCCTGTTTCGCTCCGCCCGCGTGGAGCTTCGTGTACATCACCGGCGGCTGGATCTCGCCGCACGAGATCCTCGCCCTGGGCCTCGATTCGACCGGCCGCCAGTCCGTGTACTCCGTGGACCTCGACGCCCGCTCCAGCAAGTGGCTGTTCGACGCCAGCCAGGCGTGGGGCCTGCCGAACAGCCCGTGGGTGATCTGCGCGTGCGCCGGGAAGAGCGGGGGAGACCAGGAACTGCAACTCCGGCGGGTAGACGTCCCGGGCCGGGCGATCCGCGTGGCCGGCGCCGGATCACTGCTGCAGCTGCCGATCGCGGCCCTCCCCTTGACGGGCGCTGCCAGCGCGCCCGGGTACCTGGATCGGCTGACGATCGCTGGTCCGCCGGACGGCACCGCGGCACCCGGCGTGCCGTTCCGCTACGCCGCGGCCGGCGTGCTCGCTCGACCGGCACGGCAGTGGACGTGCCGGTGCTCGATTGGAGTGCCGCGGACACGTCCGTCGCGGCGATCGACACGAACGGGATCCTGATCGGCAAGCGACCGGGCGCGACCACGGTGTACGCGTCGGCCGGCGGGTGGCGCAGGGACTCGGTAAGCGTCCATATCGTCAACCGGAGCGAGGCCCCGGTGCAGGCGGAGGAATGGACCGCGTCGTGGAGCGCCCGCTGGCGGCCGTTCGGCGAGCCGCTGCCGCGGGTGGTGCCGCGACCGGGTGGCAGCGGCGCTGTTCGTCGCGGGCGACAGCAGCTACTACAGCGGCGTGTACTCGCGGGCCGCCTGGGCGGCGGACAGCGGGCTGCGGCGTCACGGTTGACGCTGCGGACACCTGCTCCAGTGGGAAAATGGCAGATGATCCGCGTCGCGCTGTACCCGCTCCAGGACTCCGTCGGCCTGCAGAGGTGGGACCATCGCACGGCAGAACTCCCGACGAACTCGACCGACCAGGCACAGGCCTGCGAGGCCGTGTACCCGACCGGCGAAGCCGTGTGGGGCAAGCACTTCCTGACCTTGGCGGTGGGCGGTGACGCCACGACTGCCCGGGTGGATTCCATCCTGGCCGGCGGAAGGCCGTGGCGACTCACGCTCCAGCTGCTGCCCGACGGCCGATGCGGCATTGCGGTCAACGGCGTGATGCTGCGGGTAGCGAGCCACCGACTGGCGATCGGTCTCCCTCGCCATATCGTCATCGAGGGTCAGTCGGTGCGCACCCGCATCCTGGTGGACCACATCGAGGTGTGGCGCGGCGTCCGGCAGGACATCGCCTGGAGCCGGGTGGACAGCGCCGGCGCTCGTCGCTGAGACAGGAAGGGCTTGAGGGCGCTGGTCAGACGGTGCGGGCGCGGAGCGCCTCAGTGGCCAGTCGGCCCGCCCGCGCCATCGCGGGGTCGGTGCGCCGCACGTGGCTGAAGTTGACACGCCGGAACTGCCCGGCCAGCCGCTGCACGCGCTCGGCCAGCTGCTGCAACCGCGGGTCGGTCACCCGATACTCTTCCCTGAGCTGCCTGACCATCAGCTCGCTGTCCGTGAAGCAATGAATCCGGGCGTGCGTGTACGGCTGACAAGCCGTTAGGCCGATCATGAGCGCCCGATACTCGGCCTCGTTGCTGGTGGAGTCGCCGATGTGCTGGGCATGCTCGAGCAGGACCTCGCCGCTCGCGTCGAGCAGACGATAGCAGACCGCACCCTGGGTGGGATCCCCGCGGGTCGCGCCATCGATGTACAGCCGAAGCTCCTCAGACATGATGCCTTGGTAAGCCGGACTGAGAGGAAGGAGCGAGACATGCCCGGCCTGACGTGACGCCGCAATCTAGCGGGTTGTGGCGGGTGCTGCTGAGGCCCGCTCCTCGTTTGCTTCGCCACCCCCTGCAACCTATCTTGCCCGTCCCAAGGTCCCGCGTGAGCGCCCCCACCATCACCCCTCCTCCCGCAACGCCCGCGGTACTGGCGATCGTCGCGCTCACCTATCTCGGCATCGCGGTGGGTCACGTGCCGGGCTTGAAGCTGAACCGCACCGGCATCGCATTGCTGGGCGCGATCGCGATCATGATCTTCTCCGGCTTGCCGACGACGGCCGTGGTCGGCTTCGTCAACTGGCCGACGGTCCTGCTGCTGTTCGGTTTCTTCGTCCTGTCGGCGCAATTGCGCCTGTCCGGTTTTTTCGACCAGGTCGCCAACGGGATCTCGGCCCGACTCGACAACCCCGCGCGGTTCCTGCTCACCCTGATGCTGGTGACGGCAGGACTGTCGGCGTTCCTCAATCACGACATCGTCTGCTTCGTCTTCGCGCCGGTCGTGGCGATCGCCCTGCTCCGCCGGCAACTCAACCCGGTTCCCTTTCTCATCGCGTTGGCGGTCGCCAGCAACATCGGCGCGGCCGCCACCCTGGTCGGCAATCCGCAAGACATGATGATCGCCCAGATTGCCGGGCTGAGTTTCGGGCGCTACGTCCTCTGGTGCATCTCGCCGGTGGTGTTTGCGCTCGGTTGCGCCTACGCGCTCATCTGGACGATGTCCCGCCGCAGCCTCGCGTCCTCCGCGCCGCTGCCGGCCAGCGTGAAGCCATCTCCCACGCCGTTCAACCGCGCGCACACGATCAAAGGCCTGGTCATTCTGGGATTGGTCATCGCCTTCTTCTTCTCGCCGGTGCCCAAGGAAATCGTCGCCCTGACCGCCGCCGGGATTCATCTCGCCAGCCCGAAATTCGAGACGGAAGATTTGCTCGCGCTGGTGGACTGGCCGATTCTGGTCCTGTTCATGGGATTGTTCGTGGTGACCGGCGCATTCCAGGCCACGGGCTACGGCGACCAGGCCGTGCAGTGGCTCGGGCACGCCGGGTTGAATCTCCAGTCGCCGTCCGCTCTGGCCGTGGCGACGGCCGTGCTTTCCAATCTGATCAACAACTCCGCGGCGGTGCTGCTGCTGGTGAAGGTGGTGAATGTGACTCATCCGCCGACGGCCTACGTGCTGGCTCTCGCCAACAGCTTTGGCGGCAGCCTCATCATCCTCGGCAGCGTGTCGAACATCATCGTCGTCCAGCAGGCGCGCGACCTGGGGATCAACATCTCCTTCCGCGACTTCGCACGCTTGGGCGTGCCGGTGACGGTGGCCGCCATGGCCGGCCTGCTGGCGTGGGTGAGGCTCATGAGTTGAAGCGCTGAACCATGAACGGGAAGCCCGCGCACCACCGCCTGTGAGGCTTCCCCTACGGCGTGTGACGGAAGAGCGTGGTCCTGACAGCGTCGGCCAGCGTTACCAATCACGTCTTGATGCCGTCGTCCTACCGGTCATCCCCGCGACAGTCCCACGTCCGAGCTATGGGAGACTTGTAGCCATGCGCCAGGCCGTCGCCGGGTTCGCTCCTGTCGCGATGCTGATGGTGGTCGTCGTTGCCGGTCTGCCTATGGCCGCGGCGCCGGCCCGCGCCCAGCTGACCCTCGGGGCAAGCGCCGGGGCGGTGGGCTACGAGCAGGTGGCCGCGACGAGCTCGTTCGCCCTCAACCCCGAGCTGACGCTGGCGGGCACGCGCCGGCTGTTCAACGCGACGGGCAGCGCGACCACGGCCAGCGACGGCAGCCGCTCGCTCGAAGGCGGGGCCACGCTGTGGGGCGCGACGCCGGCGCTGGCCGAGCACCTGCAGCTCGACGGGATGCTCCAGGGCGCCTACACCAGCCCGCGCGGCGACTCCACGTCGTACTCGCTGCTCGCCTTCGCGGAGGCGGCCTTCACGGGTGACGAGGGCGGGGTGGCCGTGGGCGGCGGCGGCCTGCGCGGCGTGATCGCCGGCCAGCCGGCCGTCAACGCTCTCAGGGCCAGCGTGCGCGGCTGGCACGACGTGGGTCCCGTCTCGCTGTCGCTCGCGATACAGCCGACGGCGCTCTCGACCAAGGTGTGGTTCACCGACGCGACGCTGAATGCGGAGGTGGATCCTGGCCGCTCGGAAATCTCGGGCACCGCGCTACTGAGGCAGTCGCCCGGCACCGGGCTCGACCTCGGCGGCGAGGCTTCGTACACCTACCACCTCACGCCGCGCGTCGCGCTCGCCGCGTCGGCCGGCCGGTACCTGCGCGACCCGTTCCAGGGCCTGCCGCAGGGGTTCCACGTGAACGTCGGCGCCGTGCTGACGTTGTGGCGGCCTCGCGCGGCCGAGAACGAAGGCGTGGAGAAGACGGACCTCACCGATCTCGAGCTGAAGGCGCTGGGCATCAACCCGCACGGCCTCGGCAGCTCCACCGTCCGGATGAACCCCGCGACGTCGAGGAAGCTCTCGGGCGGCACCGGCAACGGGCGGGGGCACAAACCCTAGCCGCCTGGCGCGGCAGCCTACGACCTCAGGATTCTTCCAGGGGCCGGTAGCGCAGCACGACGCAACCTGACGGGAACGTCTTCGTGTCCAGCAGCGTCATCCTCAGCTTGTTCGCGCCGGGCTTGAAGAGCGGCTTGCCGGCGCCAAGGACGACGGGCACGAGCGCGATGCGGTACTCGTCGATCAGGCCGGCCTTCATCAGCGTCGCGCACAGATCGGCGCTGCCGAAGATGAACGCGTCCTTGCCCGGCTCCTTCTTGAGGCGCGCCACTTCCTCCTCGGCGCCGCCACTCGACAGCCTGGTGCCGCTCCAGTCGGCGCGCTGCAGGGTCTTCGAGAAGACGATCTTGGAAATGCCGTTCATCAGCGTCGCGACCTCGCCGGTCGCGGTCTGCCAGTAACTGGCCATGCCCTCATAGGTCACGCGGCCGAACAGGAGCAGATCGGCGGATTTCAGCTGCTCGATCGAGAGCCGCTCCAGGTCCGGGCCCCAGACGTACTGGTGCCAGTCCAGGTCCCAGCTCTTGGGCCCCTCGAAGAAGCCGTCGAGCGTGATCAGGTTCCACATGATGACCTTGCGCATCGCGATCGCCCCCTCAGTGCGTGGCGGATATGTCTTCCGGCGCCGCGCTTCGCGCAAGGGCGATCGGGCCGCCGCGCAGGGCTGCGGCAGTGCGGGCCGGCGGCCCGGCCCCGCCCCATCAAGCGGGTCGCCGCGCCGGGTGCCGAGCGCGCCGCGCTTTACGGCAACAGCGCGAGGTTGGAGGCGGTAACGGAGCCGCTCGCATCCGGCGGCCCGGTGAGATCGATCTCCCGCGGATAGCTGAACGTCGAGTCGAACTGAATGCCCGCGAGCGTACCAGCGCTGCGCGCGGCGATGGCCTGCGCGAACAGCCCGTCGATGGTCGAGAACGTCGCAGGCGGCACGGGCACGGAGTCGCCCGTCGCCACGTAGGTCGCGGAGCGCACCGTATCGTTCAGCACGACCAGGTGAACGAGCTGGCCCGCCCAGCTGATGTTGAAGCCCGTGATCTCGAGGTCGTACGCGTACCTGGTGAGCTGGTGGCTCGCCCACGAGGCGCGGAACTGCTCGATCTGGCTCCCGGTGGGTGCCATCGCGTCGGCGCACGACGCCAGCAGGGCGAGCGAAGCGGCAGACGCGATGTGACGGAGGCACCGCATGAAGCCTCCCGGGATCGGGACCGGCGGCGTGGAACGACGGGACTGCCTGACGGATCTGTGAGGCGATGATACGCCCCGCGCGGCCGGGAGGTTCCGCCGACCGGCCAGCCCCGACCCGGGAGGTTCCGCCAGCCAGCCCGGAGCGGCTCCGCCGGGCCGGCGCGGAGCGGCGCGCCCGGCGACGGCAGCGTCCCACCAGGGCACCCCTGTGAGGCTTCCCCTACAGCCTGTAGGCCGAGTCTCACACGCCCCTTCCCATTCATCTAATGCCTGGAAAGAGCCTCGGAATGCACTTTAGCTACCGATGGCAACGGCCTGGGTCGTCCGGATCTCCCGCGCGAGCGCTGAGCGATGAGCGTCCTGCTCATCGTGCTCGCCGCGTGGTGCGCGCTGTCCGTGCTGTTCGCGGGCGCGCACTACCACTGGGTGCGCTACGCCGACGTGCCTCGGCCCCCCATCGTGCCGGGCCGGCCGCCGGATCCGTTCGTTCCCTTCGGGGAGCGGATGGAGGCGGTTGGATCGGACGTGTCGAGCTTCTTCGGCAGCTACGCCGGGGAGCACGACGCGAGAAGCGCGGCCCTCAGCCGCAACTGACCGCACTACACAGAGCCCGCTGCACTCACCCGCAGGCTTCAGCCCACCGAGAAGCTGTCAGCACGAAAGCCGCGCCCGATCCCTTGCGATCGTGGCGCGGCTTCCTTTTGCGGCCGAGCGACGTCTTCCAACTCCCGAGGCCCGTGCGGCTCTCGCTCAATTCCGCGTAACCACTGCTCGAGCAGGAGCCCGGGCGCCGCCCCCTAGATCCCGAGGTCGGCCCGGCCCATCGACTCCCAGTCTTCCGGCGGGCTCCACATGCTCTTCTCGCTGCCCAACACCGTGCTGTAGGAGTGCAGCATCCCGAAGTTGGCGCAGCGGATCGAGAACCAGGAAATGTCCTTGCGCTCGCACAGCGCCTTCTCGATGTCGTCCGTGACCTGGACGCTGGTGCGCCGCTCGGCGTGCACGCGGCGGATGATCTCGGCCTCGTCCTTCTCGGCCAGGTACGAGTAGATGGGCGCCAGGGCCTTCGCGTCCACCACGTCCACCAGGTCCTCGGGGAAGACGTCGCCGTCCGACTGCGTCTCGATGGCCACCGAGCTGAGCTGCGCGAACAGGCCGCCCGCCTGGCCGGCCACGGCGCTCGGGTAAGTGGTGAGGCACGGCACCTGGATCCGGAACGCGACCCGCGGCTTGAAGGACGAGGCCTTGGCGGTGTAGCTGCACAGGTACCGCACCAGGCACTTCTCCTTGGTCACCGGCGTCAGCTTCTCGATGAAGAAGGGATAGCTGAACGTGGCGCTCACGTCGGTCGCGCTCAGGCCGTCGAGGTAGTCCTGCACGTTCTTCTTGAGCGTGCTGGTCCCGATGACGTCGCGGTGGCTGTGCAGGATCTGGATCAGCTTCGAGATCCAGCTCGCCTCGAAGGAGTGGTTGATCCGCGCCGTTATGGAAATGCTGGCGATCGTGTGCTGGCCCTCGGGCTTGGCCCGGGAGGCGACCCGCACCGGATAGGGCAGGTCCTGCAATCCCACGTCGACCAGGTAACGTTTTTCCTCCGACATCTCACACCTCCCAATTGCGTCGCTAAGAGACGGCACCGGCGCTCACCGCGGGGGCGCGGGAGCGCATCTGGCCCCGGATGCGGGCGTACTCGCGCAGCGCGACGATCGCGCCCACGGCCTGCTCCGGGGTGGGAAACGCCGGGATGCCGTGGTCCCGGAGCCGGGTGAGGGCCGCGTTGCACTCGGGCCCGCCCTGGCATTCCATCACGAACGGCTTGCCGAGGTGGCGGTAGAGCTCGTGCACCTTGAGGGCCACGTCCGCGATCGCCGGCACGTTGGTGATGGCGGAGGGGCAGACCGAGCCGTACACGCCGTCCACCATCGGGTCCTCGAACGCGCAGCTGAAGGCGCGCTCGTACACCGACGGCGTCGCGGTGCCGGCGATGTCCACGGGGTTCAAGACCGAGCCGAAGCCCGGCATGTCGGCGCGCAGGCGGCCGGCCAGGTCGGGCGAGATCTCGGCCAGCGGCCGGAGCGGCATCCCCAGGCGGTCGAAGTGCTCGCACGAGAGGAGCCCCGAGCCGCCGCCGTTGGTGATCATCACGACGTTCTCGCGCCTCAAGGGCGGCTGCATCGCCAGGCCGATGGAGACGTCGAGAAATTCCTGCCACTGGGTGGCCCGGATGACGCCGGCCTCCTTGAACACCTCCTCGAAGAAGGCGTCGTCGAGGCCCTCGTTCTCCGAGGCCGTGTGCGCCATCGCCGCCTTCTTGGCGGACTTGGACGAGCCGACCTTGATGACGACCACGGGCTTGGTCGGGACCACCGCCTTGCACGCCGTGACGAAGGCTTCCGGCGAGTCGAGCCCCTCGATGTAGACGGCGAGGCAGCGGGTGTTGGGATCGCTGCCGCCGTACATGATGAACTCCGAAAAATCCACGTCGGCCTTGTTGCCCAGGCCGACGAAGAAGCTCATCCCGTAGTGGCGGAGCAGCGACGCGCCCAGCGCGCCGAGGAGGTTGGCGCCCGACTGCGAGATCATGCCGATCGGGCCCGGCACGGGGAGGTAGGGAATGAACCCGCAGTTGAAGCGGAAGTACGGGCTCCCCATCCCCAGGAAGTTGGGGCCGATCAAGGGGAGCTGGTGGTCGCGGCAGAAGTGGGTGAGCCGGTCCTGGACGTCGCCCTGGCCGGTCTCCTTGAAGTCGCTGCTCGAGACCGCCACGACGCGCGCGCCCTTGGCCGCCGCAGCCTCCACCGCCTCGGGGACGGCGCGGGCCGGCACGGCGATGAACACCAGGTCCACCGGCCCCGGGATGTCCGCGAGGTTCTTGTACGCGGGCAGGCCCTGGATCTCCTCGGCCGCGAGGCTCACCGGGTAAATGGTCCCGCGGAAGCCCCACTTGATGAGGCCTTCGATGACCTTGTAGCCGACCTTGGTGGGATGGCGCGAGGCGCCGACGACGGCGATGGACGAGGGATTCAACGCGTACTTGAGATTGTCGACGACGTACGGGCGAGGAGCTTCGATTTTCACGCCCGATCACCTCCTTGTCGTGGGAGGCGACAGCGCGGCACCGGCAATCGAAGCCCGAACGAAGCGACTGCACCTCTACGACGTTGCACTCACGAGGAATCATTGCATACCGCGGGCCAGTGTCGCGCCGGCCCGGGTGGTGTCATAAGCCGCTGGAGGGCAAGGTGTTGGAGGCGCCTGAGGAGACGGAAAATGGGGGCTTCGCCGCCGCAATTCCGGCGAACGCTACTTCCTGAGCAGGCTCACGGCGCCCAGGACGAGGCCGGCCGTCGTCACGACGTTGCCGGCCCAGAAAATGAACATCCACTTGATTAAGTCGGACCGGAGGGCCGCGAGCTCGGCGCGCAGTTCCTGCGTCATCTCAGCGGCGCGCTGCTCCAGCTTCGCGTCGATGCGCGCGAAGTGGACCTCGAACTCGGACGGGTACGCTTCGTCCACGCGATAAGGATACCCTCGGCCGGGCCGGGTGCGAAATGGGCGCGGTGCGGAGCGGAAGCGCGCGGGCCGGCGGCGCCGTGGTCGGGCGGCGGGGCGCCGCGGCTACCGCGCGGCGGTCATCGCACCGCCCGGCCGACCCTGTCCCAGCGTGCCTTGCCCAGGAACGACGCCGTGCTCCCTCCGGAGGATTCCACGCTGAAGTAGATGCGGATGGGCCGGCCGACGACGGCGCTGGCGGGCAGGAAGCCCCAGTAGCGGGAGTCGTAGGAGTTGTCCCGGTTGTCGCCGAGGACGAAGTAGGCGTCCCGGGGCACGACGATGGGGCCCCACGTGTCGCGGCTGGGGTGGTAGGACGCCGAGTCCACGCGGGCGACGAGGAAGCGCCGCTGCCAGTTCATCGTGGGGTCGGAGGCGTCCTCGCTCACGTCGCCGCCGGGGCCGGGGGGCACCGTCTCCGGCGCGCCGTTCACGAGCAGCCGTCCCTGGATCATCTCCAGCGTGTCGCCCGGCGTCCCGACGGCGCGCTTGATGGACTGGGTGCCGCTCTGCGTCACCGACTCGTGGACGACGATCTCCCCGCGGGCCACGACGGCGGGCAGGCGGATGGCCTCGCGGACGAAGACGAAGTCGCCGACCAGCAGCGTGGGCTGCATCGAGCGGGTGGGGATCCGGTAGGCGTGGACCACGTACCGGCGCATCAGGGCGGTGTAGAGCGGCCGGACGCCGAAGACCGCGACGAGCACCGCGAGCAGGTAGACGTACCAGTGGTTGAATGGCCGGAGCGCGATACTCCGTGGGCGCGCGCCGCGCGGCGCGATACGCCCACCAGGCGATGCCGGCATAGGCGCCGAGGATCCCGGCGGCCATGAGGAGCGTGTTGTACGGGGGCCACGGCACGAACGCTGCCACGGCGGTCGCGGCCGCGAGGACGACGTGGAGGAGAACGAAGGCGCCGACCGCGGCTCCAGGCCGGCCGGCGTAGAGGTGGCCGAGGCCGGGCGTGAGCAGGGAGAGCAGGCAGGCGGCCCAGGCCTTCCGGGGACGTGCGACTGATGGCGCGGCCATGGAGGTCGGCTCCCGTTCGAGGTGGTGGCCCCTTTGCCGGGCCGCGGATCGCAGCGCAATGGGTAACCTCCGGGCGTCAGCCGGGCGTCAAGGGCCCGTGCCTGGCCGGCCCCCGATGATGGGCAGGCGCTGCCGAGACCTACGGAATCGAGCCGTACAGGCTGGTGTAGGTCGCGTCGTCAATCGGGAAGTTCAGCGCCCGGAACTCGGCGCGCAGGTCCTGCCGGAACCCGTAGCTCAGCGCCGCCACCATCAGGGTGGCCCGGAAGGTCGAGGCCGCGACGCTGTTGGTGTACGGCGCGTAGCGCGCCGCCAGGCTGTCGTCGAACGTGCGCAGCAGGCGCATGGTGCGCGTCAGGGGAACGACGTACGACTGGGCCCACTCGGCGTGCGCGAGGAACTGCCGCGCCACGGTCATGAAGGTGCCGAACGTCTCGTCGGACGGCGTGTCGGCGTCGTTCCAGGTGCTGAACGGCATCCCCTGGGCGACATACGCGTCGTAGGCCGCCCGCACGATCTGGACGCTCGAGCGCGCGCTGTTCGCGATGTCGAGCGCGAGGTCGTCGGGCAGCCCGTAGCGCGCGGCGTTGTTCACCAGCTCGAAGGCGACCGCGTGCTGGAACATCTGCGCCACCGCCTCGCTGAAGATGGCGTTGGCGTTGCCGTCGATGCGGCCGCCGAAGCGGAAGGCCGCGGGCGCGTTGAGCGAGAAGTTGTGCCCCATCTCGTGGAACAGGCTCGAGTAGCCGGGCGTGCCCTGGAAGTACGAGCCGTTGGCCCCGAAGGCGACGGGGGTCGTGTACCAGATGGAATACGCGCCCCCGTTCGAGGGGTCCCGCAGAACCACCTGGTCGAATCCCCCGCCCACGTTCTCCACGTCGTTCTCGAGGATCGCGGCTTCGACGACGGCGGCCTGGGAGAGGACGTATTCCACGTCCGCCCGCGGGAGCGCGGCGCCGAAGTACGAGTCGTCGAACGCGACCAGCCCCGCGGGCGGGGCGTACCCCGCCTGCCGGCTCACCAGCACGGGGAGCTGCGCGGGAATCGTGACCGCCAGCGCGGCGGGGTACGACACCGGAGCGATCAGGGGCGCGACGAAGCGCACGGCGACGTCCATGTAGTCCGTCCCGCCTGCCGAGTAGTGCGCGGTCACGCGTACGACGTAATTGCGCGAGGCGCTGGCGTAGACGTGGGACTGATCGAACCACCCGCTGGTGACGTTGCCGTCGCCCCAATCGAAGGTGAAGGGCGTGTTCGGGCCGCGGGTGTCGACGCCGCCGATCGTCACCTGCCGGGTCGCCGGGTTCGTGCTCTGGACGTAGGCGCCAAGCGTGCGCGGGGTGCCGAACAGCTCGCGAGAGAGGTTGAACGGTGACGGCGTCTCGAGGTAGGTGAAGCACGCCGAGCACGTGCCGCTGCCCGCGCCGGTGGTGAAGACGCTGACGTCAACGGCCCCGGCCGTGCCGCTCGCCGGCGTGGCACCGGTCAGCTGCGTGGCGCTGGCCCTCACCAGGTTCCCCAGCCGCCCCGTCCCCACCCGCACGCTGTCGACCGCCGAGGGGAAGTTGGTCCCGGTGATCGTGACCGCCGTTCCGCCCGCCAGCGGTCCGCCGTTCGGGCTCACGCTCGTCACCGTCACCACCGGGTCGTAGACGAAGCAGCCCGTGCACGTGCCGCTGCCGTGGCTCGAGGAGGTGACCACCACGTCCTTGATTCCGCGGCTCGCGCTGGCCGGCGTCTGCCCGGTGATCTGCGTGCTGCCGGCCACGCTCAGGTTCTGGAGCGGCAGGCCCCCGACGCTGACCGCCGTGACGTTGACGAAGCTCGTGCCGGTGATCGTCACCGCGTTCCGCCCGCCGACGGTCCGGCGTTCGGGCTCACGCCGCTCACCGTCACCGGCGGGTTGTACGTGTAGCAGCCGGCGCATGCGGCGTTGCCCGCACCGGTCGTGTACACGACGACGTCCACCGCCCCCGCCGCGCTGCCCGCCAGCGTGCTCCCCGCGAGCTGCGTGGCGCTCACGCGCACCAGGCTCCCCAGGCGCCGCGTCCCCACCCGCACGCTGTCGACCGCCGCGGGGAAGTTGGTCCCGGTGACGGTGACCGCGGTTCCGCCCGCCAGCGGCCCGTTGGTGGGGCTCACGCCGGCCACGGTCACCGGCGGCGCCGTCTTCGGGCCGGTTCCCTCGGAGCACGCCGCCGCGATCGCGGCACACAGCACCCCGCACAGCGCACGGGAAACGAGCTTCACGAGGGACCTCCGCGTACCGAAACCGGTGAGCCGTCGAGCGATGCTTGGCTGCGTGCGAGTCTAGGCGGGAGGCGTCACGCGGGCGTCAAGCGGAGCAATAGGAGAGGGAACGGTCGGAAATAGTCTTGACGGGCAATTGACGCCGTGGGCCTACGGTCAGCCAACCAGTATCTCGAGGAGGTCGCCATGATGTCCCGTAGCACGGCCCTCGTTGGCCTCGCCTTGGGCGTCGCGCTCGCCGCCTGTACCGAGCAGCCCAACGCGCCAACCAGGAAGGTCGTCCTCGCGTCCGCCGTCGCGAGCGACAGCGGCCCGACCGGGCGGCTGCTCTACCGCAGTGACAGCCTGAGCCGCACCGGGTCCATCTCGTGGTATGACGGCACGCTCTCCTACTACGTGTTCGTCCACGAGGCGCAGATGCCGGGGACGCGAACGGCATTCTTCAGCTACGGGGCCTTCAATCCGAATGCGCCGTGGTTGGGGATGCTGTTCGGCGGCTATGGCACCATCCCGGCATCGGACGTCACCGGGAGCGGCATCGGCGACCTGAGGGTCCGCACGAACACGGCCGGGAATCCGGACTTCGTGTTCATCAACGATTCCGGCGGACCGGTCGACGTGTCCTGGAAGCAGGTTCCGCACACCAGCTTCAAGAACCACTTCGAAGGGCGCTTCGAGTCGCCGCCGGTGGTGTTCGTCGGCAACGCGCGCGACATGTGCCGCGGCGCGACGGCGGTCGGCACCTTCGCGTGGCGGATGATCCCCGACTCGGTGGACGCTTCGCTCTGCCAGTCGTGGGGTCACACGATGGTGTTCCTGATGCCAGGCTTCTGAACACGGCGGGCGCATGACGAGCCCCGGGCGGCGGTCCGTCGCCCGGGGCTTCGTCCGCTTCGGCCCAGAATCGAGGTCCTCGCACGGCGCAGGCCGAGCACGCCGCAAGTGCCGCGTGATGGCAGGGCAAGTCCAGCGGAAAATTGCGGTTACGGTAGGGCGTGACGGAGCAAGTGACGCCGAAGTGACGCTGGGGTGCTAGTATTGGTGCCGGCGCCGGACTGCTGCGAGCGAGGCACTGCTGGGGCGAACGCGTTGCCTGTGCGCCCCGGTGCCGCGCGGGCACCACGAGAGCGTCAGGCGAGAATCCGCAGTCGTGGAGTAGGGGTTATGGCTGGCTCCGACGTAACCAAATGTGGATCAGTGAGTTACGGTGAGGACCTTCAATGTGAAGGCAAAGAAGCGACCGTGAAACGGTCCGGCGTACGTTACCCCGTTTCCGCTCAAGGCATAGGACGGACCGTAGAAGTCCCAGTTGTCGTGGCCCGCCGCGCGCCAGGGATGGTCCCAGATGCCTTCGTAGATGACTTGCTTCACCGAGCCGTGGAGCAGGAGGCGAAAGCGATCAGTTTCGAGTGACCGCAACATCTGGTGGGGGCCGTAGCCATGAAAGCCGAGGTTGACCACGTTAGCCCGGTAGCCAAGCGCGGCGGAGAAGTAGGCGGGGAGCGTCTCGTCGTCGTTCACCCCCTCCCCGAACATCAAAGAGCATCCCATGAAGAGCCAGGTGTCGCCGTTCGGATCGCCCTTCGTGACCCGCACGCCTTGGTCGGAGATGGTGTACACCACATCGTAGATGAGCTGGTTGCCCATCGTCTTCCTCGAGGTGACCCGAATGCCGGGCGCCGGAGCGTATCCCAGCTTCGCCTCCCTCGACGTTGTAGCCGCCCTCAGTGTATGTGCCCTCCATCTCTAAGCCGCCCGACCTGAGCCTGTCGAGCGTCGCGAAGAAGCCCTCGAGCAGGCCCAGGCTCAGCGCCAAGCCGAGGCCTACAAGCGAGAGCCGACGCCCCCACGCGGGTCGGCCCGCACAGCGCTGAAAACGCACAGCGGCACCGCGAAAAGCCAGATCGAGACGAACGGTCGTGGCAGTCTGAAGTACAGCACCGCGGCCGCGGCGCCGACGAACACCACGCTGCAAGACAGCAGCCGGAGGAGGTCTGATCCCCGGCGTCGCGTTGCTGTCATAGGACAGGAGTTGTCTTCGCCACTGGCGAAGTATACTCCTGGTCCTGGAGGACGCCCAGCGTGCGCCTCAAGCACATGCTTTTCCGAGTCCGCCGTGGCAGCCCGCCCGACGCTGCCCTAGTACCACGTCGTCGGGCGGGTTCCTCACCGTTGCGGTGCGGCCAGACCAGTTCCTAGAATCCCCCCCCCGGCGCTTGAAGGACCTGTTCCCGCGCGGACCCGCCCCTTGGCCCATGGACCGGTCAGCGCAATCACGTCGCGCAGCCAGAGTGGGCTGCCCCAGCCGTCCGAATGCTGTCCCGCCCTGTGGACTCGGTGTGCGTTGGGGATGCACGCGGACCTTGATCCTCATGGCCATCACCGCAGCCAGGCCTACCCGATGACCTACACCTTACTCTGGCTTCCCGCGACAAGGCCCGCCAGGACCGAAGGTCGGGGGCTGACCGTGCACCTGGTCCGCCCCCAATCCCTCGGCGAAGAAGATCGCCAACTCCGTCAGCCACGGCCTGGGCGTGCTGGGAGCCCTCGTCGCCGCGCCGGTGCTGGTCGCGACGGCCGCCCGGCACGGCGGCACGTCACGCATCGTCGGCGCGAGCGTCTTCGCCGCCACGCTGATCCTGCTGTACACGGCCTCCACGCTCTACCACGCCCTCGCCCGCAACCGGGCCAAGCAGGTGTTCCGCATCCTGGACCACGGCGCCATCTACCTGCTCATCGCGGGCACCTACACGCCGTTCACCCTCGGCGTGCTGCGCGGACCCTGGGGCTGGACGCTGTTCGGCCTCGTGTGGGCCCTCGCCGTCGTGGGGACCACCCTGACCGCGGTGGCAGGCGTGCGGCACCCGCGCATCTCCACGGCCGTCTACGTCGGAATGGGATGGCTGATCGTGATCGCGATCAAGCCGCTCTGGCTGCACGTGCCGCTGGCGGGCCTGCTCTGGCTCGCGGCGGGCGGCCTGGCCTACACCGGCGGCGTGGCGTTCTTCGCGGCCGACCGCCTGCCCTACGGCCACTTCGTGTGGCACCTGCTCGTCCTGGCCGGCTCGGCCTGCCACTTCATCGCCGTGCTCGGGTACGCCGCCTAGACCGTTCGAGCGCCCGTCCGCTGCCAGGTGCGGGCTGGGCAGGCTCAGCCACGCCGGGGCGGGCGCTACACTCGCAGAAAGACCATTAAGCTGGTGATCCCGCTGCCGCCGCGTCGTCGGAACGACCGGCCTCGACGCGCGCACCGTCGTACTAAGGCCCCAACGCTCGGCGGGATGCCCGTGCTTCGCGCCCATCGCCTGTCTGCCAGCGACTAAGCTGTGGGACGGGGTTCAGGAGCGCTTCCACGAGACGGGCGACAGCGCCGAAAAACGGGAGTGTGTTTGTGCGCCTCGCCCACCTAACGCAGGGATTGCCGCTTAGAGTTTGAGTAGACTGACGCCCGGACTGGCCGCCGCGACCTAGTATCATCGATGCGCCGCGGCGCGGCACGCCCGACGAAGGGCTGCGCCCATGCAGGAGGCTCTACGGGGACTGCAATTCACCACATCGTCACCAAGCAGGTCTGGAGCGGGTGCTGGAGGCAGGGACACCGACGCCACCAGCATGGCCTTCTGGAACCGAATATGGGCGGGGGCTTGGGCCCCGATTACGATCACGGGACCGACTCCTGCCTTCTTTGACCCTGAACGACTGGCCATTTTCGGCAGCCGTGGTGGTCGAGACCGTCGCCAACTTCTGGGAGGTGTGCAATTCCTAGAGAACCTGGCCAGAAGGGTGAAAGGAGATGATAGCCCTGAGGTGCGGGCGGCCATAGACACGCTCGAGGAGCAGATCGACACTGCCATCGATCGGTCGGCGACGCTCTCCGAGATCGAAGACCTGCTCGGCGACGTGCAGCAGAATATCGAAGCCATCAAGACGAACGTGGCAGACAAGATTGAGGATTACGTCACCGATTCCGTCGACCTGTTCTCGGCACTGAAACACCCACAGCAGCACGGCCAGCCGTTCGCCGAGTGGTGGTGGTTCGACACCTGCACCTGCGCCGAGCGGCAGGTTCACGACGGCACTCCTCAACGGATCGTCGGCCGCGACAGCCAACGGGCTTACGCCCTCGGCTACCTCACTCACTACGGCGCCGATTCCGTCGGTCATCCCTTCGTCAACACTCATTGCGGGCGGACCGTATCGGACGCACGCTCAGCGGCACAAGGTGGTGGAGAACCACCACGATGTAGGGGTCTTCCCAGTGCTGGGGAGTCAGCACCAGCAACCTCGCCGCGCAGTATGTGATCGACGGGAACCCGGACGCGTCCGCCTGCCCTCGCCCAGTTCATCATCTCCTGCATCCACCGCGTGTCTACGCGGGCTCAAAGCCGCTGTACGGCAAGAACGTCACCGAGACGACCTGAGCGTCGCGTACCGGACCTGGCTCCAGTGGTTCACCCGCACCACCAACGACCTCGGCCTGCCCTTACCTCGACCCGTACTCGGTGACCGGCGAGATTGCGGAGGCGTGGCAGAAGTTCCTGCAGAATCTCGGGGACATCGGCGATTACGTTGGCGATAGCGTTTCCGGCAGCGGCTGCTCTGGGGCTTCCTCAAGGCCCTTGCGGCGATGATGGTCGGCACCCTCCTGCTGGGCTTGGCTATCATTGACTTTCTCCTCGGTGCGCTTGCGACGCTGGGCGCCGCTCCGAATCGTTGCTTCTCCTCCCTCGCCGGTACCGGGCTTTTGTCCGCAGCACGTCCGCGGACATCTCCGCACGGGTCTGGTGATGAACGGCTTCACCATGCCGGGTCGCGGGACCTTTCCGACCCGTTCACTCGCCACATGCTTCACTCCAAACTGAAGGATCTTGCTAGGGCACGACGCGAGCTACCTCCCTGCGGTACACAGGTACCCGGCGTCCGACCCGTGCCCGCCTGCAGGAATGGAGCAGGAGGGTCACCTGATCTACCCCTTGCCAGTGGCGAGCAACGCGGAACCGGACACGAGTGTGGGCGCGCCGGACTCCTACTTCTCGGCCGATCCGTCATGGTACATCGACGGCCCGAGGCTGTTTTCGACCCGAACCAGTAGGATACTCCGCCGGTTCGCGGAGAGCGGTACGGGAGGCAGCACCGTCGCGGCGATCAATGCGGAAGCCGCAAGGGCACCGGGGCAGGGCATCCGGAGCAGGGTGGCCTCGGGAACGCGGGGGCACTAAGCGCGGCGCTCTATGCGGAGTTCGTGGGTCACACGTCCAATGCCTCGTTCATCGACCTCTCCGCCTGGATTCCGACCGAGAGGGTACGCATCGAAGAGCTGGCGGAAAAGTAGAGGGAGATGGAGGACGCTGAAACGAGCGGATTCAGCGATCCAGCGTTGGTGAACGTGCCGATCGAGTCCGATCGGAAGGTACCCAACCCTCAGATCGTCGTGGCTCGGATCCTGACTTGGAGCCTGCTATGATCGACCTCAACTATGTAAAGCGACTCCGAACCGAGTCGAAGCGAGCCATCAAGCGCTTCACGGCCGGCGAGGAGGGATGCGGGTGCCAGAGACGTGACGCACGACGGCCACAAACACGGGTACAATGGGGCCACGTTCCTTCTCTCGTCCGGGCCTACGACGGAGACACGGGGAACCGCCCCATCGGGGCGGGCACGGTGTTCTGGCTCAGCCCCGACATCGGACTGTTTGACTCCGCCGGTGTGCGAGTCGCAACCACGGAGATCGCGACAGGCAAGCCATACACGATCGAGGTGACCGCGACGAACGCCGGGGACATCGCCTGCCATTCTTGTCAGGTCGAGCTGTTCCTGGACGACTCGTCGATCGGCTTCAGCGTCGCCGCGTCGCAGCTGCTCGGGTGCCAGATGGTGGAGGTCCCGCGCGAAGGGACAGCGACGGCCCGCTTCCCGTTCACGGCGAAGGCGGAGATGGCGGGCCACCGCTGCCTGTTCGCGCGGATCTGCAGCATCCTGACCAACGACCCGGCGGACTGGACCTACTTCGACACCAACGCGGACCACCACATCGGACAGCAGAACCTGGATATCGTGCAGCAGGCCAGCGCGCTCGACTTCAAGGTCCACTTGGATCCGCAACTGGAGGCATCGGCTAGCATTGAGCCCTCTCGGCGCGAATGCAGGAGCAATTCCGAACAGTGCGCATAGCGTCGCTCGGTCGCTACCTTCATTTCGACCCGCGCCCGGTCGGCTGCCGGCCTTCGCCGATATCTCCACACGCAGCCACCGGTTCCGCCCTCCGCTCCGGGGCGCGGGGCGCGGGTCGCGACCACCACGGTTCCTGGCGGTCTCGCTCCCGCTCAGCTTGACACGGGGACAGAAGAGCAGGTGGGAGCCCGCGCTCAGAGCTGGCGGACGATCCCCTTCGCATCGACATCCCGAACTTGGGGCTGCATCCAAATGAGGCGATGCCCATGCGCGGAGTTGCAGCTGTCGGAACCCGCGACGCGAAGGATCGCTGGCGGCATCGCGTTGCTGGTCGCTCGCGCTGGAGCTGGCCCGGAACCGCTCGGCTCAGGTGCGCCGGATTCCGACACGGGCAGCCGGAACAGGAATCGAGCCATAGCCAAGA
>CAVSQA010000013.1:0-38758 GCA_963729955.1 uncultured Gemmatimonadales bacterium
GCGATCTGGCTCCCGACGGAGTAGAGGGCATTGAAGGTCTGGAAGAGCTCGTCCTCGGTCGTCGCCTTGCCCGCGAGAAACTGCACGTCGTCGAACAGGAGGACGTCGGCGTTCAGCAGGCGCGCCCGGACCTGATCCATCCGGTTGAAGCGGATCCCGGTCACGACCTCCTTCACGAAGGTCTCGGAATAGACGTAGAGGATCCTCTCCCTCCCGGGCGGCGGGAGAGGCGGCGGTGTCCGATCGCCTGCATGAGGTGGGTCTTGCCCAGGCCCGTCGGGCCGCAGATGAAGAGAGGGTTGTAGCGGTGGGAGGTCTGGTCGGCCACGTGGAGGGCGGCGGCATGGGCAAGCTGGTTCGAGGTGCCGATGACGAAGTGCTCGAAGGTGTAGAGGGGATTGAGGTCTCCGACCTTCGACCGGGTCGGGCCCTGTACGGGCTGGCGAGACGGTTGCCCGATAGTCGTCCTGACCTTCGAGGACAAACCGGATCTCGCGAGGGCCTATGCCGGCGAGGCGGGCCGCTTCACCGATCTGCTCGCCGTATTCGCGCGGGATGTAGTCGATGAAAAGAGGACTGCCGATGAGGGAACGACTAGACAGCGTCGGTCGTCTCGAGCTTCTGCCTGGTTCCGCGGAACCAGGTGTTGAAGTCGCGCTCGTCCACCCTGGACTTCAGGTGCTCGAGAATTTTCTCCCAGGAGGTCGACTTGTCCACGGCATCTCCACCGATGTGAGAAAGGAGCACCGCTCGGCGGAGCGGGGGGGGATGCTAGCGCGCCACCGATGGGCGAAGAGGGGGACAGACAGGCCGTTTCGGGCCGGGCGGGACGCGAAGGACCACCTCCCTGGTTGACACGGGCCCTCGAGTCCCGGAGAATCCGCCGCTCGCGCTCCCCGCAGCGGGAGAGGTGGTGCCATGAAGAGAACGTTCCAGCCCAACAACCGCCGCCGCCACAAGACGCACGGCTTCCTCGTCCGGATGCGGACGAAGAACGGCCGGGCCGTCCTTGCCCGTCGCCGGGCCAAGGGTCGGAAGCGCCTCACCGTCTGAGGCGCCCGAGGACACCGCCGTTCCTGGCGGGCCCTTTGATCCGATGCTTTCCGAACCCAGCGGGCCCGGTCGGCAGGTTCCTGCGACCCGGGTCTCGGAGTCTTTCGGGAGGGACCGCCGGGTCCTTCGTACGGGTCCGACTACCTGGACACCTATTCCAGCGGGCGGCGCTATGTCGGCCGCTGGCTGGTCTTCGTGCGGCCCGCGAGCGGTCCCGTCTCCCGTCTGGGAGTGACGATCACGAAGAAGACCGGGTCCTCCGTCGTGAGAACCGGCTTCGGCGCAAGCTTCGCGAGCTCTTTCGGCGTTGTGCCGGGTTTCGCGCGGCCTTCGACGTGGTCGTGAACGTCCGGGCCGGTGCGGAAGAGACCGACTTCGCCGAGCTCTCCCGCGATTTCCAGAAGCTCGCCGCCCGGGTGGGGACCGGAGGGCCTTCGTGACGGGAACGGAAGAGGCGCGCCCGGGTCCCGGCGCTCGCGGAGCCGCGGAGCTCCTGGTCCTCTACAGAGGTTCCTGTCGCCACTGCTTCCGGCGGCCTGCCGGTTTCAGCCGACCTGTTCGGAGTACGCTCGAGAATCGATCCTCCGCCACGGCCTCCTGAAAGGGACGTGGCTCTCGATGCTGCGTCTTCCCGTTGTCACCCGTTCCACCCGGGCGGGTTCGACCCGGTTCCCTGACCCGCATTCGAGGAGCTTCCCGTGGATTCGAAACGTCTCGCCGTGGCTTTCGGCCTCTCGGCCACCATCCTGATCCTCTGGACCCTGGTTTTCCCCGCGCCGAAGCCGGCGCCGCGGACGCCGGCGCCGCCGAAGCCGACCGTGGCTGCGGCGACGGCCACGGCGACGCCGACGGCCGTTCCGGGGGTGGTCGCGGGTTCCGGGCCGGTTGCGGTCGCATCGGTTCCGCCGGTTGTGGCCACGGAGCCGCGGGAAGTGACCCTGAAGAACGAGGTCCTCACGGTGAGGCTCTCGAATCGGGGAGGGGAGTCGTCTCGGCGGAGCTCTCGAAGTTCGGCGGGGCGGACGGGAAGAGGGCCCTGGAGCTCGTCCGGAAGCACGGCCGCTGGCCGGACCCTCGTCTACGACCCGAGCGATCCGTTCCTCTCTCGCGCGGCGGCGGCATCCTGCACGAGACGACTGTCGAGGAGGGGGCCACGGGAACGGTCGTCCGCTTCCGCTACCGCGAGGCGGACGGGCAGGGGGTCGTTCGGACGTACACGTTTGGGACGGGCTACGTCCTGGGCCTGAAAGTCGAGAGGGAGGGTGGGGCCGGCCGCCCGGTCGGATCGTCCTCGGCCCGCATCGGCAACCCGTCGGCGGCGGAACTCCAGAACCGGTACACGAAACCTGGTTCGAGCGTCACGCTCTCGGCGAGCCGGTCCGTCTCGAGGAAGGCGAAGGATGGCCTGAAGGAGCGTGCCTGTGGGTGCAGGTCTCATCGCGGCCGGGCTCGAAGACGACGTACTTCGTCTCGCGCTTCCGCCGGGAGCGGCGGAAGCCGTGACGCTCCGGTCAGTCTCGTTGCTCCTGTCGTTCCGGTGGCCCCTGCCGCCGGGGGCGTCCCCGCGGTCGCGGCCACGCCGCTCGTGGAGACCGAAGTCGTCCTCTCCGGTGCCGGCTCGATCGAAACCGGGCTCTACTTCGGCCCCAAGGACATCGACGTCCTCCGCGCGGTCCGTCCCGGGATGGAGAAGCTGATCGACTACGGGTGGTTCGCCGTCATCGTGGCGCCGCTGCTCTGGCTCCTGAAGCAGTTCCACGCGGCGATCCCGAACTGGGGCGTCGCGATCATTCTCGCCACGCTCGTCATCAAGGTCCTTCTCTTTCCGCTCACCTGGAAGCAGCTCGTCTCGATGAAGAAGATGAGCGCCCTTCAGCCGAAGATCGAGGCCATCCGCCTGAAGTGGACGCCGAAGCTGAAGTCCGATCCCCAGGCGCGCGTCAAGCTGAACGAAGAGACGATGGCGCTCTACAAGACGGAGAAGGTGAACCCGGCGGGCGGGTGTCTCCCTCTCCTTCTGCAGATGCCGATCCTGATCGCGTTCTACAACCTCCTGAGCCATGCGATCGCCCTTCGGCACGCCCCGTTCGCGCTCTGGATCCAGGACCTTTCCGCCAAGGACCCGTATTACGTCACGCCGATCCTGATGACGCTGACGATGTGGCTGCAGCAGCAGATCATGCCGGCCACCGGCGACGCCACCACGAAGAGGGTCATGGGTTTCCTGCCCCTCGTCATGGGCTTCATGTTCAAGGACATGCCCTCCGGGCTGGTCCTCGACTGGCTCGTCCAGAACGTCCTGTCCATCGTTCAGCAGCTCCTGCTGGAGCGCTACACGGATCTCGGGATGCGGCCGAAGGCGAAGAAGGCGTGACGAAGTCGCGGGGCGGCCCGACGGAGGGGCCAAAACGGTGGCCCGGCTCGTCGGGGATGCCGCCGGGGACGGAGACGTCCTCGTCGCGCGTGCGACGGCCCTGGGGCCGGGCGCTCTCGCAATCGTACGGCTGAGCGGCCCGGCGGGACGCGTTCTTGCTCTCGCGAGGGAGGTGGCTCCGCGGATACCGCAGCGGCCCGTTGCGCGCCGGGCGTATCTCTCGCCGTTTCTCGACGAGGAAGGGGCCGTCGTAGACGAGGGCCTGGTGCTCTGGTTTGCCGCGCCCGCCTCTGCGACCGGCGAGGAGGTCGTCGAGCTCAGGCGCACGGCTCCCCTGCCGTCGTGGAGCTGCTCGTCTCCTCGGCCGTGAGCAGGGGGGCGCGTCGGGCCCGGCCGGGCGAATTCACGCGCAGGGCCCTCGCGAACGGGAAGATCGATCTGGCGAGGGCCGAGGGGATCGGCTTTCTCGCCGGGGCGGCGAGCAAGTGCTCGGCGGGCGCTCGGCCTCGTGCGCGGTGATCTCTCACGCAGGGTGGGAGCGCTCAGGGAGGAGCTTTTCGGCGTTCTCGTGGAGCTGGAGGCGCGGCTGGATTTTGCCGAGGACGTCGAGAGGAGCTTAGGAGAGCGGACGGCGATTTCGAGGATCGCCCCCGCTCGAGCGGCCCTTCTGCAGCTTGGAGCCGAGACCGGAGCGGGCCGGGCCGCGGATGCATTTCCGACCGTCGTAATCGTCGGCGCCCCGAATGCCGGGAAGTCGACGCTGTTCGAATGCGCTTCTGGGCAAGGACAGGGCCCTGGTGTCGGAGCTGGCGGGGACGACGCGCGACGCCGTGGCCGAGGTGTTCGAGGTCGGAGGGGAACGGGTCCGCCTCGTCGACACGGCAGGGCTTCGGGAGACGACGGAGAGGCTCGAGGGCCTCGGGGTGGAGGCTGCGGGGCGAGGCCGCCACCGGCGCCGACCTTCTCCTCGTGGCCCGGGAAGCAGGGGGCGAGGCGCCACGACCGGGCACCCTGCCGGCGGGGGTGCCCGTGCTGGGCCTCGTGACAAAGGCCGATCTGCCGGGGGAGAGCCGGGAGGGGGAACAGCGCGTGAGCGCGCGGACCGGCGAGGGTATCGCCGCTCTGCGGCGGGAGATCGGGACCCGGCTGGCTTCCTGCCAGGGAGCGGGCGAATTCGGCGCGCTTCCCCGGCGGCGGAAGCTGCTCGGCGCCGGCACCCGCCCTGGACGGCATCGGGCCGGAGGTGCCGGCCGAGATCGCGGCGGGTTCGGTGCGGGCTTCGCTGGTCCTGCTCGGAGAAATCACGGGGGAGACCGCGACGGAGGAGCTCCTGGACAGGATCTTCGCCACGTTCTGCGTCGGCAAATGGAGAACTTTCGCTGGGACGTCGTGGTGGTGGGCGGTGGGCACGCCGGGGCCGAAGCGGCCTGGGCTTCCGCGCGGGTCGGCTGCCGGACGCTCCTGCTGACCCGGGATCTCGGCGCGATCGCGCGGATGAGCTGCAATCCTGCGATCGGAGGCCTGGCGAAGGGGCAGGCCGTGAGGGAGATCGACGCTCTCGGCGGTCTGATGGGCTGGGCCGCGGCGGGGGGTGGCGGTCGGACTCAGCATGGATCACCATCGGTCCGCCAGAGGTGCAAACGGCCGTGGTCGAGGACTGGCGGCACGGCATCGGACCGCAGTGGGTCTCGTTCGGTTCGCCGCGACCGTACGTCACGGCGTCGAGCGGCAGAACAGTGCTTGTGCCCAACGGTGACAGCACCTGGGAGAACGGCGTGTTTCTGCGTGACCGCGTGGCAACGAGCGAAGGGGTGGGCGCGGAGTTCAGTATTTCGGCACCGCTCACGCTGCCCGAGTGGCAGGAGATCTACCTTGTGCTCCTATCCACGGACTCGCTCGATACCGCGGGGTGGGACCTCGACGAAGGCCGCCTCCCCATTCCCGACGCCCAATGGCGCGAGTGCGTCGTGCACTATCCCGCAACCGAGACCAGGGCCGGCCACGGCCAGCTGAGTTTCCTGGCCGGCATCACGCGGACCGTCCCGGCGCCCGCAGCTATGCCCAGGGAGCCTGGACACGGATTCGGATTCAGGCCTTTCCGGACGGGCGCTGCGGGCTGGCCGTGAATGGACGAGCTGTCGCTCTCCTGGATCGCCCTGCACCTCTGGGCGACTCCATGACTGTCATGCTGCAGAGTCGCTCCTATCGCACGAAGATTCTGGTCGGTCACGTCGAGGTATGGCGCGGAGTGCGCCGCGACGTGGACTGGGACGCAGTTGGAGACGGGGGCCGCCGTACCGAGCTGGTGCGATGACGCCGTAGGGCGCTACACCTCCACCGTCAACAGACCGTCAGAAGATGGTATAGATGAACGGCGCCAGCGCCGAGCCCTGCGCGAAGACCAGCAGCAACCCCACCAGCAGCAGCACGATGATGATGGGCAGCAGCCACCACTTCTTGCGGACCTTCATGAAGGCCCACAGCTCGCTGACGATTCCGCCCCTCGCCATTGTCCCTTCCTAGAATTGACGTTCCAGGTCGCTGCGGCCGCCCGAGGCCGGCGGCAGCCAGAAGCCCCCGTCCTGCTCGCGGTGCTCCATCGGGCGCCGGCCAAAGAGCCGCATCAGCAGGCCGATCGGTGTCACGACGACGAAGAAGACCACGCCCATGAACACGGGCGTCGTGACCTTCGAAATGAGGCGCGCGAGACCCATCCAGGCCCGCTCGACCGGGCCCAGCCGCGTCGGGATCAGCAGCGCCGCCAGCACCAGCAGCAGGCCGAGCGCACCCGTGACCGCCGCCGCCGTCTCCTTGTGCCGCCAGAAGAAGAGCAGCGCGGCCAGCACCAGGAACGCGATCCCGACCGTGAGCCCGAACTTCCGGCCCTCGGCCCGCGTGAGCCCCATCCCTGCCCTCCCGGTCATTGCGCACCCTCCGCGCGTCGGGCAGACCCCGCGCGGCCGGGGGAGGCGGCACCGCGCCCCGCGCCCGCCCCAGCTCGCCCACCAGCCAGCGCGCGAGCACCAGGTTGCCGGCCGCCGAATAGTGCCCGCCCGGGTTGAACCACCCGGCGGCGTTCCCGCCGGCCGAATCCCGCGCGAAGGCGGCGGCTCCGTCGAGACACTCGATGCCCGCCGCGCGCGCCGCCACCAGGAGCGGATTGTACCGCGGCGGCACGCCGCGGGCCAGGCGCTGCACCGCCTCCTCGTCGGGGAAGAACAGCAGGGCCGGCACGGCCCCGCGCGCCCGCACGCTGTCGGCGAACATCTTGAACACGGCCAGCTGGATCCTGAACGCGCTCGACGTCGGGCTGAAGAACGCCCCGTCGCTCAGCCGGTCGGCGCCCAGGTAGCGCCGGCTCATCCGAATCCACAGGGCCGACGCCAGCCTCACCGTGGCCGAGTAGTCGTAGACCGGATCCCGGTAGATGAGCGGCTCGTAGAAGTAGTCGTGGCGGCCGAAGCTCGTGACCGCCGCCGGCGCTTCGAGGTACTTCAGCCAGCCCGACGCACGCCGCACCGGCGGGGGCAGGAGCACGAGGCTGCCCCCCTCGCCCAGCAGGTAGCGCGGCTTGACCAGCGGATACTCCTTCACCGACCAGAACCGCCGGTAGACGTTCACCATCCGCCCGAGGTCGTCCGCGACGAATCCCAGGAGGACGACGTCCGGACTCAGCGCCTGGCCCTCCCGCAGGTAGCGAAGAAACGCCTGGTCGTCGCCGTAGCCGCCCACGCCGTAGTTCAGGACCTCGATGGTGGGATCGAGGCGCTCCACCTCAGCGGCCCACGCGTCCGCATCACCGACCTCGTTGGCGTAGACGAACGAGTCGCCGAACACCGCCACCCGGAGGCCGCCCCTCGGCTTCTCCCGCGGGTAGAGCCGGTGGCTCCGCAGCCCCTGGGCCGAAATCCGGTTGAGGCCGTTGCTGAACCCGACCCGATACACCCAGCCCAGCGACGAGTCCAGCTCGACCATCCGGGGGCGCACGGTGTCGAGCATCGCGCGGATGCGCGCGGACTGGTCCGCGTAGATGGCGCGGCGGGTGAGGACCGGCTCGTCGGACTTCCGGTTGAACACGGCGAGCGCCGCGTACGACGCGCCCTCCGCGAACGCCACGACCAGGGCCGCCACCACGGCGCCGAGGACCAGCCGGCGCGGTTTCAGGCCCAGTGCCCCGTCGTCAGCGCCCTTCGCGGCACGGCGGACCCGCTCAGTCGAGCTGGAATTCCTGCTTCCAATCCTGCGTCTCCTTCCACGCCGGCTGCTCCGTCTTGTGGAGCAGGAACGGGCCCAGCACCAGCGCGTCGATGTGGGTGCGCATGAAGCAGGTGTACGCGTCCTTCGGCGTGCACACGATGGGCTCGCCGCGGACGTTGAACGAGGTGTTCACCAGCACCGGGCAGCCCGTCAGGTTCGAGAACTCCCAGATGAGGTCGTAGTAGTCGGGGTTGTCGTTGTGGTCCACCGTCTGCACGCGGGCCGAGTAGTCGATGTGGGTGACGGCGGGGATGTCGGAGCGCGGCACGTTCAACAGGTCCAGCCCCCACAGCTTCCGCTGCTCGGCGCTCATCGGGATCTGGCGCGTCTTCTTGACCGGCGCCACCAGCAGCATGTACGGCGACTCGGCGTCCAGCTCGAACTACTCGCTCGCCCGCTCCCGCAGCACGCTCGGCGCGAACGGCCGGAACCCCTCGCGGAACTTGATCTTGAGGTTCATCTGGGCCTGCATCCTGGGGCTCCGCGGGTCGCCCAGGATGCTGCGCGCGCCCAGCGCCCGCGGCCCGAACTCCATCCGCCCGTTGAACCAGCCCACTATTCTCTCGCCGGCCAGCAGCTTGGCCGTGGTCGCCAGCAGCTCGCGCCGGGCGAGCCGGTGGTACACCGCGCCCACCGACTTGAGGAACGCCTCGATCTCCGCGTCGCTGAACGACGGGCCGAAGTAGGACGCCCTTCATCGAGTCCCGGCCGGGCGTCACGGTGCGCGGCCCCTTGAGGTGGCGGTGCCAGATGAGCAGCGCGACCCCGAGCGCGCCGCCCGCGTCGCCCGCCGCCGGCTGGATCCAGAGCCGCTCGAACGGCCCCTCGCGCAGGATCCTGCCGTTGCCCACGCAGTTCAGGGCCACGCCGCCGGCCAGGCACAGGTTCTCCTGCCCGGTGGCCTGGTGGACGGTGCCGGGCCATCCGCAGCATCGACCTCCTCGCTCACGTCCTGGACGGAGCGCGCGAGGTCCATGTCCCGCTGGCGTCAGCTTGGTCTCCGGCACCCGCGGCGGCCCGCCGAACAGCCGGTCGAACCGGCCGTTGGTCATCGTGAGGCCGCCCAGGTAGTCGAAGTACTCCTGGTTCAGGCGGAACGAGCCGTCCTCCTTGAGGTCGATGAGGTGCTCGTAGATGAGCTTCACGTACTTCGGCTCGCCGTAGGGCGCGAGGCCCATCACCTTGTACTCGCCGGAGTTGACCTTGAAGCCGGTGTAGTAGGTGAAGGCCGAGTAGAGCAGGCCGAGCGAGTCGGGCCAGAACAGCTCCTTCGAGCAGCTCGATGTCGTTGCCCTTGCCCACGCCGAAGGAGGCGGTGGCCCACTCGCCCACGCCGTCCATCGTGAGGATCGCCGCCTCCTCGAACGGCGAGGGGAAGAACGCGCTGGCGGCGTGCGACTCGTGGTGCTCGGCGAAGAGCATCTCGCCTTCGTAGCCCAGCTCCGCCCTGAGCTGCCGCTCGGTGAACAGCTTCTCCTTGATCCACAGCGGCCCCGCCATCAGGAACTGCCGGAATCCCGCGGGCGCGGTGCCGAGGTAGGTGTCGAGGATGCGCTCGAACTTGAGGATCGGCTTGTCGTAGAACCCGACGAACGTCGAGGTCCTTGGCCGTGATGCCGCCTGCCTTCAGGCAGTAGGCGACGGCGTTGGCCGGGTAGCTCGCGTCACCCTTCTTGCGGGTGAACCGCTCTTCCTGGGCGGCGGCCACGATCTCGCCGTCCCGCACCAGGCAGGCGGCGCTGTCGTGATAGAAGGCGGAGATCCCGAGGATGTCGGCCAAGGACCTGTATCATAGGGCCGCCGGGCCCACGCGCGCCACACCTCCGCGATCAGCCTGTCGTTACAGGCACGGGCCAGTATCACCGGCGCAGCATCAGATCGTCACCGCCGAGACGGGTTGGCCGCCAGATAGGCGTTGGCGAACTCGTCCACACTCTTACCAATCCTGGCATTGATGTCGGCGACGAGGCCAGCCCGGCGAACGGCAACGAGCGTCCTGCCGGCACCGCCCTCCGTTCGCGCAGCCGCGCCCAGCAGTCCGTTTCGGACCACCCTCCTGGCGCAGGCGTCAAGCGCGGCTCGTTTGCGCCGGCGAGCGAGGGGCCTCGACCGGCCACACGGCGTCGGACGCGCCTCTAGGCCGGCGGCACGACGTTGAAGCCGGCGCGGTGGCTGGAGCCCGGCGACGGCTTGCTGAACCAGTGGCCGAGCTCGCCGCCGAGGACGAGCCGACGAGCCCGACGGCCGTCGTGGCGACCAGACCCATGTGATCCGCGCCGGGCAGGATCGCCCGCGCGAGGAGGCCCACGACGAATCCGACGACGATGTACCAGATGATGTGGAACATGGCGTTCTCCGTCAGCGAGGGGGTGCCGCAGGGGGCGCGGTGGCAGCTGCCCCTGCGCCGTCAGACGATCGCCGATTGCGGCAGCATGGTCGAGGCTTCTGGCTCACCACGTTGGGATCGAGCCCGAGCCGGGCCGCCATCTGCTTGACACGGTCGCTGCCCAGCGCCTGCTGGATCTGCGCGGCGTTGATGGACTGATTCGGGCCGGTGCCCACCCACGATTGCACGATCTGCCCCAGCCCCGCGCCGTGGAACTGCTGCACCAGTCCGGCGAGGCCGCCCGGCCCCGAGTGCACGAGATTGTTGATCTCCTGCGCCAGCTGCGGGTTCTGGCCCGCGACCTGGTTGATGACGCCCATCGCCTGTTGCTTCAGCTCGTCGAGCAGGCCCATGCGACTGCCTCCTCGAGTCCTGTGAGGACTAGCCCCGGAACCCGAGTCTCTCGCGACGGCCGCCTGCCGCTCGTCCAGCGTGAGGAAGGTGACCGCCGTTGCGTCCTCGGCGAGGTACAGCGCGGACACCAGGTGCCAGCAGTCGGCGCCCCGGACGTACCCGGCGGCCAGCACTCGGGCGATCTCGCGTGCAGCGGCCGGTCCGGCACGACCCAGGAGAGGCCGCTCAGCAGCTCCGGCTCCGGCTCGACGTCTTCCCGGACGAACGCCGAATGCAGCTCGGCCTCGAGCAGGTCCGACGCCACCAGCACGTCGAACCGGGCCAGACGCCGCGCCAGGGCGCCGCCCCCGCCTCCCGAAGGCGATGGCGACCAGGCACGAGGAGTCGACGTACGCGAGCTTATCCGTCCGCGGCCAGGAACCGTGCGAGGGCGCCCGGCTGCGCGCGACCGGGCGCAGCGCGCGATCGCGGCGCTCGCCACGGACCAGGACGCCGCGCTCGGTCAGCTGCTCCAGCGGGCGGCGAGGTCGTTCGCCTCCCGCGCCACCGGCCGGATCTCCGCGACGGGTTCGCCGCGGACCGTCACCAGGACGTGACGCCCCTCCCGGACCTGGCGGATGATGGCCGAGAGCCTCGCCTTGGCCTCGTACAGCGAGTACGTGTCGCGCATGGAGGGACGCTAGTCGGTCTAGTCAGACTAGTCAACTGCGGCCCCCGGTCAGGGCGCGGCGGCGACGCGGCCGCCGGCGACGCGGACACCAGCGGAATCGGCGGCTGGCCGCTCCCCTCCCCCCACTGGTCCACCAGCCAGCGCGCCAGCGCGAGGTTGCCGGCGGGCGAGTAGTGCCCGCCGGGCTCGAACCACTCGGCCGCGCCGCCGGACGAAGCGCCCGCGAAGGCGTCCACGGCGTCCAGGCAGTCGATGCCCATCGCCCTCGCGGCCACCACCAGCGGGTTATAACGCGTCGGCAGGCCGCGGGCGGACCGCTCGACCGACTCCCGGTCGGGCAGGAACAGGAGGACCGGCGTGGCGCCGGTCACCCGCACGCTGTCGGCGAACAGCCGGAACAGGGCGAGCTGGATCCGAAAGGCGCTCGACGTCGATGCTGAAGTACTCGCCGCGGCTCAGCCGGTCCGCGTCGAGGTAGCGCCGCCGCATCCGAATCCACAGCGCGGACCCCAGCCTCACGGTGGCCGAGTAGTCGTAGAGCGGATTCCGGTACACGATGGGCTCGTACCAGGAGTCGTGGCGGCCCAGGCCGGTGACGGCCGCGGGCCGGGCGAGGTACCTCGCCCAGTCCGCCGCGCCGAGCACCGGAGGCGGCAGCAGCACCAGGGTGTCCCGCCTGCCCAGCATGTAGCGCGGCTTGACCAGCGCGCGGTCCCGCACCGAGCGGAATCGCGGGTAGACGTTCACCAGCCGGCCGAGGTCGTTGGGCGCGAACCCCAGGACGACGGCGTCCGGCTCCAGGTCGTCGCCCTCCCACAGGTAGCGCAGCACGGCCTGGTCCTCGCCGTAGCCGTCCACGCCGTAGTTGAGGACCTCGATGGTCGGATCGAGCCGCTCGACCCGCGCCGTCCACGCGTCGGCATCGCTCACCTCGTCGCCGAAGACGAACGAGCCCCCGAAGACGGCCACCCTGAGGTCGCCTTCCGCCGGCTCGCTCGTGTAGCGCCGCCGGCCCCGCACCCCCTGGGCCGTGATCCGGTCGAGCCCGTCGCTGAACCCGTCGCGATAGCGCCAGCCCAGCTCCGAGTCCATCTCCACCATCCCGGGCGGCACCGTATCGAGCAGCGCGCGGATGCGCGCCGACTGGTCCGCGTAGATGGCCCGGCGGGTGAGGATGGGCTCGGCGGACCTGCGGTTGTAGAGGAAGAGGGCCGAGTACGACACGCCCTCCGCCAGCGCCACGACCAGGAGCAGGACCAGGGCGCCCCACGCCGCCCGGCGCGCCCTCGAAGGCCGTCCCCCGAGCACGCGCACTACGCCTTTCCCTGGCCGGCGGCCACGATCTCGCCGCCCCGGACCGGGCAGGCGGCGCTGTCGTGATGGAAGGCGGAGAGACGGCGGATGTCGCTCAAGGGCTTGAATCATAGGTTCGGCGGCAGCCCCGTGAAAGTGCCTCCGGAGCCGTGCGCGCTACGCTTCGCCCCCCGACGCACAGCGCCCGGCACGGGGCCGGGCGCCGTCGAACTTGCCTCACTGCAGCGGTTCACCGCTGCGTACCCACGGGGCCACCTACGGCCGCGCCGCCTCCAGCCGCTCGAGCCGCTGGCGCAGGTCCGCGATCTCACGGTCCTTCGCGCTCAGCTGCTGCTGGAGATCCCGCGTGCGCTGCTCGAGCGCCTTCACGGCCGCCAGGTTCACCCCGTCCATGTCGATGGTCCCGATGCTCGTCGAGTCCGTGCCCAGGCCGAACGCCCGGTGCAGATCCTCGGCGAACGTCCCCAGGTGCCGCACCCCCGGCTCGGCCTTGTAGCTCCACAACGCCACCGGCAGCTCCCGGACGCGGGCCAGCACCGCTTCGCCCTCCAGCGACTCGAAGCCCGTCTTCTGGAGCCGGCTCGAGGTGCAGCTCCAGCTCCCCGAGCCCGATGGCAGGTCGCAGCCCGTCGAGAGGTCGTAGAGGGTGCGGAAGCGGAGACCCCCGTTCGCCCGCACCGCGAACTGGTTCCCGTCCGTGGGAGTGAAGATGTCAGGCGTCGAGGCGTCCCCGTAGACGAACGATCCCCTCTGGCCGTCCGTCGATGCGTTGGTGCCCATCGCCGTGGTGTACTCGCCGGACGCCGTCGTATAGCCGCCCATGGCCACCGAGTAGGTCCCGGACGCCACGGTGCCCAGACCCATCGCCGTGGACGCGGAACCGGACGCCCTGGTGCTGCGGCCCATCGCCGTGGAGGCGTCCCCGGACGCCGCGGTTTCATAGCCCATCGCCGTGGACCCGTTCTCCGACGCCACGGTGTTGCGGCCCATCGCCGTGGACATGTACCCCGACGCCGTGGTGTAATAGCCCATCGCCGTGGAGTGGTCCCCGGAGGCAATGGTGTTCCGGCCCATCGCCGTGGACCAATCGCCGCTCGCGGTCGTGAGGTTGCCGAGCGCCGTGGAGGAGGCGCCCTTCGCGGCCGTGTTGATGCCCGTGGCCAGGGCGGCAGTCCCGCTCGCCGCCGCCTGCAGTCCCAAGGCCATGGAGGCCTCACCGCTCGCTATCGCCAGCTCCCCTGCCGCCAGGGCGTTGAAGCCGCTCGCGATCGACCTGGCCACCCAGGGCCGTGGACGCGTCGCCGCTCGCGGTCGTGGCGCCGCCCAGCGCCGTGGAGGCCACACCGCGCGCGATGGTGCCCTGCCCCATCGCGACGGAGGCCTGTCCGACGTTGGCATCGTCCCACTCCGTCCCCAGGATGACCTGGCCCGCGCGGAACGCCCGCCGGGACGCATACCACATCAGACGCTCGCCCGTCCCCGACGCCGGGATCGCACCCGCCGTCCCATTCCACGACACGGCGAACCCTGAAGCAACGGACCGCACGCCGTCGCCAAGCAGGTACTGGTGGTGGTCGTCGGCCGCGAGCCCGCTCAGCTGCCCGTGGACGCTCACTCCGGACGCCGGCGTCGCCGGCAGCCAGCGCAGCGAATCCGCGTTGTAGGTCAGCACCTGGCCGGTGGCCGGAGGCCAGCTGGCCACGGCGGTGCCCTGCAGCCGCGCGACGGTGGGGTTGGGATACGTGCCGCTCAGGTCCCCGCCCGCGCTCGTCCCGACGCGGAGCGCGCCGAGGCCATCCGTCCAGCTGAACATCACGTGCGAGCGCGCCAGACAGGCATTCGGTGCGCTGGGGGCCTTGATCCGATAGACGAGGCCGGCGAGCGGCATGTAGCACGCGTAGAAGACCTGGGGTTCCGCCGGTGGCGTCTGCGCGGCCAGCGAGCACGGGATCAGCGCGAGCACGCCCGCGCCGGCCATGCCCAGCCGCGCCAGCTTCATGCGCCTGTGCATCGTTTCCTCCTATGGCCCCGCGCCGCTGTCGGGCGGCGGCGTGGTCGTGGCAACGTCGAGTATCACCTGGAGTGCCGCCGACAGCACGACCACGTCGGCGGAGTCATCCGCGACGGCCGGGGCGGGACTCACCGCCCAGCCATCGCCGAGCCGGTTCGACTCGGCCTGCCCCGGCAGCGTCACGCGCAGCCGGGCGGCGAGCTGCATCGTCAGCGGGTCGTTGAACAGGGCGAACGCCCTCGGGTCGAGGGCCGGCGGGCTCGGACCTCGAGCCTTCGGCGCGGTGGGCGAGTCGCGGCAGGCCGCTGCCGCGCCGAGCAGAGCCACCAAGGGAACCAGCAGCAGGAACCGCGCATGCATGGCCGCACCTCCACCCGCTTGGGGTGCGCGCCAAGATGGTTGCCAGGTGTGAATGGAGCGTGAATGGCGACGGCGAGCCACCGCGCCAGGAATGCGGGAGCCTACACCTCCACCACCAGCCCGTCGTACGCCGGCTCGATGCCCGGCGGCAGCTCGGCCAGGAGCGCGGCGTGCCCCGTCTCGTGGGTGAGGTGCGTGAGGAAGGTGCGCTTCGCCCCCACCGCCCGCGCCGTCTCCACCGCCTCCGCGATGGAGAGGTGGGTGGGATGCGGCCGGTGGAACAGCGCGTTCAGCACCAGCACGTCGAGCCCGCCCAGCATCCCGCGCTCCGCCGGCGGCACCACCTTGACGTCGGTGACGTACGCCAGCCGCCCGAACCGGAAGCCCAGCACGTTGGTCGGCCCGTGCGAGAAGCGGAGCGGGAGCACCGGGACACCGGCGACCACGGTCTCGACGCCCGGCTCGAGCACCGTCGCGGTGACGTCGGGGCGCGCCGAGCCGGGGATGGGCCGCGCCAGGGGATCGAAGATGTAGTCGAACTTGCGCCGCATGTGCGCCAGCGCGTCGGCGGGCGCGTAGATGGGCAGCGTGCCGCGGTCCTTGCCCGAGAGCGCGCGCAGGTCGTCGATGCCGTGGGTGTGGTCGGCGTGGTCGTGGGTGTAGAGCACCGCGTCCACCGAGCCGATCCCCGCGCTCAGCATCGAAAGGCGCAGCTCCGGCGGCGTGTCGATCAGGATGGTCGCGCCGCCCGACTGCACCACCACCGCGCAGCGGTTGCGCTTGTCCCTCGGGTCGCGCGAGGCGCACACGGCGCACGTGCACCCGATCTGCGGGATGCCGAACGAAGTCCCGGTGCCGAGGAAGATGAGCCGCACCGCTACACCTCCTCGACCTTGACCAGGTTGGTCGTGCCCGGCACGTCGAAGGGCACGCCCGCCGTCACCACCACCCGGTCGCCGCGTCTTGGCCAGGCCGCCGCCCAGGATCCGCTCGCGCGCGGCGCCCAGCATCGCGTCGTAGTGCGGTCGCCCGCCGGCCAGCATCGGCACCACGCCCCACACCAGCGCGAGCGCCCGGTAGGTGGCCTCGTTGTCCGTCACGCCGAGGATCGGCACCGGGCGGCCGGTTCGCCGCCACCATCCGCGCGCTGAAGCCGCTCTTGGTGAAGGTTACGATGAGCGGGGCACCGAGCATCCTGGCCGCCGCCACCGCGGCCGCCGCGACGGCGTGCTCGCTCCGGGCCGGCGCCTCGGGAACCCGGACGAGCCACTCGGGGCTCGGCTGCCAGCCGGCGTCGCCCTCGACCGCGCGGATGATGCGGTCCATCGCCTCCACGGCCTCGCGCGGGTAGGCGCCGATCGCCGTCTCCTCCGAGAGCATCACCGCGTCGGTGCCGTCCAGGATGGCGTTGGCCACGTCGGACGCCTCGGCCCGGGTGGGGCGCGGGCTCCGCACCATCGACTCCAGCATCTGGGTGGCCGTGATGACGGGCCGCCGGTTCTTCACCGCCACGCGGATCACCCGCTTCTGCGCCAGCGGCACCAGCTCGAAGGGCAGCTCGACCCCGAGGTCGCCGCGCGCCACCATCACGGCGTCGCTCGCGTGGGCGATGGCGTCGAGGTCGTCCAGGGCGGTGTCCTTCTCGATCTTGGCCACGATCCGCACGCCGGCCGGCAGCAACGCGCGGAGCGCGGCCACGTCGTCGGCCCGGCGCACGAACGAGAGCCCGACGTACTCCACGCCGTGCTGCGACGGCGAACGCCGCGTCGGCGCGGTCCTTCTCCGTCAGGGCGGGCGCCGAGACGGCCACGCCCGGCAGGTTGATGCCCTTGCGGCTGGTGAGCTGCCCGCCGAAGCGCACCCGCGCCTCCACGCGGGGCGGCCGCACGGCCAGCACGTCCAGCTCGATCAGCCCGTCGGCCACGAGGATCCGCGTGCCGGGCACGACGTCGACGGCCAGGTCGTAGGTGGTGGGGATCTCGCCGGCGCCGGCCGTGCCCTCGGGCGCCAGCACGACCGTGCTCCCCGGCTCCAGCGCCAGCGGCGCGGCCAGCTCCCCCACGCGGATGCGCGGCCCCTGGAGGTCCATGAGCACCGCGACCGGCTTGCCCGGCCGCGGCGCCGGCCGCGCGCGCCGCCGCGATGAGGCCGGCGTGCTGCTCCGGCGTGCCGTGGCAGGCGTTGATGCGGGCCACGTCGAGCCCCGCGGCCACCAGCGCGGCCACCTGCTCGTTCGACGCGGTGGCGGGACCCAGCGTGGCGACGATCTTGGTGCGGCGGACGTTCAGCGGAGATTCCTCTCGGGCGCGGGAAGCGTCAAAAGATAAGCATCACCCCGGGTCTTTCCACTTCGGGGGCGGCTCACCGGCGGGCACTCGCAGCCGCGGGCACCGGTCGGATGATGGAGAGCACCGCGCGCGCGGTTTCCGCACTCGATCGGAATCCCGAGCGCCGAGTGGGTTGATGGCCGAGGCCCGCTTCCCCTGGGGGCCGGGTACGTGGGCAACGGCCAGTCGCTGACCAACGGCTCCCTCTCGGGCGGAGTCGCCGCGTCGTTGCGCCTGCCGTTCGGCGCGAGCACCAGCCCGCACCCGGTGCCGTTCGTCGGCCTTGGGGTCGACTACAGCGTCCTGTGGGGATTCGGGGACAAGAGCGGGAGCATTTACGGCAAGGGTTGGAACGAGCGCCTGCTGATGTTTCCGCTCGTGGCCGGCCTGACCATCCGGACCGCGCACCTGGTGTTCCGTCCGGAGATTCGCTACGCGTTCCTCGGCTCGTCGAGCTCGAACCTGTACCTGTCCGGCGCCGGCTACGCCATGCAGAACACCGGCCCGTCGATGAAGGGGATCTTCGTCAGCATGAGCTGGCGCTAGGGCGCGACCGGGCTGCGGGCACGCGCCTTCTTGCGGCGGGGCCGGGGCTTGATCGCCCAGCGGAATGCCGCGGCCCGCCGCCAGGTCCGCCCGGGCCTCGGCCACGCGGCGCAGGAACTCCGGGATGGTGCTCGAGACGATACTCGAACCAGTCCTCCTCGCTCCGGAAGCCGATGAGGACCGCCGCGGGCTGCCCGTGCCGGGTGATCACGATCTCCTCCCGCTCCGCCTGCCGCAGGTAGCGCGACAGATCGTCCTTAACCTTCGCCAGCGCGACCGCCTTCATCGGCCACTCCCTTCTCCTCGAGCCAGGCCTGCGCCTCGGCCTTGGTGACGATGGCCAGTACCTGCACTTCGGTCGCGGTCACGTCATAGAACACGCGGATGTCGCCGACCCGCAGCCGATACTGCGGCCGACTCAGGCCGCGGAGCCGCTTGATGCGACTCTTCGACACCTTGGTCGGCGCATGTCGCAAGTGCGTTTCGAGGGCGTCGTACACTTCCGCCCGGCGCCGCGCCGGCAGTGCCTTGAAGGTCAAGGCGGCGTCGGGAGCCACAATGATCTCGTAACGCATTCTGGCCACAGTATAGCCAGAATTGATCCGGTGCGCCACGCCCGGGCGGTCGCCCGGGCCGCGGCGGGCCCGGGGCGAGGGTCAAAAAACCAGCTCGACCCCCAGTCTCACCAGCCGCGGCGGGCCGTAGGCGAACAGCGGCTGGTAGTAGTCCTGCGCCGCCGCCTGGTAGAGCGCCAGCAGCTCGGGGCCGGCTATGGTCCCGTCGTGGTTGGCGTCGGCCCACGCGCGGTAGCGTGGCGACTCGTACGGAATGGGCGCCGGGTTGGCCTGGTAGGCCGCCTGCGCCGCCGCCTGGATGCCGGCCGGGCCGAGCCCCGGCGTGCCGGTGTCGCGCCGCACCGCGATCACGTTGCGGGTGCCGAGCACGTTGCGCACGTCGAGGTAGACGCTCCCGCGCACGCCGGCCAGGCGCAGCGGCCGCCGGAGCAGCGCGTCCAGCGTATACTCGGAGGGCAGTCGCTCGGCGTTCACCGGCCCCAGCAGCGTGTCGCCGTTCGCGCTGGTCTTGGTGTACGGCAGGCCGCTGGAGTAGCGGAAGATCGCCGCGCCCTCGAGGTCGCCCAGCGGCTTCGCGCCCAGCACCCGCGGCCCGAAGCCCTCCGGGGCCCGCGCCTGGAAGATGGCCGTGAGCCCGTGCCGGCGGTCGTAGTCGAGCGGGAACTGGACCGCGCCGGGAAAGACGGTGTCCGTGCCGACCACGGTCGGCCCGCGAAACTGGAAGCCGTTGCTCGACGTGCCCACCGCGGACTGGAGCGTGTACGAGAGCCGCACGCCCCACCAGTCCTTGAGCTCGCGCTCGTACAGGATCTCCAGCCCCTTCACCGAGCCGTAGTCGGTGTTGCCGAAGAAGGTCGAGTCGGGGTTGAGGCCGAACGGGATGCTGGCCACCAGCCCCGTCAGCTGCTTCACGAAGAAGTTGACGCGCAGCGACGTCTGCGTTGTGGGGCGCGCGCGCACGCTGAACTCGTACTGGGTGCTCTGCTCGAAGCCGAGATCGGGATTGCCGTAGCGGAACCGGCCGGTGCGGGTCGTGTCCTGGAACGCCGCGTCCACCATGTACTGGAAGTCGGGCGCCTGGCTGAAGCGGCCGTAGCTCGCGACGAAGGTGGCGCCGTGCAGCACGGCCGAGACCGCGAACCGCGGGTTGAGGCTGGACTGCGCGTGGATCCGCCCGCCGGCCACCGTGGCGTGCGGATCGAACGTGTCGAAGCGCGCGCCGAAGGTGACCGCGAGGTCGTCGAACCTGAGCTGCGTCTCGGCGTACGCCGCCCCGCTGGTGGGGGCGAAGTCGGCCGCGGTGGCGGGCGGCACGCTGTCGCCCACCGGCAGGAAGGCGAGCACCCGCTGGAACGTCTCGACCCGCTGGCGCACCAGCTCGCCGCCGAAGTACACGTCCGCCCGCGGCGAGAGGCCCAGGTCCGCGTCGAGCTGGGTGCGGAATTCGGTGAACCGGTTCCAGGCGATCTCGCCGTCGGAGCCGCCCGCGAGGAAGAAGGCCGGCACGCCCCACGGCGTGTCGAGGCTCAGGCTCGGTGGCGCGAAGCCGGGCACCGCGGCGCGGGCGGCGACGGTGTCGCGCGCATGGGCGAGGTCCTCGCCCACGAAGTGGAAGGCCCGGTCGGTGAAGGCGCCGAACCGGTAGGCGACGGGAGCGTCCAGGCGTTCCGCGCTCGAATTCGCGCGAGAAGTACCCGGCCCTGAGATCGGCCAGGATGGACGTGGCCGAGGTGGGCGGCGACACCAGCTGCAGATGCCCGCTCAGCAGGTTCCCGGTGAGCTGCTGCGCCGGCGCGAACGACTGGTCGTACTTGTACGCCTGGTCGTACAGCAGCTGCCGGCCGGCGGAGTGCAGCGCGAACAGGCGCAGCGTCTGCCGCGACGCGAACGGCACGGTGAGCTTGGCCGCGGCGTCGATTTCCTGCCCGCCGTTGTGCGGCAGCATGTTCGGCTGGGCCGTGCGCGGGTCGTGCGGGTCGGTGGGCGCGGGCGCGTTCGACCGGGTCGGCGTCGAGGCGCCCGGTGGCGTCCACCACGCCCACCAGCCCGATCCCGAGCGGCAGCGGGCCGTCGGCCTCGAACACGGCGCGGTCCAGGCCGTGGTCGAGCGCCTGCCCCAGGCCGCGATCGGTCTCGTAGGCCGCTCGGCCCTGCCACCGCTCGCCGCCGTCCTTGGTCACGACGTTGATGAGCCCCGACAGCGCCTGGCCGTAGCGCGCCGAGAAGCCGTTGGTGACGAGCGAGGCCTCGGTGAGGATGTCGGGCGGCACGTTGACGCCGAGCGTGCCGGTCGAAGCGTCGAGCTGGTTCTTGAGCCCCAGCCCGTCGATGATGAACGACTGCTCGCCCACCCGCCCGCCGCGGTAGCTCTCGCCGACGGCGCCGGCCGAGAGCGCCACGGCTTCCTCCAGGGTGCTCACCGGAAGGTGGCGCAGGTCGTCGGAGCTGATGTGCTGCACGGTGGCGGTGGCGAGCGGATCGAGGACCGCGTCGGGCGTGGTCTGCACGGTGAGCGCGCCGAGCTGCACGGCCTCGGACTGGAGCGCGAAGTCGAGCTTGGTCGTCTCGCCCGAGCGCACCAGCACGCTGTCGCGGGTGACCGTGGCGTAGCCGATCAGCCGGGCGGTGACCCGGTGCCAGCCGCTGTGCACGCCGCGCACCTCGTAGGCGCCCGAGCTGTCGGCCAGCGCGGCGAGCCGTCCGTCCAGCAGCAGCTGTGTGGCGTGGAGCGGCGCCTGGCTCGCCTGGTCGCGCACCAGGCCTTCGATCGAGCCGGTGGTCTGCGCCGCGAGCGGCGCGGCGCCCGCGACCGCGAGCGCCAGGCCGGCGGCCGGCAGCAGCGCCGCGGAGCGCAGCCTGCGCCGCGTCACGGCACCTCCAGCAGCCAGAGGTCGGGCGAGGAGCCGCCGGTGGACGCCTCCACCACCACCCGCGTGCCCGAGGGCGAGAGCGCCGGCGCCGCGGCCGTCGAGCTGGGAACGGACACGGCGGCGACGCCGCCGGTGACGAGGTCCACCCTGAGGAGCGAGCCGCCCACGAACGCCACGAGCACCCGACCGCGCACCTGCACCTGGCTCGCGACGCCGGACGTCGCCGAAGTCGTACAGCGTGTCGGGGGCCCCGCCGGCCCGGTAGCGGTACACGCGCGAGTCGCCGCCGAGCGTGTAGTAGATGGCGCCGCCCGAGTCCACCGCGACCGACGACGCGCCGGCGGTGCCCGGCAGCACGGTGATCGTGGCGGGAGTGGTGGACACGTCGATGGTCGACAGCTCGACCGGCACGGCGGACGTGTCGGCGTAGATGGCGGCCACCACGACGTAGACCAGGGTGTGCGCGTCCACCCACCGGAGCTGCGAGACGTCCACGTCCAGCAGCGAGTCCGGGCCCGTGTACGGCACCCGCAGCGCCACTCGGCCCGGCTGCGGGTCGCCGAGGGTCGCGATCACCAGCTCGGTGCTGTTGGGCGCCCGCGCGCCCAGCGCCTGGCTGGTGCGCAGGTAGGCCAGCGCGCTGTCCGGACCCAGCGCGGGAGCGGTCAGGATGTTGGTGGAGTCGGCATCGAGCGCGGGCGGGACGTGGCAGATGGACCGCAACAGGTGGCCGCCCTCGGCGGGCAGGATGCCGAGGCACTGATCGCCGTCCGGCTGGGGAAGCTGGTAGGAGTAGATGATGCCCTGGCCGTCGGGTAGCCAGGCCGGCGATCGGTTGGCGCCCGTGCTGAAGGTGAGCTGGCGCGGGAAGGCCGTGCCGAAGGGGACGTTGGGCTCCGCGGGCGGGGCGCCGAACGGCTGGGCGTGCTCGCACGCGGCCAGCGCGCACACCAGGCCCACCGCCACTCCGGCGCGCCTCACGGCGTCACTCCGGGGAAGCTCACCCATCCCCTGCCCTCGTGCCCGAACGCAAAAACTCCCGGATGCAGCGTCTCGGCGAGGATCTCCAGCGACTCGACCAGACGCGGCCCGGGACGGTGGAAGTACGCGTTGCCGTCCGCAAGATACACGCGGCCCACCCGCACGGCACGAAGGCCGGCCCACCCGGGGGCCGCGGTCACGGGCCGCATCTCCGCGGCGGTGCGCGCCAGGTCGAAGCCGCACGGCGAGACGAGGATCGACGTCGGGATCCGCCGCCACCAGGGCGTCCCAGGTCATCCACGGCGAGTGCTTGCGCGCCTCGCCGAACAGGTTGACGCCTCCCGCCACGGCCACCAGCTCCGGCATCCAGTTGCCCGCCGCCATCAGCGGATCGATCCACTCGATCACCGCCACGCGCGGCCGCGTCGCCCAGGGCGGCCGCCGCGCTCCCGATGGCGGCGACGCGCGCGCGCAGCCGCCGCACCAGCTGCCGCGCCCGCGCCCGCCACGCCGAGCGCGTCGGCCACGCGAGCGATGTCCCGCCACACGTCGTCCAGCCCGTTCGGCTCCAGCGCGAGGATGTGCGAGGGCCGCTCGGTCAGCTCGCACGCCGCGCGCTCCACGTCGGCGGGGCTCACCGCGCACACCTCGCACTGGGTCTGCGTGATGATGAGATCGGGCCGAGCCGCTTCAGCAGCTCGGCGTCCACCTCGTAGATCGACAGGGCGCGCCGGAGCCGCTCCTTCAGGGCCAGGTCCACGGCCCGGCTGCTCCCGCCGGTGGCGAAGGCGGGCCGGCTCACCGCCGGGAGCCGCCGCACGCTCGGCGGCCAGTCGCACTCGTGCGAGCGCCCGACCAGCGAAGCTTCCTGGCCGAGCGCGCACACGATCTCCGTGCTCGACGCGATCAGCGAGACGACGCGCGCGAGCTACCTCGGGATCAGGGGCAGCGTGACGTACGACGCGTGAGCGGCGTCGTGGAAGAGCCGCTGGTGCGCCGTGACGTAGGTGCTGTCACGGTTGTTGTCGCCGCCGGTGTTGAGGTTCCGCCCGTACTTGGGGAACGCGGCCGAGGCGACGGCCACCCGGATGCGATGCCCCGCCTTGAACACCAGTCCCGTGTGCCACAGATCGATGGTGTAGCGGGTCGGCTGGTTCCGGACCGGGAACACCTCGCGGTCGAACCCCTCGCGGAACCGGGCGCGGGTGATGCCGTCCTGGACGCGATAGGCCGTGCCGTCGGGCTGGACGTCGAGCAGCATCGCGTGCCAGTCGGTGTCCTTCGCATCGGTCGCGGCCCACAGCGTCACCGACAGCGGGCCGGTGACCTCGACGTCGCGCGCCAGCGGAGCGCTGGTGAAGACCAGCAGGTCGCGCCGCTCGGCCTCCACCCGGCCGTAGTCCTCGTTGAGGTTCAGCTCCAGTTCCCGCGGGTCCACCATGTAGGGCGTCGGGTTCCCGGGGTCGTAGCTGAAGGTGTCCGCGGGCTCGGCCTTGGGCGGCACGGTGTCGAGGGTGCCGTTGCCGGCGGATGTGTTCGCCCCGCCTCCCGAGTGCAGGTAGAACTTCGTCCACCGGGTGCGCGCCAGCGGCCACTCGGCTTCCTTGCGCCACACGTTGTCGCCCATGATGAACAGGTTCACCGGCGGCTCGGTGTCCACGCCGTTGCTCACGCCCTTCAGGTAGTGATCGAACCAGCGCAGCGCGAGGAGGTTCTGGGTGACGTACGCCTCGTCGCCGAACTCGCCGTTCAGCAGGTCGGGCGTGCCGCGGTGGCTCCACGGGCCGATGACCATGCGCTCGTAGGGGTGGTGCGGCGCGCCGCCGAGGGCGACGAAGTTGGTGGTGGTCCCGTTGCCGTCGTCGTCGTACCAGCCCGAGATCCCGAGCACCGGCACGGTGACGCCGGGCACGCGCGACTGGTAGGACACGCCGCGCCAGTAGGCGTCAACCGTGGGGTGGCTCATCCAGTCGTTCCAGTAGTCGTTGGGCTGGCACCCCAGCGCCGAGGGCATGCGGGCGACCGGCAAGGTGCGCATCCCCTGCGCGATGTCGAGGTGGGAGATGTCCTGGTTGGTCTTGCCGCTCACCAGGCACGCCCAGGCCACGCTCGCCACGGCGAAGTTCATGTTCCAGTACGGGACGTTGAGCCACGGGTCGGGCGGGGAGACGATGGGGACGATGGCGGCGAGGTGCGGCGGATGCTGCACGGCGGCGAACCACTGGGTCCAACCGACGTAGGAACCGCCGAGCATCCCGACCTTGCCGTTGGAGCCGGGCAGCGCCGCTGCCCACTCCACCGCGTCGTAGCCGTCGCGGTCCTGCCCGGCGAGGTCGCGGAAGGTGCCGTCGGAGCCGAACCGGCCGCGCACGTCCTGCGACACGAAGAGGTATCCCCGCTCAGCGAAGAACCGCCCTTCGTTGGCGCCGCCGCGGCGCCCGTACGGCGTGCGCTCGAGGATCACCGGGAACGGCCCGTCGCCGGCCGGCCGCACCACCAGGCTCATCAGCAGCGTGCCGTCGCGCGCGTGCATGGGCACCGCGGTGTCGATGCTGAACGCGTACGCCGAGTCGGAGACCGGCCCGGCCCACAGCCGGAACGGCGGGGTGATGGGCGGCGGAGTGGAGCGCCGGACCATCCAGATGGGCGCGACGTTCCGGCCGTTCGCCACCACCTGCCCCGCAATCGTGTCGCCCTTGAGCGTGCCGGCCAGCACGACCGGCTGCCCGGTGACGGCGAGGAAGACGGAATCGCCCACGAGGCGCACCGAGGCGAACGGCGGCACCGGGGTCTCGCCGGTCCTCAGGCGCAGCAGGCCGCCGGTCGAGTCGGCGGGCAGGTGCACGAAGGCCGCGGCCTTGTGGGCGAGGCGGCCCTGCCAGAAGTCCCAGTCGCCGGCCAGGGGCGCCGGGTTCTGGGCGGCCAGGGCGAGCGGGAAGCACAGCGCGAAGAGCGGCAGCAGGCGTTTCATCGGTCGGCTCGCGAGTGGAAGAGTGAGGCCCGGGCTAGGAGCCGCGGGTCGGGAAGGTGTCGAGCAGCCAGCGGCGCCAGCGCTGGTGGCGCTGCATCGCGAGCACGAAGGGCCGCTCGCGCGGCAGCTCCTTGGCCCGGAGCAGCGCCAGCAGCCGGCGCCGCTCCGCGCCCTCCCAGCGCGCGAGGTCGGGGACCAGGGCGGCGACGGGCGCGAGACGCTCGGGCACCGACGCCGCGCCGAGGGCGCGCGCCACGCTCTTGACGGACGCGTCCACCGCCCGCGCGCGGTCGCCGCCGTGGCGCCGGCGGATGGCGCGCGTCACGGCCAGGCCCACGGCCCGCACGTCCACGTCGCGGAAGTCCTCGGGCCGAGTGCCGTCGGTGGCGAGCAGCAGGTCGCTCCGCGCCAGGCGGCGCAGGGTGGCGGCGTCGCTCCGCGCGCCCGCGCGCCGCTCGAGCCGCTCACTCTCGGCCTCGGCGAGGGCCCGCACCGGCCGGGCCAGGGAGCGGAAGCCGAGCTTGTGGTAGAACCAGAACGACCCCGCCTCGATGCCCTCGGGGTTGTGGTGGCCCACCTGGTAGCGGCGCATCACGAACTTGCGCGCGCCGAAGTGGTGGTGGAACGCGGCGCAGAAGCGGTCGAACACGTAGGGCGACTCGCCGCCGCGGTAGGTGGGGAAGATGTTGATCCCGATGTCGGCGCGATCGAAGAGCAGCACCGCGTAGCCGTAGCCGATGGGCACGCCGTTCTTGACCAGCAGCGCGCCGTAGTCGCTCTCCAGCGTGAGCCTGAGCTCGGGGACGAGGCCGATCACGTAGATCTCGAGCCCCCGCCCGGCCTCCACGCGGTACACCTCGGCGCGGTGCGCGTGCACGATCACGTGGAACTCGCGCTCGCGCTGCGACAGCGCCGCGCGCGCCGCGTCGATCACCCGGTCGGCGCGCGCGGGCGCCAGCAGCACGAGCGGCCCGGGGGGCCGCAGCACTTCCCGCGTGAAGTCGGCGGGGCGGCCCGAGAGCAGCCGGCGGTGGAAGAAGGGCCGGGCCGGGAGCCGCGCGTGGGTGACCGCGTCGCGGCACCCGGCCAGGTCCCAGACGAGCGGCAGGTTGAGGGACTCGAAGAGGTGGGCCTCCAGCTTGGGCCCGAGGCGCTGCGCCGCCAGCATGTCCAGCAGCCACGTCAGGTCGGTCCGGGGGCCGGGGCCCTTGGCCGTCCGGATCCACTCCCACGAGGGCACGTCGTCGTCGTCCAGCCCCTCGTTCTCCGCCCAGGCCACCACCAGGGAGAGCAGCGCCGCCACGTCGTCCCACGCGCGGCGCCGGTAGGCCGGCCAGTCGATGTCCACGGCGCGGCCGTAGCGCGCGCTGAGCCAGCGCGTCATCGCGTAGTTGAACGGGTAGTGGTAGGTGGAGCCGGCGATGCCGGTGTTGCGGAGCGCGTCCTTGAGCCGCGCCGCCCGCCGCTCGAAGCCGGCCAGCTCGCGCTCGGCGCGCCGCAGCTCCGCCGCGGTGCGGGGAAAGGCGCGGGCAAAACACAGGCGCTCGTGACGCGCGATCAGCGCGTCGGCCGACGCCACGCTACGCGCACTCCCGCTCGACCACCGCGCGGAACAGCTCCGCCAGGCGGCGCGTCACCGGCCGCTCGGCGGGGAGCTTGCGCCCGTCCAGGCAATCGATGGACACCACGTCGTAGACGGTGCTGGTCAGGAACAGCTCGTCCGCGTCGCCCAGCTCGGTGGCGAAGACCGGCGTCTCGCGGCACGGGATGCCGTGCTCCCGGCACAGGTCCAGCACCACCGCGCGGGTGATGCCGGGGAGGATGTAGTTCGACAGCGGCGCCGTGCGCACCTCGCCGTCGGCGACGGCGAAGAAGTTGCTGAGCGAGCCCTCCTGCACCACCCCGTCGCGCACGAACAGGCCCTCGTGGGCGCCCAGCTCCTTGGCGCGCTGGGCCGCGAAGGAGTTCGGGATCAGCGACGTGACCTTGATGTCGCAGCGCGACCAGCGCACGTCGGGCTCGAGGATGGCGATGGCGCCCGGATTGGCCAGCGCCGGGTTGGGCGTGTAGGCCCAGGCCAGCGCGAACACCGTGGGCTTGGTGTCGGCGGGCGGGAAGACGTGCGAGCGCGGCGCGGTCCCGCGGGTGATCTGCAGGTAGATCAGCGCGTCGCCGGTCAAGCCGTTCTCCCGGAGGAGGCGCTCCGGCACTGCCTCCAGGGGCGTCAGGTGCACGCCGAGCCGCAGCTTGGCGCAGCTCGAAGCCAGCCGCGCGAAATGCTCGGCCAGGAGGAAGATCTTGCCGTGATAGGCGCGGATCACCTCGTACACGCCGTCGCCGTAGGTGAAGCCCCGGTCCAGCGGGCTGATCAGCGCCTTGTCGTCCGGGAGGTACTGCCCGTTGAGGTAGACGGTAGCCATCCGACCAACCTACCGCCTCGGCTAGCGGCGCCGCCAGATCGCCCAGGTGTCGACCACGTCCTCGCCGCGGACCACCTGGTAGGCGTCGAACATCGCCGCCGTGAGGCACGAGTGGTTGGGCAGGATGCGGAGCTTCTCCCCCACCTTGAACCGCCCCTCGACCGCGTTCGCCCCGTCGCCCCCCACCATCCCGTGCTCCTGGGAGACGGCGTGCACCTGCAGCTCGGGGTCCAACTCGTGGCCGGCGAGACCGCCCACGATGGGGCCCAGGCCCCGCGCCAGCACGGGATCGTCGGGCCCCGGGTCCTTGGAGAGCGCCAGCGCCCCGGCGTCCACCACCACGTGGCCCGCGCCGCGCTGGTGCGACACCACGCTCGCCAGGACGGTGACCGCGCAGTCCTCCGCGCCGCACACGCCGCCGGCCAGCTGGGTGAAGTCGTGGAACGCGTAGTTGCCGGGCCGGACCTCGGTCACGCCGTCGAGCCGCTCGACCGCCGACATCGCCGGCGTCGAGCCCACGCTCAGGGCCGGCACGGCGACGTTCTCGCCCTTGAGGAGCGCGGCGAAGGCGACCATCGTCGCCCGCTCGGCCTCGGCGACGGCCGCGCGCTCGGCGCGGACGCGGGCGCGGTAGCTGTGGCCCGCGTGGGTGAGGAGCCCGTCGAACACCACGCCGCGCTCGCACGCCAGGCGGCGCGCCAGGCTGACGCTCGCGGCCGAGCGCGGGTCCACGCCCGAGCGGTGATGGCCGGAGTCCACCTCCAGCCAGGCGTGCACCTCGACGCCGGCCGCGCGCGCGGCCGAGCCGAGGGCATCGAGCGCCTCGACCGAGTCCAGGGTGACGCGGAAGGTGATCCGGCGGGCGAGGTCGATCACCTCGGCCAAGCGGCCCGCCACCAGGGGGAAGGCCCAGGTGACGTCGGCGAAGCCGCCGTCGGCGAACGCCTGCGCCTCGGGGAGCGTGGCGACGGTGACGCCGCGCGCGCCGCGCTCGAGCTGCATCCGACCCACTTCGAGGCACTTGTGCGTCTTGGCGTGCGGGCGCAGGCCCACGCCCAGCGCGCGGGCGCGCTCCGCCATCCGGTCGAGGTTGCGTTCGAGGACGTCGAGGTCCAGGAGCAGGGCGGGTGTCGGGAGGTCCCCGACGCGCGAGCGGCGCGCCATCAGTCCAAAGTGATGCCGCGCCGCCGAAAGCTCAATGCCCCGCCGGCCTACTTGGCGAAGCCGCTGGGCATCTGCAGCAGGAAGAACTTGTTGCCGTCCAGGTCCTCGAAGTTCGCCAGCACGCCACCCCACCGCTCCCTGCGCGGCTTCAGCGTGAACTTGACGCGCTTCTTCTGGAGGCTGCGGTACGTCTTCTCGATGTCGTCCACCTGGAAGCTCACGCCGGTCTTGACGCCCACGAGCCGCTTCGCGGCCTTGTTCCACGGGGTCGTGAGCGAGAGCGTGGTGCGCCCGGCCCCGCAGTCGAAGCACACCCAGTCGTGCTTCTTGTCGAAGAAGCACAGCCTCAAGCCCAACTTGTCGCGGAAGAACCGGAGCGACTTGGCCAGGTCCGTGACGACGACGGTGACGTTCCCGAGCTGCGTGATCATAGACCGCCCCAGCCTTTAGAGAAGCTTCCGTTCGTGCGCCGCCCGCTCCAGCTCCTCGCGGAACTTCGGGTGCGCGATGTCGATGAGCGCCCGGGCCCGCTGCCGGATCGTCTTGCCGAACAGGTACGCCGAGCCGTACTCGGTCACCACCCAGCGCACGTCGGCCCGGGTGGTCACCACCCCGGCGCACGGCGCGAGGCACGGCACGACGCGCGACAGGGTCCCGCCCTTGGCGGTCGAGGGCAGCGCGATGATCGGCTTGCCGCCCCGCGAGCGCGAGGCGCCGCGGATGAAGTCGGTCTGCCCGCCGAACCCGCTGTAGAACACCGCGCCGATCGAGTCGGACGACACCTGGCCCGTGATGTCCACCTCGATGGCCGAGTTGATGGCCACCATGTTGTCGTTCTGCGCGATGATGAACGGATCGTTGGTGTACGAGGTGGGGTGGAACTCCACCACCGGGTTGTCGTCCACGAAGTCGAACAGCCGCTTGGTGCCGAGCAGGAAGCCGGCGATGACCTTGCCGCGGTGCAGCGACTTGCGCTCGCCGGTGATCACGCCGGCCTCGATCAAGTCCACGATGCCGTCGGCGAACATCTCGGAGTGCACGCCGAGCGCCCGCCGGTCGGCGAGGTCGCGGAGCACGGCGTCGGGAATGCCGCCGATCCCCATCTGCAGCGTGTCGCCGTCGTCGATCAGCTCGGCGACGTTGTGCGCGATGGCGTCGGTGATCTCGTCGCCCGGCTCCACGTGCAGCTCCATCAGGGGGCGCGAGGTCTCGATCACCGCGTTGAGCTGGCGCACGTGCACGAACGCGTCGCCGTGCACCCGCGGCATCTGCTGGTTCACCTCGGCGATCACGTGCCGGGCGTGGCGCGCCGCGTCGAGCGTGTGGTCCACCCCCACGCCGAGGGAGCAGAAGCCGTGCGCGTCGGGCGGCGAGACCTGGATCAGCGCCACGTCGAGCGGCAGCGTGCCGTCGCTGAACAGCCGCGCGATCTCCCCGAGGAAGATCGGCGTGTAGTCCGCCCGGCCCTCGTTGACCGCCTTGCGGGCGTTGGCGCCGATGAACATCGCGTTGTGCCGGAAGTGCCCTTCCATCTCCGGCGTCATGTGCGAGGCGTGGCCCATCGTCAGCAGGTGCACCACCTCGACGTCCTTGAGCGACGGGGCGCGGGCCGACAGCGCGTCCACCAGCGGCTCGGGCACGGCGCAGCCGGGGTGGATGTACACCCGGTCGCCGCTCCTGACGACCTTGACCGCTTCCTCCGGCGTGCAGATCAGCGACCGGTAGAACTCGGACCAGGTGGTGCGGGCGTGCGCGCTGGTGGGCATGGGTGCGACCGCCGACATTTTCCCTCTCCCTTGGCGACGATGAGGCGTAGTCACACCTCACCCCAGCCCGCAATTTCTGTGCTCGGGTGGGGCGCCACGGGATTGGCCAGGTTCACGGGACTCGAACGAGTGTTCGAGGGGCTACGCCCCGCTCATTGCCAGTCTCCGGCCACGGCGGACTGCGGCCCTTCGGGGCGCTGAACGTGGATCACGCGCCGGTAGGTCACGCCGTTCACGGTCACGGAAACTACGTAGTCGCCGGGATCCACCAGCGCGGGGCCGCCGAAGCCGCCGAACCCGCCGCCGAAGAAGCGTCCGGGCCGGAAGCCGGGCGGCGGCTCGTAGACGCCGGGCTCGCCCGGCTCCGGATCGCGGCCCGCCGCCTGGCGGCGTCCGTACCTCGGTGGTATCGCCCTTCCACGCGGCGGCCAGGCTGTCGTGCACCACCTTCGAGCGCGCGGCCGCGAGGATGCTGTCGCGGCGGGCGGCGGGCCCCAGGGGGGCGCGGTTCTTCCTCAGGTCCCACGTCACCCAGTGGAAGCCGGGTCCGCCGTTGGCGCGGATGGTCCGGACGGTGTCGCCCAGCGCTCCGGTGATGACGAACTCGAGGGTGTCGACGCGGGCGTGCCGCTGGCCCTGATCCTGATCGGCGTAGGTGGGCCGCGCGTCGTCCTGCTCGCCCGCGTCCGCGCCCGCTTCGGCGCCGCCCGGCTCGCGCGCCGTGGAGGTGTCCACCACCGGCGAGCTCGCGCCGGGGAGCCGGTACGCGATCTGGGCGCCGAACGGGGGATTGGGCGCGCTGAAGAGCTTGTTCCCCGACCAGAACTGCCCGGTGCGCACGTTGTAGAGCAGCGCGGGGTCGACGGTGAAGAGGTGGAACGGCGCCGCGAGCACCGAGTCGGCGAGCTCCTCCAGCGGCCCGATGTCCAGCGTGAAGAGGCTCCGGCCGTGGGTGGCGGCCACCAGCACGCGGTCGCGCGGATGGATCGCCAGGTCGTGCACCGGCACGGTGGGCATCCCCCAGCCGAGCCAGTGCCAGGTCGCGCCGGTGTCGAAGGAGACGTAGGGCGCGACCTCGGTGCCGAGGAACAGCAGGTTGCGGCGCCGCGGGTCCTCGCGAATCACGTGGACGAAGTGGTCGTCGGGGAGCGTGGCCGCCAGGCTCCGGAAGGTGCGGCCGAAGTCGGTGGTGACGAACACGTAGGGCCGGTCGTTGTCGTCGCGGTGCCCGTCGAAGGTCACGTAGCAGGTGGCGGTGTCGAAGTGCGACGGCTCGACGCGGCTCACCCAGGTCTTGGCCGGCACGCCGGGGAAGCGGCCGGCGAGGCTGGTCCAGGCCGCGCCGTCCGTGGTGGTGAGCCACACGTTGCCGTCGTCGGTGCCCGCCCAGATGATCCCGGCCCGGAGCGGCGATTCGGCCACCGTGGTGATGGTGCCGTGCGTCTCGGCGCCGGTGACGTCGCGGGTGACCCCGCCGCTGGTGAGGGTGCTGGTCTTGATCCTCAGCGAATCGCGGGTCGAGAGGTCGTCGCTGATCGGCGCCCAGTGGTCGCCGCGGTCCACCGACTTGTAGAGCCGGTTCCCGCCCAGGTACAGGGTGCGCGGGTTGTGCGGCGAGACGAAGAACGGCGTGGACCAGTTGAAGCGCGGGCGGCTCACGGAGTCGGCGGCGATGCGGGCCCGGTAGGCGTTCACCGCCCGCTGCTCCTCCGGCGTGATGGGCGTCGCGGTGTCGCCGCGGGCGATCAGGACGGAGTCCTCGAGCGTGCGCGAGAGCGGCGCGGGCACCGGCCGGATCTGCTTGCGGGCCCAGGTCCGGAGGTCGAGACGCGAGATGCTGCCGCCCTGCGATTCGGCGTACACCGTGTTCGGGTCGGTGGGGTCGATGCCGGCGTAGAAGCCGTCGCCGCCGCCCACGTTGAACCAGTCCTGGTCGAGGATGCCGGCGCGGCGGTTGGTGCGGCTCGGGCCGCACCACGAGCCGTTGTCCTGCAGCCCGCCGCAGATCCAGAACGGCTCCTGCATGTCGAGCGCGATGGCGTAGAACTGGCCCACCGGCATCTGCATCATCGCGTCGTAGCTGCGGCCGCGGTCCCAGGTGACGGCCAGCCCGCCGTCCTCGCCTACCACGTAGTGGTCCGGATCGTTGGGATCCACCCAGAAGGCGTGGTTGTCCACGTGGATGCTCTGCCCGACGCGCCGCGGGGTGCGGCCGCCGTCGTTGGAGAAGTAGAGCTGGGTGCCCATCCAGTACACGCGGTCGGGATCCTTCGGGTCCACCCGCACCTGCGAGAAGTAGAAGGGGCGGTCGTCGTCGGGGTTCATCCTGCTCCAGGTGGCGCCGCCGTCGGTGGTGCGGTAGAGACCGGACTGGAGGTGCTGCCGCTTGGAGGTGTCGGGCACGAAGCCCTTGCGCAGCGACGCGGGGTTCGGGTTGCTGTCGGCCTCGACCATCGCGTAGACGACCCGCGGGTTGCTGGGCGCCACCGCCAGGCCGATGCGGCCCAGGGTGGTGGTCGGGAAGCCGCCGCCGGAGACGCGGGTCCAGGTAGCGCCGGCGTCGGCCGTCTTCCACAGGCCGGAGCCGGGGCCGCCGCTCGCCAGCGAGTACGGCGTGCGCTGCCGCTCCCACGACGCGGCCCACAGCACGTCGTGGTTCGACGGATCCATCGCGACGTCCACGAAGCCGGCGCGGTCGCTGACGAACTTGACGTTGGTCCAGGTGTGGCCGCCGTCGGTGGTCTTGAACAGGCCGCGCTCCTTGTTGGGGCCCCAGGCGTGGCCGAGCGCGGCGACGTACACCACGTTGGCGTCGGCGGGATCGATGACGATCCGGCCGATCTGGCGCGTCTCGACCAGCCCCATCAGCGTCCAGGTCTTGCCGGCGTCGGTGGACTTGTAGACGCCGCCACCCGGCGAGATGGAGTTGCGCGAGTCCGCCTCGCCGGTGCCCGCCCACACCACGCTGGTGTCGCTCGCCGCCACCGCGAGCGCGCTCACCGTGGACACCGCCTCGTGGTCGAAGACCGGGGTCCAGGTGGTGCCCGCGTTGACCGTCCGCCACAGCCCGCCCGACGCGAAGCCGACGAACAGCTCCTTCGGGTTCCGCGGGTTCCCCACCACCGCGCTCACCCGGCCGCTCATGTTGGCGGGCCCGATGGAGCGCCAGCTCGTGATCGAGAGCAGGGTGGTATCCAGCGGCGCGCCCTGGGCGCGCGCGGGAGCGGGGGCGAGCGGAACGAGCAGGAGGAGCGGAGGTCAGCAGCAGAGCGCTTCGCATAGGGGCGACCCGTGTGGTGGACGAGGGAGCGGGGAAGATGGCGCCGGCGCGCGGGGCGCGGCCAGCCCCTGAGCTACGGCCGGGCGGCCGGGGGCGTTGAGGGCGGGCCGCCCATTGCCCCGGCGGCGCCCGGCGGCCCGGCGTGGGCCGAGCCGCGGGCGGCCGGCCCACCCTGCACCTACATCCCTACACCCCACACCCTGGTCCCACATTGGCGGTCCCGCGCCGGCGAGGCAGAATTCCCCGATGGACCCCACCCTGAGCTACGAGCTGCTGCGGAGCTTCACCACGCCGGTGGTGGCGATCACGGCCGAGCGCGACGGCAAGCGCAACGGGATGATCTCCGACGTGGCGACCCGCGCCTCGATCGTTCCCGACGTGCCGCGGCTGATGATCCTGGTGCACAAGTTCAACTACACCCACGACATGATCTTCGAGACGGGCCGCTTCGCGGCGCACGCGCTGCACCGGGCACAGTTCGAGCTGATCGAGCGGCTCGGCTTCGAGAGCGGGCGCGACCGCGACAAGCTGGCCGACGTGCCGCACCGGCTCGGCGACGCGCTCGGCTGCCCCATCCTCGAGGACTGCTGGGCCTGGTTCGAGTGCCGGGTGATCAACGTGATGGACACGGGCAGCTCGACCTGCTTCCTGGGCGACGTGGTGGACCTGGGGCGCGGGCCCGGGAAGGAGATCATGACGCCGGGCTACATGCGGGCGAACCTGCCGCCGGAGTGGCGGGAGCCGTACCTCACCAAGCTGGCGGCGGCGCAGGCGTGGGCGCGGGAGCGCTCGCGGGATGTGCGCGCGGTGATCTGGAAGGGGCTGGGCGAGAGGGGTTAGGGGCTAGGGGCTAGGGGCTAGAGTTACCACCGCAGCTGCGCCACCCAGATGTCGCTCTCGGGCTCGGCCACCGTGACGTAGAGCAAGTCACGGCCGATGCTGTGGAAGTTCATGTTGATCAGGCCGGGGGAGTCGTTGAGGAGCACGAGGCGCGGGTCGCCGCCCGCGACGTCCATGGCCCAGACTCCCCGGCGGCCATCCGCGTGGTCGGCCGCGAAGTAGATCGTCCGGCCGTTCCGTGAGTACCGCCAGCCGCCGTACACGGAAGTCAGGCGCGTCGTTCTGGCGAGATCGCGCCGCCAGAGCACCCGGCCCGACAGCGAGACCAGCACCACGCTGGACCCTGATTCGAACAGCAGGCCGCGGCCGTCCGGCGCCCACGTGGCGGGGGGAGTCTTCCATCCGGCGGTCACCTGCACGGAGTCAGGGACCAAGTGCACAGCCTCAGGCTCGTGCCAGGACCCGCCCACGCTGTCGCGCGAGGCCACCCAGATCTCCCAGCGCCCGTTCCGATCCGAGGCGAAGGCGATGTGTCGACCGTCGGGCGACCACTCGGGGCCGCCGACCGTTCGACCACCGATCGGCAGGACGGTCGGCGTCCCTCCCCCGGCAGGGATCACCAGGATCCGGCTCGTGCGACCGCCGGGGCCCTTCCACTCGGCAAGGAACGCAATCTCCGTTCCGTCCGGCGACCAGCGCGGGTGGTACTCGTTCCCCGGGTAGTCGGTCAGACGGACGGCCTGCCCACCGCCCGCGGGCATCTTGTACAGGTCCATGTTGCCGCGGAGATTGCCGTCGTAGATGAGCCACCTCCCGTCCGGCGAGAGGTCGTGGTCCTCGACCACCTGGAGGCCGGAGGTCACGCTGCGCCCGCTTCGGATCGACACCGGCGTCGCACCACCAAGGGGGTAGACCCGAATGTTCTGGGACACGGTCAGCTGCGCAAACGCCAGCGTCCGCGCTCTCACGGAGTATGAGATCGAATGAGGGTCCGCCAGGCCGGGAACGGCACGCGGCTCGCCGCGCGGCCCGCGCGCTCCGACGCCGACGACATAGACCGCCCGCGGGCCCTCTCGATTGGAGACGTAGAGCAGATGCCGCGCATCGAGCCACGCGGGGCTGGCGTTGAGGAATTCGTTCGTCGTCAGCCGATGCGGCTCGCCTCCCGCGGCATTCACCACCCAGATGGCGGACCCACCCACGTTGGCGCTGTACAGCCAGTCGATATTGCCCGACACGAAGGCGATCCGGTCCCCGTCCGGCGACCAGGCCAGAGAGTGCAGATCCAGGACCGAATCGCGGTGGACGGTCACGACGCGCCTGACGCCATCGGCCATCGTGGCGCTGAAGATCGTGTCGGCGATAACGAATGCCACGCGCGCCCCGTCCGGGGACCACGCCGGGAGAAACGCGTGCGGCGGCAATGTGACCGACCGCACGGCTCCGCCCAGCCTGCCGACCTCGTTCCACCGCAGGCCGGCTCCCAGGAAGCGCACGAATTCGCCGTCTGCGCTCCAGCTCGGGTACCACTGGGTCCCCGGCACCGTATCGCTGAGGCGGACCTCCCCGCTCCCACTGGCGTCGCCGGCGCTCCTGATCACCAGGCGCGGACGCCCGATCGGGCCGGCGACGAACGCCACCTCCCTCCCGTCGGGCGAGATGGCCGGCCCGAACTCGAACCCCCGTTCACTGGTTACGGGAATGATGTCGGTTGCCGTGATGACGGGCGGCTCGGGCCGCAGCACGCGCGCGATCCCCAGGCCGATGACCACCGTCGCGGCGACCGTACCCATGGCGGCGAGCGCGACGGCGCCCGGACGAGAGCAGGCTCGCGGCGGCAGTCGGCATCTGCGCGGGGCGGGAGGCGGAAGGCGAGGGCGCGGCTTCGTCCGGAGGCGGCACGGTCTCGGACGGAACCATCAGGTGTGGCGCGAACCTCGCGCCACTGGGCGGAGCCGAGGAACCTGCAGCGCGGACCTCTTCCATCGCCTCGAGGACGCCGCGCCCCGCGTCCATCCCCAATTCGGCACGGAGCAGCGCGCTGTGGCTGACCAGGATCTCCATGGCGTTCGCACGGTCACCCGTAGCCGCCAACGCCCGTGCCAGGCCGATCGCCACCAGCGAGCTGAGCGGGTCCGCCGCCAGCAGCCTTCGCCACCATCGCGCCGCCGCCGGATGGTCATCCGCCGCCACCGCCGCCCGGGCCAGAGCCTCCAGGGCCTCAGAGTGGAGCCCCGCCAAGCGCTGCCGCTCCGCGCTGAGCCACTCGTCGAAGGCCGGCGCCTCGGCGACGTGGAATCCCTCGAGGAAGGGGCCGCGGTACAGGTCCACGGCCGCCGCACGATCCCCCGCCGGCAGCGCCGCGAGGAACTCCGCGAGGTCAGTCGAGACGACGTCGCCGTTGAGGTGGAGCACCTGCCCCACCGCGGCGATCGCTTCGTTGCCGAGGTCCTGATGGATGCCGTAGAGCGACTCCGACAAGTTGCGGCGGGCCCGACCTTCGCCCGCCTCTCCCCACAGCAGCGACACCAGCCGGTCACGGGTGGCCCCGTGAGCGCCCCCCACGGCCAGCACCGACAGCAGCGCCATGGGCCGCGGCTGCATCAGCCGGCTGAGGGTCAACCCCGCCGGGTTACGGATTTGTGGCGTGCCGAGCAACAGGAGCCGATGCATAACCTTCACCCGCGGCTGCACGGCGGCATCCCAGGCGGAGTCTGCCGGAGGGGATCTGGCGTGCGCTTCCGCAAAGATATGACGCCGCCGCCAGTGTACCGTCAACCAGCGTTCGAGTGGGCCGAGCGATGCAGGCACAGCGCGGGGAACGACAAGAAGGGAGCGGGCCGCGGGGCCCGCTCCCTTCGACGAGCGACGGATTGCAGAGCGAACTAGCGGTCGTGGCCCTCGCGGTGGTCGTCGTGGTGCCTGGGCACCCGCAGGTTGATCTTCCAGGCCCAGCTCACCGGGGTCAGCGTGTGCCCATCCCGTCCGACTACAGGCACCGGGAAGAGCGGGGCATCTGGTGTCCCCGAAGGCCCGGGACACACCGAGTTGAACGTTGCCGCCGCCACCAGCTCCTCGCCGTCGAAGCGCCCGTGGTACGTGGGGAAGTCCCCCGACGTGATGGTGCAGCCGCTGTGGAACTGCACCAGCCACGTCAGGAACTCCGGGACGGTGCCGAACGGCTGCGCCGGCACCATGCTCACGTACTCCAGCGTCAGATCGCCGTTGTGCTTGAGCGTGCCCTCGAGAGTGGTATAGCGATCGCCCTCGCCGGCCGCCGTGTGGTCCTCGTGCAGCTGCAATCTCACCATGTTGTTCGCCAGGAATTCCAACGTGGTGGTCGTCCCCGGCGTCGGCACCACGAACGGGGCGTCCTGCAGCAGCGTCCTGATCCTGGGCGCGTAGGTCCAGTACGTAACCGTGCCGGTCAGCACCAGAGGGCTCGGCTCACCGCGGCGCGACAGCAGTTGTGCGCTCACCGGAGCGGTGGACGAAGTGACTGCTGGTGAAGTGGCGGGTTTGACGGATGTGGTGGATTCGTCGCATCCGGCTGCGGCAACCAGCAGCGTCACGAGTAACCAGGTCGATTTGGCCATACTTCCTCCAAGGGGGGGCGCAGAGTGCTTCGTGGCCGTCGAGTGACGGGGGACGTCCGCTCGAGGCGGGTATCCCGGCGTCAACGTGCGTCGGAGGCATCCGAGGGGTTTCGTGCGCTGTCAGCAAAATGTCGGAAGGGGCGGACCGACACCGGGTGGTGCCAGCCGCCATGACGACCCGTCTATTCGGCTTTGGTGCCTTCGGTCGCGCGAGCGCGGGCGACGACCGGCGGCTCGAAGTGGCGGTAGAAGACGTGCTTCGCGAACTCTCCCGAGACGATGTACAGCGCCACGATCACCGCGACCAGACCCAGGACGGGAGCCGGCGGCGGGGTCAGGCCCAGGAGCGGCGCGAACGGCAGGAACGGGATCACCAGGGCCGTCGCCACGACACCGAGCGTGGCCCACAGCAGGCGCTTGCCGGGCCGGCTGCGGAAGAAGGGGCGGCGGCTGCGGACCACCAGGACGATGAGCGATGCCGAGATCACCGACTCGACGAACCAGCCGGTGCGGAACTGGTCGGTGCCGGCCTTGAGGAGGTACAGCAACGCGCCGAAGGTCAGGTAGTCGAAGACCGAGCTCAGCACGCCGAAGGTCAGCATGAAGGAGCGGATGAAGCCGATGTCCCAGCGGCGGGGCCGGG
>CAVSQA010000014.1:0-84402 GCA_963729955.1 uncultured Gemmatimonadales bacterium
CGCCACGTATCGCTGGCTGGGGTACAAGATCGCTATGGTGCCGTTCCACTTCTGGTGCCCGGACGTCTACGAAGGGTCGCCCACGGCCATCACCGCGTATCTTGTCGGTGGCGTCCTAAGGCCGCCGGGTTCGCGGCGCTGTTCCGCATGATGGCGGTGTTTGCGGCTCCAGCCTCTGTGGCCGGAGTGGACGCGCGCTTCATCTTTTCCATCGCCAGCGCTGTGACCATGACCTTCGGCAACCTGGGCGCGCTGCACCAGACGAATCTGAAGCGGCTGCTGGCGTACAGCTCGATTGCTCACGCGGGCTATACTGCTCATGGGCTTCGCCGCCGGGACGTTTGAAGCTTACCAGGCGGTGCTGTTCTATCTGGTCGTGTACCTGTTCATGAACCTGGGCGCGTTCCTGGTGGTGGACGCGGCGGGGCGCAAGCTGGGCGGCGAAACCACGGAACACATCAAAGGACTGGGCAAGACCTCTCCGGCGCTGGCGCTGGCGTTGGCGGTGTTCCTGTTTTCGCTGGTGGGGTTGCCGCCGCTGGCCGGATTCATCGGGAAGTTCTACCTGTTCTCGGCACTGGTGAAGGAGAACATGTGGACGCTGGCGCTGATCGGCGTGGGCAACAGCGTGGTGTCGCTGGTGTACTACGTGCGCGTGGTGCGCGACATGTTCCTGACCGAACCCGCCGCCGAAGCGCATCCCATCCCCATGACGGCGGGCTGGGAGTGCTTACGCTGGTCTTCGTGACGCCGACGATTCTGCTGGGGATCTGGTGGGGACCGCTGGCCGGGTGGGTGGCGGCGGCTATGAAGTAGGGGGTTTCAAATGGAGAATGGAGAATGAAGATTGAAGAATGAAGAAGTATAAAAGGGGGGCGAGCGGGGTGGCTTGCCCCTTCCCTCTCGTCTGAATCACGGAGTTAAACATTGTCTGAACCACGGATTACTCGGATTTCACGGATTACACGGATTAAATTTTGTCTGAACCACGGATTACACGGATTTCACAGATTAAAACATTGTCTGAACCACGGATTTACACGGATTTCACAGATTACACGGATTAAAAGGAGGAGGGCGTGTTAAAATATCAGGAGATCACAGAGAAGATTATTGGGGGCGCTATGCGTGTGCATTCTGCATTGGGGTGTGGGTTTCAAGAGGTTATTTATCAACGGTGCCTGGAAATTGAACTGGAAGAGATGGGATTGAATTTTCAGCGCGAAGTTGACATGAAAATTTACTATAAAGAGGAAGAGGTTGGCACGCGACGAGCGGATTTTATGGTCGAGGAGGGCATTTGGAATTGAACTCTAAGGCTGTCAGCGAACTTAATGACACCCACAAGGCGCAGATGATCAACTATCTTGAAGCCTACAATTTGGAAAACTGGTTTCCCTGATAAATTTCGGCGAGAAGAGCCTAAAATTCAAAAGATTCATCAAAGATCCCAAACCAAAACCCAACCGGTCAACCGGCACAAAATCCGTGAAATCCGTGAAATCGGTGTAATCCGTGGTTCAGACGGAAGAAGGTAACGAAGTAACCAAGTAACCAAGTAACCAGGTAGCCAAGTAACCAGGTAAAGAAGACCTTCCCCGGAGTCACCCCCCTTGTCAAGGGGGGACGGGGGGGATAACAGGAGGTGGGAAATGGCGATTTATACGAAAGAAGAAATTGAAGGGTTCAGGAAGAGGTGGAGGGGAAGGAAGCCCTAATAACCGAAATAGTAAATATTTTAAAACGAAAGGGAGCAAATGATTTAGACGCATTTGAAGATGAAGCCGATGATTGTTACAAAATTGCCAATGAGCTTTTAGTCAAGCATGGATTTAATCCAATATTCTTCTTACTATCATGGAGATAGAGACCACCCAATTTATGGTATGGATTTGAGAGGAATTAACTTAGAGGATCGAGAATGTGATGAAATTTCATTACAATATGCGCATCTTGAAGGTGCAAAAATGGCCTTTGTAAAAATGAACCAAGCAAATCTCAAATTAGCATTCTTAGAAATATCAGACTTAAAATTTGGCGAGTTTGAGAAAGCTGATCTAAGTAATACAAAGCTTTGGAATTGTAATCTGGAAGAGGCTGAACTCTAAACTGGTACGAAACTTTACCAAGCTGTCTTGCTTCTTGAGCAAATTTGCGTGCTGCAAAGTTAATTGGATCTGACTTACGATGTGCTAATCTAAGTAATTCGGACTTACATTCTCGCTGTCTCTAATGGTTCTCGAATTCAGTTGGACCAAATTATTTCGTGCAGATTTATCTAATGTAACAATAGGATTTCCATCCGAAGATGCGTTTGAAAAATACTTTACGCCATGTCCTTCTTTCACCGGTATTGGGGGGACTGGTTTAAAGGCTTATCGAACAAATTATCGAACAGATTTCAATGCTTCAGAGTATCTTCCCTGCTGGCGTGACCACTTCAAGAGTGGCATTCAATCGAAAAATCTATGGAATTATTTTGCTAATCGCTGGTTCTACACCAACTTCGAGGGCGTCCGCATAGACGACGCTGACACTGTTATGGCGCCCGACCTTTACCGCTACGTTAAAGACCAGCAGTACCTTTACCGCTTCAAACAGACCCATCCCTGGATTTATAGAGTATCTGGATACTCTTCTCCGACTGCGGCGGGAAGTTGTCTGTGGTGGCGTTCTGGTCGGCATTCTTCATTTATATCTATTCCTGGCTGTATCCCTTGACGAATTCAATAGAATATAATGCACTTGGCAATTTAACCAGCAACCTGGATCAATCCTGGGGATGGATATTCATTTCTATCAGCATCTTCAGTAATTTGGGCATTCCAAATTCCCCTCCACTGCATCCTTTTGGTGTGTTGCTAATTGCCTTGAACGTACGCTCGGCCTAATGATGCTTGGCAGGTCATTTCCGTTCTGGCAGAACCGGTTTGCGCGGCGGTCGTAGGTTTCGCGCAGAGCCGCAGAGCACGCAGAGAAAAAAATCCGTGAAATCCGCGCCATCCGTGTAATCCGTGGTTCAGACGGTTTTCCCACCCAAATATCCCTTGCAACCAGCACTCCAATCTTCGTATCTTTACCCCAATCGTTTGTTAACAAGCAACGATCAACCAGAAACGATCAACGAGCGACTATCATGCCTGGAATCTTCTTCCATCAAATCCTTGGACTCCATCCTCAAGGACGCGGATCGGCCGGAAGTGCGGCTGCGGCGAGCGCTGGGGCCGGTGCAGATCACGCTGTTGGGGATCGGGGCGATCATCGGTGCCGGGATATTCGCGACGATCGGCACTGCGGCGGCCGGCGACGCAGCGCGCCCGGGGGCTGGTCCGGCGTTGATCCTGTCGTTCGTAGGACGGGGGTCGTCTGCGGTTTTGCCGCGCTGTGCTATGCCGAATTCGCCTCAATGGTGCCGATCTCCGGAGCGCCTACACCTATTCCTACGGGACGCTGGGAGAATTGGTCGCGTGGATCATCGGCTGGGATCTGATCATCGAATACGCCGTCGGAAATGTGGCGGTGGCCATCAGTTGGACGAATTATTTCAAGACGCTGTTGCCGGAGTCGGGATCATCATTCCGGACTGGATCTCGACCGATTTCCGGACGGCGCGGCATTCCGGGGCTGCTGGAAAGTGCCCCGCATCTCTTCGGTGTCCCGATTGTTTTCAATCTCGTGGCGTTCGTCATCGTCGCGCTTATCACGATCCTCCTCGTGATTGGCATCCGGGAGAGTTCCGGGTACAACACCGGGATGGTTATTGTGAAGCTGATGGTGCTGATCTTTTTCATCATCGTGGGGGCGACTATGTGAAGCCGCAAAACTGGACCCCGTTTGCCCGAACGGATGGGCGGGCATCCCGGCGGGAGCGGCAATCGTCTTCTTCGCGTATATCGGGTTCGATGCCGTATCCACGGTCGCGGAAGAAGCCGCACTCCGCGGCGCGACCTGCCGATCGGGATCATCGGGTCGCTGATCGTGTGCACGGTGATCTATATTGTTGTCGCTGCGGTGTTCACCGGCATCATCCCGTACCAGGAAATCATCGCCCGGCTGTCATCCGAGCAAGCTGAACCGCTGACGCTGGCGCTGGATTACGCTCATATCGGTGGGCTGGCGGTGTTCATCGTGGCGCTGGGGTCGGTAATCGCGCACACGGCGGTGCTGTTCGTGTTTCAATTGGGGCAGCCGCGTATCTTCTTTTCCATGGCGCGGGACGGGTTGCTGCCGCCGCTCTTCGCCAAAGTGCATCCGAAATACCGCACGCCCTGGGGTTCCACCATACTGACCGGAGTGGCCGTAGGCACCGCGGCAATGTTCACCAGCTTAAATGAGATGGTTGATTTGACCAATATCGGAACTTTATTCGCCTTCATTCTTGTTAGTATAGGTATCATCGTGCTCAGGGTGAAAGATCCTGATCGCGAACGACCCTTTCGTGTGCCGGGAGGCATGGTGCTGCCCATTCTGGCGATCATCGGCTGCGTGGGGTTGATCGCGCTACCTGCCGCCCACGTCCTGGCTGCGCTTCACCGCCTGGCTGAATGTCGGCTTCTTGATCTACGTGGCCTATAGTTCGGTGCACAGCCGGTTGACGGGCATAAAATCGGCGGAACCCATCGAACATGCCGCGCGCACGGCCTATACCGGAGCCTGGCTGGGCGTTTTCGGCACGGCGCTGGTGTTCGTGGCGCGTCTGGCTGACGTCATGCGCCTGGGAGCGGAGCTTCGCCGCACTGGTTCCTGGAAAATTCCTGGTGGCTGACGGTGCCGTTGGCCATGAATCTTGGTCATACTTTACCCCACGGTCATCCTTCGCGCTGCCGGGGTTTTGCGGTCAAGTCGTATCGGCGGACTGCGGGCTGAAGCCCTTAGTCCGCCCTACGGTGCTCTGCAGGTTCGTGCCCGGCAGGCACTGTTGGCCGGAGGGATCATGGCGGTGCTGACGGCGGGGTATCTGGCCATAGTGGGATTTTACGCACGATGACCGGAGGTACATGCTTCGTCGCGCAAACCCAACGCGCCAGAAGCATGCCACCCCGTATAAGGTTTTATCAACGTACCCTGCACATTTCGCTTGACTTGATGTAACAATTTCGTACATTTATCTTTTAATCCCCTGAAAGAGCGCATTCTGGGCCGGTATGTGCCGACGCCGTGCTAAGGGATCTTCTGGCAACAACCCTCGACAGACAAGAATGTCTATCCTCCGGATTACTAAATGGAATTGAAAAAATTGCACCGCGGCGTCGGCCGCCCTCATGTTTCCTGATCAGCTTCATCACCTACTTCAGCACGATGGCGCCCACGCTCTCGTTCTGGGATTGCGGCGAGCTTCATCGCAACTTCCATGATCATGGGCGTGCCGCATCCGCCGGGAACGCCCCTCTACCTGCTATTTGGGCACCTCTTCAGCTTGATGCCGTTCGGCGATCCCGGCGCTCGGTGAACCTGATCAGCCCCATCGTATCGGCGCTGGCGGTGATGCTGCTGTTCCTGACGGCGGTTAAATTAATCCGGCTTTATCGCGGCAAAGAACAGAACCTGTTCGACGCTCTGATCGTGTACGGCGCGGCGGCGGTGGGGGCGTTGGCGTTCGCTTTCACGCACAGCCAGTGGTTTAATGCGGTGAAGCGGAAGTCTATGCCGCCAGTATTTTTTTGACGGCCATCGTCATCTACCTTATCGGCTTGGTGGAACGGGCGGATGACCCGCACAGCGACCGGTTGCTGTTGATTATCGCCTATATCATCGGGCTGGCTATCGGCGTGCACATGGAAAACCTGCTGACCATTCCGGTCATAGCGCTGGTGATCTTCTTACTTCCGCCGGTTTAAGTTCTTCCTGGTCCGGCTTCCTGGCCGTCGTGGGAATATCCGGCGCGGGTTTCTTCACGGTTTATATCGGGATTATCAAGTGGCTCCCCGGTTCGGCGGAGTATAGTGTCGTAATTCCGATTCTGATTATCGGCGCAGTCGTACTGGGGTGTTATTACGCGTCTGCGCGATCACAAGCGGGTCCTGTCGTTGTCGCTGGTGACTGTTCTGCTGGTGATCATCGGCAATTCCACCGCCGGACCTATATTTTCATCCGTTCTTCGCTTAATTTTCCCATTGACGAGAATAATCCCGACAACGTCGAACGCTTCCTGTCTTACGAGAATCGGGAGCAATACGGCGACATCCCGCTGCTCACGCGCCGCTGGAATAATGACCCCAACTACACCAGCGAAATTGACTACTTCTGGCGTTACCAGATCAACTATATGTACAACCGTTATTTTCTGTGGAATTTCGTAGGGATGGAAGGGGATTTCCAGGGCGCGGGCGTCAAGTTCAGTGAATTCTATGCGTTGCCGTTGATTTTAGGGCTATGGGGAGTGGCACATCACGCCTTGAAGGATCGCCGACGGGCGCTTGGTAGTGCTCGCGTTCTTCTTCATGACGGGGTTGGCGATTGTCATATACGTCAACCAGGATAACCCTCGGCCAAGAGAGCGGGACTATTCTTACGTGGGCAGTTTCTACGCATTTGCCATTTGGATTGCCATCGGGGCCGAAGGGCTGCTGACGTGGCTGGCAGACCTGAAAAAACGCCAGAAAGCTCAAGGGTTGGTCACGGCGGCGCTGATTGTATTGTTATTGGCGCTGCCGATCAACATGTTGGCCAAGAGCTACAAAGGGCAGAGTCGCAAAGGCAATTACGTGGCCTGGGATTATTCCCGCAATATGCTGGAATCTTGCGCCCCCAATGCGGTGATGTTCACCAATGGCGACAACGACACTTTCCCGTTGTGGTACTTGCAGGAGGTGATGCACGTACGCAAGGACGTGCGCATCGTCAACCTGTCCTTGCTGAATACCGGATGGTATATTCTGGAACTCAAACACACCGATCCCAAGGTCCCCATGACCTTCAGTGACGATTATATCAATCGCTACCTGGATCAGCATGACATGGAAGCCCTGCGCGCGCGCTACTGGCCCAAGAATGATCCCAAGCGTCCTACGGTTGTGCATCTGGAAGGTCCTGACGGCAAGGGGGGCTTTGATTGGGACATTCCGGCGACCATGCACGTGCCCACCGGCGCCAGTGATACCGGCGAGAACAAATTCCTGCGGGTGCAGGACATCATGATCATAGACATCATCCGTGCGGCCAAATGGAAGCGGCCGGTTTATTTCGCCGTGACGGTGTCCACCTCCAATATGCTGAATCTGCGCGACCATCTCACGATGGAAAGGTTTGGCTTTCCGCGTAAATCCGGAAGCGGGTAAGAGATTGATCCGGATAAGATGCGCTACAACCTGCTGACCAAGTTCAATGGCTATTTCCGCGGTCTGGATGACCCTAGCATGTTCATTACGATGACAATGTCTATCGGCTGTTACAAAACTACCGCAGCGCCTTCCTGCAATTGGCCACGTATTATCTGGAACGCAATCAACCGGGCACCGTGATTTATAACGCCAGCACCATCAAGAACGAATCGAACATCCCCTTCGATCAGTTCTCCGACCACGACAAAGTCCTCTACCTGCTGGATTGCATGGAGAAGGATATCCCGGAGGAGGTGATCCCCATCACGTTCCGATGAGATCACTCTGCACCTGGGTCGCCTGTACATGGATCTGGGGCGACCGGACGAGTTGCGCAAACGGGTGGATCGGTTGGCAGCCCAACCCAATCTGACAGTGGAACAGCGCTTCCGCTACGGAGCGGTTTATCTGCAGTGGTTGAATGACGCCACCGCCGCCAAGAAGCAGTTCGACGAGGTCCTGAAGGTCAATTCCGATCCGGAGATGAAGTTGGAAGTCGCGGTGGCCTATCACCAAATGCACCAGGATGACCTGGCCAACCAAATGCTGGCTCAAGTCAAATCCACGACCTTGACACCGGAGTTGGAGACCAAGCTGGGGACCACTTACCTGCAGATGGATCAATACGACCAGGCCGCCGGTATTTTCCAGAACATGATGGCGCGCAATCCCAATGACGGGTCGGCCGTCGGCGGACTGCTGATGGTTTACGATAAAAAAGGCGATTGTGCCGGCGCGGTACATTTGTTGGAACAATGGACGACGGCTCATCCTACGGATACTCAGGCCAAATCGAGGTTGGAGAAGTATCGCAAAGCTGGCGTCCGCCCCGCAGGGGCGGTCGTGGCCGACCCGGAGGGCATTGATGCCGTCTGCGCCCCGTCTGGCCATCATCATCCCCCATTTGAAGGGTGTGGCGATTTTACGGGACTGTCTGAGCAGTATATTTCAGTCTGAATTCAAGGACTACGAAGTTGTCCTGGTGGATAACCTTCCGCCGACGGCAGCCGGGAGATGGTGGCGGCGGAATTCCCCGCGGTGCGGGTGTTGGCCTTAAGTGAGAACCGGGGCTATGCCGGGCGGCTGCAATGAGGGGATCCGTCAGTCGGACAGCGAATACGTATTGCTGCTGAACGACGATACGGTCATGGAAGGACAGGCTTTGGGGGAATTGGTGCGGGCTCTGGACGGCGATCCCCAGGTCGCTCTGGCGCAACCCAAGCTGCTGAATATTAACGATCGCGAACTGTTTGATTATTCCGGCGCCTGCGGCGGTCTGATAGACATCCTGGGGTATCCGTTCGCCTTTGGCCGGGTGTTCATGGCCATGGAGAAGGATAAGGGGCAATTCAACGCGCCCTCTCAGATCTTCTGGGCGTGCGGCACCGCGGCACTGTTTCGGCGGCGGGCTCTGGATGAAGTGGGGCTGCTGGACGAGGACTATTTTGCGCACATGGAAGAGGTGGATCTGGCCTGGCGTCTGCACCTGGCGGGATACAACGGCGTGCGCGTTCCTCAGGCGGTGGTGTACCATTATTCCGGCAAGACATTGCCCAATACCGAGCGCTGGAAGATGTACTTGAACCACCGCAATAGCCTGGCTTGCCTCGTGAAGAATTATTCCCTGGCGTAATCTGGTCTGGATTTTGCCCTTAAGAATTCTCTTTGAGTGGGGTACGATCTTCATTTCACTGCTGCGCGGAGACTGGCGTCGCGGACCGGCGGCGCTGAAGGTGCAATTCCAGTTTCCCATCGTGTTTTTCCGCTTTTTCGGCAAACGGCGCCAGGTTCAAAAAGCCCGGCGCGTAAGTGATCTCCAGGTGATGAAAAAGATGTACTGGGGCAGTATCGTGGTGCAGCATTTCATGCTCGGAAAATGCCAAACCGCGCAAATATTGCACCGGTATGAAGTTATAAGAACTACAGCTTCACGGTGAATAAGGAGGAGAGATGCGCGCATTAAAGTGGTGGCTTTGTCTGGGTTTCATCATCACAACCAGCCTGACGATCCAGTAACCCAACACTTTCAAACACTTCCCGTTTTGCAAGCAAGCAACATCCCGTTATGTAATCGCTCTGTGTTGCGAGTTCAAATGACCCATCATCCCTTTTTCCTAATCCCAAGTGCGTTCCGAAGGCTTTGTCGATCTCTAAATGACCGCCTGCAAACCATAGTGTATTCGGAGCGTCATGATAATAAATCTTGCCGCCAACTATTCCAAGCAGGTTATCTCCACACGCCGTTTCAACCAAATTCTTGAGGAGGTCACTATGAACGATGGTATCGTTATTTAGAAGAAGAACCATTTTGCTGCCGGTCCCGAGTGCGTATCGAATACCCACATTATTTCCCTCGGCAAACCCAAGGTTCTTCTCTACCGGGATGACGATGGCTCCTGGGCAGCCACACTTCAACTTTTCGGTGGAATCGTGGGTCCCATCGTTGTCGACGATGATGACCTGAAAGTCTTCATATGTGCTTTCTTCCAACGAGTGAACGCACTCTATCGTTAGGTCACCACGTTTATAATTAACCAGGATTACAGATAATGATGCGACCGCGTTCACCTGTCCTTACTCGCACATTGAACTACGGGTGATTTCTCCCGCCGGTTAAGGAGCAGGCGGTTCAGGAGTTTTGTCTTTTTGGCTGTCCCAAATTTCGGTTCGATCGGATCAATGGACGGGCTAGAGTCGATGGGTAAGTGTCTCGCGGAAAGCTTGCGGAAAAGAGCATGATCCCGATCTAGAAGGTCGAAATTTTCCCAATCCCGGCCTGCGATAAATCGGTCGATGATTACCGCATGCTTCCTGCCGCCTCCGATACTGGAAGCACCAGAGCCATCATTGCGGAGAATCTGCGATGAAGAGCAAGAAGGAAGCAATACGTCATGTCTTCGACATCCGGCGGGACCCGGAAAAGTCAGCCCCACCCATTTCTGCCGGCAGTTGCTGTAGAAGCATTGAGTTGTGAAAACATTACTCATATTCTGAATAGAATTTATCTCGGGGTGCGCTACAAAAACAAATCTCGAAACGTTTCTCTTTGAATTAAGGACGGTATTCGGCTGTAATGCTCGTTCTCCCGTGTCCCTTTTCCGCTTATTGCCGGTCTCTCGAAAGTCTAAGATAGACTCATGCGACCCCTTCATCTTACAAATCAATTCAAGCATTCATTTGGACCGCTCTCTTCGCCGGCTTTTTCACGGCCCCAGAAGCAAAGTTCCGACTGGTCGTCCCTGTTTCATGAGTGTGCCGTGCAGACCTGGAAGTGCAATGAGTGCAAACGTTGAATTAATACGCTGAATACTACCAACACACGAGAAAAAGATTGTGTTAGAGAATCCCCCATGCGAGTCGTGAGAGGAGAGCACTCTTTCGGAAAGTAAACAGCCTTTGCCCACTGCAATATGTGGTTTCATGAATTGTCTGTCAGATGTGCCTCAATACTATTTCTTTGATTGGCGAAGGGAGCACATTTTCAAGGATGGTTTTGTCTTCTGCGAGAATTCCTTTGAGAAGATAGAAAGTTACTGCGTACGTGACAATGGCTGCGCATCCGAGCATTCTTGTGAACGAAGCGGATAAATACTCGGATAGACGCTATCGCCGAAGCCTTTCAACTGGCATTTAAACGGCGGCGCAGTCAGCACCCAGGCCGGATCGATGAGGTGGCACCACGGGTGCGCCGCATCAGCCACCGGATTATCTTTATCGCAATCGTTAAATCCTTTCACCACTTCTCCAAGCGTGACATATCGTCCATTTTTAAAGATATTCGCCGGCGAATTGGCCGCCAATTCCCAACCGATCGGAATAATGCGCGCAAACCGCATCTTCGAAAGATTCGTGGCGCAATAGGCGTGAGTGTAGCACTGCGAATCCTATGATTTTTCGTGTCAGACTCCGGAATAAGCTGCCAATCCCATTGCAAAAACGTGGTGCCGCCCGGCGTCATTCCTAATGCACTCGCGACCGTCGGAGCCCCGCTATCCCCTGCAAACCGAATGCCCTGCGCAAATCCCTGATCCATGGAGCATCCCCACAATCCGCGCGGCGTGGTACACGAAGATAGCTCGAAAACAAAATCCTGTGCCTGATCCGTGGATAAATTCGGTCGATTCCTTTCTCGGCTTCAGCAACCCGTACCTCGGGATCCTGACCTACCTCATCGCCCCGGCCTTCCTGGTAGCGGGGCTGGTGCTCATCGCGGTCGGCGCCTGGCGGGAACGCGCGCCGGCGGCGCCGGATGAAGCCGGGCGAGGTCCCCGCTACCCGCGCCTGGATCTCAATGTCCCGCGCCAGCGACGCGCGTTCATCGGCGTCAGCGTGGCCACCTTCGTGTTCCTGATGCTCACGGCGCTGGGCAGCTACCGGACCTACGAGTTCACCGAGTCGGTGGCGTTCTGCGGCGCGACCTGCCACACCGTCATGCAGCCGGAGTACACCGCCTACCAGGAGTCGCCGCACGCCCGCGTCGCCTGCGTCGCAGTGCCACATCGGCCCCGGCGCCAGCTGGTTCGTGAAGTCCAAGCTCTCCGGCGCCTATCAGGTGTACGCCACGATCGCCGGCCGGTACCCGCGCCCCATTCCGACGCCGATCAAGAACCTGCGCCCGGCCCAGCGAGACCTGCGAGCAGTGCCACTGGCCGCGGAAGTTCTACGGCGCGGCCGAGCGGGTGCATCCCGCACTACCTGTCCGACGAGCACAACTCGCCGTGGACGATCCGGCTGCTGCTGCACGATCGGCGGCGGCGATCCGGCCTTCGGCCCGGCCGGCGGCATCCACTGGCACATGAACATCGCGAACCGGATCGAGTACGTCGCCACCGACAGCCAGCGCCAGGACATCCCGTGGGTGCGCCTGACCGACGCCCACGGCCGGGTCACCGTGTACCAGTCCACCGGCGAGCCCGCTCACCGCGGCGCAGCTCGCCGCCGCGCGGCCGCGGGCCATGGACTGCATCGACTGCCACAACCGGCCGACGCACATCTACAACGCGCCCGGCCACGTCGGTGAACCTCGCGATCAGCACCGGCCGGATCGACTCCACGCTCCCGTTCATCAAGCGCCAGGCCGTGCGGGCGCTGACCGGCCAGTACGCCACGACCGCCGACGCGCTCGCGCGGCATCGCCACCAGCCTGGCCGCGTTCTACGACTCCGCGTATCCGGGACTGGCGGCCACGGCGGCGCGCGCATCCGCCAGGCGAGTCGCGGAAGTGCAGAGCCATCTACGCGCACAATTTCTTCCCGGGGATGAAGGTCGACTGGCGCGTCTACCCCGACAACATCGGGCACAAGAACTCCCCCGGCTGCTTCCGCTGCCACGACGGCAACCACGCCAGCCGCGGACGGCACGGACGATCACGCACGAGTGCACCGCCTGCCACACGATCGTCGCGCAGGGCCCGGGCCCGGCGGCGGGCACGGTCGCCTCGGCCGGACTGGACTTCACGCACCCCGTCGACATCGGGGAGGCCTGGCGGGCGATGCTCTGCTCCGACTGCCACCACGGGGCGCATGGTGGAGTAGCGGCCGGGTGGAGGGGGGGGGGGAGGGGGGCGCGCGGATCGCGGATCGACGCGAAGGAGACCACGCATGCTGACCAAGAAGCGGATGGTCAAGACGGGCAAGGTCCGAGTCACGTTCGTGCTCTCGCAGCCCGAGGCGGCCGCGGTTCAGGTGTTGGGGGACTTCACGGCGTGGAAGGCGCGGGCGATGCGCCACTTCCGCGACGGGACCTGGCGGATCACGCTGGACCTGGCGCCGGGCCGCGAGTTCCGTTTCCGGTACCTGATCGACGGCGCCCGCTGGGAGAACGACTGGGCCGCCGACCGCTACGACCCGAACCCGCACGGGACCGACGACTCGATCGTGGTGACGTAGCGCGCACGTAGCCTGGTAGTGTGATTCGAGCAGCCACCCGTCCCGTGAACGGTTCATCGAGGCTCGCCATGGCCAGCTGTCGTCGTCTCGCGATCGCCGTCACCGCGATCCTGCTCGGCTGCGGCCGCGCCGGCTCCGTGCAGTTCACCAGCGCCAATCCCTTCGCCACGGCCGAGCCCGCTGTTCGACCAGGCGCCGCCGTTCGACAAGATCCACGACGCCGACTACCAGCCGGCGCTCGAGGAAGGCATGCGCCAGCAGCTCGCGGAGGTCGCCGCGATCGCGGCGGACACGGCGGCGCCGACCTTCGACAACACGATCGTCGCGCTGGAGAACGCTCGGGCGCCCTGCTCCGCCGGGCCGCCAAGGTCTTCTTCGCGCTCACCCGGCGAACACGGACGACACGCTCCAGCAGGTGCAGACGGAGGAGGCGCCGAGGCTCGCCGCGCACAACGACGCCATCTTCCTGAACGACACGCTGTTCCGGCGGGTCAAGAGCCGTCTACGACCGCCGCGCCGACGCTGGGCCTCGACTCGGTGCAGCAGTTCCTGGTGCAGCGCTACTACCGGACTTCGTGCGCGCGGGCGCGCTGCTCTCGCGACTCGGACAAGGCGAAGCTGCGCGCGCTGAACAAGGAAGAGGCGACGCTCACGCACCGACTTCCAGAAGCGGCTGCTGGCCGCCACCAAGGCCGGCGCGGTCGTCGTCGACGGACTCGACCCAGCTCGCCGGCCTGAGCGCGGGCGGAGCTGGCCGCCGCCGCGCGAGGCGGCGAGGGACCGCAAGCTCGCCGGCAAGTGGGTGCTGCCGCTGCAGAACACGACGCAGCAGCCGGCCCAGGCCGAGCTGACCGAACCGCGCGCTGCGGCGAGCGCCTGTTCGAGGCGTCCACCACGCGCGCCGAGCAGGGCGACAGCAACGACACCCGGCAGATCATCATGCGCCTCGCCGCAGCTCCGGGCCGAGCGGCGCGGCTGCTCGGCTTCCCGACGCTCGCCGCCTACGTGCTCGACGACCAGATGGCGAAGACGCCCCGACGCGGCGATCAAGCTGCTGACCGACCTGGTGCCGGCCGCGACCGCCAAGGCCGCGAGCGAGGCGGCCGAGATGCAGGCGCTGATCGACGCGCAGCACGGCGGCTTCACGCTGCAGCCGTGGGACTGGCAGTACTACGCCGAGCAGGTGCGCAAGGCGCAGTACGCGCTCGACGAGTCGCAGATCAAGCCGTACTTCGAGCTGAACCGCGTGCTGCAGGACGGCGTCTTCTACGCGGCCAACCAGCTCTACGGGCTCACCTTCAAGGAGCGCAAGGACCTGCCGGTCTACCAGCCCGACGTGCGCGTGTTCGAGGTGTTCGACGCCGACGGGACGTCGATCGGCCTCTTCTACTGCGACTACTTCAAGCGCGACAACAAGAGGGCGGCGCGTGGGAGGACACGTTCGTGGACGGCTCGCCGCTGCTGGGCACGAAGCCGGTCGTCTTCAACGTCGCCAACTTCACCAAGCCGGCCGCGGGCCAGCCGGCGCTGCTCACCTACGACGACGTGACGACGATGTTCCACGAGTTCGGCCACGCGCCTGCACGCGCTGCTGACCACGTGACGTACCCGCGGCTCGCCGGCACCAACGTGCCGACCGACTTCGTGGAGTTCCCGTCGCAGTTCAACGAGCACTGGGCGCTGTACCCGACGGTGTTCGCCCACTACGCCCGGCACTACCAGACGGGCGCAGCCGATGCCGCGCGGCGCTGGTGGACAAGATCAAGCGGGCGCGGACGTTCAATCAGGGCTTCGAGACCACCGAGTACGTCGCGGCGGCGCTGCTCGACATGGCGTGGCACACGCTGCCGCCGGGGCCGCAGCAGGCGAACGTGGATTCGTTCGAGACCGCGGCGCTCGCGCGCTTCCACGTCGACCTGCCGCTGGTGCCGCCGCGCTACCGCAGCACCTACTTCGCGCACATCTGGGGCGGCGGGTACTCCGCGAACTACTACGCCTACCTGTGGAGCGAGGTGCTGGACGACGACGCCTACGCCTGGTTCACGGAGCACGGCGGCCTGACGCGCGCCAACGGCCAGCGGTTCCGCGACATGATCCTCTCGCGCGGCGGCAGCGGGGACATGGCCGTGATGTACCGCGCGTTCCGCGGACGCGACCCCGTGGTGCAGCCGCTGCTCGAGGCGCGGGGACTCGTCGCGGGACCCGGCAGCCGCTGACGGGTCGTCCGGCCGCCGCGCGGTGTGGCGCCGGGGTGGCGGCTGGGGACCCGGCTCCCCGCCGCGGGCGCGGCGGGGCGGGCGGCCGGGAGGCCGCGCCGCGCGCCCGGGGACTCGGCCTTTCCTCCCCCGGGCGCGGGCGTCATACTACAACCCACACCACATCTCACCGTCGACCAGGGACGCTGACGTCGCCGTTGCGCCCGGCGTGACCCGCGGCATCGGCCCGGCCCCAGGAGGATTCCGATGAGCCCCAAGCAATCCCGTGTCGCGATCAAGGGCAGCGAGCGCGCGGCGACCCCCGACGCGCGGCGCGTGGGCCCGGTGGACGCGCGCGCGGTCATCGACGTCACGCTGCGGCTGCGCGCGGCCTCGTCCCGCGAGGCCAAGAAGGTCTATGGCGCCAAGCGCGGAGCCGCGCGGCGCCCCCTGAGCCGCGAGGCGCTCGCCCGCGCGGTGGGCGCCAGCGCGGACGACGTGCGGAAGGTGGAGCGGTTCGCGCACCACGCGGGGCTAGCGGTGGTGGAGGTGAGCCTGCCGCGGCGCACCGTCGTCCTGCGGGGGCCGGCGAGCGCGATGGAGGAAGCGTTCGGCGTCGCGCTCGAGACCGCCGAGCGGAACGCGGTCCGGTTCCGCCACCGCACCGGCGCCGTCACGGTGCCGGGCGAGCTGGCGGCCATCGTCACGGGCGTCTTCGGCCTCGACGACCGCGCCCAGGCCAAGCCGCACTTCCGGCTGGCCGGCGGCCAGGCGTCGGGCGCCGCGGGCGCCGCCGCGCCGCGCGCGGCCCCGCCGGGCGGGTACCCGCCGACCCAGCTCGCGGGCATCTACGACTTCCCCACGGGCACCGGCACCGGCGAGTGCATCGGCATCATCGAGTTGGGCGGCGGATACCACGCGAGCGAGATCACGACCTATCTCCAGTCGCTGGGCATCGCTTCGGCCAGCGTCGTGGCCGTGTCGGTGGACGGCGCGCACAACTCGCCCACCAACAGCCCGAACGGCCCCGACGGCGAGGTGGTGCTGGACATCGAGGTGGCCGCGGCCGTCGCACCCAAGGCGGCCATCGCCGTCTACTTCGCGCCCAACACCGACCGGGGCTTTCTCGACGCCGTGACCACGGCGGTGCACGACACGCAGCGCAAGCCGACGGTGATCTCGATCAGCTGGGGCGGCCCGGAGCCCTCGTGGACGTCGCAGGCCCGGGTGGCCTTCGACGAGGCCCTGCAGGAGGCGAACGCCGCGGGCATCACCGTGTGCGTGGCCGCGGGCGACGACGGCGCCAGCGACGGCGTCGGCAGCGGCAAGGCGGTGGACTTCCCCGCGTCGAGCCCCCACGCGCTGGCGTGCGGCGGCACGCGGCTCGAATTGAACGGCAGCACCGTGACCGAGAGCGTGTGGAACGACCTGTCCGTCGGCGAGGGCGCCACCGGCGGCGGATTCTCGACGGTGTTCAAGCCGGCCCAGTGGCAGGCGTCCATCGTGAAGCAGCAGGGCCAGCAGGGTCGGGGCGTGCCGGACGTGAGCGCCGACGCCGATCCGCAGACGGGCTACAAGGTCCTGGTGGACGGCACGTGGACATCGATCGGCGGCACCAGCGCCGTCGCGCCGCTGTGGGCCGGCCTGATCGCGCGCTGCAACCAGGCGAGCGGCAACCGGCCGGCCGATCTCGCCGCGCGGCTCTATGCCGCCGAGGCCGCCGGGTTCCGGGACATCACGGCCGGCGACAACGGCGGGTTCTCGGCGGGGCCCGGCTGGGACGCCTGCACCGGGCTCGGCGTGCCGATGGGGAAGGCGTTGCTGGCGGCGGCGTGGGGAAGCGCGAAGACCACCAAGCCGGTGAAGAAGCCGGTGAAGAAGCCGGTTAAGAAGCCGGTCAAGAAGCCGGTGCGGCGCAAGCGACGCTAGCGCACCACCGAGGGAGGACCGTCATGCACCGAATCGGCGCGCTGGTGGGCGCGCTCCTGGCGATTCCCTGGCTGGGGGCGGTCGCCCAGCGCCCGCCCTACGTGCAGGTGCCGCGGACGAGCCCCACCGCCCCCCGCGTCGTCGTCCAGGGACACGTGGTCACCCGGCTGCCGGCCACCGTCGACTCGATGCGCCTTCGCCCCGGCGAGTACTTCGTCCTCAGAACGGCGCCGGCCGCGACGAAGCACGTGAGTCCCGGCGGCGACTCGCTGCGCTTCGAGATCCCGATCCTGTTGAGCGGCCGGGACGCCGCCGGCGCCGTGCTCGACGCGCGACCGACGGTGGAGGTGGAGGGCGGTGGCCTCAGGTACGAGCCCGGTCGCGGCGATTTCGCCGGCTCCATCATGCTCGGCCTTCTCTCCGCGACGGCGCCGGCCAGCATCCAGCGGCTGGGCCGTGAGGTGCACCTGCTGGTCACGGCCACCGCGGACTCCCTCGACTCGGCGCAGGTCACGCTCGACCACACCAACCTGCCCTTCAAGCGCATCCGGCTGGTGGCGCTGTCGGCGCCGCCCGACACCGTGATGGTGCACATCCGGACCGACCTCGACACCGGCGCCGTGACCATTCCGGTCCCGGTGCTCCGGCCCGCGCTCAAGCTCAGCGTGAGCCCCAAGCGCATCGCGGGTTTCGGGCTCGAGGATGCCACGCTGGCCATCACGACGCAGGCCTTCGGGCGTCCCGACACCCTGGTCGTGACGGTGACCGCCGCCAAGGGCAAGGTGCAGTCCCCGCAGGTGCCGTTGAGTCGCGCCGGCACCGCCGTCTCGTCCATCCGCTCGCGCGGGCTGGGTCACGACACGGTGACGGCCGCGAGCCCGCCGCTCCTGCCGGGCACCGACACCGTGGACTTCGTCTTCCCGTGGGCATTCCTGATCGCCGCCCTCACCGGCGGCCTGGTGGGAGGACTGATCCACCAGGCCCAGGCCAAGTGGACCGGGAAGGAGCGGGCCCGATGGCGGGCCTTCGTCACGGGCGTGCTGGTCGCGGCGCTGGTCGGCATCGTGGTCGCCGCGGCGTACGCGCTCGGCATCAACCTGGCGGACATCCCTCCGGGCAAGGCGGGCGAGGCACTGGTCTTCGTGACCGCGGCCCTCGGCGCCATCCGCGGGGTACCAGCGATGACGAGGCTCATGCCCCAGGCGTCAGACGACTAGGCGCGGCGGGCGGCGCCACGCTCGAGCGCGGCAGGGGAACGGGAGGATGCGGAGATGATCACGACAGGTGGTGCCGGCTCGCCGGCGGCTGTGCGGTCGGCGCGCGGCGTGCTCGTCGCCCTGGGACTCACGGCGTGCAATGCCGCGGGTCCGGCCGCGCTGGGCACCGGACTCACGGGAACGGTCGAGCGCTCTCCCGTGACGCCCGTCTGCCAGGTCAACGTCCCCTGCTCGGCGCCGTTCAGCGCCCGGTTCACCATCCTGCAGGGGCCTCGTCTGGTGGCGGCGTTCAGCTCCGACTCGCAAGGCCACTTCACGGTCCCGCTCGAGCCCGGGCCGTACCAGCTCGTTCCCGGCTCGGACGCCCCGATCATCAGTCCCCAGTCACAGGCGAAGAGCGTGGTGGTGGGCCCCAGCGGCCTGACGCCGGTGCGGCTCGAGTTCGACACCGGACTGCGTTAGCCGCCGGGGAGTTTCCCACGCCGCGGTGACTCCTCCGCGGAGTCCCCCCGCCCTTCCCCGCCTTCCCCGCGCACCCTGCCGTGTCTCACGCCGCCAGCTCCCGCAGCGCGCGCACCAGCGCATCCAGCTCGGCGGTGGAGGTGAAGAGGTGCGGCGTGACGCGCACCCCGCGCACCCCTGCCCCGTCGATGGCCACCGTCCAGATCCTGTAGCGGTCGAACAGCGCCTGAGCGAGCGCGGTGGGATCGTGGCCCGCCACCCCCACGTTCGCGATCGCGCAGGAGCGCGCCGGATCGGCCGGCGTGTTGAGCGTGATGCCCGGCGCGCCGCGCACCTGGTCGGTCCAGTAGTGCTGCAGGTGGCGCAGCCGCGCCTCCTTGCGCCGGATCCCGACACCCAGGTGAAAGTCGATCGCGTCGTTGATGGCCAGGTCGGTGTGCACCGGATGCGTGCCGGTGTGGTTCAGCTTCAGGATGTCGTCGTCCGCCTTGCTCAGGTCCGCGAAGGTCGGCCACAGCGAGGCGATGTGCTCGTGGCGCACGTGGAGGATGCCGCAGCCGAGCGGGGCGCCGAGCCACTTGTGGAGCGACGACGCGAAGTAGTCGCCGTGCAAGTCGGGCACGGCGAACTCGAGGTGGGCGAAGGAGTGGGCCCCGTCCACCATCACCTGCACGCCGTGGCCGTGGGCCATGTCGCTGATCTTCGCCACCGGCAGGATCTGGCCGGTGATGTTGACCACGTGACAGACCATCAGCAGCCGCGTGCGGGGGGTGATCGCGCTCTCGTAGAGCCGCACGATCTCCTCGTCGGAACGCGGGTCCAGCGGCAGCGAGACGACCCGGTTCACGATGCCCACGCGCCGGGCCTGGAGCTGGAACATATCCAGCATCGCGCCATAGTCCTGCTCGGCCATCACCGCCTCGTCCCCCGCCTTCCAGGGGAAGCCGCCGATCACCGTGTCGAGCGACTCGGTGGTGTTGCGGGTGATGATCAGCTCCTGGGGCGGGACCCCGGCCATCACGGCGATCCGGTCCCGCACCGCGGCCTTGTCGTCGTATTGGCGCGTACGCAGGTAGCGCGAGGCCTGCCGGTTGATGTCGCGCACGTGGCCGATGAACGCCTCGAGCACCGGCTGGGACTGCATCAGGTAGTAGCCGTTCTCGAGGTTGATGTACTCGGGGGTGACGAGGTACTGCCCGCGGATGCGGGCCCAGAACGCCTCGTCCTGCGCCAGCTGGTGCGGCGGCAGTGCCGCGTACTCGGCCCACAGGCGGTCGCCGAACAGCAGGGCCAGGGAGGCGGCGCCGATGGTACGGATGAACTCGCGCTTCTGCATGGGTGAGGTCTCCGCGGGCGATGGGGGCCTCCCCAAGTTGACGGGCCGGCCGGCGGTTGTCGAGACGCGCACCCAGATGCAGCGGCCCGCTACACGGAGGCTCTCCAGCCCCAGCGGGATGCCAGCGCGAGGCATTCCGCGATCGTGCCGACGGATGCCGTCGTCGAGACGGAGCCCAAGGCCGACGCCGCCGCGCAGGAACCGAGGTCGAGGCTCTCCTCGAGCGGCCAGGTTTCGTGGAGGCCGTAGAGCACACCCGCCACGAACGCATCACCCGCGCCGTTCGTGCCCTGCACCGCGTCGCTCGGCACCTGGAGCGAGGGGCGGGCGATGACCCGGCCATCGCGGGCCGCCGCCACCGACCCCGCCGGGAAATGGATGATCACCGCTTCCCGGACGCCTTCGTCCAGGATTTGCCGAGCGGCCGCGCGCGCGGTCTCGGCCGATGGCCGGCCATCGGCGACCACCTCGAGATCGGTGAGCGCCGCGGCCTCATAGTCGTTGACGATCAGCGTGTCCAGATGCGTCAGGCACGGGCGGACGAGCGCCTGAATCGCCGCCGGCGCCGCCGACACCATCTCGAGATTCGTGCGGAAGCCGGCCTCCCGCGCGCGCCGGAGCACGGTCACCCATCCGTTGGCGTCGCCGCCCGAGGGCTGGTCGAGCCCGCGGTGGACGCCCGGTGCGCCGAGATGGAGGATGCGCGCCGGGATGCCCGAGAAGTCGAAGTGGTCCGGCTCGCAGCAGCGCGTTGGCGCCCTGCAGGTGGAAGAAGGTTCGCTTGCCCGTCGCCTCGACGGTCATAACATCGGTCTGTGACGTCGAGGCGCCCTCGAGAACGCGAATGTGGCTGGAGTCCACGCCACGCTCGCGACAGGAGTCGAGCAGCAGCCTTCCAGCGGCGTCGTCACCCACCGCCCCCATCCCCCAGATCGGGAACGGCGCGCCCAGTCGAGCCAGGTCCATGGCCACGTTGTGCGCCGGGCCGCCGCCGTCCAGGCGATGGTCGAGGATGCTCGTCAGCGTCTCTTCGGCGGGCCAGCGCGCGATGGTCTTGTTGTCGTCCACCAGCCAGCAGCCGGCGCAGACGATCCCGGCGCGCGCCACGTCAGATCACCAGGCGACGAGCGATCACACGGCCCTCGAGGCGGCTCCCGTCAGGGCGCATCGGCCTTCGCCGGTCCCTGGACGTACCGGCTCACCAGGTTCTCCAGCATCTCCTGCCGGCCGGAGCGCGGCGCCGGCTCGAGGCGATGGGCGAGCGCGACGTCGGCCGCCGCGGCGAGGTCGAGCTCGCCGGAGAGGAGGCGGCGCCCCAGCTCCCCGTCCCAGCCCGCGTAGCGCGCCGCCTTGAGCTGTCTCCAGGCGGCCGTCCTCGACCATCCTGGCGGCGACGAGCAGGGCGCGCGCGAGCGTATCGATCCCGCCGATGTGCGCGTGGAACAGGTCCACCGGCTCGACGCTCTGGCGGCGCACCTTGGCATCGAAGTTGAACCCGCCCGTGGTGAGGCCGCCCGCCTTCAGGATGTGATAGAGCGCGAGCGCCATCTCCGTCACGTCGTTCGGGAACTGGTCGGTGTCCCAGCCGTTCTGCGGGTCACCGCGATTGGCGTCGACCGATCCGAAGATGCCGAGGGAGAGCGCCGTCGCCACCTCGTGCTCGAAGCTGTGGCCCGCCAGCGTGGCGTGGTTGCACTCGAGGTTGACGCCCACCTCCTGCTCGAGCCCGAAGCGCTGCAGGAACCCGAACACCGTCGCCACGTCGCGGTCGTACTGGTGCTTGGCCGGCTCCATCGGCTTCGGCTCGATCAGGATGGGGCCGTCGAGCCCGATCTTGTGCTTGTGCTCCACCACCATCGTGACGAAGCGGCCGAGCTGCGCCGCCTCGCGCTTCAGATCGGTGTTGAGGAGGGTGTCGTAGCCCTCGCGGCCGCCCCACAGGGCGTAGCCCGAGCCGCCCAGTCGCTTCGTCGCCTCCATGGCGTCGCGCACCTGGAGCGCCGCGCACGCGAACACCTCCGGATCGGGGTTGGTGGCGGCGCCGGCCATGTAGCGGGGGTGGGCGAACAGGTTGGCCGTGCCCCACAGCAGCCGGACGCCGGCGCGCTCCTGGGCCTCGGCGGCCTTCTCGACCATGACGGCGAACGCCTTCCGGCTCTCGGCCAGGGTGCCAAGCTCCGGCGCCAGATCGCGATCGTGAAAGACGTAGAAGGGGACGCCCAGCTTCTGCACGAACTCCATCATGGCGTCGAGCCGCTGCCCCGCCACCTCCAGCGGGTCGCTCCCCTTGAGCCAGGCACGATCGAAGGACGGCGCACCGAACATGTCGCTCCCCGTCCAGCCGAAGCCGTGCCAGGCGCACACGGCGATGCGCAGCTGCTCGGCCATCGGCTTGCCGAGGACCAGGCGCCGCGGATCGTACCAGCGGTAGGCGAGCGGATTGGCCGTGTCCGGGCCCTCGTACCGCACCGCTTCGACCTCGGGGAACCAGGGTCCCCGCGCACTCTCACGGCCGCGTGCAGTCGACATCCGTCCCCTCCCCTCTAGCGACCCGACGCAGTAGTCAACGACCCGACGCGAGGAGCTGGACGCCGTAGGCCGGGAGCGCGACGCGCAGCGCGTTGCCCGACCTCGGCACGGCCGCGCCGGAAAGCAGGTCCACCAGCCGCCCCGCCGATAGCGACGCCGGGAGGCTGTCACGCTCCACGACCACCGACGCGGCGCTGTCCGACAGGTTCACGAGGAGGAGGCTGGCCCGGGTCGCCGTGCTGCGCAGTACCGCCAGCACGCCGTTCCGGTCGGTCGCCACCACGCGCTCGTCACCGGCCACCAGTTCGGGACGCGACCGCCGCAGCGCGAGCAGGCGCCGGTAGAACGACCACAGGGAGTTCGGGTCGCCCCGCTCCTCGGCGACGGAGATCCCGTCGTCGTCGCGGTTGAAGCGGCTGGTCCACCACGGGCCGGTGCCCTGGTACCAGATCGCGGAGCCGGGGTCCTCGACCCGTCGCGTCCACTTGAAGGCCTCCCGGTCGGGGATGTCGTTCGCGTCGGAGTTCCAGGCGTGCGACTGCTCGCCTTTCATCCCGATTTCCTGGCCGTAGTAGATGAGGGGCGTGCCCCTGAGCAGCACGTCGAGCGCGGCACCGATCTTCTCCTTGCGCAGGTCGCCGCCCATCCGCGACGCGAAGCGGCTCAGGTCGTGATTCTCGATGAAGATCAGCTGCCCCTTGCCGGGCGGCGTCTTCTCGACCGTCTGGACGATGGCGGCCGCGATCGAATCCCGGTTGAGCGACCCGATCGCCCGCTCGAGCGGGAAGGCGAACACCAGGTCGGCGCCGCCCTTGGTCAGCCAGTCCTCCCCGTACCCCCAGTCCGCCTGCTCGGCGATGAACCTGAGGCGCGGGTTGACGGCGCGCGCCCGCGCGAACACCGGCGCCCAGAAGTCGGCGAACAGGTTCGTCAGCCTGCCCGTGTAGTCGAGGTTGTCCATCATGTGATCGAGGCGGAAGCCGTCCACGCCGTCGTCGAAGCGCCCGTCGCGGTTGGGATCCACCAGCGACGCGAACAGGTTCTGGAAGTAGGCGACCACCGCGGAGTCGCGCAGGTTGACCGCCGCGACCGGAATCTTGGCCCCAGTGTACACCGGCAGCTCCGTGATGCCGAAGACGGTGCCCTGGGGCTCGGTGTTGTTCGGGCCGGTATAGAGGATGTAGTGGCTGTACGGGGAGCCGGGCTGTCCCAGCGACGAGTCAAGCCAGGGATTGCCCCTGACCGCGTACTGGATCTCCTCGTCCAGGTAGATCTTCATCCCCCGCGCGTGCACGGCCTCGATCAGGTCGTGGAGCGCCTTCATGTCGCCGAAGGTCGAGTCGACGCCGTCGAAGCGCGAAGCGAAGTAGTTGTGATAGGTCGGCGACGGGTTGATCGGCGTCAGCAGCAGCGACGTGACACCGAGATCGTGCAGGTATCCCAGCTCGTTCTGGATCCCGCGCAGGTCGCCGATCCGGTCGCCGTTGCTGTCGCGGAAGCTCCGGACGAAGATCTGGTAGACGACTTCGTCCTGGGCCGTCCACGCGCCGGCCGAATCGGCCCTCGCCTGAGCCGGAAGCGCGCGGACCGCCCCGGCCAGGCCGAGCAGGCCCACCAGCAGCGTCTTCACGGTGAAACGCATGCGGCCGTCCATGGAGTCCCTCCCGAGTGGGTCGTGAGCCCCGTACGGCCCAATTCTGGATTCCAGGCGCCGCCGGCACTACCTGTCAGTTGACCGGCCGGCGATACGCAGTTGCCCGGACGGGTGCGAAGAGGCGGGTGTAGGGTGTAGGGTGTAGGGTGCATGTGATCATCGGGAGTGCTGACGCAGATGGATCCGCAGTTCGAGTCCATTCACACGGACGCCGACAGCTCGTTTCGGTGCCTGCACTTCCGCTGCGAGACCTTCGCGGTGGATCACGCCTGGCACTACCACCCGGAATACGAGCTGACCTGGGTCGTCAGCAGCGAGGGCACGCGCTTCGTCGGCGACAGCATCCGGCCCTACGGCCCGGGCGACCTCGTCCTCCTGGGCCCCGAGCTTCCGCACTGCTGGCACGACGAGCCCGCCGCACGCGGGACCGGCTCACCCGAGGTCGTCGTGGTGCAGTTTCGGGCCGACTGCTTCGGCCAGGACTTTCTCGCGCTGGACGCCGCCCGGGCGGTGGGCGAGCTGTTCCGGAGGGCGAGCCGCGGCATCTCTTTCGGCGCCTCCACCGCGCGCCAGGTCGGGCCGGAGCTGCTCGGCATGACCCGGCAGCGCGGGCTCCGCCGGATGGCCCGCCTGCTCGACGTCCTCGCCATCCTCTCGGCCGCGGGCGACACCTCGCTCCTGGCTTCGCAGGACTACCAGCTCAACAACGACATCAACCCCGCCAACCGGCGCCGGATCGAGACGGTGCACCGCTACGTGCGGGAGAAGATGACGGAGGAGATCAGCCAGGCCGACATCGCGAGGCGAGTCGGGCTCAGCCCCCCGGCGTTCAGCCGGTTCTTCAAGGCGGCCACGGGGAAGACCTTCGTGGGATTCGTCAACACGCTGCGCGTCAACGAAGCCTGCCGGCTGCTGAGCGGCACCAGCCGCACCGTCACGGAGGTCGCCCTGGCGTGCGGCTACCAGAACATGTCGAACTTCAACCGCCAGTTTCTCGCGCTCCGGGGGATGAACCCGAGCGAGTACCGCCGGCAGCTGCGGCGCCGCGAGGACCGGGCGGCGACCCTCCGGTCGCTCAGAGCGGACTCCCGGGCTGCGGACGCCGGCACGCCGGTTCGCCGGCACGCGGCCGGGGCTCGACATTGATGGCCCCGCGGCCGGCGTTCCACCCGCTGCCGCTGGGCGCGGTGCGGCCGCTGGGCTGGCTCCTGGCGCAGCTGCGGCGGGACCTCGAGGGCGGGTTCGCCTCCCGCCTCGACCAGCTGTCGCTGCACGCGGCCAACGACCTGTTCCGCGAGCGCATCCCTTCCTCCGACGACCCCAGGGCGTGGTGGGACGCCGAGACCCGCGGCAACTGGCTGTGGGGCTACGTGATGATGGCCCACCTCGCGGAGGCCCCGGAGCACCAGGCGAGGGTGGCCGAGCTGGTCGCCGGCCTGCTCGCGACGCAAGACGACGACGGCTACATCGGCATCTACGCGCCCGACGCGCGCTACCAGCACGCCGACGGCGAGAACGGTGAGCTGTGGGCGCAGAGCCGCGCACTGCTGCCGCTGATCGCCCAGTTCGAGGCGACGGGCGAGTCGGAGGTGATGGAGGCGCTGAGGCGCGCCGCGGACCTCACGCTGTGGCACCTCGGCGTTGGCCCGCCGTACTTCCGCCGCGGCGACCGCGTCCATTGGGACGAGATCACCGGCCTCACGCATGGCCTCTGCTACCTCGACGTGCTCGAGTGGCTGCACGCCAACACCGGTCACCCGGGCGTCGCCGAGGCCGGCGTGAGGCTCTACGACCAGTTCTCGAGCATGCCGCTGCCGTTCCCGAACGACGATCTGGCGCTGCCGAACCTCGCCGATGTCCGGCACTTCTTCCGCGGGCACGCGGTCCACACCGCCGAGCACCTGCGCGCCCTGCTCTGGGTGGGCCAGCTCGCTCCCGATCGCGTGTCCTCGGATGTCGTGGACCGCGCGCTGCGCCGCCTCGAGTACAACTGCGTGCCGAGCGGCGCGCTGATGGGCGACGAGACCATCCACGGCGCGCCCATGCCCGAGGCGGGGTACGAGTACTGCACCACCACGGAGCTGTCCTTCAGCCTGACCAGCGCCATCCAGAAGCTGGGCCGGGCGGAGCTGGGCGACCGGCTGGAGAAGCTCGCCTTCAACGCCGCCCAGGGCGCGCGCTTCCCCGACGGCCGAGCCATCGCCTACCTCTCCGCCGATACGCGCATCTCGGCCGTCGCGCACCGCCTCGACAGTTACGGCCGGGGCGACTTCGGAGGGCGCCACGACTTCTCGCCCACGCACGACGACGTGGCCTGCTGCTGCAACCCGAACGCGGTGCGGTTCCTGCCGCAGTTCATCAGCCGGATGTGGATGCGGGTGGCGCCCGAGGAGGGGTTCGCCGCGATCGCCTATGGCCCGTGCCGGCTGCGCGGGACGCACGCGGGGGTAGGGCTCACGATCGTCGAGGAGACGGAGTACCCCTTCTCCGACACCATCGAGTTCACGGTCACCCCCGAACGGGCGGTGGAGTTCACGCTGCTGCTCCGCAAGCCGGGGTGGGTCGGCGCGATGAACGTCGCCGTGCGCGGCGCGGAAGCGCGGCTGGAGGACGGTTGGTGCCGCATCAGGAAGGTGTGGAGCGCCGGCGATCGCGTACGGGTGAGCTTCTCCTGGACCGTGCGGAGCGAGTTGTACGCCAACGGCGAGGTCGCGCTCTTCCGCGGCCCGCTGCAGTTCGCGCTGCCGCTCGACCATCGGCTCGAGATCACCCGGGGCTACGGCGACTCGGGATTCCACGACTACGACGTCTACCCGGAGGACGTCGCGCAGGGCTACCACGTCCCCGTGCTCAGTAAGGCGCCCGAGTTCGGGCTCACCGTCGAGGCCCGGCCCGGCGGAGACGCCGGCCACCCGTGGGACGCGCCGCAGCTCGTGCTCCGCCACGGCGAGACGACGCTCGTCCCCATCGGCTGCACCGTGCTGCGGCGGGCGGCGTTTCCGATCCGATAGCAGGATGCGGTCGACCCTGTATCTTCATCCGCCAAGGCATCGAGGAGGATCGCGTGCTCGCTACCCAGGTGCGGCAGAAGGACAGCGTCTTCTACTTCGTGGCTTACGGGGCCACCTCCCTGCTCGACCGGGTGCGGTTCATCAGCCGCTACTACGGCGAGGGCGAGCAGATCGCGCCGGAGGAGGCGCCGGAAGAGGACGACATCGGCCGGTTCATCGGGCGGATCGAGCGCTCCGAGAAGGCGTTCCAGCGCCCCCTCTCGCGCGCCAAGGTCCGCGCGATCAAGAACTTCTACGAGACGGCGGTGAGCCAGCCGCCGATCCCGGGCACCGTGCTGCTGTTCACGCCGGAGCGCCTGCGCTTCACGCCGCAGGGCATGGCCGGCACGCACCGGCGTGCTGCACCGAGCCCGAGGGCAAGTACCTCATCATCGACGGCCAGCACCGGCTGGCCGCGCTGCAGTTCTACCGCACCGAACGGCCGGCGGAAGCCGCCGCGCTGCACGTGCCGTGCATCATCTTCGACGGCCGAAGTCCGAGGACTTCGCCACCGAGATGTTCGTCATCATCAACTCCACGACCACGCGCATCAACAAGAGCCACCTGGTGGACCTGTACGAGCGCGTGTCGTGGGCCGCGCCGGACAAGAAGTTCGCGGCGCGGCTGGTGGATCTGCTCTACTCGCGAGGGCGACAGCCCGCTGCGCTACCGCATCAACCGCCTCGGCGGCCGCAGCCGCCAGGAGAAGTGGATCCTGCAGGCGGAGCTGTTCAACGAGATCCACCGCTGGGTGAAGATCCACTGGCGCCGGATCGAGCGCACCGGCGACCGACGCCCGGCACGCCGAGCGCTTCTACGGCGTCGTGCGCGACTTCCTCAAGGCGGCGGAGCGGGCGTGGGAGGACGCGTGGGGCAACGCGCGCCTACATGGTCACCAAGCCGGTCACCTTGAAGGCGATGATCCGCGTCTGCGCCGACGCTGGCGCCGAGACCGACGCCGAGCCCGGCGAGGGCCGCGTCGCGCGCTGGCAGGCGCGGCTGGCGCCCTGGACCGAGCTCAAGCGCCAGTTCCGCGCCGACGGCTTCTACGAGCGCTTCCCGGCCAAGGGCCAGGTCGAGCGCGTGGCGCGCGTCCATCGGGAGCTGGCGCGGGCCGCCGGGATCACGCCACTCGCGGCCGCGACCGACAAGCCCTGATCCAGGGCGCCTCCGCGCGCCCAGACAGCCGGACACGCCTCGTCGAGGCGGACATGCCAGGCAACCTAACCGGTTGCCTGGCATTCGTTTATGGTCGCCGCCGCCGGGAAGCCGCTCCCCGGCCGACCCGTCGTGTCGATCCGGCTCGCCGTCGTTCGACGCCCAGGTGTAGGCAGGGCGGCGCCTCGAGCCACGGGGCTCGAACGGCAGCCCGCAACCCGAGCCGCGAAGGAGACGGCACCATGTCCGACATCAGCGCGATCCAGGGCAGCCGGAACACGAACCGGGACAGCAAGGTAGTGTGGGGCATCCAGGTCCTGTTGGCGCTTCTGTTCCTGTTCGCGGGCGGCATGAAGGTGGCGATGCCCGCTGCGACGCTGGCGCAGGTCACCGGCCTGCCCGGCGCCTTCATGAAGTTCATCGGCGTAGCCGAGTTCTCCGGCGCCCTCGGCCTGCTGCTGCCGGGGCTGCTCGGGATCAGGCGCGGGCTGACGCCCCTGGCCGCGGTGGGCCTCGTGACGATCATGACCGGCGCCACGGTGGTTACGGCCCAGACCGGGCACGTCGCCGGAGCGCTGATGCCGCTGGTCGTGGGCACGCTCGCCGGGCTCGTCGCGCAGCGGCGCTGGAGCTGGATCGCGCCGGCGGCGCACGCCGGGAATGCGTCCGAGTCATCGCACCACCGCGTCTGCGGCCGAAACGCGGTCCGCCCAAGCGGCGTGATCGACCCGCGGACACGGCGGGACGCGCTGGTGGAAGAAGGCCGGGACGTCGTGATGGCCAGGGTCCTGGTCGATTCCGCTTCACCTCGTTCGACGCACCCGTGGAGCCGGACATCACGGTCCCGAACCCGCAACCCGAAGGGGAACGACGATGCGCTACATCACGCTGTACAAGCCCGGCGAGGAAGCCACGGCGCCGCCGAGCCAGGAGGTGCAGGTCAAGATGGGGCAGCTCATCCAGGAGCTGGCGCAGTCGGGCGTGCTGATCGCCACCGACGGGCTCCAGCACAGCTCCAAGGGCGCCAAGGTGCGGATCTCGAACGGCACGTTCACCGTGACGGACGGCCCCTTCACCGAGACCAAGGAGCTGATCGCGGGCTACGCGATCATGGAGGTGAAGTCCCGGGCCGAGATCATCGAGCTGACGAAGCGCTTCCTGACGATCATGGGCAAGGGCGAGAGCGAGGTGCGGCTGATGCCCGACGCGCCCGCCTACCAGCGGGCGTAGCGACGGAGAGGGAGCGATCACGGCAACCGCATGTTTCGGGGAGGGCGGTCCGATGCAGAAGATCACGACGTTCCTGGGATTCACCGACCAGGCCGAAGACGCGGCGAAGCGGTACGTGTCCGTCTTCAAGAACTCGAGGATCGTCAGCACCTCGCGCTACGGCGACGCGGGGCCCATGCCGAAGGGCATGGTCATGTCCGTCGTCTTCGAGCTCGAGGGCCAGCGCTTCCACGCGCTGAACTTCGGCCCGGGGTTCACCTTCGCGCCGGGGGCCGCGCGCATCTCGTTGTTCGTCAACTGCGAGACGCAGGCCGAGGTGGACGAGCTGTGGGAGAAACTGTCCGCTGGCGGCGAGCCGGGCCGCTGCGGCTGGCTCACCGACCGGTTCGGGGTGGCGTGGCAGGTCGTGCCGTCGGTGCTCGGCGAGCTGCTCGGAAGCCAGGACGCCGGCAAGGCGAAGCGCGCCATGCAGGCGATGCTGCGGATGACCAAGCTCGACATCGCCGCCCTGCAGAGGGCGGCGGAGGGCGCGTAGTCGGGAAGCGGGCAGGCTCATGGAAGCTGGAGCATCCGGCCGTGCGCGGTGAGGTCGACGCGCCCGCCGCCATCTTCTGGGCGGGGCTGCTGTGCGGAGTGCTGGACATCGCGGCCGCGTTCGTCACCTGGGCCCCCCGGGGCGTCACGCCGGTCGAGATCCTGCAGGGCATCGCGAGCGGCCTGCTGGGCGACCGGGCCTTCGCGGGCGGCTGGGCAACGGCGGCGCTCGGGGCGGCCTGCCACTTCTTCATCGCCTACTGCGCCGCCACCGTGTTCTTCGCGGCCAGCCGCAAGCTCGCGTTCCTGACGCGGCGGCCCATCGCCTCCGGCGTCCTGTACGGGATCGCCGTCTACCTGGTGATGTACTGGATCGTGCTGCCGCTGTCGCACTTCCACCCGAGACCGTTCTCCTGGCGCTCGTCCGCGATCGCCGTCCTCACCCACATGGCGTGCGTGGGGACTCCCATCTCGCTCGTGGTCAGTCACTTCTCGGCCTGAGCCGGCGCCCGCGCGGGCGACGTGCCGCGGGTGAAGGGGCGCGGCGCCGGGCGCCCCACGTGTGGATTGTCGAATCCGGGCTCCCGCGAACGACTAGTTATCGTTCCCAGCGGATCCACCACGACTCGGAGGGGGCCATGAAGTACCTGTGCCTGATCTACCAGGACGAAGCCCAGATGGCGAAGGCGTCCAAGGCCGACATGGACAAGATGCATGCGGAGTACACGGCGTTCACCGACGGCATCACGAAGAGCGGCCACCACCTCGGGAGCAACGGGCTGCAGCCGACGAGCGCCGCGTCCACGGTCCGCGTCCGGAGCGGCAAGGTCTCGACCACTGACGGGCCGTTCGCCGAGACCAAGGAGCAGCTCGTGGGCTACTACCTCATCGAGGCCAAGGACCTCAACGAGGCGATCCAGGTCGGAGCGAAGATCCCCGTCGGCGCGTGTGGGCAGTGTCGAGGTGCGGCCCATCTGGGAGATGTAGCCGCCCGTCGAGGAGGCACGGAGGTGAGCGACGACGCGGCCGAGGAGGTGCGGGACATGGTGGATGCCCTCTACCGTTCCGACTCGCGCCGCGTCCTCGCCACCCTGATCCGCCTGCTGGGCGATTTCGACCTCGCCGAGGAGGCGCTGCACGACGCGTTCGCCTCCGCCGTCGAGCGGTGGCCACGGGACGGCGTGCCGGCGAACCCGCGGGCGTGGCTCGTCTCGACGGGACGGTTCAAGGCCATCGACGGCCTGCGCCGGCGGGCGCGGTTCGACGCCTCGCAGGGCGAAATCGCCGAGCGACTGGAGGCCGCGGCGGCGTCCGCGCAGCCCGACGAGGACGACATCGACGACGACCGGCTCCGGCTGGTCTTCACGTGCTGCCACCCGGCGCTGCCGCCCGACGCGCAGGTGGCGCTCACGCTGCGCGAGGTCTGCGGGCTCACGACCGAGGAGATCGCCAGCGCCTTCCTCACGAGCGCGCCCACCGTGGCGCAGCGCATCGTGCGCGCCAAGGCCAAGATCCGCGATGCGCGCATCCCCTACCAGGTGCCGTCGCGCGCCGAGCTGCCGGACCGGCTCGACACGGTGCTCCGCGTGATCTACCTCGTCTTCAACGAGGGCTACTCGGCCTCCTCGGGCGACCGGCTCACGCGCCACGACCTCTGCGCGCGAGGCGATCCGCCTCGGGCGGCTCCTGGTGGACCTGCTGCCGGAGCCCGAGGCGGAGGGCCTGCTCGCGCTGATGCTGCTGCACGAGTCGCGGCGGCCGGCCCGCGCCACGCCGGCCGGCGACCTGGTGCTGCTCGAGGACCAGGATCGCTCGCTGTGGGACCGGGAGCAGATCGCCGAGGGCGCGGCGCTGGTGGAGCAGGCGCTGGCCTCGCGCCGGTTCGGGCCGTACACGCTCCAGGCCGCGATCGCGGCGGTGCACGCCGGAGTCGCCCAGCGCCGCAGCCACCGACTGGACCCAGATCGTCGGACTCTACGACGTGCTGGCGCGCGCCGACCCGTCGCCGGTGGTGGAGCTCAACCGCGCCGTGGCGGTCGCGATGCGCGACGGCCCCGCGGCCGGCCTCGTGCTGATCGACGCCATCCTGGCGCGCGGCGACCTGGCGGACTACCACCTCGCGCACTCGGCGCGCGCGGAGCTGTGCCGGCGGCTGGGGAGGAACGGTGAAGCGCGCGCCTCCTACGCGCGGGCGCTCAGCCTGGCGCGCCAGGAGCCGGAGCGCCGGTTCCTCGAGCGGCGCCTGGCCGAGCTGGGCGGCCGCTGAGGGGCGGGCAGGACGGCACGCCGCCGCCAGGCCGCCCCGCTCCTAGTTCCTGTCCGAGGAACTATCGGTCTTGGGGCCGCGAGGATCCTCGAGTCGCATCTCGATCATCTGCCGCACGGAGAGCGCGATCTCGAACATCAGCAGGGCCACGGCCCAGTCGACGAGCTGGCGTGGAAAGACGGCCACCAGGGGCATGGTCCAGCCGAACAGGTTGAGGACCTTCTCCACGATCGCGAGCCCCATCACGAAGAAGGCGCTGCCGAGGAAGATGGGAGCACGGTACATCGAATTCGACGATGCCATGGTGGTCCACTCCGGGTTGGATGCGGGCGGCGAGGCCGACGTGCGCAGGAGGTTACCTGGCTACGCTCTCAAGTTGGCGAAAGCCCCGTGGCCGCGCCACATGGGCATCGGCCCTTCCGGCCGAGGCGAAGGACGCTCTCGGGCGCACGGCCTCGGCACTCGAATGCCGAGGAGGTGCATCCGACATGAAGTGCATCGTCAAGCTTGATTCTCGCGCGGCGGGATGCGAGTATCGGTCGCATGATCCTGCGTGGCGGTCCGGGCTCCAGAGCGGCCATCTTCCTCGCGACGCTGGGCGCCATCGCGGTGTCGGGGTGCCGAACGATGCCCCGGGCCGGCGCTTCCCAGCCGCTGACGGCGAGCCGCGAGACGGTGATCACGGAAGCGGAGATCACCCGGCTCTCGGTGCGCACCGCGTGGGACATCGTGCGCCTCAGGGCGCCGCGGCTCATCTTCGGCCAGGATGCGCAGGGCAGGCCGTCGAGCGTGAGGATTCAGGAGACGCGAAGCGTCCACGCGGACGAGACCCCGCTGCTGGTCGTGGACGGGATGCGGATGGGCGACCTCGGGTACCTGAACGACATTCCGGCGTCGACCGTCCACGCCATTCACATTCTGGACAGCGAAACCGCCGAGCCGCTGTACGGCCTCGGCGCCGCCGGCGGCGCGATCGTGGTCGAGACGAAGCAGGGGCCGTAGATTCTCCCGGCGCGACGGTGTGGCGCGTGCCGGCCGGGATCCTCCGCACGCCTCCGACGCCGGGCGGCGCAGCATCGAGCAACCAATCCATGAAAGGGCTCCCATGCGTAGCACCAAGGGCTTCACCCTGATCGAGCTTCTGATCGTGGTGGTCATTATCGGCATTCTGGCCGCCATCGCGATTCCGAAGTTCGCGAACACGAAGGAGAAGGCGTACATCGCCGGCATGAAGAGCGACCTGCGCAACCTGGTGACCGCGCAGGAAGCGTACTTCGCCGACAACGTGACGTATGCGACCACCGTGAACAACCTGGCCTACAGCGTGTCGTCCGGGAACTCGGTGACGGTCACCGCGGCGACGGGCACGGGCTGGAGCGCGACGTCGAACAACAACGCCACGACCAAGACGTGCGGGATCTACGTGGGGAGCGCCACGGCGCCCATCACGGGGCAGAACGAAGGCGCGCCGGTCTGCCAGTAGGGAGGGTGGTCTGAACGTCGAGGGCGACGCCGCGGCGCCGCCCTCGATGCATTTCGGTCACTCGGCGTACCGGAATCCGTCGCTGGCGCCTTGAACGACTCGCCGCCGGCGATACGAGAACAGCTCGACCGGCTGGGCAAAGCCCTTGAGTGGGACCGCCGGGTGCCGCTGGATGTCACCGACCTCGTCGAAGCCGGCCCCTGAGCCGACGAGATTGTACCCGTTCCGCACCTCCTCGTAGAAAGCGCGGTTCATGACCAGCTCCCGGCTCTGGGCGACCGCGGCGAGCCGCGCCACCAGATCCACGTCCTTGCCGTAGACGTCCGGGCGGTCACGAATGAACGTCAGCTCGTAGGCCTCCCCGCTGACGATGGCCGCCTTCTGCTCGGGAAAGATCGGATCCTGGTCGTCCACGACCGAGGCCAGGCCGGCAAAGAGCTGGAGGGGTACCTGCTGCCTGTCCACCAGGTGCTGTTTCGGAATGAAGTAGAGCAGCGCGTCGCCCAGCGACTTCAGCGGATAGCTCCCGTCCACCATGAACGTCGTCACCTTGGCAAACGCGTTGTGGATCTTGCTGGCCCAGCGGTGCAGCTCCTGATCCTTCATCTCGGTCGAATCGGTCATGTCGACGAAGACGCAGTATCCGGGCGTGGGCCTGAGGTTGAGCACCTTCTGCTTGAGTTGGGGGTCGGCTGGGTCGAAGTACAGGGCCACGCACAAACCTCGTCGGCGGAGGAACGAGTGGCGCCGTCGCGATGGCCGGCCTGCGGTCGGCTCCCGCGCGCCGGCGCGCCCGGCGCCACGCGTCAGATATGCGCCGCGAGGGGCACCCCCGCCAGCCCCGCGATCATCTCACCGGGCGACGGCGCCCAGTGCCGACAGCCGCGAGGGAATGGCCGACCGCAGGGCCTCCGCCGGGCCGGCCAGCGTTGGGGCGCCGAGCAATGCGGGCTGCTGGCTCTGCACCGCCGGCGCTCCATCGAACACATGCGTGTCGAGCCACTCTCCGAATTGGCGGTCGAGCTCCGCGGGGGTGGTCTCGCCGGCCTCCGGACAAACCACCCATCGCTTGCCGGCCAGCATCAGGTACCAGGTCGCCAGCACCTCGGCCTGCTTCAGCTTCACGTCGGCCGCATGTCCTTCGTACGACACGAAGTGAAAGGACTGACCTCGGTGCACGATGCGAAGCTGCTGCGTCTTGTATCCACTCATAACACCTTCGTAAGCCGGACTGAGAGGAAGGAGTGCGACGTGTCCGGCCTGGTGGGACTTTGCAATATACCCGGTTCCGGCCTCGTCTGTGGTGCAGGAAGACGTCGTGCTCCCGGCGCGCGCCGAACGCTCACCGACGACGCGCCCCGCCACGAGCGTGCTGCAGCCGTTCGGCGAGGCGGAGCTGGAAACGCCAAGGGCGGCGCACCCGCGCCGCCCCTGGCATTCAAGCCCCCCAGACTACTGGCAGACTGGTGCGCCTTCGTTCTGCCCCGTGATGGGCGCCGTGGCGCTCCCCACGAAGATCCCGCACGTCTTGGTCGTGGCGTTGTTGTTCGACGTCGCGCTCCAGCCCGTGCCCGTCGCCGACGTGACCGTCACCGTGTTCCCGGACGACACGCTGTAGGCCAGGTTGCTGACCGTCGTCGCGTACGTCACGTTGTCGGCGAAGTACGCTTCCTGCGCCGTCACCAGGTTGCGCAGGTCGCTCTTCATGCCGGCGATGTACGCCTTCTCCTTCGTGTTCGCGAACTTCGGAATCGCGATGGCGGCCAGAATGCCGATGATGACCACCACGATCAGGAGCTCGATCAGGGTGAAGCCCTTGGTGCTGCGCATGGGAGCCCCTTTCATGGGCTGGTTGCGTGGAACGGCTTCGTCGTGTTCGGCCCATTCAAGAGCACCAGGCGTGCCGCGCCGGGGCCGAATCGCCTAAGACGTTGGCACCACACCGGATAGCTCGTCGCGGCCGGCGGGGGCCTCCCTCCGGGGCCCACCGGGGACTCGGGCGTTCCGCAAGGCTCGCCGCCGTGCGCGGCATCCCGAGCGTCAGGCGGGCTCGAGCCTCGTCGCTCAGGTGACGACGACCGAGTTCTCGCTGCCGTAGGGGTTCGGAACGTACTTGTCGGCCGACGGGTCGTTGGCCCACCGCGTGCCATCGATCAGGTATCGGAACCCGTACTCCCGCCCCGGCTCCAGATCCAGCGCGAGGCGCCAGGTGCCGTCCTTGAAGCGGCGCATGGCTTTGGACGCCTGCCAGTCCGTGAAATCCCCCACCAGCTGGACGGCGCCCGCCCTGGGCTCCGGGAGAACGAAGGTGACGCGCACGTGCCCGTTGGAACCAACGCGCTTCTTGGGGAGCATCTGGCCGTCTCACTTCCGATTGAGCCCGCGAATGCCCGATGGCGGGGGGCGCATCGGTGCGGGACGCCGACTAACGTGGAGCAGGACACAGGCTCTACCCACTTCGACGTTGGTCGGTTCCAGGCGGAACGGAGACGCTGGATGGCTGCGGCACCACGGCCGATACGGGGACGCGTCAGTACACGCCGACGTCCACGCGGCCCCGGCTGAGCCGCAGGCCGGGCAGCGGGAAATGCACCTGGTCCAGCACCGCCGCCACCCGGGGCCACCAGCTCGTCCGCACCGGCAGGCCGCGCAGCTCGAGGTCGAGCGTGGCGTACCATTCGTGCCGGGCCGGTACCTCCGTGACCCACGCCGGCGTCGAGTGGCCGATGGCCAGGCCCAACCACCGGGGCCACCAGCGGATCTCGGCGCCGCCGCGCGCCGGGTTGAAGCTGAGGTAGTAGCGCTGTCCCGCGTAGTCGCTCAGGAGGTTGGGCTCCGAGCCCACGCGATGACGGAACTCGCTCGACGGCAGGTACCAGACCTTGAGCGCCACGCTGCGCGTGGCCGGCCACCGGCGGTGCACGACCGGGAGCATCGACCCGACCGCGTTCGCCAGGATCTTCGCGGTCTCGAATCCGGTGTCGTGGAAACCGTCCACGATCTTCTTGGGAAGCCCGACGGCGAAGGCCGTCGCGGCGCCGAGCCAGGCGGCGGTCATCGGGGGCGCGCAGGCCCATTGCCAGGCGAGCGCCGCCGCCTGGGACGCCTCGTAGGAGGCCGTCACGTGGAGCAGGTAGTCCTGTCCCGCGGCGGGGCTCCCGCCGGCGTTGGTCCAGTTGAGGCGAAAGCCGCGCGGCGGCCCGAGCCACCAGTCGGAGGGGTGGACGGCGGCCGCCAGCGCCTCGCCGGCGACGTACGCCCCACTGATCGCGAGGGCCCGCTCGCTCCGAACCCCGTCGCACTGCTGGGCCGGCGCCGGCCGCGCGGCGGCCATCGCCACCAGCAGCGCGCTCAGCGCGCGCTGCGTCGCCCGGCCGGCCAGGTGCGGGACGCCGCGACCGCGGAGACGGAGGAACCGGCAACGCTGCCGCACGGGGAGGCGGTCGCGGCGTTTCAGAGGTGCGTCTGGCCGATCTGGCTCAACTGCTCCGAAAGGTCACGAGCGGAGCCGATGCGATTCTCGGGTTCCCGCTGCAGCAGGCGGTGGATCAGCGCCGCGAGCGCCGGCGGCACCTGGGGGACGAGCTCGCGGATGGGCCGCGGCCGCCCCTCGAGTACCCGGTCGACCACGGCCATCGGGCTGCCGGCATCGAACGGCGGCCGGCCCGTCAGACACTCGTAGAGCACCACGCCCACGGAGAACAGGTCGCTGCGGGCGTCGACCGCACCGCCGAGGTGCTGCTCCGGAGCCGTGTACCCCGGCGTTCCGACGACCATGCCGGCCAGGGTGACCCGGCTGCTGCCCTCGGCCGGGCGCGCCAGCCCGAAGTCCATCACCTTGAGGTAGCCTTCCTCGTCCACCAGCAGGTTGGCCGGCTTGATGTCCCGATGGATGATCTGCTGCTCGTGGGCCACGGCGAGCGCTTCCGCCAGCTGGGTGCCGATCGCCAGGGTCGACTCGATCGTGAGCGCGCCCCGGGTATTGAGCAGCTCGTCCACGGTGATGCCTTTGACGTACTCCATCGTCAGGAAGTAGATGCCCTGCCACTCACCCAGGTCGTGGGCGCGGACCACGTTGCGGTGGGAGATGCGCCGCGCCAACCGGATCTCCGACTTGAGGCGCTCGACCAGGCTCGAGTCCCGGGCCACGAGGTTGCGGCGTATCACCTTCAGGGCGATCTCCTCCCCCAGCTCCCGGTCGCGCGCGTGGTACACCATGCCCATCCCGCCCTTGCCGAGCTCTCCCAGGATCTCGTACCGGCCGGCGACCACCTGCCCGGACGCGAAGGGGCTCTCCTCTGACACCGCGGCCACCCCGCCACTGGTGCCGCCCCGCGCCTGCTGCATCTCGTGGCGCAGGTGCCCGAGGCGGCGCTGCAACCGTTCCTCCCGCGACCGGAGGCCCGACACCATCCGGTCGAAGACCCGGGCCAGCCGACCGAGCTCGTCGTTGCGGCTCGCGACCGCATCGAGCGAGCCCGGCTCGTAGGCTTCGCGCTCCACCGCCTCGGCGGCCGCGCTGAGCTGGCCGACGCGGCGCAGGTAGGCGAGCTCGAGATCGCGCATGCGCTTGCGTTCCAGCGAGGCGCGGATCCGGGCCTGGAGCAGCACGGACTCGAAGGGCTTGGTGACGTGGTCCTCGGCCCCCTGCTCGATGCAGCGCACGACGCTCTCGAGGTCGCCGACACCCGAGACCACGATCACCGGGACGTCGCGCGTGCGATCGCCGGCCTTCAGGCGCCTCAAGAGCTCGAACCCGTCGAGCTCCGGCATGGCGATGTCCGTCAGGATGAGATCGAGCGACTGTCGCTCCGCGATCTCGAGGGCCGCCCGCCCGTGCTCGGCGACCGCCACCTCGTAGCCCAGCCGCTCGAGCAGCCTGGACAGCGCGCGCCGCGAGCGCGGGCTCGTCATCGACGACGAGCAGGCGCGGTCGCCGGTGCTGCGTCCGGAGCGACGGCGCCCGGTGGCGCGGAGCGGCGCCGTCGGCCGCGAGCGGCCGCGGACGGCACGGTGTCGTCGAGCGCCCACAGCTCCACCGCCGTCTCGCGCATCGTCCGGGCGTCCTGCATCAGCAGCTCTTCCTCAGGGCCGGTGGGCACGAGACGCAGCAGGCTGCTCATGGCGTCGATGATCCGGCGCTGCGGTTCCCGGATCAGACCGTGCAGCTGCACGAAGTACTCCGCCACGTCCGCGACTTCGCCACCCGGATCGTGATGCGCGATGAGCGCCAGGAGATGCCGGCTGGCGATCAGGGCCTCACCGACCGCGTCGCGCCAGAGCCGGCGCTCGGGGCGGTCGAGGCCCTCCAGCATGCGCTCGCAGTCGGCCGCCATCCGGGACACGGCGGCCCGCAGGCGGTAGCGCACGATGGGGATCCGGCGGGCGACCGAGTCGCCGATCGCCAGGGTCTCCCCTGACCAGATGGGCTTCAGCAGGCCGGGCAGCGGGCTGAGCCGGCACGGCTCCGGCGGACGGCGCCGGCCCTCGCTTGCGGGCGCGCGGCATCAGGCGTCCAGGAGCTCGCGCACCGCGCGCACCAGCTCGTCGACCGTCCACGGCTTCGGCAGCGATCGCAGCGTGCGTGATCGACCAGCGACTCGTCCTTCGACAGCTCGTGACCGCTGGTGAACAGGAACCGCACGGCCGAGCCGTCGGCGCGCAGGCTCCGGTACAGCTCCAGCCCGGTCATCCTGGGCATCGTCATGTCCGAGATGACGAGGTCGATGGTGGCGCCGTGGGCACGGAACGCTTCGAGCGCCTCCAGTCCGTCGTGCACGGGCAGGACCCCGTACCCGAAGCGTGCCAGCGTCCGCATCACCACGCGCCGCACGGCCGGGTCGTCGTCGGCGATCAGCACCGTCTCGGGGCCGCCCCTGAGCTCCGTGTCGGGCGCACCCGTCGGCTCGGAGGCGCGGACCACGCCGCTCTGCGCCGGGAAGTAGAGCTCGACCGTCGTGCCCAGGCCGGGGGCGGACTCGACGTTGACGTACCCGTGATGTTGCTCCGCCAGGCTCAGGACCATCGCCATCCCCAGGCCCGTCCCCTTGCCGGCGGGCTTGGTGGTGAACAGCGGCTCGAAGATCCGGCGCCTGGTCTCCTCGCTCATGCCCGCGCCGCTGTCGCGCAGGGCCACGCGCACGTACCGGCCGGCGTCCGGGTCGCGGACCCCCGTCCGCCTGAGCTCCTCCGTTGCCGCCACCCGCACCGACACGTCGAGGTGCCCTCCGTCAGGCATGGCATCGCGCGCATTCGTGGCCAGGTTGAGCAGCATCTGCTCCACGGCTCCCGGGTCGGCGTCGATCGGCGGCACGTCGTCATCGGCGGTCAGGCCCACGGCGATGGTCGAGGGCAGCAGATGCCGGAAGGTGCCCACCGTCTCGCGGACCAGCCGGACCGGGGCCACGCGCTGCAGCGCCAGGGCTTCCCGGCGACTGAACGCGAGCAGCTTCTTGATCAGCTTCTTGCCGCGCTCGGCGGCCTCCGAGAGGTCGCGGAGATTGTCGAGCAGGGCGTCCCGGTCGGGCGCGGCCCGGCTCAGGTCGGCGCTGGCCACGATGACCGTCAGCAGATTGTTGAAGTCGTGCGCGATCCCGCCGGTGTACTGGCCCAGCGCCTCCATCTTCTGCGACTGGCGGAGCAGCGCGACGTTGCGCTGCAGCGCGCGCCGGGTCTCCGCCTCCTCGAGGGCGCGGCGGACGGCGGGCCCGAGTCGGGCCAGCCGGTGCTTCAGCACGTAGTCGGTCGCCCCGCGCCGCATGCTCTCGATGGCCGCCTCTTCGCCGATCGTGCCGGACACGAGGATGAAGGGGGTGTCGGGAGTCTGGTTGCGGGCGATCTCGAGCGCCGCAAAGCCGTCGAACGATGGGAGCGCGTAGTCGGACAGGATGACGTCGAAGCGGTCCCGCCGCAGCGCGGCCAGGAAATCGTCCCGCGTCTGCACCCGCTGCAGCGCACACTCCCCGTGCTCCGCGACCAGCGCCTCGCGGATCAGCTCGGCGTCGCTCGGATTGTCCTCGACGTGGAGGACGCGGAGCGGCGCCCCCGCGGTCACGGTGACGTGCCGTTCGGCGGGGGCTCGTTGAGGACGGCCCAGAAGGCGCCCAGCTGCCGCACGGCGCCGGCGAAACCCTGAAAGTCCACCGGCTTCACGACGTACGCGTTGACGCCGAGGTGGTAGCTCTCCACCAGGTCCCGCTCCTCGCGCGAGGAGGTGACCATGACGATGGGGATGGCCTGCAGCCGCGCATCGGCCTTCGCCACCCGCAACACCTCCAGGCCGTCCATCCTGGGCATCTTGAGGTCGAGCAGCACGACCACGGGGTCCAGCGGGGCGCGGGCGGCGTACGCGCCCTCGCGCCGGAGGTACGCCAGCGCCTGCACGCCGTCCCGCGCCACGTCGACCGGATTGGCCAGATTGTGCTCGCGGAGCGCCTCGAGCATCAGCTCCAGATCGTTGGCGTTGTCTTCCACGAGCAGGATCGGACGCAGGACGTTCACGCGCCATTGCCTCCCGCGCGGGGCAGCGCGACATAGAACGTCGCGCCGTGATCGATCGCGGCTTCCGCCCACGCGCGCCCCCCGTGCCGGTGCACGATGCGCCGCACGTTGGCCAGACCGATGCCGGTTCCCTCGAACTCGTCCGAGCTGTGCAGCCGCTGAAAGACGCCGAACAGCTTGTCCGCGTACTGCATGTCGAAGCCCACCCCGTTGTCCCGCACGAAGATCACGGCCTCGCTCCCCTTCCCCTCCACGGCCCCGATCTCGACCTCGGCCTGCTCGCCGGGTGCGCGTGTACTTGAGCGCGTTCGAGATCAGATTCACCATGACCAGATGCAGCAGCGACCGGTCCCCCCGCACCGCCGGGAGGGGGCCCACCACGACCTGGACCTCCCGGTCGCCCAGCTCCTCCTCCGCCTCCGTGAGCGCGCCGCGAACGACGTCGTCGAGCCGCACCTCGGCGAGCTGCAGCTCGGCACGCCCGATCCGCGAGAACGCCAGCAGGTCGTCGATCAGCTTCCCCATGTGCGCCGCCGACGTGCGGATCGTCTCCAGGTAGCGCCGCCCCTTCGCGTCCAGGCCCGCGGCGGCGTGCTTCTGGAGCAGCTCGGCGAAGCCGGCGATGTGCCGCAGCGGCGAGCGCAGGTCGTGCGAGACGGAATAGGTGAACGCCTCCAGCTCCTGGTTCACGTGGCGCAGCACGGCGTGGATGCTGATGTCGTGGGCGAGGACCAGCTTCGCCGGGCGGCCCTCGTAGCGCAGCGCGTGCGAGCGGATCTCGACGTCGATGAGCGTGCCGTCCTTCCGGCGATGACGCCACTCGCCGGACACCTCGAGGCCGGCCGGCGCGTGCGCCACGTTCTCGAGCAGCGCCGGCACCTCCTCGGCGGGCCGAATGTCCGCGATCGTCATGGCGAGGAATTCGTCCCGCGTGTACCCGTAGTGCTGCACGGCCGCGTCGTTGACGGCGAGGAAGCGCAGGGTCCCGGGGTCGTAGACCCACATGAGGTTCGGGTTGCGATCGAACAACAGGCGCCACCGCTCGTCCGACGCCACCCGGGCCGCTTCGTTCTCCTGGTTCAGCCGCTGGAGCTCGGCCACGTGCTGCCGCAGCTCCTCGTTGAGAGCCCGGATCTCCGCTTCGGCCCGGCGCCGTTCGGTGACGTCGCGGGCGACGGCGTAGATGAAGCCGTCGGGCCCCACCGGCGTGGCGTTCCACTCGAGCCACCGATGGGTCCCGTCCCGGTGCCGGTAGCGGTTGGAGAAGGAGATCGCGTGGCCGCCGCCCTTCTGCGCCTCGTATTGCGCCAGGGTCGGGGCGACGTCATCGGGGTGCACGAACTCGAGAAAGGGCCGGGAGCGCAGCTCGTCCAGGCTCCAGCCGAACTGCTGCTCCCATGCCGGATTCACGTAGCGGAAGTGCCCGTCCGCGTCGGCGACGCAGAACAGGTCGCGCGACAGCGCAAACAGGCGGCTCAGCCCCGCGTCATCGGCATCGGTGTGACCCGGCATCCGCGCTCCCCAAGGAAGGCTGGATGATGTCTGCTCCGGGATGACCCTTACCGGAATCCGGAGGTAATCTGTCAGCTTGACACCAACGGCGTCAGACCATCCTCCGCGCGACGTGCTAGCGCCTTGTCAGACAAGCAGTTGCGTGTGCCGCCGTGCGCCCTGGATGCCTGCTGCTGTAGGGGATTGTCACCGACGATACGCGAGAACACCGTGCCGCGAAAGACTATGAGAAGTCATAGTCTGCTCCGTCGAGCCGGCTGCCGCACCGGCGCCCTTGCCCGGCCCGCGGCCGTGGCGCAGCTTGAGGCCGGATCGCCGGCGCCCCTCCTCACCCAAGCAGACCAGGATCATTCACGGCACCATGGATCGCGCATTCCTGACGCGCTTCGCCTGGCTCTCGGTCGCCGCGGCCCTGCTCACCATCGCGCTGCAGAGCGACCGCGTACCTCCTGACCGGTTCGGTCGGCCTGCTGTCGGACGCCCTGGAGTCGGTCGTCAACCTCGTCGCCGCGTTCCTGGTGCTGGCGATGCTGACGGTGGCCGCCCGCCCGCCGGACGAGGACCACGCCTACGGATACAGCAAGGCCGAGTACTTCTCGAGCGGCGTCGAGGGCACGCTGCTGCTGGTGGCGGCCGCCGGCATCGCCGTGGCCGCGGTCGAGCGCCTGCTCCAGCCCCCGGCCCCTGGAGCGGCTGAGCATCGGCCTGTTGATCTCGCTCGCCGCGTCGCTCGGCAACCTCGTCGTCGCGCTCGTGCTGCTGCGAGCCGGCAAGCGGCACAGCTCGATCAGCCTCGTCGCCGACGGCAGCCACCTGCTGACCGACGTCTGGACGTCGGCCGGCGTGCTGGTCGGGGTCGGCGCCGTGGGCCTGACCGGTTGGCAGCGACTCGACCCGATCGTCGCGCTGCTGGTCGCCGGCAACATCGTCCGCACCGGCGTGCGCATCGTGCGCCGGTCGGCGTCGGGGCTCCTGGATCGCATGCTGCCGGTCGAGGAGCAGCAGCGTGCTCCAGAGCACCCTCGATCGGTACGCCCGCGAGGGCGTGCAGTGCCACGCGCTCCGGACCCGGCAGGCCGCCGCGCGGCGCTTCGTGTCGCTGCACGTGCTCGTTCCCGGCGAGTGGACCGTGCACCGCGGCCACCGGCTGCTGGAGCGGCTGGAGGCGGACATCCGGGCGGTGCTTCCCAACTGCACGGTCACCACCCATCTCGAGTCGCTGGACGATCCCGCATCGTGGGACGACATGACGCTGGACCGGGCGGCGCCGCATCCGGCGGACCCGGCCTGACGCTCCGGCCGGCGGCGCTTAGCGCGGCTCCGCGCCGGTGGTCGCGTGGAACACGTGTGCCACGCGCTGCACCACGGTGATCCACGACAGGACGGCCAGGATCGCGGCGATGACGAGCAGCAGGATGCCGCGCGGCCCGGCGCCGAAGCACAGGGTGGGAACCCCGAGGCCGAGGAAGCGCTCCGCGCGCTGGGCCAAGCCCACCTTGCACTCGATGCCGAGCCCTTCGGCGCGCGCCCGGGTGTAGGAAACGATGAACGACCCGGTGAGGGCCGCCAGACCGGCCACCACGCCGAGCGCCGGCGCCGCCTGGTCGGCCGCGGTCTGAAAGTAGATCGCGATGCCCGCATAGAGGATCGCTTCCCCGACCCGGTCCAGGGTGGAGTCGAAGAAGGCGCCAAAGGTCGAGACCATGCCGCCCCGGCGCGCCACCTGCCCATCGAGGATGTCGAGCAGCCCGGAGAGCAGCAGCGCCAGGGCGCCGAGCCGTGGCTGGCCGAGTCCGAACGCCGCGCCCGCGCCCATGACCACGACGGCGCTGCTCGAGGTTATGGTGTTCGGCCGCACGTGCAGCCCGATCAGCCACTCCGCCATGGGCGCCAGCAGCCGGGGAACACCCTGGATCACCGAGGCCGGAAGCAGCCTGACGCTGCGCTGCTTCGCCGCGGGCACGGGAGCAGGCGCGGTCATGACGGCGACAGGTTCGTGCTGAAGGGCGAGCCGGCACGTGGGCGGCGCCGGTCGGTGAGGCGCCGCTCGCTGCGCGCAGGGAGGCTCGGGGCCGGGCCGGTCACCGTTCGGCCGCGGGCGCGGCCGGCGCCGGACGCCACAGGAGCAGGTTGCCGATCGCGCCGAGGATGCCCACGCCCAGCGCCGCCAACGCCACGCCGGGAGTCCACGGCGCCTCGAGGCCGAGCAGCGTGTCGAGCGAGAAGGGGCCGGTCCCGGTCAGCGCGAGCGTCACCCCGGCGACCGCGTACAGCAGCGGCATCTCGATACCGTTCGTGGAGGCGAACACTCCGTGCTTCGCGTGCACGCTGACCGCGGCCACGATCATCACGGACAGCATCAGCGCGGGACCCACGGGCCCGAGGAGGCCGAGCGCGGTCAACAGCCCGCCCGCGAACTCCGTCGTTCCGGCCGCGGCCGCGAAGCGGCGGCCAGGGTGGAAGCCGAGCGTGTCGAAGAACCCCCCCGTGCCGGCCAGCCCGTGGCCGCCGAACCAGCCGAAGAGCTTCTGGGCGCCGTGCGCGGCCATGAGGAAGCCCAGGAACACGCGGGCGATGACCAGGCCGGTGCTCGCGGCTGCCGCGTCCGGAGCAATGGGGAATGGCGACATTGGCGCCCCTTTCCATCGTGATCACGGTCAATGTTATAACATGCATACACCACAGAATCAGGAGCCGTCCCGGACGGCGGCCAACCCGTCGATGAGGCCCATGACCGTCCGCCTGCTGAGGCGGCTGAGCCGCGATCTCAGGATGGCTTCGAGCGCGGGGCCCGCCGCTGCCACGAGCCGGCGTCCCTTCGGGGTCAGGCGGGTGGTCACGTGCCGGCGATCCGCCGAGTCCCGCTGGCGGCTGATGAGCCGCATCGCCTCCAGCCGCTTGAGGAGGCGCGGCACGTCCGGCACGCGGGCGACCATGCGCTCGGCGACCTCGCGCCCGCACAGGCCGCCGGCGCCCGCGTCGGAGAGAATTCGCAGCACGTTGTACTGCGTGAGCCTGACCCCGAAGGGCCGCAGCGCCTCGCCGATCTGGTGATCGAGCACCGCGGCGGTGCGCAGGATGCTCAGAAACGCCTCGGTGGCGCGGCTGCCGAACGGCCTGGGAAGCCGAAGCTCCGCCTGCAATCCCCGGCGCATCGGGCACAGTTACATGTTATGACATGCGTCGTCAAGGCCCCGCCCCGGCCGGCGGCGGAACGCGCGACCGCAACGGGACACGGCGGAGCCGTGCGCTCGCGAGTCAGCCGCGGACGACGCTCCGGAACTTGGCGAAGACGTACGGATAGTGCGGCTGGAACCAGTTGCGGAAGCTGCGCCGCACCAGCGCGGCGTCGGTGGCCCACGCCCCGCCGAGCATCACGTAGTGCTTCCCGTCGAAGAAGTCCGCCGAGTAGCCGGGATACGTGCGCAGGCACCGGCCGGAAGCCGGGAAAGGGCGCGAACACGCTCGCGGTCCACTCCCATCCGTTGCCGACCAGCTCGTGCACGCCCCAGGCGCTGGCGCCCGCGGGGTGCGAGCCCGCCGGCGTCGGGGCCCAGTGACGGAAGTCGAAGTTGCCGTTCGCGGGACAGGGGTCGCCCTCGCCCCACGGATGCGAGCGGGCCGGCCCGGTGGGCGCGCCATAGGCCGCGCGGTGGAACTCCGCCTCGGTCGGCAGAGCGCGTCCCTGCCACCGCGTGTAGGCGTCGGCTTCCGCCCAGCTCACGTACACCGGCCAGTCGCGCACCTCGTCCAGGGGCACCGCGTCGAACACCGTGCGGCGGAGCCAGCGGCCGCCCTCGCGCTTCCAGTCGTTGGGGTGGCTGAGGCCGGCCCGCTCCTTCCACGCCCACGCCTCATCCGTCCACGCGGCGCGTCGCTCGTAGCCTCCGGCCTCCAGGAACTCGAGGTACTCCGCGTTCGTCACCGGCGTGGCGTCCATGGAAAACGCGTCCACCTGGACGTGGTGCTCGGGGAATTCGTTGTCCCAGCCGAAGGGGAGCCGGTCGAACGACGCGCCCAGCGTGACCGGCCCCGCGGGAACCCCGACCTCCGCCGGCCGCGCCGCGCCGCCCGTCACGAGCGAGGGCAACCACGCCGGGCGCCGCTTGTGGGCGTCGCCGAGCTGCCGCAGCATGTAGAGCAGCGTCTCGTGGTGCATCAGCTCGTGCTCGATCGCGAGCTGGTAGACGCGGCCGCGATCGGCGAGCTCGTCCTTCCCCGCGAGCGCCGCGACGTCGTCGAAGCTCCCGCGCAGCGCGTCGCGCACCCGGTCCCGGTACTCGAGCACCTCCTGCTCCGCCGGCCACTCCGCGCTCGAGGGCCGGTAGTCGTCGCCCACCGGATCGATGCCCCGCTCGAACAGGCGGTCGAACGCCGCGTTGAACGACGGCCGCCCGAGCACCCCGCGGCCCACGTGGTTCCACGCGAAGGCGGGAAGATGCCCCAGGTAGAAGACGAACGGCTGGCGCAGCGCGATCGGCCGCTGGAGCCACGCGTCCGGCGCGAGGAGGCTGAAGATCAGGTCGGACCGCTCCCACGCCGCTTCGAGGCGGCCCAAGAGGTCGGCGGCAAACGCACTCATCGGGACCTTCCGGGGTGAGCCGTGGAACGGGACAGCAGGGCGAGCGCGAACAGGTTCTCGGGGTCCGTGTACCAGCGGTCCGGCGCCAGCCCGGTCCCCGGCAGCAACGAGTCGAACGACGTGCGCGTGTACTTGCAGCTGATCTCGGTGCGGATCTCCTCCCCCGCCGCGAACGCCAGGTCGAGCCCGGCGGCCGGCACTCGCACCCGCTGCGGCCGCGCCGACCGGAGGCGCATCTCGATCCAGGCGTTGGCCCGATCGTAGAAGGCCACGTGCTCGAACGCCTCCGGATCGAAGTCGGCGCCGAGCCTGGCGTTCAGCACCCGGAGGATGTTCCGGTTGAACTCCGCCGTGACGCCCGCGCCGTCGTTGTAGGCGGCCTCGAGACGGGCCACGTCCTTGACCAGGTCGAGCCCCACCAGGAACGCGTCGCCCGGTGCGAGCCGCTCCGCCACGCGAGCGAGAAACGCCGGCACCTGCCCGGGGTGGAGGTTGCCGATCGTCCCGGCGAAGAACACCGCCAGGCGGCCCCCGCCCGAGCCGAGCAGCTCCAGGTCGTCGAGGAAATCGCCGACCACGCCCCGGACCGACAGGCCCGGGAAGTCCCCGGCGAGCGCGCGCGCCGAGGCCGTGAGGACGGCCGGGTTGATCTCCAGCAGGGTGCACCGCTCGAGCCGCCCGGCGTGCGCCATGGCGGCGAGCAGCAGCCGGATCTTGCGCCCGGCGCCCGAGCCCAGCTCGACCAGCTCGGCGGGCCGCACCCGCGCGACGATCTCGCCGGCGACCCTTGCCAGGAGCCGTTCCTCGGTGCGGGTCTGGTAGTACTCCGGCAGGCCGGTGATGTCCTCGAACAGGCGGCTGCCGCGGTCGTCGTAGAAGTACTTGGAGGGCAGCCAGCGCGGCTGCGACGAGAGCCCCTGGCGGATCTCTTCCACCATGCGCTCCGCCCACGCGCCGTCCGCCCGCGCCGCCTCGATCTGGAAAGGCGCGAGCGGCATCAGTCCCCGCCCTGCTGCGGGAGTCGTGGCCGACGGGAAAAAGGGATCGTGATCCGGAATCCATCGCCTGGCGGCCGCGGTCCTGTCAAGCGGGTGGGCGGCGCCACCCCTTTCCCGCGGATTACCGCCCGGATACCATACTAGCCCCCCAAGACCTCTGGAGACCGCCTTGTCGCGCCACGCGCCGCGGGAAGCGTTGCGATGAGCAAGCCCGTCATCATGACGGTGGACGACGAGCCGGAGGTCCTGAACGCCGTGGAGCGCGACCTCCGCAAGCGCTACGCGGCCGAGTACCGGATCGTGAAGGCGGGCTCGGGCGCGCAGGCGCTGGATGCCGTGCGTCAGCTCAAGCAGCGCAACGCCCCGGTCGCGCTGTTCCTGGTGGACGCGCGGATGCCGCAGATGAGCGGCACCGAGTTCCTGATCCAGGCGCGGCAGCTCTACCCCGGACGCGCGCAAGGTGCTGCTCACGGCGTACGCCGACACCGACGTGGCGATCGCGGGCATCAACGAGGTCCAGCTCGACCACTACCTCATGAAGCCGTGGGACCCGCCGGCCGAGCGGCTCTACCCGGTCCTCGACGACCTGCTGGGCGACTGGTCGGCGTCGTTCCGTCCGCCGTTCGAGGGCATCCGCGTGGCGGGCTCGCTGTGGTCGCCCAAGAGCCACGAGGTGAAGGACTTCCTGTCCCGCAACCAGACGCCCTACCAGTGGATCGACGTGGAGCAGGACGCGGCGGTGCGCGCCGAGGCGGAGGCGGCGAGCCCGGGCCTCGCGCCGGCTGCCGGTGGTGTTCTTCCCCGACGGCACGACGCTGCTCGAGCCGAGCGCGCCGGGCCCTGGCCGAGAAGCTCGGCCTGCAGACCACGGCGACGCGGCCGTTCTACGACCTGGTGATCGTGGGCGGCGGGCCGACGGGGCTGGCGGCGGCGGTGTACGGCGGCTCGGAGGGCCTGCGGACGGTGCTCGTCGAGCGCGAGACCACCGGCGGGCAGGCGGGCACGAGCGCCGCGATCGAGAACTACCTCGGCTTCCCGAGCGGCGTGTCGGGTGCCGACCTGGCGCGGCGCGCGACGGCGCAGGCCAAGCGCTTCGGCGCGGAGGTGCTGACGGCGCGCGAGGTCACGGGCGATCCGCGTCGGACGGGCCCTACCGCATCGCGACGCTGGACGACGGGAGCGAGCTGCGCTGCTACGCGCTGCTGCTCTCGTGCGGGATGCAGGTGCGGCGGCTCGAGGTGCCGGGCATCGAGCGCCCTGACCGGCGCCGGCGTGTTCTACGGCGCGGCGCTCGACCGAGGCCGCGGCGTGCCGCGGCAAGGACGTGCTGATCGTCGGCGGCGCGAACTCGGCGGGCCAGGCGGCGCTGAGCTTCGCGCGCTACGCGCGCAAGGTCACGATGCTGGTGCGCGGGGCGTCGCTCACCGAGGCGATGTCCCGTACCTGGTGGATCGCATCGCGGACACGCCCAACATCGAGGTGCTCACGGGCGCGGAGGTCGCGGCGGTGCACGGCCCGGGCCGGCTGGAGGCGGCGGACGTGGCCTGCGGGCCGGCGCGCGACGTCCGGCGGCTCGAGGCGGCGGCGATGTTCATCTTCATCGGCTCGACCCCGCGGTCCGAGATGGCGGCCGGCCTGGTGGAGCGGGACCCCGGCGGCTTCATCCTGACCGGTCCCGACCTGCGGACCGACGGCAAGCTGCCGCAGGCGTGGCCGCTGGAGCGCGACCCGTTCCTGCTCGAGACCAGCGTGCCCGGCATCTTCGCCGCGGGCGACGTGCGCCACGGCTCGAGCAAGCGCGTGGCGGCGGCCGTGGGCGAGGGCTCCGCGGCCGTCGGCATGGTGCACAAGTACCTGGAGACCGTATGAGCTCCGAAGCCGCTCAGGGCGGGAAGAGCATCCGGTCTCTCGCCGGAGGAGCTTGCCGCCCGCCTGAAGGAGCACCGGACGCTCGGAGGCATGCCGCCCGGGGAGCTGGCCTGGGTGGCGGCCCACGGGTACGTGCGCCAGTTCGAGACGGGTGAGCTCATGGCACGCCACGGGGCGCCGATCGAAGGGCTTCACGTCGTTCTCTCGGGCCATTTCGCCATCTACGTGGATCGCGGCGAGGGCCGGCACAAGGTGCTGGAGTGGCGCGGCGGAGACGTGTCGGGCCAGCTGCCGTACTCCCGCATGAAGGCGTCGCCCGGCGACATGGTCGCCGAGGAGCCGATCGAGACGCTGACGGTGCCCAAGGAGCACTTCCCCGAGCTGATCCGGCAGTGCCCGCAGATCACGGCGACCCTGGTGCACGTGATGGTGGATCGCGCGCGCCACTTCACGTCGAGCGACCTGCACGACGAGAAGATGAAGTCCCTCGGCCGGCTGGCGGCGGGGCTGGCGCACGAGCTCAACAATCCCGCGTCGGCCGTGATCCGGTCGCGCGAAGTCGCTCGCGGACGGGCTGGTCGCGGCCGAAGCCGCGTCGCGCGCGCTGGGCGCCGCGGCAGCTGACGCCCGGCGCAGCGCGCCGCGGTGGACGCGGTGCGCGACGCGTGCCTGGCCCGGCGCCGGTCCGGCGCGCACTCGCCGATCGAGGAGGCCGACCGCGTGGACGCCATCGCCGACTGGCTGGAGGCCCACGGCGCCGACGCCGAGGTGGCGGGGCCCCTCGCCGACACCGCCGTCACGATTCCGGCGCTGGACGAGCTCGCGGAGGCGCTTGCAGGGCGAGGTGCTGAACGCCGCGCTCCGGTGGGTGGCCTACGGCTGCGCCGCGCGCTCGCTGGCGCGGGAGATCGAGTCGGCGGCGTCGCGCATCCACGACATCGTGGCGGCGGTGAAGGGTTTCACCCAGATGGACCGCGAGACCGTCGCGCGGCCGCTCGACGTGGGCCAGGGGCTGGCGGACACGCTGACCGTGCTGCGCAACAAGGTCAAGAAGAAGGACGCGACCGTGGAGGTCGCGGTCGAGCCGGACCTGCCCGCCGTCGAGGGCTACGGCGGCGAGCTGAACCAGGTGTGGCTGAACCTGCTCGACAACGCGCTCGACGCCGTGGGCTCGGGGGGCCACCTGGAGGTGAGCGCGAAGCGCGAAGGCGGAGCCGTGGCGGTCCGGATCGCCGACGACGGGCCCGGCATTCCCGACGCCATCCGCGAGCGCATCTTCGATCCGTTCTTCACCACCAAGCCGGTGGGCGAAGGGCACCGGCCTGGGACTCGACATCGTGCGCCGGCTGGTGAGCCAGAACAAGGGCTCGATCGACGTGGAGTCGCGGCCGGGGCACACCGTGTTCACCGTGACCCTGCCGGCGGCGGCCGGCCGGGCCGCCTGACTGGCTCCTTCAACCAGGGACACCCCCGGCCCCATGCCCAAGACGACCTGCGCTCACATCGCCGCGATTCGCTCGGTGAAGCACGCCACACGCCGGGAGTGCGAGGAGTGCGTCAAGATCGGCGCGCGGTGGGTCCACCTGCGCACCTGTCAGGAGTGCGGCGTCACCCTCTGCTGCGACAGCTCGCCCAATCGCCACGCCTCCAAGCACGCCGCGGCGAGCGGCCACCCGGTCATCGCGTCCGCGGAACCCGGCGAGCGCTGGCTCTACTGCTATCCCGACGAGGCGTTCGCGGAGTACTGAGCGGCCGCCTCAGCGCCGCTCCCGTCCGTCGCTCACCCCGTCTCCCACTTCAGGGCCACCACCGCCAGGGGCGGCAGGACGAGGCTGAGCGACTGCGCGCGTCCGTGGAAGGGGATGGGGGTCGTGTCGCACGGCCGCCCAGGTTGCCGAGGCCGCTGCCGCCGTACTCGCCCGGCGTCGGTGTTGAGCACCTCGCGCCAGAACCCCGCGCGCGGCACCCCGACGCGGTAGTCGTAGCCGCGGGACGGGGGTGAAGTTGCACACCACGACGATCACGTCCTTCCCGTCGCGGCTCTTGCGCAGGTAGGTCAGCACCGAGTTGTCGGAGTCGTTGGCGTCGATCCACTCCATCCCGGCGGGGTCGGTGTCCAGCTCGTGGAGCGCGCGGCTCGCCGCGGAGCAGACCGGTTGAGATCGCGGACGAGCCGCTGCACGCCCTGGTGCGGCGCGTGCTCGAGCAGGTGCCACTCCACGCTGGACTCGTGGTTCCACTCCGCGCGCTGGCGCGATCTCGCCGCCCATGAAGAGCAGCTTCTTGCCGGGCTGCGTGTACATGTAGGCGAGGAGCGCGCGCAGGTTGGCGAACTTCTGCCAGTCGTCCCCGGGCATCTTGCCGAGCAGCGAGCCCTTGCCGTGCACGACCTCGTCGTGGGAGAGCGGCAGGCAGAAGTTCTCCGTGAAGGCGTAGAGCGAGCGGAACGTCAGGTCGTTGTGGTGGAAGCGGCGGTGGATGGGGTCCTCGCGACAGGTACGTGAGCGTGTCGTGCATCCAGCCCATGTCCCACTTGAGCCCGAAGCCCAGCCCGCCGACGTAGGTGGGCCGCGAGACCATGGGCCACGCGGTGGACTCCTCGGCGATGGTCTGGACGTCCGGGTGGCGCTCGTAGACGGCCGTGTTGAAGCGCCGGAGGAAGTCCACCGCCTCCAGGTTCTCGTGGCCGCCGAACCGGTTGGGAATCCACTCGCCCGCGCTTGCGGGAGTAGTCGAGGTAGAGCATCGACGCCACGGCGTCCACGCGCAGCCCGTCGGCGTGGTACACGTCCAGCCACAGGAACGCCGACGAGAGCAGGAACGAGCGCACCTCGTGCCGCCCGTAGTTGAAGATCGAGCTGCTCCAGTCGGGGTGGAAACCCTTGCGCGGGTCGGCGTGCTCGAACAGGTGCGTGCCGTCGAAGTACGCCAGGCCGTGCTCGTCGGTCGGGAAGTGCGAGGGCACCCAGTCCAGGATCACGCCGATGCCCGCGCTGGTGCAGCTGGTCGACCAGGTACATGAAGTCCTGCGGCGTGCCGTAGCGGCTCGTCGGCGCGAAGTAGCCGGTGGTCTGGTAGCCCCAGGAGCCGTAGAACGGATGCTCCATCACCGGCAGGAACTCGACGTGCGTGAAGCCCAGGTCCCGGACGTAGGGCACCAGCTTGTCCGCCAGCTCGCGGTAGCGAGAGCGAGCGGTTGCGGTCCTCCGGCACCCGCATCCACGAGCCGAGATGCACCTCGTAGATCGAGATCGGGGCTCGACAGCGCGTTCCGCGCGCCGCCGGCCCGCCATCCACTCCCCGTCTCCCCACTCGTACGTCGAGGTCCCACACCTTGGAGCCGGTCTTGGGCGGCGTCTCGTGGTGGATGCCGAACGGGTCGGCCTTGTCCACCCGGTAGCCGCCGTGCCCGCGAGCCGATGTGGTACTTGTAGCCGTCGCCCTTCTTCACGCCCGGCGATGAATCCCTCCCAGACGCCGGAGGAGCCGCGCGGGGCGAGCCGGTGTGGCGGCCGGGTTCCAGCCGTTGAAGTCCCCGATCACCGACACGTAGTTGGCGTTGGGGGCCCACACGGCGAAGGTCGCACCGGCCACGCCGTTCAGGGTGGTGAGGTGGCAGCCGAGCTTGTCGGTAGAGGTGGTAGTGGCTGCCCTCGTTGAACAGGTAGAGGTCGTCCTCGGTGAGGGGGAGCGCGAGGCGGGAGGCGCGCACCGCGCTCTGCTTCGCGGCGTCCGACTTGCCGCCCGAGCCGGCGGAGTCGTTCAACGGGACAGGCCGAGGACGGTCCTGAGCTCGGCTCCGCTCATCCCCGTGTTGTAAGGCCGGGTGTCGGGCTCGAACGCTTTTCCGCGCTCGAGCGGGCCGACGATCACCGGATCGAATCCCGCGTCCCGCACCAGGCCGGCCGCGGTCGCCAGCGCCAGAGGATCATCGCCGGCCAGCGGAATGCCGACCCGATCTCCGTCGCGATGCGCCTCGGTCTCGAGCGTCTTGAAGTACACCGAGTTGAACGCCTTGACCCACCGGCTGCCCGGGAACACGGCGGCCGCCCAGCCGGCCGAGCCCTGCGGGTGGCGCGAGGCCTCACGCGCCGCGTCGCCGTCACGCCGCTCGTACGCGTTGCCCGTGTCGAGCACGATCTTGCCGGCGAGGGACGAGGCGAGATCCCGCGCCAGCTCGGGCACGGCCCTGAGCGGAACGGTCAGCATGACCACGTCGCCGAACGCGGCGGCTTCCCTCGGCGTTCCGGCCGACGCGCGCGTGCCGAGCCGATCCACGAGGGCTTTCAGATTCTCGGGATGGCGTGACGCCACGCGCACCTCGTGTCCCGCCTCGACCCACAACTTCGCCAGCGTCGCGCCGATCATGCCCGCCCCAACGATCCCGATGCGCAATGGCGACCTCCCTCTCCGGCGTCAAGGATGGAGCCACTGCCTGACGGGCGCCAGAGACCGCACCTGGAAGGCTCGCGGCCGGGGCCGCCGCTCACGACCCCGCGAGCTGCGCGCGGATTCGCGCGGCCGTGGCCGCGACCCACCCGAACATCACCGCGCCCGCGAGGGCAACGGAAATCGACACCCGCCGGCCGGACCCCGGCGGCAGTCGACGGGCGTCACCACCACAGGAGGTGAGAGTCGGCGGCGTGCGCGAACGTCACCGACGCCGAGCGTCCCTCCAGACGCAACGCGACCGGGTGGCCGTCGAGCGTCACGTGCTCCGGATGCTGGAACCGCCACACGATCGTCACCCGCGCCGGAGCACCGGTCACGTCGAGCGAAGTCGGGCCCGCTCCCGCGCTCAGGTCGAGGCGGCGACCCTCGAAATCCACGAGGCTCCGAGCCGGGCCCGGATAGATCTCGTAGATGCGGCGGTCGTCGAGCGAGGGCACCGGCGGGGTCCCCGCGCCCCGCCAGGTCACGAGGGTCATGACGTCCTCGGGTATCCTGGGGAGGATGGTGCCCGCCTTCACGAACAGGGGAATGCGATCGAGGGGCGCGTCCACCACGGTGTCCATCGGTCCCGTGTAGCGGGCACCGCTCCAGTAATCCAGCCACTCGCCCTGGGGCAGATGGACGCTGCGCTGCGTGCCGGCGGTGAGCACGGGCGCCACCAGGAGATCCGGACCGAAATAGTACTCGTCGCCGGCGCGCCGGGCTTCCGGGTCGAGCGGATGGTAGAACACCAGCGCGCGCATGAGCGGCATGCCGGTGCGGGAGCTCTCCTGTGCCGCCGCGTAGCGGTAGGGGAACAGGCTCATGTGCAGGCGCGAGTAGGTGCGGAAGATGTCCAACGCCCGCGGGCCGTAGTCCCAGGGGCCCAGGTTGATGTCGGAGTGCACTTCCATGACCGGAGAGAACGCGGAGAACTCCGTCCAGCGAACGAACAGGACGTCGTCGCCCGTGGTCCGGGAGCCCTTTTCGTAGCCGCCCAGATCGCTCGTCCACAGGGGAATGCCGGAGAGCCCGGCGTTGAGTCCGGCGAGCACGACGGCGGGGAGCCCGTTCTCGACGCCGAAATTGGACTCGTTGTCGCCGGCCCAGAGGAACGGCAGGTTGTGGTTACCGACCGAGCCGCTGCGCATCAAGAGCACGCCGTCGCCGTGCAGGTCGCCCTGGATCAGCTGCTCCAGCGCCTGGTTGTAGAGCACGGAGTATCGTGTGCGCATGACCTCCGGGTCCTCGCCGCTCGCGAAACGCGCGTCTGTGATGAAGCTGCCTTCGCCACCGTCCGCCTTGAACGCGTCCGCACCGAGACGGATCGCCCCGCGCACCTGGTTCTGCCACCAGGCGACGGCGGCGGGATTGGTGAAGTCGATGAGCCCGCCGCGCCCCTTCCACCAGGTCGACAGGTAGACGCCGCCGGAATCCGTCTTGAGCAGGTAGCCGGCCCGCCGTGCTGCTTCGAAGTTCGAAGCCGCGGTCAGCGGGATCTTGCCCACCAGCTCCGGCTCGCTCGGCGTGAACGTCGATTCGTTGATGAACGCCGTCAGCCACAGGCACAGCTTGAAGCCGAGGTCGTGAATGCGCCGGACCATCGCCTCGGGGTCGGTGAACTGAAGCCGGTTGATCTCGAACGTGTTGTAGTTCGTCGCCCACGGGCTGTCGAGCACCAGCACCGACGCGGGCAGGCCGAGCTGCCGGTAGCGCTCGATGTCCTCGTAGACGGCCGCCATGTCCGGATGCCAGTTGCGGCTCTTCCAGGGGGCGAAGGCCCAGTACGGCGGGAGCTTCGCGCGGCCGACGATCCCGGTGTAGCGCTCGAGAATGAGAGGGAACCCGGGGCCCTCGAAGAACACGATGCGCAGGTGCGTATCCCGGAACCGGACGACGAACGCGTCGTGGTCGGTGACGCCCAGATCGAACGAGGCTTCGGCGTAGGTGTCCACCCACAGCCCGTAGCCTCGGAGGTCCATGAAGAAGGGGATAGGTGCGTAGGTCCCGGAACCCTTGGCGCCGGGGATGTCGCTCGACGCATTCACCAGGATCTGGCGGGCCTGGTTCAGCGCGTTGAATCGCTCTCCGAACCCGTAGACCGGCTGGTTCTCCCTGAGGCGAAACTCCCAGGTCGCGAGTCCCTGAGACGAGCTGGTGATCTCGGTGATGCCCTCTCCCAGGTGACGTATCTGGAGATCGGCCTGCCCCAGGGCGACCCCGTCCTTGAGAAACGTGCCGAGCTCGAGGTGATCCGGCCGCCGGGCGGCATTGGTGAACGCCAGCCGAACGGTCGCCGGGGCCTGTTGGGCTCCCAGCGGCTGAGACCAGGCAGCGAACAGAGCCAGAGCGATCATCAGGTGGCCGAGTCCCGGTGTCATCCTTCTCCCGCGTCTTCGAGACGCATGCCGTAGTACCGCTGCAGGCATTCCGGGCAGAGGCCGTGGCTGAACTCCGCCTCGGATCGATCCCCGACGTATTCCTCGATCTGCTGCCAGGCTCCGCTCGAGTCACGGATCTTCTTGCATCCCGCGCAGATCGGCAGCAAGCCGCTCAGCAGCTTCACTCGGCTCAGCGACTCCCGGAGTTGCTCGCGCTGGCGGACCGCCGACGCCTTGGTGCGTTCGCGTGCCAGCTGCGCGAGGTAGGCCCGTCGCTGTCCCAGCACCTGGAAGCCGGCGAAGACGGTGATGATCACCACCACGGCGATGCGGTCGTGGTCGAGCCTGCCCGCGAGGAGGCCCACGACGGGCGGGCCGAGCAGGCACGCGACGAAGATCTGGAAGGCCACCTGGTCGGCCAGCAGGGTGACCATGGCCCCGCCGACCAGTCCGGCCAGCACCAGCAGCACCAGGGCGGTGAGCGCGAACGACGCGTGCGCCGTGAGCCAGGCCGTGCCGAGCCCCCACCACGCGGCGTTGACCGCGACCCATCCGCGCACGCCCCGGCGGACCAGACTGGCCGCCGGCTCGACGCGGACGGCCCGTCGCCGCCAGACCATCCGGCCGACGGCGAGCGCGACCACGCCAAGCGCCCAAACGACGGCATACCACGACGGGATGGCCCCGACCAGGAGAACGGCCACCAGGATGGCGAGCGCGACGTTCGCGAACTCGGCGGTGGGGGACGCGGCGAGCAGGCGCCGCGACAGGGCGCGGCCGATTTCAGCATCGAGCTCGCCTTCTTCGACGCCGCGAAGCTCGTCGCCTTCAGCACCGCTCGACGCCATGCTGGCGTCCCGCGTGACGAGTGTGTCCTCGGCCGGCCGACCATTCAGCCCCGCCAGCGGGGACTCCCGGGATTGAGCCACAGTCTCCTTGCAGGCGGTGCCGCCGCCACCGGACCACCGCGCGACCTGGGTGAATCGACTAGGATGCGCCCGGCGTCCCGACCGGCGCAAGGCGGCGGCTGACGCCGTTTCCGCCGCGCGCGCCGCGGCGCGCATCGAGGCGGCGGCCCGTCGGCCTAGCCGTGGCGCGCGCCGCGCTTCAGTTTGAAGCAGGGCGGCCTCCCCCCCCCCCCGGCCGCGCCCCATCGATCGAACGGGGATTCCTCATGCGCTTTACGCTCGTCCTGCTGGCGGCGGCCCTCACCGCCTGTGGCGCCAGGAAGCCGCCGCCGGCCGCTCCGGCACCGGTCCCGGCCGCGCCGCCGGCGCCCGAGCGCGTGCGCGGTCGTGCACGATACCGTGACCGTGACCGTGCGCGATCCCGACCTGGTGCGCCAGTCGGCGCAGCTCCGGATGAGCCTGCTCGAACGCTCCGCCGCAGCTGGCGGAGACCGATCGACGGCTCGGCGAGGCGACGACCGAGCTCGTACGCGCGATGGCGCGGCTCAGGAGCCTGGCCACCCGGGCGGAAGCGGCCTCGGCCATCGCCGAGGCGGAGGTGACGCTCCGGCAGCTGCGCGGCCGGGCGGGACAGCAAGCTGCCTCCGGAAGGGCGGCAGGCCGAGGAAGCCCTGCGCGCCGCGAGTCGCGCGTTCGACGCGGAGAACTACGGCGGAGCCGTCTACCTGGCGACGCAGGCCAAGCGCGCGGCCGACCGCCGGCCGAGGGCCGCCTGGCCGGCAGCGGAGCCACGGCGGGCGCCGGGGAGCGGGCCTTCGCGGTGCCGGTGCCGCTCACGACTTCCGCGCGGGCCAATCTCCGCGCGGCGCCCGGCCCCACCGCGCAGCTGGTCGCGACCGTGCCTGCCGGCACGTCCCTCACGGCGTACGGCTACGCGCAGGAGTGGCTACGGGTGACGACTGGCCGACGGGCGCGCAGCGTGGGTGCACCAGGCACTGGTGCGCGGCGTCGCGCCTGGAGCACCTTAGGCGGTGGTCTTGGCCCCGGGCTGCTCCGCCGCGGTCACGCGGTTGCGGCCCGCCTGCTTGGACCGATACAGCGCCTGGTCCGCCGCTTCGATCAACGCCTCCGGAGTCCTGGCGTCGTCCGGGTACACCGCGTAGCCGATGGACACCGTGATGTTGAGCGCGGCGCCGCCGCCGTTGGGCGCGAAGCGATCCGCCTCGGTGCTGGAGCGAATCCGCTCGGCCACCCGCGCGGCATCCGCGGCCGGCGTCTCCGGCAGCATCACCACGAACTCCTCGCCGCCGTAGCGCGCCACCGTATCCACGTCGCGGACACACTTGCGCAGGGTGTCCGCCACGCGCTTGAGCACGACGTCGCCCGCCGGATGGCCGTGGGCGTCGTTGAAGCGCTTGAAGCGGTCCACGTCGAGCATGAGGATCGAGAAGGGATGCCCGTGGCGCTCGCTGCGCCGCATCTCCCGCTCGAGCTCCGCCATCAGGCGCCGGCGGTTGGCCAGGCCGGTCAGCTCGTCGGTCACGGACAGCCGCTCCAGCTCGTCGAGGCCCTCGCGCAGCTGGTGCACCATGTCGTTGAACACGCCGGCCAGGTGCGACAGCTCGCCGCCGCCGGACGCCGGGACGTCCACGTTCAGGTCGCCGCGCGGCCACGCGGTTGGCGGCGAGCGTGAGCCGGTCGAGCGGGTGGACGATCAGCAGGCCCAGGGCGTAGGCCAGCGAGCCGACGACGACCAGCAGGACCGCCAGCAGCGACGGCGGTCGCGACGCGCAGCTGCCGGATGTCCTTGAACGCCGTGGACGCGGGGATCTCGGCCACGGCGCTCCAGTCGGAGCGCGGGACGGCGGACAGGGCCCCGACGACGGCGAGCCCGTCCGCGGCCTGGTACGACACCACGGTGGTGTCCGCGCGCCGGAGCTGCCGCAGCGTCGCCTCCGGCATCGGCCTGAACGTGCCGCCGGCCGAGGCGACCACCTGCCCCCCGGCCTGCACGATGACGACGCTCTCGTGGCCCTTGAGCTGCTCGCGCAGCACCTGCTCGATGCCCTGGAAGTTGAGCCGGCCGGCGAGCACGCCCAGCAAGCGCCCGTTGACGCTCTGGATGGGCACGGCGACTTCCATGGTGGTGGGCGTCCGCGGCATCGCCGTGGACCGGGTTGCCCAGCACCGGGTCTCCAAGGCGCACCTGCTGGAGCCAGCCGCCGGTGAGGTGCAGGTGGCCGGGCGGGCGCTTGCTGCTGGCCACGGTCTTGAGGTCGGGCGCCACCACCATCAGCTCGTCGTAGTCGGCGAACCGCTCGTTGACCGAGACGAGGTAGTCGGAGAGCCGCCTGCGGGTCTGCGGAGTCGAGCCGTCGACGTTCTCGGTGACCTCGTACGACGAGGCGAACACGCGCAGGTCGTAGAGGCGCTCCTTGAGCCACAGGTCCATCTCCCGGGCGGCCCGGTTGCTCGCGCCGGACAGCTGCTCGTCCAGCTTGGCCAGGATGGTCCGGCGGTTCTGCCGGTAGGAGATGACGCTGGTGGCGAGCGCCGGGATCAGCGTCGCCAGCACCGCCAGGGTGAGGATGGTGGTGCGGACGCTGTCGAGGCCCAGGGCCCTGAGCACCCGCGTCGCGCGCGCTTCCCAGAGATCGAGCAGCATCGCCGGGGAGCAGGAGTCCTGAGGTGTGGCGCACGCCCATGAAGATGTGCTCTCGGCCGCGCCGCGGCGAGTCCCGCGGCGACGCGACAATGCCAGACAACCTATCTGGTTGTCCGGCATTGGCTTGCCCCGGTCGGACGGCGGGCCTCGAACCCGCGAACGCGCGTGCCCGCTCAGGGCGCGTGCACCGGCCTCGCCGTGAGCAGCAGGTCGTACCGGGGGACCACCTGCACCGACTCCAGGCGGGCGATCTGCCCGCTGGCTGGGAAGTCGGTCGGCCGGAACGCCGGCTCGATGTAGATGGGCGCGTCGCTCCTCAAGGGGAGGATGCGCAGCTCGAGCGGCCCGCGCCTGAGCTCGCCGCCGAAGCGCCTGAGCACGACGCGCCAGGGAAGCCCGTTGTAGAAGTTGTCGTCGAGCAGCACGCCCCCGGAGTACAGCCGGGCCACGTCACCCTCGTAGTGGATGTCGAGCACGTCCCCGCCGCCAAGCGCCGCCTCCGGCGGCAGGCGCAGGCGCCACACCGCAGCCGACGAGTCGAACGCGGAGTCGCTGGGCGCGAGCGCGATGGCGACGTGCCGCCAGGTCACGGCGTTGAACAGCTTCACCGGCGGCATCGTCGCCGCCTCCCGCACCGTGTCCACGACGACCCGGACCCGGCGCTCGGGCAGTGTGGCCGCGTAGCGCGTGAAGATGCCGTCGGCGCCCAGGCTCCGGAGCGGCGCGCTGCTCTTGGGAGACGCGCTCAGCGCCGGGAACACCGCGACCGAGAACTCGGGCGACCCGGCCGAGCGAAGGTGCAGGCGGCCGGACTCGAAGAAGACCTCCTGCGGGCGAAAGCACGAGGCGCGCGCGGCCGCCGAAGTCGCCGCGCCAGAGATTCTCCGCCTCCGCCTCGCTCAGGAGCACGATGCGCACCGCAGGCCCCGTGATCGGGTGCACGGTGAGCGCCGCGCCCGTTCCGGGCGTGAGGCCGCGCACGTAGATCCGGCCGCCGTCCCGCGTGCTGGTCGCGCCGGGCGCCTCCACGGACGTGACCGTGCCCGCATCGAAGGCGAACTCCGGCGCGATGCCCGGCACCGCGAAGAAGAGGTAGACGCTGTCGCCGCCCGACGCGACGCGCGTCAGCAGCTGCGCCGTGCTGTACGTGAGCCGGGCGCCGCCCACCTGGAGGTTGACCGGCCAGATGAAGTACGCGCCCGGCGGCACGTCGATCGGCGCGTCGGGAACGCGCAGCGTTTCGCCCGGCAGGCGCAGCTCCACCTGCACGCCCTTCCGCTCGGGCAGGCCGTACTGGCGCAGGTAGTTGTCGAAGAAGATGAAGCCGCGGCCGCCCAGCGTGCGGGCCGAGAGGCGGGGCACGGTCGTATCCGCCTCGCTCGAGGGCACGACGTCGGGACGGCGCACGACCATCGGTGCGAGGTCGGCGCCGAACGCGCGGAGGAAGTAGTGCACCAGCTTGATCCGGCGGAACGACTCCCGCATCTCGCCGTACTCCGACAGCGGGGCCTGGAAGTCGTAGGAGACGATCGGCACGTCGGTCGGATAGCCGGTGCGCTGCGACTCCTGCAGCGTCGTCAGCTTGCCTTGGGGGTTCGCGCCGCCGTGGAACATGTAGTACCCGTACATGTTCACCCCCGACCCGAGCTGGACCGGGAGCATCGCGGCGACGTCGCCCGCGCGGATCACCGGGCGACGATGGTAGGTGTCCTCGATGCCGGGGCCGTACTCCACGCCCAGGAACGGGTAGCGGGCGAGCGAGTCCTGCGAGGTCCCCCCGGGGCTGTGCGCGTCCCGGCTGCCGGCCCAGCGGTTCGCGAAGCGGAACGCGTAGACTTCGCCCGGCGGGAGCCGCTCGATGGACTGGTCCCACGGCCAGTCGGGGTAGCCGCCGAAGACGGGGATCACCGCCGCGGGAGGCAGCACCGCGTTGTCCCAGCCGGTCACCGTGTAGAGCGGGACGTCGAGGCCGGCGGCGACGGCCATCCGCTTGAGCTGGAGGATGTGCTCCTCGCCCCGGCCCGGACCCCGGCCGTTGTACTCGTTCTCGAGCTGGATGCCGATGACGGGCCCGCCGTCCTTCCACAGCAGGCCGCGCAGCTCGTGGCCGATCTGGTCGTACCAGCGCGTGGCGTAGGCGAGATAGGTGGAGTCGTTGCTCCTCAGGCCTGGTCCGACCTTCCGCACCAGCCAGTCGGGGAAGCCGCCGTTGCGGACCTCGGCGTGCGACCACGGGCCGATGCGCGGATAGAAGTACAGGCCGTGTTTGGCGCACAGCTCGGCGAACGCGCGGAGGTCGCGCCGCCCGGTCCAGTCGAAGTGTCCCTCGACCTCCTCGTGGTGGATCCAGATGACGTAGGCGGAGACGATGTCCACGCCGCCGGCCTTCATCTTGAGGATCTCCTCCTCCCACTCGGCCCGCGGAACGCGGGTGAAGTGGAGCTCGCCCATCACCGGGAGCCACGGCTGCCCGTCGCGGGTGAGATAGCGGCTGGTCACGCCGATCGTGTGGCCGCCGGGCGAGGTATTCGGTCCCCATGCGGAGGAACCCCGTCTCGACGGGCGGGGCCGGGCTCGTCGCGTCGATCACCAGCGGCTGCGCGGACTGCGCGGCCGCACCCCCTGCCAGAATGCCGCTCGCGATGCCAACCGCGAGACCCCAGGCCGTGGCCGACCGTTTCACGTGCCCTCCATCCGCCATCCGGCGGGATTCCACGGTGCTCAGCCTTCTCGGACGCCCCATTCAACACCTCCTGGCGCGATACCGCCAGTCGAGCCGCGCTCGGCCCACCAGCTCGCCGCAGGACACGGCCCACGGCATCGGTCGATCAGGCCTGAACCCCGCCACCAGTGATCGGCGGATGCCGATCCGGTTTGACACGACGGGAGCGCCCCACTTCACTTACGCAGAGTCCTTCCCCGGGAGTTGCCATGCTTCGCCTCCACGCCGCCGCAGGCGTCCTGCTGGCCGTTGCCGCATCGACGCTCGCGGCCCAGAACCCGCACTATCACGTCGTCAAGCGGATGGCCCTCGGTCACAGCCGAGCCGACTACATCATCGTGGATCCGGTGGGCCGGCGCCTCTACGGGCTGGGGGACAAGGTCATCGACGTCGATGCGGACACCGTCGTCGGCACCGTCGCCGGCGGGGGCGGCGGCTATGCGATCGCCGCGGACCAGAATCGCGGATTGGTCCGCAACGGCGTGGTCTTCAACCTCGCGACGCTCGCCGTCACGGGTCACGTGGACATCCGCGGCGACGGGATCCGCTACGAGCCGGTCACGCACCGCGCGTTCACGTGGAGGGACAAGGACGCGTGGGTGGTCGACATGACGACCGGCGCGCTCGTGACCAAGACGAACATCGGCGACGGGCTCGAGTCCGGCGTCGCCGACGGGCGGGGGAAGCTCTTCCTCAACGTCGAGGACTCCGGATTCGTGGAGCGCTTCGACGCGCAGGCGCTCAAGATCGAGGCCACCTACAGGATCCCCGGGTGCGGGCGGGCGCAGGGGCTCTCCATGGACACCACCAGCCGCCGGCTGTTCATGGCGTGCGACACGGAGATGGTGGTCGTGAACGCCGACGATGGGAGCGTCGTCGCGCGCATCCGCGTGGCGAGCCGGGCCGACGAGAACTGCTTCGACCCTGCGCTGAAGCTCGCCTTCAATCCGAATCGGGTCGACAGCACGATGACGGTCGTGCACGAAGACTCGCCGAGTGCGTTCTCGGGTGGTCGAGAGGGTCGCCACGGGTGGTGGCGCGCGATCGTGCGCGGTCGGACGAGCGGACGCACAAGGTGTACGTCTTCTACTATGAGGGCGCGACGCGCGAGACCGCGCAGCTCGTGCTGGCGGTGCTCGCGCCGTAGCCTCGGCGAGATTCCGGTCTGGCGCCCAGCGGCGACCGCGGTACTACGGCGGCACCGCGGCGGCGCTTGCCGCGATTGACCGGGCGGCGACACCTCAGCCGTCGGACGTGATGCGCGCGATCAGCTCGCCGAGGACGGTCGGCGCCCGATCGTTCGCCACCTGGCACGTGCCGGCGGCGTCGTGGCCGCCTCCGCCGTAGCTCAGCGCCAGGGTCCCGATGTTCGTCCTCGAGGTCCGATTGAGGATGGACTTCCCCATCGCGAAGACCGTGTTCTGCTTGTTCAGTCCCCACATCACGTGCATGGAGATGTTGCACCTGGGGTAGAGCGCGTAGATCAGGAACCGGTTGGCCACGTAGATCGGGTCCTCGTTCCTCACGTCGAGCACCACGAGGTTCTTGTGGACCCTGGCGCAGCGGAGCAGCTGCGCCTGGGAGCGGACCCGGTGCTCGCGATACACCTTCACCCGCTCGGCCACGTCGGGCAGCCGGAGAATGTCTCCGACGTCGTCGTGTTGCCGGCAGTAGTCGATCAGGTCGCGCATCAGCTGGTAGTTGGACACGGTGAAGTTCTTGAAGCGCCCCAGGCCGGTCCGGGGATCCACGAGGAAGCTGAGCAGCACCCAGCCCGGCGGGTCGAGGATCTCCTCCTGGGTGTATTGCGCCGAGTCCGCCCGGTCCACCGCCGCCAACAACTCCTCCGACACCGACGGGAACGCGCTCCTGCCGCCGAAGTGGGTGTACACCACTCTCGCGCAGGACGGCGCGTGCGGGTCGAGCACCAGGTTCGCGGGCGCGCGGCCGCCGGTCCGAACGGTCTCGCTCGCGTGATGATCGAAGGCGAGGTGGCACCGCGGCACGAACGGCAGGTTCGTCGTGATGTCGTTCGGGCCGATCGGGACCTTGCCGTCCTGGACGTCCTTGGGGTGAACGAACAGGATGTCGTCGATCAGGTCGCGGCTCTTGAGCAGCAGGGCGCACGCCAGGCCGTCGAAGTCGCTGCGGGTCACCAGCCGGAAGCGCTGTTGGTCAGCCATGGGACGGGCGCATCCTGCCGGGCAGCCCGGCTACCGAGTGACGTCGGGGGAAGTAGGGCCGCAATCTAGTCATCGCCTGTCGTCGAAGGTGGATGCGACATGCGGCGTCAACCTAGACCCCGAGCGTTAGGGGAGCGTTAGGCCGTGGCTGGCGCGGCTTCGGCGCCACGGGCCGGCGCAATCCCGAGCGCCGCTCGCTATTGATCTCCGACCTCCGCGGACATCAGTAATCATACGGAGCAAGGACCACAACTCCGCCGGCCTGACCGGCCACGCCGCTCGGCTGGTGCGAGCCTCTGTTCCGGCCGTTCCGTCCGCCCGCAACTCGCCTCGGCGCTCCCGCCCGGACTCGTGCACGGTGGGCGCGGCAAGGAGCGCGTGATGAGATTCGCTCGGTCCGGCTTCCTCCTGCTTTTCCTCGGGAGCGTCGCCGCCGCAACGCAAGAGCCGCTGCTCGCGCAGCAGCCGCCGCAGCTGTATCCGGGCGCAAGCGTGCGCGTGACCATTCCCTCCGCCGGGCTCGTGTCGCGAGAGGCGAGCCTCCTGAGCATCGTGGGGGGAACGGTCACCATCAGGACGGGGCGAGATACTTCGGCGGTCGCCGTCGATTCGATTCGCGCGCTCGAAGTGAAGCTGGGGAGACGGAACCTGGCTCCCCACGGGGCAGTGATAGGCGTTCTCGTAGGGGCCGTGGTCGGCGTGGGCCTGTCGAAGCGCGATCGGGATCGGTGCATTGCCATGGGCGGCTGGCTGTGCTCTCCCAAGTCATCGCAGCTCGTCGTCGGCGGCGTCGTGGGCGGCCTCCTCGGCGGCGGGCTCGGGACGCTGCTCGGTTATGCCATCGGCTGGGTGCGCTGGCAGCCGGTTCCGGTCGACTCGTTGCGAGGCCTGCGCATCGGGATCGTTCGGGAGCCTGGCGGCCGCCTCGGTCTCGGCGCGTCGTTGGCGTTCTGACGAGGCAGCGTCATGACCCGCACCGTCGCTCTCCTCTCGGTGTCCTGGTCCTGTCGGGCTGCTTCTCCTGGACCAAGGCGCACCCACAGACAGAGTCGATCATCGAGACGCGCCCGGCGCAGGTGCGCGTGACGCTCGCGGATGGCCGCAAGTTGACCGTTCGACATCCGACCGTCCGGGGAGATTCGCTCCTGGGTGATTTCGTAGTCGACGAGAGCGACAACCTGCAAGCCTCGCGACCGATCCCGTTCGCCGACATCCGCGCGGTATCCACGCGCGAGTTCTCGATCGGCAAGACGGCGCTCACCGTCGTCATCGTCCCGGTCGTCGTTTATGGCACCTTGTACGCCCTCGTTTCTCTGTTCTTCAGCTCGTGGCATCCCCTCTAGCCGTCGAGATTCGAAGGGCCGGGGCTGCACCCGGTGGCCGAGTGGGTCTCGACGCGTCGCTGGCCTTCTGAGGAGGCGGGCGGGGTCGCCCGCCTCCGTGGCGCGATTCGAGCCGCGCCAGCCGCCGGCCGATGCAGCGGCGGGACGCCTCTTGCGCAAGCGCCAGGAATTCCCTAATTAGGGGTCGGGAATCCCCTGACATGGTGTTTGACACACTTGCTGACCAGGCAGCGGACGGCGGATAGCCGTCCGTTCAGCGCTGAGGAGCGGTGCCGCTCCCTGCCCTGCCAACAACGGAGCCTCAATGCCCACGTACACGCTGAGCGTCAACGGCAGGCGCCGTGCCGTCACGGCCGCCGCTGACACACCACTGCTCTGGGTCCTGCGCGAGTCTCTGGGCATGACCGGTACCAAGTTTGGCTGCGGGGGCGGCTTCTGCGGCGCGTGCACCGTGCACCTCGACGGCGCCGCCGTGCGTTCCTGCCAGGTCGCGGTCAAGGATGCCGCGCGCCACGGCGTCACGACGATCGAGGGGCTCTCCGAGGCCGGCAGTCATCCGGTCCAGCGCGCCTGGATCGAGGAGGACGTCGTGCAGTGCGGCTACTGTCAGTCCGGCCAGATCATGAGCGCCGCCGCGCTGCTCGCCGGCAAGCCCCACCCGAGCGATGCCGACATCGACCAGGCCATGAGCGGCAACATCTGCCGCTGCGGCACCTACCAGCGCTTGCGCGCGGCGATCCACCGCGCCGCCGGCGACGCGCCGGCCGCGGGAGGTGGACAGTGAACGTCCCCGGTACCATGGCCCGCCGCGACTTCCTCTCGGTCGTGGCCTTCGCCGGGTCCGGGCTCGTGCTCGGCGTTCACGTGCCGGCCCGGAAGAGAAACGGCGCGGGCGAGGCGCAGGGCCCCGCGTTCGCGCCGAACGCGTTTGTGCGGGTGGCGACCGACGGCATCGTCACGGTCGTCATCGGCTACTCGGAAATGGGCCAGGGCATCCTCACCGCCCTTCCCATGCTCGTGGCCGAGGAGCTCGAGGTGGATCCGACGACCATCAAGTTCGAGCAGGCGCCGGCCGCGGACGAGTACAAGAACCCGCTGTTCGGGTTGCAGGGCACCGGCGGCAGCAGCACCGTGCGTGGCATGTGGGAGCCGATGCGCCGGGCCGGCGCCGCGGCCCGCGAGATGTTGCTCGCGGCCGCGGCCGCGCAGTGGAGCGTGCCGCGCACGGAGCTCGACGGCCGCAAACGGGACCGTGACGCACGGGTCGAGCGGGCGCAGCGCGGCCTACGGCTCGCTCGCCCAGGCCGCCGCAAAGCAGACAGTCCCGACGGACGCCGCGCTGAAGCCCGCCTCGGCGTGGAAGGTGCTGGGCCGGCGCATGAAGCGGCTCGACAGCCTGCCCAAGGTCACCGGGCGTGCCCAGTTCGGACTCGACGTGCACGTGCCGGGCATGCTCGTCGCGGTGGTCGCACGCTGCCCCGTGTTCGGCGGCCGGGCCACGCATTTCGAGGCGACCGCCGCACGCGCGGTGCCGGGCGTCCGCCACGTCGTCGAGTCGCCCTCGGGCGTCGCGGTCGTGGCCGACGGCTACTGGGCGGCGCTCAAGGGCCGCGAGGCGCTGAGCGTCACGTGGGACGAAGGCGCCACGGCCGCGCAGTCCAGCGATGCGATCCGCGCGCGCTGGGCGCAGCTGGCCCAGCAGCCCGGCATCACGGCGCGACACGAGGGCCAGGGTGCCGACGCGCTCGGCGACGTGGCGCGGCGGCTCGACGCCGTGTACGAGGCGCCCTACCTCGCCCACGCGACGATGGAGCCGATGAACTGCACCGCGCACGTCACGGCCGGCGCCGTCGAGGTCTGGGCGCCGACCCAGTTCCAGGGGGTGAACAAGCAGCTCGCGGCGCAGATCGCGGGCGTGCCGGAAACCGCCGTGCAGATTCACACCACCCTGCTGGGCGGCGGCTTCGGCCGCAGGGCGGAGCAGGACTTCCTGGTGGAGGCGGTCACGATCTCCAAGGCCGTGGGGCGCCGGTCAAGGTCGTCTACTCTCGCGAGGACGACATCCAGCACGACTTCTACCGTCCCGCGGTCTACAACGTGCTCGCGGCCGGATTGGACGCGGCGGGCAATCCGGTGGTGTGGACCCACCGCTCGGTCAGCTCGTCCATCCTCGCGCGCTTCCTCCCTCAGATGTTTCACGACGGGAAGGACGAGAACGCGTACGAGGGCGCGGCCGACATCCCCTACGCGATTCCGAACATCCACGTGGACTGGATTCGCGACGAGCCGGGGGTGCCGGTCGGCTTCTGGCGCTCGGTGGGCAGCTCGCACACCGCGTGGGTGAAGGAGTCGTTCCTCGACGAGATCGCCGCGGCGTCGCACGCCGATCCGCTCGAGCTGCGCCGCCGGCTGCTCGGCGCCAGCCACTCCCCCAGTGCGCCGAGGCTGCTCGGCGTGCTGAACGCCGCGGCCGAGCGCGCGGGCTGGGGCACCGCTCTGCCCGCGGGACGCGCGCGCGGCCTCGCCGTGCACGAGTCGTTCGGCTCGTTCGTCGCGGAGGTGGCCGAGGTCTCGTTGGGCGGCGACGGGCACGCCGGTCGTGCACCGGGTGGTGTGCGCGGTGGACTGCGGCCAGGTGGTGAACCCGCTGACCATCGAAGCGCAGATGCAGAGCGCCATCGTCTACGGGCTGTCGGCCGCGCTCTATGGAGCCATCACCATTGACAAGCGGGCGCGTCGTGCAGAGCAACTTCAACGACTATGCGCCGCTGCGGCTCAACGAAATGCCTCGGGTCGAGGTGTTCATCGTGCCGAGCACCGAGGGTCCGGGCGGCGTCGGCGAGCCGGGCACGCCGCCGATCGCGCCGGCCGTGTGCAACGCGCTGTTCGCGCTCACCGGCAAGCGCGTACGCCGGCTGCCGATCCGCCCGGAGGACCTGAAGGGCTGACGGGATTCGCCCGATGCTCGGGGATGAGGCCGCGCCGCTGACGTGAGGATCGTGGGCGGCCGGTTCGGGGGCCGCGACCTCGTCTCCCCGAACGATTTCCGCGTGCGCCCGACCGCCGAAGCCGTGCGGGCGGAGCTGCTCGAGGCGCTCGCCGGGGAGATCAGCGGCGCGCGCGTCCTCGACCTCTTCGCGGGCACGGGGGCGCTGGGGCTCGAGGCCCTCTCACGCGGCGCGCGCAGCGCGGACTTCGTCGAGTTCCGGCCGTCGAGCCTGCACGCGCTCAAGGCCAACGTCGTGGCCCTCGGCCTCAAGGCGCAGACCCGCATCTTCAAGCGCGACGCGGTCCCGTTCGCCGAGGCGCTCGGGGCGGACAGCTACGACGTCGCCTTCGCCGATCCGCCGTACGGCTCGAAGATCCTCGATCGCGTGATCGCGGCGTGGCGCCGGAGCCGCTTCGCGCGGGTGTTCGCGGTCGAGCACGACCCCGCGCACGACCTGCCGGCCGGCGCCCGCCGGCTGGTCTTCGCCGAGGCCGCGATCACGATCTACCGCCTCTGAGCCGCCTGCGCGCACCGATCGCGGCGCGCGACGCCTCACGACTCCGGCGGGGTGCCGGACCTACGTGGCCGCCGGCTGCGGTGCCGGCTTCCCCGCCAGGAAGTCCCAGACGAAGGCCACCACCCCTGGCAGGAAGACCACCAGACCGAACGCCCAGACCCAGAAGATCCAGAAGCTCACGTACTGGGTGCGCACCGCCATGAAGTCCATCCCGAGGATGCGCACCAGGTACGTCTGCACCACGCCGGCCACCGTGAACGCCAGGACCATCGCCAGCATCCCGCCGCTCATCAGCCAGAACGCCCACATCGAGCGCCGGCGCGCGTAGCGCTCCATGCCGCGGAGCCGCGGCACCATGTAGTACATCGCCGCGAGCACCAGCATCGCGAATGCGCCGAAGAACGCGAAGTGGCCGTGCGACGCGGTGACCTGCGTACCGTGCGTCCACTTGTTGATCTGCGGCAGCGTCATCGCGAAGCCCCACACGCCCGCGCCCACCAGGTGCCCGACGGCGGAGCCGCCGAGCCAGTACCAGGTGACGTGGTTCGCGGGCTCGGGGTGCCGCTGCTTCATGGACGAGAACGTGTCCCAGACCATCAGCACCAGCGGAATGGGCTCCAGGGCGCTGAACACGGCGCCCCACAGTAGCCAGTAGTGCGGCGTGCCGATCCAGTAGTAGTGGTGGCCGATGCCGACGATGCCGGTGAACAGCACCAGCGCGACCTCCGCGTACAGCCACTTGGCGAGGCGCGTGCGGTCCGCGTCCGTCAGCTTGACGAGGAGGTAGGCCATGATCGCGGAGGCGATGATCTCCCACGTGCCCTCGACCCACAGGTGGATGATCCACCACCACCAGTAGTAGTCCACCGTCAGGTTGCGATAGAACGGCAGGTCGAAGAGGTAGAGCAGCGTCAGGCCCACCATCCCGAAGGCGAGGGTGAACGTGATGGCGTTCCACCGCTTCGCCCGGAACAGCGTGACGCCGATGTTGACGAGGAACAGCACGACGCCGAGCGCGATCAGCAGCGGGAACGGCATCGGCGCCTCGGTGAACGGCTTGCCCTGCGCGATGTGGCCGAACCAGTAGGTCGCCAGGGTGCCCACGCCGGCCACGAGCAGCACGACGAAGTTGGCCCAGGCCAGCGGCACGGAGAAGATCTCGGAGTCGGTCTCGTCGGCCACGAGGTAGTACGACGCTCCCATCAGGCCCAGCAGCAGCCAGAAGATCATCAGGTTGAGGTGGCTGGCGCGGCCGAAGTTGAACGGCAGCGCGTTCATCAGGAAATGCGGCCACACGAACTGTGCGGCGATGATGAGGCCGAAGACCACCTGGAGCAGGAACAGCAGCGCGGCCGCGAGGAAGAACGGATAGGCGAGCAGCTGCGTGCGGTGCGTGACGCTCTGGTGCGGTGTCATGGGTCGTGTCTCCTCACTTCAGCGCCACGAGGTACCGGACCAGGCTGTCCAGCTCCGCCTGGCTCAGCGCGGTCTTCGGCATCAGCGTGCCGGGCTTCACGGCCGGCGGGTCGATGAGCCACCGCCCCAAGTACTCGGCCGTGTTCGGCAGCCCGTCGTACGGCGTCGAGCCGATGTGCGAGAGGTCCGGCCCCGGCGCCGCGGCGCCTTGGCCGTCAATCATGTGGCACCCCGCGCACCCTTTGGCCTGGTACGCGCCCGGTGCCGCGGGCCGAGCTGCCGCCGGCGCTGCCAGGCTGGCAAGCGGCTTGGGCGGCCACCCGTTGGTGTCGATGTGCCGCACCCAGTCGAAGAAAGCGACGAGGTCGGCCACGTCGGCCGCCGCCAGCTTCTGGTTCGGCATCGTCGTGCCCGGCTTCGCCGCCTGCGGGTCCGCGAGAAACCGCGCCAGCCAGTCGGCATCCCGGCGATCGGACACCTTCGTCAGGTCGGGGGCGTAGTAGCCGCCGATCCCCAGGATCGTGTGGCAGTCGTTGCAGTTCTTCCGCTGGAAGACGTACTTGCCGTGGGCCACCTGGTCCGTCACGGGCGGTGTGCGGCCGGCGTTGACCTGGTGGAGGGAGTCGAAGGTCATCCCCAGCAGCAGGCCTACGAAGACCACGGTGCCCCAGATGAACGTGCGCTGCCATGCCTTCTCGGTCACGATCGCAGCTCCGGTGAAATGACCGGCTCAATTACGCCGCAAACCGCGGGCCGCTCAACCGGGAATCCCGAGAAAAGCGCTCCCCGACGGTCTGGACCCTCACCGCGCGCGACGCCCGCCGGGGCCCTGACGCCGGGCGTTGCACGGCGGCCGTAGGGCGTCTCCTCGGCGCGGTCGTCTAGAGGCGCGGCAGCAGCAGACCTGCGGCAGGACTCAGGGGGTCACGGCGGGGTGCCTTCCCACGCTCCGCTTCTCGCTACGCCACTCTCTTGAAGTCGATGTATCCGCGCTCGACATCCGTGCGGACCAGTTGCACGCGGAGCCGGTGGCCGACGTCCAAGCCTTCAACGCCGCTTTCCAGTCTTCCTTCCACGGGCGGCTGCAGAAGACGGACCCAGGTGCCTTTGTCGCCCGCGCCGGTGACGATGGCGTCAAACTGCTCGCCGATCCTCGGTGCCAGCAGAATGGCGGCTGCGGACTTGACGACCTGTCGTTCGACCTTCTTCGCCGCATCTTCCGTTTCGGTGCAGTGCCTGGCCAGTGCCGCCAACTCGTCGTTCGCGTACGGCAGGGACCGTCCCGCCACGGCCGCCTTCAGCAACCGTTGGGTGATCAGGTCGGGGAATCGGCGGTTCGGGGCGGTGGAGTGAGCGTAGTCCTTGACCGCGAGACCGAAATGCCCGGCGACACCGGCTCCCGGCAGTTCGACGACGTATTCGCCTGCACCGAGGAGCTTGATGATGCTGAGGGAAAGGTCGGGGAAGCGAAGAGGATCGGCGGCTCTCGCCGCCACCAGAAATTGATCCAGAGCCCGGGCGTCGGGTTCCTTGGGCAAGGTCGTGCCTCGCTCCGCGGCAAGCTCGACGATCCGGTCCCAGCGCTTGGGTACGCGCACGACGCGCCGCAGCGACGGCAGCTTCTTGGACGCGAGGTATCGCGCGCTCACGCCGTTGGCGGCGATCATGAAGTCTTCGATGATGTCCTTGGCCCTGTTCTTCGTGTCGGGTTCCAGGTCCTTCAGCTCGTTGCCGTCGAACACCGGGCGTGCTTCGATGGTCTCGAGATCGAGCGCACCGTGCTGGTGCCGGAGCGCTTTCAGCTGCTGGGCCGCCCGGTCCTGGAGTCGGAGGTTCTCGTCGAGACCGCCGACCGCGCCGATCGCCTGCGGCATCGGCCCCTTGCCCTCCAGCCAGGCGGCGACGCCGTTGTACGCGAGCTTGGCGCGATTGCGCACCATCGCTCCATAGAGGTCCGAGCTCTGCAGTGATCCATCCTCGGCGAGAACCATCTCGATGACGATGGCCAGGCGATCTGATTCATGGTTGAGGGAGGTGAGATCCGTGGAGAGCTTCTCGGGCAGCATCGGAAACGTCTGGGCAACGGTGTAGACCGAGGTGGTGTTGACCCGCGCATGATCGTCGAGCGCCGATCGTTGCTTGACCACGGCGTCCACGTCGGCAATGGCGACCAGGACCTTGGTGGCGCCGCCGGGCATGGCTTCGGCAACGGTCAGCTGGTCGAGATCACGCGAATCGTCGTTGTCGATGGAGCACCAGAGCAGGCTTCTGAGATCGCGCGTCGCTGCCTCGGTTCGCGTCGCCGGCCCGTGGATGCCGTCCAGCTCGGCGAGCGCCTGGGGCGGAAAGTCCGGAACCAGGCCCCGTTCGAGCATCGCCCGGTGGGCAATGGCCTGCAGGACCGAGCGGTGCTGTCTGTCGTCTGTGCCCGTCATGTCAGTCACTCGCTTCTGGCTCGGGGACTTCCACGAAGCCGTGGGCCGCCCTCGCACCGATCCCAACGCGCTCGGCTTGAGGAATCGCGCCTCACCGGCAACCCATCGCGCCTCGGCGGCGGGCCACGCCCCCGCCCGTCATCCCCACGATGCACACGACAACCCCGAAGCGTTAGCACCTGTCTTGCTCACGCGGTGGCTCCGGCGTCAAGGGTGCGCCAGCGGGTCCCATTCCGGACCATGGCGTTCAGGATGGTGAGCAGCTTCCGCATGCAGGCGACCAGGGCCACCTTCGCCGGCTTGCCGGCCGCCCGGAGTCGCTCGTAGAAGGCCCGGATCACCGGGTTGCAGCGACTGGCCACCAGCGCCGCCATGTAGAGCGCCGCGCGCACCGGCGCCCGCCCGCCCCAGACCATGCGCTTGCCACGCAGCGTCCCGCTGTCGCGGGCGCGGGGCGCCACGCCCACCAAGGCCGCGATCTGCTTGCGCGTGAGGGTGCCCAGCTCCGGCAGCTCGCCCAGCAGCGTCCGGCTCACCACCGGCCCGATGCCCGGCACGCTGCGCAGCAGATCCTCCTTGGCGCGCCACACCGGGCTCGTGCGGATCGCCTGGTCCAGGTCGCTGTCCACGTCCCGCAGCCGGCGGTCGAGCCAGCGAATGTGCTGCGTGATGTCCCGCCGCACCGCCACCGGCGCGAAGCCCAGCCGGTTGTGCTCCGCCGTCCGCATCTCCAGCAGCTGGCGCCGCCGCGTCAGCAGCGCATCGAGCCCCCGGACCGCCTCATCCGGCAGCGCCCGCGGCTCCGGCCGCACCCGCTCGGCAAACAGCGCCAGCACCCGCGCATCGAGCGCGTCCGTCTTGGCCAGTTGCCCCGTCGCCTTGGCGAAATCCCGGATCTGGCGGGGATTCGCCACCACCACGCTCAGACCGGCCGCCGCGAGCGCCGCGGCCACCGCCGTCTCGAAGCCGCCCGTCGCCTCCAGCACGATGAGCGCCGGCCCCAAGGGCCGCAGCCGCGCCACGACGCCGGCGATGCCCGCCTCATCGTTGCCGGCCCTCCACGCCTCGCCGCTCGGTCGTGCCGCCACGTCCAGTGTGGCCTTCGCGACGTCAATGCCGACGAAACAGGCGGGCGCGGTCATCGAGGCCTCCCCAGTGGGATGTCCCTCTCGACCTGGCCCAGCCTTGCCTGATGCGGTCTGCGTCCGCGCACCTGTTCGGGCTCGAGGCGAGAGACGAGCGACGCTCCCGCTAACGCACGGTCTCACGGACCCTAGGGCTCGCGAGCTGTCGCCCGCCTCTACACTGCCTCGCTTACGGCGCGGACGGGAGATACAAGGGCCGGCCTTAGGGCGGTTCAGAACCAAGGCCTGGCGCAGCCTCGCGCGTTTCAGGTTTGCCCACGGCCGTCAGGCCCTGAACAGGGCTCAGGGGGCAGCACGACATCCCACGGTGATGGGCGACGCACGCGAAGGGCACGAACACGGGCGGAACCCGCGAGAAACGGCAACGCTACGGCAACGATCCCGTGAGCAGCGAAAAGCCCCGACCCGGCAACTTGGTGCCAGATCGAGGCTTCCAAAGTCGCCTAACGCCCGAGCAGATCAACGCGCTGGTCAGCTATATCCGCACGCTCAGCAGGCGCTAGCAGGAACCCCCGCGGCGGGGAGCGGGCCGCACCCGACCCCTCCGGTGAGCATGCGTGGGCCTCCTTCACGCCGCCCCTGCCGTCTGAGGAATCGCGCCTCAGCGGCGGGCGACCGCCCGCCAGCCACCCAGCACCTGCACGAGTTCAGTTCAACTCACCTGCCACCCGACCTCGAGCGCGAGCGCCCGCCGCTGGAGGCGCGGGTAGGGCGGCGCCGTGGTCATACGGGCGCGGGCTCCGCCGAACCCTCCCGTGCAGCTCCTCGATCGGAGGATATGAGGTCGCTCTTGTAAGTGTACGCTCGGGCATTTGGGTGCCGGTCGCGATCGCCTTCGCCAGCAGTTCGAGAGCGACGCCGGTCAGCGCGGGAGTCACGACCGTCGCGGCGAGCAGTCCCTGCTGCACCCAGACCTGGCCACTGGTGGGCACGCCGTCAACGCCGGTGAACGGGATCTTCAACCATTGGGCCCGTTGCTGGGCGGCCGTCAGAGCTTCCACCGCTCTCCGGGCGCCCATCGCCATCGCATCGTTCTGACACCCGATGAGCCCAATGGTCGGCGGCGTTGGCCCCTGCAGCTGCAGCCGCGCCGCGACGACCTGAAAGGCGCTCTCCTCCGTCCATTTCCCGCGGCCCGAGTGGATCTTGATGTTGGCAGGTAGCGTCTCATCCAACCCGGCTCGTCGCTGCTTGGTGACATCAGTGCCGGGTCCCTCGATGTACAGGACCGTGCCGCCGGAGGGCAGGAGCGCGGCGAACTGCCTTCCCTGTATTCTCCCGACCTCCATGTTGTCGCATTCGATGCTCCCGATGGGTACGGACGATCCCTGACGCAGCGGGACGAGGTAGTCCGCCTCACGATTGAGCACGATCCATCCGATGCCGTTGTCGGCGGCAGCGCTGGCCACCCCCAGCATCCCCGTGCCCACCGGTTCCGCGATGATGGCGTCAGGACGATCCGGCGCGGCGGCGTGAATCGCGGCCAGAATCTGCTTCGTCTGTACGATGGCGTCGTTGTCTGCGTAGACCACCTGCAGGCCGATGCCCAGGCGTTGAGCGGTGGCGTCCGCGACCGACGCCTGCTCGCGCTGATAGTCGTTGTCCCGCGTGATGAGGGCCACAACGACCTTGAGCCTTTTCATAGCGGGAGTCTCCATTGGGCGCGATCACAGCGTCGGCTCGGCGTGCCCGGTTGCGTCGGCCGCCGCCACGCCGACTGTGCTCCGCGCGTCGTGTCGCCGTAGATCCGCTTCGAGAGCTGCTTCTTCCGCTGCTTGATCGTCCCATCGAGGCGGATCAGGGCGTCGCGCTCGTAGCGCTCGCCGGCAATCTCGATCCAACCGAAGCCGGTGGCGTCACAGGGGAACTCGGGCCAGATCATCACGCCCACGCCCGACAACGAAACGCCCGGGCGTCACCGGCCCGTCAGCCGAAGGTCACCCGTCGGGTGAAGCGTACGGGGCTATGGTTCGCGGGAACCGCCCCGCGAGGGACGCGTTCCGACGTCGGCGGCAGGTAGATCCTGGCCTGGTTGGCGGCGCTGAGAGCACCATCGCTGAGATACAGGACGGGATCGCCGGAGATGGGCTTGAGGCGAAGGACGCCAGCCCGGATCGCCCCCCGTGTGAACGCGCCGGTGGGTGTCGCGAGGAAGGCCTGAAGGCTGGCAACCGCCTCCGAGGCCGCAAGGGGCGTTCTGAATCGTACCAGATTGAACATCGCGATGGGCTTCGGCAAATGCGCTCTCCTCGGCGACCGGACCCGAGAAATGTATAGCAGGCGGCGTCCAGTCGCTTACGGACACTCCGGCAGATTCAGAAGATCGTTCGGAATGTAGCCGTCTGCCGTCGTCTTGAGGTACTTGCACCAGTGGCACGCGACAGACGATCGGCGCCTTCTTCAGCGTTGCGCGCAGATGTTGCGCCCCGCCAGTGGACTGAACGGGACTCAGGGGGCCCCCAGATTGTGAGGTCTAGGTAGAGCAGCGGGTTCCTGACGAGAAGAGGCGCCCCAGGAGGTAGCACACGCCGAGGGTCGCCGTCTGAGCGTCGCTCATCGGGGGCCCTGCCCTCTGTACTTCCCAAGCAGCGCCTGGAATCGCGGATCGTTGCGGATCGGGTCCAGGTTCGGGTCATCGCGAAGCGTGTACACACTGACCGGCGACGGGTTCGCCAGAAGCCACTCGAACTCCGTGAGCGCGGCATCGGATTCTCCGAGCTGTACCAGAAGCCACGCGCGGTCTGACCTCGCCCACGGGCCGAATACCCGGTCCTTGCGGTACACGTCCGACTGCTCGAGCCAACGCGCTTCGCGCAGCGCCTCCGTGCGGCGTCCGAGCTGGGCCAAGGCCGTACCGCGCGGACCGTGCAGGCGCCAGTCGTCGGGGTGCGCACGCTCCGCCGCGTCGAGGATCGCCACAGCAGAATCGAAGGCGGCGCGAGCGGCTGCGGAATCGCCGCGGAGGAGGTGAGCCGATGCGGCGAACAGGGTGCGAGAGCCATATGGTGGCCCTGGATCCCCCACCGGGCCTGGCATTGCGCGCAGGAGCGCCAGGACGGAGTCCGGCTGACGGTCATGCATGAGCAACGTCAGGGCCTGGTCGGCGACCATCTCCGCGGGCGCGCCATGAATGGCGGCGCGGAGGGTATCCCACTCGCCCTTCCATTTCACGTAGGCCCATCCGATTTCGATATGAGCCCACACTTGATCCGGCGCGAGAGTGAGAGCGCGGCGATGCGCGGCGATGGCTTCGGGGAAGCGCCGGATCTCCTCCAGCGCCATCCCCCTGCCGTAGAACAGGTCGGCATTGCGCGGGTCCAGCCTGCTGGCGTGCTCGAAGGCCACGTCCATGCTGTCCCATTCGCCGAGCCTGCGGTGCGCGGTCCCCAGCGCACCCCACACCTCGGCATCGTTCGGCGCGCCGCGCAAGGCCGCTCGGAACTCCTCCAGGGCCCGGCCGAAGTCGAAGCGACCGAGGAACAGCCGGCCGATCGCCAGGTGCGCCTGCGGCAGATCTGGTGCGAGCGCGAGCGCGACCTCCGCCTCCCGCCGCTGCAGCGCGGCTCTCGCCGGAGAGGGATCGTAGAAGTACGCGATCATCATCCCGTGCACTCCGGACAGTGCGGCGTGGGCCGGGGCGAAGGCCGGGTCGAGTGCCAGTGACCGCTCGAACAGATGCTGAGCGATTTCCATGTTCTCGCGAGAGCCGTGCGCCCGCCGGACGTAGTCGAGCCCTTGGAGGTACAGGAGGTAGGCATCAGGGCTGTGCGTGGGCGCGGCGGCGATGGCGCTCGCCTCGGCACTCGTGAGCGTCGCACCCACGGCAGCTACGATACGTTGCGCAACGTTGCTCTGCACAGCGAAGGCGTCGTCGAGCGTGCTGTCGTATTGCTCCGCCCAGAGCTGGGCCCCGGTCTCCGGGTCGAGCAGCTTGACGAACACCCGGAGCCGGTTCCCCGCCACCTGGACGTTGGCCTCGACGACGCTCCCGACGCCCAGCTCCTCGCCGATCTGACGCAGAGACTTCGATGTCTGCTGGTACCCGCTGACGGACGTCCGCTCGATGACCGTGAGTGCGGCGATCTTCCCGAGGTCGGTCATGAGCTGATCGTGCAGTCCGCCGGCGAAATAGGCGTGCGCCGCGTCTGCGCTGAGGTTCCGGAACGGCAGCACGGCGATCGCAGTTCGCGGAAATCGAGGTTCTGCTGTCCGCGTCCTCAGCCGTAGGCCCGGTCCGATGACGCCGGCAAGGACGACGAGCGCTGCCGAGCCCGCCGCCCAGGGGACCCAGCGCGGGATTCGCCGCACGATCGCCGGCACCACCGCGGACGGCGGCGCGCCGCCGCTCGGAATGACCCCAGCCTCACGATTGTTGCGGTGGACTTCCCCACCCTGCGTCGAATCAGCGGCAGGAGCGGAGCTGCGCTCCGGCGCGCCGGGCGCCGCGTGCTCTCCCCTGCGGACCATCTCGAACCTGGCGAGGACGTCGCGGTCGGGCTCCAGGCCGAGTTCTTCGCGCAACCGGAGCACGTGCGCGTCCGCCGCCTTGATCGCGTTCGCCCGATCTCCTATCGCCGCCATGGCCTGCACCTGCTGGAGCACGAGGTGCGAATTCAGCGGATCGTGCTCGACGGCACGTCCCCACCATCCCACCGCCGCGTTCCAGTCTCCTGCGCGCTCCGCCGCCCTAGCCAGCTGTTCGAGCGTCTCCACGTACTCGCGCGCCAGGCGGGTGCGCTCCCCGTCCAGCCAGCGCTCGAACCCGGGCGCGTCGTCCACATGGAAGCCTTCGAGCAGCGGGCCGGCATACACCTGGACGGCATCCCGGCCGCGGCCGGACGCCAGCGCCTGCGAGAACGCGGTGACGTCGGAGCCGACGACGGTGGGATCGAGGCTTACGCGGTCGCCGCCGGCGAGCAGAGCGTCATGGCCGAGGGCTTGGCGGATGGCGCTGAGGGCGTCGCGCAGGCCCTGACGGGAGTGGGCTTCGTCGCTCTCCGGCCACAGCAGCGAGATGAGTCGCTCGCGGGTGCAACCGCGGTCGCCGCACACGGCGAGAACCGCCAGGGCGGCCTCGGCACGGCGCCGCGGCAGGCGAGAGGTTACCGCCCCCGACGACGTCTCCAGAGCGAAGCCCCCGAGCACGCGGAGCCCAAACGAGTCAGCCACTACCTGCCACTCCTGCGGCGCCCCCACTCGCGCGGCAGCCGCGCCGGATCCCGCGCGGCCTACCAACATGGACCGAGCAGACAAATAGACAGAGGGCGTTAGGCGGCCGTTAGGGGCCCCGGGAAATGGTCTCTGGAAGGCTGCATCCGGGATGGCTCGGAGCCGCGCCGCCGCCGCTCACGCACCTATGCGACGCTACTGCTACGCCGCGCCGACGCCCCTGCTATGCCCCAGGTTCACATTGCCCCTGGACCAAGACTGACTCGGCAGGCGTCCTCTGCCACGGAGGTGGCATATGCGCATCACTTGGAAGGCTATCGCGTTCGCGATGCCAGCGGTGTTCCTGGCGGCCTGCAAGGACCAACCGTCGGCGCCGCTCCAGCAGACCCACGCCATAGCGGCCGACCGCTCCCACGATCCGAACGGCGGCACCGGACCGTTTGGGGTCGGTTTCACTCACTACGTATTCCGCGACGCGAGTCGCGCCAACCGTCCGATTGCCATTGCCGTGTGGTATCCGGTCGACCGTGCGAGCATCGACGCGTCGGCATCGCCGGCTCAGTATCCTCTGGACATCTACACGGGCACGCTGCCGACTGCCACGTCCGCGGATTACGAGGCCTACGGTCTGGGCCGAGCGTATCAGGAGCCGCCCGCCTCACGTGGTCGGTATCCGCTCGTGATCTTCTCAGCGGGAGCGGGCGATACATATGAGCAGTACGCCTACGTAGGCCTGGGATTGGCCAGTCACGGAATCGTGGTGGGCATCCTGACGCACTGGGGTGACGGATACAGTGGGAGCCCAGGTGAGCCCTATGACGCCTGGGAGGAAATGGCCTACAACCGACCGCGGGACATGTCCCGCGCCCTCGACGCCCTCCTCGCCAGGAACAGCGCGCCGCACGACCTGCTGCACGGGACTATCGATCCACAGCGGGTGGTCGCATCCGGCCACTCGATCGGCGGCTATGCGGCGATGGTGCTCGCGGGAGGGGACGATCTGGTGTGTGACATCGTCGATCCTGCGACCGCAGTTCCCGGGACATGCGTGGCCAGTCTCCCCGACCCTCGCTTCGGCGCGATCATCACGCTCGACGGGGCGAATGCCATGCTCAAGTTCCACGAGTTGGCCAGAGTTCACGTGGCGGCCATGGGAATCGGAGCCGACTCGCTACGTACCTCCGTCGCTCTTTCGATCCCGCCGCGGCAGCATGCGGCGTTCGTGGGACACCCGAACTACCGCGTGGACGTCCACAACCCGGTCGCTGACGCATTCGCCTACCACATGGCGTTCTCGAACGTGTGCGCGTCCCTCGGAGTCTACCAGCGGTATCCTGAGATGGCGCAGCTGTGGGCGCCTGGGTTCCAGTTCTGGTTGGACTCGTGGTGCCCTGTCGGCGCGCTGCCGGCGCAGGAGATGTACCGGATCGTCACGAAGTACATGGTCTCCTTCCTCAACCGGGATCAGCCCGTACTCACGCCAGGCTACGCCCTCGCACACCCCGATGTGGACTTCTTCGTGACGGAGCCGCGGTGGGAGAGCGCCTCGATGTACTCCTACTTCATTGCCCAACCCGGAAAACACCGCTCCGGACATCTGATCGCAACGGCTTACAAGGACCCGGTCCCTGCGGCCAATGCGGCGGTCAGCGCCTCGGTAGCTGGCAACCCTGTGTTTGGGGCGCCCAAGGTCCGGATGCGCGGTCGGTGATGCACTGAATTGGACGGGGCGCCTCGCGGCGCCCCGTTGTCCTGGTCCGGCGCGACGGCGTGCATCCTGGAAGACCAACGGCTAGACCACGGCCTTCGAGGAGCCCTGAGATCGCGAGCCTAGGGTGGGGTGAGCGCCGGATGGCGAGTCCGACGTGCCGGCGGAGGCCGCGGCGCGCCTGGGGGTTCGAGGCTGTTTTGCCGGGACATACAGACTGCTGGCAGGTCAACGACATTCGTTTGCTCGCTGTTCTGCGGAAGAAACTGAACAGGACTCAGGGCGTCACGGAAGAACGACGAGAGCGGTACCTGAACAACATGCGCTGCTGCGACCTGGCAAAGCGCGCGCCCCGGCCGGGTTCTCACGACGTCCTGCCGGAATCCCAGCCCTGGCGGGGCGTCCCGGCGCCGCCAGGGTGCGGCGCCGGGATGAGACAGTGCGCCGGAACCCTGGACGCCTCCTGCTCACCGGACGTCGCGACGCTGCCGAGGCCCGTGTAGCTTCAGAACGACCAGTTGACAATCGGCAGGACCGGCAGCGCCCCACCCTGCTTGATGATGTTGACCAGCCCGATCTGCACGCCGTGCAGGCGCTGCGTGTAGTTCACCAGGCCGATCTGCAACCCATTCCAGCGGGCGGCGGTGTTGACCAACCCCCACTGCACGCCGTGTCCCTCCTGAGCGGACGTGAACCAGCCGTCCTGCAGGCCCACGAACCGCCCGTGAGTCACCGCAACGGCGGAAGACTGCCACCCCGTGAAGCTCCCCTTGTTGATGGCGACGAACGCCCACTGAACGCCCTGCGATGCCCCGCCGGTCGTGACGTTTACCAGGCCGAGATCCACGTATTGCACCGAGCGGTTCACCGAGTAGATGAGGTTGAGGCGCAGGACGCCCACGCCCTGGCTCTCTGGAACGATCTGCACCGGGGTGAAGAGCGCGAGCTGGATGGGCTTCTGCTGCGCGACGAGCGGCGTCGCGGCGGCACACACGAAAGCAAGTACTGCGACCACGGACCGGCTTCTCATGGCGCCTCCGGGTTGGAACGGGATCCTACCGAGGCCATAATGCGTCCCGAGCGCGCGTCCGTGCAACAGCCGAGCCGGTGCCGCTCGATCCGAACGAGAGGAGCCGGCGACGCGCGTGCCCGCCCGCGAGACGTATCGCCCGTTCAGCGTGACGTTGTATCGCCTGGCGGTGCGGTAGCGGGACTCGCCGGCGTGCCTGGATGCGTGTCGCGCCACGGCATAAGATTCACCGGCCGGACCGCCAGTCCCCGCCAGCCGAAGGACGCCGTATGAAGACCGCCATCCGCAGACTGCTGCTCACGGCCGCACCTCTCTGCTTCGCCCTGACGCCGCTGCGCGCCCAGGTCGACGCGAAGGCGGATCCGGTCGCCGACCCGCGCAACGTGGTGGTGGACGGCAACGTCCGTCTCACGGTGCTGACCCCGCAGCTCGTACGCCTCGAGTGGGCCGCGGACGGCCGCTTCGAGGACCGGCCCTCGCTCGTGTTCCTGAACCGGCGCACGCCGCCCGTCGAGTTCACGAAGCGGGTAGCAGCACGGCTGGCTGGTGATCGCGACCGAGGGGGGCAGCTGCGGCTCCGCTACCGCCTGAGCAGCGGCCGGTTCGGACCGGAGAACCTGAGCATCGCGTTGAAGAACGCGGACAGGGC
>CAVSQA010000015.1:0-20324 GCA_963729955.1 uncultured Gemmatimonadales bacterium
CGCGCGAGAGCGCCGGCGAGCGACCGGAGTGGTCCGCGGACGGGCGTGACGTCCTCTACTTCGGCGCGGCGAGTGCGAGCAACTCCGACTTGCGCCGCCGCCGGGCCGACGGCGCGGGAACGGCCCAGGTGCTGCTGCACGCGACCCGCGCGGTGTGGGAGCTGCAAGTCACGCGGGATGCCAACCGGTTCATCATACGGCTGGGCGTGCCCCGCACGCGCGACATCTATCTGTTCGACCACGCCAAGGGCAGCGGCGACAGCGCGATCACGCCACTCGTCGCGGACGACCGGTACGAGGAGACATCCATCGGTCTGTCGCCGGACGGGCGGTGGCTCGCGTACGCGTCCAACGAATCGGGCCGGTTCGAGGTGTACGTGCGCCCGTACCCGGACGTGAACGCCGGCCGTTGGCAGGTGTCGGGCAACGGCGGCAACGAGCCCCGCTGGGCCCACAGCGGGCGGGAGCTGTTCTACCGCCGCGGCGATGGCGACCTCGTGTCCGTGGTGGTCGCTGCCGGACCCACGTTCAATCCGGGCGCGCAGCGCGTACTCTTTCCGGCCGGCGGCTTCATCAGCAACCCCTCGTACACCGACTACGACGTCACGCGCGACGATCGGCGCTTCGTGTTCAGTCGCCCGGTCGCCACCCCCGGCGGCACGGAAGCCAACGCGGCGGTGCTGGTGCGGCATTGGCTCTCGGATCTGGACGCGCCCCGCACGGTGAACCGCTGACCGACGTGCTCGGGCGACTCACGGCCGCGCTCGCCGACCGCTATGCGATCGAGCGCGAGCCCGGCGCGGGCGGGATGGCCACGGTCTCTCTCGGCCCCGACGACCGTGATTTCGTGATGATCCGGGACCTCCCGGGCGGGGTCAACAGTCTCGTGCCCGTCGAGCACTGGTGCTCCGAGCTGAAAGTCAGGTGAAGCGGTGAGCAGCCCGGGGCTGCGGGAGGAGCACCATGTCGGTCCCTGACACCCCGTCGGCCGACGAGCGGAAGCCGCGCGACGACGAGATCGACGTCTACGGCCTCACGCACGTGGGCAAGGTGCGCAAGATCAACCAAGATCACTTTCTTCTCGCCACCATCAACAAGCGCGTCCAGATGCTGCGGACGAGCCTCCCCGACCAGGCGCGGCTGCCGTTCGGCGACCAGCGGCTCGCCTTCCTCGCGATGATCGCGGACGGCGTGGGAGGCGGCGAGGGCGGGGAGAAGGCGAGCGCGACGGCGCTCGAGATCGTGACCGAGTACGTGGTGGGCAGCATGAACTGCTACTACAGCGCGGACTCCAGCGAGACCTCGTTCATCGACGCGCTCCAGGCGGCGGCGATGCGCTGCCACGACGCCGTGGTCGAGCGCGCGAAGGCGGAACGTGTCACCCGCAGTATGGCCACGACCCTCACGCTCTGGATGGGGGTGTGGCCCTGGTCCTATCTCCTCCAGGTCGGGGATTCCCGCTACTACCTCTACCGCGACGGCGTCCTCACGCAGGTGAGCCGCGACCAGACGCTGGCGCAGGACCTGGTGGACCAGGGGGTGTTCACGCGGGCGGCGGGAGAGCGTTCCCACTTCGCCCACGTGCTCTCCAGCGCGATCGGCGGCGAGCAAACGATGCCGGTGATCACACGCGTCCGGAACCAGTGGGGCGCCGTGCACCTGCTGTGCAGCGATGGCCTCACCAAGCACGTGTCCGACGCGCACATCACCGAGCGGCTTGCGGTGATGTCCTCGGCCCAGCAGGTGTGCGAGCAGCTCATGCAGGACGCGCTCAACGACGGGGGCTCCGACAACGTCACGGTGATCGTCGGCCGGACGATGCGCAAGGACCAGCCGGCGTGAGCGCGCCGCGACAGCCCGCCGGCAGGAGGGGGCAGGTGACCGAGTCCGCTGCGGGGAAGGCCATCCAGGATTTCTACCCCGACGACTTCGCCCACTGCTACGGGTGCGGACGGCTGAATCCGCACGGGCTCCAGCTCAAGACGCGCTGGGAGGGCGACGAGACGGTGGCGCGCTTCACGCCGCGGCCCGAGCACGTCGCCATCCCCGGCTTCGTTTACGGCGGGCTCATCGCCTCGCTGGTGGACTGCCACGCGATGGGCACGGCGGCCGCGGCGCTCGAGCGGGCGGCCGGGCGCGAGATCGGCGACGGGCCGGCGCCGCGCTTCGTCACCGCGTCGCTCAAGGTGGAGTATCTGAAGCCGACGCCGCTCGGTCCGGAGTTCGAGATGCGCGCGCGCGCCGTCGAGGTCGGCGAGCGGAAGGTGGTCGTGCACGCGACGGTCGCGGCGGGGGCCGTCGTCACGGCGACCGGGGCGAAGTGGTCGCGGTGCGGCTGCCGGACTCGATGCGGGCGGGGGCTGACCCCGCACCCTACACCCCAAACCCGACTCGCCGGGCGCGACGATCTCGCCCCTAGCCGCCTCTCGGCAGCCGCCCGTATCTTGCCGGGCACCCCATGTCCGATCTCGACCGCCTGACCGCCGCCCTCGCGCGACCGCTACCGCATCGAGCGCGAGCTGGGGACAGGCGGGATGGCGACCGTCTACCTCGGGCGAGGACCTGCGGCACCAGCGCCGCGTCGCGGTCAAGGTGCTGCGGCCCGACCTCTCGGCCATCGTCGGCGCCGAGCGGTTCCTCAACGAGATCCGGGTCACCGCCAACCTCCAGCACCCGCACATCCTGCCGCTGTACGACTCGGGCGAGCGCGGACGGCCTGCTGTTCTACGTGATGCCGTACGTGCAGGGCGAGTCGCTGCGCGACCGTCTCGAGCCGCGAGAAGCAGCTGCCGATCGACGAGGCGGTGCGCCTCGCGCAGGAGGTCGCGAGCGCGCTCGACTACGCGCACCGCCAGGGCGTCATCCATCGGGACATCAAGCCCGAGAACATCCTGCTCCAGGACGGCACCGCGCTGGTGACCGACTTCGGCATCGCGCTGGCGGTGAGCCAGGCCGGCGGCACGCGCCTCACCGAGACCGGGCTGTCGCTCGGCACGCCGTACTACATGAGCCCGGAGCAGGCGACCGGCGACCGGCAGATCGACGCGCGGAGCGACATCTACGCGCTCGGCGCCGTGCTGTACGAGATGCTGAGCGGCGACCCGCCGCACACCGGCTCGACGGCGCAGGCGGTGATCGCCGCGGTGGTGACCGAGGAGCCGCGCGACATCTCGACGCCGGCGGCCGCGCCTCGCACCCCACGTCGCGGAGGCCGTGCACCGCGCGCTCGAGAAGCTGCCGGCCGACCGGTTCGCGAGCGCGGCCGAGTTCGCGCGAGGCGCTCGAGGGGCCGACGGTCACGACGGGCCGGTTCGCGGCGGCGCCGGCGGCGCGTCGCGGCGCGCGGCGGCGCTGGGTGCCGGCCGCGCTCGTGCTCGTGGCGGGCTCGCCGTCGGCGCTCGCGGCCGGCCCGCGCGCTGTTCCGCCGCGCGCGACCGGTGCAGGAGACGCGCACGCGGCTGACGTTCACCGGCGACGCGAACGCGCCCGGCGGTGACCAACGACGGGCACTGGCTCGCGTACATCCGCGGCACCTGCCGCCGCTCCGGGCGCGGCCTGCGACGGCGACCTCGTCGTGCAGGAGCTGCCGCGCGGCGCTGCCGAGCGTGCTGGTCGCCGGCGCGAGCGGCCTCAGCGGTCCCGACCTGGAGCCCCGACGGCACCAACCTGCTCGTGTACATGCGCCCGGCCGGCGGCCAGCGGCGGGCTGTACGTCGTGCAGCGCTCGGGAGGGCTGGCGCGCAAGGTCGCGGACGACGCGGATATCTACGACTTCGCGGACGACCGCACGGTCGCGTACAACCGGCGCGGCGGACGCGCGCGATCCGCTGGTGGACATCGCCAGCGGCGAGGTCCGCGACAGCGTCGTGCTCGGCAGACGGGCGATGGGTGCTGATCGAGCCTCAGCTTCAATCCGCGCAACGACCTCATCGCCTTCTCCGGCATCCTCGGCAGCCGTTCCACGAGGGCATCGCCGACCGGCGCGGGAGGATCCTCGACACGCATGAGCGGTCCTCGGCGGCGGCGGCTGGGATCCGGACGGCCGCCACGTGATCCTCTGGTCGAGCTCGGCTCGCAGTCGATGCTGCGGCTGGTGCGGATGCCGGTCACGCGGCTCCGGCCGCTTCTCGGGCCGGCCCGTCGAGATGGCGTCCGGCATCCGCCAGGACCAGTGGACGGGGTTCGCTCTCGACGCCGACGGGCTACGTGATCGGCGACGCGGGGCGGCACCGACGGACGTCTGGGCGTTCGCGCTGCGGCGGCCGGCTCGCGCCGGCTCACGCACAGCTCGACCTGGTACTTCGGGCCGGCGCTCTCGCCCGACGGCCGGACGGTCGCCTACGTGAAGCAGGACGCGTGGGGCGCCAACGTGTACGCGGTGCCCGCGGGGGGCGGCGCGGAGCGGCCGGTCACCGCCGACTCGGGCTCGCGGCAGCTGGTGCGCTGGTCGGCCGACGGCCGCCGGATCTCGGACGTCGTCCTGGCCAGCGCGGGCGCCGGCGCCATCACGCAGGAGGTCACCGAGCTGGAGACCGGGCCGCGGCGCGCGCGTCGCCGATGGAGCCGGGACTGGTGATCGTGGACTGGCTCCCGGACGGCGAGGGCGCTGGCGCGAGCAGATCGACGGCAGCGGGCCTGGCGGTGGTGGACTCGACGGGCCGCACCGTGCGCGCGCTTCCGTTCGCCGACTCGCTCACCGTCTTCAGCGGGCTCAGCCTGTCGCCCGATGGCGCCGAGGTGGCGCTGGCGATGAGCGGGCCGGCGACGACGCGCGTGTACGCGCTGGCGCTCGCGGACGGCGCGCTGCGCCGCATCGCCGACATCGCGGCGCTCCCGGGCGTGCATCTGCTGCTGCAACGTTGGGCCACGGACGGCTACCTGTACTTCTCGCGCGTGGTCGGCGTCGCGCCTCGCCGGAGCTGTGGCGCCTCTCGCAGCGGGGCGGCACGCTGCGAGCACGCGGCGGCGCTCCCCGTGGCGTGCAGCCAGGGCACGATCTCCCTCTCGCGCGACGCGCAGCACGGCGCGTGCCTCGTGTACGACGACCGGCCGGATCTGTGGCTGGTCGAGCGACGTGAACTGATCAAGAAGCGTGCGGGTGGTGGGTGGTAGGTTGTAGGTGGCAGCGCTACGCTACGCGCCGTCTCCCACAACCCACCACCTATCAACCCACTAACACCCGAGACACTCATGCATCTCAGTCCGATCGCCTGGCACTTCTTCTCCTCTCCATCCATCGGCGTCCGCGCAGCAGAAGACCCGGATGCAGAGCCTCACCGACTGGATCGCCGTGAGCCGCGCGCTGGGCGGGCGGTCGGGTCCCCAGAACGTGAACTGGATCGAGGGCGGGCGCCGCTTCTCCTTCGTCGTCCGCGGCGACTCCGGCAGAGGAGATCCGCGCCACTCGACCCGGCGACCGGCGACGACACCCTGCGTGTTCAGCGGCCGCGGCCTCACCTTCCCGGGCACGACGGAGCCCTTCGCCTACCGTACGTTCCAGTGGGCGCGCGACTCCAGGCACCTGGTCTTCCAGACGCACTTCAAGCCGCTGTACCGCCACTCGGGCACGGCGGACTACTACGTCTATCACGCTGGCGGACCGCTCGCTGCGAGCTCGCCGCCCGCGGCGCCCGCACGGCCGAGCTGTCGCCCGACGGCGCGACGCTGGGCTACGAGCGCGACGGCGACATGTACGTCTACGACCTGGCCGCAGCGGCGCGAGACGCGGCTGACCAGCGACGCGACGGACCTGGTCTACAACGGCCACTTCGACTGGGTGTACGAGGAGGAGTTCGGCATTCGCCCAGGCGCTGGAACTGGTCGCCCGACAGCCGCTACATCGCGTTCTGGCAGGTGGACGAGAGCGCCGAGCCGGTGATCCAGCTCTCCGACTACTCCGGGCGCGCACCCCACCTGGGAGCAGCTCCGGATTCCGCAGCCCGGCGACTCCAACGCCACGGTGCGGATCGGCGTCGTCGACGTGCGGTCGGGGAGCCGGGTCTGGCTCGACCCCGGCGAGAGCGGCGAGTTCTACGTCCCGCGCATCTACTGGACGAGCCGGCCCGACACGCTGGCCGTCCTCACGCTGAACCGCCCGCAGAACGTGATGAAGCTCTTGTTCTTCGACGTGCACGAGCGGCGGGAAGCGCCTCGTGTTGTCGGACACCTCGCGCACCTGGATCGACGTCTACGACTTCTACGCCGGCATGCAGGACCTGATGACGTTCCCCGAGGGGCTGAACGAGTTCTTCTGGATCTCCGACCGCGACGGCTGGCAGCACATCTACCGCTACGACTACGCGGCCGGCTGCTCGACCAGGTCACGCACGGCGTCCTGGAGCGTGACCCGGATCGAGGGCGTCGACGCCGAGGCCCGGACCATCTACTACGTCTCGACCGAGGCCTCGCCGCTCCAGCGGCAGCTCTACGCGATCCGGTTCGACGGCAGCGGACCAGCGCCGGCTCACGGCGGAGCGAGGGGACGCACTCCATCGACATGTCCCCCGACACGCGGTACTACATCGACCGCTGGTCCAACGTGCATCAGCCGCGCCAGGTCGAGCTGTGGGCGACGGGCGGCAAGCGATGCTGAAGAAGCTGGAGGACAACGCGGCCGTGACCGCGTGGCTCGGGACCCACGCCTACTCGCCGGCGCGAGCTCTTCTCCTTCACCACGTCGGACGGCGCAGCGCCTCGACGGCTCGATCATCAAGCCGCCGGCCTTCGACTCGACGCACCGCTACCCGGTCATCTTCACCGTCTACGGCGGGCCCGGCTCGCAGGGGTGTACGACGCGTTCAGCGCCAGCGGCCTCGACCAGTGGTACGCGCAGGAAGGCTACCTCGTCGTCAACGTGAACAACCGCGGCTCGAGCAACTACGGCAGCGCGTTCATGAAGGTCGTCTACGACCACCTCGGGCAGTGGGAGAGCGCACGACTTCGCCGAGGCGGCGCGCTACCTCGCCCGCCAGCCGTGGGTGGACAGCGCGCACATCGCGATCATGGGGACGAGCTACGGCGGCTACAGCACGCTCTACACGATGGTGACGTATCCGCGACGTCTTCTCGCGTCGGGCATCGCGAATTCGCCGCCGACCGACTGGCGGCTGTACGACGCGATCTACACCGAGCGGTACATGGGGCTGCTCGGCGACAACCTCGCCGGCTACGACAGCAGCGCGGTGCTGCCGTTCGGCGAACAGCCTGAACAAGGAGCGCACCACCTGCTCCTGATCCACTCGATGATGGACGACAACGTCCATCCGCAGAACACGATGCAGCTGCTGACGGCGCTGACCAACGCCGGGGTTCGACGCGGACCTGCGCATCTATCCGCCCGGCCGGCACGGCGCCGCGTACAACCTGCAGAGCGCGATGCTGATTCAGCAGGTGATGGACGAGTACCTGAAGCGGTGGCTGCACTAGGAAGCGAGAGGTGGTAGGTGGCGGGTTGTAGGTGGTGGGAGCAGCGCGCTCGGTCGTTCCCACCACCTACAACCTAGCAACCGCCAACACGCCATGGCGCATCGAGTCTTCAGCGATCGTAACGGTGACCGGTGGGAGATTGGTGCCCGCCAGCCGCTCCGAGTGGACCCTCGAACCCATCGAGGGCAACCCGGGCCCCGCGCGCGTCGCCACGCCGCCGGGCTACGAGACCGATCCCTACGAGATGAGCGTCGAGGAGCTGCAGCGGCTGCTGGACGCGGCGTGCCGCGGCGGAAGCCCAAGGGCAAGTCGCCGTTCCTGGACTGAACAGAGGGGCTAGGGACTAGGGGCTAGGGGCTAGGGACTAGGGGGAGGCGGGGCCCTAACCCCTAGCCCCTGCTTGTTTCGGGCCTGTCGCTTATCTTGTCCACCAATCCCATAATGCCTGACACCCAGAAGCTCACCGCCGCCCTGAGCGACCGCTATGCCATCGAGCGCGAGATCGGCTCGGGCGGCATGGCCACGGTCTACCTCGCTCGGGACCTCAAGCACGATCGCGAGGTCGCGCTCAAGGTGCTGCGCGCCGACCTGAGCGCCCTGCTCGGGGCCGGGCGCTTCCTGAAAGAGATCAGCATCACCGCCAAGCTGGACCATCCGCACATCCTGACGCTGATCGACTCGGGCGAGGCCGACGGGATCCTCTACTACGTGCTGCCGCTGGTACGGGGCGAGTCGCTCCGGGCCAGGCTCGAGCGCGAGAAGCAGCTGCCGATCGACGAGGCACTCAACATCACGCGCCAGGTGGCGAGCGCGCTGGACTACGCGCACAAGCAGGGCGTGGTGCATCGGGACATCAAGCCGGAGAACATCCTGCTGCACGAGGGCGAGGCGGTGGTGGCCGACTTCGGCATCGCGCTCGCCTTGCGGGAAGCGGGCGGCTCGCGGCTCACGGAGACGGGCCTCAGCCTGGGGACGCCGCAGTACATGAGCCCGGAGCAGGCCACCGGGGACCGCACGCTCGACGCGCGCAGCGACATCTACTCCCTGGGCGCGGTGCTCTACGAGATGTTGGCGGGCGAGCCGCCGGTGACCGGCCCGACGGTGCAGGCGGTGATCGCCAAGCTCCTGACCGAGCGGCCGACCCGGCTCAGGACGGTGCGCGACACCATCCCGGACCCGATCGACGCGGCGGTGGCGAAGGCGCTGGCCAAGGTGCCGGCGGATCGCTTCGCGAGCGCAGCCGAGTTCGCCGCGGCCTTGAAGACGCGCGGCTCGGCGGCGGCCCTGCCGGCGCCGCGGCGGCTCTCGGCGGCGGCGTGGGCGGCGATTGCCGGTGTCGTCGTGCTCGCGGCGCTCGGCGCCTGGATCGTCAGGGCGAAGCTCGGCGGGCGCGGGGGGCCGGCGGTAGCGCTCACCGGCCGCACCCAGCTGACCTTCACGGGCAACGTGCAGGGCCCGGCACTGTCCCCGGATGGCAAACAGCTCGCCTTCTTCGAGCGGAACTGCGTGACGGGCCGCTGCACGTACGCCATTGACGTGCAGGACGTGGGCGGCACGACCACGCACCGGATCCTCGGCGGCGCTACGGCGGCGTACGGCATGTGGTGGAGCCCGGATCGCCGCAACCTCCTCACGCTCGCCACCATCGGCGGGCGCTGGGGCGTCTACCTCCTCTCCGCCCTCGGCGGCGCACCGCGGTTCCTGACCACGGGCGCCGCGGAGTTCTACGCGGGCGGTGACTCCCTGCTCGTCAGCCCCCAGTTCCGCTCCGACTCCGTCTTCTGGATCAAGGTGACCTCCCTCGAGGGTGCGGTGGGGGACAGCATCCGCGTCGCCGGGGCGGGGCTCGGCCTCGGGAACATCCTGGTCGTGCCCGGATCGCGGTGGATCGCGACCATGATCACTCAGGCCACGACCGGTCTGTGGCAGGTGATGGACCGCCGGGGCCGTGTCGCCGATCGGCTGGTCAACTCGTGCGCCTGCCCGGGTCGCGCGAGCGCCGACGCGCTGTGGCTCGCCCGCTTGGGCTCGGCGGGTGACTACTCCATCGTCCGGATCGCTCTTGACGCGGAGCGCGGGCGCCTGGCCCGCCGCCAGGACACGGTGCTGACGGGCGCCATCACCAGCTTCAGCGTCACGTCGGACGGCTCGACGGCCGCTTACGATCAGGGGAGCTACGACTACGGCTCGTGGGCGGTAGATATGGCGGACGCGCTGAAGGGGCGGTTCCCGGACGCGCGGCGCCTGGTGCGGGCATCCACGCCGGTGACATCGGCGGTATCGCCGGACGGCGCGCGGCTGCTCGTGAGCCGGTTCCTGCCCTCGGCGAGCGGCGCGCTCGAGCGGCACCTGTCGATCATGACCTTCTCGGGCGGCGCCGAGGTGCCCCTGCAGACGTCCGGGCCGCCTGTCGCCGCCTTCTGGAGGGATTCCGTCTCCGTCCTCGTCGGGACGGGTTCGCGTGGACAGCACGCGGCCCTTCTTGACGTCCGGACCGGAGCGGTGGAGCGCACGCTGGACCTTCCCGACACCAACATCGTCGACATGACGAGCCTCCCGGACGGCTGGGCGTGGATTCCGGGTACCGACGACCGGATCGTCATCCAGCGCGCCGGAGGGACCATCGAGATCAAGAAGCCCGCCTGGTTCGGCGTGCTGTTCCAGGTGAATGCCGATCCGACGGGCCGGCGCATCGGCATGTCGGGTTGGAACCGCAGCACGTTCGACACCCTCGGCGTGGCTGTCGTATCCTCCGACGGCGGCGTCCCGGAGATGTGGGCCACGCACTTCGCCGAGCTTGGGGGAATGATGTTCCTCGCGGACGGCAGCGTCGGGTTCGAGGTGTGGCCATCCCAGGAAACCGCCAGCGTGTATCGTGTGCCCGCGCCGGGCCGGCTGCAGCTGGTGGGGACCGTGCCACGCCCCGTCTCGGATCTGACGGCTTCTGCCGACCTCAGGCGCGTAGCCTTTGACACCAAGGACTATCACGGCGACGCGTGGATGAGCAGGGTGGTGAAGAGCAGGGACTAGGGATTAGGGGCTAGGGGTTAGGGAAAGCCCCGTGGCGTCAGCCCCCAGCTCCCAGCCCCTAGCCCCTCTTGAGCTTCTCAAAGAACGCCTTCCGCAGCTTGGATACCTTCGGCGCAATCACGATCCGGCAGTAGCCCTGGTTCGGATTCCGCCGGTAGTAGTCGCGGTGGTAGTCCTCCGCGGGGTAGAACATCTCGTAGCCCACCACCTGCGTCACGATCTTGCCGGCCCACACGTGCTCGGCCTCGAGCGCGGCGATCACCTCTTCGGCCGTCGCCTGCTGAGCCGCCGAGTGATAGAAGATCGCGGAGCGGTACTGGGTGCCCACGTCGGCCCCCTGGCGGTTCAGCGTCGTCGGATCGTGGATGGTGAAGAAGATCCCGAGCAGGTCGCGGTAGGAGATCGCGGCCGGGTCGAAGGTGACCTGGACGACCTCGGCGTGCCCCGTCTCACCCGAGCACACCTGCTCGTACGACGGGGCCGGGAGATCGCCGCCGGCGTAGCCCGACTCGACCTGCTCGACGCCCACGAGCTCCAGGAACACCGCCTCCAGGCACCAGAAGCAGCCCCCGGCGAGGGTCGCGGTCTGTAGAGGGTTGTCCATCGACGAATGTGTAGCAGGTGAGAGGTGGTAGGTGGTAGGTGGCGGGTTGCGGCGGCGCACCGCTGCCGGCCTTCCAGTGCTTCTACCACCACCTACAACCCACCACCTACAACCCACAACCCGCCAACGTCCGCCCTTTGCATACCTGCCGATCGCGCGATACCCTACCACGGCATGAAGATCTTCGTCCCCGGCCGCATCTGCCTGTTCGGCGAGCATTCGGACTGGGCGGGCGGCTATCGGCGCATCAACGCCGACATCGAGAAGGGCTACACGCTGATCTGCGGCACCAACCAGGGCATCCACGCCGAGGTCGAGCCTCACCCCACGGCTCTGGTGCTCACGTCCACGACGCCGGACGGCACGATCGTCGGGCCCACCGAGATCCCGCTCGAGCCCCGGGCCCTCCTGGAGGAGGCGCAGCGCGGCGGGTTCTTCAGCTACGCGGCCGGCGTGGCCTACCAGGTGCTCACGCACTACCGGGTGCGCGGCCTGGTGATCCACAACACCCGGACCGACCTGCCGATCAAGAAGGGCCTGTCGTCGAGCGCCGCCATCTGCGTGCTGACGGCCCGTGCCTTCAACCGCGTCTACGACCTCAGGCTGACCATTCGCGGCGAGATGGAGCTGGCCTATCAGGGCGAGATCACGACGCCCTCGCGCTGCGGCCGCATGGACCAGGGGTGCGCCTTCGGCGACCGCGCCGATCGTCATGACGTTCGACGGCGACCGCATCGACACCGCCGAGGTGCGCCCGGCGCGGGAGCTGCACTTGGTCATCGTCGATCTGCACGCGAAGAAGGACACGCTCGAGATCCTCAAGCACCTCAACCGCTGCTACCCGTTCGCCGAGAACGCGGTGGAGCGCGGCGTGCAGGAGCTGCTGGGGCCGGTCAACAAGCGCATCGTCCATGAGGCCATCGAGGCGCTCAAGGCGGGCGACGCGCAACGCCTCGGCGCCCTGATGTCGGAGGCGCAGGCGCTGTTCGACCGGTACGCCGCCCCCGCCTGCTCCCGAGGAGCTGACGCGCGCCCGATCCTGCACCGCGTGCTGAGCCACGCGCCGCTCGGCGCCGCACGTCTGGGGCGGGAAGGGGGTGGGCTCGCAGGGCGACGGCTCCGCCCAGTTCGTGGCCCGGAGCGCGTCCGACCAGAAGGCCGCGATCGAGATCCTCGAGCGCGACCTGGGGGTGAGCTGCCTGACGCTGACCCTGTCCACCGGGCCCAAGGTGCGCAAGGCGCTCATTCCGGCGGCGGGCTTCGGCACCCGCCTCTTCCCGGCCAGCAAGGCGACCAAGAAGGAGCTGTTCCCCGTCCTCGATCGCGACGGCGTGGCCAAGCCGGCGATCCTGCTGATCGTGGAGGAGGCCTTGAACGCCGGCATCGAGGACGTCGTCATCGTCGTGCAGCGAGCAGGACCTCGAGGCCTTCCAGTCGTTCTTCAACACCCAGATCTCGATCGAGAACTACAACAAGCTGCCGCGCCACTTCCAGGAATACTCGCGACGCATCCTCGACGATCGGGCGCCACGTCACGTTCATCACGCAGACGGCCCAGGAGGGGTTCGGGCACGCCGTCTTCAGCGCCCACCAGGCCATCGGCGACGAGCCCTTCCTGCTCATGCTGGGGGATCACATCTATCGCTCGGACGGTCCCGCGTCGTGCGCGCGGCAGCTGCTGGAGGCCTACCAGCGGTCCGGCACGAGCGTGGTGGGGCTCCGCCGCACGCCCGAAAGCGAGATCGCGAATTTCGGAACTGCCACGGGCGTCTGGATCGAGCCCGACCGGCTGCTCAACGTCACGGAGTTCGCGGAGAAGCCCACGGTGGAGTACGCCCGCAGCCAGCTGCGCGTGCCGGGTCTCCCCGAGGGCGAATACCTGACGTTCTTCGGGGAGTACGTCATCGGCCCGCAGATCTTCGCCTACCTCGAGGAGCACATCCGCAACAACGTCCGCGAGCGCGGCGAGTTCCAGCTCACCTCCGCCCTCGACCGGCTCCGGCAGGAGGAGGGCTTCCACGGCCTGGTCATCGACGGCCGGCGCTTCGACATCGGCATCCCGGAGTCGTACCTGGAGACGCTGCGGGCGTTTCGGGAGGGGTGAAGGCGGTTGGCGGGTGGTAGGTGACAGGTTGTGGTGGCGCGCCGTCGCCGTTCTCCCGGTACTCTCACCACCACCTACAACCCACCACCCGCCAACGGTCACCAGTTGAAATCGCAGCCGGTCACCGCGGTATGCTACATGGCTATGCCCGACGACCTGCTCATCGTCCGCGGTGCCCGCGAGCACAACCTCAAGAACATCGACGTCGCGATCCCGCGCGGGTCCCTGACCGTCATCACGGGGCTCAGCGGCTCGGGCAAGTCGTCGCTCGCCTTCGACACCATCTACGCCGAGGGGCAGCGCCGCTACGTCGAGTCGCTGTCGGCCTACGCGCGCCAGTTCCTCGGCCTGATGGAGAAGCCCGACGTGGACGTGATCGAGGGGCTCTCGCCCGCGATCGCCATCGAGCAGAAGAGCGCGGGCCAGAACCCGCGCTCCACCGTCGGCACCGTCACCGAGATCTACGACTACCTGCGGCTGCTGTTCGCGCGGGCCGGCACGCCGCACTGCCCCAACGACGGCTCGCCCATCGCGCGGCAGTCGGCCAGCCAGATCACGGACATCGTGCTCGGGTGGCCCTCGGGCACGAAGATCGAGGTCCTCGCCCCGCTGGTGCGCGGGCGCAAGGGCGAGTTCCGCGACCTGTTCGAGGAGGCGCGCCGCGCCGGGTTCGTCCGCGCCCGGGTGGACGGCACCGTGTACGAGCTGGAGGCGGTTCCCAAGCTGGGCCGCCGCCAGAACCACGACATCGCCATCGTGGTGGACCGCCTGGCCGTGCGGACGGACGACCGCCAGCGCCTCGCCGACAGCGTCGAGACCGCGCTCAAGGCCGCCGACGGCGTGGTCGAAGTGGTGCGGCACGGACGGTCCTCCGCCGAGAGCGTGACGTTCTCCGAGCGCTACGCCTGCCCGGTGTGCGGGCTCTCGCTGCCGGAGCTGGAGCCGCGGCAGTTCTCCTTCAACTCGCCCTTCGGCGCGTGCCCCGACTGCGACGGCCTCGGGACGCGGCGGGAGGTGAGCGAGCAGCTGGCGCTGGGCGGCGACAACATCTCGATCCTCGAGGGCGTGGTGCTGCCGTGGGGCGAGCCGAGCGGATACCTCCGCAAGGTGATCCTCCCCACCCTGAGCCGCGAGCTGAAGTTCGACCTCAACACGCCGTGGAAGGAGCTGCCGCCGGCGACCCGGCAGGCGCTGCTCTACGGCATCGAGGGGAAGAAGGTCAAGTTCCGCTACGAGAGCGAGAAGTTCCACGGCGAGTACGAGTCGGGCTGGGAGGGAATCCTCCGGAACGTCGAGCGCCGCTACCGCGACACCACCTCCGACGCCGTGCGCGAGCAGCTCGAGGCCTACATGATCGAGCGGCCGTGCTCCACCTGCGACGGCCGGCGCCTGAAGCCGGAGAGCCTGTCGGTCCTGGTGGGCGGCCGCAACGTCGGCGAGGTGGTGGAGATGTCGGTCGCCGCGGCGCTCCAGTACGTGGAGGCGCTGTCGCTCAGGCAGGGCGGCCGGCCCGGGCTCGATCCCGAGGTCGCCGGCCCCATCCTCAAGGAGATCCGCGACCGGCTCCGCTTCCTGGTCAACGTGGGCCTCGACTACCTCACCCTCGGCCGCTCCGCCGGGTCGCTCTCCGGCGGCGAGGCGCAGCGCATCCGGCTCGCGACCCAGATCGGGTCCCGCCTCGTGGGCGTGCTGTACATCCTCGACGAGCCCTCGATCGGCCTGCACGCGCGCGACAACGCCCGGCTGCTGGCCACGCTGCGCGAGCTCCGGGACCTGGGCAATACCGTCCTGGTGGTGGAGCACGACGAGGAGACGATCCGCGCCGCCGACCACATCGTGGACCTGGGCCCGCGGGCCGGGCGCCACGGGGGCGAGGTGGTGGTCGAGGGCACGCTCGAGCAGGTGCTCGCGCACCAGGCGTCGTTGACCGGCCGCTATCTCCGGCGCGAGCTGCGCATCGCGATGCCCGCCGCACGGCGCTCGCCCGAGCGGGGCAAGGTGCTCCGCGTCCTGGGCGCGCGCGAGCACAACCTCAAGGACCTCACCGTCGAGTTCCCGCTCGGCCTGTTCATCGCCGTGACCGGCGTGTCGGGCTCGGGCAAGTCGAGCCTCGTGACCGACATCCTCTACCAGGCGCTGGCGCGGCACTTCTACGGCGCCAAGCTGATCCCCGGCGCAGCACGACCGCATCGAGGGGCTCGACCAGGTGGACAAGGTCATCGACATCGACCAGAGCCCCATCGGCCGCACCCCGCGGTCCAACCCGGCCACCTACACGGGTCTGTTCGGACCCATCCGCGACCTCTTCGCCGAGCTGCCCGAGGCCAAGATGCGCGGCTACGGGCCCGGGCGCTTCTCCTTCAACGTGAAGGGCGGGCGGTGCGAGGCGTGCCAGGGCGACGGCCTGGTGAAGATCGAGATGCACTTCCTCCCCGACGTGTACGTGCCCTGCGACGTGTGCCGCGGCCGCCGCTACAACCGCGAGACGCTCGAGGTCCGCTTCAAGGGCAAGAACATCGCCGACGTCCTCGACCTGACGGTGGCCGAGGGGCTGGAGTTCTTCGTCAACCAGCCGCGGGTGCACGCCAAGCTCGAGACCCTGAACGACGTGGGCCTGGGCTACATCCACCTGGGGCAGAGCGCGACCACGCTCTCGGGCGGCGAGGCGCAGCGCGTCAAGCTCGCCACCGAGCTCTCGAAGCGGGACACCGGCCGGACGCTGTACATCCTCGACGAGCCGACGACCGGGCTGCATTTCGAGGACGTGCGCATGCTGCTCGAGGTGCTGCACCGCCTGGTGGAGAAGGGGAACACCGTGGTGGTGATCGAGCACAACCTGGACGTCGTGAAGACCGCCGACTGGATCATCGACCTGGGGCCCGAGGGCGGCGACGCAGGGGGGCGCGTGGTGGCGGCGGGCTCGCCCGAGGACGTGGCGCGGCAGGCGGCCTCTCACACTGGCCGCGCCCTCGCGCCGCTGCTGGCGGCCCGCTCCAAGTCGGCCTAAATTGGCGAGTTAGGGCCAGCCTTCGTACCACCTCCGGATCAGCGCGCAGCGGCAGGACCGTTCCGGCTCGGGAGCACCGATGACCGATTTCAGCGACCGCGTCCAGCGCGCCGTCGGCGCCGCCTACCGCATCGAGAAGGAATTGGGCGGCGGGGGCATGAGCCGGGTGTTCCTCGCCGAAGAGGTCGGCCTGGAGCGCAAGGTGGTCGTCAAGGTTCTGCCGCCCGAGATGGCCGCCGGCGTCAATGCGGAGCGGTTCCGCCGCGAGATCCTGCTGGCCGCCAAGCTCCAGCACCCCCACATCGTCCCGCTGCTCACCGCGGGCGCGAGCGGCGACCTCCTCTACTACGTGATGCCGTTCATCCAGGGGGAGTCGCTGCGCACCCGACTCGCGCGGGAGGGCGAGCTGCCCGTCGGGCAGGCCGCGCGCATCCTGCGCGACGTGGCCGACGCACTCGCCTACGCGCACCGCCAGGGCGTGGTGCACCGGGACATCAAGCCCGACAACGTCATGCTGGCCGACGGGCACGCGGTGGTGACGGACTTCGGCGTCGCCAAGGCCGTCGAGTCGTCCACCGGCGAGTCGTCGCTCACGTCGCTCGGCGTGGCGCTGGGCACGCCGGCCTACATGTCGCCGGAGCAGGCCGCGGCCGACCCGCACGTGGACCACCGGGCCGACATCTACGCCGTCGGTGCGATGGCGTACGAGATGCTGACGGGCCGGCCGCCGTTCACGGGCGCCACGCCGCAGTCGGTGCTCGCGGCGCAGGTCACGCAGGCCCCCGACCACGTGACGGCGCATCGTGCCACGGTGCCGCCGGCGCTCGCCGAGGCGGTGATGCGCTGTCTGGCCAAGAAGCCGGCCGACCGCTTCCAGCAGGCCGACGAGCTGGTGCCGCTGTTCGACTCGCTGCTCGACGCCGAGCGGCGGGATGACTCCGGCCGGAACCCAGCCCGTCCCGGCCGTGGACTACGGTGCCCAGGCGCGGCGCGCCAATCCGCTGCGGGTTGGCGGGCTGTTCGTCCTCGCGGGCGTCGGCGTCGCCGCCATCGTCTACGCGCTGGTGCGCGCGATCGGCCTGCCGAACTGGGTCTTCGTCGCCGGCGTCGGTTGCTGCTCGCGGGGCTCCCCATCATGCTCCTGACCGGGGTGCAGGAGCGGCGGCGCGCGCAGGCCCGCGCCACCGGTATGCACACGCTGACGCCGACGGGCATGAAGAAGCTGTTCACCTGGCGGCGCGCGCTGCTGGGCGGTGGAGCGGCCTTCGCCGCGCTCGCCCTGCTCGCCGGGTCGTTCATGACGCTGCGCGCCCTCGGCGTCGGGCCGTTCGGGACGCTGGTGTCATCGGGGAAGCTCGCGAACCGCGCCCGGGTCCTGGTGGCGGATTTCGGCAACCGGAGCACCGACCCCACCCTCGGCCGCACGCTCACCGAGGCGTTCCGGATCGACCTCTCCCAGTCCCCGGTCGTGCGGGTGATGACCGGTGACGAGATCGGCGGCGTCCTGAAGCGGATGGAGCGCCCGGAGAGCGCGGCCGTCACGCAGGACGTGGCGCAGGAAATCGCCCAGCGCGAGGGGATCCCGGCGATCATCACCGGTGATGTCGCGCCGGTCGGTCAGGGGTACTTGCTGTCGGCGCGCGTGCTCTCAACCGGCGACGGTTCGGAGCTGGCCGCGGACCGCGAGACGGCGGAGAGCGAGACCGGGATCCTCGCGGCGCTGGGGCGGCTCTCCTCGAGCGTTCGGGCGAAGATCGGCGAATCGTACCGTTCGCTCCGCGACACCAGGCCGCTCGAGGACGTCACGACCGGCTCGCTGGAGGCGCTGCGGCTCTACACCCGCGGCAACCAGGCCGAGTTGGCGGGGGATCTCCGGCAGGCGGTGGATTTCTACCGGCAGGCGACGCTTGCCGACACTTCATTCGCCATGGCGTACCGCAAGCTGGCGGTGAACCTCCAGAACGCGGGCGCGCCGTCGAGCACGGTGCGCGGCGCCGCGGCCGCCGCGTTCCGCCACAGCGACCGGCTCCCCCCGATCGAGCGCGGTCTCGCCGCCGGCTACTACTACCGCTCGGTCGAGCCGGACCCGGCGAAAGCCATCGCGGCGTACCGCGCGGCGCTGGCCGTCAACCCGGAGCACGACATCGCGCTCAACAATCTGGGCGTGGAGCTCAACGCGTTGAGTCGGTGGGCGGAGGCCGAGTCGCGTGTACGCGCGCGCGGCGGCGGCGGATGACAGCACGGTGTTCCAGAACTTCGACGGACTGATCATCTCGCAGTACAACCAGGGACACGCCGACGAGGCGCGGCGGACCCGGGCCGCCTTCCATCGCAAGCTCCCGGCGCTCGCCGAGGCGGCGATGATGGACGGGTTCGTCCAGTACGCCGACGGTCAGTGGGACTCGGCCGCCGCCACGGCGCGGCGCCTGGGGAGCGGCGCGCAGAGTGCCTCCTATCTGCGGCGGTTCGGCGACAATCTGCTGATGAGCGTGCAGGCGGTGCAGGGACGACTCGCCGACATGGCGGCGATCGCGGCACGGCGCGAGCAGATCGAGGCGCAGGGCGGTGATTCCGGGATGGCGTTGGACTACGTGGCGCAGCGGGCGCTGGCCGAAGTGCTGCTTCAGGGCCGCGCCGATGCGGCAGGTCGCCTCCTCGACTCCGCGCTCCGGCGTTATCCCCTCGAGGGCATTGACCCGGCCAACCGCCCCTGGGGTGCCCTCATTCAGGGGAACGCGGTCGCCGGGCGGGCGGCTCAGGCACGTGCCCTCCTCGAGCGTTGGACGCACGATGTGCCGTCGGTGCGCCGGGGACCCAGCTACGGGGTTGCGCGCGGGTTCGTGCTCACGGCGGAGCAGAAGCCGAGCGAGGCTCGCACCGCCTTCCAGGTGGCCGCCGACAGCACCGGCTGCAACGCCTGCCTGGAGCCGTGGATCGCGCGCACCTGGGAAGCGTGAGTCCGCGCCCGACTCCGCCCTCGCCCACTACGAGCGCTATCTGTCCGCGCCCGACGTGCTGAGCTGGAGCCGGGATCCCTGGCTCCGCCCCTGGGTGCTGCAGCGCGCCGGCGACCTGGCCGCCCAGCTCGGCCGGCGCCAGCAGGCCGTCCAGCGCTACACCCAGTTCGTGGATCTGTGGAAGAACGCCGATCCCGACCTCCAGCCCGTGGTCAAGGACGTGCGGGCGCGGATCGCGCGCCTGACGGCTGGACGCAGCTGATCCCTCGCCCGCGGGCGGACGCCGGCCCGCTCCGAGTCCGCCGCCAGCAAGCACTCGCCGTCCCTCCGGGGCCCCCGCGCCGTCGCTGGCATCCCGCTCCAAGTCGGCCTAGATTGGCCGCTTAGGCGAAACTTTCGGGTCCGCTCGGCCGTCGTGGCTGACGGTGCCGGACCGTCCGGAGGGTGCAGCCGCGTGATCGATCCCGGAAACTTCGCGCAATACGTCTTCACCATCGTCCTCGCGGTTTCCGGCCTGGCGGTGGCGGGCTCGCTCGCCAGGCGGATCGCCGGGGGTGGCTCTTGGCGTGGGCGGATCGGTCCGCACGGCGGCGGCGCGGACCCCGGCCAGGCGGACACCGTCCGGCAGCTGGCCGCGGAGCTCGACGGTTTGCGCGACGAGGTCACCGGCCTCCGGCGCGAGCTCGACGAAGCCCAGAACCGGCTCGATTTCACCGAGCGGCTCCTGGCGCAGGCCAAGGAGCGCGGGCTGTTGAATGCGCCCAAGGAGCGCTGACGGTGTCGCGCGAAGGAGGCTTCGATTAGCGGGCCCGACGCCATCGTGGCGGTGGTGGTGTTCGCCGGCGCCGGCAGCGTGCTGCTGACGCTCGCGCGCGCGCTCGCCAAGCGCATCGCCGGGGGCGCGGCCGGCTCGAAGGAAGTCGAGGCGCTGCGTGACGAGATCGCGCAGCTCGGTGCCGAGGTGGACGATCTGCGCAGCCGCGTCGCCCCGATCGACGAGATCCAGAACCGGCTCGATTTCGCGGAGCGGCTGCTGGCCCAGGCGAAGGAGCGCGGGCAGCTGGCCGCGCCGAAGGAGCGCTGATGCAGTTACCGCCTCCGGTCGGCGTGGTGGATCCCGCGCAGGTGATCGCGGCGATCGGGGCCTTCACGGTCATGGCGTTCGTCGTGCTCGGCCCCATCGGGCGCGCGTTCGCC
>CAVSQA010000016.1:0-165032 GCA_963729955.1 uncultured Gemmatimonadales bacterium
CCGCTGTCCGCGTCAGGCCGATCAGCGATTACGACCGCGGCTCGAAAGCGTTCATCACGGCGCCGAAGGGCGTGAGACATCTCCTCCAAGCCGATCCCCGGAAAACCGCTTAGCAGCGTGGTGGGAACCGCGGCCGGCCGGTGCGGAACGCCGATAAACTTCGCCAAATTCGATTTCCGGCCCGACTGCTCCAAAAAACAAATGAACATCGATGAGATGACCGTCAACATGCAGCGGGGTGAGAAGAAGATGTCGACTCTTACTAAAGAACGTGTGCGACGAGACAATGCTCGATCTGCTTCCGGGCATCCCCGCTGAAACTGCTCCAGCTGCGGTCGCAAAGCAGTAAAGACTGGGCTGAAGGCCCGCCTCTTCCGCCCGGTCAATCCGAACGGGAATTCTTTCTCTAGCTGCATCCGCTTGCGGATGCAGCCACGCTGACCAGCAAGCTCGCCAAGGCGAGCTTGCTGGGAGAGAGACAGAGTGAGGCGTGCGACCCCTGTTATGTTACCGCCCATGCGCGCGGGGACCATGCTGCGGCTATATCCCAACGGGATCGTCAGGCGACGGCCTCGGAAAGCCATGCCTTCAGCTGATTTTTGGGGAGGGCGCCGACCTTTTGGCCCGCCACTTGGCCGTTTTTGAAAAGCAGAAGCGACGGGATGCCACGGATATTGAAGGCTTGGGCGAGTTCCCATCGCTGTCAACGTCGAGCTTGACCACCTTGAGCTGGCCATCAACTCCTTGGATAGCTCCTCCAGGATCGGCGCAACCTGCCAGCAGGGGCCGCACCGACTCGGCCCAAAAGTCCACCACACGGTTGTTGTGTTCCATATCCTCGCTGTCGAATGTCGCATCTGTTACGAGCAGTGACCATGGATACCCGAATATCTTCGTGCGGCGCCCGGCCGCTTTGCTTAGCGAAATAACGAAACGTTAGTGTCCGTCTCCGAATTGCTCGAAGGCGCCAGTGTGGTGGTTTTCAAAGAACCCGGCCGCCCTATGCTCTGTTAGATAAGCAGCCCCGGAAGCCTGGGAAAAGGCACAAAGTTCCGCACTTTTCCGGCAACTCCGAGGCGGCGGCTATTGGGACTGCGGTTAGTTCCATCTCAGAATGGGTTGAAGGGCCGGCGCTTGGCGGATGGGCGGCGAGTTTGGTTGCGAGAGTGTACCGAACTCCTCCTGGCTTTCCCCGCTGTCGTCTTCCGCTGCCGTTGACGCTGCCGCTGCCACAACGGGCTCGTGCGCGAATTGTACTGGCTGCCCCTTGAGCGCGCTCGCTACGCGGCTGTCCAGGCCATACAGGTCTAGTAGCGGACTTGCCCCTTTTGTCCACTTCGGCCGTGAAATACGCGATGTGCACCGGAATCGGGTTTTGAAGCGCGATCTCGTTGGTCTGACCCGAAGCGACCATCTCCTTGATCTGCGCGGCCGAATAGCCCTTGTCATGGGCCAGCAGCACCTCGGCGAGGTGGAGCGGGTTTTGCGTGCGCATGCAGCCATGGCTGAAGGCGCGCTGCCCGTCGCCGAACAGATGGCGATCGGTCGTATCGTGCATGTAGATGTTGTGCTTGTTGGGGAAACGGAATTTCACGACACCCAGCACGTTCTTGCCGCCCGCTCCCTGGGTGAACTGGTAGCGCCGGATATCGACGCTCGACCAATCCACGGAGTTGGGATCGACAGGCTTGCCGTTCAGGCTGACGCGCAGGCCGCCGAGCCGCTGAAGGGTTTCGCTGCTGCTTCCGCCGCCGCTGCTGCTGCTGCCGAACAGGAAAAACGGCTCACCACCACCGCCTGAACTCTTAAGCCGCGGTGCAATTTCATTGACCTTGATGCCTTCGGGCACGCCCCATTCGGGGTTGAAGGTGATGAACTGCATCATCGCGGTGAAGGTTGGGGTGGGTGTCGCGGGCTTGCCGACCACGATCTTCTCCTGAAGCACTATTTTGCCATGGTCGAAGACGCGGGTGTATTGCTTGAGCGCTGTCCCAAACATAAAACTCGCCCAGGTTTTCAGGCATCCAGCGCCAGCGCTCCATGTTTACGAAAGGACGCTGCCTTTTCTTCCTCCACGCTGCCGCCGCCAACGCGCACCGGGGCCTGGGCCGGGGCGGCTTCCTCGTCACCTTCATCGTCTGGCTTGAGGAGGGTGTCGCCCGGCGTGAAGGTCGGGTCGTTGTCGTCCGCAGCGCGTTGGGCTGGCGTCGCCCTGCCGCCGAACTCTTGCCGAGTGCGAGATAGGCTTGCCGCAGCCGCTGTCGATTTGCTCGTGCTTTGGATGCAGGCCGCGCAAATAGGCGTCTGCCGATTGGCCGCGGATATCCCTTCCAGAACCGATTTGGGATCGTAGATGTGGGGGCGCCGGTCGATAACCGGGCTGAGAGATGTGGGATCGAGCCTGCCGCCGCGGGCATGCCGCACATCTTCAACACCGCAAGGCTCAGCTTGATCTCGGCCTCGGCCGCAGCCTCATGCGTTGCGGATGCGCTCGACTTCGATGAACCTGGAACGCGGATGCGTCTAGACCCCAATCGTTGGCGTTACGGATTTCGCGGATGGCCTTGACCGCCTTGTGGTTAAAGCCTTCCTTGCTGATCCAAATGGGCTGCCCTTTGTTCTCGGTATAATACGCGGAAACCCCAGCTATATCGTCGTGGGCATCGCCCCTTGCGCCTGCCTTGGCGAGATGCGCGGGCTTCGCGTGGCGAGCGGGATCGGGCTCGGCCTGGGGCGCTTGGGCGGCCTCAACGGGCTTCGCTTGCTCCGCGCCGGGCGCCTTCGGAGCCGGGCCATTCGGCTCGGGAGGTGTCAAGGGATCGGGGGTCGCGGCGGTTGGCACGGGGTCCAAGGGCGCGGCGTGCGCTGCAGCGGACTTCGCGGGCAGTTCCGCCGGCTTCTGGGCTGGCGCGCTCGCTTGCTGGGCAGCTGGCGCCGCGGGCTTAGCGCCAACAGCGGTTGCAGCCTCCATGGCCGCGGCTGCCTGCGCTTCCGGCTTTCCTACATCCTGCGCCATGGCCAGGGGGGAAACTCCGAGCGAAGCAAGCTGCGAGCCCCAAGCGAAACACTGTCCTTGCAATCATACCGAACCTCTATTGCCCCCTCGGAGATGCTTCTTTAGAAGACCGGGGGCCGATGCTATTCCGCCCGCCGCAACAGCCGGGAAACTGTACCTTTCCCAAGCGCGGGCACATGCGCCGGCCCAGGCTATCCGCCAGCCCGGGCACGTTATGTTGTAAACGGCAAAGACGCAAGCCTGGTTAGCGCTTGAACTTTTGCTTGGGACCCAGCCAGAACCTTGTTTCATGAGCATCGCGCCATAAATTGAAGGCGAAAAGCAACGCCTCCGCACAATCGCCGGCTTGACCGGGCGATGCGGGAATGCTTTGCTTTTCGAAACAACGCCGGCAGCTCTTCCTGGAGACCTGGATGTGATCTTTCTTCCGCGACGAAATCCATTGCGCGACCGTGACGCAAGCGGACCTCGATTACGAGGGAAGCTTGTCCATTCGACCGCGATCTGATGGACGCGGCGGATATCGCCGAGTTCGAGGAGGTGCACGTCTGGAACGTTACGCGCGGTACCAGGCTCACCACCTACGCGATCGAGGCGGAGCGCGGCAGCGGCGTCATCTGCGTCAATGGGGCGGCCGCGCATCTCGTGCATATCGGGGACCTGATAATCATCGCGACCTATCATTTGGTGGCGCGCGCCGAGGATGCGCCGGCTCCTATCGTGGTGCGGGTCGACGAGAAAAACCGCATCACCGGCACTGAGCCCGAGGTGGCCGGGCCGAAGACCGCGCCCAAGGGCCGGTAACCCGCGGTTAACCTCGCTCCGTTGCATTTTCGCTTCCAGCCGCGCTGCCGATGGGTTTTCCATGTCGGCCGCCATCATACACGCAGCATTTTGCGAAATTCTTAAGCTCCACTAATACCAATCGCCATAAGTTTTGACCGTTCCGCGTCATTGCGAGGCGAAGGCCGAAACAATCCAGGAGCCACGAATTCGAGCGTTGTATCGCGATCCCTGGATCGCCATGGCCATCAAGGCGGCCTCGCGATGACGGAGAGCGTGCCGGAGCGGTCAGGACTTTTGACGGCCGGTATAAGATGCTGAATGTATTAAGACAATTGCGATCAGCACGCGCCGCGCGCCGGGTAATGCGAGGCACGTTACGGCGCTCCGGCTTGAGCCGATGCAGGAGCGCTTGAACTCAAGCGGCTTCCCGCAAGCCTGCCTCCGCGGTACGGCGCGATCCGGCCAGGGCGTGCTCTTCCAGTTCGTCGCGGAGGAATTCGAAATCGAAGCCCGCGTTCGACAGCAAGGACAGCACCTCGTCAACCGGCCTGCTGCGGGCGCTTGCCGCGGCCCAGATGATTGCGCTGCGTGTGCCCGACTTGCAGTGGGCGAGCACCATCGCGCCGCCGGCATCGGCGATGGCCGTTTCAGCGGCATCGACGACCGGATCGGAGAACAGATCGAGCTTACCCGCGGGGATATAGCGATAGTCGAGGCCCGACCGCCGAGCATGAGCCGCCGCGGCATCGCTATGCAGCTGGCCGTCCTCTTCGCCATCGGGGCGATTGTTGATGACGGTTTCGAACCCGAGCCGGGCGATTTCGCGGAAATCCTCCGCTTCGAGCTCACCGGCCACCGCGAAATTGGGAGTAATGAAGACGAATTTTGCCATGTGCCAGCCCCTTCGATGTGCGTCCGAGGCAAACGCGGCCCCTCGACCAAAAATAGTTCGGCGGAGCCCCTTCCGGCAAGGAGAAGAGAGGTAAATGTAGGAAATAAATACTACATTCTACGGCACCGCTTTAGGCGAGAAATAAAACGGTTCCTCTATTGGGCGTCGAAAGCAATAATTTTTCTCATTCGCCATCGTAATCGAAAACGCAAAAAGCGCCTCCCCTTCCAGGAAGCGCTTAACGGCAAGTCGAAGGCAGGCTTATTCGACCGGCCAGGTTTTCAGAAAATCGGCCGGATCGAGCGGGGCAGGGGCCTTCGGCATGGCTTTGGGCGTACCGATGTAGAGAAAGCCCGCGATCTCGTCCGCGGCCTCTAGCCCAAGCGCTTCCTTCACGCTGGCATCGTAAGCCGGAGCGCCGGTTTTCCAGGCGGCGCCATAGCCCAAGGCATGGCAGGCCAGCATGATGTTTTGGGCCGCGGCGCCCGCCGAGAGAAGCTGCTCCACCGGCGGGATCTTGGGGCTTTGCGTGATATGCGCCGCCACGACGAGCACCAACGGGGCGCGCAAAGGCTTCTGCCGCTCCCGCTCCAGCTCCGCGCCGGCATTCGGATCGCGGCGGCTCAGCGAGGCTGCCAGCACATCGCCCAGCCGGTTCCTGCCCTCGCCCCGGATCGATATGAAACGCCACGGGCGCAGACGGCCATGATCCGGCGCGCGCAACGCCGCGGCGATAATCTTCCGCAAGCTCGCTTCATCCGGCGCGGGCTCGCCGAGTTCTTTCGGGCTAACGCGCGTAACCAGCGCTTCATAGGCGTCCATGCTTCCGCTCCACGATGGATAGTGCCAATCTATTTCTTATACCGATCGCCATAAGTTTCGAGCGTTCTTTCGCGATTGGCATCGCCGTCTGGCGCACCTTCGGTTACCTCTCGTTAACGCTGTCCAGGTGCATTTTCGGGTTTTGCGCCGCCTTTTCAATTTTATGCAGTATATCACAAGTCCTTTAATATCCCGTTAGTCGCTCATCCGCCGCCTCAAGTCATTGATTATTCGAAGGAACGCGCGCGGGCGCACCTGCCCCAAGACGCACGCGATAGGTTAATTCGAGAGTTGCGCGTATATTTAAAGGGATTCAGGGAACGAGGAATCGGGGCAAAAATGGCAAAAGATTCGCAGAAATGCAGCGGCGTAAAATATGAGGATCTGCCGTTAACCATCCGCGCATTAAGCATATCGCGTCTGTAGGCGAAAGGAACACTTTCGTAACCTGGGCGCAATCCGGCGCTTGGTCCTGGATTGCTTCGTTTCGCTCGCAAGGCGAGCGGTCGAGACATCAACATGTCGAGCCGGGCCTCCACCAAGCCTCCTCCTTTTGGATCGCGGCGCTTGCGCTACAACTGTGCTAACCTCACCCCATATAATGGAAAACGACCGGTAAAAATTTCAGGGCGGCGTACATGACCCTCCAAGTTCCCCCCACCGCGTTGCCCATCGGCGGCAGCGCCATGGTGGACCCCTTCGGCAGGCAGGTAACCTATTTGCGGGTATCGGTCACTGACCGCTGCGATCTCCGCTGCGTCTATTGCATGGCCGAGAACATGACGTTCCTGCCGAGGGCAGACCTGCTCACCCTGGAGGAGTTGGACCGCTTGTGCGCCGCCTTCATCGCCAAGGGCGTGCGCAGGCTGCGGCTGACGGGCGGCGAACCGCTGGTGCGCAAGAACATCATGTGGCTGTTCCATGCGCTTTCGCGGCATCTGGAAAGCGGCGCTTTGGAGGAGGTGACCGTCACCACCAACGGCAACCAGCTCGCCAAATACGCAAGCGAACTCGCGGCCTGTGGCGTGCGCCGGATCAACGTCTCGCTCGACACGCGCGACCCGGCAAAGTTCCAGGCCGTTACCCGCTGGGGCGATCTCAACAAAGTGATGGACGGTATCCGCGCCGCGCAACAGGCGGGGCTCGCCATCAAGATCAACATGGTCGCCTTGAAGGACGTCAACGGGGACGAGATCGAGGACATGCTCCGCTGGTGCCACGGCGAGGGCATGGACCTGACATTGATCGAGACCATGCCGCTCGGCGACATCGAGGGCGACCGCACGGACCAATATCTGCCGCTTTCGGTGGTGCGCGCGCGCCTCATGGATCGCCTTACGCTAGAGGACATTCCCTATCGGACCGGCGGCCCGGCGCGCTATGTGCAGGTGCGCGAAACCGGAGGCCGGCTTGGCTTCATCACGCCGCTCACCCACAATTTCTGCGAGACCTGCAACCGCGTGCGCGTGACATGCACCGGCACGCTCTTTATGTGCCTCGGCCAGAACGATGCCGCGGATTTGCGCGCACCTTTGCGGGCAAGGCGCGTCGGACGATCTTCTGAACGCCGCCATCGACGACGCCATCGCCAGGAAACCGAAAGGCCACGACTTTGTTATCGACCGGCGTGCGCAAAAGCCCGCCGTGGCACGCCACATGAGTTTAACGGGCGGCTAACGCATGGATTCGAATGCGAAGATCCGGATGGTTGGCCCGGCTGCTCGCGGTGCTGTTCTTGGGGCCGTTTGGCGTCTGCTTTGCTGAAACGGGCGTTGACCCGGCGCCCAGCGACAGCGAAAAGCTGTTCCTCGACCGCCTGATGGCCGCGGAATCCGGCGGCCGGCTTTACGCCAAAAATCCCGCAACTTCAGCTTACGGCCCCTTTCAGTTTCTCCGCGAGACTTTCCTGGATGTCGTAAGGCGCAATTTTCCCGGGCTGGCGGCCGGGAAAGCGGACGCGGAAATCCTGAAACTCCGCGCTAACCTGGAGGTCTCGCGCAACGCCGCTCTGATCTACTCGCGCGAAAATGCCCAGTTTCTCGCGGCTCGCGGCTCGCCCGCCACCGCTGCCAACCTTCGCCTGGCGTTCTTCGTTGGGCCTTCGGCAGCGCTCAGGGTTCTGGCCGCGAAACCCGAGGAAGCACTTGCGAATATCCTTAGCGCAAACGCCATCGCCGCGAACCCAACCCTTGGCCGCATGACAGCCGCCGCATTGATCGAAAAATCCGGCCGCGAAGCCGAGGGCGCCGTCCAGCCGCTCAACGCCGCTTCCGCTTCCGAATCAGCAAGCCCAAAAATTGCCGTGCGCTGCAACTTGAAGCTCGCGAGCTGCCGGCACTGGCTAGCTTTGGCCGAGAAGCGGATGGGCATGAGGCGCGTCGTCCTCGCCCCCGAAGCTACCGAAACCTTAGACTCAGGCGGAGGCTGCCGCTAGAAGTCCATTGCGAACAGCTGCGCTTCCACGCGTCACGTCCGCCTCTCGCCCCGGCGCCGCTTATGACCTGCTTGTTTCGCCGCGCCCGCCTTCTTCGTGGCCACTGGCGCCATGACGCTCGCGGCCGGGCTTGCGACAGGGGTTGCCGCGCTCCCTCCCCTCATCCAGGGGGGCAGATAATCGTCGTCCCGCGCGGCTGCGGCGCTCTCTTTGACAGCGCCCTCCTTCGCTGGAGCATGGGCTTGCGGCGATGGCTGCAAATTCGCGACTGTCCGCGCGCTGGGCTGCAGCGAAACTTGCAGAAGCTGAGCCATCTCCACTTCCTCCGCCAGCACCGCTTTTGTGGCGGCAACAGAAACGGGGTGGCTTTCCTCAGCGGGGCTGACCGCGACAACGGGTGGGCGCGCATTCGCGATCGCGGCGCGGAACTCGTTTACCATGCGCGGAATGCCAAAGAGGGCCGCGATCTCGAACAAAACGAGCACAATGGTACGCATGCCACACCCCCCAAAAAACGGAAGCCGGACTGCTTCCCCAGTGAGCGCGCTAGTCCGCAAACTGAGCGCTACGCATTGGGTCCGCTAAATAGCTTACTACCACGCCCACGTTCCAGCTACCTCAATATGATGCCTTCAATTCAAGACGATGACACAATATCTTGTGTGCAAAAATTAACAGTAGATTAACTCTTGGCGAATCGCTTAAAGCTGATTCGGGGGCTATCTAAGCGCTTGATGGAGTGACGAAAAAAGGGCTGCGGGCCATGCGGCGGACCGTGAGCCATCGGGAGCGTGACTCCCGCGTCGCGATGCAAGCGCAAAGTCATTACCCGTGCGTCTGAGGCGCGGCTGCAGGGCCGTGTGCGGGTGGTTGTTCACATTTTATGGCTGAAACCGCTGGCCCCCAAACGGAAAGGCGCCGCCAGCGGGGTGGCGCCCCAAACGGGGGCGAACATGAGACACGTACTTGGTATCGCAGGCGTCACCGCGGCGGCGGTCCTGCTTATCGTTTCAGCCGCCATGAACTGGCGGTTCGGCTACACACTCGGCAAATCGGATTTTGAATCGCAGCTCTACGGGGCGGCGAGCGCGGCGGCCGATTGCTTCAAGGCGCTGCTGCCGTTCTTCATTTTTGCGGCGCTGAGAAACCGCAGCTACAGCCAGGCGCTGGGGGGCGCGTTGCTGTTCTGTGTCTGTTTCTCCTATTCGCTGACCTCATCGCTCGGATTCGCAGCGTTGAACCGGGCCGATACCGTCGGCACGCGCGCGCTCAAGGCCGAGACGCATCAGGATTTGCGCATCGAGCTGGACCGTTCGCTTGAAGCTCTCAAGGTTCTTCCCGCGCACCGCCCGGTAGGAACGGTCGCGGGCGAGATCGACGCCTATAGGCAGAACGCGCGCTGGCTTGCGAGCGAGGAATGCGCCAACGCGACCCTCACCAAGAGCATGAGCTATTGCGAAGGCTTCTTTAAGCTCAAGGCCGAGAAGGCGGTTGCCGAACAAGCCGACATGCTCGACGCCAAGGTCACGGCGCTTCGCGGCAAACTCGGCGGCCTCGATTCCGAGGCGGTCGCGAAGGGGATCGATCCGCAAAGCGACGTGCTGGCGGGCCTTACCGGGTTCAAAACGAAGGAGATCCAGACAGCCCTCACCGTGTTGATAGCGCTGCTCGTGGAGCTTGGTGCGAGCCTTGGCTTCTACACTGCGTTCTCCTATTGGCGGATTTTCGACGTCAAGGGGCTTCCCGCTCCGCAGCCTGTCCGTGCGATGGTTCCGGCGCCGTCATTCGTGCCGGCGCTCCGGCTCACAGCCATACCGGACAGCGACCCTTCGCTGCAACCGGCCGAGCCCAAGACCGATGTCGAACAATATTTCGACGAACGCGTCGGCAAGGAGCCCGGCTCAAGCGTCACCGCGCTCGCCCTGTACGACGATTATTGCCAGTGGTGCGAGGCGATGGAGAAGCAGCCGCTCGGCTTGCCAATCTTCACCCGCCGCTTCAGCGATATCGGCGTGCAGAAGGCGAAAGTCGCGGGCCGCATCCGCTACATGGACGTGAGGCTTCTCTACGGTGCGGGCGAGGACGGGCTTAAGGAGCTGTCCGCGGTCTCCTGATAGGAGACCCACCTCATCCTCGCAGGTGCGCTGCGCAATTTCATGCCGCGGCGTAGATGGAATGACAAAAACGGCCGGTGCTTCACCGGCCGTTTTTTGTATTACATAGGCTCGGGGCCGCGGGCGATGGCGGCGGCGCCGGTGCGGGCTACCTCGACCAGGCCCAGCGGCTTCATCAGATTGATGAAGTTCTCGATCTTGGAAATCCGGCCCGTGATCTCGAAGACGAAATGGTCCGTGGTGGCATCCACGACCTGAGCGCGGAACGCTTCCGCCAATCTCAGGCTTTCCACCCGCTTTTCGCCCTTTCCCGCCACCTTGACCAGCGCCAGCTCCCGCTCGATGGGATCGCCCTTCATCGTCAAATCGGTAACGCCATGCACCGGCACGAGCCGGCCGAGCTGGCTCTTGATCTGCTCGATAGTGGCGGGCGAGCCGTGCGTCACGATGGTGATGCGCGATTCGCTCGCTTCATGGCTGACCTCGGTGACGGTCAGGCTGTCGATATTGTAGCCGCGCCCGGAGAAAAGCCCGATTACGCGCGCGAGCACCCCCGGCTCATTGTCCACGAGCACCGCGATGGCGCGCCGTTCGCTGCGTTCATCTTGTGGTTGTTCAGACGGCATTCCGGGCCCCCATTCCATCTTACTCATCGATTGCCTGCCTTAAACCAGGGCCTTGCCGGCGTCGGAGACCTCGAAGCTCATATCGTCGCTCCCCGCCGTATCGCCCAGGATCATGTTATTGTGGGCCTCGCCCGAGGGAATCATGGGGAAGCAATTGGCGGTTCTGAAGACACGGCAATCGAAGATCACCGGCTTGGGCGTCTCGATCATCTGAATGATGAGATCGTCAAGCTCTTCCGGCTTCTCGGCCCGCAAGCCGACGCCATGATAGGCTTCCGCAAGCTTCACGAAATCGGGTAGCGCCTCCGCGTAGGAGTGCGAATAGCGGCCGCCATGCAGCAGCTCCTGCCACTGGCGCACCATGCCCATATATTCGTTGTTCAGGATGAAGATCTTGATGGGCAGGTCGTACTGCGCCGCCGTCGACATCTCCTGCATGGTCATCATGACGGAAGATTCGCCCGCGATGTCGATCACGAGGCTCTCGGGATGCGCAACCTGCACGCCAACAGCGGCGGGCAGGCCGTAGCCCATGGTGCCGAGGCCGCCGCTGGTCATCAGCCGGTTCGGCTCCTCGAACTTGTAGTACTGCGCCGCCCACATCTGGTGCTGGCCGACCTCGGTCGTGATGTAGGTGTCGCGGTTCTTCGTCAGCTCGTAAAGCCGCTGTATCGCATATTGCGGCATAATCACGCCGTCCTGGCTCTTGTACCGGAGGCAATCGCGCTCCCGCCAAGTGCCGATCTGCGCCCACCAGGCTTTCAGCGCGCGCTTATCGACCTGCGGGGCGCGGGCCCGCCAGACGCGCACCATCTCTTCGAGCACGTAACCGCAATCGCCGATGATCGGGATATCGGCCCTCACAGTCTTCGAGATGGACGAGGCGTCGATGTCGATATGGATCTTCTTCGAGCCGGGCGAGAAGGCGTTCAGCCGGCCGGTGATGCGGTCGTCGAAGCGCGCGCCCACGCAGATCATGACATCGCAATCGTGCATCGCGAGGTTGGCCTCGTAAGTGCCGTGCATGCCAAGCATGCCGAGCCACTGGTCCGAGGAAGCCGGGAACGCGCCGAGCCCCATCAGCGTGGAGGTGACCGGAAAGCCGGTGAGTTCGGCCATCTCGCGCAAAAGCTTCGACGCGCTGGGGCCCGCGTTGATGACGCCGCCGCCCGTGTAGAAAATCGGGCGCTTGGCCGCGGCCATCAAATCGACAGCGTCGCGGATCGCTTGGTTGCTGCCCTTGACCTGCGGACGGTAGGTCTTGTGCGGAGCCTTGCTCGGGCCGGAATAGATGCCCTTGGCGAACTGAACGTCCTTCGGGATATCGACCAGCACCGGGCCCGGCCGGCCGTTCTGCGCGACATAGAACGCCTCATGCAGGATGCGGCCTAAATCGTTCACATCCTTCACGAGGTAGTTGTGCTTGGTGCAGGGCCGCGTGATGCCGACCGTATCGCATTCCTGGAAGGCGTCCGTGCCAATAAGGGCTGTCGAAACCTGGCCCGAAATGCAAACGAGCGGGATCGAATCCATCAAGGCGTCGGTCAAGCCTGTGACGGCATTCGTAGCACCCGGGCCCGATGTGACCAGAACCACGCCCACCTTGCCGCTGGAGCGCGCATAGCCCTCCGCCATGTGGGTCGCGCCCTGCTCATGGCGCACGAGGTAATGCTTGATGCCGGTCTGCTTGAAAATCTCGTCGTAGATCGGAAGTACAGCGCCCCCAGGATAACCGAAAATAACCTCGACGCCCTGATCGGCGAGAGCTTGTATAACGATTTCGGCGCCTGACATCGCGCGTGCCATGGGGAAACTCCAGAAAAATGGGGCGGCCTTGCGCGACCGCCCGCCAGTCCTCGATAGATGCTTTTTTATGCAGGATTGCGCTAAGCCTTTAAGGGCGCACGGTCAAGCTCTTTTGCGCAAGACGAAAGATGTCGCCTTTTGTTCTTTCCATTGATTGCGCATCAGGCGCATTCCACGCACTAAAATTACCTCGCATCCAAGTAAGTTGCCTCTTCGCATAATTTCGCGTCGCCGTCTTCGCAGCCGCCGCGGCTTCCTCCAGCGGAATCTCGCCGCGCACAAAACCAAGCAGCGGCGGCAGCCCCACCGCCCGCATCGCAGGCAGCGCGGGATCGAGCCCCAGCGCCGCAATCGCCCGCGCCTCCTCCAAGGCCCCGCCCGCGAGCATCGCATCGAACCGCGCATCGCAGCGGCGGTACAGCTCCTCGCGGTCTAGCGTCAGCGCGATGGGATAGGCTTGCGCGAGCGGCAGCAGCGGCGGCCGTTTATTTCCCTGCCACTCCGCCAACGGCCTGCCCGTCGCTTCCAGCACCTCCAGCGCGCGAACGACGCGCTGCTTGTCGCTGGGCCGCAGCTGCGCGGCTGTCGCGGGATCGCGGCGGCCAAGCTCCGCGTGAAGCACCTCCGCCGGCTCCGTTTGCGCCGCGGCCCGGTAGCGCTCGCGGATTTCGGCCGGGATTTCCGGAATATCCGACAAGCCCTCGGTCAGCGCTTTGAAATAAAGCCCCGTCCCGCCCACGATGACCGGCAGCCAGCCTCGCCGCGCCGCCTCCGCCAGCACGTCCTTCGCATCGGCGAGCCACAGAGCCGCGGAATAAGGCTCGCGCGCCGGCCGGAACCCGTAGAGCCGGTGCGGCGCCGCGGCCTCTTCTTCCGGCGCCGGCCGGTTGGTTATCACGCGCAACTCCGCGTAGACCTGCATCGAGTCCGCGTTTATCACCACGCCGCCCAGCTCTTTCGCCAGCTCCAGCGCGAACGCCGACTTCCCGCTGGCCGTCGGCCCGCAGATCAGCACCGCTCTTATGCCGTCTCGCTCATTCATCGGGAAAACTAGGCGCAAGCTCCCTGAAGCGGCCGGAATCCATGGAGGATGAAATCCTGTAACGTCAAATTAACTCTCCTAGCCGCTCCGCCAACGCGTTTTGCGAGAGCCAGAGGAGCGCTTTTCGATTTTGAAGTATATTAGCAGAGATGCCTTGAGTATGCGTTAAGCGCGAATGCTTAGGCCATCCCATTGATATTGCGCTGATATTCGATGCGAAAAACATCGCCGTCAAGCACGCCGCCGAACCGCGCCATGGTTAATTTCAAATCTGCGCGTATATTTAAACGGATTCCGGAGGCGCGGAATTTGACCAAAGCGGGGAAAAATTCGCGGCATTAGGTAGCAAGCGCAGGAAGGAAAAACTCGATAAATCAGCCGGTTATCCCCTAAACTCTAGGGATGGCAGAACCACACGTAATCTCCGGCCTCAAGGCCAAGCAGGAAGAAATCAAGAAGCGGATATCGGACCTCAAGAAGCTGGTCCGGGAAGCTCAGCAAGAGCTATCCACGATTTCCAAAACCCTCCGCATATTCGGCGGAAAATCCCCGCACAGGAGGGGACAAGCTATTTAGCCTCAATTATTCACCGAGCTTGGCCATGGACGGCCTCAGGCATGCGCCATCGGCCGGGTTGACGGCGGGTTCCTGGGAGCACTTTTCAACGCGTTGAGAATTGGAGATCGGGGCTCAAGCGGCGCATGCCGCAAGGCTCAAGGACTGCGAGCCGTGATCGTGCCGGCAAGGAGCGCGAGCACTGGCGCGTGCGGATAGGCCGAGGGGAAGGCGACCTTGATGCGGCTCTTGAGTTCCTCCACGCGCACGGCGATTTTGAGGAAGGCGCGCCGGAGAGTTTCAAAAGTTGCCGTGCGCCACAGCGAGCGCCTGGGGGCGGCGGCCCGCAGCGAGAGCAGCAGCCAATAGGCGGCCATGTGCAAGAAGAGACGGAACTGGTTGGCCTCCCAGCGATGGCAGGAGGTCCGGTCCGAGCGGGTATAGAGCTTCATGTCCATTTCGTGAGCGCTTGCCGCTCACGATAAACGTTCGCTCCGATCATGTTCTCCATGCGCCCGCGCGCGCAGTAGACCTTCTCGTAAAGCACCTTCGCCGTGCCCGGCAGGTTCGTCACCACGAAGCGCACGTCGCTACCCATACCGGTGGCCTCGGCGCGGGCGACGATCTTACGGGATTTCGACCAGCTTCCGGCCTGATAGGCCGTCTGCTGAAAGCGCCGCACCTTCTCCCTCTTCGACAGCGCCCGGCGTGTGGCGGCGTCCTCGGCCCAGGGCCGCGCCATCTTAGCGAGGCGGGCGTTGGCGGAAAGGCCGAGGATATAGCCGCAGCGTTTTTCTTCAAGCAGGTCAAGTACTTCTGGCGCAGCATAATGGCTGTCGCCGCGGACCATGATCTCCACCCTCGGCCAGTTGTTCTGGATGCGGGCAATGACGTGCCGCAAAACTTGCGCCGCCTCCTCGCCCGAAGGCCTCTTGCCCGGACGCAGCAGCGATAGCACGGGTTTGCCCGTCCCCGCCTCGAAGATGTGGATCGGCTGGAAGCGCTTTCAGGCATCGCCCGCGCTTTTTTCTATGCGCAGGCGCGCGCACTGGCCGTCTCGCATTGGGAGGTGAATTCGGAGGCCACTGTGAAGTTCATCACCGGCGCCACGAGCGGCTCGCTGCACACAAAACCATGGGCCGCGCCGAAGCCATGCGCGAATCGATGCTTGCGCTCATCACCAAGGGCAAGCCCGAGCAAGCGCATCCAGCCTACTGGGCTCCGTTCGTGGTGGTGGGCGAAGGCGGCGCCGGCCGATAGTTTGCTTCGGCTATGCACAGCGGAAGCGGGGTGGTTCTGCCGGGCAGCTCCTTCGGTTCAGGGTCGGGCTTTTCTTAAACGAATTCAGGGCGCCGCTTAGTAGTTAGCACCGGAACGGCCTGAAATATGGCCGTTTGGACAAGTGGGCCGATGAACGAACGCGCTCGCGCGCGAGTTTGCTGCTGCCCGCGCGGTGCCCTGGGGGCTGGCGTAGTAACCATCTAAAGAGTTAGCGCTAACGGGGCAGGCGCCCTGTCTTGAGGATCGTGGGGTCTAAGCACTTCCACCTCAAGACAGGAGCCTTCAGATGAGCGTGACGCCATCGAACCCCAAGCCCATCAGTCCTTGCGTGCCCGCATGATCGAAGACATGACGGTGCGCAATTTCACCGCCGATACCCAGCGCGAGTATATCCGCGCCGTCAAGAAGCTCGCGGCCTTCATCGAGCGTTCGCCGGATACGGCGACGGCGGAGGAGCTGCGCGCCTTCCAGCTGCACCTGACTAAGACCGGCACCACTCCGCCAACCATGAACGCCACGGTCACGGCGCTGCGGTTCTTCTTCAAGGTCACGCTGGACCGGCCGGAGACAACGCGGTATCTCGTGTTCGTGCACGAGCCGCGCAAGCTGCCGCGGGTGCTGCCGGCTGAGGAGGTGCTGCGGCTGCTCGAAGCCGCGCCGAACCCAAAGTACAAGGCGGCGCTGAGCGTTGCCTACGGCGCGGGATTGCGCGCGATGGAGGTGGCTGGCCTCAAGGTCGCGGATATCGATAGCCAGCGCATGCTGATCCGCGTGGAGCAGGGCAAGGGCCGCAAGGACCGCTTCGCCATGCTCTCGCCGCAGCTTCTGGACCTGCTGCGCGACTGGTACCGGATCGCGCGGCCCCGCATCTATCTGTTCCCCGGCCGGGACAAGATCGGCCCGATGACGACACGCCAGCTGAACCGCATCTGCCATATGGCGGCGGAGCTGGCCGGGCTGCCGAAGTGGGTCGCGCCGCACACGCTCAGGCATTCCTTTGCGACGCATCTGCTTGAGCAGAACATCGATGTGCGGATTATCCAGGTGCTGCTTGGGCCATGCGAAGCTGGACACGACGGCGCGCTATACGCAGGTGGCAACCAACATCATCCGCGAGCGTTATGAGCCCGCTCGACCGGCTCACGCCGCTGCGCCCGAAGGGGGGCGAGCCGGCGGCATAGCCGGCCGCCATGGGCCGCCCATCTTGGAGGTCGCGGACATCTTCCGCGGCCACGGGGCCGCATGGCGCGAAGCCAACCGCGGCCATGTGAGCCTCGGCCAGCTCAAAGTCGATGACCGCCATCGAGAACTGCCGCACGGCGGCGCTCGGCGGCCATGTCGCGCGCTTGCGAGAACGGCGCCTGCGGCCACACGGCCATCTCCTATAATAGTTGCATGAACCGGCACTGCCCGAAGTGCCAGGGCGCGGCGGCACGGGAATGGCTGGCCGCGCGCGAGGCCGAGCTCTTGCCGGTGCAGTACTTCCACCAGGTGTTCACCTTGCCCGCGCCGATCGCGGACATCGCCTACCAGAACAAGGCCGCGATCTACGCCATGCTGTTCAAGGCCTCGGCCGAGACCATGCTCAACGATCGCGGCCGATCCCAAGCACCTCGGGGCCAAGATCGGCTTCATCGCCGTGCTGCACACATGGGGCTCGGCGATGACGCATCATCCGCACGTGCATATGATCGTGCCGGGCGGCGGGCTATCGCCGGATGGCAGCCGGTGGATAGCCTGCCGGCGCGGCTTCTTCCTGCCGGTGCTGGTGCTCTCCAAGCTGTTCCGGCGGCTGATGCTCGAGAAGCTCGAAGCGCGCGCACAAGGCCGGCAAGCTGCGCTTCTTTGGCGAGCATGCACACCTCGCCAGCGCGGACGCGTTCGCCGCCTTCCTGGCGCCGCTCAGAAAGACCAAGTGGTTCGTCTATTCCAAGCGTCCGTTCTCCGGCCCGCAAACGGTGCTGGCGTACCTGTCGCGCTACACGCACCGGGTTGCCATCTCGAACCGGCGCCTGGTCGCCGCTGACAAGACCGGCGTCACCTTCACATACAAGGACTACCGCATCGAGGGGCCCGGCCGCTACAAGACCATGACGCTCGAGACGGCCGAGTTCATCCGCCGCTTCCTGATCGCACGTGCTGCCCAAGGGCTTCCACCGCATCCGCCATTATGGGCTTCTGGCCAGCGGCGCCCGCGCGGAGAACCTCGCCACGATGCGCATCCTTGCTCGCCATGGCGGCGCCGGTGTCCAAACGCCAGCGATGCGGCAAGGCCGCTGCGCCCGCCTTGGGCATGCCGGCCCGCATCTGCCCCTGTTGCGGCGGCCGCATGCTCATCGTCGAGACCTTCGAGGGAAGCTGCCGGCGCGCAGGACCGCCTCCGGACCCGGCCGGGATCGACACGTCATGAGCAGCATCGCAAGCGCTTCCACCCCGATTGCTGCCCGCCTTCGCCGCCGCTTCACCGGCAGGCCACGGCGGCGCTCGTCCAGCCCGCGGCTCAACGGACGCGATTCAAGCTTCAAGCCAGCCTGCTTGCGGTCGCCCAAGCGGCTGCCTCGCGCCCGTTGCGGCTATTGCCGGCGTATCGCAGCGTCCGCCCAGCACACCTCTCGGGCCATGCCGCCATGCCACTTCGCATGCCGATGGCGCGGGCAAAATCCTCTTTGCAAGCGTCATAGTAGTAGCCGTCAGAGGTGGCCAGCCGTCACTCTTCCGCTAGGAAATGAGCTGCGCCATTAATATATGCTTCAGAGCCGCTGCGGCCGAAGCCGCAGGGCGAAGCCGAAGAACTTGAGGTACTACTTTAGGGGCGGCAAGGGCTGCTTCCCATCTGCCAGCATGTCGATGAACCGGACGTGCAGCAGGACCGTATCGCCTTTGACGTCGCTAACAGCATGGACGTCTTTCATGTATGAAAGATCCCAGATGGCTGGACCGATCTTTCCGCCAACGGTTGCACCCAAACCAAGCCTCTCAGGCTTGCTCGTGACATCGATGAGGGGAAGGCCTGGAATCGGCGGTTGATAAGCATGCCCGTAGTCGGTGTCTGCGGTCGTTTGCTTGGTATAGTAGCCTACAAAGCCAGCAGTGAACCCGCTGAACGACTTTGTTGCGGTCCAGTTCAGGAAAAGCTGATCGCCGGACCGGTATTTCGTGTCTTCGTTCTCGCTGTTTATATTGTAAAGAGCGTGCAGTGAAAGGTTGTAGCCATCGGGCCCCGGCTTGAAGTAGCTGAGCCCCATTTCCGGCTGGAACGTCCAGAAATTGGCGCCGGTGTACACCGCCAGATTATTCGAGGGGCTCTTGTAATCGCCGGTTGGGGCATAAAAACCGGCGCCGGTTGAGAAATATAGGTGTGGCGCCAGGGTCCAGGATAGATTGACCGGCGTGATCAACGTGTTTGCTGCCGCAAAGTCGGTGGCTTTGCCCAACGCCGGAAGGTGGAGGTTGCTCTTGTTATCCAGCTGCAGATCCACGAGCGGCTGGAGAATGTAGGCGCCGTAATTAGCCCCCAGGATTTTGAGGTTGGGGTTCCAGAAGACCTGTAGCGTGTAAGCCTCAAACGAGATGTCGGTTCCCGTCTTGTTACCGTGGGCGTCCACCGCACTCCCAGCGAAGTAGGTGAAATAGTTGGTCATCGAAACTCCGGGGGGGAGTTCGCCAACGGGGAGATTTACGGTGCTGCCCGGGGCGAAGGTGTCGCCAGTACCCGGCTCGCGCGCCAAGGAAGCTGCTGGGGATAGCGCTGCCGCGGCTCCCGCGGCAATGCAAATGGTAGCCCTGACAGCGCGCACCACTCCATCGCGCCCGCTTGAGCGGCGCGTCCAAAACTCACTCCACATTCCTTCGTTTCCTCTCCCAGACGCCGCGCCCGCCGGTTCGCGGGACGCTGCGAGTTGCCCATGTTCGCTCGCGAACCCATTCGAGCGGCACTTCTGCATATTGCTTAGTTCATATTATGCGAAAGTGCGTATCATATATGAACTTGACATGAAAATATGAAATGCATTACTGATGTGTCAACGGGCTTCGGCTTCGTAACAAAATCCGGTACGCTGGTGTGATAAAACTGCACCAAGGGAGGTCTGCATATGGCGCGGCTTTCAATAAAGGGGCATGTGGAAGAGGCCGATGTGCAGGCTGCCGGCACACTCGCCGGCCAGGCCGAGTTCATCCTGCAGCAGGCAATCGTCCGCAGCGAGTTGGAGCCCGATGCCAGGCTTACACTTCCTGCGCTAGAGGAGCGGTTTGGCATTGGCGCCACGCCCTTGCGCGAGGGACTTTCACGCCTCGTAGCGAAGGGGCTCGTGACGGTTTCCGGCAATAGAGGCTTTCGCGTGGCCCCCATCAGCCGGGACGACCTTGCCGATATCGTCCGGACACGATGCATTATTGAAACTGGCGCTCTTCGCTTATGCATGGAGCGGCGGAATGGCGATTGGGAGGACAATCTTGTCCTGGCGGCGCACCGCCTTAAGCGGGTCATCAATCGCTCCGGCGAGTTCCATTCTGGAGGGCAATCAGGAGTATGACGCGGCCCATCGCTCGTTCCATCAGGCACTGATTGCGGGCTGTGGTTCGGTGCGGCTGAACGAATTGCAGAGCGCGCTTTACGACCAGGCTTACCGCTACCGCCGGGTGATGCATGCAAATGGATTGGACCCGGCCCGGGCGATCGCACTGCACCAGACGTTAGCCGATCTTGCACTCGGTCCCGATGCCGATGCCGCCTGCAAGGCATTGGAACAGCATCTGAATCTGACCTTGGGCGCGTTTTCGCCAGAGGCACGAGCCGTAACACGCGCTTCGCTGGCGCCGCCAACAGAACAAAGCAACAGAAGACGGACAGGGCCGCCCACGGCGTGCGGTCCCGCCGGAGGACTGTGTGTTGATGCCGCCGTTGCAATAGCGGCGGATCGGCGCGCCGGGGCGGCATAGGCAAAGGGCAAAAGCCCTAAAAAAAACAACGATAACAACTAACAGGGAGCGCCGTGGAAACGGCGATACGTATGGAAGGAAACGCAAATCGAATGCAGGAGCTACAGACGCTGCGCGTCGTGTTCCTCTGCTTCATCGTCATCATGCTTGAAGGTTTCGACATTCAGGCCGCCGGTGTCGCCGCACCAAGGCTGGTGCCCGACTTCGGGCTCAAGCCAAGCCAGATCGGTGCCTTTTTTTCCGCGAGCGCGCTGGGCTCGCTGCTGTTCACGGCAATCGGTGGGCTGCTCTCGGACAGGTTCGGCTATAAGCCGGTGATTATCGCTTCCACCTTGACCTTCGGCCTCTTCTGTTTCCTGACCCCCTACGCGCCCAGCTTCGAGGCCCTGGTGGCTTTGCGCTTCCTGACGGGAGCCGGGCTCGGCGCCTCGTTGCCGCCTATTCTCGCCCTGGTCAGCGACCACAGCCCGGCCTCGCAGAAGAGGCGATGGATCGGCGTTACCTACTCGGCGATCTCTCTCGGCGGCATGGCGGCGGCGGGCATTCTGGCCGCGGGGCTGGTGGCGGGATGGAAGCAAGTCTTCTATATCGGCGGCGTTCTACCGGTGGCGGTCGCGCTCGCGATGGCGTTTTGGCTGCCCAGTTCAAGGCCGGCAGCGTCCCCGGCGCCCCACGCCCCCAAGGCTGGCTGGAACGATATTCTGGGCTCTGGCAAGGCAGCCACCACTTTGGCGATGTGGCTGGCAGCGTTTCTGACGTTAGGCACCATGTACCTGCTCGTCATGTGGCTGCCCTCGCTCATGAAGGCGAAAGGTATCGCGGATGGTGGCGTGTTCACCATCCAGATGCTTTATAACCTTGGCTCTACCTTGGCCGCGCTGAGCGTGGGCTATGCTCTCGACCGCAAGCATGTCTTCTCGGTTCCGGTTATCGGATACCTCTCGCTTGCCGCTGGACTGGCCTATCTGGGTGGAATGCCAATCGATCTGCTTGGCGGCGCCATCGCCGGATTTATGCTCGGGGCCGGGGTTACGACGGGGCAGACGCTGATCTATGCCTTCGCGCCGCCCTGCTATCCCCTGGCGATCCGCGCGACTGGCGTCGGTTACGTGGTCGCAGCCGGGCGCATTGGCACGATGGCAGGGCCGTTCGCCGCCGGTCTGCTTTTGTCCAGCGGCATGACCGTCGGACAGGTCTTGACCTATTTGGCTCCAGTCGCGCTGGTCACTCTGGCTGTGGCGCTCGCGATTGCTCAGTTAGTGCGGGCAGGTCAGACAGAGGCCGCACCGGTGGAGCCTCTCGCGGCGGCAGCTTTGGCCACCCGCTAAGGAATTGGCGCGATCTCCCGGTGAGAGCCGGCCTGACCGGCCGCGCCCGGACCCCGGGGGATCGCGCCGAAGCAAACAACGGCTGGCCGCCGTCCCAACGCATGGCCTTCCCAGGCGTGAGCGGCCAGTGGGCTGAATTTTGCCCCATAAGGCCAGCCGCTCCCGGGCCGCAATTTCCGGTCTTTCCTGCCCTATACGACCCGCTGCAAAGGAGCGCTAGTTGAGATCACTTCGATGTCCGCCTGGGCGCTTTATAAGTGCACGAAACACATTGTAGACACGGAGTTTTTTTATATGCTCGCCAAGGTCACTGACGGCAGGGGGCACGATTGTGTTTATTCGACTAATTACAGTCTTGATCTCGATTTCCTTATCGTCAGCGCTCGCCTCTGCAGATTCAAATGGCACGCAAGGTGGGTCTGTTGGGGCAAAAAAGGAATTGCCACGCACTCTCCGTCAAAGTTCTGCTGGTGTCGCGCAGATTTACTTGTATTGGCAAAGAGATGGGTTTGGATGGCTCAACAGCTTAACGCCAGACATGGAGATCTATGTAGATGACAAAAAAATCGGCGTGATGTTAAGCGGTGATTATATCACGGCACAAGTTCCTATCGGCAATCACGTCATTTCTTTTCGGACCGGGTTTTTGTCTTTACCTATGACGCGGAACAGTATTGCCATTGCGGGAGCCAATACCAAACACTACTATCGAATTATCAAAGTATATCTCAATGACGATCCTAAATCGGTACGCCTCTTAATTGAAGAGGCGTCTGAAGCGCGTGCGATCCAAGACATGAAGGAATTACATAAACGATAACATCTCGCGGGATGTAGGGCTGCCGAGCGATTATGCTCCGCCCTCCCGGGAAATCGAGCTAGGCTGCTATCGGCCCAGTTGACGGCCGGATGGGCGGCGCGGCGGCACCACCTGTTGGGCCAAGCCACGAAAAATTGTATAAATCCGGCGGTAGAGTCCGCACCGGACTCGGACTGGACAGAGTCCGGTGTCCGCTGCGAAAAGGACCAGACAGAGGAATCGCTTATGATACGGATGACCATAGCTTCAATCATACTTGCCGGCGCGCTCGGTTTCGGCGGTGCGAACGCATTTGCGGATAATCAGGGTAACAGACATCGCGGAACGAAGTCTGCGCAAGAAGCATGCACACCCGACGTTCACAGACTTTGCGAAGCAGCGGTTCCGGATGAAAAGCGCATCGTCGCTTGTCTCAGAGCTAATGTTTGGAAGCTCAGCGTAGACTGCAGGCATGTATTCAGGCGCCACTAAGGCTTCACGGAATCCGCCGGCTTTCAGCCGCCCGGCGAAGCGTCCAGCCCTCGCCGGGCGCGCCGTTGCTGTCAGCACGAACCGCTGGCCAAGCCGGCGCCAGTATTTGCAGGGGAGAGCAAAGGTCTGGAGCTGGGCCACGGCCACGCGAGACAATCGCGAGCTTCTCAAGTATTTAATTTAATTGAGGGGCTGTAGGCCGGTTGCGGAAGAATTCGACGCTCTGGAACGCACTCCGGACTCGCTTCTTGCTGTGTTGGCCGACGTAAAAGTGCCAGGCGGCAGGACTGCGTTCTCTGGGATAATTTTTTGCGGTTCGTTAAGCAATCCTAAATTCACCTGCAGCTATTTGGGGATACCTGTCGTTTCCTTGCTCGCCATTAGCGACCGGAGTGTTCTTCGTCCGTGGCGTTTGCGGCTCTTCGAGCGGCAAGTGCCATTACTTGGCGGCCGAGCATAGCTCCAGATGCGTCGCGCCCAGAATCCTGCACTGAACTGCCTTACTTACGTAACGCCGCGAATAACGGCACCTCCGCCGTCCGAAAAACTGGCGCGCACACTGCATCTGTCCACTGGTATATTCGCGCGAAGATTGAAACATGGTTCTGGCATCAGCGGCGCATTTCGTTCAGTGGCATTCCTTGGAAATACCTCACTAACCGCACTCAAACTGGAGACAATACAGCTCTGCGGAAATACTCCCCACATGAAGATGCACATAGTCGTCGTCCGTATAACTTGTTACGCGGTATGTCTGCCATTTTTGCATAGAGCTATCGAATAGGCTGCCTCTTCGCTTGATGAATCGGGTTCAGCGACATGCTCAAAGGCTGATGTGCGCTTCCGATCGATTGGAGAGCTCCCGGTTCTTGCAGAACCGCTCACATGCAGTTCGCAAGACTCAAAACGTGACGGCGTGCGTGCGGATCAGAGGACTCTCCGTTCCACTTGTCCCTAAAACCAGACGCTGTTTCGAACGGAGGCAAAAATAACGACGCAGGCCGACACGCTATGGCTGGGCTGAGCTGGAACAGTAAAAACATCAAATTTGAGTGCCGTCATCAAATTCTAGTCGCATCCACGTCCTCGATTTCGCGCGAATGAGGCCATGCGACCCCTTTCGAGATACTCGTAAAGGAGCAATTTCGAGGAGCGTGCGCTCTGGCGGTTAGGATCATGACCGATGCAGTATCTTAGTCAGCGCTCGGACGCGTGCGCGATCGTAGCGGGGAATGATTCATCCTCTCCGAAATCGCCGCGGGTGAGACTGAGCCCAGGGCAGTCAAGCGCATTTCGCGGTTCAAGCGATAGGGTAGGATAACATTCAATGTCGACGTACCGCCCACAGATTGCTGAGGTCGATCTTCGTGAATAGTTTCGGATGACGCTCCATGGTCCAACTTTCGTCAAATCACGCATTCATCTTGATTAGCGCTCCAATCGCGAGCACAACAACTTGCGGTCAGCGCTCGCGTCTGACCTTGTCGCTTTGGGCGTTCGTATAGGCGAAGCGAGGACGTTTTGACGAAATCTGTTGGAAAGAATAATTTTGTCCGCGCATTCGACGCCGAAGACGCAGGGATGCCGCTCTTTCCTGGTCAAAGCACTAAATCGTGGCCTTCCAATCATCTGGAAAGATGGTCGATGAGATCACTGGCAACGGTCAAGGTGGCGCGTTGTCGGATGTCGTAATCAGCGATCGTCCGGCGCGTCTCAGGGACGTCCGCATTTGGCAAGGTTCAAGCGGAACCCGCTCGCGGCCGGTATTTGCAAGAAAACCCGCCATGCGCCCGCATCCGACCCATAACGCACTTTGAGGAGCCGGTTTGCTCCTGGCGGCGTCCGCGCTCACGAACCCGCCATTGTCAGGTAAGCGGGCAATCGGCTTGCGTGCACAGGCTGCGGCGCGCCGGAAAAAGGGGGGAAGACCATGGGTGCGATGCGCTGCCCTCAGACAACGCCCAGGGGGCAAATGTGTCGCGATTATGGCGGCTGGCCTTACCGGCCGTATGCGCTGCCACATTCGTTAACGAAACAGGGTTAACGCGGAATCGCGATGCGCCAAACAGGGCGATTTCTGCAAAAAATTGCTCGATTCATGGTCGATTTCTTGCTTTCAAAAATCCCGTTAAATATTGTGGCTTTACCATAATTATGTCGTGTACGGACTGCTAATTGCTTTGTATATCAAAGCGCTTGTGACGACTTTTTCGCTTAACCTCTCCGTAAAGCGCATCTGTTACAATTAGCTCAAATTGGAAAAGCGCCCCTCGGCTATCAAAATGGGTGCTTTTGAGTGCCAGGAGTTTCGGTATGGCGTCGCATTGCAGCTCGCGGCAGTCCCAAAGACACAGGCCTAACCCGCCCGCATTACGGCCGGTTCGCTTGGACGGCAGTCCTATCTTCCAGAACCGCCGTCTCCTGCTTGCCTTAGCGCAACGCCTAGTCCGGGAGGATTGCCACCGCGCGCGTCCAGCCAGCGGACGCGGCCTCGATCTTCACGGGAAAGCAGGAGATCAGGAAGCCGGAGGCAGGCAGGCTATCGAGGTTGGTGAGCTTTTCGAGGTGGCAATAGCCGATGTCCCGCCCGGCCTTGTGCCCTTCCCAGATAAGGCTGGCGTCCTTCGTCTTCGCGTAGCTCTGCGCGGTGAAGCCGAAGGGCGCGTCCCAACTCCAGGCATCGGTGCCGGTAACGCGCACGCCCCGCTCAAGGAGATAGAGTGTCGCCTCGCGCCCCATGCCGCAGCCTCGCGCGAGATAGTCCGGCGCGCCATAGGCCGCCCCAGCGGAGGTGTTGACCACCACGATCTCAAGCGGTTTCAGCGTGTGCCCGATCCGGACCAGTTCGGCTTCGACATCCCGCGCCGTCACGATATAGCCGTCCGGCAGGTGGCGGAAATCGAGCTTGACGCCGGGCTGATAGCACCATTCGAGCGGCACCTCGTCGATGGTCCAGGCGCGCTCGCCCCCGTTCATCGTGGAATGGAAATGCCAGGGCGCATCGAGATGCGTTCCGCTGTGGGTGGTCAGTTTCACGTCCTCGACGGCCCAGCCTTCTCCGTCCGGTAGATCGCTGGGCGAGAGGCCCGCGAAGATACCGGCAAGGTCCTGAGCGCCTTGCTGGTGGCCGATGTAGCTGATCGAAGGGCGAAGCGGAGGCGGATCGGCGGGCGTGGTGTTGTCGATGGCAACGGATATGTCGATGAGCCTCATGCTGTCTCTCCCGCCAATTCCGCCGGCCGGTCGGCCAATCGCCTGCGCCGTGCACCCAGTTACGCAATATGCCGAGCCCCTCGACCTCAAGCTCGACGGCGTCGCCGTGCTTCAGATAGCGGTCCAGCTCCAGGCCGCAGCCATTGCCCATTGTGCCCGAGCCGAAGAACTCGCCCGCATGGATCGTTTCATCGCGCGAGACATAGGCGATCAGTTCCTCGAAGGTGAAGAGCATATCGGCGGAGGTGCCGCTGGCCCAGGTTTCTCCATTAACACGAACGGACATCGCAAGCTTGTAGGGATCGGCGATCTCGTCGGCCGTGACGAGCCACGGCCCGAGAACGTTGCCGCCATCGAAGCTCTTGCCCTTCGCCGGTCCCATCAAACCCGCCATCTCGGTGTGCTGTGTGTCCCGGGCGGAGAAGTCGTTGTAGATGACGTAACCGAAAATATACTCCCGGGCGCGGTCCACGGGCACGTCACGGCCTGCCTTGCCCAGGACGATGCCGAATTCCAGCTCGAAATCCATCAGCGCGCTGTAGCGGGGCCAGCGAACGATGGCATCCGGTCCGGCAACGCTGAACCGGTTGGTGAGGTAATATACCGGTTGCGCTTTATAGATTGGAGGGATGCCGGCCGGCGGCACGACAGCCCTCGCCGCGGCCTCGTCGCCCTTTTTCCGCAGCTCGATGCGGTCCATGCCGGCTTTGGCTTGCCTGAGATGTGTTTCGAATGTCGAGAAGTCGCGCATTTGCCGGGGCTCGGGCAGCGGCGCAAGCAGCGTTAGGCTCTTGAAGGGCAAGAGGAAGGCGGATTCGGAGCCTGCGTTGGAGAAGAGGCGGCGCGCCTCGTCGAGGCCAGCCTCCCCGGCGTCGATCAGAGCCAGCATAGACTCAAATCGCTTGTCGCCTCGCGAGGCGGAAGTGAGGTCGAAGATGTAGGCGCCATCGTTCGTGGCGGCGCCTATTTTCTGGGACTGACCCGTGCGAAAGGTAACAAGTTTCATGCTGCGCAGCCTTGATGCTTACGTTCATATACGTTATGCCGTGTTATATATGATTGTCGGCCTTCGGTCCAGCTTCAATACGTTGATGGCGACGACGCCTCGCGGCCTGGCGGACTGGAGTAACAGAGCGGCATCGCGACAGCAGCGACTTGCCCTGCCCACCGGGCACCGGTTGTAGTGGTGGGAGAGGGCGCCGGGTGACGAGCTAATGCCAATATACGCGTAGTGTCCGGTTCTCGCATGTGGCGGGCACCTCCCTTTGGCATTTAAGGCCATTTTGCCGTGCTGCCGGCTTCAACTGCTTTTTCTAGGTCCGTGTGGCCTGCCATGGCTATCTCGTCGATTTTTGTTTATCAGTTTCGGGTTCATATGCAGAAATCACTTAGATATCCAGGGAGCAGAATGTTACCAATAACGACAATTTCTTTAACCATTGAGCAAGGCCGGCAAAAGCCTGAAACCGCATAGCTTGGGTTGACGGGGTTCCCCGGCCGGTTAGGGCTTTGGGCTAAGGGATTAGGCTGAATGTTATCGTCCGGCTTTAAATCGAGGGCGCGTTCCGCACCAGGCTTGGCGCGGCCAGCGCAGCCAAGGAAGAGCCTGGCAGCCGCCAGGGTGCTGGAACGCGCAGGCGGCCTGGAGCAGCAAGGGCAGCCCGATGAAGCGGCAGCATTTTACGAGACCGTTCTCGCGACGCAGCCAGATCACTTCGGCGCCTTGTTCCAGCCTGGCATTATCCGCTACCGGCAAGGCCGCACGGGCGAGGCGCTCCTGCACTTCACCGCTGCGGTAAAAAACGGACCCGGCCAATGCGATGGCCTGGTCGAACCGCGGGCCTGACCTGATGCGGGGGCCGCGATCGAGGCCGCAGGGCCCGCGGCTCTAGGTGAACGGCGGGAGCGGGGTGGCGCAAGCATGGGTTGGGTGCTAGAGCCACCGTGTCTCCTTCCATTGGCCGAGCGAATGTAAACAGGCCCTAAATCCTATCATGGCAAGGAGCACAAGAAATATTCTTACGGGCAACATAGCAAAAGCGGCCGAGTGCCTCGGGGAGCCTGGCCAGGCCGCCGGTCTCTACGCGGCGGCGCTGGCACACGTGCCCTCGGCCAGTGACCACATGCGCATGCCAGGCTCGCAGGGGTTGGACGCTGGCGTCAACGAGGCGTGGGCACTTCTCCAACGCGCCGCCGCGGCGGACCCCAGCGATGCCCGGGTGCAGGCAGCGCGCGCGAACATCTTGCTCCGAGCAGGTTTAGTTGATCAGGCGCGCGCTGCCTATGAGCGCGCTGCGTCGCTCGATCCGCTCGATGCGGGGTCGCGATACTCGCTAGCGGAACTCACCTATGCGATGGGCGATGAGGCGGCGGCGCAGATCTGGTTCGATGAAGCGTTCGCGCACCAGCGGCTCTTCTCTCCGCCGAACCCGCGGGCCGGTTCGAAGCACGCGCTCGTGCTCAGATTGGCAGCACTTTGGCCGCGCAATATACCGCTTGACTACATCGTTGACGACGCACGCTGGACCCTGCATCGCTGGTTTCTGCCCGACCGGGAATTCGGGGCGCGCACCATCCCGCGCATCGACCTTATCGTGAACGCGCTCGGTGACAGCCTCACCGGCGCTGCCGCGCTCGCCGATGCGCAAGCGATCCTCAGGGCACATGCCGATGTGCCGTCGATCAATGCACCCGGACGGTTGCGCGGGTTGGGACGTGACCGGCTGGCTCAAACGCTCGCCGCCATCCCCGGTGTTCGCGTGCCGGATGCGCGGCGTGTGACGCATGCGGCTCTTGCCGCGAGCGGCGCCAGCGTGGGAGGGCTCGGATATCCGCTGGTGGTGCGTCCAGTAGACACTCACGGCGGACGCGGGCTTGAACGGCTCGATCATCCTGGGGAGTTGCGGCCATCTCGCGCGTACCAATGCCGCCCTGTACGATTGCTCGGCATATATAGACTACCGCAGCTCCGATGGCTGGTTCCGCAAGCTGCGCATCATGTTCGTTGACGGCGTTGCCTACCCCTGTCACCTCGCCATCGACAACACATGGATGGTTCATTACTACCGCACGGCGACGGCGGTAACGCCTTGGATGCACGGCGAAGAGGTGCGCTTTCTGACAGAGCCTGAGCGCGCCCTCGCGAGGTGGCGCGATGCCGTGCCGGCCATCGGTGCGGCGCTTGGGCTCGACTATGCCGGGATCGACTGCGCGCAGCTGCCCGATGGGACGCTGCTCGTGTTCGAAGCCGACTCGGCGATGCTTGTCCACGCGCTCGGCACCTTAGAGGCCGGCTGCGCCAAGCGGACCGCATACGGCCGCATCCGTTCCGCCCTGATGGAGCTTTTCGATCACCGCGCGGCCCAGAACCGTGTTAAATAACAGTATATTTTGCCTAGCGTCCTATCATGGTAAATACGGACATGGTAAATGGCGCGCGTCATATTTTTCGCCGCCGACATTTTTGCGATTCTTTTCTTGCTTTTGCTCGATTTCTACGATTCGAAAATCCCGTTAAATATACACGAATATTTTGTATTAACAGATGAAAGGACTGGGTACGGCGCCGTGTTCCGTTATTTATCCTTATGTATCAATGCGATAACCTGGCTCTCGGCATTTTACGAATACTCAAGACTTTTCTGCTACATTACTTCAAATTCGAAAAGCTTCCCTCGGGCCCCTGAAAGAGGCCCAGGGAGCGTCGTGGAGGGTTAACATGGCGGTACACCAAGGCTGGCAACCGGGCGGATTTGGCATGACGGCCAGCTGGACTTAGAGCGCGGCTTTCAGCGCGTAAAGTATGTCGAGGGCTTCGCGGGGGCTGAGGCTGTCGGTGTCGAGCGCGGCGAGCTTCTCCAGCACGGGATGCGGCGCGGCGTCCTCCGGCTGGTGCTTCGCGGGCGCGCAGAACAGCGGCATGTCGGTGGGCAGCGTGAGCGGGCCGTGCGGGCCGGCGCCGTTTTCGAGCTGGGCCAGAACCTGCTTCGCGCGCGCGAGCACCGGCTTTGGCACGCCCGCGAGCCTCGCGGCCTGCACGCCGTAGGAGCGGTTCGCCGGGCCGGTCTCGACGGCGTGCAGGAACACGATGGTGTCCTTCCACTCCGTCACCGCCATGCGCACATTGGCGGCCCTCGGCAGGTCGTCCGCGAGCCGCGTCAGCTCATGATAATGCGTGGCGACGAGGCCGCGGCAGAAGATGACGTCGTGCAGGTGCTCCAGCACCGCCCAGGCGATGGAAAGCCCGTCGAAGGTCGCGGTGCCGCGCCCGATCTCGTCGAGGATCACGAAGCTGCGCCGGCGTCGGCCTGATTGAGGATCGCGGCGGTCTCGGTCATCTCGACCATGAAGGTGGAGCGGCCGCGCGCGAGGTCGTCGGCGGCGCCGATGCGGGCGAACAGCCGGTCGGCGACGCCGATATGCGCCGAGGCGGCGGGCACGAAGGAGCCCGCCTGCGCGAGCACGGCGAGCAGCGCGTTCTGGCGCAGATAGGTGGATTTGCCCGCCATGTTCGGGCCGGTCACGACCAGGAAGCCCGCCGCGCGTTCGCCAGCGCCGTCGAGCTTGCAATCGTTGCCGATGAACGCAGCCCCCTCGCGCGCCAGCGCCTGCTCCACTGCTGGATGCCGGCCGCCTTCGATGAGGAAGCAGCGGCTATCGTCGACATGCGGGCGCACGTAGTTCTGCGCTTGGGCGAGTTCCGCCAGCGCAGCGGTGCAGTCCAGCGCGGCGAGCGCGGCGGCGGCGTTCGCAATCGCTTCCTCGGCGGCAAGCACCGCGCCCGCCAGCTCTTCGAACAGCGCAAGCTCGCGCGCCAGCGCTTCGCTCGTGGCATTCAGGATGCGGCTTTCGAGCGCGGAAAGCTCGTCCGTGGTGAAGCGCACGGCATTGGCGAGCGTCTGCTTGTGCCGGAAGGTCGCCGAATGCGGCTCGGCCTGCAACGCCGCCGCAGTGCCGGGGCTCACCTCGACGAAATAGCCGAACACCTGATTGTACTGGATTTTCAGCGACTTGATGCCGGTTTGCGCCGCGTATGCCGCTTGCAGCTTCGCCAGCACCACCTTGGTATCGGTCGCGAGCTGCCGCAGCTCGTCGAGCGACGGGGTCGTAACCGCAAGCGATGAAGCCGCCATCGCGCGTGAAATAGGGAAGGTTATCGCCCAGCGCCGCGCGCAGGCGTTTCGCCAGCGTAGCGCGATCCGGGAAATTGGCCGGGGCATCCTTTTGTGCAGAGCCAGAAGCGGTTGAGGCGGGTCTATGGGCACGCGTCGAGGAGTCACGGGCAAAGAGGGTGAACGCGGTCCACGGCGGCGAGTCCAGCCTCGCCGCCGCCGGGCGGCCCTCGTGCGAGGTCTGGTGGTGCTGGGCGTGCTCGCGGCCGTCCTGGCGGGGGTGGTCGGGTGGCGCGCGTCGGGCATCGTCAAGCTGCTGCTCCGCAACTGGGCGGTGGAGGCCGTCGCGCAGCAGTCGGGGGGCGTCTACCGGCTCGACGTGGGACGGGTGCGGCTGAACTGGCTGCTGCGCCGGGTGGCGGTGGACTCGGTCCGGTTGACGACGAACGTCGGCGTGAACGCGAAGCGCGTGCCGCCGCTGCTCGACCTCAAGGTGGCGTTCGACCGCTGCACGTTGAGCGGCGTGCACCTGGTGGCCCTGGTTCTCGGGCGCGGCTTCGTCGGCCGGGTCGTTCGGCTGCCGCCAGGGCAGCGCCGCGGTGACCGGGATTCGCGCCCCTCAGGGGGCGGCGATCCCACCCTTCCTGGTGCCCTCGAGGGTGCCCAGCCCGCCCGCGAGCGTGCCGCGGGTGAGAATCGCTCGCGTGGACTTTCCCGAACCTCGCGCTGCGCGTTCGGCTCCCTCATGCGGGCCCCGGGGAGACCCGCCTCGCGTTCGAGCGGGCGCGGTGGAGCATGGTGGACTTCGCGATCGATCCCGCCGACAGCGCGGCGGCCAGCCGGCCCCTGTTCAGTCGCGTCGTCGAGCTGTCCGTGGACAGCTTCGTGGCGCGCCCCGACAGCCTCATGGCGGCGCGCATCGCCCACCTCCGGGCGAGCCTGACGGACTCCACGCTCGACGCGGAGGGCTTCGCGTTCGCGCCCTCGGTGCCGTTGGCGGAATACGAGCGCGATCCCTACCGGCCGGACATCGTCCAGGTCGGCGTCGCGCGCCTCGGGGTGCAGGGGATGGACTATGGCGCGCTGGCGCTCGGGCTCGGCGTCCGGGCGCGGCGGGTGACGGTGGACTCCCTGCGCGTCAAGATCACGAGCGACGACCGGGGACTCAAACGTCACGCGTCGAATCGCACGCCGCAGCAGTTCATTGCGGATCTCGGCCAGACGGTGGCCGTGGATTCGGTCGTGGTGCACCAGGGGGAGGTCGAGTATCGCGAGCAGGCGGCCGACCAGGCGGGGCCCGGGGTCCTGACCTTCAGCCACGTCGAGGCCACGGCCGCGCCGGTGCGTCACGTCGATGGCCGGAAGGCGATCGCGGACTCGATGATCCTCGCGGCCACCGCGGAGCTGCTGCACGCCGGGCGGCTCGACGTCCGCATCGCGTTCCCGCCCGATGCCCCCGCCTTCGACATGGGGTACGGCGGGACGCTCGGCCCGATGCCGGCCACGGCGTTCAATCAAGTCGTCGAGCACCTCGACAATTGGAGAGATCACCCGTGGCCAGGTCGAGCAGATCACCTTCAGCGCCGCGGTGCACGACGGCGTCGCGCGCGGCGCGCTCACGCCGCTCTATTCCGGCCTGTCGGTCCAGGTGACGGGCCACGGATCCGGCGGCATCATCGGGGCCCACGGCATCATCGGCGGGGTGGCGCGCGGCCTGGCGTCGCTCGTCATGAACGCGACGAAGCTGCACGGCGGCAATCCCGACGCGCCGGGAAGGCTCCGCGCAGCGGCCCGATCCACCACGTCGTTCGCTCCGAGCGAGACGCTCCCCGGGTTCCTGTGGGTGAGCCTGCGCGAAGGGCTGCTGGTGGTGATGCTGAGGTAGGGCGGTTGCGAGCGGGAGCCGGGGGACCGGCGCCGGCTCAGCGCCAGACCAGCGCCACGCCGATCCGCGACACGTAGGCGACGACGTCGTTGGCGGTCGCCCCTCCCACCGCGAGGTCGCCGAGCGCCGCGACGTTGGTCGCGGCCTGCAGGGCCACGGCGAAGTGCCGGGTCACCACGAAATCGTAGCCCACGCTGAGCGTGAGCGCGACGCCCGTCCCCTGCGTCGAGTGCGCACCGGTCGTGTCCGCCGTCAGCGCCACGGAGCCCTGTACGACGCCGACCCCGCCGCGGACGAAGAACCTCGCCGCCGGCCAGGGATACCACTGCACCATGGCGACCACGGTCTTCACCTGTTGCCGCAGGGAGCCGCTGCTCTGCCACAGCTCGCCCTCCACGCCCAGCACCACGTTCTGCGCCGGAGCGCCACCCACCGCGACGGTGTAGGCCGGGCCGGTCGCGGCGACGATGCTCGAGCAGCTGGCGCAGGTGAGGCGCAGGCGGCCGTAGCCGATCCCGGCGTCCATCCACAAGCCGGGGCGCGCGGGAGGACTGCGCGGCCGCCGGGCGAGGTCGCGAGCGCACCGAGCACTACCGCCACGCCGAGGACCCGGGGCAGCACGCGCGCCAACCACACGATGGGGCTGCGCCGTCACGGCGCCGGCTCCCCGGCAGCGGCACCGCGGTGGGTATGCAGCACGAGGTAGACGCGATACTCCGGTGAGCTCGCCGTCTCGCCGGGCTGCCCCTTGTAGGAGCTGCGCCGGTGGTACCAGCCCGCGTAAGCGCCGATCCCGAGCGACCCCGTCAGCGGCACGGCGACCTCGATGCTGGGGAATTGCGTGTAGGTGTCGGCGGAAGCGCCGCTCACCGAATGCAGGTACGCCCCGTGCCAGCGCCCGGTCAGGATCGGGAAGCCCGCCAGCGCGGAGCGAGGCGTTGACCGTGAAGCCGAGCGCCGGGACCGAAATCGTAGGTCCGGTCGGTGCCGGTGACGCCGGCGCGCGGCGCGTCCACGGCGCCCAGCATGATCCCCTCGGCGTACAGGCGCCGTCTGCAGATCCCAGCCGCGCCCCGCCGCGAACGCCGACTCGAACCCGATGTTCAGGCTCTGCCCGCCGTACTTGAAGGCGGGGCTCGATTCGTACTCGAGCTTCTGCATCACCGTCAGGATGTGCCGGGTGGTCGCCGTGGTGTCCGTGAGCTCGTGCGCCCAGAGCCGGCCGGTGACGCGAAACTCCTTGACGTTGCCGCCGCTCCCCGTGCCGGCCCGCAGCCGCACCTGGAAGACGTCGAACGGCTGCGAGTAGGGCGTCACGAACGCGTCGCCGTAGCTCATCTCGAGGAGGGCCTCACCCGTCGTCCGTGTGGCGGCGCGCGACGCCCGAGTCCACGCCGGTCTGCATGCCGCCCTGGAACAACCAGTCGAACGCTCCCGGGTAGCTGCCGCGCGGATTCGGATGCGAACGCCAGGCCTCGCCGTTCAGCACGCGCCGGACGGCTCCGGTCGGATCGATGGGGAAGGCGACCAACTCACGGACGCAAGCGGCCCAGGCCGCGGGCGCGATTGTCCCGGATCAGGGGCGCCAGGCGCCACGTCATCTCGCCCAGGACGATGCCGCCGAAGCCGGTGTTGTAGAGGTCGTTCAGCGACGGCAGCGTCTTCTCGCCGAAGAACTCCCATTCCAGAGAGCCCAGGAAGGTGAGCGGCGTGGATTCCCAGAAGTTGAGGCCGTTGACGCGTCCGGAGCGGAAGTAGGCGGCGCCCTGGAACGGGTGCATGAACATGTTCACCTGGAACGCGTCGGTGTCCCACACCCAGCCGCTGACGGATGTTGACGCCCCACGACTTGCACCGTGACGTTGGCGTAGTGGCCGACCGGCGCGGGGTCACTGACGTTCAAGACCCACGCGTCCATCCGGTTCACGAAGATGTTGACCGACGTCACCTGGAGCACGCGCCAGGATGGGATGCTTCTTGCAGGCCGACGCCGCCGCGCGCGCTGTCGGCACGCGTCGTATCCCGGGCGCCCGGCACCGGAACGGCCGTCGTGTCGCGCTTGGGTGCCCCCGCCGTGTCGGGCGTGGTGACTTTCGTCGTATCCTGCGCGGCGCCCGCGGCGGGGAGGGCCGCGAGAGCCGCGGTCGCGGCGAGGGCGAGGAGGACGAGGCGCCGCGCGCTCATCTAGGTCGCCGGGCCTCGCGTGCTGTCAGGCTTGGGCGCCGGCCTGGCCGGCGCGGGCTTCCGGGCGGGCGCAGGGTGCTTGGACGCGTTGGGATTGGGCGTCGGCGCGGCGCGATTGGGTCTGGGCGCCACGGGCGTTGGTGCGGGCGCCGGCGCATTCCGATTGGGGGCAGGCACCGCGCGAGTGGGCGTAGGCGCGTTCCGGGCGGGCGCCGGTGCCGCGCGAGCGGGCGTCGGCGCGGCGCGATTGGCTCTGGGCGCCACGGGCGCTGGAGCGGGCGCCGGCGCATTCCGATTGGGCACGGGCGCGGCGCGAGCGGGCGTGGGCCGTGAGCGGTTGGGCCGGGGCGCCACGGGCGTCGGTGCCGGCGCGGCGGGCGTCGGTGCCGGCGCGGCGGGCGTCGGTGCCGGACTCCTGTCCGCCGGGTGCGGCGCATCCGGCGGCGGCCGCCGCGTGATCACGACCGGCCCGGCGTGCGGCGCCGGCTCGGTTCGCGGAACGACCAGCGGCGCGTCGGGGCTCACGCGGGGCGCTGCCCGCGGCGGCTGCGTCGTGACGAAGACCGGTCGCCTGGCCTCGGGTGGGCGCGGCGCGGGCGGCCCGCCGGCGGACGCTCTCCCCGACGGCGCGGCGGCAGGGCGCGGCTGGATCGGCGCCCGCGCGACCTCGCTCGCATGCTCCGGCATCGTGCCCTGGCGGACGTGTTGCCCGCTCTGGAAGTCCGCCGTGGCCACCGCGGTGGTGGCGCGTTCGCGGTTGCGGTAGTTGATCGCGTTGACGTTCACCGCCACGGTGACGCTCGTGACGTTCCGCATGTTGGTGACGTTCACTCTGCGGAAGTAATCGTCGTCATGGTGATACGAGGGATAGTAGGTCTCCCCCGGACCCAGCGGGAACCACGCCTGCACCCCGAAGGAGGAGCCGTTGACGAACACGACCAGCGCCGGGGCGTAGTAGGACCGGACCGCGATCGGGCCCGGCAGCCATCCCCACCGCGAATTCACGCTCACCCAGCGGCCGTAGTGGAACGGCGCGTAGCCCCAGGGCTCCTGCTCGACCCAGGTCCAGCCCCACGGCTCGACCCACACCCAGCTCCCGTTGCGATACGGCGCCCAGTCGCTGGACATGCCGTTCGGATACCACACCGGCCCGTAGGCCGCTTCCTGTTGCCACGTTCCGGCGTCGTCGAGGTCGTCGTAGCCGGGAATGTCGCGGCTCACGTACTGCGCGGACGGCGAGGACGCCAGCCGGCCGTCACGCTCCGCGCTCCACCGCTGGAAGCCGTCCACGGGGGCCGGCGAAGCGCTGGTCACCTGAATCGGATCGACGCCGCTGACGCGGATGGCCTGCCCGTCCCCGACCGTCTGTGCGACCCCGCCGGCCGCCCACTCCAGGCTGCCGCGTTCCACCGTCACCAGCATCGCGGCGCCGCCGGCTGGGGCATCAATGCGGTAGTCCCCCGGCGTCGAGCAGCGTCAGGGCGCCATACGGCGTGTCCACCTCGACCGTGTCGCCGGGGCTCATCTGGTACACGCTCACGCGAACCGTCCCCTGCGCGAGGCCAAGCTGCACCAGCTGGTCCGACAGGTCGGTGACGGTGAGATCGCTGGCCTCGTCGAGGCGCACCGCCACGGGGCCGACCTGCAGCTCCGCGCGGCCGCCCTGATCGGCGAAGAGGCGATCGCCGGTCGTCATCGGATAGTTCAGCGTCGCCAGACTCCAGCCCGTGTCGCCCGCAGGCTGAAACGAGACGTTGCCGGACACGTAGCTGATCCGCGCCGCACGGGCCGACGGATCGTTCGCGCCCTGGGCCAGGAGCCCTCCCGCCAGCAGCGGGAACAGCGAGCCGAGCAACAGGGGAAGGCGGGGCATGGCTCCCCCCGTCGTCACTCAGTTGCCAATGTTGATGGTCAGCCGGAACACGTCCGCGACGCGATAGCCGGTGTCCACCAGGACGATGTGGCCCCCGATCACCATGTACCGGTAGCCGCGAGGCGCGGGCGCGAAGCCGCGCGTGAGACTCCGCGGGAGCCGCATAGGCCCGCTGGCGCATGTACGGGTCGAACTACGTATCCCGGCTGGAGCCGGGCCTCGTACTCCGGAGGCAGCCGGTCCGTGCGGCGGAAGCCGCGCGGCGGGTTGTTGCGGTGTTGGCTGTACCAGGTGTTCGCAACTTGACGGTCGTGCTCGTTGATCCTGGCCTGGGCCTGCGTGGTCTGGCGCCTGCGGCCGCGCGCTGCGCCTTCTTGGCCTGCCCGCGGTTCTGGCCGTTCCCGTTACCATGGCCCTGCGCGACGGCCACCCCGCTGGTCACGGCCAGCAGCGCCACCGCCATCGCGGTCATCCAGTGTGCTTTCACTCGTGTGACTCCCTTCGTGCGTGTGAGCTACCCAACGTGTCCCTTCGGTCTGTTCCGCGCGGTGCGCCGCTAGATCTCGGTCCTGCGGTGCGCGATCATACGCAGCAGCCCCTTGATGCCCGCGTGAAGCACGGCGTACACGACGATGGCGAACACGATCGGCAGGGCCAGCGTGTAGCCCCCGTCGATCGAGGGGCTCGCGACGATGCCGCGAAACATGGCGTAGAAGGGCGCCGTCACGGCCCGGATCAACTGCACGAACCCCGCGCCGGAGCGCGCCGCGATCAATTCCAGGACGAGCCGTATGGCAAGCAGGCTGTACACGACGTAGAAGAGGTAGTCCACGACCTGCGACACCCGCGCCAGGCCGCGCGCTCGCCGGACGTCACGATCCGTGCCGACGACCTCGTCAATCGCCTTGCCGCGAAGCGCGCCGGCGACGTCGTCCATCTTGCGGGACTCGGAGAGCGTCCCGACCTCGGCCCGCTCGGCGATGTCAGCGTTCACGTCGCGCTCGACCTGGGACTTCATCGAGCTGTGCTGCGCCGCGCGGCGAGCTTCGTCCACGGCCACCTTGTTGTCGTCCATGCGATCCTCTGTGGGGACGCGGCATCGGCCGGCGGCGAACATCGGACGCGGTTCCTTCCGATCGTGCCGTAGCCTGCTCCGTCCTATGTCGAACCTACGGGCTGGCTGGCGAATCAACATCGGTCCTGCGATGGGAAAAGGGCCTAGCGAGAAGGAGGCGGGGCGCCGCGCCGGTCACTCGACCGATCTAGGCCCTCCCCCGGGGTCGGGCCGCGCCGACGGCGGCGACGCGGGGCCGACGGCTCGGGCCTCAGGCTCTCCTGCGCGCGGAGGCCGGCGCCGATCATCAGCGCGCCGCCGGCGATCGCCGCGACGCCGAGCCACTTGGGAACGGCGTGCTCCTCCTGCACCGACGCCTGGAGGTCGCCGATCCGCATCATGCTGCGGTGCGAGGGGTAGCTGATGCCTCGCGTGAGCACGAGGACACCGAGGCGGCCACGACAATTCCAGCGAGGATCAACGCTTCAGTCGGCATCCGAAGGGAAGCTGCGCCGCGCGGGCGAAGGGCAACGGGTCGGCCTCGACGAGCACGTACGGCCATCTCGAGGTAGGCGCACGACGCCCCTGAGGCATGGTAGGCGACCAGGAGCAGCACGGCTCCGAGGACGGCGACCATCAGGCTGTACAGGTTGAGCCCGGTGACGCCGGACATGCCGAAGACGGTTGAAGACCCACCCCCCGGCGATGGCTCCGACGACGCCGAGCACGATGTCGAGCACGATCCCCTCGCCCGACCGGTTGACGAGCTTGCTCGCGACGAAACCGGCGACGAGCCCCAGGACTGCCCATGCCAGCACGGACATCACGGCCTCCTCTTTCGGGAGCGCCAAGAGGTTGACGTCTGCGGTCGGAATACGAGTACCAAGCTGCCTGCGGGCCGACGCACCGGCCATCGGCCCTGTGACCGAAAACCGGTCTAGCTCCGGAGGTCGGTGGCGGCACCGGGTCTCAGTCGAAGGCACTAGCCGGAGAGGCTTCGCTACCGCTGGCGGGACGGCAAGACGGCTCCCATATTTTCACCTACGGGAGCCCGGCTACGGGGTGATCCGTGGCGGCCACCGACGAACCTCACGCCGGAGGATCATGGCCTCTCGAACCACGAAGCGAGCCTCCAGCGAAGCCGCCACGCGCCCAGCCGCGGTCGCTGCCCGTCGTTCTGATCGACGACAACCGTCTGTTGCGCGACGGACTCTCGAGTCTGCTCAGCGCCCAGGGTCTCAGCGTGGTCGCCACGGCCCGCAGCGGGCAGGAGGCCCTGCGCGAGGTCGCGCGGGTGAAGCCGCAGCTGGTCCTCCTGGACTCCGCCCTGGGAGACCGTGAGGGGCCGCGGTTGGTGCAGGAGATGCGGCAGAACTTCCCGGACATCAAGCTGATCGTGATGGGTCTCCTGCCGGCCCACGACGACTTCGTCGACTTCATCAAAGCGGGCGTCCGGGGATTCATCCTGAAGGACGCCACGATCGAAGTGTTCATCTCCACCATCATGGCGGTGGCCGACGGGGCGAGCGTGCTGCCGCCGCTGCTGGCGCGGTACGCTGTTCTCCCACGTGGCCGCCCAGGCCCGGGCCCGCGGCCGGCGGGGCGCGAAGGCCGCGGTGCGGATGACCAGGCGCGGAACGCGAGGTGATGAGTCCGATCGCGGACGGCATGAGCAACAAGGAGATCGCCGACCGGCTGCACCTCGCGACGCACACGGTCAAGAGCCACGTGCACAACATCCTCGAGAAGCTGGCGCTGCATACCAGGCTCGAGGTCGCCGCCTACGCGCACGAGGAGGGGGCGGAGCCGCCGGCTTCCGCGTGAGCGGGGTGCCCCGCCTCTCGCATTTCGTCCCGCCTATCCCGCCCGGAAGTGCAGCGGATCCCTGATGCTCTGCAGCTCGCGGTAGTAATAGAGCGCCGTGGGCCGCTGGTTCGCGAAGCTCAGCCTCCTGAGAAACTCCAGTTCCTTGCCGGTCGCGTCGCCGCTCAGGGACGGGTCCGCGAGGAATTCCTGAAGCCCGGGCTCCTCGAACGGCTGTGCGGGCCCCAGCTCGACGAAGGCGAATCGCCGCACGTGCTCGGCGGCCACCTGGTGGTTCAGGACGATCTCGAGCCGGAACGTCGCGAGGTCGATGTCCCAGGATGCGATTAGCGGATCCAGGAACGACACGCAGTGCTCGGCCGACACGTGAAAGACGTCCGTGTCGAGGAACTCGAGCACCATCACGCGCATCTCCTCGAAGCTGCAGCCGCCGAGCTGCGCCACCATGCGGAGCCAGTAGTCGTTCTGCAGCTCCGCGTCGGCGATGCGCTTCACCACGTCCAGCAGCTTCTGGGTGACCAGGCGCTCGAGCTCGCCGAAGGGCCGCTGCTCGAACACCGCGCGGATCTCGCGTTCCTTCCCGGGCGTGCACTTGCGCAGGATCAACGCGCGAACCTCCTGGAACAGTGGGGCAGGCTCGTCCCCCAGCTCGCGCTTCAGTTCGTCCTTCCGCTGGGAGTCGGCGACCTTCGCCAACTCGCCGGCCGGCAGCTTCAGGAGCCGATCCATCCGGTCATAGATGTCGGTCCGGTTCGGCGCGGGAGGGGCCTTCTTGCGCGTCAACAGCTGGGAGACATAGGACTCGGTCACGCGGGCCGCGCGGGCGAGGTCCTTCTGCTCCAATCCCAGCTCCTCGAGCCGCTGCCGGATTACGAACGACACGTCCACCGCACGCCTCCTCTGTCGGGCTCGACTGACTTAACCATCAAGCTTTAGTTAATGTAACATGACTTGACAAATCTAGTAAAGCAGGGTAGTTTGCGCCAGTCAGGAACCGCTGGTCATCACCGCAGGTTCATGTTGGTTGCCTCAGGGAGTCGCAGATGCCTATGACACTCACGAAGCTTCATCCCATGTGGCCGGCTATGGATATGAACTACTCGAGCCGCCTCGGCCGGCTCTTCGAATCCATGCTCGAGTCCCCGCTCCAGCGGGAAGAGAACGGCTCGCTGCTGGGGCAGTGGATTCCTCCGGTGGACGTCGTTGAAGAGGGGGAGACGATCCGGATCGTGGCCGAGCTGCCGGGGGTCAAGCCGGAAGACGTGCGGATCTCCCTGGAGAACAACGTGTTGACCGTCCAGGGCGAGAAGAAGAAGGATGAGGTGCGGGAGGACGACAAGGCGTATCGCTTCGAGCGCGCCTACGGGATGTTCGAGCGGTCCTTCACCTTGCCGGCGACGATTGATGCGAACAAGATCGTCGCGAAGTTCGACGCGGGCCTGCTGACCGTCCTGCTGCCGAAGGTCGAGGCGGCCAAGCCGCGGCAGATCACCGTCAAGATCGAGAAGTAAGCACCGCAGGTTCTCTTGGCGCGGGCGGCCGGGGCACGTTGGCCGCCCGCTGTTGTCTGAGTCGGGTCAGCGATTGCCGCTGGCTCCAACGCCACCCGTTCTTCACAGAGGTCCCATGCGTCGCTTCACCATCATGTGTTGTGCAGCCGCCGTCGTCGGCTGTGCCAAGACCGAATCCAAGGCTCCCGCCGCTGCCGCCGCGCCCCCTCCGCCCCCGCCCGCGCTGACGCTGGCCGACGTCGCAGGGAAGTGGAGCGTGAGAGGGATGAACGAGGCCCGAGACAGCACGCTGGTGTCCTACCAGCTCACCGCGACCGCCGACACGTCCGGTTGGACGATCGTGTTTCCCAACCGGAAGGCGATTCCGGCGCACGTGGCCGGGGTGGGTGGCGACAGCGTCGTGATCGATGCGGGCCCGTACGAGAGCGTGCTGCGCAAGGGCGTGCAGGTGACGACGCACGGCGTGCTCCGGCTCGAGAACGGCAAGCTGGTCGGCCTGACCGTCGCCCACTACAAGACGGCGAAGCCCGACTCCGTGCGCCGCATTGCGCTGGAAGGCACGCGCGCGCCGTAAGACGGCAGGCACGCACCGCGGCGAGGGCTGCGACTCGTCTCGCTGGCGGGTCTGCGTGACGAACGAACCCCCCGGGGAACATCCCCCGGGGGGTTTCGTTCTTCCAGGGCGTTACGCGCTTGCGGCAGGCGCCACCGCATCGAGGACGAACGTCGCGGGGGGAGAGAGCACGGTCGCGATCAGCGGAGATAGCCGTGAGGTTAATCAATCGCGTGTGCTAGCTCTCAAAATCGTCCTTTCGGGTGATGGCACGGCGGGGCCAGGCGCCTTAAGCTGCAGGGGACCAGAACGTACCCCGTCGTGGAGATGCCGACATGCTATGGACCATCGCAGTCGTACTGATCATTCTCTGGCTTCTGGGGATGGTCACGTCGTACACCATCGGTGGCCTGATCCACGTCCTCCTGGTCGTGGCGATCATCATGGTCCTGGTCCGGGTGATCCAGGGTCGCAAGATCCTGTGAGGCCGGCCCGGCGCGCGCTCGAGCGCGCCGAAACGACGAAAGGCCCACCGCGCGGTGGGCCTTTCCTTTAGCCGGCTCCCGGGGGAGGGGCTCGCACCCCCGACCCGCCGACCGGATCCGTCACACCCGCGCCGCCCCCGGCCGCACCGTGCCCGCCTTGCCCGGCGTCCCCTCCCCTACCACCACGCGCACCTGGTGCGTGGCGCCATCGTCCACCAGGGGGATGGCGGCAGGATCCACGGCGTTGCCGTCCAATTCGGCCTGCGCGATGCCCCGGCAGCGGTGGTCCGGGTTGGACGACGGAGATCTCGTAGCGGGTGCGGCCGAAACGCCAGACGATGGAGTACTCGGGCCAGGCCGTGGGGATGCAGGGATCCAGCTCGAAGCTCGCGCCGTGGCGCTTGAGGCCGAGGATGCTCTCCAGGCCCGCCCGGTACATCCAGCCCGCGGAGCCCGTGTACCACGTCCAGCCGCCGCGTCCGATGTGGGCCGGGTGGGCGTAGACGTCTCCGGCGGTGACGTACGGCTCGGCCTTGTAGCGCTCGACGTCGGCGGCGCTCCGCGTGTGGTTGATGGGGTTCAGCAGGTGGAACAGCTCGACCGCCTCGTCGCCGTTGCCGAGCCGGGCCACCGCCATCACCGTCCACACCGCGGCGTGCGTGTACTGGCCCCCGTTCTCCCGCACGCCGGGCGGGTATCCCTTGATGTAGCCGGGGTCCTGCGCCGACTGGTCGAAGGGGGGCGTGAGCGCCAGCACGACCCGGGCGCCGCGCCGCACGAGGTGGGTGCGGACGGCGTCCATGGCCTGCTCGGCGCGCTTCAGCGGGCGCGGCTCCGGACAGGACGGCCCAGGACTGGGCGATCGAGTCGATCCTGCACTCGTCGTTCTGCGCCGAGCCCAGGGGCGTCCCGTCGTCGTAGTAGCCCCGCCGGTACCACTCCCCGTCCCAGGACTGCTCGAGCATGCCCGCGAGCCGGCCGGCCTCGCTCGCGTAGCGCGCCGCCCGCGCCGCGTCCCGGTGCTCGCACAGGGGGATGAACTGCCGCAGCACCGTGTGCAGGAACCACCCGAGCCAGACGCTTTCGCCGCGGCCCTGGAGCCCGACCCGGTTCATCCCGTCGTTCCAGTCGCCGCTGCCGATCAGCGGGAGGCCGTGGGCGCCGGCCGTGAGGCCCTTGTCGATGGCGCGCACGCAATGGTCGAAGAGCGGACGCCGACGCGGCGGAGACCCGCGGCTGTCCGTACGCCTCCGTCTCGCCCGCGGCGAGGACCGGAGCCTCGAGGAACGGGACGACCTCGTCGAGGACGCCCCGGTCGCCGGTCGTGCCGCACGTAGTGCGCGACGGCGTACGGCAGCCAGAGCAGGTCGTCCGAGCAGCGGGTGCGCAGGCCGCGGCCGGAGGGCTCGTGCCACCAGTGCTGCACGTCCCCTTCGAGGAACTGCCGGCCCGCGGCCCGGAGGATGTGCGCGCGGAAGAGGTCGGGCCTCGCCAGGGCAGAGGGCCATGACATCCTGCAGCTGATCGCGGAAGCCGAAGGCGCCCCCCGGCTGATAGAAGCCGGACCGCGCCCACAGCCGGCAGCTCAGGTCCTGGTACAGGAGCCAGCGGTTCATGAGCAGATCGAAGGAGTCGTCCGGGGTGCGCACCTGGACGGTCTCCAGGGTGTCGGTCCAGAGCCGCTGCACCGCTTCGAGGGCGGCGTCCGCGGCGGCGACGCTGCCATGGCGGCGCGCCAGCTCGCGGGCATGCTCACGATCCCTGTCCCTGTCCCAGGATGAAGACGAGGCGGCGGCGCTCTCCCGGGCGCCAGGCCGATCTTGACCTGCAGCGCGGCGCAGGGATCGAGCCCCGCGCCGAACTGCGCCCGACGGAGCGCGGTGATGCAGGGCGGCCGGCCGCGCCAGCGAGCCGTTGCGCCCCAGGAAGGCGAGTCGGTCGCCGGTCGCCCAGACTCGGCGCCTCGCTGGCGTGGGCGAAGGCGACCCGGCCCGCGAACTCCTGGTTGTAGGGGTTCGTGGCCAGGACGGCTCCCGTCTCCGCGTCGCGCTCCGTCATCACGTGCAGCTGTTCCCCGGGCTGCGGCGGCCCCAGGCGCCATTCGTTGTAGGCGAACACGCTCAGCCGCCGCCGCCGGTCGGTCCGGTTGGTGAGGGTGAGGAGCGAGAACTTCACCGGGTCCTTCGCGTCCACGAAGACCGCGAGGTCCGAGAGGACGCCGTGGGAGGCGTGCGTGAAGCGGGAGACCCCGGCGGCGTGTCGCGTCACGAACCGGCCGCTCTCCGCGGGTCCGCCGCATCGGCCCCGGCGTGGGCGACCACACCTCGCCGCCGTCCTCGTCCCGCAGGAAGAGCGCCTCGGAGGTGGGGTCGGTCACGGGGTCGTTCGCGAAGGGCGTGAGGCGGTTCTCGCGGCTGTTCTCCGCCCAGGTGAACGCCGAGCCCGACGCCGAGACCACGGTGCCGAAGCCGGGGTTGGCCATCACGTTCACCCAGGGCAGCGGCGTCTCCTGGTCGCCGTCGAGGACGACCACGTACTCGCGGCCGCCGGCGGCGAATCCGCCCGTGCCGTTGGCGAAGGTGAGCGCCGGGATCTCGATCTCGCCATCGTCCGGGCCCGGGAGCCAGGCGCGGCGGCGGCGGCGGCTGCTCCTCCTGCCACTGCGGCTCCGAGTACGGCCAGTCCAGCTGTTCCGACAGCTTGCCGCGAGCCCCGCTGAGGATCACCCGGGCCACGCTGGCGAGCAGGCTCCGCTCGTCCGCGCTCATCCGGTCGCCGCGCAGCAGGTACACGCCACCCGGCCGGTGCTTCCACGCCCCCCACGGGCCGGTGTCGAGGAGCGCCGCGAGCTGCACGTGCAGCTCGTCCACGTAGCTCACCGGATGCACGTTCAGGATCACGACGTCCGCGCTCAGGCCCTTGAGCCGCCAGTACTCCTGGGCCTGGAGGATCTGCAGGACGAGCGGGAAGTCCTTTCCCTCGACGACGCGCACCAGCAGGATGGGGAGGTCGCCGGAGATCCCGTGGGCCCACAGGCCCGGCTGGCCCAGGACGTTGCGCCCCAGGACTTCCGGCCCGGCCCGGAGCGAGGCGTCGGAGTACAGCACGCGGGAGGCGAGGCGCTCGAAGAGCTGGGCCTCGTCGCTCGAGATGCCCAGGTGCCGCAGCGTGCTCTGCGCCTGGGTGAAGGCCAGGGCGAAGGTGCGCGCGGCGGCGCTGGGATCGTGGTACTTGTGGGCCATCGCCAGCGCGCCATCCCGGCTGACGGCCATGCCCGTCGCGAAGGACAGGCGCACCGAGCCGCCGGGGGCCAGACGGATGCGCTGCCGCAGGCTGACGATCGGGTCCAGCACGGCGCCCGTGGTGCCCGAGAGGGCCCGGCCGTCGAGCGCCACCGGATCCTCGGGGCTGCGGCCGCGGCCCAGGAACCGCGCGCGGTCGGTCTCCCATTCCACCGGCCCCTGCATCCGTCCCTCGACGCTCAGCACGTGGACCGCCCACACGCGGGCTTCGTCCCGGGCGCTGGGGCGTCGGGCGCAGACCAGCGCGGCGCTCTCGGGCAGGTACTCGGTCTCGACGAACAGCTTGCTGAAGGCCGGATGGGCCAGGTCGTCCGCGACCGGGGCCAGGACGATCTCGGCGTAGCTCGTGACCTCGAGCTCGCGCGGCCGGTCGCTCTGGTTGGTCACGGTCAGGCGGCGCACCTCGACGTCGTCCTCGGTGGAGACGGCGATGTCGAGCTGCGTCGCGATGTCGTCGTGCGAGCCGGCGAAAGACGGCCCGCTCGGCGCGGAAGGTGACCAGGTAGTCCTCGGGCTCGCGGTCCGTGGGATGGTAGGCCGCGGACCAGACCGACCCGGTGCGCACGTCGCGCAGGTAGAGGAACTGACTTCCCAGGTCGCGGGTCGAGTCCTCGCGGTAGCGGGTGACGGCGCGGCCGCGGCACAGGCTGGCGCCGCCGCCCGCGTTGGTGACGATGGCGGTGTAGGCGCCGTTCGACAGGAACTGCGCGTGCGGGAACCGGGTGTGCGGCGACCGGAAGCGCCGGACGGCCACCGCGGAGACCGGCGCCGTCACCCGCGTCTCCTCGGCGGGCCGGGGCTGGGTGATGGGAGCGAAGCGCGGCACGCGCTCCTGCAGCAGCAGCGCGGTGGCCTGCACGCGCGGGATCGGAGTGGAAGCGCCGCACCATCGGGTCGCCGAGCACGGCGTTGGCCAGCGCGACCAGGCTCATGCCCTGGTGATGGGCGAGGAAGGCCTGCACGACGACGCCGCGGGGCCGGGGTCGGGGCTCGCCGGCGCTCTCGCCGTCGTCGGCCTTGCGGTGCGTGTAGTCGAGGGCCTCGTCGAAGCCGTACGCGCCGTCCAGCCCTCGCGGGCCAGGCGCCGGAAGTTGCTGGGCGGCGCGCTCGGATCGACCATGGCGGCCAGCGCGGTGGCGTAGGGCGCGACCACCAGGTCGTCGCCGAGCCCGCGCTTGAGCCCCAGGCCGGGGACGCCGAAGGCCTTGTACTGGTAGGTCCCGTGCCGGTCCACGACGTTGAAGGCGGACTCCGAGATGCCCCAGGGCACGCCCTGCGTGCCTGCCGTAGACGATCTGCCGGCGCACCGCCATGCGGCAGGACTGCTCGAGCAGGGTCTCCGGGTAGCTCCGCATCACGAGCAGCGGCATCAGGTACTCGAACAGCGTGCCGCTCCACGACACCAGCGTGGGCGCGCCGTCGACGCTGGTCAGCAGCCGGCCCAGCTGGAACCAGTGCTCCTGCGGGACGTCGCCCTGGGCGATGGCGATGAAGCTGGCGAGGCGGGCCTCGGACGCCAGCAGGTCGTAGTACGAGGTATCGAGCCGGCCCGGGCCCTCGGCGTCGGCGAGCCGGTAGCCGATGGAGAAGATCTGGCGCTGCCGGTCGTAGAGGAAGTCGAAGTTCATGCCGTCGACGAGCGCGAGGGCGCGCGGGCGAGGTCCTCGAGGCGCGCCGCGAACGCGCCGGGCTGCGGGGCGGCGGCGCCGTCAGGCCCGCGGCGAGGGCGCGCGACCAGTAGGCCGCCTCGGCGCGATCGCCGGACGTCGCGCCTCTCCGACTCGAACGACGCGATCGCCTGCGACCAGCGCGGGGAGCCAGTCGGCCGGCGCGCGCCAGCTTCTCCCCGTCGTCTCCGGGACCATCCAGCGCGCTCCAGCACGGACGCCAGCGCCGCGGCCAGGTGGCGCTCGCCCGTCCTGGTGCGCGCCGCCGGCAGCTCCGCCAGGCGCGCCACGGACCGGCGGGCCACGCCCGCGGTGTCGACCAGGCCCTCGCAGACCTGCGCCGCGGCCTGCGGCTCGCCGGCCAGTCGCCGCAGGCCCTGGGCCAGCGCCATCAGCGCGCCCGCGAGGTTGCCGCTGTCCACGGTCGAGACGTAGCGCGGGGGGAGCGGCGCCAGGCGTCCTGCGTGTCGTACCAGTTGAGCAGGTGGCCCTCGTGGCGCTCGAGCGACTCGACGGTGGTGAGCGTGGCCTCGATCCGCTCGGCCAGCTCGCCGGTGCGGATGTAGCCGAGGTCGTGCGCGGCGAGCGTCGAGAGCAGCCCCATGCCGATGTTGGTCGGCGAGGTGCGGTGGGCCATGCGCGGCTCCGGCGTCTCCTGCACGTTGTCGGGCGGCAGCCCGTGGTCCTGCGGCGCCGACGAAGGTCTCGAAGTAGCGCCAGGTCCGGCGCGCGACGCGGCGGAGCAGGCGCCGCGTCCTCGGCGCCGAGCGCGCAGGCGCTCGGGCGACCGGGCCGGCTCAGCCACCACGCGACCAGCGGCGAGGCCAGCCACAGCGGCCAGGAACGGGAGCGCCACCGGCAGGCGCCGGCCGGGCGGCGGCGATCACGCCCAGGAGGACCACCAGCGCGATGGCGGGCTCGCCGCCATCTCGGCGAGGAACACCCGCGGCCCCGGCGCGAGCGCAGCCCGGCGGCCCGCGCCGCGCGCGGCCGCGGCGGTCTCCCACTCGAGCAGCCGGCGCTGCGTGATCACCATCCGCACCAGGGTGAGGACGATGGCGTGCACCATCTCGTAGGCGTGGTAGGCGAGGAGCGTGATCTGGAGCAGCACCTGCGCGCCGGCGGTCTCGCGTCCTCGCCCAGCATCCGCAGGAACACGCCGAACGGCTGCTGCGGGCGCGGGCCGCCGCCGAGGTGGACGGCGAGCGGGAAGAGCGGGAAGCCGAGCGCGGCCAGGCCGCGGCGGTCCAGCCGAGCGGCGAGCCCGGCAGCCAGTCCACGCCGAGGCGAGCAGGGCCACGAGCGCCGGCGCCACCAGGCTGCGCCGCAGGTTGTCGAGGATCTTCCAGCGGCTGATGAGCGGCAGGCGGTTGCGCTCCAGACCCCGCGCGGGTCGGCACCAGCGGGAAGAGCCAGAAGCAGGATCTGCCAGTCGCCGCGCACCCAGCGGTGCTGGCGCCGCGCGTGGGCGAGCACGCTCGAGGGGAAGTCGTCCACCACCTCGACGTCCGAGACCAGCGCGCAGCGCGCGTACAGGCCCTCGAACAGGTCGTGCGAGAGCATCGCGTTCTCCGGCACGCGGCCCTCGAGCGCGGCGATGAAGGCGTCCACGTCGTAGAGGCCCTTGCCGGTGAAGATGCCCTCGCCGAACAGGTCCTGGTAGGTGTCGGAGACCGCGGTGGTGTAGGGATCGACGCCGGTGTGGCCGGCGTAGACGCGGGCGAACAGCGAGCCGGCGGCGCTCGCCATCGTCACGCTGACGCGCGGCTGCAGGATCCCGTAGCCCTCGACGACCCGCCGCAGCCGGGGGTCGAAGCGCGGGCGGTTCAGCGGGTGCTCGATCACGCCGATCAGCTGCCGCGCCGCGTCCCGCGGCAGGCGCGTGTCGCTGTCGAGCGTGATGCAGTAGCGGACGCGGGCAGGATCTCCGGGTCGCCGACCTGCACGGTGAAGCTCGTGTCGGTGGCGCCGCGCAGCAGCCGGTTGAACTCCTCGATCTTGCCGCGCTTGCGCTCCCAGCCCATCCACACGCCCTCGCCCGGCGTTCCACCGGCGCGCGCGGTGGAAGAGGTAGAAGCGGTCCGGTGCGGCCCTCGCCGTAGCGCGCGTTGAGGGCCTCGATCCCGGCGCGGGCGGCGGCCAGCATCTCGTCGTCCCCGGGCAGCTCGGCGCGTGGGCGCGTCGGGGAAGTCGGTGAGCATCGCGAAGTGGATGCGCGGGTCCATGTTGCCGAGGGCCTGCACCTCGAGGTGCTCGAGCAGCTCGGCCACGCCGGCCACGCTCGTGAGCAGGGTCGGCACGATCACCATGGTGCGCGCCGTCTCGGGCACGCCGCCGCGCAGGTCGAGCCGCGGCAGGCGGCGCGGCGGCGCGAGGCGGCGGCGACGCGCTGCACGAGCGCGACCGCGAGCTCGCTGGCGGGGAGGAGCGGGAGCGCGGCCACCCAGACCCGCGCCCAGCGCGGCGCCGCCCAGCGCCCGGACGAGGCGACGGCCGGCGCCAGCAGGATGGCGGTGAGGAGCGCCGACCGAGCCGAGGTAGACGCGCGTGGCGTGGGCGAAGAGCAAGCGCCGCAGCGCGTTGCCGCGAGGCGCGGGCGGTAGGCCACGTCGGTCTCGAGTTCGCGGCCGGCCCCTGCCGATCAGGTGGTAGCCGACGTGCGCCGCGCGGTCGGCGGCCGACTTCGCCTCCGCCGCCTGGCGCGCGCTCTCGACGGCGCGCAGGGCGACCCGCACCTGCGCCTCGCCGGTGGGCTCGGCCAGCTCCTCCACCGCGTGGCGGTAGCGGTCGCGGCTCGGGAAGTCCATGCGCGCGTAGACGCCGGGCGGGTCGCGCTGCAGGACCTGCTCGATCAGGCTGACGTGCTCGACGTACGCGTCCAGTCGAGCGTGGCGCACAGCCGCAGGCTGGTGATGGAGTTGCCCATCGAGACGTGGTTCATCGCCTGGCGCTGGTGCTCGGCGCGCATCGGCGTCCTCGACCGTCATGCCCGGCGGCGCCAGGCGCTCCTCGACTGCTTGCGCAGACCGGCGGCGCCGGCGGCCCGTACTCGCGCATGCGCTGCAGCAGCTGGTCCACGACGGCGACGTGGAGGACGTCGGGAAGGGACGGCAGCGGCCCGCGGGCCGGCGCCGCTCGAACTGGGCGAGAAAGCGGTCGGCCTCGAGCGCGCCGGCCCGGCTCTCGAGCAGCTCCTCGGACAGCCGGCGCAGGTGCTCGATCAGCGCGAGCTTGAGCATGCTCGGCCACGCCCACAGCTCGCCGATGCTGAGCGGCGCCACGGTCTGGTAGGCGTGCATGAACCGGACCAGCCGCTGGCGGTCGAGCCGCGCGTCGCTGTAGCGGAGCAGCTCCACGGCCATGGCGTAGACGCGGGCGGTGCCGGCGAGCTCGCGCGTGGCCAGCTTCGGCAGCTCGCGGTAGTAGCGCGTCGGCAGGTGGTGGCGGATCTCGCGGATCTCGGCCTCGACCAGGTGGAAGTTGTCGAGCAGCCATTCCGCCGCCGGGGGCGACGGCCTCGCCGCGGTGCGCACGTCGCCGGCGAGGACGCGATACGCCTGGCGCAGCACGCGCGCGTCGTCCGCGAGGCGGCGCAGAAGGATGCGGGCCGCGCCGCGGGTCGCGCGCCAGGGTGAAGCTCGCGGCGAGCGCCCGGGCGCGCTCCTCCAGGCGCTCGACGCCGAGGAGCTGGGCACGCAGGGGCCCCTCGGTTGGCGGGCGCCGGCCGCGCCCGATCAGGCGCAGCAGGAGCCTCAGGCCGTCAGGCAAGGCGACGTTCGCTCATGATGCCTTTGTAGGCCGAAGAGGAAGGAGTAAGGCGTGCCCGGCCCGAGGAGACACCGCAATCTAGCTCGTTCGGGACGGTTCCGCCCTGAACGACTCAGGCTCCTGCGGCGGCCTTCCGGATCAGCTTCCAGGCAACCTCGACGTGCTGGCGCGTGGTCCTGAGGTTGCCGATCGCGATGCGCAGCACCAGCCGGCCGCCGAGCTCTGGTATGCGACAGGAACACCGGCCCAGCGGCGTTCACCTCGGCCAGCACCCGCTCGTTCAGCCGGTCCTGCTCCTGCCCCGTCGCTCCGGCCGTCGCCCGGAAGCACACCACGCTGAACGGCACCGGCGCCACGACCTCGAAGCCCGGCTCGGCGCGGATCCAGCCGGCCAGCTCCCGGGCCAGCTCGCAGTGGTGGCGGATGCGGTCCCGGAGGCCGCTGACGCCGAAGGCGCGGATCACCATCCACAGCTTGAGGGCGCGGAACCGCCGGCCGAGCTGGACGCCGTAGTCCATGAGGTTGGTGACGCCCTCCTCGTCGGTGCGCAGGTACTCGGGCACCAGCGAGAAGGCGTTGCGGAGCGCGGCCGGCTCGCGCGCCAGGAGGACCGAGCAATCGACCGGCGTGAACAGCCACTTGTGCGGGTTCACGACCACGGAGTCCGCCGCCTCCATCCCGTCGAACAGCGGCCGCAGCTCGGGACAGATGGCCGCGCTGCCGCCGTACGCGGCGTCCACGTGCAGCCACACGGCCTCGCGGCGGCAGATCTCGGCCACGGCCGCCAGCGGGTCCACGCTGGTGGTGGACGTGGTGCCGGCGGTGGCGACGACGGCGACCGGCATCCGGCCGCGGACCCGGTCCTCGGCGATCAGCGCCTCGAGCGCGACCGGATCCATCCGGAAGGCCGCGTCGACGGGCACCTTGCGCAGGTTGGCGAGCCCCAGGCCGAGGGCGATGACGGCCTTGTCCACCGAGGAGTGCGCCTGCTCGCTGGCGTAGACCACCAGCGGCGGGATGTCGGCGCGGCCGGCGAGCCCCTTCTCGCGGATCTCCAGGCCGGGGGCGCGGTCGCGCGCGGCGGCCAGCGCGAGGAAGGTGGAGATGGAGGCCGTGTCGTTGATGTGACCGCGGAACTCGGCCGGCAGGCCGACCATCTGGCGCAGCCAGTCGGTGACGCACTCCTCCAGCTCGGTGGCGGCCGGGCTGGTGCGCCACAGCATCGCGTTGACGTTGAGGCCGGCCGCCAGCGTCTCGCCCAGGATGCCGGGGCCCGAGCCCGTGATGCCGAAGTAGGCCATGAAGCCGGGGTGGTTCCAGTGCGTGACGTTGGGCTCGATCAGGCGCTTGTAGTCGTCGAGCACCTTGTCCAGCGGCTCCGGCGTGCGGGGCGGATAGGCGGTGAGCGTGGCGCGCACGTCGCCGGGGCGCACCCGGGGCAGCACGGGGTAGTCGCCGACGTGCTCGAGGTAGTCGGCCACGAGGTCGGCGACGCGGTGCATGGCCGCGCGGAATTCGGCCGGCGGGAGATCGCCCAGGTGAGGATCGGCCATAGGGAACCAAGATACGTGCGGCCAAAGTGAGAGGTGAGGGGTGAGAGGTGAGAGGGGGACGTGAGAGGTGAGAGGCCACGTGAGAGGTGAGAGGCGAAAGGCGTGAGAGGATGCCACGCTCTCACGCTCTTCACCTCTCACTTCTCACCCGAACTTCTCACGCTCACCTGATCGTCTCACTTCTCACCTCTCACCTCTCACCTGCAACGTTCACCCCCTGCAGCGCATCCTTCTGGGGGACCTCTTCGAGGGACTCTCCGTGCGGACCGTCACCTGGTTGCTCCCGTTTGCCGTCTCGGCCGTCTCCGCGTCCGCCCAGGAGCCTCCGCGCGCGCCCATCGAGCGCCTGGCCGCCGTTCACGCGGCGGTCGTGCGCGTCGCCGCCGCGCACCCGGACGCCATCTGGCCGGGATTCCGGCCCGAGACGATTCCCGTGCTCTACGTGCTACCCGACCAGGGCATCCTGCTCCTGGGCTGGCCCGACTCCGCGCCGCCCGAGGGCTTCGCGCCCACGCCGGGCGTCGCGGGCGCGCTGTGGCGGCCGGCGGCCCTTCGCACCGCCGCCAGCACCGGCACCTCGATCGCGGGGCGGAACGCGGCGCAGGTCTTCGTCTTCCCCGCCGCGGATGAGGCGCAGCTCTTCGGCACCACCGTTCACGAGGCGTTCCACGTCTTCGAGCGCTCGGTGGAGCGGGACGGGCGGAAGTTCGGCGCCGGAGAGAACGCGTTCCAGGTGACGAGCTACCCGGTATTCGATCCCGCCAACGAGACCGGCTGGGCGCTCGAGGGCCGCCTGCTGGCCCGCGCGCTCGCCGCGGGGAATCGGGTCGAGCTGCGGGAGCGGGCCCGGGAGTTCGTGGCGGCCCGGGAGCGGCGCCAGCGAGCCCTGGGCAGCGACGACGCCCAGTTCGAGACCCAGGCGGAGCTGAACGAGGGGCTGGCGGAGTACGCGCTGGTCCGCGTGCTGGAGCTCGCCCGGGGCGACGCCGGCTTCCCCTGGCGCGCCGACGCGGCGCGCGAGGTGGACTGGCACCGGGCGCGGCTCGACAGCCTCACCAGCGACGTGCAGCAGTCGCTACGGCTGCGCTTCTACGCGACGGGCCCGGCGATGGGGCTCCTGCTGGACCGGCTGGCGGGGCCGGCGTGGCGCACCGACCTCGTCACGCGCGACCTCACCATGCAGGACGCGCTGGCGGAGGCGTCGGGCTACCGGGACGCCGAGCGCGCGCTCCTGGGCAAGGCGGCGCGGGCGGTGGACACGGCCGCGCTGGGCCGCGACGCGCGCGCCGCCGTCGCGCGGCTCCGCGCCATCCGGCACGCGCAGGTGGACAGCCTGCTCGCGCGGCCTGGCCTCACGGTGATGCTCGCGGCCGATTCCCTCCCCGGCCGACGCATGGGCCTGTGCGGCATCGATCCGCAGAACCTGCTCCAGGTGGACACCACCGTGCTCCTCCACACGCGCTGGGTGCGGCCCTGCGGCCCGGGCCTCTCGGCCGAGTTCACGACCGGCGTCGTGCAGGATCGGGCGGCGGGCACGTTCACCGCGGTGGTGGGGCCGGAGGACTCGGTGCGCATCACCGCGGCCGGCGCGCCGCTCGCGGTCGGAGCTGGCGAGACGACCGTGCGGGACGACGTGAAGGTGGAGGCGCCCGGCCTGACGCTCACCGCCGCCCGAGCGATCCTGAGCCGGCGAGGAACGACGCTGGAGATTGTCCCTGAATCAAAGTGAGAGGTGAGGCGTGAGAGGTGAGAGGGGGGTGAGAGGTGAGAGGGATACGTGAGAGGGCAGAGGACGACGGCGTGAGAGGACACCTTCTCACGCATTTCAGCCTCTCACTTCTCACCTGAACCTCTCACTCCTCACGTCTCACCTCTCACGCCTTCGCTTGCGCCGCATATCCCCCCATCGCCCGCGTGAGCGGCAGCGTGACCAGCACCATCAGGGCGGCGGCGAGGAACGGCGTCCCGTAGCCGAAGCGGTCCATCGCGTAGCCGGCGGCGATCGGGAACGCGACGCGCGAGACGCCGCCGAACGTCTGCTGCACGCCCATGTAGAGCCCGCGGTCGGCGCCGGGCACCACCTGCGACAGGAGCCCCGTCACGCACGGGAACAGGAACGCCGTCCCCAGCGGCATCAGTGTCATCGAGGCCAGCAGCACGGGATAGCCGTGGGCCAGCGAGAGCAGGACCAGCCCGGAGGCCAGGAGCACGATGCCCAGGCGCGAGAGCCGCGCCTCGCCCAGCCAGGCCAGGACGATCCCCAAGAGGCCCGCCCGCGCGATCACGCCCATCGCGCCGAAGTACATGAAGAAGTAGCCGACGGTGTGCTCGGTGACGCCGAGCCGCGCCGAGAGCAGGAGCGGCATCACGGGTCCGGTGCCGTAGAACGCCCCGATCGCGATGGCGTAGATCCAGATCAGGCGCGACGACGGATCGCTGGGGTGGGACACCACCCGCTGGAGCGCCGCGCTCCCCGAGGTCGCCGGGCGCGCCGGGTGGAACGCGCCGGAACCGCGCAGCTCCTTCGACTCGCGAAGGAACCGCCAGGCGAACACGGCGATCAGCGCGGCCAGCACGGCCGCGGCGAGCCCCGGGGCGCTCCGGCCGGCGGCCTGGTCGAGGAACGAGCCGAACGCGGGCCCCACCACCGCGCCCAGGCTGGTCACGGCCGACAGCCACCCCAGGCTCTTGGTGCGCTGCTCGGGCGGCGTCGCGTCGGCCACGTAGGCCTGCACCACGCCGATGGTCCCGCCCCCCATCCCCTGCACCACGCGCGAGACGAGCAGCAGCCACACCGATCCGGCGAACGCGAAGACCACGTACGCCGCCGCCGACAGCACCAGGCCGGCGATGATCATCGGGCGGCGGCCGTAGCGGTCGGAGGCCCGGCCCCACAGCGGCGCGACGGCCAGCTGCGCCACCGAGAACGAGGAGACGAGCACGCCCACCAGCAGCGCGTTGGCGCCGAACTCCGTGGCGTAGTACGGCAGGAGGGGCAGCACCAGGGCGAACCCCACCATGTCCACGAACGCCGTGATGAACAGGATGATCAGTTTGGGCATGGAAGGCCGGGAATGTCGGGGGCACGCCTGGAGGGCGCAAGGTCCGGATAGCGCAAGGTGAGGAGTCAGACGTGAGTGAGGTGAGAGGGCTATGTGAGAGGTGAGAGGGTGAAAGGCGTGAGAAGACGGCCGCGCCCTCTCACGCTTCTCGACCTCTCACCCCTCACCTACCCTTCTCACGTCTCACCTCTCACCTCTCACTTTGGTTCGGCTTATCTTGCAGGCATGAACGAGCCCGTCGCCTTCAGGATCCGGCCGGCCACGCCGCTCGACGCTCCGCTGCTGGCCAAGCACCGCGTCGAGATGTTCCGCGACATGGGCCGCCTCGCGGACGAGAGCACCGCCGCCGAGCTGCGCGCGACGACCGAGCCGCTGATCGGCGAGTGGATTACGGCCGGCACGTACGTGGGCTGGATGGCGGAGCCGGTGACGCGGCCGGGGCTGGTGGTGGGCGGCGCCGGCATCCAGCTCAGGCCGATGCTGCCGCGGCCCGGCCACAACGCGCCGGGCCTGCTCTCCGGCCCCGAGGCCTACGTGCTCAACGTGTTCGTCGAGCGCGCCTGGCGGCGGCGGGGGGTCGCGTCGCAGCTGATGGAGGTCGTCCTCAGCTACGCGCGGGAGCGCCGGATCCGCGTGGTCACCCTGCACGCTTCCGACGACGGGCGGCCGCTGTACGAGCGGCTGGGCTTCGCCCCCACCAGCGAGATGCGGCTGGGCTGACCCCGGAAAAACGACCGGCCCCCGCTGCTGGGGGGCCGGTGGCAGGCTGGAGCCGCGGCGGCGCCGCTCCTCATCCGCACTCGCTGTACCCGCACACGTGGCACTTCACGCACCCTTCGGCGAACTCGAGCTGCGAGCCGCAGTCGGGGCAGGCGCCCAGCAGGTTCGGCGGGTGCGCGTCGCCGTGCGCACCCTGCGTGCCGCCCGCGTCGCTCGCCGAGGCGACCGGCCGGGGGACGGCGGAGACCTGCGCGCCGGCCAGCAGGTCCTGCTGCACGCCCTCGTGCTTCTCCTGCATCCACTTCTCGATCGCGATGCCGATCGCGTCGGGCACGCTCATCACCTTGTTGGGCCCGAGGCCGATGACGCGGTCGCTGCTGATGCCCCGCAGCTGGCGGTAGATCTCCGCCATCGGGATCCCCGAGCGCAGCGACAGCGAGATCAGCCGGCCGATGGCCTCGACGTCGGCCATCAGCGGCGCGCCCGCCTTGCCCAGCGAGATGAACACCTCGAACGGCTGGCCGCGCTCGTCCTCCGTGATGGTCACGTACGCGGTGCCGAGCGGCGTCTCGATGCGGCGCGTCATCCCGCGCAGCAGGTCGGGGCGCGAGCGCTTGAGGCGGCGCTGCGCGTTCTCGGCCTCCGACTCGTGGAGCTGCCGGCGCACCCGCCCCAGCTCGGCCTCCAGCTCCGCCAGCTGCCCGCGGGTCTCGGCCAGCTCGCGCTCGGCGGGGGGCACCGGGCTCTGGGCCGAGGCCTGCGACGCGCTCCGCGAGGACGCCTCGCTGCCGGCCACTTCCTTCGCCGTCTTCCCGGTCGAGAGCACCTGCATCGGCCGGCTGTTGTCGCGGTACACGGTCACGCCCTTGCATCCCAGCGAGTAGGCCAGCTCGTAGATCCGGCGGACGTCGTCCTGGGTCGCCGCCTCGGGGAAGTTGCACGTCTTGCTGATGGCCGAGTCGGTGCCCTCCTGGAACGCCGCCTGCATCCGGATGTGCCACTCGGGCGTCACGTCGTGCGCGGTGACGAACACGCGCTGCAGCAGCTCCGGCACCTCGGCGAAGTGGATGTGCCCCTCCTCGGCGATGCGCTGCATCAGCGCCTCGCTGTACCACCCGCCGGCCCGGGCGTAGGCGACGAAGTCCTCGTTCACCTCGGGCATCAGCGCGCCCGCCTGGTTGCGCAGGAACGCCACCGCGAACAGCGGCTCGATGCCGCTGGCGCAGCCGGCGATGATCGAGATGGTCCCGGTGGGCGCCACCGTGGTGAGGTTGCAGTTCCTGAGCCGGCGCATCGGCCGGATGCGGTTGCCCGCCGCGTCGCGGGCGCAGCTCGGGTCGGGGCCCCAGATGCTCCGCTCCCACTCAGCGAACACGCCGCGCTGCTCGGCCAGCCGCTCCGACTCGACCTTCGACTCCTCATCGACGAAGCGCATCACCTGCCGGCCCAGCTCCACCCCGGCGTCGGAGTTGTAGGGCACGCCGAGCCGCACCAGCATGTCGGCCCAGCCCATCACCCCGAGCCCGACGCGCCGGATCCGCTTGGCCAGGTCGTCGATCTCCGACAGCGGGTAGCGGTTCGCGTCGATGACGTTGTCGAGGAAGTGGGTGCACAGGTGCACGGTGCGGCGCAGGTCGTTCCACTGGATCTCGCCGTCGCGCACGAACAGGCCGAGGTTGATCGAGCCCAGGTTGCAGACGTCGTAGGCGAGCAGCGGCTGCTCGCCGCACGGGTTGGTGGCCTCGTACGCGCCGAGCTGCGGCACCGGGTTGAACGCGTTGGCGCGGTCGATGAAGAACACCCCGGGCTCGCCGGTCTTCCAGGCCCCGGCCACGATCTGGTCGAACACCTCGCGGGCGTCGAGCTTGCCGGTGATCGCCCCGGTGCGCGGATGGCGCAGCTCGTAGCGGGCGCCGGCGGCCACCGCCCGCATGAACTCGTCGGTGACCGCGACCGAGATGTTGAAGTTGGTGATCTGGCTGGTGTCGTCCTTGCAGCCGATGAAGTCGAGGATGTCCGGGTGGTCCACCCGGAGAATGCCCATGTTCGCGCCCCGGCGCGTCCCGCCCTGCTTCACCACGTCGGTGGACGCGTCGTACAGGCGCATGAACGACACCGGCCCCGACGCCACGCCCATCGTGGAGCGCACCACGTCGTTCTTGGGCCTGAGCCGCGAGAAGGCGAACCCGGTGCCGCCGCCCGACTGGTGCACCAGCGCCATCGCCCGCAGCGTGTCGTAGATGCCGCTGGAGCCGTTGGACAGCGCGTCGTCCACCGGCAGCACGAAGCACGCCGACAGCTGCCCCAGCGGCCGGCCCGCGTTCATCAGCGTCGGGCTGTTCGGCATCCACTTCCGCTCGCCCATCACGCGGAAGAATTCCTCCGCCAGGGCCTCCACGGCCCCCTCCGACGCGCCGTACGCGCCGTCAGGTGCCGCGATGGTGCGCGCGACGCGCCAGAACAGCTCGTCCGGCGCCTCGGCCGGATGCCCGGCGTCGTTCTTGACCAGGTAGCGGCGCTCCAACACCGTGAGGGCGTTGGCGCTCAACTGGAGTTCGCTTTTGTCTGCGCGCGATGCCAAAGCCATGCTCGAAACTCCAGCAGCGACCTGTGGTCCGGGACGGCTGCCCGGCGGTTGTTGGGTGCGCGGTCAGAGAGTTATCCGTTGCCGCAGGAAAGACTTGCGGCGGAGCAATCTAGGCGGGCCGCCGGTTCTCGCCACTCCCCGAGAGAACCCGCTCGCCAGGCCGCTTCCCCGCTATTCACATCACAAATATGGCGAGCGGCGGCGATTCAGCGCCCGGGGCGCGCGAAGCGGCCCTCCGCGTGCAGACGTGCCAGGGCGACGTAGTGCTCGACCGTGAGCCGGATGCGCTCGCGCAACGCATCGTCCACCGGCCGGCGGATCCGGGCGGGAACGCCCATCACCAGTGAGCCGGGAGGGATCTGCATGCCCTCGGGCACCACGGCGCCGGCGCCGATGACGGAGCCGGTGCCGACGCGCACGCCGTTGAGGAGAATGCTGCCCATCCCGACCAGGCAGTCGTCCTCGATGAGGCAGCCGTGGAGGATCGAGCGGTGCCCGACGCCCACCCGCGCGCCGATCGTGCAGGGCACGCCCTCGTCCACGTGCACCATCGTGAGGTCCTGAAGGTTGCTGCGTGCGCCGACGGTGATGGGCGCCAGGTCGCCCCGGAGGACGCACTGGTACCACACGCTGGCCTCCGCCCCCAGGCGCACGTCGCCCATCACGTCGGCGCCGGGTGCGATGAAGGCGGTGGGGTGGAGCGCTAGCGAACCGGACGAATGACGATCTGGATCCATGCGCTGACCGGCCGCTCGTGCAGCAGGGCGGGCTGGAAGCGGAAGTCCGCGGCCTGGGCGACGGCCACCGACGGGAACGTCGCGCACGCCGACCGGTCGATGGCGAACGCCCGCTGCACGTCGCCGGTCGGGGAGACGAGCACGTTCACGCGGAGCATGCCCGGCCGCGCCGACCCGCAGCTCGCGGGGACGCTGACTTCGAGCCGGCTGATGGGCTTGGGCCTGGTGTCCCAGCACGCCCCGCCGGGATTGGCCTTGCTGACGTTGGCGTCCTCGCAGTTGGGGCCCGCCACCACGCGGCGCGGGGGCTGCTTCCCGGCGGGGGCCTCGCGCTCGCGCTTGGAGGCGAGCCGCTCGCGCCGGGACGCCGGCTGCGATTGCGGCCTGGGCTGGACCGGCGCGGGGGGCGCGGGAGCCGCCGCCGGAGCGGGCGTGCTCTCGGCGCGGGCCGCCGCTGGCTTGGCGGTGTCGGGCGTGGCCACGGCCAGCGTGCGCCGCGTGGCGTCGGCCGCCGCGCCGGCGGCCGCGCCGCCCCGGTGCGGCACCAGGAGGTAGTAGCCCGCCAGCGCGGCGATCACGACCACCAGCACGGCGCCCGCGTACAGCGGCGCCTGGCTCTTCGGCTTCGGCGTGGGCCTGAGGGCCCGCGGGGGCTGCGGCTTGGCGGCGGCCGCGCCCATGGCCGCGGTGGGAGCCGCGGCGGCCGGCGGCCTGGACAACGACGCCGAGGCGCGCGGCAGCGGCGTGGTGGCCTGCGACGCCATCGAGGCCACCCCGCCGGTCAGCCCCTTGACGGTCTCGGTGGGCCGGGTCGCCACGTCGGCGTTCAGCGCGGACGCGACGCCGCCCGAGCCCGCCAGCGCCGTCACCAGGTCCTCGGCGTTCTGGTACCGGTCGTCCTGCTTCTTGGCCATCATGCGCTGGATGATGGCGAACAGCTCGCGCTGCTCCGCCGACTCCAGCGGCGGCGTCGGGAGCTCCTCCATGATGTGCTTGTAGCCGATGGAGAAGCTGTCCTCGCCGTCGAACGGCACGTGGCCGGTGAGGCACTGGTAGCCCACCACGCCCAGCGAGTAGAGGTCGCTGCGGCCGTCCAGGGGCTGGGCCCGCGCCTGCTCCGGGCTCATGTAGTACGGCGTGCCGATGGTCATGCCCGTGCCGGTGAGCTTCGCCCCCGACTGCGCCTTCGCGATGCCGAAGTCGGTCAGGATGGCCTGGCCCAGCTCGTCGAACATGATGTTGTCGGGCTTGATGTCGCGGTGCACGATGCCGTGCTTGTGGGCGTAGCCCAGCGCCCGGCCCGCCTCGATCAGCACCCGCGTGGTCTCCGGCACCGGAAGCGCGCCGCGCGCCTTGATGACGTCCGACAGCGGCTTGCCGCGGAGGAACTTCATCACGAAGTAGATCACGCGGCCCGACTTGCCGACCCGGTAGATCGGGATGATGTTGGGATGCTCGAGCTTGGCGGAGGTGCGCGCCTCGCGCTGGAACCGCTCGACGAACTCGGCGTCGAAGGAGAGGGAGAACGGCAGCACCTTGATCGCGACTTCGCGGTCCAGCGACTTGTCGCGCGCCTTGTACACGATCGCCATCCCGCCGCGGCCCAGCTCCTTCTCCAGCTCGTACTCGTCCTTCAGCGCCTCGCGCACGGTGGCGGAGTCGTCCGCCGCGGGCTGGGTCGCGGTGCCGGCCGCGCCGCCTTGCGTCACGGCCGTCACGTCGAGCCCGCAGTTGGGGCAGTACTTCACCGACGCATCGACCTGCTGGCCGCACCGTGAACAGAACATGCGCTCGCCGTCTCGCGATGTGGGGTGGTAACGCTCTGAGCGGAGTGAACTTAGGCCCCGCCCGGAGAGGGTGTCAAGACGGGGACTTGGTGATCTCGAAGGTGTCGTGCCGGCTGACGCGCTGGTGGGTGGCGTCGTCCACCAGCTCGACCGTCAGCACGTAGCGCCCGGGCGAGAGCCCGGCGAGACCGATCTGCTGGCGCACCCGCGTCCGGCCGGCGGCATCGGTCACGGTGGCGTAGTCGAGGTTGGCGCCGCGTCCCCCGCCGAAGATGCGCTGGAAGAAGGAGCGCCCGCCCTCGGGCTGCACGCTCACGCGCGTGGCGACCGTGGCGCCCTGCGGCAGGCCGTACAGCTCGTAGTACAGCTCGACGGTGCCGTCGCGCGGGTAGCGGGAGAGCGGGTTCAGGGGGATGTCGCCCTTGGCGCGCCGCAGCACCAGCCCGCTCCCCTTGCGCCCGAGCACCAGGTCGCTGGCGGAAAAGCCGGAGTCGGTCCGCGGCACGGTGACCGGCTCGGCGCGCACCAGCGCCCCCGCGTCGGCCTGCAGCTCCTCCACCGCGAAGTGGAAGTGGAAGTGGCCCGGCGGGACGCGCGCGGCCAGCTGCTCGGTGAGGTACGCCCCCTCCGGCAGCGGGGTGGAGCTGCGGAAGACGCGCAGCGTGTCGACGCCCCCGACGCGGCGATACGCCGAGTCGTAGACGATGAGGCGGAACTCGAACGGGAACCCGACGCCGCCGGGGGCGGGATACGAGCGCAGCGCCGAGGCCGGCAGGGCGAACACCACGTGGAGCACCGGCTGCCGTTCGCTGTCGGCGAGCACGAACGAGGACACCACCGGCTGGAGGTCGTGGGCGAAGCGCAGCGCGTACGAATCGGTGGTGGTGCCGATGGCGATGTCCCGCCGGCCGCGCCGGCGCTCCTCGGCCAGCAGGCTTGCCCGCCCCGCCGTGCCCTGGTCGGCCAGGCGCTGATAGAGGTCCGAGATGTTGGCGCGCGAGCTCAACAGCCCCCCGAGCAGCGCGGTGGGGACGTCCTGGCGCGCCGTGAAGATCACGGCGGTGCTGAAGCCGTACGCGTCGAGCAGGCTCTCCACGAGCCGGTAATCCTGCACGTGGCCCGTGGCGACGAAGTTGAAGACCAGGTCGCTCTCCGGCGGCGGGCGCCGGTACACCCAGGTCTCGTTCGGCTCCACGTAGGGATCGGTGTACCGCGCGCGGTCGTCCGGCGCGCCGTGCCTGAGGTAGATCACGCCGCGGTCGTCGAACTCCTGCTGGGCGCTGTCGCGGAACACGTCGGCGATGTCGTAGTAACGGTGGCGGGTGGTGAGCCGGAAATGCGCGCGCACGTAGGCGTAGCGCCGGAACTGCTCGACCAGCCGCTCCCCCGGCCGCCGGGCGTCCTCGACGTCCCGCTCGCCCCAGAACCGCCGCAGCCAGCGTCCCGCCGAGTCCGCCGGCAGCCGGTCGAACGCCGCCAGCTCCTCGGGGGTGGCGATCCACGACAGGTCGCGGCGGGCCAGGGCGCGCGCCGCGGGGCTCGGCGTCCCGCGCACCGCGGCGAAGTACGCGGCCACGGCCGAATCCGGCTGCTCGAGCAACGCCAGCGTCCGGGCGATGTCGAGCCCGCCGACCCCGGAGTCGCCACCGGCGGCGACGTAGGCGCGGAACGCCGCGAGCGCGGAGTCGCGGGCGTCGAGCTCCAGCTCGACGCGGCCGCGGGCCAGCAGCACCTCGGGCTCGCGCCCCGCCGCGGTGCCGGCGGCGAGCCGCAACGCGCGCTGCGCGACGTCGAGCCGCGGCGCGATGCGCTGGCGCAGCGCGGTGTTCGCCAGGTCCACCAGGGCGCGCGAGTACGATGGGTCCACCGTCGCGGCCCGCGCGAAGGCGCGGGCGGCCTTGGAGAGCGCGTCGACGCCGAGCACCTCGCGGATGTTCTCGACCGCGATGACCCGCGTCTCGCCGATCGCCAGCTCGGCCCGGCCCAGCCAGTACCACGGCGCCGGCCAGTCGGGCCTGAGCTCCGTCGCCCACTCGAACTCGCCGGCGGCATCGTCGAAGTGCTTGCTGCCGGTCGTGACCTCCCCGATCCGGAAGGCCAGGATCCCCAGCTCCAGGTGGATCATCGGGTCGTCGCGGTGCTCCTTGGCCACCGCGACGCGCGCGGTCTCCATCGCGAGCAGCCTGGTGGAGTCGGAGATGGGCGCGAAGGCCGAGGCGAGGGAATCGAGCCGCGCGCGGTCCGCGGGCTCCTGGGCGACGAGGCGCGAGGGCCCGGCGATGGCGGCCAGCACGGCCGCGACGAGCAGCCAACGCGGCGCCGGGAATGTCACCCGTGTCATACCCCCGGCGGGGCCGGCAGGTTCGGCGCCGCGCCGGCCGGTCACGGCCCCGGCTCCGCCAGCTCCCGGAGATACGCCTGCAGGCCGAGCGCGATGCCGCGCGCGTACGCCTCCTGGAAGGCGGGCGTGCGCAGCGCGCTCTCCTGCTCCGGGATCATCATGAACGCGCCTTCGGTCAGGATCGACGGCATCCAGGTGGTGCGCACCAGCGCGAAGTTGCCGCGCGCGGCGCCGAGATTGGCGAGGCCCAGCTCGCCCACCAGCGCCTGCTGGGTGAGCAGCGCCAGCCGCGCGGCGCGGGGGAAGAAGTAGTAGGTGCTGGTGCCGTTGTTGACGAACGGATTGACGCCGTCGGGCAGCGCGTTGTTGTGGATCGACACCAGAATCTCGGCGTTCGCCCGCTCCGCCAGGCCGGTCCGCTCGTACAGGTCGAGCGTGGTGTCGCTGGTGCGCGTCATCACCACCCGCGCGCCCTGCTGCTGGAGCAGGTCGCGCAGCGCCAGCGCCACGGCCAGGTTCGCGTCCTCCTCCCTGAGCCCGGTCGGGCCGGTGCTGCCCAGCGGCGGGTGGCCGGGGTCCAGCGCGATGGTGCGGCCGGCGAGGGGCCGGGCCGCATCGACGGCCGGCGGACGGCGGATCTCGAGCAGCAGGTCCTGACCGTCCCAGCGGGTGCGCCAGCCGAACACGCGGGACCCCAGGGCGAACGTCACGGTGCACTCGTCCGCCACCGGCTGCGCCCAGGTCACCCGCCGCACCAGGGAATCGGTGCCGCCGTACTGCACGAAGTCCAGATCCGACTGAGCCCCGTAGAGCCGCACGGTGACGCTGCGCTCGTCCTCGTCCACCCGGTAGGGCACGCGCGCGTCGAGGCTGATCCGCGCCTCAACCAGCGAGTCGCGCGGCGTGAGCCGGACCAGGTTGACCCGGGTTTCGGGGGGCGGCGTGCCCGGGGGCAGCACCCGCGCCACGTCGCCCAGGCTCACCCACGCGACCGACTCCCGCGACAGCCGCACCCGGACCTGGTCGCCCACCCGGCCGTCGAGGGCCGCCGGCGTGCCCTCGGCGAAGAACCAGTTGAAGGTGCCGTGCGGGGACGGCGCGCCCACCACGGAGCCGCGGCCCCTGCCCGTGTGCGCGGTGTCGTCGTCCAGCACCACCACCGGCAGGGCGGCGGGATCCACCAGGGCGACGCGCAGCGGCAGCGGCATCAGGAGTGTGTCGGACCCGAGCGACGCCACGAGGGCGGCCACGGCGGACGCGTTCCCGCTGTCGGCGGGCACCGGGACGGTGGTGAGCGGCGGCAGCGGGGGACCGAGCGGCTCGGCGGGCAGGACGCCCACGTAGCGTACCGCGCTCCGGGGCGCGAGACGCTCCGGCCGGCGCTCGAACGGGCCGTAGGCCGCGGCGGACTCCGTGTCCGGTGCCAAGGGGAACGTGCGGCCGTCGGGCAGGCGCACCACGACCGTCGCCCCCGGCGCGGCGCGCGCCGCGATGCGGATCGGCTCGCCGTTCACCGCCCACTCGTCGCCTCGCGGCCGGAGCGCGGTGGGGTCGAGCCACAGCCCCTGCGCCGGCGGGACGAACCGCGGCGGGAGCCGCACGCGCCAGTCGAGCGATGCATGCTCCGCGCCCTTCTCCGCCGCGAGATGAAAGACGGCGACCGTGTCGTCCGGCAGCGGCAGCCACGCCAGGAAGCCCCCGTCCGGGGCCACCGGGACCGGGACGCCGTTGATGGTGAGGCGGGACTGGCCGCTGCCCGTGGCGCCGAACAGGAAGGTGGTGTCGTGGGCGTCGACCAGGGCGTCGGCCGGCGGATAGACCACGGTGATGGCGAGCGGCCCGTCCACCGCTTCGATCGCCGGCAGGGACGGCGGAGCGGGGCTGGGAGCCAGCTGGGCGAGGGCGGCGGCCGGGGCGGCGGCCGCGGCCAGGACGAGGGCCGCCAGGAGGGAGGATCGGCGTGGTGGCATCGTCCGCGCAACGTACACCAACTCTCGGCGCAACGTCAATTTAGCTGAGTTGACCAGCCCCCGAACCGGCCGGTATATTGGCGCTCACTTCTGGCCGAATTCTCCGCCCTCGGAGGCGACCCGTAACGTGATCACCTGTGCGCACTGCGGCCGGGGCAACGATCCGGGCTCGCGCTATTGTATGGACTGCGGCAAGCCCCTGACCGCGTCCGCCATGGCGATGCCCGCACTCGCGGCCTCGGGGGTTCCGCCGGCCACGCGCGTGTACCCGTCGGGCGGCGCGAAGACCGGCGCGGGCGCCGCGAGCCCGACCTGCTCCCAGTGCGGCCATCCGGTGGACGCCACGACGCCGTTCTGTTCGAACTGCGGCGCCAGGCTGGCGGCCGAGCGACCGGTCGGCGGCATCAAGGCGACCGCCGAGCGACGTGCCAGCGCGCCCGCCGCGCTCAAGTGCCCCAACTGCGGCGCGCCCATCGCCAGCGCCGACTACAAGTTCTGCCCGATCTGCGCCACGCCCTTGGGCCAGGGGCCCCGCGCGTCGGGCCCGCACGAGCCGACCAAGGTCTTCTCCCCCCAGCGCGCCTCGCAGCCGCCCATCCAGCTGGCGCTCATGGCCGAGGACGGCAGCAAGAGCACCCGCTATCCGCTGGTGGGCGAGGAGACCACCATCGGCCGCGGCGGTGCCGACGTGGCCTTCGCCGACGACATCTACCTCTCGCCGATGCACGCGCTGTTCATCTGGAAGGACGGCAAGCTCAGCGTCCGGGACCTCGGCTCGCGCAACGGCACGTGGATCTTTCTCGAGGGCCCGCACCGGCTGGTGGACGGGGACATGATCCTCATCGGCTCCCAGCTGCTGCGCTTCCGGCGGCTCGGCTACCCGGGGCCGTACGCGCCCGACGCCGACGCCACGCGCCGCATGGGCTCGCTGATCCCGAGCGCGGACATCGCCAACATCTCGCAGCTCCGGGTGGACGGGAGCGTGCGCGACGTGTTCCACCTCTCCCCGGGCCGCGACATCAAGCTGGGCCGCGACGCGGGTGACTGGTCGTTCCCCTACGACGCGTCGATGAGCTCCCAGCACGCGGTGATCCGCTCGGAGGACGCCGACTTCGTCCTCGCCGACGCGGGCAGCCGCAACGGCGTCGCCGTGGCCGCGCGCGGCGACGTGGCGCTCAAGAAGAGCTCCAAGATCCTGGTGGGCGACAAGCTGCTCGTAGTGGAGATGACGTGAAGACCTGTCCCGTCTGCGCCACCGAGTATTCCGACGACGTCAAGTTCTGTCCGGTGGACGGCTCGACGCTCCGCGCCAAGAGCCCGACCGCCGACCTGGTGGGCCAGGTCGTCGCGGACCGCTACGCCATCATCCGCAAGCTCGGCGAGGGCGGGATGGGCGCGGTGTACCTCGGCGAGCACGTGAAGATGGGCCGCAAGAGCGCCATCAAGGTGATGAACCCGTCGATGGCCAACGACCCGGACGCCATCAGCCGGTTCAACCGGGAGGCGTCCAACGCCAGCCGCATCTCGCACCCCAACGTCTGCCAGATCTACGATTTCGGCGAGACGCCCGAGGGCATCATCTACCTCGCGATGGAATACATCCAGGGCGCCTCGCTCACCGACATCATCGAGCGCGAGGGCGCGCTGCCGGCCGCGCGCGCGGCGCGCATCCTCCGGCAGTCGGCCGACGCGCTCTCGGCCGCGCACGACCTCGGCATCGTGCACCGCGACCTCAAGCCCGACAACATCATGATCGTGCAGGGCCGGGACGGCGCGGACGTCGTGAAGGTGGTGGACTTCGGCATCGCGAAGGCGGTGGCGGGCGAGGAGACCGGCCAGAAGGTGACCAAGACGGGGCTGGTGGTGGGCACGCCGGAGTACATGAGCCCCGAGCAGCTCTCCGGCGACAAGCTCGACGGCCGCAGCGACATCTACTCGCTCGGCCTGGTGTTCTACCGGATGCTCACCGGCGTGCTCCCGTTCCAGGCCGACAGCGCGCAGGAGACGATGATCAAGCGGCTCACCGACGACCCGATGCCGCTGGCCCTCGCGCGTCCCGACATCGCCTTCCCGCCCGGGCTGCAGGCGGTGCTGGACCGGGCGCTCGCCCGCCAGCCCGCCGCGCGCTACGCGCGCGCCAGCGACTTCGGGCGCGACACCGAGGAGGTGGTGATGGGGGCGCAGGTGCCCGGCACCCGGGTGGCCGAGCCGGTGACCACCGCGGCGACGCAGCTGCTGGACGCGGAGCACGCGCGCCGGGCCGCGCGGGCCAAGGGGGGGGCGCGCCGCCCACGGCCGCGGGCCGCTCCGGCGTGGCGAAGAAGTTCCCGCTGGCGGCGGTGCTGGGCGGCGCGGCCGGCGTGGGCGTGATCGCCGTGGCGGCCTACCTCACGATGGGCGGCGGGAAGCGTCCGCAGCTCGGCGCGGCGGCCGCCGACACGACGAAGCACGCGGCGCCGGCGCCGACGGACACGCAGACGGCGTCCAACGCGAGCCAGCCGCCGGCGACCCACACGAGTCAGCGCGCCCAGGCGCAGCCGCCACGCACGACGCCCGTCCGCACGCAGAGCCAGGCCGCGCATCCGGCGTCCGGCGAGGCCGTGGGCGACCGCGCCGATCGTGAGCTCCTGGCAGCGCTCGACCGGCTGGAGCGCGACACCAGCGCCTATGCCGCCGACGCGCGGGCGCTCGGGTTCCGGTACTGGAACCTGGCCCCGCCGCTGCCGGCACTCACGCGGGCCAAGGCGGCGGAGGTCATCGCCCAGTCGTACGGCGTCCTGAACGACAACACCAACTACAACGTTTGGCATGGACGTGCCGCCGAACTCGACCCTCGCCTGAAGGGCCCATGACCGACCGCCCCGTGCGCGTTGAAGTCTTCGGCCGGACCGACGTCGGCAAGGCCCGCGACCACAACGAGGACAGCTTCATCGTCGCGGACCTCACCACGCGCAACGCGTCGCTGCAGCCCGAGGTGCGCGAGCACGACGTCGGGCGGCGCGGCTCGCTGTTCATGGTCGCCGACGGTATGGGCGGCGCCGCCGCCGGCGAGGTGGCGAGCGAGATGGCGACCGGGACGGTCTTCAACCACCTGATCACGCAGTGGGGGAACGACCAGGAGGTCAGCGAGCAGCGGTTCGCCTACCGGCTCAAGGAAGCGGTGGAGATCGCCAACCAGCAGATCCACGAGTACGCGGCGGCGCACCTCGAGGTGCGCGGGATGGGCACCACCACCACGGCCGCGGGCGTGTTCCAGGGGGCGCTCTACCTCACCCAGATCGGCGACAGCCGCGGCTACCTGATCCGCCAGGGCCGCATCGCGCAGATCACCAAGGACCAGTCGCTGATGCAGCGGCTGGTGGACGCGGGCGAGCTCACCGAGGAGGAGGCGGCCGTCAGCGAGCGCCGCAACATCATCCTCCAGGCGCTGGGCCCCGATCCGCACGTCAAGGTGGACCTGACGCGCCAGGAGCTGCAGGAAGGGCGACATGCTGGTGATGTGCTCCGACGGGCTCTCGGGGCTGGTCAAGAAGGAAGAGATCCTGGCCATTGTGACCCAGACCACCGACCTCGTCGCCGCCTGCAAGGAACTTATCGAACTGGCGAACGAGCGCGGCGGTCCGGACAACATCACGTGCATCGTGGCGCGGTTCGGCGGCGGGCTGCCGGACCCCGACGGCACCGAGCCGCTCGGCCACCAGGTGTACCCGTTGCTCGACACGGAGTCGACGACCGAGCCGGTCCCGGTCTACAAGCCGGAGGACATGCCCGGACGCAAGACCGAACCCACGATCCGGAAACCGAACCCCGGCACGAACAAGAAGAAGTGGTGGAAGTTGTAGACTCCTCTCGCGGGAAGGCGCGCGTCACGACATGAGGTGTGAGTTCAGGATCCTGTCGGGCGGGCGCGCCGGCCACCGCGAGGCGTTCGACAAGGCCTACGTCGGGCTGGGCCGTTCCCCGCAGTCGGACGTCCGCTTCGACCCCGAACAGGATCTCGACGCGTCGACCCGCCACGCGGCGGTGCTCAAGAGCGGCGACCACTACGTGCTGCGGGACCTCGAGAGCCGCAACGGCACGTTCCTGAACGGCCACCGGATCGCCGCCGACGCCACGCTCACCCCCGGCGACAGGATCCGCTGCGGCCCCAACGGACCCGAGGTGGAATTCCAGCTCGTGGCCGACGGCGCGGAGCAGGTCGTGCCGGCCGTCCACGCGCCCGCCGGCGCCAGGTCCCCCGGCGCGACCAGGGACGCCTCGCCACACCCGCCGGCCGCCCGGGCCGCGGCGCCGTCCAACACCTCGGTGCTGCGCGCCCAGGTGAGCCAGCAGGCCTCGCGCTACCGCGCGTCGCTGATCGTGCTCGGGGTCGTGGTGCTCGCCGCGGTGGGCGTGGTGCTGTGGCAGGGGCGCACCGCCCAGCAGCAGGTGGCCACCATCGGCAGCCAGGTGGACTCCCTCACCAGGGAGCTACGGGCGCTGCGGATCGCCCAGGCCGCGCGCGGACTCCGAGGCCAGGACCCTCCGCGCCGAGCTGCAGACGGAGCGGGACCCGGCGCGGCTCGCCGCGCTGCAGCAGCAGTTCGCCGCGGTCCAGCGGCAGCGGCACGGGATCACGGAAGCCCAGGGCGTGGACTGGGCGGCCATCCACCGCGCCAACGCGCGCGCCGTCGCGATGATCTTCGTCAAGTTCCCCGACGACTCCGTGTTCACCGGGACGGGTTTCGCGGTGTCCTCGAGCGGCCTCCTTCTCACCAACAAGCACGTGGTGATCGATCACGCGGGCCGCGCCCCGGTGCTGATCGGCGTCCAGTTCGCCGGCACCACGGACGTGCTGCACGCCATCCTCGAGCGGGTCTCGAGCGACGCCGACATCGCGTCGGTGCAGGTCACCGACGCGGGCATCGTACCCGGTGGTGCGCGGGCTCAGGCCCGACAGCGCCAGCGTGGGCGACCCGATCGCGCTGCTGGGCTATCCGGGAGGGATGGACACGCCGATGAGCGGCACGTCCGACCGCCCGATCGTGCGGCCGACCCTGGTTCCGGGCACCATCGGGAAGATCCTGCCCGACTCGCTGCTCCAGCTCGACGCCTACAGCGAAACCGGCGCGAGCGGGAGCCCCATCTTCGACCGCCAGGGACAGGTGATCGGCATCGAGTTCGGCGGCCTCAGGGAGTCCGAGCGGCCGGATCGTGTTCGGCCTCCCCATCGCCCGCGCCATGCCGTTGTTGTCGTCTTCTTCCCGGGAGTAAGCCCATGCAACTCCGTCGTACGCTGGCACTCGTCGGTGCCGCGGCGGCTACGCTGTTCGCGGCATGCAAGGAGCCTCCGTTCGCACCCCGCTGGGACGCGGACATGTACATGCCGCTGAGCACCCAGCCCATCGCGCTGGCGAGCTACGTCCCCGCCGCCCCTAACAACTTCATCCCGCCCGGTCGCGTCGCTCGCCGTGAGCTTCGCCCCGCAGCCGCAGGACGTCTCGGGCGTGCTGAACGACGTGCTGAACAACCTGGTGACCGACCCCGCCCGCTGCTCGGCGGCGGCCAATCCCGCGCTCTCGTGCGACCTGCTGACCCTCATCGTCACCAAGCCGGCGGGCGTCGCCTCGAGCGACACGCTGTTCGTCGCCGGCGCGCAGGCCAACCTCAACGCGGCGGGCCCGGGCACCATCGTCTTTCCGATCAGCCTCGCCGCCGGGATCGTCTCGGCGACCGATTCCATCAACCTGACCCAGGCCTCGGTCGCGATGCTGCAGACCGCCGCGCAGGACGGTACCCCGCTGTGGATTCAGCTCCGCGGGCGGGTGAGCAACCCGGGCAGCGGCAACCTGACCATCGCCAGCACCGATTCGATCGGCGTCAGCCTGTCGGCGACCATGCGGATCGCCGTCTCCCACAAGTAGGAGGACCGCCATGAAACGGATGTCGTTCGTCCTGGCCGGCCTCCTGGCGCCGGCACTGCTCCACGCCCAGCTCCCCGACCCCTCCACCCGCGCGCTGGGGATGGGAGACGCCTACACGTCGCTCGCGCGCGGCTACGAAGCGGTGGCGTGGAACCCCGCGATGCTGGCCGCCGTGGGCCGCCCGGCGTTCTCGATCGACCTGCCGCACGTGAACCTCGAATTCGGCAGCAACTCGTACGGCCTGTCCGACGTGCAGAAGTACGCCCACGCGTTCCTCAACGACGCCGACAAGGCGACGCTGCTCGGCAAGATCAAGGACTCGACCCTCACCCTGCGCTCGTTCGTGGGCGCCGCGCCGTTCGGGTTCTCCGTCGGGCCGTTCGCGCTGCTGGTCGGCACCGCGGGGCAGATGAACGTGGGCGTCGGGAAGGACGCCGTGCGGCTGGCGCTGTACGGCAACGCGCCGCGACCGGGGTCCTCGTCGCCGTTCACGGCCGAGGGCTCCAACGGACGGGCCTGGGCGGCGACCACCATCGCCGGCAGCTTCGCGTGGCCGTTCCGCATTCCGCTCGGCCACCTCTCGGTCGGGGCGACCTACAAGTACGTCATCGGCCACTTCATCGGCTCGGCCGCCGACCTCGGCACCCAGGTGGCGTTCAACCCGCTGTTCTCCGCCACCGAGGCCGGCGAGACCGTCTACACCAACTACGACTCCCACTGCGGCAACTTCAACCCGTTCACGACGGGGATGTGCGGCGGGCAGGCGGGCAAGGGCTACGGCGTGGATCTCGGCGGCGCCCTGCAGCTCTTCGGCCGCGGCATCACGCTCTCGGCGGTGCTCGTGAACGCGATCGGCAAGATGACGTGGGACCAGAACCGGCTGTTCTACGCGCGCACGGTGCGCGCCGACTCGCAGCTGGCGTCGGGGAGCGTGGTGACGGTGGCGGACACCCAGCTGACCCTCAAGACGGCCGCCCAGATCGCCGCCGATCCGTCGGCCCGGAAGCTCGAGAGCGCGCTCCTGGCCAACGCCGACTTCTCGCGGCTGCTGCGCCTGGGCGCCGCGCTCCGGAACGGCCCCCTCACGGTGGCCGGCGACATGCAGCTCAGGCTCGAGCAGGGGCTCGACCAGCAGCCCGGCCAGCTCGTCTCGGCCGGCGCGGAGTACCGCGTGCTGGGCTTCCTCCCGCTCCGGGCCGGCGGCTCCTGGGACTTCGCGGGGGCGACGATGATCGGCGGCGGGGACGGGCTGCAGGGGTTCGGCATCAATTTCGACGTGTCCGTCGCCGACATCTTCGGCAGCACGCGGCCGGGGGTCGGTTGGGGGTGGGGCTGGGATTGATGTTCTGAGAGGCTATGCGTGAGAGGTGAGACGTGAGAGGTTCAGGTGAGAGGTGAGAGGTCGAGGTGAGAGGCGAGAGGCGTGAGGGGATTCCTCTCACGCCTCTCGCTTCTCACCTCTCACTATCCGCCGCTCACGTCTCACGTTGTCCTCTCACCTCTCACCCTCTCACCTCTCACTTTCCTCCGCAGCACCCAACCTGCCAGCAGCGCCGCCGACGCCCCGAGCGCCCACGCCGCCGACCCCACGACGACGCCGCCGATGGCCAGCATCGCACCCAGCACCATCACCAGCGTCGCGCCGGCCTCCGCAAAGTCGCGCCCCAGGGCCGAGGACGGCTCCAGGCCGAGGGCCGCCCGCACGGCGCGCCACCCCGGCCCGCCGGGCCGCGCCCGCGCGTAGAACGCGTCCAGCACCGCCGGCCGCTCCGGCGACGTCAGCAGCATCACGGGCACCCAGATGGCCAGCGTGCCGAAGGCGGTCAGCGCGAGCTTGGCGCCGAAGCTCAGCCGGTCGAGCCCCGGCACGAAGGTCGCCAGCAGCGCGATCAGCGGCGCCACGAGGAGCGCCGCCCACTCGGCCCAGGCGTTGACGCGCCACCAGAACCACCGCAGCAGCAGCACCGTGCCCGAGCCGTTGCCGACCAGGATGATGAAGCGGAAGATCTTGCCGACGTCGTCCATCGCGAAGCTCGCCGCGGCCGAGAGCAGGGTGATGACGACGGTCGCGACGCGCCCGACCAGCACCAGCCGCCCCTCCGCCGCCTCGCGCGCCACGAACCGCTGGTACAGGTCGCGCACGATGTACGACGCGCCCCAGTTGACCTGGGTCGAGACGGTGGACATGAAGGCGGCGACGAGCGAGGCGAAGACCAGGCCGAGCACGCCCACGGGGAGGTACTGCCGCATCATCAGCGGATAGGCGGTCTCCGGGTCCTTGAGGCCCGGCAGCACGACCATCGCCGCGAGCGCGACGACCACCCACGGCCAGGTGCGGACCACGTAGTTGAGGACGTTGAACAGCCCCGCTGCGCGCTCGGCCGCGCGCTCGTCCCGCACCGACGAGAGGCGCTGCACGAACATCCCGCCGCCGTCGGCGCCGCGGTACGCCCACCACTGGATGCCGATGTAGGCGAGGAAGGTGCCGAACGGCAGCGCGACGTCGCCGGGACGCGGCAGCAGGCGCAGCGTGTCGGCGTGGCCGAGCTGGACCAGCCGCTCGCGCAGCGCCCCGAGGCCGCCGATCTCGCTGCAGCGCGTAGCCGGCGACCAGCATCGCGCCCAGCAGCGCGAGCACCAGCTGCAGGAAGTCGGTGGTGACCACGCCCCACAGCCCGGAGGCGGCCGCGTACACCAGCGTCACGAGGACGATGGCCAGCACGGCCCAGAGCTGCGGGTCGCCCGGCAAGCGGGAGCGCGTCCATGACCCCGAGGGCCACCAGCACCTTCCGCATCGCCAGCATGCCGTAGCCGATGCCGAGGCAGTTGATGGGGATCGCGAACAGCAGCGCGCGGGTGCCGCGCAGGATCGCGGCGGGCCGGCCGCCGTAGCGCAGCTCGATCAGCTCGGCGTCGGTCATGACGGTCGCGCGCCGCCACAGCCGCGCGAGCACCACCGCCATCAGGACGTGGGTGAAGGCGAAGCTCCACCACTCCCAGTTGCCGGCGATGCCGCGCCGCGCCACCACGCCGGTGACGTAGAGCGGCGTGTCCACGTTGAAGGTGGTCGCGGCCATCGAGGCGCCGGCGAGCCACCAGGGGATCGCGCGCCCGCCGACGAAGTAGTCGGCGAGGCTCTGCGAGCCGCGGCGCGCCAGCCACAGCCCGAGCGCCAGCGTGCCGCCGAGGTAGGCGGCGACGACCAGCCAGTCGAGGGGACGCACTAGCCGGCCAGCAGGCGCTCGGCCGCCGCCCGCTGCATCGCGACGTCGCCCGACCACGCGCACCACACCGGGCCGCCGCCGGGCATCTCGGCGAGCAGCCGCGGGTGCCCGAACAGGATCACGGTGGCGGGCGCGGTCAGGGCCCGGGCCAGGTTCTCGCGGCTCGCGGCGGAGAGCGTCGCCCGCCCCTTCCCGCTCTTCACGTCGGCGAAGAGCAGCACCACCCGCTCGCCCCCCGCGGCCACCCGCACGCCGCGGGCCGCCAGCTCGTCCGCGAAGGCGCTGCGCGGCGGGACGGGATACGGCCCGCCGGCGTCGTCGTCCACGACGACGAGGTCCACCACCAGGCGCGCGGCGCGCGGCGCGCCGCGCAGCGGCCGCACCGCCGCCCGGGCGAGGGCGCGCGCGCGTCCCTGGTGCCGCGCGAGCTCGATGGCCCCCAGCCGCGACGCCGCGGCCACGCGCTCGGCGGCGGCGAGCCGCCGGGCCAGCGACGCGTCGAGCCGGCGCGCCTCCAGCGCCCCCGAGGCGGCTCCCCGCTCGAGCGCCGCCACCACGCCGGCCACGTCGTGGGGATAGAGCAGCAGGTCGCAGCCCGACTCCAGCGCCCGCACGGCGCCCGCCTGCTCGCCGGCCGCGCGCAGCGCCCCTTCCATGATGAGCGCGTCGGTGACCACCAGCCCGTCGAAGGCCAGCTCGCGCCGCAGCAGGCCGTCCAGGATGGGCCGCGAGTAGGTGGCGGCGAGGCCGCGAGGGATCGAGCGCCGGATACGCGACGTGCGCCGTCATCACGCCGGCCACGCCCGCGCCCACCGCCCAGCGATACGGCAGCAGGTCGGCCTCGAGCGCGTCGCGCGGCGCGCCGACCACGGGCAGCTCGACGTGCGAGTCGCCGGTGGTGCGGCCGTGACCGGGGAAGTGCTTGGCGCAGGCGAGCACGCCGGCCGCCTGGCAGGCGCTCACCCAGGCCGCGCCGGCCCGGCCGACGGCCTCCGGGTCCTCGCCCAGCGCGCGCGTCTGCACGATCGGGTTGGCCGGCTCGACGTCGAGATCCAGGACCGGGGCGAACGCCCACCCGATGCCGACGTCCCGCGCCTCGGTGGCCGTGATCGTGGCGGCTTCGGCGACGGCCTCCGGCCCGAGCGAGGCGACGGCCAGCGCCGGCGGTAGCGCGGTGAGCCCGGCCACCTGCTGCCCGGCTCCGCGCTCGAGGTCGGAGGCCACGAGCAGCCGGTGCCGGGAGCCGCGCGACCAGGTCGCGGGTCAGCCGCGCGACCGCCTCGCGCTCTCCGCCGAAGATGATGAAGCCGCCGACGCCGAGCGAGAGCGCCGCCTCCACGTCGGGCAGCGCGGGCGCGAAGCCGCGGTCGGCGTCCCAGCGGATGGCCGGCAGCACCAGGGCGGCGAGCGGCTTCACGCCGGCGTGATCCGCCCCAGGACGCGCGGGCCGCGGGCTCCGGTGGCGGCGGGCTCGTTGCCCGCGCGACCGGTCCGCGTGAGGTAGCCGAGGAAGGCGAACACGGCCGCTTCCTTGGCGTCGCCGTCGAAGAAGAGCTGCGTCGAAGGCCCGGTGCTCGGGGCCGCGCCACGCCTCCTCGACGCGCGCGGACCAGGGCCGGGTTGCGCGCGCCGCCGCCCGAGCGCACGACGTCGAGCGGGCGCAGCTCCGCCGGGATGAAGCGCTCGGCCGCCGCGCCGATGGCGCGGGCCGTCACCGCCACCGCGGTCGCGACGGTATCGGCGGGCGACGCGCCGTGCTCCTTGCACTGGGTGATGAGCCGGTGCGCATAGGCGACGCCGAACACCTCGCGGCCCGTGGAGCGGGGAGGCGGCGCGGCGAAGAAGGGGTGCGCCAGGCTCGCCTCGACCACCGCCGCCACCGCGCGGCCCGTCCGGGCGATGGCGCCGTCCTCGTCGAACCGGCGGCCGGGAAAGAGGCGGCGCACGCACTCGTCGATCACCATCACGCCCGGACCGGTGTCGAGCGCGAGCAGCGGGGCGGCGGAGCCGCGCGGCGGGACCACGGTGAAGTTCGCGATGCCGCCCAGGTTGAGGAGCGCCCGCGGGCCGTCGGGCCCGGCGAACAGCAGCCGGTCGGCGCGTGGCACGAGCGGGGCACCGTGGCCGCCGGCGGCCACGTCGCGCGAACGGAAGTCGGACACGACCGGCACGCCAAGCCGCTCGGCGATCACCGCCGCGTCGCCGAGCTGCAGGCTCGCGCGCTGCGGCTCGTGCCAGATGGTCTGCCCGTGCGACGCGACGAACCCCAGCGCCGAGGGGGCGACGCCGCCCCGGGCCAGCACGGCCAGCGCCGCGTCGGCCAGCCAGGCGCCCAGGTCGGCGTCCAGCAGCGCCAGCTCCCTGGCGCTCCCCCCGGTGATGGTGTTGCCCACGCGATCCCGCTGGGCGTCGCTGAACGGCACGGTGAGAAACGCCACCAGCTCGAGGCCGAACTCGCCCGCGGCCGGCTCCACGATCCTGACCAGCGCCGCGCTCACCCCGTCGAGCGAGGTCCCGCTCATCAGTCCGACGGCCAGCACGGCGCCGCCCGGGTCAGCCACGCGCGGCGCCCTTGACGGGCGGCGGGGGCTCGCCCACGGCGCGGCGCACGTACCCGCCGGCCTCGGCGAGCAGCCGCTCGGCGCCGGCGCGGTCCACGCGCCGCTTGAGCATCACGATCGCGGTCTTGACGTGCCCGGCCGCGTCGGCGAGGGCGCGGCGCGCCGCCTCGCGCTCGACCCCGCACACCTCCATCACGATCCGCTCCCCGCGGTCCTTCAGCTTGTCGGAGAGCGCGACCAGATCGACCATCAGGTTGCCGTACGCGCGGCCCATCCGGATCATCGCGCCGGTCGTGACGGTGTTCAGCACCAGCTTGGTCGCGGTGCCGGCCTTCATCCGCGTCGAGCCGGTGAGCGCCTCGGGGCCGACCTTGGGCAGGATCGCGATGTCCACGTTCGCCAGGAGGTCGCGCGGCGGGTCGGTGCACGAGAGGAGCACGGTGCCGGCGCCCCGCGCGGCCGCGCGGGCCAGGGCGCCGCGCACGTACGGCGTCGTGCCGCTGGCGGCGATGCCGAACACCACGTCGCCGGCCCGCACGTCCCGCGCCTCCACCGCCTCGCCGCCGGCGTCGACGTCGTCCTCGGCGCCCTCCGAGCCTCGGACCAGCGCGGCGGCCCCGCCGGCGATGATGCCCTGGACCATGTCGGGCGGAGACCCGAAGGTGGGCGGGCACTCGGACGCGTCGAGCACGCCGAGGCGGCCGCTGGTCCCGGCGCCCACGTAGAACAGGCGGCCGCCGGCGCGGAACGCCCGCTCGACCATCTCGATGGCGCGGGCGATCGGGTCGCGCACGGCCCACACCGCCTCCGGCACCAGGCGATCCTGGCGGTTCAGCAGCTCGACGATGCGCGCGGCGTCGGCGAGGTCGATGTCAACGGTGTCGGGATTCCGTTGCTCGGTGAGCCTGGGATCGTGCGGTGCGGAGGACGGCGTCATGGGCCGGCGGTGAATCTACGCGCCGCCCAGGGCGGGACAACGCGACCGGGAGCGCCCGTTCACGCGAGCGGGCCGCGCGGCGCGGCGTCCGCCGCCGGCGCCTCGACGCGCGGCAGGTGCACCGTGAACGCGGTGCCGCGACCCAGCTCGCTGTCGACCCAGATGTAGCCGCCGCTCTGCTTCACGATGCCGTACACCGTGGCCAGGCCGAGCCCGGTGCCCCGGCCCTGCTCCTTGGTGGTGAAGAACGGCTCGAACATGCGGGCCCGCGTCGCGGCGTCGATGCCCTGGCCCGTGTCCCGGATGCGGAGCATCACGTACCGCCCCGGCTCCACGACGGCCTGCCCGTGGCTGCGCACCTCGTCGGCGTCGGTCTCGGCCGTCTCGATCGTCAGCTTCCCGCCCACGGGCATCGCGTCGCGGGCGTTGACCGCCAGGTTCACGATCACCTGCTCCAGCTGGCTCGGATCGGCCCGCACCAGGCCGAGGTCGGCGGCGAGGTCGGTGTGCAGCACCACGTCCTCGCCGATCAGCCGGCGCAGCAGCTTCTCCATCTCGATGACGATGACGTTGAGGTCGAGCAGCTTGGGCTGCAGCACCTGCCGGCGGCTGAAGGCGAGCAGCTGGCGGGTGAGGTCGGCGGCCTTGAGCGCCGCGCGCCGCACCTCCTCCGCGTCGTTGCGCGCCGGGTGCTCGGGGCCGAGCGAGACCAGCAGGAAGTCCACGTAGCTGAGGATGGCGGTGAGCAGGTTGTTGAAGTCGTGCGCGATGCCGCCGGCGAGCCGCCCGACCGCTTCCATCTTCTGGGCCTGCCGGAGCTGCGTCTCGAGGGCCATCTTGGCGGTCACGTCCGCCGCCACGCCGATCACGGTGATGGCGCCGCCCTCCTCGCGCACCGGGGAGTACCACACGTCGAAGCGCGCCGTCCCGATCGAGGCGACCGTGCTGAACACCTCGCCGCGCAGGGCCCGGCGCGCGTCCGCCAGGAGGTCGGGGTACTCGCGGTACACGTCGAACACCGAGCGCCCCACCACCTCGCCCGGCTTGAGGCCGAGCGCTTCGAGCCCCTTCCCCTCCGACAGCACGAACGTGCCCTGGGCGTCCCACCCGAACAGCACGATGGGCACGCTGTTGATCACGGCGCGGAAGATCCGGTCGCTGGTCTTCAGGGCCTCCTCGGCGCGCTTGCGCAGCGTGACGTCGCGGATCGCGACCATCCGGATGGGGCGCCCGCGGAACTGGGCCATGCGCGCCGACAGCTCACCGAGGAAGGTCGAGCCGTCCTTGCGCAGGCCCTCGGCCTCGTACGGCGTCACCCGCCCGTCGCGGATCGCCTCCATCACCCGCTGCCGGCCCTCCGTCGTGCCGAAGTCGAGCACGGACCGGCCGACCACCTCGCCGGGCTCGTCGTAGCCGAACGTCCGCAGGAAGGCGTCGTTGACCTCGACGATGCGCCCGTTCTCGTGCAGCACGATGGCCTCGGTGGTCGCGCCCTCCAGCGCCCGCAGCCGCGATTCGCTGTCGCGCAGCGCGTCGGCGGCGCGCTTGCGCTCGATGGCCATCGCGACCTGGGTGGACACGAAGCGGAGGATGTTGAGCTCCACCTCCCCGTAGCGCAGCCCCTCGGTGTAGGTCTGCACCACCAGCACGCCGATGGTCTTCCCGCCGGTCTGCAGCGGCACGCCCACCCAGTCGATGGAGGGCGGCCCGATCAGTTCCACCTCGCCCAGGCGCTCCAGTTTCTCCTGGACATCGGGGGTCACCAGCAGCCCGCGCCCGGTCCGCAGCACGTACTCGGTCAGGCCCTTGCCGGGCCGCTTGGGGCTCGGGCACTCCACGTCCATCTCGTCCACGTAGTACGGGAAGGTGATCAGGTCGCGCTCCGCATCGTACAGCGCGATGTAGAAGCTGCCGGCCGGCATCAGCTCGCCCACGATCGCGTGAATGGCGGCGAACAGGCCCTGCAGGTCCCGGGTGGTGAGGGCGGCCTCCGAGATGCGCTGGGTGGCCCGCTGGAGCGTCTCCGCCCAGCGCCGCTCGGTGACGTCCACGGCCGTGATCAGCACGGCGCCCACGCGGCCCTTCCGCGTGATGGGCAGGACCCGCACCTCGTAGAGCGTGGGCCGGTTGGCCGAATCGGGCGCCAGGAACTCCCGGCCCGCCGGCGTCGCCGTGGCGAACACGCGGTCGAGCAGCTGCTCCGCGGCGGCGCGCTGGCCCGGCGGAAGATGGTCGACGACGCTGGTGCCGAGGAGGCGCTTGCGGGTGTACGGCGCCGGCGCCCGGTTGACGTACGAGATGCGCCGGTTGCGGTCGACGATCAGCACGGTGTCGGGGGAGTTCTCGAACAAGGACTGCCACAACTCCGGCGCCTGGCGCAGCGTCTCCAGGGCCTCACCGGGACCGGCACCCTTCTTTCGTCGGCGCGCCGGTCTCGCCGTCGAGCCCTTCTTTCGCGCCGGCACTAGCCGCCTGCCTCCATCGTGGGAAGTGAGCCGATCGGTTGAGGTTCGGGAAGGTTACGCCCGACCGCCGTCACACGCCAGAGCCACGGCGCGCCGCTCACCGCTCGTCGGCCCTGAGGGTCGCGGTGCCGTGCGCCGGCAGCACGAGCGGCCCCGCCAGCCGCTCGCCCGGGCGGCCGTCGCCGTCGCTCGTCGTCCACGCCACCCGGCCGCCGCGGCGCCAGCGGAGCGTCACCCGCCGCGGCGCGTCGTCGCAGTTCTGCAGGGTGACGATCCACGACCGGCGCGCGAGGCCCGGGCGGAGCGCCGTCACCAGCACCGCGGCGGGCGAGACCGTGAGCAGCGGGGCCGGCGACGGCGCAGGCCCGGCGGCGGCCGCCACCAGCAGCGGCTCGCGCGCCTCCGCGCCGAAGCGCGCCGCCGCGTCGGCGCTGAAGGCGCGGTGCGCTCGCAGCGCGTAGCGGAAGGTGACCGGACCTTCCTGGTCGGCCTTGTAGTTGGTGTGCCAGTAGTTGTTCATCACGTACGAGTAGAAGGTCTGCGAGCGCGGCAGCGAGCGCATCCACGGCGACTCGGCGTTGATGCCGCCGATCTCCACCAGCGGGGCGTCGGGCGTCGCCACCGTGACCCCGAGGCTGTCGTTGGACACGTCGACCCAGCTCTCGCGCCTCGACGAAGTTCCGGGCCGACCCGCTCAGCTGGTCGGAGTCGGGACGGACCACGGCGGACGCCACGTCGAAGCGGAGCTGGCCGCCGCGCACCCGCAGCGGGAAGGCGAGGTGGACGCCCTCCGGCGTGCGCACCGCCGTCTTGTCGATGGTCACCCGCACGTCCACGCGGTCGAGCCCGCTCACCAGCCGCACCTCCCGGGTGAGCGACCGCGCGCCCGGCGCCGCGGCTTCCGAGACCAGCGACGCCACCAGCGGGCCGCGCTCGCCGACCCTCAGCCGCACGCCGGTGGGTCCGGCGGCGGCGGCCGAGTCGCGGCCCGCGACGTAGCGATAGTCGGCGAGGCCGAGGTGGTGCGACGGGTCCACCAGGTCCACGTCGCCCGGGTTCCACAGCAGGCCCGCGACGGCGCCGCTCGCCGAATCCAGGGCGGCGGCCAGCCGCCCGTCCTCGCAGTCTGCCCCTCGGCGGACGCGTCGCCGCCCGCCGGCGGCCGGCCCGGGCGCACCCGGTAGCGCCGCGCCCGCGAACGGCGGCAGGTCGCGCACCAGCACCGCCAGCTCGCCGGTCGTGAGCCGCTGTGACGGGACGGCGCGGCCGTCGGGGCCCACCACGCGGTCCCCACCGCGGCTCAGCTCGCGGCGGCACCAGCGACGAGATCGGTCCGGATCCAGGAGGACGGGTTGAACACGTCGAAGGCCCGCGCGAGGGCCGCGCCGCGGGTGGCGAGCGCGCGCGCGAGGAGCGCGCGGGAGGCGCTGTCGGCGCCGAGGGCGAAGGCCTGCTTGTACCGCCACTGGCTCACCACGTCGGGGGCGTCCGGGCGTCTCGATGCTCGCCGCCGCGCCCCAGGTGTGCTCGTCCCACATCACCACGTCGCGCCAGGCGGCGTAGTCGTCGCCGGCGGGGAACGCGCCGGGATCGAGCATCGCGCACAGCGCGTCGGCCTGCGACCAGCCGGCTCGACGCCGCGCGCGCCAGCGCCGTCTCGCGCGCCGTGGACGCCGCGCCGTCCTCCCAGTAGCCCGTGAAGTCGCCCGCGACCACCGGGCAGCTTCCCCGCGTAGCCCGACGTCCAGGGCGCGGAACAGCTGCGCGTGCGTCGCGATCACCAGCCGCGGCGACGCGTAGCGCGCGTTCCACTCGCGCACGTAGTCCGGCAGGTCCGGGTCGGTCGGCCCGTTGTCGCCGTCCACCGTGTAGGGCAGCTGCACCGGCACGTACGGGATAGCCGGCGTCGTCGAGCCGCCGCATCAGGCGAACAGCCGCTGCTCGCCGGACACGCGGATGCGCGCCTCGTGGAACAGCGAGTAGCTCGCGCCGGCCACCCAGGTGAGCACCGTGTCCTGCCGCGACTCGGAGACCCAGTCGAAGGGCCGGTCGCCCCAGTCCTGCAGGACGTAGCCGATCCGGTCGCCGTTGTTCGGCGCGATGGCGAACCGAGCGGATGCCGCTCTGGGCCAGCGCGGTGACGATGCCCCACGACTGGCCCGGGATGTCGGAGATCAGGGCCGTGGTGATGGGCAGGCTGTCCGCGGTCGCGCAGCCGGCGGGCATAGTCGAAGAAGTGCGTCATCTCCGGCGCGGTGGCGAGGCCGGAGAGCACGCCGCGTAGGAACGCGTTGAGCCCGATGCTCCCCTCGCGCACGTCGGCGAGGAACCGCGCCCGGTCGGCCGGCGACGCCTGGGCGAGCCAGCTCTCCACCGGCCAGAGCATCTCGACGTTCCAGCGGTAGCGCGCCTCCGGCGGATAGTCGCGGGTGCGCTCGATCAGCCGCATCGCGTCCTCGATGTTGCGCCACTGCTTCCGCTCGACCGCGGTCTGCAGATCGGAGTAGCCGATGTCGTTGTGCGAGTAGGGAGCAGGTAGACGTCGCGCCGCGGCACGGCTCCGGAGCGCGAGCATCGTGTCGAGCGCGGCCGCGCCGTCGAGCCGCACCACGACGTGCACCTCGCCCGAGGGCGGCACGGGCCCGGCGAGGGCGCGCACCACGTTCGCGCCGAACCCTAGCGGCGCGGTGACCGGCGGCCGGCCCGCGACAGCTCGACCGTCGCCTCGCGGGCGCCCGCCAGGTTGTCGAGGATGACCCGCACCTGCGCCTCGACCGAGTCCCCCGCCTTCACCAGCACCGGGTCCTGCGCCACGCGCGGGTGCGCGGCCAGCCGGTGGCGGAAGGTCATGTACCAGTCGTTGCTCTCGGCATCCTGCGCCGGTGACCGAGAGCACCAGCGGCCGGCCGGGCGTCACGGCCGCGCGCGGGAGCCGCAGCGTCATGTAGCCGAAGACGTCCGGGAACTGGTCCACCAGCGTCGAGCGGAAGCTGAGGCTGGCGCCGTCGGCTCCGCGCACCGACCAGTCGCGCGCGGCGGAGTCCCTGATGCTGGAGAACGTGAAGGCGTGCCGGCCGTCGATGGCGAAGTCGAAGTCGTGGAGCGCCCTTGCTGCCCGCCAGGCCGGCGATCCAGACGAAGCTCACGGTGTCGGCCGCCAGCGAGGCGGGCACCGTGTCGGTCAGCCAGGTCACCGACTGCACGTCGCGGCGCGCACGCGCCAGCAGCGCCGTCTCCGCCTCCGGGTGCGGCGAGTGGTACGCCATGATGGCGCCGGACACGTCCGCCAGGTAGCCGCTCAGCACCGGGGAGGAGCGGCCGCCGCGGGAGGCGCCGCGCGGCTCCGCCGGCGGCTCCGGCGTCGCGGGGCGGCGGTCGGCCCGCACGGCGGAGAACTCGACGTAGCCCCAGTGCTCGGGCTGGTGCATGTCGACCATCGCCCTGCGGCGACCAGACCCAGTTGTCCTCCCGGAGCCCGGGCACCTTCTGGTACGCGCCGTTCTCCACGGTGGTGCGCCACTCCACCCGCGAGTAGTTGATGCGCCACCGCTGGCCCGGGCGCGGCGCGGAGGTGGTCTCGCTCGCGCGCTCGAGCGACGCGCCACGGGATCGCCAGCGTGACCGTCCACGCCGAGTCGGTGTCGCGCCGGATGGTTCAGCGTGCCCAGGATCGCGGACCCCGGTCTTGAGCCCGACGATGTCGAAGGCGTTGTCCGCGTGGCCGCCGTCGCGGTAGGGCTTCTCGAGGAACAGGTCCCACACGGTGTTCAGCGCGTTGATCTCCAGCTCGACGTAGTTCTGCGCGTCGCCGTCGGGGTCGATGAACATCTCGAAGTCGTTGTCGTGGAAGATCACGGCGTCGCGCTGGGTGATCGTGCGCCCAGACGTGCGGCTCCTCGAGCTCGGCGCCGACGTACAGGTAGCGGTCGTCCCACAGCATCTTCATCCGGGTGCGGAAGCGCGGCGCCGGCTTCACGGTCGCCCTCGATGTCCACGAACGCCTCGCGACCAGGGGGCGGCGCGCCAGGCGGCGTCGTCGAGCGAGCCGTCGACCCGCGGCGAGCGGCCGCGCGGTAACAGATGTAGTTGAGCGGCGACGCCTGCGCGGCGGCCGGCGCGGCGAGAGCCGCGGCCGAGGCCGCGAGCAGCGGGACGAGACGGTGGACGGCAATCGGGAAGCGCATCATCGGGCGAGCTCCGGTTCGAGCGCCGCGCGCCGGCGCACGCGTCAAAGCTGGCGCCGTGTCGGCCCCGCGGCTAGCGTACGTGCCATGCCAAGAAGCCGGGCGCTGTTGCTGGCCTTGCTGGCCGCCGGGTGCGGCGCCCCCGGGGCCCGACTGGCGACCACCTGGACCGGAGCCTTCCCGGCCGGGTGGCGGTTCGCGCGGCCGCCCCAGCCCGCGACCGGCCGCTACGCGATGGTCGTCTCGGACCACCCGCTCGCCAGCGCGGTCGGCGTCGAGGTGCTGCGCCGCGGCGGCAACGCGATCGACGCGGCGGTGGCGGTCGGCTTCGCGCTCGCCGTAGTGCATCCGCAGGCCGGCAATATCGGCGGCGGCGGCTTCCTGGTCTACCGCGCGGCCGACGGCCACGCCTTCACGCTCGACTACCGCGAGACGGCCCCCGCCGCCGCGACGCGCGACATGTATCTCGACGCGGACGGCCGGATGACCGACCGCAGCCTCACCGGGCGCGCTCGCCGTCGGGGGTTCCCGGCTCGGTCGCGGGGCTCGCCGAGATGCACCGGCGCTTCGGCCGGCTGCCGTGGCGCGACCTGCTCGAGCCCGCGATCCGCCTCGCGCGGGACGGCTTCGTCGTGGACTCGGCCCGCGCCGCCTCGTTCGCCGACACCACGTCGCTCCGGCGGCTCAAGCTCTTCCCCTCCACCGTGGCGACGTTCTTCTCCAACGACCGGCCGCCCGAGCGGGGCGACACGCTGCGCCAGAGCGACCTGGCGCGCACCCTCGAGCTGATCGCCGACTCGGGCGCGACGGCGTTCTACCGCGGCGGCATCGCCGACCGGATCGTGGGCCAGATGCAGCGGAGCGGCGGCATCATCACCAAGGACGACCTCGCCCACTACCAGGCCGAAGTGGCGCGATCCGCTCGAGACCACGTACCGCGGATGGCGCATCATCGGGATGCCCCCGCCCTCGAGCGGCGGCGTCACGGTGTCCGAGATCCTCAACATCCTCGAGGGATACGATCCGCTCCCCGCGTTCGGGAGCACGCCGCTGCTGCACCTGTGGATCGAGGCGATGCGGCGGGCGTTCACCGACCGGAACCGCTTCCTCGGGGATCCCGACTTCGTGGCCATGCCGCTCGCCCGGCTCACCAGCAAGCGCTACGCCGCCGAGCTGCGCCGCGGCATCGACCCCGGCCGCGCGACGCCGTCCGCCGCGATGCCGGCCGTGGTCGAGGGCAGCCACACCACGCACTACTCCATCGTGGACCCGGAAGGCAACGCCGTCGCGATCACCACCACGCTCAACGACGACTTCGGCTCCGCCCTCACGGTGGACGGCGCCGGCTTCCTGCTCAACGACGAGATGGACGACTTCGCCTCCAAGCCCGGGTCCCCGAACCTGTACGGTCTGATCCAGGGCGAGGCCAACGCCATCCAGCCCGGCAAGCGGATGCTGTCCGCGATGGCCCCCACCATCGTGCTCGATCCGTCCGGCCGCCTGGCCCTGGTGGCCGGCTCGCCCGGCGGGCCCAGGATCATCTCAGCCGTCGCCCAGGTCCTTTCCAACGTCATCGATCACGACATGTCGCTGGCGGACGCGGTGTGCGCACCGCGCATCCATCACCAGGCGCTGCCCGACTCGCTCTATTACGAGGCCGGCGGCATCACCGCCGACCAGCGTGCCGCCCTCGAGGCGATGGGCCACGCGCTCCGCGGGCGGCCGCTCACCATCGGCGACGTCAACGCCGTGCTCGTCACGCCGCAGGGCCTCCAGGGCCTGGCGGACCCGCGCCGCAGCGGCGGCGCGGCGGGCTGGTAGCCCGCTTCACCCCACCCCGAGGCGTCTCATGACACGCCGCATCCTCCTCGCCCTCTCCGCGCTCGCCCTGGCGGCCCACCCCGCCCGGGCGCAGCAGCGCCACGCCATGACCATCCGGGACTTCCTGAGCATCGCGCGTCCCGCGGAGCCCGCCGTTTCCCCCGACGGGCGCTGGGTGGCCTACAACGTGACCACGGCCGATCCCGCCGCCTACCGCAAGCAGACCGACCTGTGGCTGGTGCCCGCCGCCGGCGGCGACGCGCGGCGCGTCTCGACCGACTCCCTGGGGGGCCGCAGCGCGCGGTGGTCGCCCGACGGCACGGCGCTCGCCTACGTCACGAGCCGCGGCGGGACGCCGGAGGTGTGGGTGTTCGAGCCCGCGACGGGCGCGCGGCGGCAGCTGACGAGCCTGTCGACCGGAGCGGATGGGCCGGTGTGGGCGCCCGCGGGCGGGATGCTCGCCTTCGTGTCACAGGTTTATCCCGCGTGCGCCGACGACGCGTGCAATCAGCGGCGGGCGGGCGAGGAAGAGCGGAAGCCGAGCCGGGCCAGGATCTACGACCAGCTGCTCTACCGCCACTGGAACGCGTGGGACGACGGCACGCGCAGCCACCTGTTCGTCGTGCCCGCCGCGGGCGGGACGCCGCGCGACCTGCTGGCCGGGAAGGATTACGACACGCCGGTGCCGCCCTTCGGCGGCTCCGCCGACTACGCCTGGAGCCCGGACGGGAGGGAGCTGGCCTTCACCACCAAGGTGGGGCGTGACCAGGCGTGGACCACGAACTCCGACATCTACACGGTGCCCGTCGGTGGCGGCGAGCCGGTGAACCAGACGGCCCAGATGCCCGGCGCCGAGTCGGCGCCCGCCTACTCGCCCGACGGCCGCCACCTCTCCTTCCTCTCTCAGGAGCACGCCGGGTACGAATCCGACCGCGTCCGCCTGATGCTGAAGGACCGCGCCACCGGCGCGGTGCGCGAGCTGCCCAAGGCGTTCGACCGCTGGGTCAACGAGTACGCGTGGGAGCCGAGCTCGGAGGGCCTCATCGCCATCGCCGAAGACCATCAGGTCGACCGGATCTTCCACATCACGATCGGCGGCGACGTCCACGCACATCCACCCGGGCGGCGACGCCTCGCAGATCTCGCTCGGCAGCAGCGCCGGCCACGACGTGATGGCCTACGTGAGCGACGCGACCAACCAGCCCCCGCAGGTCTTCGTGTGGCGCATCGACCACCAGCATCCCGCGCCGCCGCTCGAGGTGACCCAGCTCAACGCCGCGCTGCTCGACTCCCTCGACCTTCCACCCGCCGAAGCGATGGGCTGGATCGGCGCCGCCGGCGACAGCGTGTACGGCTGGCTCCTCAAGCCGCCGGGCTTCGACCCCCGGCGCCGCTACCCGCTGCTGGTGCTGGTGCACGGCGGGCCGCAGGGCGCGTGGCTCGACCAGTTCCACCCGCGCTGGAACCCCGAGATGTTCGCGGCGCCGGGCTACGTGGTGTTCATGCCCAATCCGCGCGGCTCCACCGGCTTCGGCCAGCGCTTCGTCGACCAGATCGGGCGCGACTGGGGTGGCAAGGTATACGAGGACATCATGAAGGGCGTGGACGTCGTGGCGGCCCTGCCCTACGTGGACTCGACCCGCATGGGCGCGGCCGGCGGCTCGTTCGGCGGCCACATGGTCAACTGGATCAACGGTCACACCACGCGCTTCAAGGCGCTGGTCGCACACGACGGCGACTTCAACCTCTCGTCGATGTACGGCGCCACCGAGGAGCTGTGGTTCCCGGAGCACGACCTCGGCGGGCCGCCGTGGACCGACCGCACCGACTACCAGCGCTGGTCGCCCGACCACTTCGCGCAGCAGATGCGCACCCCGGAGCTGGTCATCCACGGCGGCCGGGACTTCCGGGTGCCGGAGACGGAGGGGATGCAGGCCTTCACGGCGCTGCAGCGGCAGGGCGTGCCCTCGCGGTTCCTCTACTTCCCCGACGAGGGGCACTGGGTGCTGAAGCTGCAGAACCAGGTGGTGTGGTGGACGACCGTCCACGAGTGGCTGGCGCGCTACCTCCATCCGGAGGCGCCGGCGAGCCGGTAGATGGAGAGCCTGCGCGCGCTGCTCCCGTACTACCGCCCGTACGTCGGCCGGATGGCGGTCGGGCTGCTGCTGGTCGCGGTGGCCAACGTGTTCACGCTGGCCGCGCCCGATTTCCTGCGGCGCGGCGTGGACGCGCTCGGCCGCCCGGGCGCGGCCCACCTGCTGCTCCTGATGGCCGTCGGCCTGGTGGGCGCCGCGCTGCTGGCGGGCGCCGCGCGGTTCGGGATGCGCCAGATCCTGAACGCCGTCAGCCGCTGGATGGAGTACGACCTCCGCAACGCGCTGTTCCGGCATCTGGCCACCCTGCAGCCGTCGTTCTACCACCGCACCCCGACCGGCGACATCATGGCGCGGGCGACCAACGACCTCGCGGCCGTGCGGATGGCCGCGGGCCCGGCGGTGATGTACCTGACCGACACCGTCAGCCGCGCGCTGATGGCCATCCCACTGATGGTGCGCATCGACTGGCGGCTCACCGCGCTGGGCCTGCTGCCCCTGCTCGGCATGCCGACGGTGATGGTGATTCTCGGCCGGACCATTCACCGCCGCTTCGAGGCGGTGCAGGAGCATTTCTCGACGCTCACCACGCAGGCGCACGAGAACCTGAGCGGGGTGCGGGTGGTGCGCGCGTACCGCCAGGAGGCCCAGGAGACGCGCAAGTTCGCGGCGCTCAACTTCGAGTACCTGCGGCGCAACATGCGGCTGGCGCAGACCTTCGGCGCGCTGTTCCCGCTGATCACCTTCTTCGGCGGCGCGGGCGGCGTGTTCACCCTCTGGTTCGGCTCCCTGCTCGTGGTGCGGGGCACGGTCACGCTGGGGGAGTACATCGCCTTCACCACCTACCTGGTGCTGCTGGTCTGGCCGATGATCGCCTTCGGCTGGGTCATCAACATCTTCCAGCGCGGCGCCGCCTCGATGGACCGGATCCAGCAGCTGATGAACGAGCGGCCGGCCATCACGAGCCCCGCCGCGCCGCGCGCGCTGCCCGCCGCCCGCGGCGGGCGGGGCATCGAGTTCCGCGGCGTGTGGTTCCGCTACCCGGTGCCGCGGCCGGCCGACGGGTCGGGCGGCGACCGGGGCTGGGCGCTCCAGGACGTCTCGTTCGCGGCGCCGTCCGGATCGTGGGTCGCCATCGTGGGGGCGACGGGCGCCGGCAAGACCACCCTGGTCGAGCTGGTGCCGCGGCTGGCCGACCCCGACCGCGGCGAGATCCTGCTCGACGGCATCCCGCTCGGGGAGCTCGACCTCCCCGCCCTCAGGCGGGCGGTCGGGTTCGTCCCGCAGGAGACGTTCCTGTTCTCGCAGACCATCGGGGAGAACATCTCCCTGGGCGAGCTGGACCACGAGGCCACCGCGGCCGCCGCCCGGGTGGCGCAGCTCGACGAGACCGTGCGGGCCTTCCCCGCGGGCTACGACACCGTCCTGGGCGAGCGCGGGATCAATCTCTCCGGCGGCCAGAAGCAGCGGGCCGCGCTGGCGCGGGCCCTCGCGCGCCGGCCCGAGGTCGTGGTGCTCGACGACGCGCTCTCGGCGGTCGACACCGACACGGAGGCCGCCATCCTCCGGGAGCTCAAGCGGGCCCTGGCCGGCGTGACCACGCTGGTCGTCTCGCACCGCATCACCGCCGTCCGCGACGCCGACCTCATCGTGGTCCTGGACCGGGGACGCATCGTCGAAACCGGCCGGCACGACGACCTGTTCGAGCGGCGCGGGCGCTACTGGCAGCTGCTGCGCCGGCAGCAGCTCGAGGAGTCGCTGGAAGAGGTCGGTGATACGGCGCAGGAATGACGGCCCGCGGATGCGCTGCGAGCACTCCCCACCGCTCCCTCATGACTCCCCTCTCAGAGTCGCGAGCGGAGGAACGTCGGCGTCAATCCCTGGAGCCATCCCGACAGCAGGGTGAAGCTCCCCGTCAGCAGCAGCAGGCCCACCGCGATCAGCAGCACCCCGGCCAGCCGCTCCACCCAGCGGATATAGCGGCGGAACCGCTGGAACCAGCGGAGGAAGCCTTCCAGCGCCCACGCCGCCACCAGGAAGGGGATCGCCAGGCCGAGGGAGTAGGCGGTGAGCAGGCCGATCCCCTGCGCGAGGTCGGCGCGGCTCGAGGTGTACAGCAGGATCGAGCCCAGGATCGGGCCGATGCATGGCGTCCAGCCGGCCCCGAACGCGATGCCGACCAGCACCGAGCCCAGGAAGCCGAGCGGCTTGGTGGAGAGCTGGACCCGGGCCTCGCGCGACAGCACGCCGATCCGCAGCACGCCCAGGGTGTAGAGGCCGAAGACGATGATGAGGATCCCGCCCGCCCGCTCGAGCCAGCGCTGGTACGACCTGAGCAGCAGGCCCAGCTCCGTCGCGGTGGCGCCGAGCGCGATGAAGATGAGGGAGAAGCCGATGACGAACAGGAGGGCGTGCAGCAGCGCGAGGTGCCGGCGCGACTCGAGCTCGCCGGCGCCGCTCACCCCGGTGACGAACGACAGGTAGCTCGGCACCAGGGGCAGGACGCACGGAGACAGGAACGACAGGAGACCCGCCAGGAACGCGACGGCCACGCGGCGGCGTCTCCGGCTACGCGGCGGGTTTCGGGGGCGCGGCCGCCGCCTCGGTCGCCTCGTTGAACTCGACGTACACGCACGCCGCGACCACCGTCGTCCACAGCCCGTCGGGGCCGCACTCGGCGGTCTGCGTGACGTTGCGCGTCTTCACGATGTCGCCCGACATCAGGTACACCGCGCGGCGCTCGTCCCACGCCTGGTTCGGGTCGAACGGCACGCCCAGGGTGGTGGCGAGCATCGAGGCCGCCAGATCCTCGGCGTAGTCGCCCGCGATCTCTTCCTTCTGTCCGTAGGTATGGTGCTCGGAGATGTAGCCGTAGTGGTTGGGGTCGGCGGGGATGGCGAGCCCGATCGAGGCCGCCACCATCCGGCTCGGCTCGTTGGTCGCCATTTCCGCCAGCACCGCGAAGACCACCTGGCCCGGGCGCAGCAGCTGCACGCCCTCCTGCCGCGTCACCAGCTTGCCGTGCGGCGGGAAGATCGAGCTGACGCGCACCAGGTTGCACTTCTCGATGCCTGCGTCGCGCAGCGCCATCTCGAAGCTGGTGAGCTTCTCCTTGTGACGGCCCACACCGCGGGTCAGGAACCCTTTCGTCGGCACGAAATGCATGGGATCGAACACTTCGCTACCTCTGGTCGGACTGGGAGGAGGGTGAGGGGGCGGGCACGACGCCGTCCTTGAGCTGGCATTCGCGGCACAGGCCGTAGATGTCGAGCCGGTGATGGTGATGCTGGAATCCGTACTCTTCGGCCACCAGTGCCTTGAGGCGCTCGAGCCGCTCGTTGGTGAACTCGATCACCTTGCCGCAGCGCGTGCAGATGAGGTGCTCGTGGTGCGGATGGCCCGGGACGCGCTCGTAACGGCGGAAGCCCTCGCCGAAGTCGCGCTCGGTGATCATCCCGCTCCGCGCCAGGATGTCGAGCGTGCGGTACACCGTGGCCTTCCCGATGTGCAGCCCCTGGCCGCGCAGCTGCGCCTCGATGTCCTCGACCGACAGGTGCCCGCGCGACTGGAGCACCACCTCCGCCACCTGCTCGCGCTGCGTGGTCACCGGCAGGCCGTGCTCGCGCAGGTAGCGGCGGAATTCCTCCAGCAGCGGCGAGGCATCAGCCGGGTGTGGCGCGCTCACCCTGTGCCGCCTTCCACGCGGTGAGATCCACGGGCTCGGCCTCGCCCGCCTCGTCGGCCCGCCGCCGCACGCCTTCCAGCACCTCGGGGAGCAGGCCGGCCGGAGCCTCGGCCGTCTCCTCGACCGCCACCGTCACCTTGCCGCGCTCCGGCCCCTTGCAGCGGGACCACGTAGCGCGCGCGGTAGACCAGGCGCCGGTCGCCGCCCACCAGCCGGCTCACCACCGCCACGCCGTGCTCGCTTCCCTCGCGCCGCACCGGCGGGAACGCGTAGACCGCCTCGACCTCGTCCGGCGGCATGCGCTCGGCCAGGACCGCGAGCAGCCGCGCCACCGCGTCGCTCACCGCCGCGCGCTCCGGCGCCGTCCGCCGCAACGACAAACCGGCCGCCGGGGAATTCCCCATCGGCCGGCACCTGCGCGAGCGACGCTCGATCCACCTTCACCGAGGTGGGTCCGGCGCCGGAACGGGACACGAACTGCGCTGACGGGTCATGAGCGGCGCGAATAATACGAACGGCCCGGGGCGAGTTCAATAGCGGCGCTACAGGAGCGAGACCGGGTCGCGGTCCACGACCAGGCGCACGCCGCCCGGCAGCGGCGCCGCGGGCCGCGAGGTAGCGCGCCAGCCGCGTGAGCTCGCCGTCGTCCGGCCGCCTTCACCAGGAAGTGCCAGCGCCACCGCTCGCGCATCCGCTCGATCGGGCACGGCGCCGGGCCGAGCACGGTGGCGCCGAGCTCGGGCCGCGCGGCCAGCAGCGCCCGCAGCCACTCGACCACGCGCTCGGCCGCGCGCGCCACCGCCCGCTCGACGGTCCCGCTCAGGACGCCGTTGGCGAGCCGGACGTGCGGCGGGTACGGCGGATCGCGGCGCTCGGCCAGCTCGGCGGCGAGGAAGCCGCGCACGTCGTGGCGCGCCGCGCGCACGATCGCGTGGTGGTCCGGCGCCCGGGTCTGCACGATCACGCGGCCGCCCAGCGGCCCCCGTCCCGCGCGCCCCGCCACCTGGGTCAGCAGGTCGAAGGTGCGCTCGGCCGCCCGGAAGTCGGGCAGGTTCAGGGCCACGTCGGCGTCCACCACGCCGACCACCGTCACCCGCGGGAAGTCGAGCCCCTTGGCGATCATCTGCGTGCCGACCAGCACGTCCACGGTGCCGGCGCCGACCCGCTCCAGGATGCGGTGGTGCGACCACTTGCCGCCGGTGGTGTCGAGGTCCATCCGCGCGATCCGGGCGGCGGGAAAGCGGCCGGCCAGGAACTCCTCGACCTGCTGCGTCCCCACGCCGCGGTAGCGCGGCACCGCGGCGCCGCAGTCGGGGCAGGTCCGGGGCGGGCTCTCGCGGTGGTCGCAGTGGTGGCAGCGCAGCGCGCCGGCGAGCGGTGGTAGGTGAGCGTGATGCTGCAGTTGGGGCACTTCCACACCTCGCCGCACGAGGGGCACTGCACGAACACGCTGAAGCCGCGCCGGTTCGAGCAGGATCATCGCCTGCTCCCCGCGCTCGAGCGCGCCCTGCACCGCGGCGTCCAGCGCCTCGCTCCAGGCGACGGCGCGCGAGCCCGCCCGCTGGGACGCGGCGCGCAGGTCCACGACCTCGACCGGGGGCAGGCGGCGCGACTCGATCCGCTCCGGCAGCTCGATCAGCCGATAGGCGCCCTGCTCGGCCGCGGCCCAGCTCTCGAGCGAGGGCGTCGCGCTGCCCAGGACCACCGTGGCACCGGTCAGGGCCGCGCGCCGGAGCGCGACCTCGCGCGCGTGGTAGCGCGGCGCCTCGCCCTGCTTGTAGGACGTGTCGTGCTCCTCGTCCACCACGATAGCGCCGAGGTCCGCGGGATCGGGGCGAAGACCGCCGAGCGCGCGCCGATCGCCACGTGCCGCCGCCCCTCCTTGAGCGCGCGCCACGCGTCGTACCGCTCGCCGTCGGAGAGGCCGCTGTGCAGCACGGCGACGTCGTCGCCGAAGACGCCCTTGAACCGCGCCACGGTCTGCGGCGTGAGCGCGATCTCCGGCACCAGCACGATCGCGCCGCGCCCCGCCGCCAGCACGCCCCGCAGGTACCGCAGGTAGACCAGCGTCTTGCCGCTGCCCGGTGACGCCGAACAGCAGCGCCACGCCGCCCGGCTCGAGCGCGGCCAGCGCGGCGATCGCCGCGCGCTGGTCGGCGGTCGGCTCCGCGGGCGGCGGGCTCGCCGGGAGCGTCCGCGAACGGGTCGCGCATCCGCGGCTCGGCGACGCTCCGCACGTCGCCGCGCGCCACCAGCGCCGCCAGCGCCGACGCGCGAGACGCCCGGCTGCTCCAGGGCCGGCGCGCTCGCCCTGCCCGCCCAGCCCCGCCAGCGCCTCGTACGCCTCGCGCTGCTTCGGCGACGCGGGCGAAGCGCCGCTCCACGTCGAGCAGGTGCTCGTAGCGCGTCACCAGCTCGAAGACGCGCTCCCGGCGCTCCGGCGCGGCGGTGCGCGGCGGCCGCGTCACCAGCTCGCGCCGCGCCCTCCGCCACCAGCCGCTGCACCGCGCGGAGGCCCGCGCTCCCCGCGACGCGCCGCACCGCGGCGAGCGCCACCGCGCGAGCGGGCGCGCGGAACAGCTGCGCCAGCGCGCCTCGGCGGCCAGGCGGCGCGCACGGCCGAGCGCCGCGCCGGCCGCGGCCCTCCAGCGCCCCCGCGACCAGGCGCACCACGGGGCGGCCCACCGAGTAGAGCGCGGCGGGCAGCATCGCGCGCAGCACGAAGCCCGGCGGCGCGGCGTAGTAGCGCCCGAGGTGCCGCGCCAGCGCCAGCAGAGCCCGGTCGAGCACCGGCTCCGCGTCGGGGGCGGCGATGATCTCGCGCACCCGCGCGGCGGCCGGGGGCCGTGCGCCCGAGTCGCGGTCACGATCCCGACCATCTCGCGCCCCTGCACCGGAACGACGACCCGGCACCCGGGCGCCAGCGGCCGGCCAGGTCCGCCGGCACGGCGTACGTCGGAGCGGCCGCGGCAGGGCGAGCGGCAGAGCGACGTCGGCGAACGCGTCGCTCATCGCGCCGTGAGTGGCTCGCGCTGCCCCGCGAGCGTGGTTCGCGCCGCCCGCACGATCCGCCTCGGCCGTCGCGGCATCATCGCCCCGTGACGCCGAGTCCCGGACCGGTCGGCAGGGCGACCCGGCCCCCGTCGATCGTGGCGCCGACGAACGGGTCGCGCGCCAGCAGCGCGGCGCCGTCCAGGTCCACCAGATCGAGCAGCGGCGTCAGGTGCGCCGCGGCGGTGATGCCGAGCGACGTCTCGATCATGCACCCCACCATCACCGAGAGCCGGTGCGCGCGGGCCACCTCCACCATCCGCAGCGCCTCGCGCAGCGAGCCGCACTTGGCGAGCTTGATGTTGATCCCGTCCACCGCGCCCGCCAGGCGCGGGATGTCCGCCGCCATCCGGCACGCCTCGTCGGCCACGATCGGGATGCGCGACGCGCGGTGCACCGCCGCCAGCCCCTCCAGGTCGTCCGGCCGCGACCGGCTGCTCGATCAGCTCGACGCCCATCTCCTCGAGCAGCGGCAGCCGCGCGAGCGCCTCGCTTCGCCGTCCAGCCCGCGTTCGCGTCCACCCGCAGCGGCTTGTCGGTCACCTCGCGGACCGCGCGCAGCACCGCCGCGTCGTCCGGCGTCCCGACCTTGATCTTGAGGATGGGATAGGACGCCGCCTCGCGCACCTTCGCCCGCACACGCTCCGGCGTGTCGAGGCCGATCGTGAACGACGAGAGCGGCGCCGCGCGCCGGGTCGAGGCCCCACAGCTTCCACAGCGGCACGCCGAGCCGCTTGCCGGCCAGGTCGTGCAGCGCGGCCGAGACCGCCACCCGCGCCGCGGCGTCGCCCGCCAGCGTCCGCGCAGCAGCGCCGCCTCCGCGCTCTCGAGGTCGAACGGGTCCGCCGGGAGCGCCGGCGCCAGCCGCGCCAGCGCCGCGCCACGACGGTGTCCGCCGTCTCCCCGTAGTACCGCGAGGGATCCGCCTCGCCCCACCCCTCGGCCCCGTCGCGCGTCGCGCAGGCGCACCCACACCACGCGGTACGCGTCGGTGGTGCCGCGCGCGATCGTGAACGGATGTCTGGTGCTGGAGATCGAGGATGTCGAACGAGAGGCTCAGCGCCACGCGCCACCGTCCTTCCCACCGGGATGCCGCAACATACCCCCGCGCCTTCACACGGCAAGCGCCTCCACGTGCCGGCAGCGCGGCCTCGGCGAGCCGGTCCGGATCGTACCCGCCCTCGAGCACCGACACGACCGGCGGCGCCGCGGCGCGCGCGCGCGGATCTGCGCGCGTGAGGTCGGCGTAAGTCCTCGGGCTCGAGCGTGAAGCCGCCGAGCGGGTCCCCGGCCAGCGCGTCGAAGCCCGCGGAGAAGAGGACCAGGATCCGGCGCGAAGCCGGCGACCGCGCGGTCCACGGCGGCCAGCAGGTCCGCGACGTAGCGCTCCCGCGGCAGACCGGGGGGCCGCGGCACGTGGAAGAGGTTCCCGACGCCGACGTCGTCCTCGGCGCCCGTGCCGGGATAGAACGGCCACTGGTGCAGCGAGACGTAGCGCACGCGCGGCTCGGTGCGGAACGCGTCGGCGGTGCCGTTGCCGTGGTGCACGTCCCAGTCCACGATCAGCACCCGCTCGGCGCCGAGCCGGTCGAGCGCCACCCGCGCGGCGATCGCCACGTTGTTGAGGAGGCAGAAGCCCATCGCGCGCGCGGGCGTGGCGTGGTGGCCGGGCGGCCGCACCGGGCAGAAGGCCGGGCCGCCGCCCGCCATCGCCTGCTCGACGGCCCACGATCGGCCGCGCCCGCGGCGCGCAGCGCGGCCTCGAGCGAGCCCGGCCCCATCGCGGTGTCGGGATCGAGCACGCCGCCCGCCGGCCCGATCCAGGGCCTCGAGCCGGGCGCAGGTGCGCCGCCGCGTGCACGCGCAGCACGTCCTCGCGGGCCGCCGCGGCGCCTCCCGCCAGCTCGCGGCACCGAGCCGCACCAGCCCGGACCTCGAGCGCGCGCCCGCAGCGGCTCCAGCCGGCCCGGCGACTCCGGGTGCCACGGCGCGTTGCGATGCTCGAGGCACGCCGGATGGGTCACCAGCGCGACCGTCACCCGCCGCCCGCCACGGCCGCGGCGCGCACGCCGCTTACGCGGGCGGCGCCCTGCGGCCGGCTCATCGCACGGCGCGGCGCCGTGCCGGCAGCACCACCAGGGCGGCGCCGTCCGGCACTCGCAACTCCGACAGCGAGCGCGACTCGTTGGCGACGAGCGCTCCGCCGTACTTGACCACGTAGTCGGCCGCCCGCTCCGGCGCGATGCCCGCCGCCGCGAGGGCCCGCTGCTTCACGATCGCGACCTTGGTGTTGGCGTGGGGCTCCAGCGTGCATACCCGCCAGCCGTCGAGCACCGTGACGCGCAGCTTGACGGTCACCTGCACCGCGGCCGTCACGGCGCGCCGGCCTGGGCCAGGGTGGAGAAGAAGCGCCGCACCTGCTGGTCGAACAGGAGCGTCGAGCCGCGGACGGCCGAGCCATAGGGCGCCGGCGCCGCCGCGATCACGACCTCCTCCCCACCCTGCCCGCGCAGCGCCACGTGGCCGGCGCTCTCGCGCTCCACGAACGCGCCGGCCGCCGGCACCCGGGTGGCGAAGAACTCCTTGGCGCGCCGCAGCACCTCCGCCGGCGGCAACGACGTGGACGCCTCGTAGGTCATCCCTTCACTCCTTTCCGGTCGGCCCGCGCCCGCCTGCCGCTCTGACCGCCGCCTTGCAGGATTGGCCGGGTCACCTTGCCGCTCTGGCCGAATTCCCCGCCTGTGGACCGGCACACCGCTTGCCTTCTGGGCCCAGCGGAAGCCGGCCACGGGGGCCGGCTGCAATCACGGTAAGGTAAGCCACGACACAGGAGGTTGCACCATGTTCGCGATCACCCGTTCCGCCAGCCCGTTCGTTGCCGACGGCTCGACCCTGCAGGGTCGCTTCAACCGTCTGGTCGACGAGGCGTTCCGCGGCTGGCCGCAGGTCACCCAGGACGACGGCGGCTCGCTCGCCGGCCAGTGGGTGCCGCCGGTGGACGTCTTCGAGGACAAGGACGCCGTCCAGATCACGGCGGAGCTGCCCGGCGTGAAGCCGGAGGACGTGAAGATCTCGCTGGAGAACAACGTCCTCACGGTCCGCGGCGAGAAGCGGCAGACGAGCGAAGAGAACACCGATCGCGTGCACCGCTACGAGCGGTGCTACGGGTGTTCGAGCGCTCCTTCACGGTCCCCTCGACCGTGGACGCCGACCACATCAAGGCGAGCTACGATCTCGGCGTGCTCACGGTCCGGCTGCCCAAGGTCGAGCGGGCCAAGCCGCGGCAGATCGAGGTGAAGGTCGAGTCCGCGAAGTAGGCTGCGCGCGGGTGCGGGTCGAGGGCGGGGTCCCGGCGGGATCCCCCCTCGGCCCTCACGTCTCGGCCCCCGCCTCGGCCTGCCCCACCTCCGGCCGCCGGAACACGTCCGTCCAGCCCGGCCGGCGCCGCACCACCACGACGAGATCGCCCGCGGGCTCCGGCTCCACGCCGCCGACCGTCGACGAACAGGACGTCGGGCAGCCGCGCCGGCAGCCTGACGTGGTAGGCGCGCCCGTGCCAGACGAAGGGCACGGTGCCGCCCGCCGCGCGCCGCCAGGCGCCGCGGCCGAGCGGCACGTCGAGGAACACGTCGTCCTCCACCTTGGTCACGCGCGGCGCGACCGGCTCCCCGTCCAGGAAGAACAGCGGAGCGAACGGCTCGCCGTCCTGCCGTGCGTAGTTGGCCTCCACCGCGTCGTCGAGCGCCTCGAGCGCGGACGCGTCGGCCCGCCACTCGAGGTGGTGCCGCAGCTCGTGGGTCAGCGTCTCCCACGCCTCGTGGCGCCAGTCGAAGCCGGCATCGCCCGCCGCGAGCGCCGCGAAGGAGCCGTAGTGCAGGTAGACGGTGGAGCGGAGCTCGGCGACGTCGTCGCCCGGCGCGCCAAAGGCGTGCGGCACGCACTCGCCCATCGTGTAGATGTCGGCGCGGACCGGATGCGGCACCGTCTTGGCCGTGACCTCGACGGCCACGATGCCGTCGCGGAAGTCCGGCGGCAGCTCGGCGGCCATCCCGCGCACCATCGCCTCGAAGTCGCGGCGCCGCATCCGTGGCAGGCCGGCGGTAGGCCAGCGCCGCCTCGACGCGCGCGATCAGGGGGCCGAAGTCGAGCTGGTGGCCCAGCACGGCGCCGGCCAGCGACGCCGCGTCGTCGCGCTGGCCCCGGGCGAACAGCTCCAGCAGCCACTGGCCGCAGCGCGGGTTCCGGAACCAGTCCTCGTCGAAACGCTCGGTGAGCGACGCGGCGAGCAGCGCCTCGAGCTGCCAGGCCCTCAGGTAGCGGGCCGCGTAGAAGCCGTCGTCCAGATCCAGCAGCGCGTCCTCGGCGGCGTAGCGGAACCCGGTCGCCTCGCTCAGCAGCGGCGCGTAGGCCGCCGCGCCCGCCTCCAGGCTCGGGGCGCGGTGCAGCTCCAGCTCGTAGCGCAGCTTCGCCGCGTAGCGCCGCAGGATCGCCAGCAGGGCGAACGCCTGCGACCGCCGGAAGGCGCGCTGCCGCTCGCCCGGTGAGCCCCGTGTAGCGCGCGAGCCACGACGCCGCGAGCACCATGTGCTCGAACAGCATCGCGAAGCCCTCGGTGACCGAGTTGTCGCCGAGCCAGCGGTGCTCGAAGGGGAGCGCGCGGGAGATGTTGGCGAAGTGCTGCGCGTGTCCCAGCTCGTGCCAGAAGGAGCGGTAGTCCGTCTGCCCGCCGAACGGCCGGATCACGAGGTACACCTCGTCCGGGACCCGGACCGGCGAGCAGAACGCCCGCGCGCGCTTGCGCTCGCGGTCTTCGGCGTCGTAGCGGATGCGCCCGCCGGCCTCGGCGTCGAGCCCCATCTCCGCCAGCTGGGCGCTGGGCGGTGGCCACCAGCTCCGAGCCGCGGAAAAACTCGTCGTAACCCGCGCCCCGGAACAGGTACGCCACGTCGGCGCGATCGGCGTCGCCGGGGGCGAGCCCCAGCTCGCTCCGCAGCACCTCGCGCAGGACGTCGCGGTACAGGTCCGCCGTCGCGGCCAGGAACGCCGCGCAGCGCTCGCCGAGCAGCGCGAGATCCACGCCGGAGAGCGCGGAGCGGGTGGCGATCTGATCGCCCATCCCCAGCGCCGCGAGCAGCTCCCGCTCGAGCGCCAGGCGTTGCCGGCGGATGCCGGCGGGCTCCTCCAGCACCGCGCGCCGCGCGGCGTCGATGGCCAGCCGGCGCGGGCGCTGCGGCTCGTTGGCGAGCTCGATCGCCGCGCGCTGGTAGGGCAGCGATTCGCCGCCCGCCAGCGCGATCACGGCCCGCGCCTCCCAGGCCTGCAGCCGGTCGTCGAGCGTGGCCGCCGCGCGGCCCACCCGGTTGTCGACCACCCACTCGAACAGCTCGCGATGGCCGCGGGCCGCGTCCACGGCCGCGCGGTCGGCCAGGTCCGGATAGCGGCCGAAGATCTCCGCGTAGTGCGACTCGGCCTCGAGCCCCGCGCCGGTGCGGTAGGTCTCGCGGCCGAGCTCACCGCACATCCCCTCCCCGCGCTGGCGCAGCTGCTCGACGTTCACGACGCGACGCGCTCTCCGAGGTACGCGGCCACGCTCGCCGCGGCCACCCGTTCCTGCGCGAGCGTGTCGCGGTGCCGGACCGTTACCGTGCCGTCCTGCGTGGTCTGGCCGTCCACGGTGATCGCGAAGGGCGTGCCCGCCTCGTCCTGCCGGCGGTAGCGGCGCCCGATCGAGCCGCCGTCATCGTAGAACACGGAGAAACGGCCGCGCAGATCGTCGTACAGCCGGCGGGCGATCTCGGGCATGCCTTCCTTCTTCACCAGGGGCAGGACCGCGGCCTTGATGGGCGCGATCTCGGGCCGGAAGCGCAGCACCACGCGCGCTTCCCCCTCGACCGTGTCCTCGTCGTACGCGTCGCACAACACGACCAGCGCCAGGCGATCCGCCCCCAGCGACGTCTCGATCACGTAGGGGAGGTAGCGCTCGTTCCGCTCCTGGTCGAAGTACTCGAGCTTCTTCCCCGACGCCTGCTGGTGGCGCGACAGGTCGAAGTCGGTGCGGTTGTGGATCCCCTCGATCTCCTGCCACCCGAACGGGAACTCGAACTCGATGTCGTACGCCGCCTTGGCGTAGTGGGCCAGCTCGTCCCGGCCCGTGCTGGTGCCAGCGCAGCTTCGCGCCGTCACGCCCAGCGCCCGCTGCCAGTCCATCCGCTGCTCGCGCCAGTATTCGAACCACCGCTCGTCCTCGCCCGGCTGCACGAAGAACTGCATCTCCATCTGCTCGAACTCGCGGGTGCGGAAGATGAAGTTCCCCGGCGTGATCTCGTTGCGGAACGCCTTGCCGATCTGCGCGATGCCGAACGGCACCTTCTGGCGCGACGCCCTGCAGCACGTTGAGGAAGTTGACGTAGATCCCCTGGGCGGTCTCCGGCCGGAGGTAGACGACCGCCGCGTCCTCCTCCACCGGCCCCATGAAGGTCTTGAACATCAGGTTGAACATCCGCGGCTCGGTGAGCGTGCCGCGGGTGCCGCACGCCGGGCACTGCGCGTCCGGCTGCCCCGGCGTGCCCTTGATGCGGGCATCGTCGCCGCGGAAGCGCTGCTTGCAGTGCTTGCAGTCCACCAGCGGATCGGTGAAGCCGGCGACGTGACCGGAGGCCTCCCAGACCCGGGGCGACATCAGGATGCCGGCGTCGAGCCCCTCGATGTCGTCGCGGGCGTGCACCATCGCCTTCCACCAGCGGTCCTTGATGTTGCGCTTGAGCTCGACGCCGAGCGGACCGTAGTCCCAGCACCGAGCCGAGCCCGCCGTAGATCTCCGATGACTGGAAGACGAAGCCGCGCCGCTTCGCCAGCGACACCAGCTTCTCCATGCGCTCGTTCTCTGCCATGAGCCCTGCTGAACCCGTGGTGGAAGAAGTTGAAGAGGCCGAGGAAGGTAGCCCCGACGTGACGGCTCCAGCAAGCAGGTTCGCGATCAGCCGGGCCGGCGCCCGCCCGGCGCCGGCAGCCGCGCGCCCACCCGGCGCCCCGACGGCGTAACCAACGGTCAGCCAGAGACTTGTGCAATCCGCAACGGTTTCCTATCTTCGCCGTCCATGACAGCGACGGGCGCCCCAGAACGCCCGGTGGCCCGGCCCGACCTCGAATTGCGGCGCGTGGGCTCCGAGTGGGTCCTCTACGACGCGGCCCGGGAGAAGGCCCACGTCCTCAACCTCACGGCCGCGGTGATCTGGACGTATTGCGACGGGACCCTCGAGCGATCGTCGATTGCCGATGCGATCGCCCGGGAAGTGCCCAGCCTCGACCCGACCCGCATCAAGGACGACATCGACGACGCACTCCGCCGGTTCGCCGACGAGGGCCTGCTGCAATAGTGCCCGTGCGGCGGATCGCCGTCGCGCCCCAGGTCCTGGAGTTCGCCAGCGACGACCCGATCGCCGCGCGGGCGCTGGACGCGCTGTATCACGCGGCCCCGGCCAGCACGGCCGCGCCGACCCTTCGCTACGGCCTCAGCCGCGCGGGCGGCGGAGCGGCGGATGGGTACGTGGCGACCAGCCCGTCGCGCGCGCCGTTCGGGCCCGCCGCACTGGGCGACGCCTGGGCGTTCCTCGAATGGCGCGCGACCGAGGACCTGCTCAACGCCGAGGCCGGCGATGCCGTGTTCCTGCACGCGGCCGGCGCGCAGCTGGGCCCGCGACTGGTGCTCATCGTGGGCGATTCGGGTGCGGGCAAGTCCACCCTGGTGGCTCACCTGATGCTGCGGGGTCACCGGATGCTCGGCGATGACGTGGTGCGGTTCGCCACAGCGGACCGGTCGTTCTCGGCGGTGGGCCGGTCGGTGAAGCTCGATCCCAACTGCTTGCCCGGCCTGCCGTTGATCGCCAGCAAGTGCTCGATGGGTGTGGTCGGAACGCTTCTTGCCGCTGGATGCCATTACGTGAGCCCTGCGGCGATTCGCCGCCACTGGCAGGCGGAACCGGCTCGGCCGTGGGCGGTGGTGCTGCTCGACGCCGCCAGCCGGGGCGGCCGGAGCGGGGTCGAGCGATCAAGCGAAGGCGAGGCGGCGGTGTACCTTACGCAGAAAGTGCTGGGCGGCGTGGCGGACGGAGCGATGCGACGGAAGGACGTGGCTATGTACCTGCTCGAGGGTCTGGCCGACGTAGCGGCGTACCGCGCGGTGGGAGGCGACCCGGCGGCGGTGGCAGAAGCGCTGGAGCGCGAGGTGGCTGCGTGAGCGACGGCCCGTTCGGCGTGCTGGCGGGCACGGTGAGCCGGCGGGAGCTGGTGGGCTCGCTGGCCCGCTGGAGCGTGCCGACCGTGCTCACCATCGCGCTGGCCGCGCGCACGGCCGCCGCCGCCTCGTGCCCGCCGTGCACCAAGAAGTCCGGCGGCAGGTGCCGGGCCTGCACGATGAACCAGATCCTCAACTGCCAGTGCGAGCCGTGTCTCGGCGCGCCCTACTGTTCCGGCGCGAGCGCCGCTTTGAGCGCGCCGAGCGCGATCCGGGCGCCGCAGAGCGCGGTGCAGGTCAATCCCCTCGGTGGCGTCAACCGGAACCCGTTCTACTCCTCGCCGCTGCAGGTGTCGCCGTTCGGCCAGCCGTTCGGCGTCGCGCGCCCGCAGCCCTCCCGGGGCGGCCTGTACGACCGGTTGCGGTCCGACCAGCGGAGGCCCTTCTGAATCCGTCGTCCAGCGGCCGGCCCAACGGCCTCGGCATCGAGCATCAGATTCACCTGCGGGACATCGTCAAGGTCCTGATGCTGCACTGGAGGATCGTCGGGCTGATCTGCGCGCTCGTCGTCTTCGCGGCGTACACGTCCGCCCGGCGCGCCCTGCCGCGCTACCGGTCCGACGCGTCGTTCCAGGTCGGGTCCAAGAAGTACGGCGCCACGCGGCTCGACGAGCCGCAGGTGAACGAGCTGGACATCAAGACCGACCCCGTGCTCTCCGAGGCGCTGTTCCTCAAGACCCAGAGCCTGGCGCTCGCGGTGGCGGACTCGCTCGGCCTGCAGCTCCAGCTGGCGGACGAGCGCATCGGGCGCGCCGCGCTGCTCGACAACGTCCGGGTGATGCCGGCCGCTCCCAACGACACCTTCCAGCTGGTGCTCAAGGGCGCGGCGGGCTACGAGGTGCGCGACGCCCGCGGGCGGGTCGTCGACGCCGGCGGTTACGCGCAGCCGGTGCGGGACGCGGCGCACGGCTTCAGCTTCACCGTGCTGCCCTCCGAGGACGCGCGCACCGTGCGCGTTCGCGATCATTCCGCGGGTGGCGGCCGCCAACGTGGTGCGTGGGGGCATGGGCTTCGACGTCCAGCAGCAGGGCACGACGGTGGTGGGCGCCTGGTTCGAGGGCGCCGACCCGTCGCTCGCCCCGGACATCCTCAACCAGGCGCTGGAGGTCCTGCGGTGGAACGGCGTCGCGCGGCTGCGCGAGACCGCCGCGCAGCGGGAGGATTTCCTCAAGACGTCCCTCGACGAGGCGGGCGGCCAGTACCGGGGGGCGCTGGCCGCCCTGCAGCAGTACAAGGAGGCGCAGCACACCACCGACCTGAGCGCCGAGGAGCAGGCGCTGCTCAATTCGCTGCAGCTGCTTCGAGCACGAGAAGCAGGAGCAGCGCGAGAACCTGTCACTGCTGCAGGGGATCCTCGGCTCGTCCACCGAGGGGAACGTCACCCTGGAGACGCTCAACCGGCTGGCGGCGATGCCCGACGTGGAGAAGAACACGGCCATCGCCTTCCAGATGCAGAACCTGCTCAAGCTGTACGACGACCGGCGCAGCCTCACCGCGGGGACGCTGGGGCTCAGGGAGGACAACCCGTCGGTGCAGGCGCTCGACCAGCGGATCCAGCAGGCCGGCCGGGCGCTGCGCCAGGCGGCGCAGGCCACGGCGCAGGGGATGCAGGCCGACATCGCGGCGCTGGACGCGCGGATCACGGACCTGCGCGACGCAGCTCGCCAGCTACCCGGGCAAGGAGACGCAGATCGGGCAGCTGGCAGCTCGACGCCTCGCTGTACAACGACACCTACCGCTACCTGATGACCCAGCTGCAGGCGGCGCAGATCTCGTCGGCGACCATCGCGCCGTACGTGGACGTGGTGGAGACGGCCACCGTCGCGTCCCGGGTCGGGATCGACGACCCGCCAGAAGGTGACGATCGGGCTCTTGATCGGCCTGTTCCTCGGGTCGGCGATCGCGTTCTTCCTCGAGTACCTCGACCAGACGATCAAGTCGTCGAGCGACGTCGAGCGGGTGCTGAAGATCCCGGTGCTCGGGTCTGATCCCGTTCGACCCGCGCGCGCACCGCGAGGGCCGGCGCAACGGGCGGCGCCGCGGCGCGATCCCGCTCATCTCCCGCGCGGCGCCCGACGATCCGACCAGCGAGGCCTACCGCGCGCTCCGCACCAACGTCACGTTCGTGAGCGCGGAGCAGCGGGCGCTGCAGGTGATCTGCGTGACCAGCCCGGGCCCGGGCGAGGGCAAGAGCACGACGGCGGCCAACCTGGCGATCACGCTGGCCCAGCAGGGCGCGCACACGCTGCTGGTGGACGCCGACCTGCGGCGGCCGCTGGTGCACCGCGCCTTCAACCTGGTGCAGGAGCCGGGACTCACCGACATCCTGGTCGGGACCGCGACGGTGCGCGAGGCGGTGCGTCCCAACGTCATCCCGGCCTCGACGTGCTGCCCGGCGGCGCGCTGCCGCCCAACCCGTCGGAGCTGCTCGGCTCGGAGGCGATGCGCCGCCTGCTCGCGGAGCTCCGCACCCAGTACGACTACATCATCTTCGACACGCCGCCGGCGCTGGCGGTGACCGACGCGACCGTCCTCGGCACGAACGCCGACGCGCGTGATCCTGGTGCTGCGCGCCGGCGAAACGGAGGAGACCGCGGCGCAGCGCGCGGTCGAGCTGTTCCGGCGGGTGCAGGCCCGCCTGGCGGGCACGGTCCTGAACGGCGTCGAGAAGACGCGCGACCGCTACTACCACTATTACGACTACGGACGGACGGCCGGGCGGCGCGGGCCGATCGGGGTGCTGCGGGCGAGGCTGGGCATCTGACTCGGGTTGGTGGACCGTCAGCGTCCAGGAGTCGGCAGACGCGGCAGACGCGCGCAGCTCTGCCTTACACCTGGATCAGCTGCTCGCGCTTGGTGCCGACGCCGACGTACTTCACCGGCGTGCCCGCGAGGTCCTGGAGGCGGTCGAGATAGCGGCGCGCCGCGAACGGCAGGTCCTCGAGGCGCCGCGCGTCCGCGGTGCTCTTCCGCCACCCGGGCAGCAGCTCGTAGACCGGCTGCACGCAGTCGAGGGCGACGACGTTGTCGGGCAGGTCGTCGCAGCTCGCTCGCCGTCCAGCCGGTAGTGCGTGCACACCGGGATGCTCTCGCAGCGTGTCGAGGATGTCGAGCTTGGTGACCGCCAGGCCCGAGAGGCCGTTGACCCGCGCCGCGTAGCGCACCACCACCGCGTCGAACCAGCCGCAGCGCCGCGGCCGCCCGGTCGTGGCGCCGAACTCGTCGCCGAGGGAGCGGAGGCGCTCGGCCTCCTCGGGGTTCGCCTCGGTCGGCAGCGGGCCGTTGCCCACCCGCGTGGTGTACGCCTTCACCACGCCCAGGACGGCGTCGATCGCGGTGGGCCCGATCCCCGAGCCGGTGGCCGCGCCGCCCGCCGTGGTGCTGCGACGAGGTCACGAACGGATAGGTGCCGTGGTCCACGTCGAGCAGCGCGCCCTGCGCGCCCTCGAGCAGCACGTTCCCGCCGCCGGCGAGCGTCGGTGGAGACGAGCTTCCCCGCGTCGCCGATGAAGGGGAGCATCCGCGGGGCGATGCTCGCGCAGCACGCGCTCGACCTCCTCGACGGTGCAGCGCTTCTCGGAGCCGGCCAGCGCGAGCATCGCGTTGGCGCGCTCGCAGCGCGGCGCGCACGAGCTTGGCGACGATCTCCGGGTGCCGGAGATCGCCCACGCGCACGCCGCGGCGGCCGATCTTGTCCTCGTACGCCGGCCCGATGCCGCGGCTGGTGGTGCCGATCTCCTTGCTCCGCGCGCTCTCGGCGTCCAGCAGCTTGTGGTAGGGGAGGACGAGGTGGGCGCGGTCGCTCACCACCAGCCGCCCCTCGATCGCGACGCCGCGCTCGATCAGCGCGTCGATCTCGTGGAACAGCGTCTCGGGGTCGAGGACCACGCCGTTCCCGATGACGCAGCGCGTGCCCGGGTGCAGGATGCCCGACGGGATCTGGTGGAGGACGAACTCGCCGCCCGGCGCGTCCACGGTGTGGCCGGCGTTGGCGCCGCCCTGGTAGCGCACCACCAGGTCGGCGCGCTCGGCGAGGGCATCCACCACCTTGCCCTTGCCCTCGTCGCCCCACTGGGCGCCGACCACGACGACGCAGTGCGTCTGGGAGTCGAACATGGACGCTAGGCGGCCGGCTCTGAGGCCCGCGGCGGCGACCAGCTCGGCCACGCGGCCCTTCTGCCGCGCGTCGAGCGGCGCCAGCGGCGCGCGCGCGGGCCCGCCGGGCAGCCCGACCAGGTCCATCGCGGCCTTGATCCCCGGCACGCCCAGCTCGCCCACGATCTCGCGCGCCAGCGGCGTCAGCCGCTCCTGCTCCGCCCCCGCGCCGCGGCGGTCGTCGGCGCGGAAGGCCCGGTACAGCGCCTGACACCGATCGGCCGCGAAGCAGGCCACGGCCAGCACGCCGCCGTCCGCGCCCAGCTCGAGGGCCGGGTAGAACTGGGAGCCCGAGCCGACCAGCGCCTTGAGCCGCGGCGCCGCCGCGCGGTAGTTCGCCAGCACCTTGAGGTCGCCGCTCGAGTCCTTGAAGCCGATGACCCGCGGGTGGTCCGCCACCGCCCGCAGCAGGCTGTCGTGCAGCATCACGTGCGTGTACTTCGGCATGTTGTACAGGATCACCGGCACCGGGCTCCGGTCGGCGACGCGCAGGAAGTGGTCGGCGAGGGCCGGCCGGCGTCAGCACCGGCCCGAAGTACGCCGGCGGGCGCACCAGCACGGCGTCGGCGCCGGCCGCGGCGGCGCGCTCCGAGAGCCGCACCGTGGCGCGCGTGGACTCGGCGCCCGTGCCGGCGATGAGCCAGCGGTCCTCGGGCACGACCTCCCGCAGCCATTCGACCAGGTGCACCTGTCTCGTCCTCGTCGAGCATCGGCCCTTCGCCCGTCGTGCCCGCCACCACCACCCCGGCGAGCCCGCGGGCCGAGCAGCGTCGCGCGCCGAGCTGCCGCAGCGCCACCGGCGCCACGTCGCCCGTCTCGGGGTCGAACGGCGTCGTGAGCGGGACGATGACGCCCTGCAGCGCGAGCGGCGCTCACGACGGCAGCATGCTCGACAGGTCGTCCGTGAAGCCCGCGGGCCGCTCGGGCGGCTCCGCCTTCGGCGGCGCCGCCGCCCGGCCACCTCCGCCGGCCCCTTCGCCTTGGCCGACATCCGCGAGCGGCGCCGGAAGGTCTTCATCTGCAGCTCGAAGTCCGACGGGTTGGACGAGTTGCGCCAGCGCGTGGTCGTACTCCACGATGTCCTGGGTGCACCAGGTCCATCAGGTGCTGGTCGAAGGTCTGCATCCCGTACTGCTCGCGGCCCTCCGCGATGAACTCGCGGATCTCGCTGGTCCGGTTCGGGTCGAGGATCAGGTCCTTGATCGTCGACGGTGACGATCATGACCTCGAGCGCCGCCACGCGCCCGTGCCCGTCCTTGCGGCGCAGCAGCCGCTGCGAGATCACCGCGTGCAGCGCGTCGGCCAGGCGGATGCGCACGATGTCCTGCTCCTCCGGCGGGAACATCGCGATGACGCGGCGAGATGGTCGTCGTCGCGTCGGGGGTGTGCAGCGTGGAGACCAGGAGGTGCCCCGTTTCCGCCGCCTTCATCGCGGTGTCGATCGTCTCCGCGTCGCGCATCTCGCCGATCAGGACCACGTCCGGGTCCTGGCGCAGCGCCGCCCGGAGCCCGGTGCGGAAGCTCTCGGTGTCGGTGCCGATCTCCCGCTGGGTGATCGAGCAGTTGATGTCGCGGTGCAGGAACTCGATCGGGTTCTCGAGCGTCACGATGTGCTTCTGCTGGGTGCGGTTGATCTGGTCGATCATCGCGGCCATCGTCGAGCTCTTGCCGCTCCCGGTCACGCCGGTGACCAGGATCATCCCCCGCTCCGCCGCCGCGACGGTCGCCAGCACCGCCGGGAGCTTCAGCTGCTCGAAGGTCGGCACCTCGAACGGGATCACCCGCATCACGATCATGAACGAGGAGCGCTGCCGCAGGATGTTGACGCGGAAGCGCCCGATGCCCGGCGCGCCCCACGAGCAGTCGTAGTCCAGGATCTTGTCGATCCGGGCCTTGTCCTCGGCGTTGGGGATGAACTGGAGCGCGATCGCCTTGGTCTGCTCGGGCGTGAGGCGCTGCTTGGTCAGCGGCACCAGCTTCCCGTCGATCCGCGCGCGGAACACGTCGCCCGCCTTGATGTGCAGGTCCGACGCCCCACGGTCCACCGCGGCCTTGATGATCTTCTCCATTCAGTACCCCGCGCTCAGGTCCACCACGTTCAGCAGCTCCCGCCCCTCCCGGTACCGCGTCCAGTTCTCCAGCACCAGCGCCTGCTCGCGCGCCCAGAAGCCGCGGCGTCACCGCCGCGCACGTGCGGGTGGACCAGGACCCGCGGGTGCGCCCAGAAGCGGTGCGTCCGGCGGCAGCGGCTCCTGGTCGAACACGTCGAGGGCCGCGCCGCGCACCTTGCCGCGAGTCCAGGGCCGCCAGCAGCGCGGCCTCGTCCACGACCTGGCCGCGCGACACGTTGACCACCACCGCGCCGTCGGCCAGCAGCGCCAGCTGCCGCGCGCCGATCGCCGCCGTCGTGCCCGCCGTCAGCGGCGCCGCGACCACCAGCGCCGCCGCGCCCTCCAGCACCCAGTCCGCCTGGCCGGGACCCACCGCCGGCACCCCGGCCAGGCCGCCCAGCGCCGGCCGGCGCCGCACCGCGCGGACCTCGGCGCCGAGCGCCGCCAGGCGCCGCGCCACCGCCCGCCCGATGCCGCCGAGCCCGTAGACCGCCGACGCGGCTCCCCGCCAGCTCCCGCACCACGCACGGCAGGCCGGTGAAGTCGTCCTTCGCCCAGCGCCGCTCGTCCTGCGCCGCCGCGCGACGTCCATCCCGCGGAAGAAGTGCAGCACGGCCGCCGACCACCCACTCGGCGATCGGGTCGGCGTGCACGCCGGCCGAGTTGGTGAAGATCGCCCCCGACGCCCGCAGCGCGGGGCCCAGGCTCGCGCCACGCCGGCCGCCGCGAGTGCACCCAGCGCAGCGTCCCGCGCCCCGCCTCCAGCACCGCCTCGGGGATTCCCCACCCAATGTACATCTCGCACCGGCGGCCACAGCCACGGCCTCGGGCGAGCCGCCCGCGCCGTCCCCGTCGCTGTTCGCGGCCGCCCGGACCTCCACCTGCCACTCGCTCGCCGCCCGCCTCGGCCAGCGCGCGCGACGAACGCCTCGGGCGGCCGCCAGAGCGGCCGCTGCGACGAGAGGTCCACCACCGAGGCGGCGCGGCATCAGGACGCGGGCGCCCGGACGGCGCGGCGACGAACCCCATGAGGTCGCGGACCCGCGCCATCGTCTCCTCGGCCAGGACCCGGCAGTGCGCCGCGCCCCGCTCCAGCACCTCGCGCACGCCGCTCCGGATGCGCCTTGCAGCTCGGCGGCGCGCTCCCGGATGGGCGCCAGCGCCGCTATCATATTGTCCGCCAGCAGGCGCTTGCAGTCCAAGCACCCCCACCCCGCCGTCCGGCACTGCTGCGCGACGTGCTTCACCTGGTCCGGCGTGGAGAAGAGCTGGTGCAGGTGGTAGATGTTGCAGATGTCGGGGTTGCCCGGGTCCTTCCGGGTCTTGCGCGCCGGATCGGTCACCGCCGGGCGCAGCTTCTCCCAGATCACCTCCGGGGCTGTCCAGGACGCCGATGGTGTTGCCCAGGCTCTTCGACATCTTCGCGTTGCCGTCGAGGCCGACGATGCGCTTGGCGCTCGTGGAGCAGGATCGGCTGCGGCTCCGGGAAGAAGGCCTCGCCGAAGCGGGCGTTCCAGCGGCGGGCGATCTCGCGCGACAGCTCGAGGTGCTGCAGCTGATCTTCGCCGACCGGGACCTTGTCCGCCCTGTAGAGCAGGATGTCCGCCGCCTGGAGCACCGGGTAGTTGAGCAGCGCCGCGGGCATCGTCTCCTCGCGCGCCGACTTGTCCTTGAACTGCGTCATCCGCTCCAGCTCGCCGAGCGGCGCGACCGCGCTCAGGGCCCACGCCAGCTCGGCGTGCTCGGGGACGTGCGACTGCACGAACAGCGTGCACTTGCTCGGGATCGAGCCCCGCGGCCAGGAGGCCCGCCGCCATCTCGATCGTGCGCGCCGGCAGCAGCTTCCGCGGGTCGTAGGGCTGGGTGATGGCGTGGAGGTCCACGATGCAGAAGATGCACTCGTGCTGCGCCTGGAGGGCGACCCAGTTCCGGACCGCGCCCGAGGTAGTTGCCGATGTGCAGTTCGCCCGAGGGCTGGATGCCGCTGAAGACCCGGTTCATCCGCGCAAGCTAAGGATGCGTGGAGGGCATGGCAAGTGAATCAGGACGCGCGCCAACTGCTGGCGGCGGCTCAACTTGCGGCCGATCGCGCGGCCGCGTTCCTGCGCCGCCAGGAGGGGCGCCTCGCGCCCGAGGCCTGGTCGGAGAAGGGCCGCGCCGACTTCGTCACCGAGGTGGACCGCGAGTCGGAGCGACTGATCGGCGAGACCCTGAGCGGCGCCTTCCCCGCCGGCGCCGTCGTCGGCGAGGAGCTGACGCCGGACGCGGCGGGTGGGGCGCGGCGCGCTCCCCTCCGGCCTCGCCTGGGTCGTGGACCCGCTCGACGGCACGACCAACTTCCTGCACCGCTTTCCTTTCTACGCCGTGTCCATCGGCGCCCTGGTGGACCGGGAGCCGGTCGCGGCCGTGGTGCAGCACGTGCGGCCGGGCATCCGCTACCACGCGGTCCGGGGCGGCGGCGCCTGGCAGGACGACACGCCGCTCCACGTCTCCGCGGTCCGCGAGCCGCGGCAGGCCCTGATCGGCACCGGCTTCCCGTTCAAGTTCATGGACCAGCTGGCCGGTGTACCAGGCGCAGTTCGCGGCCGTGCTGGGGAGCGCCGCCGGGGTACGGCGTCCCGGCTCCGCGGCGCTCGACCTGTGCGACGTGGCGGCCGGGCGCTTCGACGGCTTCTGGGAGCTGGTGCTCGCGCCGTGGGACGTGGCGGCCGGCACGCTCATCGTCCGAGAGGCGGGAGGCGTGGTGACCGGTCTCGACGGCGGCGGCGAGGTCGTCCGCCACGGCTCGATCGTTGCGGGGAATCCGGCCATCCACGCGTGGCTGCTGGAGCTGTTGAACTGCGCCGGCCCAGTCACGTCTCACGTGAACCTCTCACCCGAACCGCTCACGTCTCACGTGAACCTCTCACGTCTCACGTGAACCTCTCACGTCTCACCTGAACCTCTCACGTCTCCTTCTCACCTCTCACCTTCCACGTGCCCATGCCCCTCGTCGAGTGTGTCCCCAACTTCTCCGAAGGCCGTAACCCCGCCGTCCTCGAGGCGTTGCGCGAGGCCCTGACCTCCGTGCCGGGCGTCAGGCTGCTCGACGCGCAGGCCGACCCGAGCCACAACCGCTCGGTGTTCACGCTGGTGGCGCCGCCCGAAGCCGCGCTCGAGGCCGCCTTCCGCGGCGTCAAGGCAGCCGCCGAGCGGATCGACCTCCGGACGCACAAGGGCGAGCACCCGCGGATGGGCGCGGCGGACGTGGTGCCCTTCATCCCGCTCGAGGACGCGACGATGGACGACTGCGTGGCCCTCGCGAGGCGGCTCGCCGAGCGGATCGGGTGCCGAGCTGGAGATCCCGGTCTTCCTCTACGAGCGGGCCGCGACGCGGCCCGAGCGACAGAACCTGGCCGACGTTCGGCGCGGCGAGTTCGAGGGACTGCGGGATCTGATCGGCAAGGATCCGGCGAACGCGCCCGACTTCGGGCCCGAGCGGATCCATCCCTCGGCGGGCGCGATCGCGGTGGGCGCGCGGCCCGTTCCTGGTGGCGTACAACGTGTATCTCGCGAGCGGCGACCAGGCGGTCGCCAAGGCGATCGCGAAGCAGGTGCGCGAGGCCACGGGCGGCCTGCCCGGCGGTGAAGGCGCTGGGGCTGCTGGTGGGCGGCGAGGCGCAGGTCTCGATGAACCTGGTGGACATCGACATCACGCCGCCGCACGTGGCGTTCGAGGCGGTCGCCGCGGCGGCGCGCGAGGCTGGGTACGGACGCGGCCTGGAGCGAGGTCGTCGGGATGGTGCCCGAGCGCTGCGTGCACGGGGCGGCGAGCGGCACTTGAGGATCCGCGAGCCGATGGCGGCCCACGTGATGGAGGCCAAGGTCCGCGCCACGGCGGGCCCGACGCTGGGCGACTGGATGGACTCGGTGGCCTCGGTGAATCCCGCGCCGGGCGGCGGCACGGTATCGGCGGTGGCGGGCGCGATGGCGGCGGCGCTCGCGGCGATGGTGGGCCGGCTCACCGTCGGGCGCAAGAAGTACGCGTCGGTGGACGGCGAGTTCCGGCGGCTCGTCGAGCGCGCCGAGACGCTGCGGGTGCGGCTGATGCGGCTGGGCGACGACGACGCGGCGGCCTTCAACGCGGTGAGCGCCGCGTACGCGCTGCCCAAGGAGCCGGAGGCGCCGCGCGGGAGGCCATCCAGCGGGCGTTGATCGGGGCGGCGAAGGTGCCGCTCGAGACCCTGCGCGCGGCCCGCGAGGTCGCGGCGCTCGCCGCGCGGGCGGCGGAGGCCGGCAACCGGAACGCGGTGAGCGATGCGGGGGTCGGCGCGCTCCTGGCGGGCGCCGCGGCGCGCGGCGCGGCCTACAACGTGCGGATCAACGCGGCGGGGATGCCGAACCCGGCCGAGGCGGCGCCGCTGGTGGACGAGGCGAAGCGGTTGATCGCGGAGGCGGAGGCGGACGTCGCCCGCGCGACGGCAGCCGTGGAGGCGGCCATCGGTGGCTGACGAGCCGAGCCGAGGGCGCCGCGGCCTGGTGCGCTAGTCCGCGGCCGCCGACGGCAGCGTCAGGATCCGCGCGCCGTTCTCGGTGACGAGCACGGTGTGCTCGAAGTGGGCCGCGAGCGAGCCGTCCGCCGTGACCACCGTCCATTTGTCGGGGAGGGTGCGCACTTCGGGCCGGCCGAGGCTGATCATCGGCTCGATGGCGATGGTCATGCCCGCCAGCAGCCGCGGGCCGCGGTGCGGGACGCCGTAGTTCGGGATCTGCGGCTCCTCGTGGAACTGGCTCCCGATCCCGTGACCTACCAGCTCGCGCACCACGCCGTACCCTTCCGCCTCCGCCAGCTGCTGCACGGCGCTCCCGATGTCCCCCACGTGCCCCTCGGCCCGCGCCGCCACGATGCCCGCCGCCAGGGCGCGCTCGGTGGTGTCCAGCAGCTTGCGCGCGCTCGGCGCGACCTCGCCCACCGTCGCGGTGAGCGCCCCGTCCGCGTGCAGACCGCCGATGCAGGCGCCCACGTCCACGCTCAGGATGTCGCCCGCGGCCAGGACCCGCTTCTTGGACGGGATCCCGTGCACCACTTCGGCGTTGATCGAGGTGCACAGCGTGGCCGGGAACCCGTACAATCCCTTGAAGGACGGGGTCGCGCCGTCGTGCGAGCGGATGAACTCCTCCGCGACGAGGTCGAGCTGCCAGGTGGAGACGCCCGGCGCCACCCGCGAGCGCACCAGGGCCAGCACGTCGGCCACGATGCGACCGGCACGGGCCATCAGCTCGACTTCACGCGGCGACTTGATCGTGATCACGTCGTTCTCCCGACCGCCTCCCGGACCCGTGCCTGGATCTCGTCCACGCAGCCCGAGCCCGGGATGCGGCGTACGATGCCCTGGCGGTCGTAGTACGCCACCAGCGGCGCCGTCTGATCGTGATACACCGTGAGCCGCTGTTTGATGGACTCGAGGTTGTCGTCGCTGCGGCCTTCCTTGGCCGCGCGCGCCAGCAGCCGCTTGACCAGCTCTTCCTCCTCGACCTCGAGCAGCAGCACCAGGTCCACGCGCGCCTTCCGCTCGGCGAGGAAGCGGTCCACCGCCTCCGCCTGCGGGACGGTGCGCGGGAAGCCGTCCATCAGCACGCCGCGTCGGCCGGCCGGGGAATCCAGGATTTCGCGGATCAGCCCGAGAATCACCGGGTCCGGCACCAGCAGCCCCTGATCCATGTACCCCTTGGCCTCGCGGCCGAGCGGGGTCCCCTGCTTGACGGCGGCCCTGAGCAGCTCGCCGCTCGAAATGTCGGCGATGCCGAGGTGCTCCGCCACCAGCTTGCCCTGGGTCCCTTTGCCGGAGCCGGGGGCTCCGAGGATCATGAGGTGCATCGTGACACCCCGAGAAACGAACCGGTGAGACGTGAGAGGTGAGCGGTGAGCAGGTCAGGTGAGGGGTGAGCAGGCGGAACGCGTGAGAGGCAAGGGGTGGGATCCTCTCCCGCCGTCCCACCCCTCACCTCTCACCTGCACCTCTCACCCCTCACGTCTCACGGCTCACCTTCCGGTCACATATACCGCTGCCGCCCGCGGAACCGCACGCGTCCTTCCTTCATGAATCCGTCGTACTGCCGCAGGATCATGTGCTGCTGCATCTGCTGCACCGTGTCGAGGGCCACGCCGACCACGATCAGCAGGGCCGTGCCGCCGAAGCGGAACGGGACGTTGAAGGCGTCGAAGATGATGATCGGCATCACCGCGATGGCGGTGAGGAACAGCGCGCCCGGCAACGTCACCCGCGACAGCACGTGGTCGATGTACTCGGCGGTGCGGGATCCGGGCTTCACGCCGGGAATGAACCCGCCCTGCTTCTTGAGGTTCTCGGCCAGGTCCACCGGGTTGAAGATGATGGCGGTGTAGAAGTAGGTGAAGAAGATGATCAGCACCGCGTAGAGCACGTAGTACACCCAGGAGCCGGGCTGGAAGTACTCGGACAGGTCCTTCAGCGCCTGGACGTTGGAGAACTGGGCCAGGGTGCCCGGCACGATGATGATGGACTGGGCGAACACGATGGGCATCACGCCGGCGGAGTTGATCCGGAGCGGGATGAACGACTTCTGGCCCTTCGCGGATGCGGCCCCGCCCCATCACCTTGCGCGGGATCTGGATGGGGATGCGGCGCGCCGCCACGGTGATGGCGACCGTCACCCACACCACGACCAGCATGATGATCGCGAGCACGATCAGCCGCGGCCAGTCCACCGCGCCGGTCCTGAGGTATTCCATGGTCTTCCCGATCGCCGGCCAGCCGCCCTGCACGATCGAGAAGAAGATCAAGAGGCTCATCCCGTTGCCGAGGCCGCGCTCGGTGATCTGCTCGCCGAGCCACATCACGAACACGCCGCCGACGGTGAGCACGAAGGCGGTGGTGACCCGGAAGCCCCAGCCCGGCGCGGCCACCGCGCCCTGGACCACGCCCTCGATGAAGATCGCGATCCCCCACGCCTGGCCGGCCGCCAGCCCCACCGTGAGGTAGCGGGTCCACTGGGTGATCTTCTTCCGGCCTTCCTCTTCCCGCTGGAGCTTCTCGACGTAGGGAAAGACGGCCCCCATCAGCTGCCAGAAGATGCTCGCCGAGATGTAGGGCATGATGCCGAGCGCGAACACGGTCGCCCGCGACAGCCCGCCGCCGACGAACATGTCGTACATGCCCAGCAGTCCGCCGCCCTGGTTGCTCTTGAAGTACTGGGTGAGGGCGTTGACGTCCACGCCGGGCACGGTGATGTGCGAGCCCACCCGGTAGAGCAGCAGGCACAGGAGCGTGAAGAGGATCTTCTCTTTGAGCTCGGGGATCTTGAAGAAGTTCGGGATCCGTGGGCCGGTCACCGGCTACGCCTCGATTCTCCCGCCGGCGGCCTCGATCTTGGTGCGCGCCGAGGCGGAGACGGCGAGCCCCTTGATCACCAGTCCCTGCGGCGCCTCGCCGTCGCCCAGGAGCTTGACGGGCCGGTCGGCGGAGCCGACGAGCCCGGCCTCGGCCAGCGCCGCGGCGGTGACCTCGCGGCCGGCGAACGCGCCGAGCGCCTCGAGGTTCACCGTCTGGGCGCGCGGTCTTGAACGGATTGGTGAAGCCGCGCTTCGGCACGCGCCGGATCAGGGGCATCTGCCCGCCCTCGAACCCGGGACGGACGTGCCCGCCCGCGCGCGCCTTCTGGCCCTTGTGGCCGTGCCCCGACGTCTTGCCGTGCCCGGACCCCGGGCCCCGCCCCTTGCGCTTGGGCGGGTGGGTGGAGCCCTTGGGCGGCTGCAGGGTGTCGAGACCCACCCGTTCCGCGACCTTGTCGGTCATCACGCCTCCCCGACCGGCGTCACCTCGACGAGGTGGCGCACCCGATTCAGCATGCCGCGCACCGACGGCGTGTCGGGCACGACCACGACGTCCTGATGGTGCTTGAGCCCGATCGATCGCAGCGTCTGGCGGTGGCCGGCCGGATGGCCGATGCCGCTCTTGACCTGCTTGACCTTGAGGCGCCCGCCGTCCGGCGCCGCGCCGCGCTTAGCTGGCACGGCCCGGCTCCCCCTGCCGCGCCCGGTAGCCGAGCGAGGCCACCTCGACGCCGCGCTCCTTGGCCACGCGCTGCACGGTGGTCAGGTGCTGGAGCCCGTCCAGCGTGGCGCGCACCATGTTGTGCGGGTTGTTGCTGCCCAGACTCTTGGTGAGGATGTCCTGGACCCCGGCGCATTCCAGCACCGCGCGCACCGGCCCGCCGGCGATGACGCCGGTGCCGGACGTGGCCGGCTTGAGGAGCACCCGGCCCGCACCGTGGCGGCCGATGATCTCGTGCGGGATGGTGGCGCCGGTGCGCGGCACGCCCACCAGCGCGCGGCGCGCGGCCTCGACCGCCTTGCGCACCGCCTCGCTGACCTCGTTGGCCTTCCCCGTGGCCACGCCCACGTGCCCCGCGCCGTCACCCACGGCCACCAACGCGTTGAAGCTGAACCGGCGGCCGCCCTTCACCACCTTGGCGACGCGATTGATGCTGATCACGTTCTCGATCAGCTCGCTCTCGCGTTCGCGGTCCCGCCGGTCGCGTCGCGGCCCCTCGCGCTGCTGCTCCTTGGCCATCCCCTAGAACTCCAGTCCACCCTTGCGCGCGCCTTCGGCGACCGCCTTGACGCGCCCGTGATAGGCGTAGCCCGCCCGATCGAACACCACCTTGGTGATCCCGCGCTCCTTCGCCCGCCCCGCCAGCGCCATCCCCACCGCGAAGCCCTTGGCGATCTTCCCGCCGGCGCCCGGCTCCACCTTCTCGGAGTTGTCGGCGACGCCCAGCAGCACCACGCCGCGATCGTCGTCCACCAGATGCGCGTAGATGTGCTTCAGCGAACGGTACACCACGAGCCGCGGCCGCTCGCCGGTGCCGCTTACCTTGCGCCGCACCCTGAGGTGCCGGCGGCGGCGGTGCTCGTTCGCCGATTTCGGCTTCCGAACCGGTCTCATGCTACTTGGTTGCCCCCGCCCCCGTCTTGCCGGCCTTGCGCCGGACGTGCTCGCCCGTGTACCGGATCCCCTTGCCCTTGTAGGGCTCCGGCGGCCGCACCCCGCGGATTTCCGCGGCGACCCGCCCCACCAGCTCCTTGTCGTTCCCCGACACCTTGACCAGCGTCGGCTGATCGGCCGAGATCTTGATGCCCGCCGGCGCCTTGAACTCCACCGGATGGGAGTAGCCCACCACCAGCGCCACGCCGTAGGGCTTGGTCTCCGCCCGGTAGCCCACCCCGACGATCTCCAGCGACTTCTCGTACCCCTTGGTCACGCCCTCGACCATGTTCGCCACCAGGGTGCGCGACAGCCCGTGCAGCGCCTTGTGCTTGGTGGCTTCGGACGGCCGGGTGACGATCACCTGGCCGTCCTCCACCTTCACCCCGAGGTCCCCGGGGATGGTGTGCGTCAGCTCGCCCCTGGGGCCCTTGACCACGACGGTGTTGCCGGCCACCGAGGCGGTGACGCCCTTGGGCAGCGGGACCGGTCGCCTGCCGATGCGGGACATGGCGCCGCCCCTACCAGATCACGGCGAGCAGCTCGCCGCCCACGTGGGCCGTCCGCGCATCGCGGTCGCTCATCAGCCCGTGCGGGGTCGAGAGGATCGCCATGCCCGAGGCCGTTCCGGACCCGCGGAATCTGGCGGACCCCGACGTAGCGCCTGAGGCCCGGCGCCGACACGCGCTTGAGCTCGCGGATCACGGGCTCGTCGCCGTCGTGGTACTTGAGGTACAGCCGCAGCACGCCGTGCCGGCCGTCATCCAGGAGGCTGAAGTCCTGGATGTAGTGATTGTCGCGCAGCAAGCGCGCGATCTCCACCTTCAGCTTGGAGACCGGCACGTCGACCCGCCGGTGCCGTGCCAGGCACGCGTTGCGGATGCGAGTCAGCATATCTGCGACGGGATCGGTCATGCTCATAGGTTCGCTCGACTCCTCCTCAACCAGACGGTCCGATCCACGCTCACCAGCTGCTCTTCCTGACGCCGGGGATCTCGCCCCTGAGGGCCAGGTCCCGGAAGCAGATGCGGCACAGGCCGAACTTGCGCAGGGTCGCGCGCGAGCGGCCGCAGCGTTGGCAGCGGTGATACGCGCGCGTCTTGAACTTCGGCGTCCGCTTGACCTTCTCGATCCAGCACTTCTTGGCCATCAGCTCCCCCGCCCTGGTTCAGACCACGTCCACCGGCTGCTCGCCGTGGAACGGCACGCCCAGCTCCCGGAGCAGTGCCATCGCCACGTCGTCGCGCCCGGCGTTGGTGACGATCGTGATGTCCATCCCGTGGATCCGCTCGACCTTGTCGAAGTCGATCTCCGGGAAGATCATCTGCTCCTTGATGCCGAAGGTGTAGTTGCCCCGCCCGTCGAAGCTCCGGGTCGGCAGCCCGCGGAAGTCGCGGATCCGCGGCACCGCGATGTTGATGAACCGGTCCAGGAACTCCCACATCCGCGCGCCGCGCAGCGTCACGCTGGCGCCGATCGGCATCCCGGCCCGGAGCGAGAAGTTCGAGATCGCCTTCTTGGCCCGGGTCACCATCGCCTTCTGGCCGGTGATCTGGCCCATCTCGGCCACGATCGCCTCCAGCGCCTTGGGCGCCTTCGGCGCCTCGCCCAGGCCCACGTTCAGCACCACCTTCACCACCCGCGGGATCTGGTGCGGGTTGGTGAAGCCGAACGCGCGCGCCAGGGCCGGCCGCACCTTGTCGTGGTAGGTCACGCCGAGCCGCGCCGGGGGCGCCGGCTCGTAGACCACCGGCGGGCCCTTCGGCTCGGCCGCGCGCTCCGCGTCCTTGCCCTTCCCGCCTCCGCCCTTGCCGCCCTTGGGCTCCTTGGGAGCCCTGGGTGGCTTCGCCGGCTTCGCGTCCGCCGCCGCTTCCTTGGTCTCTTCCGCCATGGTCCTTACCGGTTCCGCGGGATCGGCTCGCCGGAGCGCACCGATACGCGCTCCACCGTCCCATCCGTGTCCACCCGGCGCCGGATGCGGGTCGGGCGGTCTTCCTTGGGATCGATCAGCATCACCTTGGAGGCGGCGATCGCGGCCGGGAACTCCACGATCTGGCTCTCCTCGCCCTGCTGCCGCGCCCGGCGGTGGCGCTTGACGATGTTCACGCCCTCCACCACCACCCGGCCCTTCCGGGGCAGGGCGCGCAGCACCTTGCCGCGCTTGCCCTTCTCCTCGCCGGAGATCACCACCACCAGGTCGCCCTTGGTGATGTGCATTCGCGCCCGCACCCGCGGCGCCGGCTTCCGCTTGCCGCGCTCGAGCTTCCGGTAGACCAGCCGCCGCATGCTACAAGACCTCCGGCGCGAGGCTCACGATCTTCATGAACCGCTTCTCGCGCAGCTCGCGGCCCACCGGTCCGAAGATGCGGGTCGCCCGGGGCTCGCCGGCCTCGTCGATGATGACGGCGGCGTTCTCGTCGAACCGGATGTAGCTCCCGTCCTTGCGTCGCGTCTCCTTGGCGGTGCGCACCACCACGGCGCGCGCCACCTCGCCCTTCTTCACGGTGCCGGTCGGCAGGGCATCCTTGATGGCGACGATCACCACGTCGCCCAGCCCGGCGTACCGGCGCTTGGAGCCGCCCAGGACCCGGATGACCAGCGCCCGCTTGGCGCCCGAGTTGTCGGCGATCCTGACGATCGTTTCCTGCTGAACCACGGCCGCCTCCCTACTTCGCCCGCTCGACGATCGCCACGACCCGCCACCGCTTGGTCTTCGACAGCGGCCGGGTCTCCACGATGCGCACCACGTCGCCGACGTGCGCCTCGTCGCGCTCGTCGTGCGCCACCACGCGGCTGGTGCGCGTCGCCTGCTTGCCGTACAACCCGTGCGTCACCCGGCGGCCCACGGCCACCACGATCGACTTGTGCATCTTGTCGCTCACCACCGTGCCGGTGCGGGTCTTGCGCCGCCCCCGCGCCGGGGCCTCTTGTGCGTCGCTCATTGGGCCTTCGCCTTCGCGGCCCGCTCGGCCAGCACCGTCTTGAGACGGGCCACCGTGCGGCGCGCGGTCTTCACGTCCATGGGATTGCCGAGCACCTCGGTCGCGGCCTTGAAGCGCAGCCCGAACCGCTCCTTCTCGTACTCCTCCAGCTTGGCCTTCAGCTCCGCGTCGGTCAGCTCGCGGATCTGCGTCGTCGTCAGCTTGGTCAGCGCCACCGCCCTAGCCCTCCCGCTTCACGAACCGGGTCTTGATCGGCAGCTTCGCCGAGGCCAGCGCCAGGCTCTTCCTGGCCAGCGCTTCCTCGATGCCCTCGATCTCGAACATCATCCGGCCGATCTTGACCGGGCACACCCAGCCCTCCGGGTTGCCCTTCCCCTTCCCCATCCGCGTCTCGGCCGGCTTCTTGGTGATCGGCTTGTCGGGAAACAGCCGGATCCACAGCTTCCCGCCCCGCTTCATGCTGCGGGTCATGGCCACGCGGGCCGCCTCGATCTGCCGGTTGGTGACCCACCCCGCCTCCAACGCCTGGAGGCCGAAGTGCCCGAACGCCACCGTCTGGCCGCGGGTCGCGACCCCGCGCATCCGGCCCTTCATCTGCTTGCGGAACTTGACCCGCTTGGGCGCCAGCATGCTCAGGCTCCCGTGCTGTAAGTGCGGCCGCGCGCGTCTTCCACGACCTCACCCTTGAAGATCCAGGTCTTGACGCCGATGGTGCCGAAGGTCGTCTTCGCCGTGGCCGTGGCGTAGTCCACGTCGGCGCGCAGCGTGTGCAGCGGCACCCGCCCCTCGTGGTAGCCCTCCACTCGCGCGATCTCCGCCCCACCGAGTCGCCCGCCGCACTTGATCTTGATGCCCTGCGCGCCCATCCGCATCGCCGACTGCACCGCGCGCTTCATCGCGCGGCGGAAGCTGATGCGCTGCGCCAGCTGGTGCGCGACGTTGTCCGCCACCAGCTGCGCGTCCAGCTCCGGGCGCTTGATCTCCTCGACGTTGATCCCCACTTCCTTCGCGGTGAGCTGCGCCAGCTCGTCGCGCAGCTTGTCCACCTCCGCCCCGCGCTTGCCGATCACGACGCCCGGCCGCCCGGTGTGCACGGTCACCAGGACCTTGCCGGGCTTCCGCTCGATGTGCACGTCGCTGATGGCGGCGTGCTGCAGCCGGGTCTTGAGGTACGTCCGGATCAGCTCGTCTTCCTTGAGCAGGGCCGGGAAGTCCCGATTCGCGAACCAGCGGGACCGCCACGGCTTGACGATCCCGAGCCGGAATCCATGGGGATGTACTTTCTGTCCCACCCTAGTGCTCCTTGGTCGCCACGAGAATGGTGACGTGGCTGGTCCGCTTCTTCATCGGCGTCGCCCGCCCCATCGCTGCCGGCTGGAACCGCTTCAGCGTCGGCCCCTCGTCCACCGTCGCCGTCTTCACGAACAACCGGTCCTCGTCCAGCCGCTCGGACGCGCGCTCGGCCTTCACGCGCGCGTTGGCGACGGCCGAGAGCAGCACCTTCCGGACCGGGACCGCCGCGCCCTTCTTGCTGAACTTGAGGATCGAGAACGCCTCGCCGACCGGCCGCCCGCGGATCAGGTCCACGACGAGCCGGACCTTGCGCGCCGACTGGCGCAGCGTCCGCTGGATTGCCCGCGCTTCGGTCATGGCTTGGCCGGCGCCGGCGCGGCCGCGCCCTCCGCCTCGAGCTTGGCCTTCTTGTCGGCCGACATCTTGCCGCTGTGCCCGCGGAACAGCCGCGTCGGCGCGAACTCGCCAAGCTTGTGGCCGACCATGTTCTCGCTGACGTACACCGGCACGAACTTGTTGCCGTTGTGCACGGCCAGCGTGTGCCCGACGAAGTCCGGCGTCACCGTGGACGACCGCGACCAGGTCTTGAGCACCCGCTTCTCGTTCTTGGTGTTCAGCTCGTGGATCCGCGCCAGCAGGCGCGCATCGACGAACGGGCCCTTCTTGACGCTGCGGGACATTTATTGCGTCGCCTTCCCGCGCTTGTGGCCGCGGATGATGAGTTTGTTGCTCGCCTTCTTCTTGTGGCGCGTCTTCACGCCTTCGGGCTTGCCCCACGGGCTCACCGGGGGCCGGCCGCCGCTCGACTTCCCCTCACCGCCGCCCAGCGGGTGGTCCACCGGGTTCTTCGCCACGCCGCGCACCCGGGAGCGTCGCCCCAGCCAGCGCGACTTCCCGGCCTTCCCGACGCTCTCCAGCTCGTGCTCGACGTTGCCCACCTGTCCGATGGTGGCGAGGCACACGCCGCGCACCAGCCGCACCTCGCCGCTCATCATCTTGAGGGTCACCATCGTGCCCTCTTTCGCCACCACCTGGACGCCGGCCCCCGCGGAGCGGGCCATCTGGCCGCCGCGCCCGGGTTTGAGCTCCACGTTGTGGACCGTGGTGCCGAGCGGCACCTCGGACAACGGCACGGCGTTGCCGAGCCGGATGTCGGCGCCCGGGACCCGAGTTGACCGCGTCGCCCACCGCCAGCCCACGCGGGTGCAGGATGTAGCGCTTCTCGCCGTCGGCGTACTGGACCAGCGCCAGCCGCGCCGAGCGGTTGGGATCGTACTCGATCGCCGTCACCTTCCCCGCGATGCCGAACTTGTCGCGGCGGAAGTCCACCCGCCGGTACATCCGCTTGTGCCCGCCGCCCCGGTAGCGCGTGGTGACGTGGCCCTGGTTGTTCCGCCCGCCCTGCGAGCGCAGCGGCTCCAGCAGCGACTCCTCGGGCGCCTTCTTGGTGATCTCCTCGAAGTCCGAGATGATCCGGAAGCGCGTGCCCGGCGTGACGGGCTTGAACTGGCGGATGCCCATGCTCTAGCCCTCGAAGATCGGAATGACGTCACCCTCTTTGAGGACGACGATCGCCTTTTTCCACTTCGGGCGGCGCCCCTGCCGCCCGCGGCCCAGGCCGCCGGCCCGCCGCTCCTTCGCCCGCATCTGCATGGTGCGCACGTCCTTCACCGTCACCGCGAACAGGTGCTCGATCGCGTCGCGGATCTCCGGCTTGGTGGCGGCGCGGTCGACCCGGAAGGTGTAGATCTTCCGGTTCTCGTACATCGCCGACGACTTTTCCGTCACCAGCGGCTTGAGGATCGCGCGATACAGGGCCGGCATCGCCTACTCCTTCTTCCCCGGCTTCTTGCCGGACTTGCCCTTCTTGGCCTTGGGCGCCGCCTTGGCCTTGGGCGCCGGCTTCTTCGCCGCCGGCTTCCGGGCCGCCTCGTGCGTCCGGGGCGCCTTCGCCGCCTTCGCCTTCGCCTCGCCCGCCGCCTTCCCGGCCGGCGCGCCCTTGCGCCCCGCCTTGGCCTCAGCCTTGGGGGCCGCTTCCCGCTTCGGCCGCTCGCGGCGCGGGGAGGCGCCGGCGCGATGGCGGACGCTTCGCCGCCCTGCTCCAGCGTGCCCAGGGCCGGCTCCTCGATCACCAGCGCGTCGGCGCGCAGGATGTCGTAGGCGGACGCGTCCTGGTAGCGCATGACCGACACGTTCTGCAGGTTGCGCGCCGAGAGCAGCAGGTTGGGATTCAGCGCCTCGGTGAGCAGCAGGACGCGGCGGCCTTCGATGCCCAGCCGCCCCAGCAGCTCGGCGACCCGGCGCGTCTTGGGCTCCTCGAAGGTCAGCGGCGCGATGACGCTGATCGCCCGCTCGCGGGCCCGCGCGTTGAGGGCCGAGCGGCGCGCCAGCCGGCGCACCTTGCGCGGAATCCCGCGCCGGTAGTCGCGCGGCAGCGGCCCGAAGATGGTGCCGCCGCCGGGCCAGAGCGGCGAGCGGATCGACCCCTGCCGCGCGCGGCCGGTGCCCTTCTGCCGCCACGGCTTCTGGTTGCCGCCGGTGACGAAGCCGCGGGTCTTGGTCTGCGCGGTGCCCTGCCGCTGGTTCGCCAGGAACGTGGTGACGGCCTGGTGCAGGACCGCCTCGTGCACTTCGCCGTCGAACGTCTCGGCCGGGAGCCGCACCCCGGCCGGCGGGCCCGTCGGCGCCGTAGGCGAGCACTTCGGCGGGTGGCCTCCGTCCGGGCGAGACCGTACGGGCGGCGCGACTCCTCGAGGCGGCGCGTCGCCGCTCACGCGCCCTCCTTCGACACGGTCACCAGGCCGCGCATCGGCCCCGGCACCGCGCCACGCACGTACAGCAGGTTCTTCTCGCCGTCCACCTTGGCCACCAGCAGGTTGATCACCGAGGTCTGCCTGGCGCCCATGTGTCCCGGCATCCGCTTGCCCTTGATCACCCGCGACGGATCGGTGCCCGGACCGACGGAGCCGGGCTTGCGGAAGCGGGTGTTGCCGTGGGTCGCCGGCCCGCCGCCGAAGTGGTGGCGGTGCACCACGCCCTGGAAGCCGCGTCCCTTCGAGATGCCCGTCACCTTCACCCGCTCGCCGGCCGCGAAGTCGGCCACGGTGACCACGGCGCCCGGCTGCGGCGCCTCCCCGCGGGCGGCGAACTCGCGCAGCACCTGCGGCGCGGCCTCGAGCCCCGCCTTGGCGGCGTGGCCGCGCTCGGCCTTGGTCGAGCGCTTCGCCTTGGCGACGCCGAAGCCGAGCTGAATGCGCGCCGCCACGCCCTCGCGGGCGGGCCTGACCTGCACGACCGGGCACGGGCCCGCCTCGATCACCGTCACCGGCGTGAGGGTCCCGTCGTCCGCGAACAGCTGCGTCATTCCCAGTTTGCGCCCGATGATCGCGTCCATCGCTACTCCACCTTGATCTCCACGTCCACGCCGGCCGGCAGATCGAGCTTGGTGAGCGCATCCACCGTCTGCGGCCGCGAGTCGAGAATGTCGATCAGCCGCTTGTGCGTCTTCAGCTCGAACTGCTCGCGGCTCTTCTTGTCCACGTGCGGGCTGCGCAGCACGGTCCAGCGCTGCGTCTTGGTCGGCAACGGGATCGGCCCGGAGACCTGGGCGCCCGTCTTCTCCGCGGTGCGGACGATGTCCGCCGCGGCCTGGTCGATCACCGCGTGATCGAAGGCTTTGAGGCGGATTCGGATACGGCCTTTCACGATGGCTACTCCAGCACCTTGGTCACGACACCCGAGCCGACGGTGCGGCCGCCCTCACGGATCGCGAAGCGCAGCTGCTCTTCCATCGCGATGGGCGTGATGAGCTGGATCGTCATCTGGATGTTGTCGCCCGGCATCACCATCTCGACCCCCGCCGGGAGCTCGATCGAGCCGGTCACGTCGGTCGTGCGGAAGTAGAACTGGGGCCGGTACCCCTTGAAGAACGGGGTGTGGCGCCCGCCCTCTTCCTTGGTCAGCACGTAGACTTCGCCTTCGAACTTCGTGTGCGGCGTGATCGAGCCGGGCTTGGCGAGCACCATGCCGCGCTCGATCTCGGTCTTCTCCACGCCCCGCAGCAGCAGGCCGATGTTGTCGCCCGCCTGGCCCTCGTCGAGCAGCTTGCGGAACATCTCGACCCCGGTCACGATCGTCTTCTTGGTGGCGCCGAAGCCGACCATCTCGAGCTCCTCGCCCACCTTGACCTTGCCGCGGTCCACGCGGCCTGTGGCCACCGTGCCGCGGCCCGTGATGCTGAACACGTCCTCGACCGGCATCAGGAACGGCTTGTCGATCTGGCGCTTGGGCTCGGGGATGGAGGCGTCGATCGCGTCCATCAGCTCGACGATGTGCTTGGCCTCGGGGTCGTTGATGTCCTTGGCCGAGAGCGCCTTCAGCGCGCTGCCCCGGATCACGGGGAGGCTGTCGCCCGGGTAGTCGTACTTGCTGAGCAGCTCGCGCACCTCCAGCTCCACCAGGTCCAGGAGCTCGGGGTCGTCCACCAGGTCCACCTTGTTCAGGAAGACCACGATCGCGGGCACGTTCACGCGGGTCGCCAGCAGGATGTGCTCGCGGGTCTGCGGCATCGGGCCGTCCACCGCGCTCACCACCAGGATCGCCCCGTCCATCTGCGCCGCGCCGGTGATCATGTTCTTCACGTAGTCGGCGTGTCCCGGGCAGTCCACGTGCGCGTAGTGGCGCTTGGCGGTGCTGTACTCCACGTGGCTGGTGGCGATGGTCAGGATCTTGGTGGCGTCGCGCCGCCCCTGCGACTCGGACGCCTTGGCGACCTCGTCGTAGGAGACGTACTTGGCCAGCCCCTGCATCTCGGCCACCTTGGTGATGGCCGCGGTGAGAGTGGTCTTCCCGTGGTCCACGTGTCCGATCGTGCCCACGTTCACGTGCGGCTTGGTCCGCTCGAACTTCGCCTTGGCCATGGTCGTTAGCCCTTCATCTTGTTGATGATTTCGTCCGCCTTCGACTTCGGGACTTCCTCGTAATGCGAGAACTGCATCGAGTACACCGCCCGCCCCTGGCTCATCGAGCGCAGGGTGGTCGAGTACCCGAACATCTCCGCCAGCGGCACCGAGGCCCCGATGACATGCGCGTCGGCGCGCTGCGTCATCCCCCCGATCCGGCCGCGGCGGCTGCTGAGGTCGCCCATCACGTCGCCCAGGTACTCCCCGGGCACCACGACCTCCACGTCCATCACCGGCTCGAGCAGGAGCGGCTTCGCCATCCGGGCCGCCTCCTTGAACGCGATCGAGCCCGCGATCTTGAACGCCATCTCGCTCGAGTCCACGTCGTGGTACGAGCCGTCCACCAGCTCCACCTTGACGTCCACCACCGGGTAGCCCGCCAGCACGCCGTTCTCGAGGGCCTCGGTGATCCCGGCCTCGACCGGGCGGATGAACTCCCGCGGAATGGTGCCGCCCACGATCTTGTCCTCGAACACGAAGCCGGCGCCCTTCTCGGCCGGCTCGAGGTTGATCACCACGTGGCCGTACTGCCCGTGGCCGCCCGTCTGCCGCACGAACCGCCCCTCGACGTCGGTGACGCGGTTGCGGATCGTCTCGCGGTAGGCCACCTGCGGCCGGCCCACGTTGGCGTCGACCTTGAACTCCCGCTTCATCCGGTCCACGATGATCTCGAGGTGCAGCTCGCCCATCCCCGAGATGATCGTCTGCCCCGTCTCGTGGTCCACGTGGACCCGGAAGGTGGGGTCCTCCTCGGCCAGCTTCTGCAGCGCCGTGCCCAGCTTGTCCTGGTCCGCCTTGGTCTTGGGCTCGATCGCCACGTCGATCACCGGCTCCGGGAAGCGCATCGCCTCCAGGATGATCGGCTCGTCGGCGTCGCACAGCGTGTCGCCGGTCTTGGTGTCGCGGAGCCCGATCACGGCGGCGATGTCGCCGGCGCGGACCTCCTCGATCTCCTCGCGCTTGTTGGCGTGCATCTGCAGCAGCCGGCCCACCCGCTCCTTGCGGTCGCGCACCGGGTTGTAGACGTACGACCCGGACTCCAGCACCCCCGAGTACACGCGGATGAAGGTCAGCTTCCCGACGAACGGGTCGGTCATGATCTTGAACGCCAGCGAGGAGAACGTCGCCTCGTCGTTGGCTTCGCGGCAGGCCTTCGACTCGCTGTGGGCCGGGAGGTGCCCCTCGACCGGCGGGATGTCCTCCGGACTGGGGAGATAGTCCACCATGCCGTCCAGCAGCGGCTGCACGCCCTTGTTCTTGGCCGCGGCGCCGCAGAAGATCGGCACCAGGCCGTGCCCGATGGTCGCCTTGCGGATGGCGCGCCGCACGTCCGCGTCGGACAGGTCATGCTTCCCGAGGTACTTCTCCAGCAGCTCGTCGTCCGACTCCACGGCCGCCTCGATCAGCTCGTGGCGCAGCGCCTCCACCTTCTCCTTCATGGACGCCGGCACCGGGCCCTCGACGTACTGCTGGCCGAGCGACTTCTCGTCGTAGACGATCTCGACCCGCCGCACGATGTCCACGACGCCGGTGAACAGGTCGCCCGCGCCGAGCGGGATCTGCACCGGGAACGCGCGGGCGCCGAGCCGCTGGCGGATCTCCGCCACCACGTTGTCGAAGTCCGCGCCGGTCCGGTCCATCTTGTTGACGAAGGCGATGCGCGGCACGCGGTACTTGTCCGCCTGGCGCCACACCGTCTCCGACTGCGGCTCCACGCCGCCCACCGCGCAGAACACCGCGATGGCGCCGTCCAGCACCCGGAGCGACCGCTCGACCTCCACGGTGAAATCCACGTGGCCGGGCGTGTCGATGATGTTGACCTGGTAGAGCGCGTCGTCGCGCTTCCACTCGGTGGTCGTGGCGGCCGAGGTGATGGTGATGCCCCGCTCCTGCTCCTGCTCCATCCAATCCATCGTGGCCGTACCGTCGTCCACCTCACCCAGCTTGTAGGTGCGGCCCGTGTAGTACAGGATGCGCTCGGTCGTGGTCGTCTTCCCGGCATCGATGTGCGCCATGATGCCGATGTTCCGCACGCGGTCGAGGGGTGTGTGCCGAGCCATAGTCTCCCGAATCTGGTCAAGAAAAACGCGGGGCGACCGTTCGCGCATGCCCGCGCAGGTCTCGCTCCGCCGTCGTCCGAACGTACCGGACGGGGACCGCTTACGGCAGCGGCCCTATCTTGTTCGCGCTAAGGGTTTACCACCGGTAATGGGCGAACGCCTTGTTGGCTTCGGCCATCCGGTGCGTGTCTTCCTTCTTCTTGATCGTGTTGCCTTCGCCCTTCGACGCCGACACCAGCTCGTTCGCGAGCCGGTCGGCCATGGTCTTCTCGCCGCGCCCGCGGCTGTAGTCGATCAGCCAGCGCATCCCCAGCGCCGTGCGCCGCTCCGGCCGCACCTCCACCGGCACCTGGTACGTCGCGCCGCCCACCCGCCGGCTCTTCACCTCGACCACCGGCTTGGCGTTGCTGAGCGCCTGCTTGAACACGTTCACCCCGGGCTGCCCGGTGCGCTGCTCGATCAGGTCCATCGCCGAATAGAAGATGCCCTCGGCGACCGACTTCTTGCCCTTGCGCATCAGGTTGCAGATGAACTTCGACACCGTCTGGCTGTCGTAGCGCGGGTCCGGGGGGACCGTGCGGCGAACCGCCCGAGGGCGCCGGCTCACTTGGCCGCCTTGGGCGCCTTCGCCCCGTACTTCGACCGGCTCTTCTTGCGCTCGACCACCCCCGCCGCGTCGAGTGTCCCGCGGATGATGTGATAGCGCACGCCCGGCAGGTCCTTCACGCGCCCGCCCCGGATCAGAACGATCGAGTGCTCCTGCAGGTTGTGGCCTTCACCCGGGATGTAGGCCGTCACTTCGAACCCGTTGGTGAGGCGCACCCGGGCGACTTTGCGCAGCGCGGAGTTCGGCTTCTTGGGCGTCGTGGTGTAGACGCGGGTGCAGACGCCACGCTTCTGCGGGTTGCCCCTGAGCGCCGGCGCCTTCTCCTTCGCCTCGACTGAATGCCGGCCCGCACGGACCAGCTGGTTGATCGTCGGCATAACCCCCAAGCACACGCACAAGAATAAACGGGCGGCCCACTTCGGCCGCAGACAGGGAAACCTACCCGGGACGCCAAAACAGGTCAAGGGAGCCACCCCGCCGGATCCGCAGGGGACGGCGCCCAACCACTGTGTATCTTGATCCCGCGATGGACACCACCGTCCTGGTCGTTTTCGCCGCCGTGTACCTCGGGATGCTGCTCGGTGAGCTCCCCGGCCTCGCCCTCGACCGCGCCGGCGTGGCGCTGCTCGGCGCCATCGCGCTGGTGGCGACCGGGCGAGTGACCGTGGGCCAGGCCTGGAACGCCGTGGATGTCCCCACCATCGCCCTGCTGCTCGGCCTGATGGTGGTGTCCGCGCAGTTCCGGCTGGGCGGCTTCTACGCGCGCGTCGGCTCCTGGCTCGCGGCGCACGAGGGCCCCCCGCCGCTGCTCCTGGCCCTGCTCGTAGCGGTCGCCGGGCTGCTCAGCGCGCTGCTCGCCAACGACATCGTGTGCCTGGCCGTGGCCCCCATCCTGGCCTCGGGGTGCGCCCGCCGCGGCCTGGATCCCGTGCCCTTCCTGCTCGCGCTGGCCGCGGCGGCCAACGTCGGCTCGGCGGCGACCCTCATCGGCAACCCTCAGAACATGCTGATCGGACAGACGCTCCGACTGTCGTTCCACGGGTACCTGCTCGAGGCGCTCGTCCCGTCGCTCCTGGGCCTGGGCGCGGTGTGGGGCGTCATCGCGTGGCGGTACCGCTGCGGCTGGATGCGCCCGGTCGCGCTCGCGCGGACCGAGCAGCGCGACCTGGCCTTCGACCCGTGGCAGACGGCCAAGGGGATCGCCGTCCTGGCGTCGCTGGTCATCGTCTTTCTCGTCGTGCCCGTGCCCCGCGAGGCCGCGGCCCTCACGGCGGCCGGCCTCCTGCTGCTGAGCCGCCGGATGGCGTCGCGCGACATCCTCGGGCAGGTGGACTGGCACCTGCTGGTCCTGTTCATCGGCCTGTTCGTGGTGAATCACGCCCTGCTCGCGTCCGGCATGATGGACCAGGCGGTCGGCGGCCTGCGGGCGGCGGGCGTGGACCCCGGCCGCGCGCCCTGGCTCTTCGGCATCACCGCCGCGCTCTCGAACCTGGTGTCCAACGTGCCGGCGGTCATGCTGTTGTTGCCCCTCGCGCGCGAGCACGCGCACGCCGGACCCATCCTGGCGCTGTCGAGCACGCTGGCCGGCAACCTCCTCGTCGTGGGCAGCATCGCCAACATCATCGTGGTGGAGCAGGCCGGGCGGCTGGGCATCAGGATCGGCTGGCGGGAGCACGCGCGGATCGGTGTGCCGGTCACCGCCGTCACGCTGGCCATCGCCGCCGGGTGGCTGTGGATGCTCGCGTCGTAGCGGCCGGGGGGGGGGCGGCTCGGCCGGCGCAGCGCCGCGGGCCCCCCTGCAGCATCGTCGTGCGGCCCGCTAGGTTGTCGATCCCATGACGCCTCGACCCGCGCCGCTGGCGCCCGCCCCGTTCGATCCCGCCGCCGACCAAGTGCGCGCCATCGGCCGGGCGGCGACCGAGTGGATCGCCCGGCACTACGCCGAGCTCGAGCACCTGCCGGTCATCCCCGACATGTCGCCGGCGCAGAGCTTCGCGCTCTTCGCCGAGCCGCTGCCTGAGCACCCCACGCCGTGGCCGGCCCTGTTCGAGCGGTTCGAGCGCGAGGTCGTGCCCCTCAGCTTCCACCTGCCGAGCCCGCGCTACTTCGGGCTGATGAACCCGACGCCGCTGCCGATCGCCGTCTTCGCGGAGGCGATGGCGGCGGCGCTGAACCAGAACCTCGGCGCGTGGCACCACAGCCCCGCCGCCACCGGCGTCGAGCGGATGGTGGTCCGCTGGCTGTGCGAGCTGGCGGGCTACCCGGCCGGCGCGTTCGGCAGCCTCACGCCGGGCGGCTCGCTGGCCAACACCACGGGGCTCAAGATCGCGCTCGCCGCGACGCTGCCGGAGACCACGGCGCAGGGGGTGTGGGGGCTGGCCAGGCGTCCGGTGCTGTACGCCTCGGCCGAGGCCCACTTCTCCATCGCCAAGAGCGCCAACATCCTCGGACTCGGCAGCGCCGCGGGCGTGCGCCAGGTGCCGGTGGACCGGAACTCGCGGCTGGACGTCGCGGCGCTGCGGCGGATGGTGGCGGAGGACCGCGCCGCGGGGCTCGCCCCGTTCTGCGTCGTCGGCATCGCGGGCGTCACCAGCAACGGCGTCATCGACCCGCTCGACGCGATCGCCGACGCCGCGGCCGAGCTGGGCCTGTGGTACCACGTGGACGCCGCGTACGCCGCCGGCGGCCTGATGAGCGACGCGCTGCGCCCACGGTTCCGGGGTATCGAGCGCGCCGACTCGATCACGATGGACCCGCACAAGTGGTGGTTCATGCCCTACCCGTGCGGCGCCATCCTCACCCGGGACGGCGAGGCGGGGCGGCGCGCCTTCTGGTCGGACGCGGTCTACATCCCGCAGACCGACGACGCGATCGAGTTCCGGGACCACGGTCTCGCCGGCTCGCGTCCCTTCAGCGCGCTCAAGCTGTGGATGGCGATGAAGATGGTCGGCCGGCGGGCCTACGGACGGATGGCCGAGGAGCAGGTGCGGCTGACGGAGCGGTTCGTCGCCGAGCTGACGAAGGACGGCGACTGGGAGGCGGTGACGCCGGTAGATACGGCGATTGCAGCGGTTCGGTACACGGGGAGGTCGCGTGACGCCGAGTCGCGGAGTGGTTCCGAGTTGGACGGGCTGCAGGACCGGATCGTGGCCCGGGTGCTGGCGTCGCGACGGCACTGGATCTCGCCCACCACGACCGTGGGCCAGCGCGCGATCCGGGTGATGGTGATCAGCTATCTGACGAGGTGGGAGCACCTCGAGGAACTCATCGCCGAGCTGCGGGCGGCCGCGGCGCAGGCCTAGGAGCGAGCGCCGAACAGCAGCACCGCAAGCGACATGAGCGCGACGACGCCGTAGGTCCTCGCGCACGCGGGATCCCGGCGCCACTGGTGCAGTGCCTGCCAGGTCGCCCATGGCAGCGCCGCGCCCGCCAGCGCGAGCAGCGCGAGACGGGCCATGGCCGGCTCCGGCAGGTGCGCCATCGTGAGAGCCAGGGCGCCCGCGCTCGCCGCAGCCGCGAGAACGCCGGTCGCGCCGATCCGGCGCGACGGGTGCCTCAGCAGCATCGGCGCCCACGCGTACGCCGGGACCACGCCGAGGCGATAGGCCAGCGCGCCGGCGAGCAGCGCGCCGCCGGCGGCCCGGGCGCCGACGCGGGTGGCCAACGCGAGGCCGACGGCCACCAGCCCCGAGGACGCCAGCCACGAGCCGAGCAGGCGGCGGCTGACCCTGTGCGGACGCCGGGCCCTCGCGACCGCCACCACCGTGGCGGGCCCGAGCAGCTCCAGGCCCGCCAGGGCCGGGAGCACGGGTCCCAGGCGGCCGAGGTCGTGGCTGCCGGTGCCAAGGGCGACGACCGACGCGAGGAGCATCAGCCCGAAGCCGCCGCACGCGCCGGCCACCGTGCGCCAGGCCGCAAACGCCGCGGCGCCCGCTGCAAGCGGGAGGGCCACCGACCACGGCGCGCCGCCCTGGCGCGCGAGCGCCGTTGCCCCGCCCGCGAGGACGGCTGCGACGATCGCGCGCTCGGCCGCGTGACGGGTCTCGGAGGGCGATCGCGCATCCGTCATCCGTGCCCTCCATCGGTGCCGTGGAACGAAAAGCAGGCGCGCCCGGGAAGGCTTCCCCGGGCGCGCCTGCGACACCCCGGCCGCTACTCCTCGGTCGTCAACGCCGCCATCTCCGGGGCCGGCGGCATGCCCAACGTCTCGGCCGGCGGCGGTGGCGGCTCGAAACCGGCCGGCGGCTCCACGTCGATCTCGTGGTACCGGTAGATGCCGGTGCCCGCCGGGATCAGGTGCCCGATGATGATGTTCTCCTTGAGGCCCAGCAGGTCGTCCCTCGCCCCGCGGATGGCCGCGTCGGTCAGCACCCGGGTCGTCTCCTGGAAGCTCGCCGCCGAGATGAACGACTGGGTCGTGAGGCTGGCCTTGGTGATCCCGAGCAGCAGGGGCTCCGCCGAAGCGGGCTTGCCGTTCTTGCGGGTCACCCGGGTGTTCGCCTCCCGGAAGACCACCTTGTCCACGTGCTCGCCCTCCAGGAACTCGGTGTCGCCCGGATCCTGGATGCGCACCTTCTGCAGCATCTGCTTGACGATCACGCCGATGTGCTTGTCGTTGATCTTGACGCCCTGGAGCCGGTAGACCTCCTGCACCTCGTTGAGGAGGTACTCCTGCACGGCGCGCGGGCCCTTGATCCGCAGGATGTCGTGCGGGTTCACCGGTCCCTCGGTGAGGCGGTCGCCCGCCCGCACCCGGTCGCCCTCGTGGACGCGCAAGTGCTTGCCGGCCGGCACCTCGTACAGCAGCGGCTCGACCGACTCGTCGGAGACCACCGAGCCGTCCTTCAGGGTCCGGATGTGGTGCACCAGGATCTCGCGCTTGCCGCGCTTGATCTCGCCGAACCGCACCACGCCGTCGATCTCGGAGATGGTGGCCGGGTCCTTGGGCCGCCGCGCCTCGAACAGCTCCGCCACCCGCGGCAGGCCGCCGGTGATGTCGCGGGTCTTGTACGCCTCGCGGCTGATCTTGGCCAGGGTCTGGCCGGCGCTCGCCTCGTCGCCGTCGTCCACCAGGAGCTGCGCGCCTTCGGGCACCACGAAGTCGCGGACCTTCCGCTCCTTCCCGCCCTTGGTCTGCACGATCTCGACGTGCGGGTGCAGCTTCTTGTCGCGGTCCTCGATGATCACGCGCTGCCGGAGCCCGGTGAGCTCGTCGAACTCCTCGCGGATCGTCTCGTCCTCGACGATGTCGCGGAACCGCACCGTGCCCTGCAGGTCGCTGATGATCGGCGTGGTGTACGGATCCCAGGTGAACAGCATCGCGTCGCGCTTCACCTGGTCGCCGTCGGCGACCGCCAGCGTGGCGCCGAGCGGGACCTGGAAGCGGGAGCGCACCCGGCCGTCGTCGTCGCTCAGGATCAGCTCGCCGTCGTGCTTGGTGACGATGCGCTGCCGGTCGGCCGTCTCCACGAACTGCAGCCGGTCGCCGTACTCGACCTTGCCTTCCAGCTTGCTCTTGCGGACCGTGACCTCGGCGATGCGCGCCGCGGTGCCGCCGATGTGGAAGGTCCGCAGCGTCAGCTGCGTGCCCGGCTCGCCGATGGACTGCGCCGCCAGGATGCCGACCGCCTCGCCGATGTCCACCATGTCCATCGTGGCCAGGTTGCGGCCGTAGCACATCCGGCACAGCCCGCGCTTGGACTCGCAGGTCAGCACCGAGCGGATGCGCACCGTCTCGATCCCCGCGTCGTCGATCGCCTGCGCGGTCGCCTCGTCGATCAGCGCTCCCGCGGCCACCAGCACCTTCGGGTCGCCGTGCTCGTCCAGCTCGTGCGGGTCGAAGATGTCGTCCGCCGCCACGCAGCCCACGATGCGCTCCGACAGCGGCTCGACGATGTCCTCGCCCTCCTTCAGCGCCTGGACGTCGAGGCCCAGGACCGTGCCGCAGTCCTCCTCGGTGATCGTGACGTCCTGCGCCACGTCCACCAGGCGGCGCGTCAGGTAGCCGGCGTCGGCCGTCTTGAGGGCGGTGTCGGCCAGGCCCTTCCGCGCGCCGTGCGTCGAGATGAAGTACTCGAGCACCGAGAGGCCCTCGCGGAAGTTCGAGCGGATCGGGCTCTCGATGATCTCGCCGATGCCGCCGGTGAGCTTCTTCTGCGGCTTGGCCATCAGGCCGCGCATCCCGGCCAGCTGCCGGATCTGGTCGCGCGAGCCGCGGGAGCCGGAGTCGAACATCATGAACACCGGGTTGAACCCGCCCTTGGCCCCGCCCATCCCCCGCACCATCTCGTCGGCGATGTCGTTGTTGGCGTGGGTCCACGCGTCGATCACCCGGTTGTACCGCTCGCCGTTGGTGATCGAGCCGCTCTGGTACGCCTTCTGGAAGCGCTGGATGCGCTCCTCCGCCGCGGTCAGCAGCTTCTGCTTCGCGTCGGGAATCTGCAGGTCCTCGATGCCGATCGAGATGCCGCCCAGGGTGGCGAAGCCGAACCCCGCCGACTTGAGCCGGTCGAGGAACTCGACCGTCGGCGCCAGCCCCAGCTGGCGGTACGACTGGAAGACCAGGTCGGAGAGGTTCTTCTTGCGCATGGTCTCGTTCTTGAACTGCAGCTCCCGCGGCAGGATCGCGTTGAACAGCACGCGGCCCACCGTGGTGTCGATCCAGCGGCCGCGGTCGGCCACGTCCATCCACCAGAAGCGGATCGGCGTGTGGTGCCGCACCCGCTGGTGCAGCAGCGCCATCTCGACCTCGGCCATGTCGCCGAACGCCGGCGCCCCGGCCTTGAAGGCCTCCGCGAACTCGGCCGGCTCCTTGGTGAGGAAGTAGCACCCGAGCACCATGTCCTGGCTCGGCTCCGCCACCGGCCGGCCGTCCGAGGGCTTGAGGATGTTGTTGCTCGAGATCATCAGCAGCCGCGACTCCAGCTGCGCCTCGAACGACAGCGGCACGTGCACCGCCATCTGGTCGCCGTCGAAGTCGGCGTTGAACGCCGCGCACACCAGCGGGTGGATGCGGATCGCCTTCCCCTCCACCAGCACCGGCTCGAACGCCTGGATGCCCAGGCGGTGCAGCGTCGGCGCCCGGTTGAGCAGCACCGGGTGGTCCTGGATGATCTCCTCCAGGATCTCGTACACCTCGGGGCTCTCCCGCTCGACGATCTTCTTGGCCCGCTTCACCGTCTCGGCGATGCCCTTCTCGACCAGCTTGTGGATGATGAACGGCTTGAACAGCTCGACCGCCATCGTCTTGGGCAGCCCGCACTGGTGCAGCCGGAGCTCCGGGCCCACCACGATCACCGAGCGGCCCGAGTAGTCCACGCGCTTGCCGAGCAGGTTCTGCCGGAAGCGCCCCTGCTTGCCCTTCAGCATGTCGGACAGCGACTTCAGCGGCCGCTTGCCGCGGCCCCGGATCGCCTTGCTGCGGCGGCCGTTGTCGAACAGGGCGTCCACCGCCTCCTGCAGCATCCGCTTCTCGTTGCGCAGGATCACTTCCGGCGCCCGGTGCTGCATCAGCTTCTGGAGCCGGTTGTTGCGGTTGATCACCCGGCGGTACAGGTCGTTGAGGTCGCTGGTGGCGAACCGCCCGCCGTCCAGCGGCACCAGCGGCCGGAGGTCGGGCGGGATCACCGGCACGACGTCGAGGATCATCCACGCCGGGTTGTTGCGGACGTCGCCGCTCTCGCCCGAGTTGCGGAACGCGTCCACCACCTTGAGCCGCTTCAGCAGCTGCTTCTTGCGGTGCTGGCTGGTCTCGGTGCCGACCTCGGCCCGGAGCCGCTCCGACAGCTTCTCCACGTCGAGCCGCTCGAGCAGGGTCCGGAGCGCCGGCGCGCCGATGTCGGCCCGGAAGGCGGCGTCGCCCGCCTCGCGCGCCTTCTGCCGCAGCGCCAGGTACTCGTCCTCGTCCAGCAGCTGCTTCTCCTCCACCTCCTGCTGGCCCGGCTCGATCACGATGTAGTTGGTGTAGTAGATCACCCGCTCCAGGTTGCGGAGCGTGACGTCGAGCAGGTTGGCCATCGGGCTCGGCAGCGTCTTGAAGAACCAGATGTGCGCCACCGGCACGGCCAGCTCGATGTGCCCCATCCGCTCGCGGCGCACCTTGGAGAGCGTGACCTCGACGCCGCAGCGGTCGCAGATCACGCCGCGGTAGCGGATCCGCTTGTACTTGCCGCAGTGGCACTCCCAGTCCTTGACCGGGCCGAAGATGCGCTCGCAGAACAGCCCGTCCCGCTCCGGCTTGAAGGAGCGGTAGTTGATGGTCTCGGGCTTGGTGACCTCGCCCCACGACCACCAGGTGCGCTGGCCCTGCATCTCGAGGCGCTCGCGCTCCTTGGGGTCCTTCGGCCCGCGGATCTCCTCCGGGGAGGCGATCCGGACCTGCATGAAGTCGAAGCTGGACCCGGTGCGCTCGCGCGGGCTGCGGAAGTCGATCATCGGCTACTCCTCACCGTCTTCGGTGGTGCCGAGCATCACGCGGATGCCCAGCGCCTGCATTTCCTTCACCAGCACGTTGAACGACTCGGGGATGCCGGGCTCGGGCAGGTTCTGCCCCTTGACGATCGCCTCGTACACCCGGCTGCGGCCGTTCACGTCGTCGGACTTCACCGTCAGCATCTCCTGCAGGGTGTGGGCGGCGCCGTACGCCTCGAGCGCCCACACCTCCATCTCGCCGAACCGCTGCCCACCGAACTGCGCCTTGCCGGCGAGCGGCTGCTGCGTGACCAGCGAGTACGGGCCGATCGAGCGCGCGTGGATCTTGTCGTCCACGAGGTGCGACAGCTTCATCATGTAGATCGAGCCGACCGTCACCTCGCTCTGGAACGGCTGGCCGCTGCGCCCGTCCCTGAGCTGCACCTTGCCGGTCGGCGTCAGTCCCGCCAGGCGCAACAGCTCGCGCACGGCGGCGTCGAGGTCCGCCTCGGACTTCTTGCCGAGCATCCCCGCCAGCGCGACGTGGCCGGCCACCTCCAGCGCGCCTTCCGCCGAGGCGTGCTTGCCGAGCTGCGCCTCGATCGCCTTCTGCCCCTTCTTGAGCTCGGACTTCTGCGCCTTGGTGACTTCCTCGTCGGCGGCGAGCCGCTCGTGCACCTCGGCCTCGGCCTTCCAGCGCGCCAGCTCGCGCTCGCCCAGCTCCTCGGCGGCCGCCGCGAGGAAGTCCCGCACCCCGTGGAACAGGTCGCGCGTCTGCTGGCTCGCGTTGCGGTTGCCCAGCCAGCTGAGGCGCATCGCGGTGAGGTCGGGCCGGTCGCCGTTCTGGGCCGGCTGCTGCTGCAGGTCCGCCAGCAGCAGGCGGATCTGCTCGGGACCCAGCTCCGGGGGCTTGGCCGCCAGGCTCAGGGCCTGGGCGGACCAGTGGAGCCCGGCCAGCCGGAGCAGCAGGCCGATCTCGTTCTCGTTGGCGCCCTGGAACACCGGCGTCTTGGCCGCGAAGCCGAGCAGCGCGGCGCACCAGCCGAGGTGGGTCTCGAGAATCTGGCCCACGTTCATCCGGCTGGGGACGCCGAGCGGGTTGAGGACGATGTCCACCGGCCGGCCGTCGGGGAGGAACGGCATGTCCTCCTCCGGGACGATCCGCGCGATGATGCCCTTGTTCCCGTGGCGGCCGGCCATCTTGTCGCCCACCGAGATCTTCCGCTTCTCGGCGACGTACACCTTGACCAGCTGGATCACGCCGGGCGGCAGCTCGTCGGGCTGGAGGATGTTGTCGATCTGCCCCTCGGCCTTCTCCTCCAGCTTGGCGCGCTCGGTCCCGGCCGCGTCGATGATCTGCCGGATGCGCTCGTTGGCGGCCTTGGAGACCACGCGCAGCGTCTTGAGGTCCACGTCGGCGAGGTTGATGCCCTCCAGCACGGGCTTGGTGAGCTTGGTGCTGGCCGCCAGGTACTCCTCGACCGTTCCCGCCTTGAGGCACAGCGCGACTTCCTGGCCCAGCAGCTCGTGCAGCAGGTCCTCGTGCAGCGCCGCGGTGACCCGCGCCTTCTCCTCCGCCTCCAGGCGGCGCACGTCGCCGATGCGCTCGCCGCGGTCCTTCTCCACCACCTGGTCTTCGACGCGCGAGAAGATCTTGACGTCGATGACCACGCCCTCCATGCCCGGCGGGACCTTGAGGGACGAGTCCTTCACGTCCTTGGCCTTCTCGCCGAAGATCGCGGTCAGCAGCTTCTCTTCCGGCGACAGCTCCGTCTCGCCCTTGGGCGTGATCTTGCCGACCAGGATGTCGCCCGGCTTGACGTGCGCGCCGATGCGCACGATGCCCCGCTCGTCGAGGTCCACCAGGGACTCCTCGGCGACGTTGGGGATTTCGCGGGTGATCTCCTCCTGCCCGCGCTTGGTGTCGCGGACGTGCAGCTCCAGCTCCTGGATGTGGATGGAGGAGTAGACGTCCTCCTTCACCAGGCGCTCCGAGAGCACGATGGCGTCCTCGAAGTTGTGCCCGTACCACGGCATGAAGGCGACCACCACGTTGGCGCCCAGGGCCAGCTCGCCGCGGTCGGTGCCGGCGCCGTCGGCGATGACCTGCCCCGCCGCGACGCGCTGGCCCTGCTGGACCACCGGCCGCTGGTTGATGGCGGTGTCCTGGTTGGTGCGCCAGAACTTCTTCAGCCGGTAGCGGTCGTGCTGGGTGAGCCGCGCCAGCGGATGCTCGATGCGGTGCCCGTCCTCCGACGCGGTATCGACGATGATCTCGTCGGCGGTCACGCGCTTGACCACGCCGGCCCGGCGCGCCACCACCACGGCGCCGGAGTCGGCGGCCACCTTGGCCTCGAGGCCGGTGCCCACCAGGGGCGACTGGGGCGCCAGCAGCGGCACCGACTGGCGCTGCATGTTGGAGCCCATCAGCGCGCGGTTGGCGTCGTCGTGCTCGAGGAACGGAATCAGCGCCGCGGCGATCGAGACCAGCTGCTCCGGCGCGACGTCCATGTAGTCCACGCGCTCCGGCGGCAGCATCGGATAGTCGTCGCGCTTGCGGCACAGCACCATCGAGTCGCGGAAGGTGCCGTCGGGGTTCAAGGCCGTGTTGGCCTGCGCCACGGCGAAGTCCTCCTCCTCCGAGGCCGACAGCCAGCGCACCTCGCTGGTGACCTTGCCCTCCTTCACCACCCGGAGCGGCGTCTCGATGAAACCGAGGTCGTTGACGCGCGCGAAGGTCGAGAGGCTGGTGATCAGGCCGATGTTCGGCCCTTCCGGCGTCTCGATCGGGCACATCCGCCCGTACTGCGAGTAGTGCACGTCGCGCACCTCGAAGCCGGCGCGCTCGCGGGTGAGGCCGCCCGGGCCGAGGGCGCTGAGGCGCCGCTTGTGGGTCAGCTCGGCCAGCGGATTGGTCTGGTCCATGAACTGCGACAGCTGCGACGAGCCGAAGAACGCCTGGATCACGGCGCTCACGGTGCGCGCGTTCACCAGGTCGTCGAGGGTGATCTTCTCCGGGTCGTTGTTGATGCTCATCCGTTCCTTGATGAGCCGGGCCATGCGCGACAGGCCCACCGACAGCTGGTTCGCGATCAGCTCGCCGACCGAGCGCACCCGGCGGTTGCCGAGGTGGTCGATGTCGTCGGTGTGCCCGCGACCCTCGTGCAGCTCGATCAGGTAGCGGATGATCGCGATGAAGTCGTCCTGGGTCAGCACGGTGTGGCTGGGCGGCAGGTTGACGCCCAGGCGCTGGTTGATCTTGTAGCGGCCCACCCGGCCCAGGTCGTAGCGCTTGGGGGAGAAGAACAGCCGTTCCAGCGCGGAGCGCGCGGTCTCGACGTTGGGCGCCTCGCCCGGCCGGAGCAGGGAGTAGATCTGCGCCAGGGCCTCCGCCTCGGTGGTGGTCGGGTCCTTGGCGAGCGTGTTCTTGATGAGCGGCGACTCGCCGCGCCCGCTGGGGAGGAACACGTCCACCCGCAGCACGCCCGCCTTGCGCAGCCGCTTGCGGATGGGGTCGGTCAGCTCCTTGCCGCGCTCGGCCAGCACCTCGCCGGTGCCGGGGTCGGCCACGTCGAACGCCAGGATGTGCTTCTGCTCGCGCTCGCGCATCGACTGCGGCAGCTCGTCGTCGTCGCGCAGGTTGACCTGGGTGTAGCCGGCGAACACCGTGACGGTGCCGACGCCGGCCCGCCGGAGCACGTGCAGCGTCTCGAGGGTGAGCTCGTCGCCTTCCTTGGCGAGCGGCTCGCCCTTCGGCTCTTCGGGGTTCGGGACATCGGCGGCCAGCAGGGTGCCCAGGATCTCCCGGCGCTGGCTGCGCGCCTGGAGGTTGCCGGTGATGTCGAGCTCCTTCTTGGCGAAGAACAGGCCGAGGATGTCCGAGTTGCCCGAGTACCCGAAGGCCCGGAGCAGCGCGGTGGCCGGGAACTTCTTCTTCTTGTCGATGTGCACGTACACCACGTCGTGGATGTCGAGGGTGAACTCGACCCACGAGCCGCGGAACGGGATGATGCGCGCCGAGAACAGCCGCTGGCCGTTGGGGTGGATGGTCTCCTCGAACACCACGCCCGGCGAGCGGTGCAGCTGCGAGACGATCACCCGCTCGGCGCCGTTGATCACGAAGGTCCCCAGCGGCGTCAGCAGGGGCAGCTCGCCGAGGTAGACTTCCTTCTCGAGGATGTTCTTGGGCCGGCGCACGCCGCCGACCTCCTCCATGATCAGCAGGCGCAGCGTCGCCTTGAGCGGCGCCGAGTACGTCATGTCGCGCTCGATGCACTCCTCCACGGAGTACTTCGGCTCGCCGATGGCGTACTTCACGAACTCGAGCGAGTAGTTCTCGTTGACGTCGGTGATCGGGAACAGGTCGCGGAAGACCCGCTCCAGGCCGACGTCTTCCCGCTCGCCCTTCCCGTCCTGGGCCAGCAAGGCCTCGAAGGCCCGCGTCTGAATGTCGAGGAGGTGGGGCATGCCCATCCCCTCTTCCAGCTTGGCGAACGAGATCTGCGGCAGCGTCTCAGCCATGGCTCTTCCTTCGGGCAGCGCAAAAGGCCCCGGGTGCGAGGGGCATCAACCTGCGGTAGCGAACGTCGTGCGTAGCCGTCAGCCTACTTCAACTCGACCGTGGCGCCCTGCTCTTCGAGCTTCGCCTTGATGGTCTGCGCTTCGGCCTTGTTCACGCCTTCCTTCACGGTGCTCGGCGCGCCGTCGACCAGGTCCTTGGCTTCCTTGAGGCCGAGGCTGGTGACTTCGCGGACCACCTTGATGACCTGGATCTTCTTGGCGCCCGCCTCCTTGAGCAGCACCGTGAACTCGGTCTGCTCCTCGACTTCGGCGGCCGCGGCGGCGGCCGGCGCGGCGGCCGGCGCGGCGGCGGCGATCGTCACGTTGAACTTGGACTTGAACGCCTCGATCAAGTCGGCCAGCTCCACCACCGACATCTGGCCGATCGCCTCGAGAATCGCGTCCTTCGACAGGGTCGTAGTTGCCATCGCTGTGCGTCCCTCTAACGGTTCAGGCAGCGGTGTCGCGCTGCGTGCGAAGCGCCTCGACGGCGCCGACGAATGTGGACAGGAGCCCCGACAGGGCCCCGACGAATCCCGCCAGCGGCGCCTGCAGCGCGCCGGCCAACTGCCCCAGCAACACCTCGCGCGGCGGCAGCTGCGCCAGCCGCTTCACCTGGGCCGGGGTGACCTCCCGGCCGTCCACCACCGCGGCGCGGACCGCGGGCTTCTGGAACTCCTTGGCGAAGTCGGTCAGGACCTTCGCGGCGGCCGCGGCGTCCGTGGCCGTCAGCGCCAGCGCCGTGGGGCCGGCGAAGTGCGCGTCCAGGCCGGCGATGCGCGAGCTCTGGAGCGCGCGCAGGGCCAGCGTGTTCTTGACCACCAGGTACTCGACGCCGGCCCGCCGCAGCCGGCGCCTGAGCTCGGTGACGTTGTGGACGTTCAACCCGGCGTAGTCCGTCACGTAGATCGAGCCGGCGGCCGACAGCTTGGCGGCCAGGGCGTCGATCGCGGTCTGCTTCTCGGTGCGGTTCATCGGTACAGCCCCGGGTCGACGCGGACGCCGGGCCCCATCGTGCTCGACAGGGCGACCGTCCGGATGTACGTGCCCTTGGCCCCCGCGGGGCGCGAGCGCACGACGGTGTCCATGAAGGCCGTGAAATTCGCTTCCAGCTGCTCCACGCTGAAGCTCACCTTTCCGATCGGCGCGTGGATGTTGCCGGTCTTGTCCACGCGGAACTCGATCTTGCCGGCCTTGATGTCGCGCACCGCCTTGGCCACGTCCATGCTGACCGTGCCGGCCTTGGGGTTCGGCATCAGGCCGCGCGGGCCCAGGATCCGGCCCAGCGGGCCGAGCTGGCCCATCACGTCGGGGGTCGCGACGATGGCGTCGACGTCGAGCCACCCCTCCTTGATCTTCGCGATGTACTCCACACCCACGAAGTCGGCGCCCGCCTGCTCCGCCTCCTTCACCCGGTCGCCCTGGGCGAGGACCAGCACCCGCACCTTCTTGCCGGTGCCGTGCGGCAGCACCACGGTGCCGCGCACGATCTGGTCGGCGTGCCGCGGGTCCACGCCCAGCCGCAGGGCCACGTCGACCGTCTCGTCGAACTTGGCGTAGGCCGACTGCTTCACGTGCTCGATGGCCTGCCGCGGCTGGAACCGGGCGGCGCGGTCGAACCGCTCCACCGCCGCGCGGTATTTCTTGCCCCGGACGGCCATCAGTCCACCACCTCGATCCCCATCGACCGCGCCGTGCCGGCGACCATCGCCATCGCCTGCTCGACCGTGTTGGCGTTGAGGTCCGGCATCTTGAGCTCGGCGATCTTCTTGACCTGCGCCCGGGTCACCTGCCCGACCTTCTGCCGGTTGGGGGTCGGCGAGCCCTTCTCGATGCCGACCTCCTTCAAGAGCAGGATCGCCGCCGGCGGCGTCTTGGTGATGAAGGTGAACGACCGGTCACCGTACACGGTCACCACGACCGGGATGATCATGCCCGGCTGGTTGGCCGTGCGGCTGTTGAACTGCTTGCAGAACTCCATGATGTTGATGCCGTGCGGGCCCAGCGCCGAACCGACCGGCGGCGCCGGGGTCGCCGCTCCGGCCGACACCTGGAGCTTGACGACGGCTTGTATTCTCTTCGGTGGCATCAGTCCCTCAATCGTTCGCTGCGGCCCGTCAGCCGGCCGCCAGCTGCCGCGATGGCCCGCGCGGTCGCGGGTTTGTAGGGGGGGGTTGCGATGGTAGGGGTTGTGGCGCGCCCCGTGTGCCTTTCCACCCCTACCGTCTGCCTAACTACCACCAGTCGCCAGTCCTGCAGTGCGCTCGCAGCTGCAGGTAATCCAGCTCCACGCTCGTCGGCCGCCCGAACAGGCTCACCGACACGCGCACCTTCCCCTTGTCCGGCAACACTTCCTCGACCGTGCCGCTGAAGTCGGAGAACGGCCCCTCGATGATCTCGACCACCTGCCCCGTCAGGAACGGGATCTCTTCCTTGGGCTCCGACTCCGGCACCGCCTCCGCCACGCCCAGCAGGCGGTTGACCTCCTCCTGCCGGAGCGGCATCGGGTCGCGCCCGGTGCCCACGAACTTGATCACGCCCTGGATGTTGTTGATGACGTGGAGGGTCTCCTGATTGGCGACCATCTCCACCAGCACGTACCCCGGGTACAGCTTCCGCTCGACGTTGACCTTCTTGCCGTTCTTGATCTCCACGATCTCCTGAGTCGGCACCAGCGCCTGGCGGATCGGCTTCTCCTCGCTCACGCGCGGATCGTCCTGGATGCGCCGGTCGATCAGCGACCGCACCTTGTTCTCGTGGCCGGCCGTCGTCTGGATGGCGTACCAGCGATGGTCCATCGCCGTTCCCTGGGTCACCGGAACCACGCGGGTAGCCAGGTGGTGAAGATCAGCTGGAGGATCACGTCCATCAGCCCGATCAGGATCGCCACCACCACCACGAACAGGATGATGACGCCGGTGGCGTTCTTCAGCTGCTGCCGGTCCGGCCAGGTGACCTTGCGCACCTCGCCGTTCACCTCGCCCACGAACACCCCGGTGGCGCGCGCCATCCCCTTCACCTGCTCGCGCCATACGACCAGCGCCGCCATCAGGGCGATCACGACGACCACACCCGCGATCCCCAGGGTGCTCACTTCGTCTCCTTGTGCAGCGTGTGCTTGTTGCAGCGCGGACAGTACTTCCGCCACTCGACCCGCTCGGGATGCTTCCGGCGGTTCTTGGTGGTGAAGTAGTTCCGCTCCTTGCAGTCGCCGCAGGCCAGGATGATCTTGTCGCGCGCCATGGTGATGTCGGTCTTTCGTATCCGGGTGCCGCCACGGCACCGCGTAGTCCCAACCCCTACACCCTAAGCCCTATCCCCGTCCGTGCGTCTCAGAGCTCGCGACCGGGATTGAACCGGTGACCTCATCCTTACCAAGGATGCGCTCTACCGACTGAGCTACGCGAGCAAGCGGGCGACGGGGCTCGAACCCGCGACCCTCAGCTTGGAAGGCTGACGCTCTACCAACTGAGCTACGCCCGCAGTGGTGGGGGAAGGATTCGAACCTTCGTAGGCCGAAGCCGGCAGATTTACAGTCTGCTCCCTTTAGCCACTCGGGCACCCCACCCCTTCGCCGCTTCGGGTTCGCATGGCCGCTGAACAGACCACCCCGCGTGCGAATCCGCGGGGTGGAATGTCGAGCCATAGCCGGAAGCTCCTTACCTCACACGCCACTGGAGCTGACGAAGGGACTCGAACCCTTAACCTGCTGATTACAAATCAGCTGCTCTACCGGTTGAGCTACGTCAGCGCGCCCAACAGTCGAGTTTGCGCCAGCCTCCAAGCTTAATCGGTCAGTAAGAGAGGGTCAAGTCGTGGTGGGAGGCCGCTTTCGGAGCAGCACCGGGCTGCCGTCCGGGTTATCCCTGATCTCGTAACCCTGCTCGGCCAGCAGCTTCCGGGCCAGGTCGGCGCGCGGCCAATCCTTGCCCATCCGGGCGGCGTGACGCGCGCCGGCCAGCCGCGCGGCCCAGGCATCGAGATCCTCGCCGGCGGACGGCGGGCCCAGGGGGACCGGCGGACCGGCGGCGGACCCGGTCAGGGCGGACCGGCCCGGCTCCGCCCGCACGACCAGCGGATCCCGACCCACCGCCTGCAGCACGCCCGCCGTCCGGTCGAACACGTCCAGCGCCCGCCGGCGGTCGGCCGGGGCGTCCGCGCCGGCGTCCAGCGCCGCGTTCGCCTCGCGGACGAACTCCATCAGGGAGGCCAGCGCGCGCGGCGTGTCGAGGTCGTCGTCCATCGCCGCCGTGAACTCGGCCAGCAGCCCCTCGGCGAGCGGCGCCAGCGACGGCGCGCCGCTCGCGCCCGTCCCGCCGGCCCCGCCGGTCCCGGCGGTCCCGGCGGCCGCCAGGCGGCGGCGAAATTCCGCCAGGCGCTGCGCGCCGGTCTCCGCCGCCCGGAGCGAATCGTCCGTGAAGTTGAGTTGCTTGCGGTACTGGGTGCCCGCGAACAAGAAGCGCAGGGCCGCCGGGTCCTTCCCGTCGTCGCGCAGATCGCGCAGGGTGAGGAAGTTGCCGTAACGCTTCGACATCTTCGTCCCCTCGACCAGCAGGAACTCGCCGTGCAGCCACACGCGCACGAACGGCCGCCCGGTGGCCGCCTCCGACTGCGCGATCTCGTCTTCGTGATGGGGGAAAATCAGGTCGACCCCCCCGGCGTGCAGGTCGATCGTCTCGCCGAGGTACTGCTGCGACATCGCCGAGCACTCGAGGTGCCAGCCGGGCCGGCCCCGGCCGAACGGCGCGTCCCACGCCGCGCCCACGGTCTCATCCTCCGGCCTGGCCGCCTTCCACAGCACGAAATCGCGCGCGTCCTCCTTGGCGTACTCGTCGCTCGAGACGCGCGCGCCGGCCTTGAGGTCGCGACGCTCCACCCGGCTGAGCCGGCCGTAGGAGGGGAAGCGCTCGATCGCGAAGTAGGTCGATCCGTCGTCGCCGCGGTACGCCACCCCGCGCTCCAGCAGCCGCTCGATGAGGGCCACCATCGGCGGGATGTGCTCGGTCGCCTTCGGGTAGTGCGTCGCCGGCTCGAGCCTGAGGTAATCGCGGTCCTCGAAGAACGCCTGCACGTACGGGGCGGTGTGCACCGCGAGCGTCACGCCCGCCCCGTTCGCGGCGTTGATCGTGCGGTCGTCCACGTCGGTGAGATTCATGACGTGCGCGACCTGGTAGCCCGAGAACTCGAGGTAGCGCCGCAGCACGTCTTCGAACACGAAGGTCCGGAAGTTCCCGATGTGGGCGTAGTTCCACACGGTGGGGCCGCAGGTGTAGAGCGTCACCTGGGGCGGCGCCAGCGGGGCGAACGGCTCCACGGCGCGGGTCAGGGTGTTGAACAGCCGGAGCGTCACCGGCCCGCCGCCGCCGGGGCGCCGCCGGGCGGGCCGGGCCGCTCGCGCGAGTAGTTGGCCACCGTGGCGACCGACCCGTTGGCCAGGGTGTGCAGCGCACCCTCGTCGTCGCGCAGCACCGTGGTGCGGAGCGTGAGCTGGTGCACCGTCCCCGCCACGTCGCCGATCTTCACCCGCTCACCCACGGCGTACTGGTCCTCGAGCACGATCAGGAAGCCGGTGATGATGTCCTTCATCACACCCTGGAACCCCAGCGACACCGCCAGGCCCAGCACGCCGGCTCCGGCCAGGAGCGGTCCGATGTTGATGAAGATGTCGAGCACCAGCAGCCCCGCGACGATCACGATGACGATCGCGCCGACGTGCCTGAGGATCTGGGCCAGCGTCGCGGCGCGCTGGACGCGCAGCCCCCGCGTGCGGGGGTCGCCGGGCACGGCCCGCGCCTCGATGCGGCGCGCCAGGCGGCGCACCGCCCAGCGCGCGAGGTAGGCGAGCGCGAGAATCACGGCCGCCTTGCCCAGGCCGCGCAGCAGCACGTCCAGGTCGAGCTCCCAGCGGGGGAAGCGCAGCGCGACCTTGCTGAGCGCGAGGGGGGCGGTGGTGGCGAGAGGCGCTGACGCGGCGTTCACGGCGCTGCCAAGCTAGCCACGCGCACCGGGAGGTTCAACCGCGCCGGCCCACCCAAACGTCGAGCGCATCCGGCGCACGCCCGCGCCGCCTCCGATCCGGTGCGCGGCGAACGGCGTGGTGCGCCCTCGGGCCCGGTGCCTAAGGCGTGCCCATCACCAGCATCAGGTAGGTGGGGAAGCCCGCCGCGTACACGGCGTAGCCGACGCCGTAGGCGAGGACGGCAAGCCCGAACGGCCAGACGGCGGGCCGGGCTCTGGCGCGCGACGCATCGCGGTCGAGCCGCGCCAGGCCCCAGCCCCACAACGCAACCACCCAGATGCCGATGGCGTTGGTGGCCTCCGCGACGACGCTGAGCACGCCGTCGGGCGCCTGGCCCGCCGCCCAGAGGAGGCCGCCGAGGCCGACGTTGAAGCGCGCCGCCAGGCCGGCCACGTCGCCCGTCACGAGCCCGTCGGCCGGAGTGGCCCAGACCACGACCAGCTCCCCCAGGCGCTGCACGACGAGCGGCGCCGCGCCCACCGCGAGCACGCCCACGATCGCGCGTCCGCTGACGCGGCGACCCGCGAGGATGGGCGCCGCCACGAGCCCCACGATGAGCCCCGCGGCGAGCAGCGGCAGGGGAGGCAGGAGCCGGTCGGCGAGCAGGTATCGGTCGAGGCCGCCCAGCAGCGCGTCGGCGTGCCCGGCGGCGAGCGGCGAGCCGGCCGGCGCGAGCGTCGCGGCCAGCAGACCGAAGAGGCGGGGCAGCGACGCGGCCCCGAGGGCGCTCACCATGAACAGCACGCTGACCAGCGCCAGCACGGGGTGGCGGGAGCCGGCCACGTCCATCGCGGCACCCGGCTCCGCGAGCGCCGCCAGCGGCAGCAGCACGGAACGGAGGGTGGATGTCATCCCGCACCTGCTTCGAGAAGGGTGGCGACGGCCGTCTCCTCAAGGGTGCGGGAGACGACGCGCGAGGCGCGCACGCCGATCCGGTGTTCGCGGCAGTACGCGAGGATGTCTTCGGGCGTTTCGCGCGGACCGATGGCCACGCGGGCGCCCGCGGGCTCGCACAGCACCTGCGAGTAGCGCTGCGACAGGACCTGCGCGGCGGCGCGTGGCGAGCCGTCCACCACCAGCACCAGCGAGAGCTGACGGGCCAGGTCGCCGGCCTCCAGCACCCGGACGGTGCGGCCCTGCTGGAGGATCGCGACCCGGGTGGCCAGTCGCTCGACCACCGCCAGGTCGTGCGAGGAGATCACGACCGTGGCGCCGCGCTCGATCAGGCCGCGAATGCGCTCGCGGGCGTCGCGTTGCGCCAGCGGATCGAGTCCCGAGAGCGTCTCGTCGAGCAGCAGCAGCTCCCGGCGGCCGAGCGCGGCCTGGGCCAGGGCGAGACGCTCCGCGATCCCCCGCGACAGGGCCCCGGCGCGGCGGTCCGCCCAGGCCGCCAATCCCCCGAGGTCGAGCGCCTCGTCCACCAGGGCGCGGCGTGCGGCCGGCGGCCGCGCGTGGGCGGCGGCGAAGCACGCCAGCACCTCGCGCACGGTCAGCTCGGGGTAGAACGCCGGGTGCTCGGGCGCGTAGCCCACGAGGCGCCGCGCCCCCGGCGAGCGCGGCCACCGGCCGCACACCCAGATGTCTCCGGCGTCGGGCGCCAGGAGGCCGGCCGCCACGGCAAGGAGTGTGGACTTCCCCGCTCCGTTGGGCCCGACCAGGCCGACGCACTCGCCGGCCAGGGCGACCAGGTCCGTGCCGTCCAGCGCGCGGACCCTCGGCCGGCCCCGCCCGGCGCCGAAGCTGCGGCGCAGCGCCCGAGCCAGCAGGGTGGCCCGCATCAGTCGCCGCGCGCGGCGAGCTCGGCGCCGCCGAGCCACCGCGCCCCCGCGCCCAGCCACAGGGCGGGCTGCAGCGCGAGCGCGAGCGCCAGCAGCGGCGCCGGCGCACCGGACGCGAGCGACCACTCGGTGAGCTGCCCCAGCGCCCACGAGGTGGGGAGCGCGGCCCACAGCGCGCGCACCGCGGCCGCGGCCCACGGGCCGCCCCACGGCGGCGCCGCGATCTCCGGCGGCACCGCGCCCACGACGCTGAGCGCCAGCAGGAGGAGCAGCTGCGCCGTGGAGCCGGCTCCGCACGACACGGCGACCGCGAGCGAGGCGAACGCCGCCAGGTGCGCGAGCGCGGCGGCCTCGGCGAGCGCGACGCCCGGACCCGTTGCTGCACGCGCGACCACGAGCAGGACGGCCGACGCGGCGCCGAGGACGGTCGCGGCGACGCCCCAGACGGCGAGCCATCGCCCGATCACCCACACGGAGGCCGGCGCCGGGTGCGTGGCCGCGATGGCCAGGCGGCCGCGTTCCCGGTCGTCGGAGATGATGCCGGCCGAGACGACCAGCACGGCGACCGTCGCGATGGCCGTCGCGGCCGACAGCGCGCCGCGGGCACTCGTGACGGGATGCACGGCGCCCGCGTACACCAGGAAGAGCACGCCCACCGCGCCTGCGGCGGGGAGCACGCGCCGCCGGGCGAGGCGCCTGAGCGCGCAGCGGGCCTCGACGACGTAGAGGTTCACGGCGCTCGCCCGCTCAGCGATGCCATCGCGTCGGCGAGGCTGCCCGCCGGAGCGCCCGTGACGTCGAGCCGCACCGCGTCGTGCTCGACCGCCACCAGCCGCGGCACGAACCGCGTCGGCAGTGCGGCGCCGGTGATCGCGCCGTCGCTGTCGGACACCACCAGCAGCCCGGGCCGCGGCGCCGACCCCAGGGCCGAGCGCAGGCGGGCCGGGCCCTCACGGGAGACCAGCACCAGCGGCGGCGCGCCAGGCCGCGCCGCGAGTCCCGGCGCGGCGGCCACGTCGGCGGCGCAGTGCGCGCAGTCGCTGCGGAAGAAGTAGAGCACGACCCGGCCGGCCAGGAGCGGGGCCAGCGTCACGGGCCGGTGATAGATGTCGTGCCGTGCCGCCGCCGCGACCCGCCGCAACGACCTGCCCGTCGCCCGCGGCTGTCGCCCGCCCGGCGCGCAGGCGCCCACGACGAGCGCCGCCAGGGCGGCGGCGAGTGCCGGGCCCCGGCGGCCGATGCGGCGTGACGCATGCCCCGAGAACATCACTCGCAGCTCTCCCGGTCCCGGCAGTCCGTTTCGCTCAGCTCGCCGCGCAGATCCCGGTGCCGACCATGTAGCACCAACCCCGGATGGCGATCATGCGGTAGTCCGACGGCGGGAACCGCACGTCGCAGTCCGCCACCGCCTCCAGCATGCACTTGATCACGTTCCTGGCCTGGGCGGGCGTCGGCCGGCCGACCAGGGCCAGGCCCATCACCAGCGCGAAAATCGTTCGCTTCATGGCCTCGCTCCTTGGGTAAGAGATGAACGGAGGGGCGAGCGCCCGCGCCGCACCGCCTCGCTCGTCGAGGCGGCGCGAACCTAACGCAGAACGGTGGGAACGACGGTACCGGAACCGCCCGAGGGCGGCGCGATTCTACGCGGGAGCGGCGGACCGAGCGGCGCGACGACTGGCCGCCGCCTGCGCGATGGCCTCCACCAGCGGGCCCGGACCGAAACGCACCGGGTCGGTCGCCGGCAGGCCGGTGTCCCGCGCCGCGCGCCGGACGGCCTCGGCCGCGGCGCGCTCAGGCAGGTCATAGGTGTTCAGTGCGACGCCGATGACGCGCGAGGGATGGATCCAGCGCGCGGCTTTCTCGTACGCGGCCACCACGTCGGCCAGGGGCGGGATCTCGACCCACGCGGTCCCCTTGTGGTACGCGCCGATGAGGCGCCGCGACACCGTGTGGCAGAGGATCATCGCGGCCGGACACGACCCGTGGAGCAGCCCGAGAGTCACGCCCGAATAGCCGGGATGGATCAGGCTGCCCTGCCCTTCGACGAGAACCACCTCGGCGTTCCCGGCCGCCTCCAGCACCATCTGCTCGGCGGCGCCGCCGATGAAGTCCGCCACCACCGCGTCCACCGCGATGCCCCAGCCGGCGATGAGGATCCCGGTCTGGCCCGTGGGCACGAACCGCGACCGGAGGCCGCGCGCCTCGAGCCCGCGCAGCAGCTCGAGCTGCGCCGTCATCTTCCCCGTGTTGCAGTCGGTGCCCACCGTGAGCACGACCAGGGCGTCCACCAGCCGCGCCCGCCCGTCGGAGACGCCGAGCGCGTCGGGCGGCCTGCGCAGATCGTAGATCCGGACGCCTTTCGCCCGCGCCTGCGCCCCCAGCTCCGGATCGTCGCCGAGCAGGGTGTGCAGGCCGCTCCACACCTCGAGCCCGTGGTCGATCGCCGACGCGATCCAGCCCCGCCACTCCTCGGGCAGCCGGCCCCCGCGCGGGGCGATCCCGATCAGCAACGCCGTGGGCCCCAGGGCGAGCCCCTGCTCCATCGTGCCGACCACCGGGATGCTGCCCCCGAACCCCAGGATGTCCTGCGCGGTGCGCCCGGCGGCGGCGCTGTCGAGGACGGCGGCGACCCGCTCCGGCACGTAGCGGATGGCGGAGTTGGCGGTCTTGGAGGTTTCGGGTCCGAACGCGCCGTCGGCAACGACGAGGAATCTGGGTGGCGCCATCGGGAGCGCGCCCCTAGGCGAGCGGAGACCCGGCGGCGGTCGGCACCGGCGTCTCGCGGGTGGTCACCAGGACGGCGGGAGGCAGGGCCACCGACTCGGTCCCGGTCTCGCCGTACACGCGGTCGATCAGGACGTGGCGCACCAACACGATGATCACGGCGAGGGCGGGCACGGCGACCAGCATCCCCGGGAGCCCCGACACCTCGGCGGCGATCAGCACGCTGAGGATGGTGAGCACCGGCGGCAGCTTGACTCTCCGGTTCATCACGATCGGGCTCACCAGGTTCGCCTCGACCAGGTGCACGACCACGCCCACCGACGCCACGGCGAGCATGACCAGCACGCCGCGGTCGGGCAGCACCAGCAGCGCCGGGAGCACGGTCGAGAACAGCGATCCGAAGAAGGGGATCAGCACCGCGACGCCGGTGAAGATGGCGAAGGCGAGCCAGTAGGGCACGTCGAGCAGCCACAGGCCGACGCCGGTGAGGGTGGCGAGCAGGACCATCGACAGCAGCTGCGCCCCCACCCACGCGCGCAGCGTCGCCGCCATGTCGAGCAGGATCGCCCGCGCGAAGCTCCGTTGCCGGGGCGGCACCAGGGCGAGCAGGCCCTCCTGGTAGAGCGCGGGCTGCACCGCCAGGTAGATCGCCATCACCAGCACCGCGATCCCCTCGATCAGGACGAGCCCCGTCGCGGTGGCCGTGGGAATGATGGCGCCCCGCACGAACGTCACGCCCTCCTTGAGGGCCGTGGAGACCAGGCCCGTCTCGCCGGCCGACAGCCCGGCGCGCCGCAGCAGGGGGATGCGCCGAGTCCAGCCGGCGATGGTGGCGTCGAGCTGGGTGAGGTACTGGGGCACGGCGGCGATCAGATCGTGCGTCTGCTGGGATACCGGGGCCGCGACCAGCGCCGCGACGGCCGCGAGCGCGGCGAGCGTCGCGAGAATCGCCAGCGCCAGCGCCAGGGGCCGCGGCAGCCGCGCCCAGCGCACGGCGAACGCCGTGACGGCGGACAGGTAGGCCGCGATCAGCGTGGCGATGAACACCACCAGCAGCAGATCCGCGATCCGATACACGAACAACAGGACCGCGACCAGCAGCAGCGCGAGCGCCAGCGGCGCCGCCCGCCGCGCGGCCGGGACGGCGTCGCTCAACGCGGCTCAGCCCTTCTTGCGCGGAGGCTCTTCGTCTTCCCCTTCCTCGACCAGCTCGGCGTCGTGCACGTCGGTGGCCTTCCCGGTCCCGAGCTGCTTGGGCTGCTCGGCCTTCCCCGCGCCGAGGAGTCCCATCTTCTGCTTGAGGGCGAGCAGCTGCGTGTCGGCGTCCGCCTTGTACTCGAGCTGCTCGAACTGCTTGGCCAGCGAGTCGCCCGACAGCTCCTCCGACAGCTCCGCCGCCGCGAGCGCCTTGCGCTCGTTCTGCTCGATCCGCTCCGCCATCCGCTCGAAGGTCTCGAACGCGCTCTTGTCGCTGATCGAGCCCATCGTCTCGTGGATGCGCTTCTGCGCCTCGGCGCGCCGCTGCCGCGCCACCAGGATGTTCTTCTTGCGCTTGGCTTCCTCGATCTTGTCGTTCAGCGCGCGCAGCGAGTTCTTGAGCGCCTCGGTCTCGCCGGCGTGCTTGCGCCAGGTGTCGTCGAGCTGGACGGCGGCCTCCATGTGCTCCGAGTGCCGGAGCAGCGCCTGCTTGGCGAGATCGTCGCGCCCCTCCTGCACGGCCAGCATGGCCCGCTTCTCCCAGTCGTCGGCCTGCTTCTTCTCCTGCTCGGCCTGCGCCTGGAGCTTCTTCTCGTCCGCGATCGCCGCCGCCACCTGCTGCTTCGCCTTGGCCAGCTGGCTCCGCATGTCGAGGATCAGCTGGTTCAGCATCTTCTCCGGGTTCTCGGCGCTGGAGATCAGGTCGTTCAGGTTCGACCGGACGAGCGTGGACAGACGGTCAAAGATTCCCATATGGCCTCACGCTTCCCGGTAGGGCGCCAGGGTAGCCAGGTGCGACGCCAGGGACAGCGTCATGGATTCGAAGCTCGCCTGGAACTCGTTGAAGTCGAGGTTCTCGAGCTCCAGCGTGTCGGACAGGACGATGTCGCTGCCGTCCACCCCGTAGGAGCCGTGCACCAGGTCCTTGGCGTTGAGCTCCAGCAGGTGCAGGTACAGGTCCGGCTTCTTCAGCTTCTTGGGCAGCGTCATCACCTTGACGCGCAGCACCACCACCGGCGGCGCGTAGTGCACGGCCACCTCCGGCCCGTCGCCGTTCGCGCTCAAGACCCACAGAGCGGGCTCGATCTCGCGCGCATGGACCCCTTCGGCTTCCAGCCGCGCGATGAACCCTTCCAAGTCCTCACGACTCACCATGGCCACTCCCTCGAGGACGGCGGCCGCTTGGGGCCACCATCAATGGTTCACCCGGCGGCGTCCTTGGCGCCAGGGAGCCGCCCCTGGCTCCTGCGCCTGCGCCAGCAGCCGCTCGGCGAAGTCCTGCCGTTCCGCCATGTCCGACACCTGCCGCTGCACCATCGTCCAGCCGCGCGCCCTGCTCCTCGAGCAGGCGATCGCAGCTCGCTGATGTCCGCGGCCGGCACCGCGCGCTCCCGCTCCCCGCCGAGGCGGTACATGATCACCCGGCCGATGGCGCGGCCCACGGGGCCCAGCACCACGAATCCGGTCGTGATGACGACCATGGCCATGCCGGCCAGCGGCATGATCGCGCCCACGATCTCGTTGGGATTCGGCAGGTTGACGACCTGCGTCACGGCGCGCCCCCCGGCGGCAGGCCCTTCTCGCGCGCCTTGGCCAGCAGCCGCTCGGCGAAGTCCAGACGCTCGGCCAGCTCCCCGATCTCCCGCTGCTGCGACTCCAGGCGGCTGCCCTGCTCCTCGAGGAGCGCGCGCACGTCGGCCACCTCGCCGGCCGAGCAGCGTCGCCCCGCGGTCCACGCCGAACAGATGCATGATCACCTTGCCGATCGCCCGGCCGACGGGACCGATCACCACGAAGCCGGTGATCACGATGCCCGTGATCATCCCGAAGATGGGGACGACGATCGGTACCATCTCCTGGGGCGACGGACCCTGCATCACGCTCCACCTCCCCCGGCGGACAGTCCCTTCTCACGTGCCTTGGCCAGCAGCCGTTCGGCGAAGTCCTGCCGCTCGGCCAGCTCACCCAGCTGACGCTGCAGCGACTCGACCCGGTCGGCCAGCTCGTCCACCGCGCCAGCGAGCTCCGGCGGGGCGCCGGCGCCGCTCTTGCGATTGATCGCGTTGGCGATGGCCCGGCCAATGGGGCTGAAGGCGATGATGCCGATCATCCCCGTGCCGAACACCATCACGATCGCGAGGACGTCTTCCACCGCCTAGGCATCCTTCGGCGCGGGCGGCAAGCCCTTCTCGCGCGCCTGCGCCAGGAGGCGCTCGGCGAAGTCCTGCCGCTCGGCCAGCTCGCCCACCTGCCGCTGCAAGGCCTCGAATCGATCGGCGATGTCGTCCAGCGCGTCCCGAACGTCCTGCGTCATGCCCACGCCGGCCTTCTTCTGGATCGCGTTCGAGATGGCCCGGCCGATCGGGCTGAAGGCCACGACCCCCAGCATCCCGGTGCCGAAGACCATCACGACCGCGACGAGGCCCGTCCAATCCATGCGCCGCCCCTATTTCTCTTTCGGTGCGGACAGCAAGCCCTTGTCGCGTACCTGGGCCAGCAGCCGCTCCGTGAAGTCCTGCCGTTCGGCCAACTCCGCCACCTGCTGCCTCAGGTTGTGCAGCTCGTCCCGCAGTGCCTCGACCTCCCCGCTGTCGAGCGCGGGGCTCCCGGTTCTTGCCGCGCAGCCGCTCCGCGAACGCGCGGCCGATCGGGCCGAGGACGACGAAGGCCATGACCGCGAACGCCCCGACGGCGGCGATGATCTGCGAGGGATCGCCCCCCATCAGCGCTCCCTGGTTGTTCAATATCGGAAATTCCCCACTTTGAACCGTCTGAAAACTCTATTTCCTCAATTTTATAATTCTTCTTATTCCCAATTATCAACTGACTGCTGTCAACTATATCAGTTGAATCAAACCAGCTCTTGATTCTTATACTGTCCGCATTTTTATTTCCACCATCTACGAACTGCGAAACACTATTCACGAACCTTATAAGCAAATCGTTTCCTTCCCTGTTTATTTCTCCAATATCTTCCCTGACGATTCCCTCGAGTCTGAGCCTGTCGAAAGATACGCCGTTCTTTGAAATATTATTTGCATCTACAATAGTGTCATTTCCGTCGCCTTTGCGGAATATATAAGTGGTACTGCCATCACCACCTGAGAGATAGTCGTTGCCGGGTCCGCCGTCAAGAACGTCATTGCCGCCTTCTCCATAGAGCTTGTCATCTCCATGTCCTCTAAAAGATCATCATCACCTTCGCCGCCATAGATTTTGTCATTATCTTCCTCTCCGTAGATGTCATATCTTTGCCCCCCTGGCCTCGGAGGGTATCATCGCCTTTTCGTCCGTAAATGGTGTTATTTTCTGCTGTTCCGGTAATAGAATCATTCCCGTCGGTTCCGTAACTATTCTAGGCTGCTTTCTATCTCTTCCGAAGAAAGAACACCATCGTCAAACTCAAAAACTTCTATTTTATAATTTGACTTTGACGGGTTTCCAGCAAAATAGTTTTTGATGGTAATTGTGTTAACTTCACTATTCTCTATTTCAGAACCACCGCTCCTTAATTTAAGGATCAGATTGTATCCGTCTTTTATCCTGTCCTGAATGTCGTTCCTAATAAATCCGACAAAACGAATAGTATCTATGGTTTTGATTCCCGTGTCCGTAATGTTATTTGTGTCTTCAATTGTGTCGTTACCGTCCCCGCGGCGATAAATGTAGGTATCATTTCCTGCAGTGTCAGTGATTGCATCATTGCCTTTACCGCTCTCAATAATATCATCGCCTGTCCTGGAAGATATGATATTTCCTCCTTCGATTCCTCCTGTAATAACATCATTATCCGCTGTTCCGTAAATTTTGACCTGGTCTTCGAGTTCAAATGCGCCCCAGGTACCATCATCAAATACAACTTTTTCAACTTTATAATTTGCCTTACTATTAACTATCAACTGATTACCACCAACTGTGGCGTTAGAAGCATAGTAATTCTTTAACGTGATCGTGTTATAGGAAGTCTTCTTGATGTTGTAAAGTTGCAATATAAGATCAGAGCCTGATTTAATTTTCGTCTTGACATCAGCCACGTCAAATCCCTCTAGCCTGAGCGTATCAATAGAGCTTGAGCCTGTTTCAGAATCGTCAAAATCGTTGATAATGTCGTTGCCGTCCCCGCGGCGATAAATATATGTGTCGCTTCCGGCGCCCCCGGTAAGAATGTCATTTCCAGCGTTGCCTTCCAGCACGTCATTCCCGTCATCTCCGTACAAGGAGTCTGCTCCCTTTCCGCCGTGAATGGCTTCATTCTTCCATGTCCCGTGAAGAGTGTCTTTACCATCGGTTCCATAAATTGGCAAACCCTGTTCAATTATTTCCGGCGTCCAAATTATTCCGTCAGCGAACTTTATTTCAGATAGCTTATTTCCATTAACTATTGACTGCTCACTGTTCACTGCAGCAAAATAATTTTGTAATATTATCTCATTGGTGTCTGAGCTGTCTTTAAAACCAATAATAAGATCTCTGTTTCTTCGAATTAAATTTACATCTCCTGAATGATGTTTTCTTGATTTTCAGCTTATCTGCCGTTCCGGTAGTAATAATATCGCTGCCGTCCCCCTTGCTGTAAATGTACGTATCAAAACTCCGCCCCCGCCGGAGAGAATATCATTCCCTTTACCGCCTTCCAGTACATTATTTCCCTCTCCCCCATCGAGCGTGTCATCGCCCTCGTTTCCGTACAAATTGTCATTTCCGGCATCGCCAAATAGTTTATCATTTCCGGCAAGTCCGCTAATTGTATCATTCCCTCCTTTTCCATAAAGCACATTAGTGTTTGCGTCTCCATTCATCACATCATTTCCATCCGTCCCATACCTAGGTAGCATCGCTTCAATCTGCGCAGTATCCCACTTAGTTCCATCGGCGAATTCAATTTCCTCGACTTTCATGTTGTAATCACGGTTTACTAAATCACCGTAGAACCAGTTTTTGAATGTAATCTTTTCGCCGGGGCTGCCGTTGGCATCCTTAAATGTCACAATGAAGTCATTGCCGGACTTGACTGTGTTATAAATGTCGCTTGAGTTAATGTCTTCAAACTTGACCTTGTCGTATGACCATCCGTCCCTGTGGACAGTATCCAACTCTTCAATGATGGTCGTTTCCGTCTCCTCTGCGGTAAATGTAGGTATCGTTGTGTTCTCTCCGCCCGGCAAGATAATCATTCCCCTTGCCCCCGATAAGGGTGTCGTCTCCGCTATAATTGATACTGTTTTTACTATCATCTCCGTATATTACATCATTGCCGTCCTCGCCGGAAAGAGTATCATTGCCAGTTTCGCCAGTAATTATATCATCATCGTCTCCGGCGTAGACTACATCATTTCCGTCTCCTGGATTTATCGTATCTGTTCCGGCTCCCGCATAGATGGTATCGTTGCCATTATTGGAATTAATTTTATCATCTCCGCCTTCGGCAAAAACTGTATCGTTAGAAAGGCTGCCGGATATTTCGTCATTTCCCTCCGTTCCGTACATGAAAACATTTGCCTCAATCTGCGCAGTATCCCACTTAGTTCCATCGGCGAATTCAATTTCTTCGACTTTCATGTTGTAATCACGGTTTACTAAATCACCGTAGAACCAGTTTTTGAATGTAATCTTTTCGCCGGGGCTGCCGTTGGCATCCTTAGATGTCACAATGAAGTCATTGCCGACTCACTTGACTGTGTTATAAATGTCGCTTGAGTTAATGTCTTCAAACTTGACCTTGTCGTATGACCATCCGTCCCTGTGGACAGTATCCAACTCTTCAATGATGTCGTTTCCATCGCCTCTGCGGTAAATGTAGGTATCGTTATGTTCTCCGCCGGCAAGATAATCATCTCCCTTTCCGCCGATAAGGGTGTCATCTCCGCCATAATTGATACTGTTTTTACTATCATCTCCGTATATTACATCATTGCCGTCTTCGCCGGAAAGAGTGTCATTGCCTGTTTCGCCAGTAATTATATCATCACCGTCTCCGGCGTAGACTACATCATTTCCGTCTCCTGGATTTATCGTATCTGTTCCGGCTCCCGCATAGATGGTATCGTTGCCATTATTGGAATTAATTTTATCATCTCCGCCTTCGGCAAAAACTGTATCGTTAGAAAGGCTGCCGGATATTTCGTCATTTCCCTCCGTTCCGTACATGAAAACATTTGCCTCAATCTGCGCAGTATCCCACTTAGTTCCATCGGCGAATTCAATTTCTTCGACTTTCATGTTGTAATCACGGTTTACCAAATCACCGTAGAACCAGTTTTTGAATGTAATCTTTTCGCCTGGGCTGCCGTTGGCATCCTTAAATGTCACAATGAAGTCATTGCCGGACTTGACTGTGTTATAAATGTCGCTTGAGTTAATGTCTTCAAACTTGACCTTGTCGTATGACCATCCGTCCCTGTGGACAGTATCCAACTCTTCAATGATGTCGTTTCCGTCTCCTCTGCGGTAAATGTAGGTATCGTTGTGTTCTCCGCCGGCAAGATAATCATCTCCCCTTGCCGCCGATAAGGGTGTCGTCTCCGCCATAATTGATACTGTTTTTACTATCATCTCCGTATATTACATCATTGCCGTTTTCGCCGGAAAGAGTGTCATTGCCAGTTTCGCCAGTAATTATATCATCACCGTCTCCGGCGTAGACTACATCATTTCCGTCTCCTGGATTTATCGTATCTGTTCCGGCTCCCGCATAGATGGTATCGTTGCCATTATTGGAATTAATTTTATCATCTCCGCCTTCGGCAAAAACTGTATCGTTAGAAAGGCTGCCGGATATTTCGTCATTTCCCTCCGTTCCGTACATGAAAACATTTGCCTCAATTTGAGAAGAGTTCCACTTCGTTCCGTCAGCGAATTCAATTTCTTCGACTTTCATGTTGTAATCACGGTTTACTAAATCACCGTAGAACCAGTTTTTGAATGTAATCTTTTCGCCGGGGCTGCCGTTGGCATCCTTAAATGTCACAATGAAGTCATTGCCGGACTTGACTGTGTTATAAATGTCGCTTGAGTTAATGTCTTCAAACTTGACCTTGTCGTATGACCATCCGTCCCTGTGGACAGAATCCAACTCTTCAATGATGTCGTTTCCGTCTCCTCTGCGGTAAATGTAGGTATCGTTATGTTCTCCGCCGGCAAGATAATCATCTCCCTTTCCGCCGATAAGGGTGTCATCTCCGCCATAATTGATACTGTTTTTACTATCATCTCCGTATATTACATCATTGCCGTCTTCGCCGGAAAGAGTGTCATTGCCTGTTTCGCCAGTAATTATATCATCACCGTCTCCGGCGTAGACTACATCATTTCCGTCTCCTGGATTTATCGTATCTGTTCCGGCTCCCGCATAGATGGTGTCGCCCTTAAAACTACCAGGTATTATGTCATTATTTTCAGTTCCTAAAATGAGAATATTACTCTCTATTTTATTCATATCCCACCTTTGTTCCATCGGCGAATTCAATTTCTTCGACTTTCATGTTGTAATCACGGTTTACCAAATCGCCGTAGAACCAGTTTTTGAATGTAATCTTTTCGCCTGGGCTGCCGTTGGCATCCTTAAATGTCACAATGAAGTCGTTGCCGGACTTGACTGTGTTATAAATGTCGCTTGAGTTAATGTCTTCAAACTTGACCTTGTCGTATGACCATCCGTCCCTGTGGACAGTATCCAACTCTTCAATGATGTCGTTTCCGTCTCCTCTGCGGTAAATATAGGTATCGTTATGTTCTCCGCCGGCAAGATAATCATCTCCCTTTCCGCCGATAAGGGTGTGATCTCCGCCATAATTGATACTGTTTTTACTATCATCTCCGTATATTACATCATTGCCGTCTTCGCCGGAAAGAGTGTCGTTGCCCGTTTCTCCAGTAATTATATCATCACCGTCTCCGGCGTAGACTACATCATTTCCGTCTCCTGGATTTATCGTATCTATTCCGGCTCCCGCATAGATGGTGTCGCCCTTAAAACTACCAGGTATTATGTCATTATTTTCAGTTCCTAAAATGAGAATATTACTCTCTATTTTATTCATATCCCACTTTGTTCCATCAGCGAATTCAATTTCTTCGACTTTCATGTTGTAATCACGGTTTACTAAATCACCGTAGAACCAGTTTTTGAATGTAATCTTTTCGCCGGGGCTGCCGTTGGCATCCTTAAATGTCACAATGAAGTCATTGCCGGACTTGACTGTGTTATAAATGTCGCTTGAGTTAATGTCTTCAAACTTGACCTTGTCGTATGACCATCCGTCCCTGTGGACAGAATCTAACTCTTCAATGATGTCGTTTCCGTCTCCTCTGCGGTAAATATAGGTATCGTTATGTTCTCCGCCGGCAAGATAATCATCTCCCTTTCCGCCGATAAGGGTGTCATTTCCGCCATAATTGATACTGTTTTTACTATCATCTCCGTATATTACATCATTGCCGTCTTCGCCGGAAAGAGTGTCGTTGCCCGTTTCTCCAGTAATTATATCATCACCGTCTCCGGCGTAGACTACATCATTTCCGTCTCCTGGATTTATCGTATCTATTCCGGCTCCCGCATAGATGGTGTCGCCCTTAAAACTACCAGGTATTATGTCATTATTTTCAGTTCCTAAAATGAGAATATTACTCTCTATTTTATTCATATCCCACTTTGTTCCATCAGCGAATTCAATTTCTTCGACTTTCATATTGTAATCACGGTTTACTAAATCACCGTAGAACCAGTTTTTGAATGTAATCTTTTCGCCGGGGCTGCCGTTGGCATCCTTAAATGTCACAATGAAGTCATTGCCGGACTTGACTGTGTTATAAATGTCGCTTGAGTTAATGTCTTCAAACTTGACCTTGTCGTATGACCATCCGTCCCTGTGGAC
>CAVSQA010000017.1:0-8876 GCA_963729955.1 uncultured Gemmatimonadales bacterium
GCAGGAGCCTGAGCCCTGCTCAGGGGGCCGCAAAGCCGAATCGATGGGCCGTCATTGCGGCCGTCACTGCTTGGTGCCGGTCCGCCCCCTCCCGATAACTCGCTGACACCGCACGAAACCGCTCGGATGCCTCCGACGCACGTTGGTCCCACGATGTCCGGTTCGAGCGGACCTCCCTCGTCGCTCGACCGCCGCGAAGGATTCAACGCCCCACTCGGAGGCAGGTATGGTCAGACCGGCCTGGATGCTCCTGACGCTGCTGGTCGCCGCAACCGCGTGCGACGATTCCTCCACTTCAGCCAATGCCCCCACTTCACCTTCCGTCAGTCCACCTGCTTCACCGGGGAGTGCACTGCTGCTCTCGCGCCGACATGCGAGGACCCCCGTCGTCCTGACCGGCGCGGTGATCTACTGGACCTACGCGCCCAGGATCCGGACGCTTCTGCAGGATGCCCCGTTCGTGGTGCCGACATCGGGGACGACCACCACGTTGGAGTTCCTCGGGGGCGACAGCGTGAGACTGCAGTTGCACGAGGACCACATTGCGGCGGGTGAGGGGGATCGCTGGACCACCCTCGAAGGCACGCTCGAGCACAACGGCAAGCTGACCCTGGACTATGTGGGACTTAGCGGCGGACCGATGCCCGAGTGGGCACCTGGCGTGCCGTTCCTCGTGGGGATGGTGCAGTGGCACAGCGGCTGCAACATCACCTCGGGCGATTTCCCGCGGCAACACGGGCGCTTCGACGGCGAGAAGCTGGTTACGGCGGCGACGTTCAGGTCGGTATGTCCCGGGCCGTCCGGCACGCCGGAGGCACCGATCTTCGCGACGCCCGTCCTCGGACGGGATGGAGCGTTGACCCCGGTGGACTGGGCCTGGAAAATCGATCTGCGGGTTGTGAAGGACCACGAAGACCGCCGTGACAACGACCACCACGGCGACGATCACCGGTAGGTCGCTCCACGGTGCGTAACACGTCGAGGGGAGCGGGCCCCGAGGGCCCGCTCCCCTCGTGCCTGTTGACCGTTCCCCCGCGGCAGCGCCATATCATGCCGCATGCACCGGCTTCTCCTGCTCGGCACGCCCCAGGTCCGTACGCCGTCCGGGACGGCGCACGCCCGGCTGATGCAGCCCCGGCCCCTGGCACTCCTGTCGGTGCTGGCCGTTGGAGGCGCGGACGGGGCCACGCGTGACCGGCTGGTGTCGCTGCTCTGGGGTGAGGCAGGGGAGAGCCGGGCCCGTCACAACCTGTCGGAGACGCTGTACAGCATCCATCAGGACTTGGGCGACGACGCGATCACCGCGGCGGGGCAAGTCCTCTATCTCAGCGGGGACGCGGTCTCGACCGATCTCGCGGAGTTCCTCGTCGCGCTTCGGACGGGGGACCGGGCCGCGGCGGTGGCGCTGTACCGCGGCCCATTCCTGGAGGGGTTCCACGTCGCCGACGGGCCGGCGTTCGAGGAATGGCTCGACGCGCAGCGGCGGCGCCTGGCGGGGCTCCACGTGGAGGCGCTGGAGGCTCTAGCCCACGCGGCGGCGGAGGCAGGCGAGCATCCGACGGCGGCACGATGGTGGCGGCGACTGCTGGCGGTGGATCCGCTCAACTCACCCGTGGCGATCGGCCTCGCCCGGGCGTTGGTGGCGGCGGGTGACCGCGCGAACGCCATGGAGGTCCTGGTGAGCCACCGCGCCCTGCTCCACGCCGAGGTGGGGATGGACGCGGGGCGCGGCGTCCTCGAGGCGATGGAAGAGGTCCGCGCAGCGGTCCCGTCGGCGCCGCAACGTGAGGCGAAGTCTGCGCCGCGCCCGCCGGTTCCTTCCGAGCCACGGCGTCCAGGCGTGGTCAGTCCCGAGCCCTACGTCGTCCTCCCCGCGCCGACGCTGGCCAACGCCGCGCGCGGTCTTGTGCCTCGGCGCCGTCGCATCGTCGCGGCCGCCGCCGTGGGCACCCTCGCCGGGGCCGTCGTCCTCGGCCTACTGATCGCGCGCCTGCTGCGGCCCGAGCCACCCCTCATCACCGCGACGAACATCACGCCGGTGACGAGCGAGCCGGGCTTCGAGTTCCATCCGGCCATCTCACCCGACGGGAAAGAGGTGGCGTTCCTCGCCGGCCCGGTCGGGCTTCCGCGCCTGGTGATCCGCAGCGCCGGCGGCGCCGGTGGCAGCGGCGAAGTCCGCCTCGGCGACACGGTCCCAGGGACCCAGTGGTATCCGAGCTGGAGCCCGGATGGCGAGTTCGTGCGCTTCCTGGGTGGCCCCGCCGGAGGTGGTCTGGCGTGGAACGAGGTCGGCAGGCTGGGCGGCGTCGTTCGGTCGGTCACCGTGCCGCCGCACGCGATGTTGCCGGCGTGGTCCCCGGATGGGGCGCGCGTGGCATTCGTCATCGCGGACACGATCTTCAGCGCTGCGACGACCGACGGAGCCACGCAGCTCGTAGCCGTGCACCGCGATTCGGTCGCGGACCTTCACTCGCTGGCGTGGTCACCGGACGGGAAGCGCATCGCCTACGTGTCGGGCAATGCCGACTGGCTGTTCAGCGCGAACGTCGAGGGTTCCTCCCTCTGGGTCGTGGATGCTGCGGGAGGCGAGCCGTATGAGCTGACGACGAACGAGTACCTCAACGCGAGCCCCGCGTGGCTCGATGCGCGGCATCTGCTCTTCGTCTCCAATCGGGAGGGCCCGCGCGCGGTCTACGTTGTCGGCGTCGGAGCGCGCGGGCCGCGCGGCGAGCCGCGCGCCATCTCCGGAGTGGCCGATCCCTACTCCATCTCGTACGCCGCGGAGGCGCGGACGCTGTCATTTGCGCAGTTGATCGTGCCCCAGAACATCCGAGCGTACCCGCTCGGCCGCGCGACGGCGGCGTCCATTGGCAGCGGGCGTCCCGTGACGGCGGGGCTCCAGGTGGTCGAGGAGCACGATCTCTCGCCGGACGGGAAGCAACTCGTCTACGCTAGCAACCTCCGCGGCAATCTGGATCTGTACGAGGTGCCCGCCGGCGGTGGCCAGGCCGTGCGTCTCACCGAGGACCCGGGGAACGAGTACCATCCGCGCTGGTCGCCCGACGGAACGGAGATCGCCTATCTCGCCGTGTCGGCGGCTCAGCGTGGTCGCACGAGCCGGATCCTGGTCATCCCCGCGGGGGGTGGGTCGCCGACCGTCGTGCCGATCGGGGCTCAAGTCGCCCACGGCCCCGAGTGGTCGCCCGATGGCCGCCATCTCGCCGTCGCCTCGGATCCAGAGGGGCGCTGGGAGATCTGGGTCGCTTCACGCGACAGCGTGGGCGGATCCTGGCACCAGGCTGTGCAGCTGGTCCCCGACTCCGTGCAGGTTACCGCCGGATGGGAGCGTCCCCCGGCCGCGTGGTCGCCGGACGGCCGCGGCCTGCTGCTCGAATCGGGGCCCAGCCTGGTGCTGGTCTCGCTCTCGGGCCGGGTGCTCTGGCGGCGGAATCTCGCCACCACGACGCGCCTGAACCTCGTGTTCGGCGGCTGGCGCTACTCCCGGGACGGCCGGAAGATCTACTTCGCGGCCAACCACGCGGATGGCCGCCGGGGAATCTGGGCCATGGACGTCGCGGGCGGTGACCCACGACTCGTTGTTCTGAACGACTCCCCCGGCCTGATCAACATGAACTTCCACAGCGTCGGTCGTGACTCGCTTTACGTCACCGTCGCCGAGCCCCAGAGCGACATCTGGGTGGCGAAGCTGCGGTGGTAGAGAGCGGGCGTCACCGCCGGCGCCCGTAAGCACGTCGAAGCTGCCTGGAAGCTGATCCGGAAGGCCGCCGCCCACGCCTGAGCCCCGATCGGACGGAACCGGCCCGACAGGGCTAGATTGCGGTGTCCCGTCGGGCCGGCACCTGCGATTCCTTCCCCTGACTCCGGCCCACAAAGGCATCCTGAGTGGCTACAAGACCCAGCTGCGCCGCCTGGTTCGCAGGTCGTCTTGCCTGACGTCCTGAGGCCGCTGCTGCGCTGGATCGGGCGCGGCCGCCGCCCGGAGGCCGAGAAGCCGCTGCGCGCCCAGCTCCTGAGCATCGAGGGCTTGGAGGAACGGGCGAAGGCCCTCGCCGCCAGCTTCACGCTGGCCCGCGATCCGCGCCGCAAGGCCCGCTCGTTCTTCCCGCGCCTGGAGGACAACGCCCGCGTGCTGCGCGAGGCCTATCGCGTCCTCGCCGACGACGTCCACCGCGGCGAGTTCGTCCCCCCGGCGGCGGAATGGCTCCTCGACAACTTCCACCTCATCGAGTCCGAGATCCGGGGCATCCGGCACGACCTTCCGCGCCAGTACTACTCGGATCTGCCCAAGCTGGCCCCGCGGGAGATGGCGGGCATCGCACGGGTCTACGCCATGGCCCTGGAGCTGATCCGCCACACCGACGGCCGCCTGGACCGGAACCAGCTCGTGCGCTTCATGGCCGCCTACCAGACGGTGGCGCCCCTGACCATCGGCGAGCTGTGGGCCTGGCCCAGCATGCTCAAGCTCGCCCTCATCGAGAACCTGAGGCGACTGGCGGACGAAACGCTCCAGGGCCGGGACGCGCGTCTGAAGGCCGACCGCTTTCTGGCCCAGATCGGCGGCGCCGAAGCCGCGGCGCCCCTGGCGTCCCTCCCCGACGTCCTGGAGACGGCCTACGTGGTGCGGCTGCTGCAGCGGATGCGCGAGTACGGGCCGCTGGTCTCTCCCGTGCGCGCGGCCGTCGAGGAACGCCTCGCCGCCGCAGGGCATGACGGCGGAGGATGCGATCCGGACGGAGCACCAGGCCCAGGCCGCGGGGCAGGTCTCCGTGGCCAACGCCATCACCAGCCTGCGGCTGTGCTCCACCCTGGACTGGATGCTGTATTTCGAGCACGTCAGCCTGGTCGAACAGGTCCTGCAGCGCGACCCGGCCGGCGTCTACGGGAGGATGGACTTCCTCAGCCGGGACCGCTACCGGCAGGCGGTGGAAGAGCTGGCGGAGGCCACCGGGGAGGCCCAGCTCCGCGTGGCCCTGCGCAGCGTGGAGAGCGCCCGGCAGGCCGCCGAGCCGAAGCCGGCCGGCGACCGCGCCGCCCACGTGGGCTACCACCTGATCGGAAGAGGCCGGCCCGGCCTCGAGACCGACGTGGCGTACCGTCCGCGCCTCGCCGACCGCGCACGGCGCTTGCTCTTCGCCCACGCCACCAGCGTCTACCTGGGATCGATCGGACTGGTCGTCGCCGCCCTGCTGGCCCCGGCCGTCGCATACGTCCGGGCCCTGGGCGGCGCCCCGTGGATGCAGGGCTGGACGGCGGCGCTCCTCCTCCTGCCCGCCAGCGAGTTCGCCATCGCCCTCGTTCAGCGCCTGGCCGCGCACCTCGTGCCGCCGCGCCGTCTGCCCCGCCTCGACCTCCAGGCCGGGGTCCCCGACGACGCGCGGACGATGGTCGTCGTCCCCACCCTGCTCACGAGCGTGGCCGGAGTGGCCGAGCTGCTGGAGCACGTGGAGGTCCTGGCCCTGGGGAACGCCGACCCGCGCATCCACTTCGCCATCCTCGGCGACTTCGCCGATGCGCCCACGGCCGAGCTGCCCGCGGACGCCGAGATCCTCGACGCCGCCCGCGCCGGCGTCCAGGACTTGAACGCGCGCCTCGGCGAGGGTCGTACCGACCGGTTCCACCTCTTCCATCGGGTGCGCCAGTGGAACCCGGGCGAGGGCTCGTGGATCGGCTGGGAGCGCAAGCGCGGGAAGCTCGAGGAGTTCAACCGCCTGCTGCGCGGCGCCACGGACACGAGCTTCCACGTCCACGTCGGCGACCCGGAGGTGCTGCCCGGCATCCGCTACTGCATCACGCTGGACAGCGACACGCAGCTTCCCCTGCACGCGGCCCGGAAGCTCATCGGCATCATCGCCCACCCCTTGAACCGTCCGCACTTCGATCCTCGCCTGCGCCGCGTCACCGAGGGCTACGGCATCCTGCAGCCGCGGGTCAGCGTGACGATGGCGAGCGCCGCGGGGTCGCTGTTCGCCCGCGTGTACGCCGGGCACACGGGCGTCGATCCCTACACCACCGCGGTCTCGGACACCTACCAGGATCTGTTCACGGAGGGGACCTTCACGGGCAAGGGCCTCTACGACGTGGATGCCTTCATGGCCGCCCTCGAAGGCCGGGTCCCGGAGAACGCCCTCCTGTCCCACGACCTCTTCGAGGGCCTGCACGCCCGGGCCGCGCTGGTGACGGACGTGGAGGTGGTGGACGATTACCCGGCGAGCGTGCTCGCCCACGCTCGACGGCAGCACCGGTGGGCGCGCGGCGACTGGCAGATCCTCTTCTGGCTCTTCCCCTGGGTCCCGACCCGCGGGGGCCTGGAGCGCAACCGGCTCCCGGTCATCTCTCGCTGGAAGATCTTCGACAACCTGAGGCGCACGCTGGTGGCGCCCGCCACCGTCGCCTTCCTCGCCCTGGCCTGGCTGGTGTTGCCGGGAGCGCCGTTGGCCTGGACCGTCGCGGTTCTCGCCGCGATCGCATTTCCACTGTACCCGCTGGCCGTCCGGCTCGGCGCCGGCCCCGCCCCCCAGCAACCCCTGGGGGTGTTCCTGCGGATGCTGGGCGAGGACGCGCGGACCGCCGGCGCCCAGACGCTCCTGCAGATCACGTTCCTCGCCTACCAGGCCTACGAGATGGCCCACGCCATCGGTCTCACCCTGGTTCGCCTCGTGATCACGCAGCGCCGCCTCCTCCAGTGGGAGACGGCGGCCGCCGTCACCGCCCGGGCCGCCGGCCTCAGCGCCCGGGCCGGCGCGCTGCTGTTCCTCGCGGGGATGGCGGCCAGCCCCGTCATCGCCCTGATCCTCCTCGCCCTGATCGCCACCGCCCGGCCGAGCAGCCTCGTGGTGGCGGGTCCTCTCCTCGCCCTGTGGATGGCCGCGCCGCTGGTGGCCTACTGGCTCAGCCGGCCCGCGTCGCCCGAGCGTCATGTCCTCGGCGCCGAGGATCGGCGCCTGCTCCGGCTCGTCGCCCGCAAGACCTGGCGCTACTTCGAGACCTTCATGGGCGCCGAGGACCACGGCCTCCCGCCGGACAACGTCCAGGAGTCGCCCACGCCGACGGTGGCCCACCGGACGTCCCCGACGAACATCGGGATGGGGCTCCTCTCGACCCTGGCCGCCCACGACCTCGGCTTCATCCGCACGCCCGAGCTGGTCGAGCGGCTCGAGGCCACGCTCTCCACCGTGGAGGAGCTGGAGCGCTTCGAAGGCCATCTGTTCAACTGGTACGACACGAGGACGCTGGCGCCGCTGCCCCCCCGCTACGTCTCCACCGTGGATAGCGGCAACCTCGCGGGCGCTCTCCTGGCGCTGGCCCAGGGCCTGCGGCAGCTGGCCGGCGAGCCCCAGTCCGCGGCGCAGATCGGCGACGGCCTGGCCGACACCGCGGAGCTGGCCCAACTGTGCCTGGGGCGTCTGGCGGACACGCCGGCCGCGCACGGGAACGGGACGGCGCGGCTGGCCGCGGCGGTGGCGTCGGTGCTGGGCGGGCTGGACGGTCCCGAGAGCGGGGAGGAGAAGCTCGCGCGCGCCCGCGGACGGGTCGCGGCCCTGAACGAAGGCGATGGCCTCGTTCGAGTCGGAGGGCGCGGCGTCGAGCGATCGCGTCGAGGCGGCCTATTGGGCGCAGTCCCTCGCCGCGGGGTTGAGCGCCCGATCCCCGGACCTCGGCGCACTCGCGACGCGCCTCGACGAAATCGCCTCGCGCGCCCTCGCCTTGGTCGACGGCATGAACTTCGACTTTCTCTACGAGTGGCAGCGCCAGGTCTTTGCCATCGGCTTTCGCCTCGCGGACGCCGAAGGCCCGGACCGGCTCGATCCCTCCTACTACGACCTGCTGGCCTCCGAGGCCCGTCTGGCCAGCTTCGTCGCCATCGCCAAGGGCGACGTCCCCGATGGCCACTGGTTCCACCTGGGGCGGTTGCTGACCAGCGTGGACGGCGCCCCCACGCTCCTGTCGTGGAACGGCAGCCTGTTCGAGTACCTGATGCCGCTCCTGGTGATGCGGAGCTACCCGGGGACCCTTCTCGATCAGTCGTGCCGCATGGCCGTTCGCCGGCAGACGGAGTACGGGAAGCAGCAGGGCGTGCCCTGGGGGATCTCGGAGTCCGCCTTCAACGTCGTGGACCGCCACGGGACGTACCAGTACAAGGCCTTCGGCGTCCCCGGGCCTGGGGCTTCGGCGAGGCCTCGGCGACGAGCTGGTCGTGGCTCCCTACGCGACCGCGCTGGCCGCCATGGTGGACCCCGAGAGGGCCGCGCACAACTTCCGGCGCCTGGCCCGGGAAGGGTTGGACGGCGCGTACGGTTTCTACGAGGCCATCGACTACACGCACCGGAAGGCGGACGAAGGCGAGAGCGCCGCGGAGCCCCGACCCCACGGCACCCGCGGCGTCGTCGTCCAGGCCTTCCTGGCGCATCACCAGGGCATGAGCCTGGTCGCGCTGGCCAACGCCGTCCTCGGCGACCCGATGGTGCGGCGTCTCCACGCCGATCCCCGCGTCCAGGCCACGGCGCTGCTGCTGCAGGAGCGCGCGCCGCGCCATGCTCCCATCACCCAGCCCCGGCCCGCCGAGGAGACGCGGGTGACGGCGCCGGTCTCCGCGGTGGCGGTCCGGCGTTTCCGGTCGCCGCACACCCGGTTTCCGCACGCGCAGTTTCTCTCCAACGGCGCCTACACCGCGATCGTCACCAACGCGGGGGGCGGGGCCAGTCTGTGCCGCGGCCGCGCCGTCACCCGCTACCGCGAGGACTCGACCCGGGACCTGGGAAGTCAATTCCTCTACCTGCGCGACGTGCGCACCGGATCGGTCTGGTCCGCGGCCTACCATCCCACGGACCGCGAGCCCGAGGAGTACCTGGTCACCT
>CAVSQA010000018.1:0-168321 GCA_963729955.1 uncultured Gemmatimonadales bacterium
CGCGCCCGCGCGGTGCAGGTCGCGCAGCAGCTCCATCACGGACTCGCCGTTCTTGGAGTCGAGGTTCCCGGTCGGCTCGTCGGCCAGGAGAATCAGTGGGTCGCCCACCACCGCCCGCGCGACGGCGACGCGCTGCTGCTGGCCGCCCGAGAGCTGCGAGGGGTAGTGCTTCATCCGGTGGCTCATCCCCACCTTCTCCAGCGCGTCCTGTACCCGCTTGCCGCGCTCGTCGGAGGGCATGCCGCGGTAGGTGAGCGGCAGCTCGACGTTCTCGGCCACCGTCAGGTCGCCGATCAGGTTGAAGGCCTGGAAGATGAAGCCGATCTGCCGGTTGCGGATCCGCGCCCGCTGCGCCGCGGTGAGGTTGGCCACGTGCTCGCCGCCCAGCATGTAGTTGCCCGACGTGGGCGAATCGAGCAGCCCGAGGATGGAGAGCAGCGTCGTCTTGCCGCAGCCCGACGGGCCGGCGATGGCGAGGTACTCGCCCTGCTTGATCTCGAGGTGCACGTCCTCCAGGGCGTGGGTCTCCACCTCGTCGGTGTAGAAGACCTTCTTCAGGCCCTCGAGCTTGATCAGTACCTGCCCGTTCGTCGCCGTCATCGTCCCATCCCTCGGGGTTGTCAGTCCAATTGCGGTCTGGTTGCTGATCCGGGCGACGCCGTCGGCCCCCACGGTAGATGCCCCGGGGAACCGGGCGGTCGCAGCGTCAGTCCAGCTTCACGCGGTCCACCGCGTCGTAGCGCGACATGTCGGAGAGGATCACCTGGTCGCCCTCGGTGAGCCCCCCCAGTACTTCCACACTGTTCACCGAGCTGCGACCCAGCTGCACGTTCACGCGCACGGCGTAGTGCCCGCCCTGCACCAGCTTGAAGAGCCCCACCGTGCTGTTCGACTGCCCGTACGCCGGGCGGCCCACGTGCAGCACGTTGGTCAGGCGCTCGATCGTGATCGTCCCCTCGATGCTCAGGTCGGGGCGCGCGCCGGGCGGGAGCGCGCCGTCCAGGGCCACGTCCACGGCGACCGTCCCGTTCACCGCCTGGGGGTCCGAACGCACGACGTGACCTTTCACGATTCCGTTTCGCGTGTCGATGTCCGCCACCTGGCCCATCGCCACCTCGGCGGCCTGGGTCTCGGCGATGCGCAGCACCGCCTTCAGGCGCGTGGGCTGCACGACTTCGGCGAGCTGCTGCCCCGCCTGCACCCACTGCCCCGCCTCGAGCGAGAGGTCCTGCAGGGTGCCCGCGGCTCCCGCGGTCACGTTCATCGAGGCGACACGCCCGCGCTGGAACTGGGCGATGGCCCTGAGCTTCTCCACCTGCCCCTGCTGCAGGACGATCTGGCTGTCCACCGAGCCCGCGATGACCGCGAGCCGCCGCTGCTCGATGTCGAGCCGGCTGCTCATCTCCCCCACCTTGTCGCGCGCCCGGGTGAGGTCGAACGAGGCGATGAGCCCGCGCGTTGCCAGGCTCTCCGCCGCGAGCGCCGTGCGCTCGGCGTCGCGGAAGTCGGAGCGCGTCTGCGCCACGACGCCCTCCTGCGACAGCTTCTGGTTCTCGAGCGACGTCCGCAGGGTCACCAGCGCCGCCTCGGCCGCCGACACCTGCTGGTCGGCCGAGAGCGCCTGCAGCTCGACGTCCGGGTTGCTCATCTGGATCAGGACCGTGTTCGGCTCGACGTGCGCGCCCGGCCGCAGGATCACGCGGTCGATCCGGCCCGAGGTGACGGCCGAGATGAAGGTCGGCGACTCCGGCGCGAGGGAGCCGGGGCCGCGCACCTCGCGGACCATCGGCCCGCGCCGCACCGTGTCCACCACCAGCGTGGCGCGATCCACCGAGGGCGCGGCGGGGCTCAGCCGCGAGAGCGCGACGGTCACCACGACGACGACGATGACGCCGGCCAGCGCCCAGATGGTGCGGCGGCGCTTCTTGTTGACGGGTGCGCGCGGTATGTCCACGGACTAATAGAGGGGCAAGGACTGTGCGCGGTGGGGGCTCGTCATAACCCGTTACCCAGAACCCGGTTGGCTGTTGGCGGGTGGTAGGTGGTGGGTGGTCGAGTGACCGGGTGCGGGACGGGTCGTCCCGAAAGCGAACACCGCGCCGCCCGCTCGCCTATGTGGCCCTGAGGATCTCGATCGGGTCGGCCTTCGCCGCGCGCAATGCCGGAGAGAGGCACGCGCCGATCGTCACCGCCAATAGCACCGCCTCGGCCACAACCAGGGTGGGCGCGTCGGTGGGATTCACGTCCTCCAGCACGTTCTGGAGGAAGTAGGAGGTCCAGAGGGCGACGAAGGCCCCGAGGCCCGTGCCGGCCAGCGTCATCACCACGCCGTCGTGGAGCACCGCCGTGATCAGGTCGCGCCGCCGGGCGCCGAGGGCCACCCGGACCGCGAATTCCCGCAACCGGCGGGTGACGGCATAGGCCATGACACCATAGATGCCGACGGCCGCAAGGATCAGCGCGAACGTGCCCATCGTGGCGAAGAGCTGCGCCAGGAACGAGCGTGACGCGACCGCGCTCTGGAGCCCATAGAGGTATGGGAACAATTCGAAGCCCCCGCGTGGCACCGCGGAGCGGAGCTGGCGGCGAAGCCGAACGATGAGCGACGTGGGATCACCGGAGGCGCGCACCAGGAGACGTACACTCGAACCGACGCTCGCCGCGCGCACGACGTAGACCTCGGGCTCGGCGCTGAGGTCCGTCAGCTCGAACTGTGGCAGGAGGGCAGTGCGGCAGACGCCCACGATCGGGACCCAGGGCGCGTCGGAGGCCGGTCCGCCGAGCTTGAGCATCCGCCCGACCGCGCCGCCGCGCGGGTAGAGGCGCGCCGCCGCGACGGTGTTGAGGACGACGGCGCCGTTGCCGACGAGGTCTCCGTCGCGAAGTCGCGGCCTTGCAGGACCGGCAAGCCCATCGTCCGGAGATAGGCTGGCGTCACGACCGTCGCTCCGTTCAACACGCGGGTGGAGTCGACCATCTCGGCCGTCACCGCGTTCCCGGGCAGCTTTGGCGCGCTGGAAGCGGCAGCGTCCAGCACGCCGCCCACGCTCTTCACCGCGGCGACGACGGCCAGCTGGAAGCGCAGCCGCTCATCGGGCCGAGACGAGTCGGAGAGAACGGCGCCAAATGCGTACCCGGTCAGGAGCTGGCGGGCGGGGAAGTTGTAGTTGATGGTGGTGAGGCGGTGCACGACCTTGAGGAGCAGGCCGGCGCCCATCATCAGGGCCAGCGCCAGCGCGACCTCGGATATCACCAGGGCGCTGTACTTCCCGCGCATGCGCCCCGTCGTGCCGGCGCCGTCCTTGAGCGGCTCGTCCAGGCTCACCGTGTTGGCGACCCGGATCGCGGGCAGGAGGCCGAACAGTACGGCGGACGCGGCCGTCGCCAGTGCCGAGAGCGCGAACACCCGCCAGCTGAGCTGCGGCTCGACGATGCCCAGGTACCATACGTCGCGCGGCACGCGGTGCGCGATGAGGCTCGCACCCCAGAGGCTCAGCAGCACGCCGGCCCCGGCGCCCGCCACGGTCAGCACGGCGCACTCGACGAACATCTGCCGGACCACCGCCGCGCGGCTCGCCCCGATGGCGAGTCGCAGCGCGATCTCGCGCCGCTTCGCGAGCCCGCGCGCCAGCATCAGGTTGGCGAGGTTGGCGCAGGCGATGAGCAGGACCGCGAGCGCCGCGCCGAGCATCGCGACGTGGAGGTCGCCGAGCCGCATCGGGTCCTCGCGCAGCGAGTGCACGTTGAACCAGAACGGGGCGCCGCGGACGTCGTAGCGGACCGTGAGCCACCGGGCGACGCCGGCGAGGTCGGAGTCCGCCTCGGCGCGCGTCACGCCGGGCTTGAGCTTCACGAGGGCTGAAAGGCGGCTGAGCCCGGCGCCGGTACGCTCCGCTTCGTCGGACATCGCGACCCAGACCGCCGAGCCGTAGGGGAAGTCCATGCCGCGCGGCATCACGCCGACCACGTCGTATACCTGGTGCGCGAAGGTGATCGTCGCACCCGCGAGCGAATGACGCCCCGCGAACTTGCGACGCCACAGATCGTTGCCCACGACGGCGACGGCTCGGCCCGCGTCCGCGTCCGTCAGCGTGCGACCCATCCGCGGCCGCACGCCCGAGGATCGAAAAGAAACGGCCCGGCACCACGGTGCCGGGAACCTCGCCTTCGTCGCGGCCCTGCTCCGAGAAACCGAACAGGTACGGCACGACGGGGAGCACGACTTCGAACGAGCGCGCTCGCTCGCGCAGGGCGGTGAACACGTCGAACGGCTTCAGGGGGAGCTTGCGACTCGCGACCCAGGACACGGAGTAGAGCCGGTCCGCGATCCCGATAGGGCACGTAGGGATGCCGGACCGCGTCGAGCAGGGCAAACATCGTGGTGACCAGACCCAGTCCCAAGCCCAGCGACACCATGGCCGCGATCGCGAAGCCGGGGCTCCTCTTGAGCGAGCGGAGCGCGTAGCGCAAGTCGCGGAGGGTCATCGTTCTGGTCCTCCCGCGCCTGGCCCCCGGTACCCGACGCCGGTCATGTCGCCCGCAGGATCTCGATCGGGTCGGCGCGCATCGCGCGCCACGCCGGCGCCAGGCTGGCGACGGTGGCGACCGCCACCAGCACGACTTCGGCGGCGATCAGCGTGAGCACGTCGGTCGGCAGCACCTGCTGGTCCTCGAGGAAGGCGGTGAGGAAGCCGGCGGCCCAGAACGCCACGAACGCACCGATGGCGGTGCCGGCCAAGCGTCATCACCATCCCGTCGTGCACGACCATCTTGAGCAGGTCGGGGCCCTGCGCGCCGAGGGCGACCCGGACGGCGAACTCGCGCAGCCGCCGGCTGACGGTGTACGCCAGCACCCCGTAGACGCCCACGGCCGCGAGCAGCAGCGCGAAGGCGCCCATCATCGAGAACAGGCCGGCCAGGAAGGCCTCGGACCGGATTTCGGCCTCCAGCCAGGAGAGATACGGGAACAGGTACGACCCGACGCCCGGCCCCAGGGTCCGGAGCTTGGCGCTCACCGCCGCGTCGATCCGCGCGTCCCCCGCGCTCCTGCGGACCATGACGACGGCGCGGCGGGCCGTCGAGTCCGGGCGGCGCACCACATATACCTCCGGATCGAGGACCGACGTGCCCGGGAGGCCTTCCGACAGCGTCCGGCAAACGCCGACGATGCGCAGCCACGGTGCGTCCGACACCGCCGCGCCGAGCTTGACCATGCGGCTGACTGCGCGCTCCCCCGGGTAGAGGCGCGCCGCAGCCACGCTGTTCAGGATCGCGACGCCGTCCCCGGCCGAGGTCCCCATCCTCGAAGTCACGTCCCGCCAGCACGGGGAGGCCCATCGTCCGCAGGTATCCGGGCGTGACGACCGGGTAGCCTCGCGTGTTGATGAGCCGCGTGGAATCGCCCTCCAGCTCCGCCGTGACGACCAGGCCCGGCGGGCGGACATCGGTCTCGCCGGCGGCGTCCACGACGCCCGCAACCGTCTTGAGGCTGGCGATGACCCGGAGCTCGGTCCCGAGCAGGTCCACGGTGCGGTTGGCGGCGGGCTTCGGCATGAAGATGCCGGCGCGCGCCAGCTCCCGGGCGGGGAAGTTGAACTCGTAGGAGGCAGTGCGGTGGACCACCTTGAGGAGAAGCCCCGCTCCCATCAGCAGCGCGAGGGCCAGCGCGACCTCCGCGATCACCAGCGCGCTGTAGCGCTGCCGCGTGCGCGTCGTCGTGCCGGCGCCGTCCTTGAGCGGCTCGTCGAGGCTCACCGCGCGCGCCACGCGAACGGCCGGCAGCAGGCCGAACAGCACCGACGCCGTTCCCGCGGCCAGCGCGGCGAGGCCGAACACGCGCCAGCTGAGCTGCGGCCGGACGATGCCGCGCCACCAGAGGTCCTGCGGCACACTGCTCCTCAGGATCTCGACGCCCCAGACGCTGGCCGCCGCGCCGAGCGCCGCGCCGGCCACCGTGAGCAACGCGCACTCGACGAACATCTGGCGGATCACGGCGCCGCGGCTGGCGCCGATGGCGAGCCGCAGCGCGACCTCGCGCCGCTTGGCGAGGCCGCGCGCGAGCGTCAGGTTGGCGAGGTTCGCGCAGGCGATGAGGAGCACGGCGAGCGCCGCGCCGGCCAGGGCCCAGTGGATGTCCCCGAGCCGCATCGGGTCGTTGCGCACGGGCCAGACGTAGAAGGCGAACGGCGCCCCCTCCGCGTGATAGGTCTTGGTCAGATAGGTCGCCACGGCCTTGAGCTCGGCGTTGGCGCCCTCGCGGCGTCACGCCCGGCCTGCGCTTGACGAGGATGCCGCTGACCTGGTGCGCCGCCGACGCGAGCGAATCCGGCAGGGGAAGCCACACCGACGGGTTCAGGACGTAGCTCTCGCCGCCACCCGGCATCACGCCGACGATGGCGTAGGTCCGGTCGCCCACCGCCAGCGAGGCCCCCACGAGGCTCCGCCGCCCCGGGAACCGCTGCCGCCACAGCGCCTCGCTCACCAGGGCGGCCCCGCGGCCGACGTCCGCGTCGTCGAGCAGCCGTCCGCGGAGCGGCTTCACGCCCAGCACCGTGAACATCCGCGCCGGCACGCTCACGACCATCTGGCGGTCGTCGGCGTCGGCGTCGCCCTCCTGCTTCGAGAGGTCCATCCACGAGAATCCGAACGGCAGAATCGCCTCGAAGCCGTGCGTTCGCTCGCGCAACGCGGTGACGGCCCACGCCGGGCTGTAGCGCGCGTCGGTGCCGGCGAGCCAGTAGCGCACCGTGTAGAGGCGATCCGGATCGCGATACGGCACCCAGGGATGGGTCGTGGCGTCGAGGATGGCGAACATCGTGGAGACGAGCCCCAGGCCTAGGCCGAGCGAGAGCACCGCCACGGCCACGAAGCCGGGACTCTTCCTGAGGGAGCGGAGCGCGTAGCGGAAATCGCGAAGGCTCAATGGACGGTCCTTGGCCTCACCGATCCAACCTGCCAGCCGGGCGTCATTCCCGCGTCACCTGACCCGCCCGGGCCGGCCCGGCATGCCGCCCGCCCCGGCGACTGTACTACTGTACCGATACAGTGATACTAAGTCACGATCTTGTCAAGACCCGGCGGATTGCTTCCAGGCATCGGCGGCGCCCCGTTAGCTTTCGGCCCACATGGACGACATCGCGGGCTACGTCGCCCGGTTCCAGGGGCTGTTCGAGATCCACCGGCTGGTCGCGAAGTCCGACCAGCGGCTGTTGTTCCTCGCCACCGACCCCATGCTCAAGCGTCAGGTCGCCCTGCGCGTGCACGCGGACCCGGCGGCGCCGGGACGCGCCTGGTTCCTCAGGGAGGCGGAGGTGGTCGCGAAGCTCGACCACCCGTCGCTGCGGCACGCCTATGCCGCCGGCATGCTGGGCGAGCTGGCGTGGCGCACCGGCGCGTGGATCGAGGGCGAGAGCCTGGAGGAGGCGTGCGAGCGGGGGCCGCGACCGGTGCCGGCGGTGCTCGGCATGGCGCGCGACCTGCTGGACGGCGTCGAGCACGCCAACGTGCGCGGCGTCGTGATCCGCCGCATCCTCCCGACCACCTTGATGCTCGACGTGTCCGGCCGAGCGGTCATCACCGACCTCAGGTACGCCAACCAGGTGCTGCCGGCGGTCGCGATCCCCGACTCCAGGGACAACTTCCCGTTCCTCGCACCGGAAGTCCGCGGCGGCGAGCCGGGCGATCCGGGGGCCGACGTGTACACCGTGGGCGCGGTGCTGTACTACGCCGTCACCGGCGCGCCGCCCGCCGAGCCGGCGGCACCGGCGCGCAAGCTCAGGCCCACCTGCCCCGCGGCACTCGAGCGCGTGCTGGGGCGCGCGCTCGAGCCGGACAAGGCCAAGCGCTACCCCACGGCCGGAGGCATGCTGGAGGATCTCGCCTCGGATCTCGGCGACTTCGCGGGCACCGACGCCGGGCCCCCTCCGGCGCACATGCAGCCGGGCTCGGCCCCGTGGGAGCGGCGGCTGCGGCGCGCGCTGGGCGACGACTACGAGCTGCTGGGCGACATCGGCAGCGGCAGCTTCGGGCGCGTGTACCGGGTGCGCGACCTCAAGCTCGAGCGCGAGGTCGCGCTCAAGGTGCTGGACCCGGCCCTCACGGCCGACGCCGAGGTGGTGGAGCGGTTCCGCAAGGAGGCGCAGCTGGCGGCGAGCCTCCAGCACCCGAACATCGTCAGCATCTACGACATCGACGAGCGGTTCGGCCTGCTGTGGTACACGATGGAGCTGATCAAGGGCGACAACCTGGGGCAGCTCGTCGAGGAGCTGGGGCCGCTGGATCCCGAGAGCACCGTCGGCATCCTCAACGACACGCTGGCCGCGCTCGAGCACTCGCACGAGCGGCGGCTGGTGCACCGCGACATCAAGCCGGAGAACCTGCTGCTGGGACCGGACGGGCGCGTGCGCGTCACCGATTTCGGCCTCGCGCTCGCGCTGCCCCGCGGCCGGATGTGGGGCGGCGCCACCTCGCGCAGCGGCACGCCGCAGTTCGCCGCGCCGGAGCAGCTCGTCGGCGGCCAGGTGGACGTGCGCACCGACCTCTTCTCCCTGGGGCTCGTCGGTTTCTTCGCGCTGCTGGGCAAGCCGCCGCTGGAAGGGCGCACCGCCGAGGCGGTCATGCGCGGCCACGTGGGCGGGACGCTCCCGGACCTCAAGGCGATGCGGGACGACGTGCCCGACGGCCTGATCCGGGTGCTCAAGAAGGCGGCCCAGATGGATCCGTCGGCGCGCTACGCCTCCGCGACGACGTTCAAGCGAGCGCTGGAGCGGGTCATGAGGGTCTCCGGCGATCTGCCGACTCCCGAGCGGCGGAATCTCCTCCAGCGCATCACGGGGATTTTCGAGTAGGAGCTAGTTGGCGGGTGGTAGGTTGTGGGTTGTGGGACAACCGGCGCGGTGACGCAGACTCCTCATCAGGCACGCCAGCATGCGACCAAGCTCCGCAGTCGCGGACGCGGCGCTGTCGGCCTCGGCCTCTGCGATGTAGCCGAGGCGCTTTCCGATCAGCACCTGTGTCTCCAACTCCTTCAACGAGCCGTTGGCCACGGAGAAATAGCGGAGCTTGTCGCCCAGGTGACGGCGCCCGTGCCCCTCGGCAAGGTTCGCCGGAACCGAAACAGCTGCGCGCTGCATTTGACTCGCAAGCCCGTACCGCTCGGTGGCTGGGAAGTCCCGCGTCAGCCGATAGATTCGGATCACCAGTTCCATCCCTACCTGCCAGACTCGAAGATCCTGGTAGCTACGCACTGACACGGGGGGAAACTAGGTACTCGCCCCGCGGGTGCGGCGCAAAATGGGTGCGCTCCGGGGCGAACTGTCGCAGCACAAGGAGGTGGTAGGTGATGGGTGGTAGGCAAGACGATGCGGCACCGTCTTTTCCACAACCTACAACCTACAACCCACCAACTCCTTCAAGCCACCACCTTCCCCACCTTCTCCAACTTCTCCTTCAGGCCAAGCGTCATCAGCCCCGGCGACGTCACTCACCGGCATCCGGCCCTCGCCCGTCCATGCGCCACTCGATCAGGTCCGCGCCGGGCTCGTACCACCGCTCGCTCGGCGCGGCGTCGGAGGGCTCGACGAACGCCGCGAACGAGGCGAGCGAGAGCACCGCGTGCATCCCGACGCCGGTTTCGGGCATCGAGCCGGCCCACAGGCGCACGCCGCCCTGGACGGCGCGCCGGTAGATCCTCGCGCATTCCCACAGGCCGCCGACCCGCTGCACCTTGAGGTTCCACACCCGCGGGCCGTCGCTCTCCAGGAACAGCGCCGCCGCCCGGTCCCCGGTCAGCGACTCGTCGAGACAGAGCGGCGTCGCCAGCTCGTGGCACAGCTTGATCGTGTCGAGCACGTCGTCGGGCGCGAGCGGCTGCTCGATCATCACCAGCCCCTGCCGGTCCAGCGCCTCGAGCGCGGCGGCATCGCGCTCCCGGTCGTACGCGCCGTTGGCGTCCACCCACACGCCGACCCGGCGCCCCGACGCGCTCACCGCCCGGCGCACCGCCTCGACCGGCGCCACGTCCCACCCCGGCATCACCTTGAGCTTGACCCGCCGGTAGCCGCGCCGGATCGCGTCCCGCGCCTCCCCGGCCAGCGTCTCGACCCGTCCGTCGGCGGGTATCCCCAGCGCGGCGCCGCTCTCCACGTACCCCCGGCTCGCGCGCCGGTCTTCCGGCACGCCGAGCCGCTCCAGCAGCGAGCCCAGCAGCGACCGCAGCGAGACGCCGCTCCTGGCGCTGACCAGGTCCCACAGCGCGGTCTCGACGCCGGCGCGCGCCATCCGGTTCCCCCGCACGCCGCGCTCCAGCGCCACGACGGCGGCCTCGAGCGAAGGGAAGGCCCGGCCGCGCGAGCCGGGGCAACAGGTCCTCGGCGATGCACGCCCGGCACGAGCCGAGCGTCTCCTCCGAGTAGAAGGGGCGCTCGAACGGCGCGCTCTCGCCGTAGCCGCGGCGCCGGACCGGTCCGTCAGCTCGACGATGAGCGAGCGCCGCGTCCCGAGCGTGCCGCCGCTGATCCGGAACGGCTCCACCAGCGGCACCGCGACTTCGTACAGCCGGCAGCCCGCGACCTCAAGCGGCGTGTCGAGCGGATTCATGGGCGATGTCCAGGAAGTGCAGCAGCCCGTCCCGCGGCTGCAGGATGCCGACCTCGCCGAGCGACAGGATCCAGGCGATCAGGCCCTGCTGCGGATCGAAGACCAGCGCGTGCAGGGCCCGGGCGCTGCGATGGCCCGCGGTCGCGGCGTATGCCGACAACGGGAGCTGGAAGTACGTGTGCAGCTGCCCGGACGTCGCGCCGCGCAGCGCGTACTCGACCATCACGCGGCCGGAGCAGATGTTGCCGGTGGCCGAGAACACGGCGCCGGGCGGCAGCCGGGACGCGCGCACCACGTAGGGGTCGGACTCGCGCACCTGGCGGGGCGTGGAGCGGCGGTACGCGTCGAGCACCCGCAGGTTGCGGTCGGACAGGTCCCAACCGCCGTAGGCCACGCCGCGACCCGGATCGAACAGCCGGTTGAACAGCACGAGGAAGTCCGCGCCCGACGCGGCCGCCGCGCGCAGCATCTCGACCTGGAAGTCGTCCTCCTGGAGCGCGTTCATCAGCTTGAGCCCGAGCGTGAGCGGCGCCTGCCGCTTGATCAGGGCCGGCACTTCGGCGATCCACCGCAGCACCGCCGCCGCCGCGGCGGAGCGCTCGTCCGCGGCCAGGGTGGGCGAGAAGTCCTGCTCGACGATCATCCCCTCGCCCGCGACGGCGGCGAGCCGGGCGATGGTATGGGCGTACTCCTCCTCGCGGAACGGCTCGCCCAGCGGCGGGAGATGGCACTTGACCGACGCGGCCACCGGCATCGCGGCGCGGGCGCCGACGGCGAGGGCGTCGCGATAGAGGGCCAGGTACTCGTCGAACGAGCGGTCCCACCCGCGGCCCTTCCAGGTCACCGTCCAGCCCTCCCGCCCCGAGCGCGAGACGAGCGGCTCCACCTGCATCGCCGACGCCTTCACGGCCCACGGCTCCATCGTCCGCGCGCCAGTCTGGGTCTCGCCGATCACGGTCTTCAGCACGACGAAACCCAGGCCCGCCGCCGCGTCCGCCTCGACCTCGGCCGCCGTCATCGAGAGCTGGCCCGAGCGCCTTGCCGAACGGGACGCGGATCCGGGTGCCCGCGTAGCTGGCGGACAGGTCCACCCGGTAGAGGTCGCGGACGTGCGAGGGAAGGTCGGGGGGCAGCCCCGTCTTGAAACGCTCGAAGTCCCACACCAGCCGCGCGTGCAGTGGACGCGGCATGTCGGGACGGTCCGGGAGCGCCGGCGCACCTCCGGCGCCCCGGGCGATCAAGCGGCCGCCAGGTCGCGGGCCACGTGCTCGGCCGCCTCGAGCTGCCAGTCGGGAACGCCCGGGCCCCACGGATCGAACGCGGCGTCGCGCGGGATCACGCCGGCCGCGGCCAGCAGCCACAGCATCCGGCGCACGTAGCCGTCCACCGGCTCGCGGAACGCCGCGGCGCCCAGCCGGTCGCACGCCGCGGACAGGCGGAAGAACCGCTCGTGGTCGCGCCGCGCGTGCGCGGCCAGCAGCGCGGCCGGCACCCCGGTCAGCGCGGCGCCCAGCCCGATCAGCGCGCACCGGGCACCCATCATCAGCGAGTAGCCGAGGAAGCGGTCCTCTCCGCTGATGAGCAGCTTGCCCGCGGGAACGTGCTCCGCGATGGCCTGGAACCGCGCCACGCTGTCCAGGGTCGCGACCTTGATGCCCGCGACGCCGGGGAGCGCGAGCAGCCGGTCCAGCGTGGCCGGCTCGTACTCGCAACCGCCCGCCGCCCGGTAGAGCCAGAAGGCGATGACCGGAAGGCCGACGTCGGCCAGCGCCGCGTGGACGTCCACGATCCGGCTCTCGTGATCGTCGAGGCCGGCGAGGAGGGCGGGCGGGAAGGCGAGGATCGCGTCGGCGCCAAGGTCGCGCGCCTCGGTCGCCATCGCGACGGTGCGCTCGATGACGAACCGGGTGAGGCCGAGCGGGTCGGCGGGAGGCGTGAGGCGCGCGGCCTTGAGGCCCCGCGCCTGCTGCGGCCGAGCGCCCGCGCCGGCGATCACCAGGGCACCCTTCGGCATGGCCCGGCGCCAGGACGAGAGCACCGCGGCCGCGGTCTCGGCGTCCAGGTGGAGACCGCGGCCGGTATGCACCCAGGTCGCGACGCCGGCGACCTCCTGCCCCGCCATCCACGCCGCGTAGGCGTTTTGAGCCGCGGCGTCGAAGGCCCCATCGGCGCGGTGGGGTACCGGCACGGCCGGCACGAGGCCGTGCTCCAATCGCCCGGCGAGCGCGCTAGGAGAGAGAGTCACTCGCGGCGCGGTCGCGGCGCCGGTCCGCCAGCACGCGCCGCTCGATTCCGCTGCGGCGGGTGCGCTTTCCCCGGCGCTCGCCGCCGACGCGACGGTGGAGGGCGACCATGATGATCGAGGCCCGGCGCTCGCTGTGCCGCCGCTCGGGGACCGACCGCCTGCCCGCGGCGCCCCGACGGTCCTGGATCTCGCGCCGCTCCCCCGAAGGGCGGCTCGACGTATCGACGCTCACACTGCCCTCCGCCACTGTCCGATTGGGCGACCGAGGGGAATCCCCCTACAACAGTATGGCGCGGCGGCGGCGCCCGGCAAGAGGGTCTGCGGGCTGGCTTAGGGCAGGCCCCGCTGCTAGGCTTGAATCATGCCCACCTGCGCGAAATGCAGCCGGGAAATCCCGCCGGACTACGCCTTCTGCCCCTCCTGCGGCACGCCGAATCCCGATGCCGCCAGCGCGCTCGCCGACTCCGCCGCGGCGACGCAGCTGCTCGAGCGGAACGAGCTCGCCAAGCAGGCTGCAAACGGCGCTCGGCCCCAACTTCCTCGTCGAGCACGAGCTGGGCGAGGGCGGCTTCGCGCACGTGTTCGCCGCGACCGACCGCAAGCTCTCGCGCCGCATCGCGGTGAAGGTGCTGCGGCCCGAGTTCACCGGCAACCGGGCCAGCGTCCAGCGGTTCGTCCGCGAGGCGGAGTCCGCCGCGAAGCTCAACCACCCCAACATCCTGCCGATCTTCTTCGTCGGCGAGGGCGAGGGGCTGGTCTACTTCGGGATGCCGATGGTGGAGGGCGAATCGCTCGACGCCAAGCTGCGCCGCGAGGGGCAGGTGCCCGAGGCGGAAGTCATCCGCATCGGCGCCGACATCGCCGACGCGCTCGCGGAGGCCCACGCGCACCAGTTGGTGCACCGCGACGTCAAGCCGCAGAACGTGATGCTGCAGGGGCCGAAGCAGCGGGTGCTGGTCGCCGACTTCGGCATCGCCAAGGCCGCCGCCGGCAGCGGCGAGCGGCTGACCGGCACGGGCGTCATCATCGGCTCACCGCACTACATGAGCCCGGAGCAGGCGAGCGGCGCGCCCGACGTGGACGCGCGCAGCGACATCTACTCGCTCGGCGTGGTGCTGTGGGAGATGCTCGCCGGCGAGGTGCCGTTCGACGCCACCTCCAGCCAGGGCATCCTGATCCAGCATCTCACCAAGGCGATGCCGGCGATCAGGACCAAGCGGCCGACGGTGAGCGCGCCGCTCGGCCGCGTGGTGGCGCGCTGCACCGAGAAGAAGGCCGCCGACCGGTTCCAGACCGCGGGCGAGCTGGCCGAGGCGCTCAAGGCCTGCGCCGCCGGCGGCACGCCGGGACGCACGCGGCGCGGCCTCCCCCTGCCCCTCCTCGCCGCCATCGGCGCCGCCGTCGTCATCGTGGCCCTCGGCGCCGCGTGGTTGTGGCGCAGCCTGGGAACCCGGTCGGCCGGGGCCCCGGGCCGAACGGAAGGCGCGCCGTCGGCCGCCGCCAAGATCGCCGTGCTGCCCTTCGGCGTGTCGAACGCCGATACGTCGCTGGCGCGCAGCCTGGCGCTGCTGCTGACCGACCGCGTCAACGCGCACGGGGTCGCGACCGTGGACGGCAACGACCTCGCGGGACGGTGGGCGGCCGGACACCGCAACATCGTCGCCCCGCTCGCGGACAACGCCAGCTTCGCCTACGGTCTCGGCGCCAACCAGATGGTGATCGGCAGCGCCGTCGGCTCGGGCCGGAGCCTGCTGCTCGCCGTGGACCTGTACGACACGCACGACCTGACGCACCTGGCGCACGGCGAAGAGACGGGGCCGCGTGACAGCCTGAAGGCGCTGATGGACCGGCTGGCCGTGCCCGTCGCGGCCGCCATGTGCTCCCAGCCGGAGTTCAACCCGGACCGGCTGTGTTACGACACGCCCGCGCGCCCGCGGCAGGCGCTCAGCGTGGGCGATGCCCCGCAGGCGGGCGAAGCGACTCCCACGCCCGCCGAGTTCTTCGTGCGGGTCCTCAAGACGGGCGACGTCGCCGACGTCCGGCTCAAGACCGCATCCAACCATGACGACATCAACTCGTATTCGATGGCCGCGGTCAAAGGGGCCACCTACCTCCCGGCCACCAGGGCGGGACAGCCTGTGGACGCCTGGACGACGATCCCCGTCGCCATCCGGACGAGCAACGGGGGCAAGACGGCGGTCGCGATCCCGGCCCAGTGCCAGAATCGCGGCTACAACCCCAACAAGGTGTGCTGGGACATGAGGGCGCAGCCGCTGACCGCCCCCACCGCGCCCTGGCAAGGCACGGGCGCACTGCCGACGCCGGCGACGTTCTGGGTGCAGGTCAGCGCGAGCGGCGGCGTCGAGAACGTGATGCCGATCGCGACCTCCAGCGACGGCGCGTTCAGCGCGAGCGCCCTGGCCGCGGCGCAGGCCTTGAAGTTCAACCCGGCCCAGAAGAGCGGCCGGCCGGTGGAGGCGTGGACGCAGATCGCCGTGTCGCCGGCGCAGCGGTAGCCGGTGGGCGGCGGTGCAGGAGTGAGAGCAGTTGCGAGACGCTGAGTTCCGAGTGGTTATGAGACAGGAGTTTCCAGCATGAGAACCCACATGCGGCTAGCGCTGGCGCCTGCCCTCGTTGCTGGCGCTCCCGACGTTCGCCCTGGCCCAGAAGCCGGTGGCGGAGGTGCAGGTCGTGCCGCCATCGGTCACGATGCACGTGGGCACGACGCACCGGCTGAGCGTGCAGGCCTACGACGCCGACGGCAACGTGATCGCGGCCGCGGTGCGTTACGCGTGGTCGTCCAACAACGTGAACGTGGCCCGGGTGGACTCGACGGGCACCGTGACGGCGCTCGCGCCCGGGACGGCGGTGGTCCACGCCGAGGCCGTGGGTTCCGGGCCGCCGCCCAAGCGGGGCGACGCCACCATCCGGGTGCGGCGACCGGGGCCGTAGGTCGCGGCGGTCCGCCGCGCCGCCCGGCGCGCGGATCTGGGCGTCAGGCACCCGGGTAGCGCGCGATGAGGCGCCCGTCCGACCGGGCGACCAGGAGCAGCGCGGCCCGTTCGCCGGGCAGCGTCACCTCGAGGTCGCGGCCGGCGTCCCGGTAGCGCAGGCGAAGCGTGGCGGCCCGCTGCGTCTCCGAAGCCAGCGTGAACAGCACGGCCTCGCGATAGGCGGCGGCGTGGACCAGGATCGACGCGTCCGCGCCGTCGACCGTGAACGCCGGCGCCACGCGCGCGCGACCCAGGGCCCAGTGGTAGAGCTCGACCGTTTGGGCGGGGTCGCTCGCCAGCTCCACGCTCGTCGGCGACCACAGGATCTCGCCGCGGCCGAGCGGTAGCCGCACCGCCCCCGACGGCCCGACCGCGGGGCGATCGGCGAATCGCGCGAGCGGATCGAGCGGCCCGGTCACGAGCACCACCGCTCCGCGCCGCGCCCAGGCGCGGATCGCGTCCCAGGCCTCCCGGCGGAGCACCCGCGGCGATGGCACGAGCACGAGCCGCGGCACGCGCATTGCGGGCGTCGCGGCGAATTCGGAGACCGCCGACAGCCCAATCCGGCACCCGTACTGCATCGCCCGCACCGCGCCCTTGGTCGCGCCGGTCGCCGTGTTGTGGTTGGAGAACATGTTGGAATGCGGGACCAGCAGCAGCACCGGCTCGTCCTCGCGATCACGCAGGTACGCTCGCGCGCTCGCCACGAAGGCCGCCACGCCGGCGAGCGCGTCGAGCTCGGGCTTCGCCGTGCCGTCCGCCCGCAGCGAGGCCGATCGCGGCCTCGTTGTCGGAGGGCATGTAGCAGTTCGAGTTCCACACCCACTCGACGAAGCCCGCCGCTCCCGGACCGAGGGCGATCGGCCATCTTCCGCTCGAGCAGGTTGCGCGCGTACGCCTCCCAGCGGGCCTCGACGCCCGGCGGGTGCGCCGCGAACATCACGCCGGTTTCCTCGACCAGGTTCGTCCGGCCCGGCGCCTTCGTCAGGACCTCGTCCCACACGAGCGCGTCGTTGAGCCACCAGGTGTGGACGCAGGTGAAGTCGAGGTCCCGCGCGAGGAACAGGTCGTTGGGACTGTCCCTGGTGCCGGCCTCGTCCTGGCCCACCGTGACGAGCTGCCGGGGACCCGCGGCCTCGCGCAGCGCCGCGCGTATCTCGCGCACCCACCGCCGGAACATCGCCTGCGCGAATAGCCGGTAGTCGAGCACCGCCGGGTGCTCCACCGCGCCCTCGCCCTCCGCGAAGTCCTCGAGCGGTGGCAGATCCACCGCGGGCCGGTCCGGATGACGCTCCTCGAGCCACGCCGCCCACGCCGCGCGCTCGTACCGGTCGTAGTTGGGCCGGCAGCTCCACAGATGGTCCTGGTTGCAGAACGACGGCTCGTTGATCAGATCCCACATCAGGTCGTTCATCCGGGCGTAGCGGCGCGCGATGAGCGACACGAACACCCGCTGCGCGGCAACGGCCGCGGGATCGAGATAGGCGTTCTCGCCGCCCCACGTCTCGGGCAGGAAGGCGAACAGGGTGAAGATCACCGGCACGTCGTGCCGCCGCGCGGTGAGGAGATAGGCGTCGAGCGCCCGCAACGCCTCCTCGTCGAGCGCGCCCACGTTCGGCATCAGCACTTTCCACCCCGTCCAGATGCCGGTGCGCACCAGGTTGACGCCGGCGCGCTTCATCGCCGCGAAGTCCCGGTCCCACAGCCACGGATTGGGCTCGAGCAGGAACTTCCGGTGCACGTCCGACGCCATGTAGGTCGTGCCGGTGACGGGGAACGGCTCCCCGCCCCTGGTCAGGGCGTGCGGCCCCTCGCCGAGCGGCGCGCCGGCGGCGAGCAGCTTCTCGTCCCACACCCAGAACCCGGTCGTGCGGCGCAGCTCCTCGGGCCGCGCGCCGGGCACGGTGAGCACGGCCTCGAGGCGGTACAACCCAGGCGCGAGCGGATCGGGCAGGCCGGCGCCGAGATCGGCGCCACCGCGCGCGTCCGCGTCCGTGCCGGCAACCGGGAGGGAGAAGCGGGCCAGCGCGGCGCCGCCGGAGTCGAAGACGCCGACCTGACAGCTCGCGGCGAGCGGCGCGGCCCCGCCGCGCGGGAAGCCGCGGAAGGCCACCCTGACCGACGGCCGCTCGACGGCCGCGACAGCACGCCGCCGACGGCCGCACGACGAGCCGGCGCGCTCCAACCGACGCCGCCTCAACCGACCCGCGCAGCGCCGCGAGGGCCGACCGGTCCGTCTCCCGTCCAGAAGATCCAGCGACCACCCGCGAACTCCCGCTCGAGCCGGTCCACCAGCAGGCACGGTGCGACGACGGCACGGCCGGCGCCGTCGAGCCCGGAGACGAGCGGCCGCACCATCGCCTCCTCGGGCCCCGCGGACCCCGACTCGTCAGGCGTGTCCGCGACGCTCGAGAGCCGCCAGTAGGGTTCCCAGACGGTGTCCGCCGCCACGCCCGCGGCGAGCGCCGACGCCCACGGCAGGTCGTCGTTCGCCCGCCACTCCCGCACCGCGGCCGTGCCCACGGCGCACGCGAGGGTGATGCCGAGCCGCCGGTGGTACGTGTCGGCGCGCGGCAGCGTGCGCCAGCCCTCGCCGCCCGCCACCCGCTCCACCGGCACCGCGCACGGCACGCCCCCGAGGTTCACCCAGTTGCCGGCGCCCTCCAGATAGCTGAGGAGCGCGGGCCACCCCTCGGCGGGGAACGCGCTGCCGTAGGGCGTGACGAACACGTCGTGCCGGTCGGGCGACAGCCCTTCCGGCACCTCGGCGGCCGTCAGGTACGTCACCTCGAACCCGTCCAGCGCCGCACCGAGCAGCGCGACGTCGGGGCTCGGAGCGTCTACGGCCGGGAACGCGGGCTCGAGGAGCACGGCCACCCGGATGCGGCCTGGAACAGGCCTTGGCCCGGTAATTGCGGCTGCCTCGGTAGGGATTAACCCCGCCAGCGCGGAGGCGCCGGCGGCCTGGAGGAATTCGCGGCGGTCCAGGGTCGAGGACATGCTCGAAATAACAGGAGCCGGACGGCGAGGAGAAGAGGCGGCCAGCTGGGAAGGGAGGGATCGTGGCGGAGACAATCTCGGACTCACGCTACCGCGCGCTGTTGAACGCGATTCCTCTGTGGGCGTTCGTGGTGGACGGCGACGTGCGGGTGCGCGATCTGAACGACGCCGCGGCGGCCGTCGTGCGAGCAGGCACTCTATCCCGAAGCTGCGGACTGAGCAGGCGGGAGGGAGGTGGGCACCTTCTGCATCCCTTCACCACGCCATCGCCTGCGTCACGCCATGACCTTCTCGCCAAGCCGGCGGTGGGGATTGAACCCACGACCCCTGGTTTACGAAACCAGTGCTCTACCGCTGAGCTACACCGGCGACATGCCTGGCAGTGCCCTGGGCCGGACTCGAACCGGCACGGATTTCTCCACCACCCCCTCAAGATGGCGTGTCTACCAGTTTCACCACCAGGGCCCGACAGCCATGAAAGCTAGCGGACCGGTTCAAAAGACGTCAACTTGACGCGCATGCCGCGCAAGCCAGCCGCCCGCCGCACGCCAGCCCAGGCTCGGCTCGAGACGTCCGCGTCGGCGTACCGGGCCATCCTGGACTCGACGGCCGACGGCATCCTGGTGGTGGACGGCCACGGCAGGATCGTCAGCTACAACCGCAAGTTCGTCGAGCTGTGGCGGATCCCCGAGGCCGTCATGGCGACCGGAGACGACGAGCTCGCCCTGGCGACGGTGCTGGACCAGCTCTCCGACCCGCAGCACTTCCTCGACAAGGTCCACGCGCTCTACGGCTCGCCGGAAGCGGAGAGCTTCGACGTGCTCGAGTTCAAGGACCGGCGCGTGTTCGAGCGCTACTCGAAGCCGCAGCACGAGGGCGGAAAGGTCACCGGGCGGGTGTGGAGCTTCCGCGACGTGACCGAGCGGCGGCGCGCCGAGGCCGCGCTCCAGGAGAGCGAGGCCCGCTACCGGCTGGTGTCCGACAACATCGTGGACGTCATCTGGACGACGGACCTCGACCTCAACGTCACTTACGTGAGCCCGTCCGTCGAGCGGGTCGCGGGCTACACCGTCGAGGAGATGAAGCGGCTGCCGCTCGATCACCTCCTCACACCGGCGTCCGCGATCGCGGCGCGCCGGAACCTCAGCGAGGCCCTGGCGGAGAACGCCGCCCGGGGCCGGGTCGGGGGCCGGACGCTGGAGGTGGAGGTCGTGCGGCGGGACGGCTCCACCCTGTGGATGGAGTTCAAGATCAGCTTCCTGCGCGACGCCGACGGCGTGGCGCGCGGCGTGCTCGGCGTCGCCCGGGACATCTCCGAGCGCCGCCAGGCCGAGGCGGCGCTGCGGTCGGTCGTGGTCGGCACGGCCGCGGTGACCGGGGAGGAGTTCTTCCGCACGCTCGCGCAGCACCTCGCGACCGCGCTCGCCGCGCGGTACGCGCTGGTGGGCGAGCTGATCGAGCCCGACCGCACGCGGGTGCGCACGCTCGCCGTGTGGGCGGGCGGGCGGTTCGGCGACAATCTCGAGTACGACCTGGCCGGGGCGCCGTGCGAGCACGTCGTGACCGACGACGGCCTCGTGGCCTACCCGGAGCGGCTCCGCGAGCGGTTCCCCGACGACCCGCTCCTGGCGCGGCTCGGGGCGGAGTCGTACGTCGGAACCGCGCTGCGCGATTCGACCGGGCGTGCGCTGGGCAACCTGGTGGTGATGCACGACGCGCCGATGCCACGCCTGCCCCTGGCCGAGTCGCTGCTGCCCGTGTTCGCGACTCGCGCCGCCACCGAGCTGGAGCGCCGCCGCACCGAGCAGCGCCTCACGCTCCAGAGCGCCGTGATGGAGTCGGCGGCGAACGCCATCGTGATCACGGCCCCCGACGCCACCATCGAGTGGGTCAATCCGGCGTTCACGCGCCTGACGGGCTACAGCCTCCGCGAGGTGGTCGGGCAGAGCACGCGGATCCTGAACTCCGGCAAGCAGCCGAGCAGCCTGTATGAGGAGCTGTGGCGGACCATCCTCGCGGGCAAGGTCTGGCGGGGGGAGATGGTCAACCGGCGCAAGGACGGCTCGCTGTACACCGAGCGGATGACTATCACCCCGGTGCTGGCGAGCGTGGGGAGCGGGGGCACGGGGACCATCAGCCACTTCGTCGCCGTGAAAGAGGACGTCACGGTGCTGAAGCAGATGGAGGACCAGCTGCGGCGCGCCCAACGCATGGAGGCGGTGGGCCGGCTGGCGGGAGGCGTGGCTCACGATTTCAACAACCTGCTGCAGGCCATGCTCGGGCTCACCGAGCTGAGCAGGCTCCACGGCGAGGATCGCACCAGCTCCGAGGAGCGGCTGCAGGAGCTGGAGGAGCTGCTCCGCCGCGGCGCCCAGCTCACCCAGCAGCTGCTGCTGTTCTCCCGCCGCGAGGAGCCCAAGGCCGAGCCGCTCGACCTGAACCAGGTCATCCGCGACACGGCCAAGGTGCTGCGGCGGCTCCTGGGCTCGAACGTGACCCTCTCGCTCGAGCTGTCGCCGGAGCCGCTGCCGGTCTCGGCGGATCCCGGCCAGATCGGCCAGGTGTGGATGAACCTGGCGGTGAACGCCACGGACGCGATGCCCCACGGCGGCACGCTCACCGTCCGTTCCGGGCGCCGCGCCGACGCCGATGTCTGGTTCTCCGTGAGCGACACCGGTCACGGCATCCCCGACGATATCCGCGACCACATCTTCGAGCCCTTCTTCACGACCAAGGGCGACCGGCGGGGTACCGGGCTGGGCCTGGCCGTCGTGCACGGCATCGTGACGCAGCACGGCGGCGAAGTGGAGGTCTCGAGCACGGTCGGCCAGGGCACGACCTTCCGCGTCCTGCTGCCGCGGCGGGCCGAGGCGCCCGGCGCGGCGGCGCCGGAAGCGGCGCAGGCGGAGGCGCTGCCGCGCGGCAACGGCGAGCGCGTGCTGCTGGTGGAGGACAACGACTCCGTGCGCCGCGCCTTCGAGCGCCTCCTGGCGCGACTGGGCTACCTGGTGACCGCGGCGGGGAGCGCGGAAGATGCGGAGAAGCTCTCGGAATCGCAGCCGTACACCCTGCTCCTGACGGACATGGTGCTTCCCGGGAGGTCGGGAGCGGGTCTGGCCACCCGCCTGCGGGAGCGCTGGCCCTCGCTCAAGGTGGTGTTCATGTCCGGGTACACGGAGGACGAGGCCCTGCGGAAGCGGGCGGCCGAGGGGGAGGTGCGATTCCTCCAGAAGCCGGTGGACCTCGGCACGCTGGCGCGGGAAGTACGCGCGGCCCTGTCGGAGGAGAGATAGCAGATTCGCGGTAGGCAGTGCACTCCCGTCTCTCCTCTCGCATACTTCACGCATGCCCAGCTGGAGAGACTCCCTCACCAGCGACCCCGGCGGCTTCTACCGCCTCGATCCCGACCTCACCAGGGGCGTCCCGGTCCGCCTGTTCCTGACCGAGCGGCTGCTCGAGACCACCGAGGACAATCTCCTCCCCCAGATCCTCAACGCCTGCGCCTTCCCCGGGGTGCGCTGCGTGGCGGTCACGCCGGACGTGCACTACGGGTACGGCGTGCCGGTCGGGTGCGTCATCGCGACGGACGGGACGCTGGCGATGGGGCCGGTGGGCTTCGACATCGGCTGCGGGATGATGGCGGCGCGGTCCGGCGTGAGCGTGGACGCCGCCACGGCGGAGCGGCGGCTCGCGTTCAACCGGGAAGTGATGCGCCGCGTCGAGATGGGCGCGGGCGGGCAGTCGCGATCCCTCAAACATCTCGGCAAGGCGGCGTTCGAGGAGATCGTGCGCGGAGGCGCCGAGCACTACGTGGCGAGGTACGGCACGAGCTTCGACCGCAGCAGCGCGGAGCGGCATCGCATCCCCGTGGACGACGACTGGGAGATCCCCTACGGAGGCAAGGGCAGGCCCGAGCGCGGCATCACCCAGGTCGGCTCGCTTGGCGGCGGGAACCACTTCATGGAGCTGCAGGCGGACGAGACCGGGAAGCTGTGGGTGATGGTGCACACCGGCTCGCGCGGCTTCGGGCACGGCCTCACCACCAACTACTTCCAGCTCGCGCGGCAGGAGAACCCCGCCCTCCCCTCGCTCGACCTCGGCTACTTCCGGCGCGAGTCCCGGCACTGGCGCAGCTACAGGAACGCGGTCGCCGCGGGCGGCAACTTCGCCATCGTGAACCGGCTGGTGATTTTCGAGCAGGTGGCGCGCGCCTTCTTCGAGACGTTCGGCGCGGAGCTGGAGCTGGTGTACGAGATCTCGCACAACCTGGCCCAGCTCGAGCCGCATCCCGAGTTCGGCGAGGTGTGGGTGCACCGCAAGGGCGCGACCCGGGCGTTTCCCGCCGGGCACCCGCTGCTGGCCGGCACCCCGTGGGCGGCCTCGGGGCACCCGGTGCTGATTCCCGGCTCCAACCAGGACGTCTCGTTCGTCCTCAGGCCGGCGGCCGGGGCCGCGAAATCACTGTTCTCGGTCAATCACGGCGCGGGCCGGCGGATGAGCCGCACCGCGGCCTTGCACGGGCTGAACCGGCGGGCGATCGAGGACGAGTACCGGAGCGCCGGCATCCTGGTCAATACCGACGGCCGAGTGCCGATCGACGAGGCGGGCCCGGCCTACAAGCCGGCGCGGGAGGTGGTGGACGCGGTGGTGCGGGCCGGGCTCGCCACGGTCGAGCACGAGCTGCGGCCCCTGGCGTCGCTCAAGGGCACCGAGGAGAGAGGACGGAGAAGGTAGTAGAGTTGCGAGACGCCGAGCAGCGAGGGGTTACGAGAGTCGAGCAGAGAGGCGTCAGTTCTTTCCCGGCGCCGGAAGGAGGGGCTCCACCGTATCCCGCAGCTGCTCCACCGTGAACGGCTTGTCCAGCGTGGCGACGGCGCCGCACGCGGCCGCCATCGCCAGCACCTCGTCCCGCGGCTTGAATCCGCCGCCGGAGATCACCAGGACCGGAACGCCCAGCTCGAGCTGCTGGATGCGCACCAGCAGCTCCATCCCATCCATGTCCGCCATGTAGACGTCGCTGATGATCAGGTCGAAGGGGGTCGTCTTCAGCAGCTCGAGCGCCTCGCTGCCGTCCGCCACGTCCCACACGTGGTGGCCCAGCTTCGTGATCACCTTCGCCACGACCGCGCGCACATCCGCGTCGTCGTCAACGACCAGCACGTGGCCCACGTTCACCTCGCCGGATCACCGGTCCGCCGCGCCACCCCGCTCCGACCGCAGGCGCGAGGCGCGCGACCGCCCCAGCTATGATAGAACCGGAGGGGAGGATTGCGCGAGGGCGGCGGCCCGGCTGCCGCCTCCCGTGCGCCGCCGGGACGCCCGGCCACCCGTCCCGCGCGCGTCGGGGGCGCGGGACGGCGCGCCCGCCGGCTCAGGCCCCGTCGAGGATCTCGCGCACCTTGGACGCCAGGGCGCGCGGCGCGAACGGCTTCTGGAGGTACTGCATGCCCGCGTCCAGCACGCCGTGGCGAACCACCGCGTCGTCCGTGTAGCCGGACATATAGAGCACGCGAAGGTCCGGGCGCTCCACCGTCAGGGCCTCCGCCAGCTCGCGCCCCGTCATGCCGGGCATGACGAGGTCCGTCACCAGCAGGTGTATCTCCGCGCCGTGCCCGCGAGCCATCATCAGGGCCGTCTGGCCGTCCGGCGCCCGCAGCACCCGGTAGCCCTTCTGCGCCAGGACTTGCGCCACGATCTCCCGGACCGACGGGTCGTCTTCCGCGAGCAGCACCGTCTCCCTGCCTCCCTCCACGGGCTGCTCGGCCGGCGCCGTGTCAGGCGTCTCGACCGGCTCGTCCACGCGTGGCAGGTAGACCTTGAACGTCGCGCCGCGCCCCGGCTCGCTGTAGACCCACACGTAGCCGCCGCTCTGCTTGACGATGCCGTACACGGTCGCGAGGCCGAGGCCGGTGCCCTTCCCCTGCTCCTTGGTGGTGAAGAAGGGCTCGAAGACGTGGGATCGGGTCTCCTCGTCCATGCCGATGCCGGTGTCGCTCACGGCCAGCATCACGTACCGGCCCGGCACCACCCCGGCGTGCTCCGGGCAAAGCCCTCGTCGAGATCCACGTCGGCCGTTTCGAGCGTGAGGCGGCCGCCGCCGGGCATCGCGTCGCGCGAGTTCACGGCGAGGTTCAGGATGACCTGCTCGATCTGCCCGGGATCCGCCCGCACCGCGCCCAGAGGGGCGGCCAGGGCCAGCGCCAGCTTCACGTCCTCGCCGATGAGGCGGCGGAGCATCTTGTCCAGCGTCTGGACGACGTCGTTCAGATCCAGCACCCGCGTCTGGAAGACCTGCTTGCGGCTGAAGGCGAGCAGCTGCCGGGTGAGCGCCGCCGCCCGGCGGGCGGCGGACCGGATCTCCTCGATGTCGGTCCGCTTGGGGTCGCCGGGGCCCAGCTCCTCGAGCAGCAGGTCGCTGTATCCGGTGATGGCCGTGAGGATGTTGTTGAAATCGTGCGCCACGCCGCCCGCCAGCCGGCCGACGGCCTCGAGGCGCTGGGCCTGCCGGAACTGGGCCTCGAGGCTCCGCTGCTGGGTCACGTCCTCGACCAACCCTTCGTAGCACTCGATCTGGCCTCCCGGGGTTCGGACCGTGCGCACGCTCACGCGCACGCTGATGCGGCTCCCGTCCTTGCGCTTCCACTCCATCTCCTTGCTCGCTTCATCGCGCTCCCCGAACGCGGCCAACAACTCGGCGCGCTGCCCGGGATCCGCGTAGACGTCCCGGGCCATGTCCAGTCGGAGCAGCTCCTCCGCCCAGCCGTACCCCAGCATCTTGATGAGGGCCGGGTTCACGGTGAGGAACCGTCCGTCGGGCGTGGAACGGTAGATGCCGAGCGTGGCGTACTCCACCAGGCCCCGGTAATTGGCTTCGGAGCGACGCAGCTCCTCCTCGACCCGGCTCCTGTCGGTGACGTCCTCCCCGATGCTCACGATGCCGGTGAGCCGGCCGGCGGAGTCGCGCAGCACCGTGTTGTTCCACTCAATCTCCCGCCGCCGTCCGTCCCGCGTCAGGATCTGGTTCCGGTAGTGTGCCGACGCGTCGCCGGTCGCCATCGCTTCATGGAAGACGCCGATCGCCGGATGGCCCGGTGGTATGAACCGCGCGAGGTAGTCGGAGCCGATCAGCTCCTCGCGCGACCAGCCGGAGACCTCGGCGAGGTAGTCGTTGCAGTACGTGATCCTCCCCGCCGCGTCGATCACCACGCCGATCAGACGCATCCGGTCGAGCACCGTGCGCAGCCGCCGCTCGGATTCAGCCAGCGCCGCCTGCGTACGCCGGTGCTCGGTGATGTCCCGGACGATGCCGGAGGCACCCACCACAGCGCCGCCCGAATCCCGGATCGGTGAGAGGGTAACCGAGACGCTGATGGCTCCGCCGTCGCCGCGGCGTCGCTGCGACTCGTACGGCCCGATAGCCCGCCCCTGCTCGAGCACACGCAGGTTTCGCTTGAACTCGGCCAGGTGCTCCGGCGGGGCGATGATCGTGATCGGCCTGCCGATCGCCTCGGGGGCCGAGTAGCCGTAGATACGCTCGGCCGCACGGTTCCAGGTCTCGATGGTGCCGTCGGTCGCCGTGGTGATGATGGCGTCCTGGGACGAGTCGACCAGCGCCGAGTAGACGCGCAACGCGCGCTCGGCCTCCACCGCCGGGCCGACCGCCTTCTCGGCTCCGGCGCCGTTCCGACTCGGGCGTCGCCTACGGGCGCCTTTCTTCTGTTGGCGCGCCACGGCTACAACTCCGATTGAGTCACTCCCATATATGGGGACCGCCTCCCGCAAGCGAAAGCGTCTCTCCGGGCGACTATCGGATCTCATAGTCAGCCGGCGTCAGCAGCGCGGTGAGGCTTCTTGCTTACGTGGAGTTACGTCACCTCACGGGCGGTCAAGCACCTCGCGCACCTTGGACGCCAGGGCGCGCGGCGTGAAGGGCTTCTGGAGGTAGGGCATGCCGGCCGTGAGGACGCCGTGCCGCACGACCGCGTCGTCGGTGTAGCCGGACATGTAGAGCACGCGGATGCGCGGGACGCTCGGCCGTCAGCGCCTCCGCCAGCTCGCGGCCCGGTCATGCCGGGCATCACGAGGTCGGTCACGAGCAGGTGGATCTCCCCGGCGTGCGCGCGGGCCATCGCCAGGGCCGCCTGGCCGTCCGGAGCGCGCAGCACCCGATAGCCCCGTCTGCGCCAGCACCTCCGCCACGACGGCCCGGACCGACGGGTCGTCCTCGGCCAGGAGCACCGTCTCGCGCCCCCCGGCCGCCGGCTGCTCGGCGGGCGCCGCGGGCTGCACCCTCGACCGGCTCCTCCGACGCGCGGCAGGTAGATCTTGAACGTCGCGCCGCGTCCCGGCTCGCTGTAGACCCACACGTAGCCGCCGCTCTGCTTGACGATGCCGTAGACCGTCGCGAGCCCGAGCCCCGTGCCCTTGCCCTGCTCCTTGGTGGTGAAGAAGGGCTCGAAGATGTGGGCCTGGGTCTCCGCGTCCATCCCGACGCCGGTGTCGCTCACGGCCAGCATGACGTACCGGCCCGGCACCGCGCCCGCGTGCTCGCGGGCGTACGCGTCGTCGAGCTCCACGTTGGCGGTCTCGATGGTGAGCCTGCCGCCGCTCGGCATCGCGTCGCGGGCGTTGACCGCGAGGTTCATGATGACCTGCTCGATCTGGCCGGGATCCGCCCGGACCGCGCCCAGCGCCGGGGCCAGCGCCAACTCCAGCTTGACGTCCTCGCCGATGAGGCGCCGGAGCATCTTCTCCAGCGTCCGGACGACGTCGTTGAGGTCCAGCACCCGGGTCTGGAGCACCTGCTTGCGGCTGAAGGCCAGGAGCTGCCGGGTGAGCGCGGCCGCCCGCAGGGCGGCCGCCTTGATCTCCTCCACGTCGGGGCGCTTGGGGTCCTCCGGGCCCAGGTCCTCGAGCAGGAGGTCGGTGTAGCCGGTGATCGCCGTGAGGACGTTGTTGAAGTCGTGCGCCACGCCGCCGGCCAGCCGCCCCACGGCCTCCAGCCGCTGGGCCTGGCGGAACTGGTTCTCCAGCGAGCGCTGCTCGGTGACGTCCACGACCACGCCCTCGTAGCACTCCTCTCCGCCGGCCACGGGCGGCATGGCGCGGGAGGTGAGCTGCACCATGATGCGCGTGCCGTCACGGCGTTTCCATGCGACTTCGACGTGCGGCGGCGCTTCGGCGATGAACCGCTCCCGCTCCGCGGGATCGGCATAGACGTCGCGGGCGATGTCGAGCTGCAGCAGCTCCTCGGCCCACTGGTAGCCCAGCATCCGGATGAGCGCGGGGTTCACGGTGAGGAACCGCCCCGAGCGCGTGGAGCGGTAGATACCGACGGGCGCGCCCTCCACCAGGCTGCGAAAGTCCGCCTCCGAGCGGCGGAGCAGCTCTTCGGCGCGCCGCCGCTCGGTGATGTCCCGGGAGATCCCGAAGGTGCCGATGACCGCGCCGTCCGCGTCGCGCAACGGCATCTTGGTCGTGGACACCCATCTGCTGGGGCGATCCGGCCAGGTTTCCTCCTCCTCGAGGTTCACGGCCGGCTCCCCGGTGCGCAGGATCTCCCGCTCGACCCGGAGGGCCGCCTCCGCGTGATCGCGGGCGAAGACGTCGAAGTCCGTCTTCCCGATCAGCTCGACGGCGTCGCGCGCCCCACAGCGGAGCGCCATCGCGCGGTTGACCCGCTGGAAACGACTCTTCGTGTCCTTGAAGTAGATGGGATCGGGAATGGTCTCCATCAGCGTGCGCATCAGGAACTGCTCCCACCGCAGCGCTTCCTCGGCGCGCTTGCGCTCGGTGATGTCCCGGAAGTACCACACCCGCCCGTAGTACCGGCCGCCCGCGTCGAACATCGGGGCGGAGTAACGCTCGATGGTCCGTCCGTCCTTGAACTCGACCTCCTCCTGGCTCTTCTCGTCCCGGTGCTCGTACAGGTACTCCACCCGCGCACGGAAGGCTTCGGGGTCCTTCGCAATGGCGAGCCCGGCCTCCAGGACGGCCCGATCGACGCCGCGGGCCACCAGGTCCGCCGGGATGCCCCATATGTCGATGAATCGCCGGTTGTAGAACAGGATCTTCCCACCGTCGTCCACCACCAGGATGCCGTCGAGCGTCGCTTCCTGCTGCGTCGACAGCACGACGTTCCGGAAGGCGAGCGCGTCCTCCGTCCGCTTGCGGTCGGTGATGTCGAGCGCGACGCTGGCGACCCGCTGCACGACCCCCTGCGCATCCTTCACCCCCACCGCCCGCGCAAGGATCCACCGTTCCTGCCCGTCGGGCCACACGACCCGCAGCTCGAGGGAGCGGCCCCCCTGCCCGTTCCGGATCGCCTCGAGCTCGGCCAGCAGAATCGGCCGATCGTCGGGATGCAGCGCGCTCACGAACGAGAGCGGGTCGTCGTACAGCGTCTGGCTGCTCCGCCCGAAGATCGCCTCGTAGGCCGGGCTGACGTACAGCGTCTGGGACCCGTCCGCGCTGAAGAGGTGGTAGACCTCCTGGATGTTCTCGGTGATCTGCCGCAGGCGCTCTTCCCGCTCGCGCAGGGCGGCGCCTGCCTCCGCCTCGCGGCGACGCAGGGTGTGCTCTTCGAGCGCGTGCTGCAGGGCCAACGGGAGGCGCGCGAGTCGGTCCTTGGTGACGTAGTCGGCCACGCCCCGCTTCAGGCAGTCCACGGCCGCCTCGTCCCCCAGCGAGCCCGTCACCAGGAGGAACGGCGTGTCACGCCCGAGGGCGCGCAGGGCGTCCAGCGCCTCCATCCCCGTCCAGCCTTCGAGACTGTAGTCGGACAGGACCACGTCGTACGCGCCGCCCTGAAGCCTGGCCCGGAAGTCGGCGAGCGTGGCGACGGCATCCATGGCGACGTCCAGTCCGGCCCGCCTCAGCTCCTCGAGCGCCAGCTCCACGTCGGCCGGCCGATCCTCCACGTAGAGGATGCGTACCGGGCGGCGCGCCGGCGAGCCTACGCCACTGGCGAGGGCGGTGGGCTCCGCCGACTTCCGTCCCCCGCGCGGGGCCTTACGCGCCGGCGACATGGCTCGACGGCGGAGGCTGGTTGACGACCAACCAGTACATCCCGAGCTGCCGCACCGTCTCCTGGAACTGGCCGAAATCGACCGGCTTCTGGATGTAGCTGTTGGCTCCGAGGTGGTAGCTCGCGACCAGGTCTCGTTCCTCCGCCGACGAGGTGAGGATCACCACCGGCACGGTCCGGGTACGCTCCCTGGACTTGATCTCACGCAGCACCTCGAGCCCGTCCACCTTGGGCAGCTTGAGATCCAGGAGGATCAGTCGCGGGAGCGAGGCGGCCGCCGCCTCCGCCCCGCCACCGCGCCCGAACAGGAAGGCGAGCGCCTCCTCCCCGTCCCGCGCCACCTGCACCCGGTTCGCGATGCGATTCTGCCGGAGCGCCCGCAGGGTCAGCTCGACGTCGGCCGGATTGTCCTCCACCAGCAGTATCTCCACGTCCTCAGACATCACGCGCTGCCTCCTGGACTGCCGAGTGTGAAGAAGAAGGTCGCTCCCCGATCCAGCGCCCCCTCGGCCCACACGCGTCCGCCGTGCTTGCGGATGATGCGCTGCACCGTCGCCAGGCCGATGCCGGTGCCCTCGAATTCCTCCTGCCGGTGCAGGCGCTGGAACACGCCGAACAGCTTGCTCGCGTACTTCGGATCGAAGCCGACGCCGTTGTCCCGGACGAACACCGCCACCTGACCTTCCGCGAGCGCCTGGCCGACTTCGATGACGGCCGGGTCACGCGGCCGGGTGAACTTCACCGCGTTCGACAGCAGGTTGGCGAACACCTGGCGCATCAGCCCCGGGTCGCACTCGGCGGCGGGAAGCGCCACGATCTTCCACTCGACGCGACGCCCCTCGGCCGCCGGTCCGAGATCCTTCAGCGCGGCCCGCAGGATCTCGTCGAGCGCCACGCGCCGACGCGCCAGCTCGCGGCGGCCGAGCCGGGAGAGATGCAGCAGCTCGTCCACCAGCTGGCCCATGAAGTGCGTGCCCTCGCGCACCCGGTCGAGATAGTGCCGCCCGGCGTCGTCGAGGCGCGACGCGTAGTCGTCGAGGAGGATCTTCGCAAACCCGTCGGCCTGGCGCAGCGGCGCCCGCAGGTCGTGCGAGACCGAGTAGGTGAACGCCTCGAGCTCGGCGTTGCTGGCCTTCAGCTCGGCCGTGCGCTCCTCCACCCGCTGCTCCAGCTCCAGGTTGAGTCGCCGGATCTCCTCCTCGGCGCGCTTCCGCTCACTGATGTCGAGGGAGAGGATGAACACGCCCTCCGGCACCGGCTCGAAGCTCAGGTCGAACCAGCCGCTCGACCCGTCGGGATAGGTGAACTCGTTTTCGAGCCGGCGCGGTACCCGCCGCTCCATCGTCTCGCGCAGCGCCGCGAACATCGGCGTCCGCTCGATGCCCGGGTACACCTCCGTCATCGCGCGGCCGAGCAGCTCGGCCTTCGGCTGGTGACCGTGGGCCGCGGCAGCGTCGTTCACATAGACGTAGCGCCAGTCCGGCGCGATGATCTGGCCGCCCTCGAGCATCCCGTCGAGCGTGACGCGATAGCGCTCCACGCTCGCACGCAGAGCCTGCTCGGCCCGCTTCTGTTCGGTGATGTCCTCGACCGTACCCTCGTAGTAGAGCACGGCCCCGGCGTGGTCGCGCACCACGCGCGCGCTCTCGCGGACGGAGACGACCGTGCCGTCCGTCCTCGTCCAGGCCGATTCGAGGCCCACCACCTCCCCCGCGGACTCGATCTTCTCGCGAAACGCCCAGCGAACGTAGCCCGGCTCGAAGCCGGCACCCTCGAGGTTGCGCCCGGTCATGGCCTCCATCGTGTCGTAGCCCAGCATCCGGAGCAGCGCGGGATTGGCGAGGAGGATGCGGCCGTCCGGCGTGGTGCGGTACAGGCCGATGGTGGCGTGGTCGAACACGTCGCGGAAGTGCTTCTCGCCCTCCGCGGCGGCGGCCAGCGCGCGATCGAGTCCCGTGCCTACCGTCCGCGCCAGCGGCACCACGATCGCGGCCACACCACACGCGACCAGCAGCGCCGAAGTCGCGGCGGCCAGCGCCGGATTCATGCCCGCCATCAGGCGCGGCACAACCCACTGGACCACGAGCAGCGCGCCGATGGTGGCCGGAAGGAAGCGGCGCAGCAGGATCGCGCGTGCCGAGCCACCGACCAGCGCGCGCAGCGGCAGGGTGTCCGGGCCGGCCACGGCCACCGACGCCGCGCCGAGGAGCACGAAACCCGCCCCACCGGGCCATCCCACGTGCCCGTATGCCAGCCTGGTGGTCAGCGGCGCCCCGTACGCGTAGCCGAGACACACGACCGCGCCCACGAGCGCGGCCAAGGCCGCCGTGATCCCGGCGTACCGCCGGCCGGACGCGCCGGCGAGGAGCAGCAGGGTCACGCTCAGCAGCGCCACGCCGAAGGCCCCGTGCGGCGGTGCCGGGCGTGCGCCTACCAGGCTCGGAACGACCTGCTCCAGGACGCGGAGCAGTCGCGCCTCGATCCCCGCCGCCGCGCCCGTCACAGCCTGCAGCACACTCAGGAGAGACACCAGCAGCAGCGCCATCGCAACGGCCCGCACCGCCCACGTCACGGGCCGGCGGGACGGCGCCAGGACGAGCGACACGAGGGACAGGGCCAGGAGGAGGAGCGCAACGGAGGCGAACGGCGCGAGCACGCCCGAGCGCGGCAGGAGTGCGCCGGCGGCCACACCCCGGACCGGTCCCGCCACGCCAAGCGCTCCCAGTGCGGCCGCGAGCGCCGAGGCCGCGACGATCGCGCCCCGCAGGCGGCGGGAGCGCGGACACCCCGGCGTCTGGCCGGCAGGCGACGGCCGCGGCGACATCGCGGTCACCGCCAGCTATCCCGGCGTGAGCTGACCCCAGGGTTCGTGCTGCCGCCGTCAGGCTGAGGACGGGAAATTCTATAGCCGAAGCGTCATTCCGGCGTTAGTGGCACCGATTCCGTCCTGCGTTCCCGTGCTGCCAGGCTCGAGCCAACTCGTTATGCGCCATGAGCTTCGCGAGCCTGACCGGCGCCTGGCGCGTCTTGAGAACCGGGCCGTCGCCCCTGCCCGGCCGGGCAGGGACGAATAAGGGCGGGCCGACACCCGGCCCGCCCTCTGCAGTTTACAGTCTCGCAACCGCTCGCAACTCGGCGTCTCGCAACTGTCCTGCTATCTGCGTTCTGCTATCTGACCTCTTTGAGGTTGGCGTTGACCTGCTCCCAATTCACGACGTTCCACCACGCCCCGATGTAGTCCGCGCGCCGGTTCTGGTACTTGAGGTAGTACGCATGCTCCCACACGTCGAGGCCCAAGATCGCGGCCTTCTTCTCCATCGCGGGGTTGTCCTGGTTGGCCGTGCTGGAGATGGAGAGTTTGCCCGCGTCGAAAATCAACCACGCCCAGCCCGAGCCGAAGCGTCCCATGGCCGCGGCGGCGAACTGCTCCTTGAACTTGTCGAAGGCGCCGAAGCTCTTGGTGATGAGGTCGGCCACGTCGCCCTTCGGTGCGCCGCCGGCCTTGGGCGCCATCAGCTTCCAGAAGGCGGTGTGGTTCCAGTGCCCGCCGCCGTTGTTGCGGACGGCGGTGCGCACGGCCTCGGGCGCCTTGTCGAGGGATCCCATGATCTCGCTCAGCCCGCGCTTCTGCCAATCCGGGGCCTTTTCGAGCGCGGCGTTGAGGTTGTTGACGTAGGCCTGGTGGTGCTTGCCGTGGTGGATCTGCATCGTCTGCGCGTCGATGTGCGGCTCCAGCGCGTCGAAGGCGTAGGGCAGCGCCGGAAGCGTGTACGGGTAGGACATGTTAGCGTATCCTTTGTCCGGGAGTGACCGAAAGATTCCGGGGAGCGGTGGTTCGCGCAACTGCGCGCCAACAATCGGCGCCCGGTGTGCGTAACTCACTGGATGGTTCGCAGATACACGCTTTCGACACAGGATCAGGTCCGTGCGCCACACTGTGCTTGCCAGCTCACTCGCCGCGCTCGCCGCCATCGCCGCCTGTCACAAGGATGCCGCGCCGCCGCGCCCCGTCGTTCCGGTCTCGGTCGCGGCCGTCCAGCGCCGGTCCGTGCCCCAGGAGATCAGCGCCATCGGGTCGGTGACGCCGGTCCAGACCGTTGCGGTGCGCTCGCAGGTGAGCGGCATCCTGGTCAAGGTGGCCTTCCAGGAAGGGGATGAGGTCCAGCGCGGTCAGCTCCTCTTCCAGCTCGACGCGCGCCCCTTCCGGGCCGCGCTCGACCAGGCCCTGGCCAACCTGGCGAGGGACCGCGCCCAGCTGGTCAACGCGCAGCAGCAGGTGACCCGCTACCAGCAGCTGGTGCAGAACGACCTCGCGACGCAGGAACAGTTCGACCAGCTCAAGGCCAACGCCGAGGGTGCCGGCGCCGCGGTCAGCGCCGATTCGGCGGCGGTGGAGACCGCGCGGCTCAACCTGGAGTACTGCACCATCCGCTCTTCGATCGCCGGGCGCACCGGGAACCTGCTGCTCCGGGAGGGGAACCTGGTTCCGGTCAACGGCGCCACGCCGCTGGTGGTCATCAACCAGATCCGCCCCATCGCCGTGAGCTTCTCGGTGCCCCAGAAGTACCTCGACGACATCCAGCGCTACAACGCCAGGAGCCGCCTCGCGGTCGAGATCCGCCCCTCCGACGACTCGACGGCCATGCTGCGGGGCGCCCTGACGTTCATCAACAACCAGGTGGACACCGCCACGGGCACGATCCAGCTCAAGGCCACCTTCGCCAATGGCGACCGCTCCCTCTGGCCGGGGGAGTTCGTCGCGGTGAAGCTCGTGCTCACCGTCGAGCGCGACGTGCTGACGGTGCCTTCGCCCGCCATCATGACGGGGCAGAGCGGGACGTACGTGTACGTGGTCAACCCCGACCACACCGCCCGTGCGCAGGACGTCACCGTCGGGCGGCAGGCGCGGTGACTTCGTCATCGTCGCGACCGGGCTCAGCGCCGGGCAGCTGGTCGTGACGGACGGGCAGCTGCGCCTCGTCGCCGGTGCCCGCGTGGAGCTCAAGGGCACGCCGGCCGCCGACACGGGCGCCGCCGCCGATCCGGACATCGCCCCATGACGATTTCGGGCCTGTTCATCAAGCGGCCCGTCATGACCACCCTGGTCATGTCGGGCATCCTGCTGTTCGGCGCGATGGGCTACCGGCTCCTGCCGGTGAGCGACCTGCCCGAACGTGGACTTCCCCACGATCTCGGTGAGCGCCAACCTCCCCGGCGGAAGCCCCGAGACGATGGCGGCGGCGGTGGCCACCCCGCTCGAGAAGCAGTTCTCGACGATCGCCGGCATCGACCAGATGACGTCCACGAGCACCCAGGGAAGCACCAACATCACGCTCCAGTTCACGCTGGACCGGGACATCGACGCCGCGGCGCAGGACGTGCAGGCCGCCATCGCGAAGACGCTGCGGCAGCTCCCGCTGGGCATCCTCCCGCCCACCTACCAGAAGGTGAACCCGGCCGCGGCGCCCATTCTCTTCCTCGCGCTCACCACGACGGCGCTGCCGCTCACCACGCTCGACGAGTACGCCGAGACGTACCTGTCGCAGCGCATCTCGACGGTGGCGGGGGTGGCGCAGGTCTCGGTCTACGGGTCGATGAAGTACGCGGTGCGGGTGCGCCTCGACCCCCGCGCGATGGCCTCCCGCGGCGTCGGCATCGACGAAGTGGCGAACGCGATCAACGACGCCAACGTCAACCTGCCGACGGGCAACCTGTGGGGGACCGCACAAGACCTTCTCGGTGCAGGCCAACGGGCAGCTCCAGGACGCCGCAGGAGTTCCGCCCGCTGGTCGTGGCCTACCACAACGGCTCGCCGGTGCGGCTCCAGGACATCGCGCAGGTCGTGGACAGCGTGCAGAGCGCCCAGTCGGCCAACTGGTTCAACGGGGTGCGGGGGATCGTGCTGGCGGTGCAGCGGCAGCCGGGCACCAACACCGTCGAGGTGGCCGGCCAGGTGAAGGCGCTGCTCTCCCGGCTCGAGTCCCAGCTCCCGCCCTCGGTCCAGGTGCACACGCTGTACGACCGTTCCGTCTCGATCCACGACTCGGTCAACGACGTGAAGGTCACGCTGTTCCTGACGCTGTGCCTCGTGGTGATGGTGATCTTCCTGTTCCTCCGGAACGTCTCGGCCACCGTCATCCCCAGCCTCGCGCTGCCGATGTCCATCGTCGGCACCTTCGCGGTCATGTACCTGCTGGGGTACAGCCTCGACAACCTGTCGCTGATGGCGCTCACCCTCTCGGTGGGCTTCGTGGTGGACGACGCGATCGTGATGCTGGAGAACATCGTCCGCCACCTCGAGATGGGGAAACCGGTGATGCAGGCGGCGTTCGACGGATCGGCGGAGATCGGGTTCACGATTCTCTCCATGACCCTGTCGCTCGTCGCGGTGTTCATCCCGGTGCTGTTCATGGGGGGCATCATCGGCCGGCTGTTCCACGAATTCGCCGTCACGATCGGCGTGGCCATCCTCGTGTCGGGCGTGGTCTCGCTCACCCTGACGCCGATGATGTGCAGCCGATTCCTGCGCCCCGCGAAGGAGCAGCACCACGGGCGGCTGTTCCTGTGGTCGGAGCACCTGTGGGAGCGGACGATCCACGCCTACGACGTGAGCCTCGAGTGGGTGATGGCGCGCCGCCGCCAGACGATGCTCGTCTCCGGCGCCGTGCTGGTCGCGACCGTGGTCCTCTTCATCAAGGTCCCGAAAGGCTTCATCCCCTCCGAGGACCAGGGCCAGATCTCGGGCACCACCGAGACGGCCGAGGGCACGGGCTACACGGAGATGGTCCGCCACCAGCTCGCGGTGATGGCCGTCATCGAGAAGGACCCCAACGTCCTCGACTTCATGTCGTTCGTGGGCGGGGGCAACCAGGGGCGCGTCATGATGCACCTCAAGCCCCGGAACCAGCGCAAGCTGAGCGCCGACGAGATCATCCGGGAGCTGCAGCCCAAGCTGGCGCAGATCCCGGGGATCAGGGTCTATCTCCAGAACCCGCCTCCGATCAGCGTCGGCGGACGCATCTCGAAGGCCCTGTACCAGTTCACCCTCCAGGGCGCGGACATCGATGCTCTGTACCGGAACGCCGGGATCCTCCAGACCAAGCTCGGCCAGTCGCCGCTGCTCCAGAACGTCACCAGCGACCTGCAGATCAAGAACCCGCAGGTCGAGGTCAACATCGACCGGGACCGGGCATCGGCGCTCGGGGTGAGCGCGGCGCAGATCGAGGGCGCGCTCGCCGACGCGTACGGCCAGGGGCAGGTCTCCACCATCCTGACGCCGAACAACCAGTACTGGGTGATCATGGAGCTGATGCCCCAGTACCAGCGGGACATGACCGCGCTCAACATGCTCTACGTGCGCAACGACCAGGGCACGTTGGTGCCCCTCGGCTCGGTCGCGACGATGCGTCCCACGCTGGGGCCGCTCTCGGTCAACCACTCCGGACAGCTGCCGTCGGTCACCATCTCCTTCGACGCGCGGCCCGGTGTGGCGCTCGGCCAGGCGGTCGCGGAGGTGCAGCGCATCGCGGGCCAGACGCTGCCCTCCTCGATCTCGACGCAGTTCGCGGGCACGGCCCAGGCCTTCCAGTCGAGCCAGGCGGGACTGGTGTTCCTGCTCGCGCTGGCGATCGCCGTGATCTACCTCGTGCTCGGGGTGCTGTACGAGAGCTTCGTGCACCCGCTCACGATCCTCTCGGGCCTTCCCTTCGCCGGCTTCGGCGCGCTGGTGACGCTGCTCATCTTCCGCGTGGACCTGTCGGTGTACGCCTTCGTGGGCATCATCATGCTGGTGGGGCTGGTCAAGAAGAACGCCATCATGATGATCGACTTCGCGCTGGAGGCGGAGCGCAGCGAGGGGAAGAGCGCCCACGAAGCGATTGTGCAGGCGTGCCTGATCCGGTTCCGGCCGATCATGATGACGACGATGGCGGCGCTGATGGCCACGTTGCCCATCGCGCTCGGGATCGGCGCCGGCGCCGAATCGCGGCGGCCGCTGGGGTTGGCGGTGGTGGGCGGCCTGGCCTTCTCGCAGGGCCTGACGCTCTACGTGACGCCGGTGGTGTACACCTACATGGACAGCTTCCAGCACTGGCTGGGGCGGGTATTCGGGAAGGTCGTGGGTGGCGAGGGCGCGGCGGAGGCCCTGCCGGCGACGGCGGGAGCGGACTAAAGGGTTGACAGGTTGTGGGTCGTAGGTTGTGGGAGAAGCACGCGGCGCAGTTGCCTTTCACCACAACCTACCACCTAAAACCCACCAACGTCTTAGCTCCTTTCCAATCTCGGCCCCTCGCTCTCCTTCGGCGGCATCAAGTGGATGACCTGCAGGCGGCAGTTGTTGAGCCGCTGCATGAACACCTGCGCCAGCCGCTCCATGAAGATGAAGCCGAAGCGCGGATTGGCTTCGAGGTACTCGAGCAGCGCGTCGGCGTCGATCGCGACCACGTCCGCCTTCTCCGACACCTTGGCGCGCATCGAGCGCACCCGCGGGGTCAGCATCGAGCCGAAGCCGAACAGGTCCCCCGGCTCCCCGGTCAGGAACCACACCTCGGTGCCCGGCGAGACCTCGAACCCCTGGCGGACGCGCCCTTTCAGGATGATGTACGCCGTGTGCGCCTCGTCGTCGCGGTCGAACACGACCTTCCCGGCCTCGTAGGTCTCCATCCGGGCGAAGCGCGCGATGTCGGCGAGCGCCTGGTCGTCGAAGCCGAGAAAGAAGTCGGACCGCTTGAGGTTCTCGATCACGCTGGGTCCCCTTTCAATGCACCGAGCACGAGACGCACGGGTCGTAGGCCCGGACCAGCATCTCGAGCGCGTGCGCGATCTCCGGCGAAGGCCTGCCCACCAGCGACGGCACGAACGCCCGCATGTCCCCCTCGATGGAGGCCAGGTTCTGGCTGGTGGGAATGATACAGTTGGCGCTCGCGATCCGGCCGTCGGCGCCGATCGTGTAGTCGTGCACCAGCGTGCCGCGCGGCACCTCGACCATGCCGACCCCGCGCCCGCCGTGCGGCCGGGTCGGGGGGACCGGATCCTCCACGGCTCCGCCGGCCAGCAGGGCCGAGACCTGATCGAGCGCCTCCTGGTGGGCCTGGACCGACTCCACCACCTGCGCCGCGACGTAGTCGAACGGGTTCGTCGACTCCGGACGCAGCCGGAGCCGGGCCGCCGCGTCCTTGGCCCGCGGGTGGAGCCGCTGGTGCGCCAGCGCGTAGCGGGGCAGCGCCCCGACCCGGACCGTGCCCTCGGCCCCGCGCACGTGCTTCGCGGCCGAATGATCCACCAGATACTCGTGCAGCACGTCGCCGTAGGCCTCGGGCGCCGTCACCGTGCCCGAGGTGGAATGCAGCGGGCCGCCCATCATCGGGTACGCGCCGTCGTCCGCCAGCGACGCCAGCTGCTCGGTACGGCGCTCCACCACCGGCCAGGAGAGGCTGGCGAACAGCTCCACCAGCGCGTCGAGATCCTCCTCGGCGCCCACCAGCTGCTCTTGCAGCGCGCGCAGCTCGGCGCGCTCCGGCCAGTACCCCATCCACCCCGCGTGGTAGGAGATCGGCATCACGTGCCGCCCGCTCACGGTGCAGCAGATGTCGTTGGCCAGGCGCTTCAAGCGCAGCGCGCGCTTGACCACGTCGGGGTGGCTCCCCACCAGCGGGACGATCGACGGCGCCCCGAAGGCGTCCGGCGCCACCAGGAAGCAGACGTGGAGGATGTGGGACTGCAGCCACTCCCCGGCCATGTTGAGCCGGCGCAGCCGACGCAGCCCGGGACCCGGCGTGATGCCCAGCGCGGCCTCGACCGCGAGCACCGAGGCCGTCGCGTGGCCCACGGAGCAGATCCCGCAGATGCGGCAGGCGATGCGGGGCGCCTCGTCGTACGGCCGGTCCCGGAGGAGCACCTCGAAGAACCGGGGCGACTCGACGATCTCGAGATCGCACCGCGTGATCCGGTCCCCCTCGAGGTCCACCACGATGTTGCCGTGGCCCTCGATCCGGGTTACGTGACGGACGACGACGGCACGGCTTTCTCCCATGCCTCACGTACCTCTCGGTGATTGTTGAACAACTGGAGCTTCTCGGCCGCCAGGCTGCGCGTCAGGCCGTGGCGGAAGAACGCCTCGCCCAGGGCCTCGAAGTTCGGCACGTCGTGAAAGCCGCGGCACGCCTCGCACGGCGCCCCGTAGGCCGGACACACCGCGTTGCAGCCCGCGCGGGCCACCGAGCCGAGGCACGGCACCCCGCGCTCCAGCAGGCAGGGCGTGCCGCGGAGCGTGCATTCCACGCACACCGCGTGGGGCGGCGTGTACCGGCACGGTGCCCGCGACGAGCGAGCGTACCGCCTCGAGGAACTCGCCGCGGTCGATCGGGCAGCCGCGGATCTCGTAGTTGACCTGGACCACGCTCCGGAGCGGGCTCGCGTCGGGGAGCGCGGCGAACACGCCGTCCTGGCGCCCCTCGTACACCTCGCGCGCCAGCTCCGTGACGGGGCGGCGGTTCCGCATCGCGTTGACCCCGCCGAGGCAGGCGCAGGCGCCGATCGCGACCAGGATCTTCGCCCGGCCGCGGATCTGCTGGAGCTCCGCGACGTCGTCCGGCTTGACCAGGGATCCCTCGACGAAGGCGATGTCGTAGTCGTCGCCGCGCTCGTCGATCGCCTCGCGGAAGTTCACCACCTCCACCACGCTCAGCAGCTCGGGCAGCACGTCCTCGACCGACAGCACCTGGAGCTGGCACCCCTCGCACGAGCCGAAGGAGAAGAACGCCACGCGGGGCCGCATCACACGACCTCGCGCAGGTGCCGCACTTCCCGGTAGCTCACCAGCGGCCCCTCGCTGCACAGGTAGTGTCCGTCCACCTGGCAGTTGCCGCACAGCCCCAGGCCGCACTTCATCCGCCGCTCCAGGGTGAGCCACAGGTTGTGCTCGTACAGGCCCATCGCCAGCAGCCGGCGCAGGCAGTGGCGGTACATCACCGGCGGACCGCACAGGAACGCGACCGTGCCCGCGCTGTCCACGGCGAGGCCGTCCAGCAGCGAGGTGATGACGCCGATCCGCCCGTCCCAGCCTTCCCGCGCCGCGTCCACCGTCAGGTGCACGTGGACGTCGTCCTGGCGCGACGCCCACACCAGCAGGTCGGTGCGGAACAGCAGCTCGTCCGGGCTGCGCGCGCCCACCAGCAGGTCGATGCGCCCGAAGCGGTCCCGCCGGCCCAGGGCCCGGCGCACGAACGACCGCAGCGGCGCGAGGCCGAGGCCGCCGGCCAGGAGGATCAGGTTCGACTCCTCGAACTGGTCCCACGCCACCCGCCGCCCGTAGGGTCCCCGGACGTACAGGGTGTCGCCCGCCTTGAGCTGCGTGATCAGGTTGGTGAGCCGGCCGATGCGGCGGATCAGCATCTCGAAGGTGCCGTCGGCCGTCCCCTCGCCCGGCAGCGCGGCCAGCGAGAACGGCGCCTCGCCGATGCCCGGCAGCGACACCATGACGAACTGTCCCGGCTCGGGCGCGAAGCCGGCCGGCGGCGCCTCCACGACGAAGTGGACGTCGCGAGCGTTGTGCGGCGTCACCGCGACGATGCGGCAGGGCTCGGGGATCATCGAGACCTGGGGCATCAGGGCGCTCTCCCCACCTGCAGGAAGATCTCCCGGATCGAGATGTGCGTGGGGCAGTGCGTCGCGCAGCGGCCGCAGCCGGTGCACCCCACGATCCCGTAGCGCTCCGGCATGTACTTGCCCTTGCGGAAGATCCGGTAGCGCAGCTGCTGGGCCCGCGTCGGACGGAAGTCGTGGCCGCCCGCCACCTTCGAAAAGCCGGGCACCTGGCAGCCGGTCCACGTGCGCGTCCGCGTCCCGTCGCCCCCGCTCAACGACGCCCGGTCGCCCACGTCGAAGCAGGTGCAGGTCGGGCACACCAGGTTGCAGCGCCCGCACGAGAGGCAGCGGTCGGCGGTGGCCTCCCACAGGATGTCCGACTCGGCGGCCTGGAGCGACGTGGCCAGCTTCTCCGGCGCGAATTGCAGGTGCGCGGGAAACGCCTCGGGCCGCGCCCGCAGGCGCTTGCGCAGCGCGACCAGCTCGTCGGGCGTCGCCACCTCGAGGGCGATGTCCTTCACGACCTCCCGGCCGCGGGCCGTCTGGACCTTGAGCAGGAAGACGCCGCCGACGTCGTAGACGTACAGCGACGCGGGGCTCTCGTTCTCGAGACTGCCCATGTCGCGGCAGAACGACTCCGCCAGGCACGGCGACCAGCAGGCGAGACCGACGACGAACGAACGGTCGAGCCGGCCCGGCACCAGGCGGTCGCGGCAGCTGGACTCGTGAAAGGCGCGCAGCACGCGCAGGCTGGTGAGGTCGCAGCTGTGGACGCCCACCAGGGCGACCGGCCGCTCTCCGGCCGGCTCCTCGAACGCGAACCGCCCGTCGTCGCCACGGTGATAGCGGAACAGGGTCTCGCGCATCGGAGCGAAGAACTGGCGCGGCGGGAGCATGGTGGTCGGGTAGTCGAGGGCGAGCGCCATGCCGGGTCGAACGTCCGTCCACATCCACGCGGCGCCGTGCTTCACGGGTCCCACGACGCGGTACTCGCGCGCCAGCCGTCCGATCAGCGCATCCAGCCGCTCCCGCGGCAACCGGTAGATCTCGTTGTCCATGCGCTCCCTCAAGAGCGCAATCGGCGTGCCCGTGGGATGGCGCGCCGACGCGTCCCGATCGACCCCGTAGATTTGCGGACCGCCGGATAGACGAACGCACCGGTCGTCATTGCACCGCCGACGAGGTCATTGCGCCGCCCGAGAGATCGAAGACTTTCCAGCATGCCCAAGGGCGCGTCGGGGACCGCGAAGGACACCTACATCGCCGTCTTCACGACGGCGGCGATCGCGGCTCATCTCGTCCTGCGGTTCGTGGCCGGAGCGTCGCCGGGCGTCGCCGAATGGCCGCTGCTCCTCGCGCTCGCCTTGGGCGGAACACCGTTGGTGGTCGATCTCGGCAGCAAGGCGCTGCGCCGGCAGTTCGGCTCCGACCTGCTGGCCGGCATCTCGATCGTCACCGCGGTGCTGCTCGGGCAGTATCTCGCCGGCGCGCTGGTCGTGCTGATGCTCTCGGGCGGCACGGCGCTGGAGCACTACGCCGTGCGGAGCGCGTCGTCGGTGCTGGAGGCCCTGGCCAAGCGCATGCCGTCCGCCGCGCACCGCAGGCAGGGCGCCGGGGTGGCCGACGTCACGCTCGACGCCGTCGCGGTGGGCGACCTCATCGAGGTGTACCCGCACGAGATCTGCCCGGTGGACGGCGTGGTGGTGGACGGGCACGGCGCGATGGACGAGTCGTACCTGACCGGCGAGCCGTTCGTGATGTCGAAGACGCCGGGCTCCGAGGTGCTGTCGGGCGCCGTGAACGGCGACCACGCCCTGACCATCCGCGCCACGAGGCTGGCCGTGGATTCGCGCTACGCCACGATCATGAAGGTGATGCGGGCCACCGAGCAGCGGCGCCCGCGGCTGCGGCGCCTCGGCGACCAGCTCGGCGCCGTGTACACGCCGGTCGCCGTCGCGGTGGCCCTCGCCGCCTGGATCGCGAGCGGTGACGCCGTGCGCTTCCTCGCGGTGCTGGTGATCGCGACGCCCTGCCCGCTGCTGATCGCCATCCCGGTCGCGGTCATCGGCTCGATCTCGCTGGCGGCCAAGCGCGGGATCGTCATCAAGGACCCCGCGGTGCTGGAACAGATCGGCACCTGCCGCACCATCATCTTCGACAAGACCGGCACGCTGACGTACGGCAAGCCGGAGTTGACCGACCAGCTCTGTCCGCCGGGGACGAGCGCGCCCGACACGCTCCGGCTGGCGGCGAGCCTGGAGCGGTACTCCAAGCATCCGCTGTCGGGCGCGATCCTCACGGCCGCGCGCGACGCCGGGCTCGACGCTGGCGGAGGCGGAGCAGATCGCCGAGCGGCCGTTCGAGGGCCTGCTGGGCATCGTCGCCGGCCGGCGCGTGCGGATCACCAACCGGAAGTACGTCGCCGCGCAGTCGCCGGAGGAGCTGGCGAAGCTGCCGCCGCTCGCCGGAGGTCTCGAATGCGTCGTGCTGGTGGACGGGCGGTACGCCGCCACCTACCGGTTCCGGGACACGCCGCGCGCCGAGAGCACGTCGTTCCTGAGCCACCTCGGCCCCAAGCACCTGCTGGACCGGACGATCCTGCTCTCGGGCGACCGGGAATCGGAGGTGCGCTACCTCGCGGAAGAAGTCGGCATCACCGAGTTGCACGCCGGCGCCAGCCCCGAGGACAAGGTGGCCATCGTGCGGGCACGGACCGCGCAGGCCAAGACGATCTTCATCGGCGACGGCATCAACGACGCGCCGGCCCTGATGGCCGCCACGGTCGGCATCGCCTTCGGGCAGGAGAGCGAGATCACGACCGAGGCGGCGGGCGCGGTGATCATGGACAGCTCGCTGACCCGCGTGGACGAGTTCTTCCACATCAGCCAGAGGATGCGCCGGATCGCGCTCGAAAGCGCCGTCGGCGGAATGGTCCTGAGCCTCGCCGGGATGGCGGTCGCCGCCGCGGGCTATCTGACGCCCGTGGCGGGCGCCATCACGCAGGAGGTCGTCGACCTCGCGGCGGTGCTGAACGCGTTGCGGGCGGCGTGGCCGCCGCGGGATTTGACGGATTTCTAAAGCGTTGGCAGGTGGTAGGTTGTGGGTTGTAGTGGTCCATCCCACCACCCACCACCCACCACCTACCAACACTCTCCTAATTTCCCAAGGCCTGCTTCAGGAACGCCACCGTCCTCGGCCAGGCCGCCTGCGGCCGCCCGCAGGTTCGCGCCGTTGCGCCCCGCCTGGTCGCGCAGGAAGCCGTGCCCCGCCCCGTCGAAGACGTGCGGCTCGTAGCGCTTGCTCAGCCGCTGCATCGCCTGGCGGGTGGGCTCCACGGTGCTGGTGACGCGGGCATCGTCGCCGCCGTAGAAGGCGGCCACCGGGGCGCTGATTCTCGCCATCGCCTCGTCGGCCGGCGGCGTGCCGTAGTAGACCGCCGCGCCCTTGAGATCGGGCCAGCTGGTGGCGAAGGCGAAGCTGGTCGAGCCTCCCCAGCAGAAGCCCACGCTCGCGGCGGCCCGGCGCGCGGCCGGCAATCCCATCGCGTACTCCGCCGCGGCGCGGAGACGGCGTTGGACCTCGTCCGGCTTGAGGCCCTGGATCAGCGCGATGGCTCCCTGCCGGTCCACCGACGCGGTTCCGCCGCCGCCGGGGCCCTTGCCGCTCAGCAGGTCGGGCGCGATGGCGATGAACCCTGCGGCGGCCAGCTGGTCGGTCACGGACCGGATCCAGTCCGTCAGGCCGAAGATCTCGTGGATCACGACCACGACCGGCGCCTTGTCGCTGCGCTCCGGGTACACGACCCACGCCTGCACGGAGTCGCCGCCGCCCGCGTCGTACTTCACCCACTCGCCGTGGCGTGGCGAGGCGTTGAGCCGGGCCACCGCGCTGTCTTCGCCGGGCGGCAGCCCCTGCGCCGCGGCGGCGCCCGCGGGAACGGCGAGCAGCGAGACGACCGCCTTGAGGATTCCCAGCTTCGGCATAGACTTTCCTCTCTTCCCGGGTCACATCGAGGTTCCGATGCGCATCGCCGTCGGCACCAGCGGCTATGCCTACAAGGAATGGAAAGGCAGCTTCTACCCGGCCGACCTGCCGTCGGACGGGATGCTGCGCTTCTACGGCGAGCGGTTCCAGACGGTGGAGATCAACAACACCTTTTACCGGATGCCGTCGGAGAAGGTCCTGCTCGCCTGGGCCGCCGAGGTGCCCGACGGCTTCAGCTTCGTGCTCAAGGCCTCGCAGCGCATCACCCACCGCAAGCGGCTCAAGGACGCGAAGGACGAGGTCGAGTACTTCCTGCGCGTCGCCAACGTGCTCGGAGCGAAGCTCGGCCCCACCCTGTTCCAGCTGCCGCCCAACCTCAAGAAGGACCTGCCTCGGCTGGTGGACTTCCTCGCGCTCGTGCCGCGCACCTGGCGCGCCGCGTTCGAGTTCCGGCACCCGTCGTGGTTCGACGACGAGGTGTTCTCCGCCTTGAAGAGCCACGACGCCGCGCTGTGCGTCGCCGACACGGACCCGGCCGCCGAGGGCGACCAGGAGGCCCTGGTGGTGCCGTTCGTCGCCACGGCGAGCTGGGGCTACCTCCGGCTTCGCCGTGCGGGCTACGTCGAGCCGGACCTCGAGCGCTGGGCCGGCCAGGTGGCCGCGCAGGCCTGGAGCGACGCCTTCGTGTTCTTCAAGCACGAGGAGGCCGGCGCCGGGCCGAAGCTCGCGGCCGCGTTCACAGCGCTGCTCCCCACTCGCTGAGGACCCGCGCCAGCTCGTCCAGCACGTCGTCATCGCTCCGCCCCGACTTCCTCAGCACGCCGAAGGAGTGGTCCGCGCCGGCCACCACGTGCAGCGTGGCCCGCGCGCCCAGGCCGCGCACCACCGGCTCCAGCAGCGGCAGATCCGCGAACTCGTCGCGCGTGCCCTGCAGGAACAGCATCGGCACGGTGACCCGGGCGAGGTGCTCGGCCCGTTTCGTGTCCGGCCGCTGCGGCGGGTGGAGGGGAAAGCCGAGGAAGGCCAGGCCGCGCACGCCCGGCAGCGGCGCCTCCGCCGCCGCCGTGGACGTCATCCGCCCGCCCAGGGACTTGCCGCCCGCGATCAGCGGCAGATCGGGGAGGGCCTTAGCGCCCGCTTCGACGGCGGCGCGCACGGTGGCGGCGAGCAGCTCCGGCGGATCGGGGCGGTGCCCGCCGGCCTCGATGTACGGGAACTGGAAGCGGAACGTCGCCACGCCGTGCGCGGCGAGCCGCGTGGCGACCGCGGCGAGGAACGCGTGCCGCATGCCCGCGCCCGCTCCGTGCGCCAGGACGAGCGCGAGCCGGGCGCCCGCCGGCCGGACCAGCAGCGAGGATACCACCCTGCCGCCCGCCACCTGGACGGCGCCGCCGATGGCGGAGAACGCGTGCGCGCCCAGCTGCTCGCTCACGCGCGCACCCGCTGCCGCGCACCCTTCCCCGCCCGCGCGCGGTCGAGACGGGCGGCCAGCCGCCCGAGCGCCCCAATCAGGTCCGGCGCGAGGTCCAGGACCGGCCGCAGCGGATCGTCGCCCCGCTTCGCCATCCGCGCCGGCACCGAGCGGATCGTGAACTTCGCGAGGCTGAGCTTCGGGCCGACCTCGCTCCACTCGAGCGGCGTCGAGACCAGGGCGCCGGGCACCGGGCGTGCGGTGAGGGGCGCGGCCAGCAGCCGCCCGTGCCCGTTCTGCACGTAGTCGAGGTACACGCGGCCGTCGCGCTTGGAGACCTGCCGAGTGATGGTCGCGATCTCCGGCAGCTCCGCCGCGATCACCCGCGCCAGCAGCCCCCCCAGGGTGCGCGCCTGCTCGTAGGTGCACTGCCGACCCAGGGGCACCAGCACGTGGAGCCCGGTGGAGCCGCTGGTCTTCACGAAGCACGGAAGCTCGATCGCGTCGCACAGCGCGTGCACGGCGCGGGCGACCGTCACGACGTGGGCGAACGGCGCGTCCTTGGGGTCCAGGTCGAGGATGCACCAGTCCGGCGTCTCCAGGGTCGCCACCCGGCTCCCCCATACGTGCAGGGGAATCGCCGCCATGTTCGCGATGTAGCGCAGCGACTCCTCGCTGTCGCACACGAAGTAGTTCAGCTCGCGCTGCGATTCCCCGCTCCACACGCGCACCGTGCGCACGAAGTCGTGGGCGTAGGCCGGCGCGTCCTTCTGGAAGAACGACTTGCCCTCGATGCCGTCCGGGTACCGGGTGAGCACCACCGGCCGGTCCTTCAGGTACTCCAGCAGCCACGGCGCCACCGCCTGGTAGTAGGCGATGAGGTCGCCCTTGGTGTAGCCCTCCGCGGGCCAGAAGATCTTGTCGAGGTTGGTGAGGGTGAAGGAAGGTGGTGGGTGGTGGGTGGCAGGTGGTGGTGCAGGCGGCTCCTCCACCACCTGCCACCCACCACCTACCACCTGCTCGCACACACTCCGATGGCTTCTTGTCGTCCCGGAACCGCAGGAACACCGGCTGCCTCAAGAGCCCATCCGGCGACCATTCCAGGAACCGCACCTCCGCCACCAGCCGCGGCTCGACCCACACGTGCTCCTTGCCCGCGGGCACGGCGCCGCCGCACGCGGGCCCGGCGCGCCGCGAACCCTCGAGCGCGGCCGCATACTCCTCGAGCTGCTCCGTGTCGAAGCCCGTCCCGACCCGCCCCGCGTACACCAGGGCCTTCCCCTCGTGGATGGCCAGGTGCAGCGCGCCGAATCCCGCGCGCGAGCCCTTGGGCCTGGTGAAGCCCACCACCACGAAATCGTCGGTCCGCTCCGCGCGCACCTTGATCCAGTTGCCCGAGCGTCCGCCCCGGTAGGGCGCGTCGGCCTTCTTCCCGACGATCCCCTCCAGGCCCAGCCGCGTGACCTGGCCGAACACGGCCTCGCCCTGCGCCTCGAAGTGCTCGAGGTAGCGGAGCGCGCCCGCCTCCGGCACCATGCTCGCGAGCAGCCGCTTGCGCTCCACCAGCGGCAGCGGCCGCACGTCGAAGCCCTCGAGCGCCACCAGGTCGAACAGGAACAACGAGGCCGCCTGCTCCACCGCGGCGCGCCCGACGTCGGTGGCGCGGGTGAGCCGGGCGCGCTCCGACAGGCGATGGAAGCTCGGGCGGCCGGCATCGTCGTTCACCACCACCTCGCCGTCCATCACGAGCCCCTCGAAGGGCAGCGCCGCCAGCGAGCGCGCCAGCTCCGGAAACGCCGCCGTGAGGTCGTTGCCGTTGCGCGTGGTGAGCTTCCCTTCACCGCTCTCCCGCGAGGCGAGCATCCGGTAGCCGTCCAGCTTCGGCTCGAAGATCCAGCCATCCCGGTTGAAGGGCTTCTCGCGCGCTTCGGCCAGCATCAGCTCGACGTCCTTCGCGCGCACCTTACGGCGCGGGGCGCCCAGCCGCTCCAGCGACGCGCGGAGCGGCGCCGCGACGTCGGTGCGCGCCTTCAGGACCTCGACCGGCAGCCCCGAGAGCACCGAGCCCGCCGGAAACACGGTGCCGTCCCCGGTGGTCATCTGCGCATCGCGTTCCTTGATGAGCAGCCATTCCTTCTCGGACTTCTTGATCTTCACCAGCGTCCAGCGACCCTTGAGCTTGTAGCCCTTGAGGTCGAAGAGCAGCTTCCCCTTCTCGAGCCCCACGTGCGGATCCTCGATGGGCACCCACATCCCGCGGTCCCACACGATCACCGCGCCCGCGCCGTAGTTCCCCTCCGGGATGATCCCCTCGAAGTTGCCGTACTCGAGCGGGTGGTCCTCGACCAGCACCGCGAGGCGCTTGTCGGCCTGGTTGCGCGAGGGCCCCTTGGGCACGGCCCAGGAGCGCAGCACACCGTCCATCTCGAGCCGGAGGTCGAAGTGGAGCTGCCGGGCCGCGTGCTGGTGGACGACGAACAGGTGGCCGGGGAGCGCGGCCACGACGCCGGCCGGCTCCGGGGTCGCCTCGAGCGAACGCTTTGCGCGATAAGCGCTTAGCGCGTCGGTGGCGGGCTTCCTAGTTGCGCCCATAGATGAGAACTTTTATCATACCGCCTCCTATGCCAGCGCGTCCAATCGGTTCGGCCACGATCTCCTTCGGCCTCGTCTCGGTGCCGATCAAGCTCTTCTCGGCCAGCGAGTCCCAGGCCGCCCTCGCTTTCAACTGGCTGCACAAGGCCTGCGGCTCGCGACTCAAGCAACAGTACGTGTGCGCCAAGGACGGCGAAAAGGTCGAGAAGGACGACATGGTGAAGGGGTACGAGTTCAGCAAGGGTCAGTACGTCCTGTTCTCGCCCGACGAGCTGAAGACGCTGGAGGAGAAGTCCACCGGCGCGGTGGACATCGCCGAGTTCGTGCCGGCGGAGCAGGTGGACCGGCTGTGGCTCGAGAAGGCGTACTACCTCGGCCCCGACAAGGGCGGCGAGCGCGCCTACAAGCTGCTGGCGGAGGCGCTCAAGGCCACGAAGCGCGCCGCCCTCGGCCAGTACGCGGCGCGCGGCCGGCAGTACCTCGTGATGGTGCGCCCGCTGGCCGGCGGGCTGGTGATGGAGCAGCTCCACTACGCCGACGAGATCCGCTCGATCGACGAGGTGCCGATCCCCGAGGGCGAGGTGAAGAAGGCCGAGCTGCAGCTCGCGGTGCAGCTGATCGAGCAGGCCGCAACCGACACGTTCCGGCCCCAGGCGTACGAGGACAACGTGAAGAAGCGGATGCTCGAGAGCATCCAGCGCAAGGTCGAGGGCGAGGAGATCACGGCCGAGCCGACCGCGGCGCCCGAGACCCAGATCATCGACCTGATGGAGGCCTTGAAGGCGAGCCTCGCCAAGGGGACCAAGGGTGAGGCGGCCGACGCGGAGGAGCGGAAGCCCGCCAAGCGGGCGCCGCGCCTCAAGCTCGAGCAGGCGGCCGACACGGGCAAGCAGCGCAAGGCCGCGGGCCGGAAGGCTTCGTAGCGCGGCGATGAAGGGCTACGCGACGCCGGACGTCGCCAAGCTCCTCGGGTTATCCATCTCACAGGTGCGGGCCTTCGCCCGCAGCGGCTTTCTCGATCCCGATCGTGGCCCCCGGGGCGAGTACCGTTTTTCCTTTCCCGATCTCGTGCTGCTCCGGACCGCCAAGGGACTGGCGGCGGCGCGCGTGCCGGCGCGCCGGATCCGCCGCTCGCTGCTCACCCTCCGACGGCAGCTTCCGGCCGGACGGCCGCTGTCGGCCGTGCGCATCGCCGCCGACGGCGAGCGGGTGGTGGTGCACGACGGTGCCACGTCGTGGAATCCCGAGTCGGGGCAAATCCAGATCGACTTCGCGGTCGCCGAGCTGGCGAGCCGGGTGGCGCCGCTGGCGCGCCAGGTGGCGCGCGCGGCGCGCACCGCCGCCGAGCCCCTGGGCGCCGACGAGTGGTACGATCTCGGCTTCGACCTGGAGGCGGTGGACCTCGAGGAAGCGCGCGACGCGTACCGCCGCGCGCTGGAGCTGGACCCCGACCACGCCGACGCGCACGTCAACCTCGGCCGGCTGCTCCAGGAAGGAGGCGAGGCGGCGGAGGCGGTGGCGCACTACCTCCTCGCGCTCGAGCGCAACGCGAAGCACGCCACCGCGTGGTTCGACCTCGGCATCGCGCTCGAGGACCTGCGGCGCCGCCCCGAGGCGATCAGGGCCTACGAGCAGGCGATCGCCGTCGATCCCAAGCTGGCCGACGCGTATTTCAACCTGTCGCGGCTCTACGAGGCAGCGGGCAAGCGCGCGGCTGCGCTGCGCAGCCTCAGCCGCTACCGGCTGCTGGTGAGCCGCAGCGCGGGCTGAGGGTCGCTGCGACCCGCGGCCACCCCGCCGGCGTGGGCGTGCGGCCGCGCCCGCCGGGTGATAGGTTTTCACCGATGATCATCCCCACCTCCTCGCCACCGGCGCAGCCGTCCCCGCGAGTGCAGGAGCTGGGACAGAGGATCGCGCTGACGATCGCCGAGTATCAGCAGCGAAACCCCGACCTCAGCGCGGAGGAGGTGCGTGCGGCGGCGCAGCTCGCCACCAGCCGGGTGGACGCTCCCCACGCGGCGCCCGCGCGAGCCGTGGCCGTTCTGGTGGCCGGATTGGCGGCCGCGGGGCTGGGCGTGTGGCTGGCGGGCCCTTCCGGGGCCGGCCGCCCGCCCTGGGTCGCGATCGGCGCCCTCGTCGTCGTCGTGGTCGCGGTGTTCGCGGTGGTGAGAAGCCGGACCTGAGTGCGGAGGTTGCCGGACCGTGCGCACCGGCGTAGCCTCCATACCCCTTGCGTGACGGTGAGGCCAGGATGCCGGGACGATTGACGGGCGTTGGGCAGGTGATCCTCGACACGGCGACGCCGCCGGAGCGCTCGACCCTGGGCTCGTTGGCGGCGGCCGTGGCGCTCATGCTGCTGATCGGGGCGCTCGACTACGTCATCAGCTACCAGGTTCCCCTCACCGCCGTCTACCTGATCCCGATCTTTCTCGCGACGTGGAACGTCGGGCGCGGCACCGGCATCGCGCTGGCCGTGGCGAGCTCGGCCCTGAGCGTCGGCGGCGACGCGCTCGCCGGCGAACAGTACCGGAGCTGGGCGATTCCGACGACGATGCTGGTGCTCTGGTCGGTGCTGTACTCCGTGTTCGTGGTGGTGCTGACCCAGCTCAAGCGCGCGCTCGAGGCCGAGAAGGAGCTGGCCCGGGTCGACCCCCTCACCACCGTGTCGAATCGCCGCTACTTCGTCGAGTTGGCGTCCGCCGAGCTGGCCCGCGCCAAGCGCCACGGGCGGCCGATGACGGTGGCGTACGTGGACCTCGACAACTTCAAGCTGGTGAACGACCGGCTGGGCCACGAGATGGGCGACGAGCTGCTGCGCACCGTGGCGACCGCGATGCGGAGCCGCCTGCGGGTCACCGACTCGATCGGGCGGATGGGCGGCGACGAATTCGCGATCTGCCTCCCCGAAACGGGCCAGCAGGCGGGCGAGGCGGTGCTGGCGGAGCTGCGCCGCCAGGTGGTCGCGGCGCTCCCCGAGTCCTGCCGCTTCGCCACGCTCAGCGTGGGCGCGGTGACCTTCACCGTGCCGCCGATGTCGGTGGAGGTGCTGCTCCGCCGGGCCGACCAGGTGCTCTACGCGGCCAAGCGGGACGGCAAGGACCAGCTCAAGGTCGAGGCCGCGTAACCGGCGGCGCCGCCGGGGCCCCGGTGGCGGATGGCCCGATCAGCCGCTCCGCCAGCGCGCTGAGGCGCAGGGTCTCGGATTCCGTGTCGGTCACCGTCAGCGCGCGCCGGAAGAGGGCGATGCCGGCGGCCATGCCGACGATCATCAGCACCGTGGCGACGGCGGCTTCACCCCCGCTCACGAGCCAGCCCGTGATCGAGCCGAAGGACGCGCCGGCGATAGCCCCGACCGCCCCCGCCAGCAGCCGGCCTCGCACCCGCCACCGCCACTCGGTCACCCGCACCAAGGTCTTGCCTCCCCGCGGCGTGACGGTCACCTCGACCGTGCGCGGCGAGGAGTCCGGCGTGCCGTCGGTGCGCCAGGTGAGCTGGTCGTCGAAGACGGTCGCGCGGCCCGGCCCCAGCGCGTCGCGCAGGGCAGCCGCCAGCGCGTCGAACGCCTCTCGCCCCACCTCGACGTCCGCCACACGCTCCACGTTCACGGTCGCCGGCACGGCCGCGGCCGAGGGCAGCGGTACCGGAGCCGGCGGCGCCCCGACCGCCGGCGGCGCCGGCGCGTAGCCCAGCTCGTCCATCGCGCGGCGCACGTCTTCGAGCGGGATGTCCACCTCGGCGGCGATCCGCTCGACGCTGCCCACGCTGAAGAGCTGCTCCGGGGTGGTGCGCCGGGCCTCGAGGTCGGCGGCCCGGCCGACGATGGTCCGGACCTCAGCCGTCGTGTGGCGCGCGCCGGGGCCGCGGGCCGCCTCGCCGAGCGCGTCGGCGAACGCCGTGACGCCGGACCACCGATCCGAGACCTTCAAGGCCAGCGCCCGCGCCAGAGCCTGCTCCACGCGGCCGGGGAGTGCGTCGAGCCGCGCGCGGTGGACGGGCGAGGCGTCCCTGAAACGCCCGACCTTGAGCGCCGCATCGGTGATCCACACGCCGGGCGTTTCGCCCACCAGCATCTCGTACACGACGCAGGCCAGGCCGTAGACGTCGGTCCGCGCATCCAGGTCCTTCACCCCGGCCGCCTGTTCGGGACTCATGTAGCCCGGCGTGCCGACCGCGAATCCGGTGCGCGTGAGCGTCTCACCGGCCGCCGCGACCAGCGCCTTCGCGATCCCGAAGTCCACGACGTAGACGTAGGCCCCGGCGATGAGGATGTTCTCCGGCTTGAGATCCCGGTGCAGCACTCCCGCCAGGTGCGCGTACTCGATGGCTTCGGCCACCTGACCGGCGATGCCGAGGGCGTGGGCGAGCCGCAGCGTGCCGGCGTGGTGGATCACCCCACGCAGCGAGCCGCCCGCCACGTAGGGCATCGTGTAGTAGACGAAGCCGGCTTCCGCGCCGGAGTCGTAGAGCGGCACGATGTGGGGGTGGGTGAGCCGGGCGGCAATCCGGACTTCCTGGAGGAAGCGATCGTGCCCGATGCTCGCGGCCAGCTCGGGACGCAGGACCTTGAGCGCGACGTCGCGTCCGTGCCTGAGATCGCGCGCGGCGAACACGACGGCCGAGCCGCCTTCGCCGATGATGCCGGCGACATCGTAGCGGCCCGCGAGCGAACGCCGCAGCGCCGTCTCGTCCACGCGGCCAATCTACGCGGCGGCGCGGGCCCGGGCGAATGTGGCGGCGCGACCGGCCCGCCTTATCGCGGCAGAACCATCACCGCGACGTGCGAGGGTTGAGACGCCGTGCGGTAGATGCGCTCCGTCTGGGCCCGGAACGCGTCCGCCGGCGCGAGGAAGATGTTGTCCGCCCACGTCTGCGGGTTCCGGTCGTACAGCGGGAACCAGGTGCTCTGCACCTGCACCATGATCCGGTGGCCGCGCCGGAAGGTGTACAGCTGGTGGTGCAGGTCGACGGTGTACGGCTCCACCGAGTCCGGGGGGATCGGCTCCGGCCGTTCCCAGCTCCGCCGGTACCGCCCGCGCATGATGTCGCCCGCCACCATCAGCTCGTGGCCCGCCATCTCGGGATGCGCCACCACCTCCGGGGCATGGGTCGCGGCGTCCGGGTACACGTCGATCAGCTTCACCACCCAGTCGGCATCCTGGCCGGTGGTGGAGGCGAACAGCTGCGCCGTGACGTCGCCGGCGATCGTCACGTCGGCGGCGAGCGGCGGCGTGGCCCAGGTGCGCACGTCGGGGCGCCCGTCCACGAAGCGCTGGTCCTCCGTCATCCACCGCGCCCATCGCGAGCCGCGGCTGTAGGTCACCTCCACCGGCCGCGGCCGGTACGGCACCGGGTTGGCCGGGTCGGAGACGTACTGGTCGAAGCCTTCGCGCTCGGTGGGCTGGTCGAACGACAGCCGGCCGTCGGCGTGGAAATAGAGCGCGCGCGGCTTCGCCTGGCCTGGAGGCCAGCGGTCGAAGCTGCGCCACTGGTCCCTGCCGCCGTCGAATAGCCGTGCGTCCGGGAAGTAGCCGCTGCCCTTGCCTTTCAGCCAGTAGGCGAACCACGGCGCCTGGATGGTAATGAGGAAGGTGTCGGAGGTCTCGCTCCCCCAGTGCACGTTGCCGAGCGATTCGCCGCCCGGGTAGCCCCACTGGCCGTGGCTCCACGGTCCGATCACGAGATGGTTGATGCCCGTCCGGTCGTACCGCTCCAGCGCCTCGAACGTCGCCTGGGGCCCGTAGAGGTCCTCCTGGTCCCAGAAGCCGCCCACCGTGAGCGTCGGCACGCTCAGGCCGGTCACCGTCCGCTCGAACGCGCGCCGCTGCCACACGCTGTCGTATGCCGGATGCTCGATGAAGCGCTGCCAGGTGGGGATCCGCAGCGCACCCATCGAGTCCGTCAGCGCCATGAGACTCGGGAAGGACAGGTACCAGGCATACGTGTCCCCGCCGGTGATGGGCAGCCTGCCGGCTCCGACCTCTCCGGCCTCCATCCCCCACGCGTACTCGAATCCGTACGACTGCCGGAACGCGCCCTGGTGGAAGAAGTCGTCGCCCATCCAGGTGTCGGTCATCGGCGCCTGGGGCGAGATCGCCTTCACCGCCGGATGGGCGCCGATCAGGGCCTCTTCGGTCAGCCACCCCGGGTACGAGATGCCGAACAGGCCGACGCGCCCGTTGCTGTTGGGGACGTTGTGGATCAGCCACTCGACGGTGTCCCAGGTGTCGGTGCTCTCGTCGGTCGCGGCCGAGTCCCGCGGATCGCGGTTCGGCCGGTTCATCACGAACGTGCCCTCCGACCGGTTGCGCCCACGGATGTCCTCCTCCACGAACACGTACCCGTCAGCCGCGAGCGCTGCGAGGTTCGGCGGCGCGCCGTCGCCGGCCTCCCACCCCTCGGCGCCGTAGGGCGTCCGCGTCACCAGGATCGGCAGCGGCTCCGTGGCGCCCCGCGGCGCCATGATCACCGCGAACAGCTTCACGCCGTCGCGCATCGGGATCATCACCTCACGCCGCTCGAAGCGCGGGGCGGAGTCGCGCTGCTGGGCGCAGCCCGGGGCGGCGGTAGCGGCGACGGTGAACGCGAGGAGCAACGGGCGGCTGACGATCGGGCGCATGCGTCCCCCACGGCGGATCGACGGTCGGAATGGAAGGCGTGCAAAGCTGGCCACGCGGGGAACGGCACGCAAGCGGACCGCGTTGCCCGCCGTGCCCACCCTCCGCTAGGATTCCACATCCAAACCGTGGCCGGCAGTCTCTCCCCGGGGGGTCCATGCGCCCGTTCCGCTTCGTAGCGTCCGTCCTCCCGTGCACCGCCGCGGCGCTGGTCGCGGCGAGCCTCACGGCCCGCGCCGGCCTCGCCCAGCGGCCCACCGGCGCCGTCGGCACGTACGTGGCGCCCCGCACCTGGGCGCCGCCGCCGCACGGCTTCGACCTGCTGCACCAGAAGATCGACGTGCGCTTCGACGTGCCGCGGCGCGCGGTGTCCGGCGTCGTGACCAGCACGCTGGTCGTCACGGGCCAGCCCACGGACACCATCCGCTTCAACGCCGAGAACCTGACGATCGACGACGCGACCCAGGGCGGCCGCCGCCTGCGATTCGCCGCCGACACCGCGCACGTGACCGTGCGGCTCGCGCGCCGGGCGGCGGTGGGCGACACGGTCGAGTTCGCGCTCCGCTACCACGGGACCCCCGAGCGCGGGCTCTACTTCGTGCCCCGCGAGCGCGTGATCTGGACGCAGGGCGAGGCCACCGAGACGCGGGCCTGGGTGCCGACCTACGACGCGCCCGACGACAAGACGACCTGGGAGTTCCTCGTCACGGCCGACACGGGCCTCAGCGTCCTCTCGAACGGGCGCCTGGTGGACGTGACGGCCGCGGGCGGCGCGCAGCGGGTCTGGCACTGGGCGCAGGAGCTGCCCGCCTCGACCTACCTCTACTCGGTGGTGGTCGGGCCGTTCACGGTGCTGAGGGACCAGTGGCGCGGGGTGCCGGTGGACTACTGGGTGTACCCGGACACCGTGCAGGCCGCGTGGCGCACCTTCGGCGAGACGCCGACGATGATCGAGCTGTACTCGCGGCTACTGGTGCCCTTCCCCTGGGCCAAGTACGACCAGTCGGCCGATCCCCGACTTCACCTACGGCGGGATGGAGAACGTCTCGGCCACGACCCAGACCGACGACGCGCTGCACGCCGCGGGCGACGAGCCGGAGGAGAACGGCCGCGGCCTCGTGGCCCACGAGCTGGCGCACCAGTGGTTCGGCGACCTCACCACGACCGCCGACTGGGCGGACGCGTGGCTGAACGAGGGGATGGCCACCTACCTGGAGTCGGTGGAGACCGAGAAGACGCGCGGGCGCGACGCGGCCGAGCTCGAGTGGATCGGGCAGCAGCGCGCCGCGATGGACGCCGGACCGGATGCAGGCGCGGCCGCTGGTGTGGGGCCAGTACCAGGGCCACGATCCGATCGCCCTGTTCTTCAGCGGCCACGTCTATCCCAAGGGCGCGCAGCTCGCGCACCAGCTCCGGCGGCTGCTGGGCGACTCGCTGTTCTGGGCCGGGCTCAAGCGGTTCCTGACCGACAACGCCTACAAGCCGGTGACCACCGCGGACTTCGCGGTGGCGTTCGAGAAGACCTGCAACTGCGACCTCGACTGGTTCTTCGACCAGTGGGCGTACGGCATCGGGTACCCCAAGGTGCAGCTGGTCCCGGCACTGGGCCCCGAGCCTGAAGACGCTGCACCTGATGGTCGAACAGACCCAGGCGGTGGATTCCACGCACCCGCTGTTCCGCTTCCCCGTCACCGTCCGCGTGATCACCCGCGACTCGGTGGTCCGCCAGCAGATCACGATCTCGAAGCAGAGCGACACCTTCGCGATCCCGCTGCCCGGCGCGCCGCTGTCGGTGCGGTTTGACGAGGGCGGGTGGCTGCTCGGCCAGGTCAAGAGCGACCAGACGCCGGCCGAGCTGGCGGACATGGCGAAACACGACCTCGATGTCTCTGCGCGCGCCTGGGCGCTGAGCCAGCTGGCCGGCTCGTCGGATTCGGCCGCGGTGGCGGCGCGCCGCTTCATCGTGCTGAACGAGCACGAGGCCGCGCTGCGGCGGATGGCGCTCGAGCAGCTGAGGGACGACGGGACCCCGGATGGCCTCGCGACCGCCGCTTCGGCGCTGCGCGATCCCGACAGCGACGTGCGCGCCCAGGCGCTGCGGACCCTCGCGCAGCTGGACACCGCCACGGCCCGTGCGCGCGCCGAGGACATGGCGGAGCGCGATCCCAACGACTGGGTTCGGGCGGCGGCGCTGCAGGTGCTCGCGCGGTTCGGCGGGGCCGCCGCCTTGCCGCGCTTCCTCGCCGCCGTGCGCCCCGGCGGCCCGTTCAGGCTGCGATTCGCGGCGGGGCTCGGCCTGGTCCGGTACCACACTCCGGAGGCGGTCGCGGCGCTCGCGGCGAACACGGAGCCGAGCGAGGGTCGCGGCGTCCGCACCGCCGCGCTCAATCTGATGGTGCAGCAGGGCGACACGGCCCGGGTGGTCGCCCTCGCGACGCGTTACCTCGACGACCCGGATGCGATCTTCGCGGCAGCGGCCGTGCGCCTGCTGGCGCGCGTGGGCGGCGCGCGGTCGCGCGCCCTGCTGCTCGAGCGGTTCGGCAACGAAACGCGGACCAGGGTTCGGTCCGCCATCGAGGAGGTGCTCCGGCCATGATCGGGTACTCGTCGTTCGAGCGGGGGGCGCAGCGCCTCGCGCCACTCGCCTCCACGGTCCTGCGCATCGCGGTGGGCTGGGTGTTTCTCCGGCACGGCCTGATGAAGATCCACATGGGCGTCGGCGGCGTCGGCGGCTTCCTCCACGGCCTGGGGTTTCCCGTCGCGCAGGCCTGGGCCGTGGTCCTCATCGTCGTCGAGACCTTCGGCGCCGCCTGCCTGGTCGTCGGGCTGCTGACCCGGTTCTGGGCCGCGTGCCTGGTGGTGGACATGGTGGTCGCGATCACCCGCGCGATCCTGCCGACCGGAAGGCCCTTCGAGCTGGAGGGGTTGCTGCTCGCGGGCGCGCTGGCCCTCGTCGTCCTCGGCGACGGCTGGCTCGCGCTGGGGTCGCTGCTCGGGAAGAAGTCGGCGGCCTGACGCGCCCGCGCCGTGCTCGCGCGGCACCGGCGCCCGCACTGCCCTAGGTGCCGGTCGCGCGCAGGCGGCGCAGCCGCTGCATGGCGGCGATGCCGCACAGGGGGCCCGCCGCCAGCGCGACGAAGGCCCAACGCCACCCGGCGCCGGCCACCAGACGCGGGACCAGCTGGATCGAGACCATCGTCAGGAGGAAGCCGAGCGAGGTCTGCAGCGTCAGGGCGGTGCCCACCGCGTGCGCCGGCGCCAGCTCCGTGACCAGCGCGCTGAACTGCGCGGAGTCGGCGACGACGGTGAGGCCCCACACCAGCGCCACCGCGAGCGCGAGCGCCGGCGACCCGCCCCCGAGGCCGATGACGGCGGCGCAGGCGCCGCTCGCCGCCATCGCCCAGATGGTGAGCCGCTCGCGCCCGTAGCGGTCGGCCAGCCGGCCGCCGACCACGCACCCGACGCCACCGACGGCGATGGCGGCGAAGCCGGCCACGTCCGCCGCACGCGGGCGGAAGCCCGCGCCCTCGGCCAGGAACACCGCGATCCACGTCCACATCGCGTACAGCTCCCACATGTGCCCGAGGTAGCCGCCGATGGCGAGCCGCGTCGGGCGATGGTGGAGCACCGCGCCCACGAGGCTCCACGCGAACGGACGCCGCTCGAAAGGCGTGGGGGCCGTCGCGGTAGGCGACGAGGACGAGGAGGCCGGCGAGCGCGGCCGCGCCCGAGGCCCCGAGCACGACCGGCGCCGCTCCCGCGCCCTCGAGCCCGTGCACCAGGTACGGCATCGCCTTCCCGACCGTGAGCGCGCCGACGATGGTGCCGATCGCGAAGCCGCGGGCGTCCTTGTACCAGGTGGCGATCATCTTCATCGCCGGCGGGTAGACTCCCGCGAGGCAGAGCCCGGTGCCGAACCTCGTGACCAGCGCCGGGGCGAACCCACCCGCGGCGAGCAGCGCGAGATTGCACCCGGCCGCGGCGAGGGCGGCCAGGGCGAAGTAGATCCGCAGCGGGACGATGTCGGCGAGGTTCAGCAGGGCGGCGACGGCCGTGCCCACCACGAACCCGAGCTGGACGGTGGCGGTGAGCCAGCCCGTCTGGGCCGGCGTCAGCGCCCAGGCGCGCTCGAGCTGGGGCGCGAGGGCACTGGCCGAGAACCATACCGACATGCCCAGCAGCTCGGCGAGCGCGAGCAGCGCCAGAACGCGGTTACGTTGCGCCACGCATGCGTGTCACTTGCGGTGGATCAGGGTCACCCCGCGGTCGCGTCTTGTCAACCCGCGGAGGGTGGCCGATGCTTCTCACGCATGAACCGGGACGAAGCCATGAACCGCTTGACCATCGGAGCGCTGCTCACCGTCACGCTCGGCCTACCGGCGTGGCGCGGCGCCCCCCGGCGCACTCCGGAGACGGCGCCGGTCCTCCGGGTGGTCGCCGACATTCCGCTGCCGGGACCCGCCGTGCGGTTCGACTACCTGAGTCTCGACATCCGCTCCGACCGGCTCTACATCGCGCACATGGGCGCCGGCGAGATCGTGGTCGTCAACGTGAGGAGCCGGCGCGTCGAGGGCACCGTCGGCGGGCTCCCGGGCGTGACGGGCGTGTGGGCCGTGCCGGCGCTGGGGCGAGTGTACGCCTCCGTCACTGGGCTGCATCACGTCGCCGTGATCGACGCGCGCACCCTGCGGGTGACCGACCGGATCGGCACCATCGGCTTCCCGGACGGCATCGCCTATGCGCCGGATCAGCAGAAGGTCTATGTCTCCGACGAGTCGGGCGGCGGCGAGCTGGTGATCGATGCCCACGCCAACCGGGTGGTGCACACCATTCCGCTCGACGGGGAGGCCGGCAACACGTTGTTCGATCCGGGCTCGCGCTGCATCCTGGTGGCGGTGCAGACGCGGAACCAGGTATGGGTCATCGATCCGGCGGGCGACCGCGTGCTCGGCCGGTTCGACCTCGCGGGCGGCGCGCGCCCGCACGGGATGGCCATCGACGCCGCGCGGCGCCTCGGCTTCGTCGCCAACGAGAGCGACGCCAGCGTTCTGATCGTGGACCTGCACACGATGAAGGTCACCGGCACGGTGCCCGTGGGCGAGAACCCGGACGTGCTCGCGTTCGACCCCGGGTGGCGGCGGCTCTACGTGGCGTCGGAATCCGGCACGGTGTCGGTGTTCACCGAGACCGCGACCGGGCTGGTCCACGAAGGCGACGTGCGGCTGCCCTACGCGCACTCGGTGACCGTGGACCCGCGCACCCACCTGGTCTACCTGCCACTCCAGAACATCGGCGGCCGGCCCGTGCTGCGCGTCATGGCCGGTGACCCTCCCGCAGGGGACTAGCTTGCGCTAGGCGACCAGCCGGAGCAGCAGACCCGCGACCGCGCCACCCGCCACCAGCCACGACGAGTTGACGCGGAACCGGAGGAGCAGAACTGCCGCGGCCGCCGCCAGCAGGACCGTCCACCAGTCCACCAGCGCCGCGCCCGCGAGCTGCCAGCTCACCACCGCCATCAGGGCCAGCGAGGCCACGTTGACCCCGTCGAGCGCTCCCCGCGCGAGCGGCGATCGCCGCAGCCGCGGGAGCAGGCGGCCGCTGGCCGCCACGTAGACGAACGCCGGCAGGAAGATCCCGATCGTGGCGACCGCGGCACCGGGAACCCCGTGCAGGACGTACCCCACGAACGTGGCCGTGGTGAACACCGGACCCGGGGTCACCTGGCCGACGGCGACGGCGTCCAGGAGCTGCTGCTCGCTGAGCCAGTGCAGCCGGGACACGAGGTCGGCGCGCAGGAAGGCCAGGAGCACGTAGCCGCTGCCGAACAGCACGGCACCGACCTTGAGGAACACCCCGAACAGCGGCCACAGGCCGAAAGCGGCCGCGCCCGGCAGTCCGATGGCCGCGGGAAGGGCGAGTCCCGCCTGACCTCCGAGTCCCGGCGCGAGCGCGAGGACCGGCCCGGTCGCCGCGCCCGACCCCGCGAGCAGGCCCGCGCTGCCCGAGCGGCGCCACCCGCGAGCCACCCCGAGGACGGCGGCGGCGCCGAGGACGATGAGCTCGTTGACGCCGAGCGCCGTGGCGGCGACCGCCGCGGCCCCGAGCGCCGCGAGCCACGCCGCCTTCACGGCGGAGCGCGTGAGACCCCACAGCGCCTGAAGGACGACGGCGATGACCACCGGCTTGACGCCGTACAGGACCCCCGCCGCGGCGGGAAGTGCGCCGAACCTGACGTACGCCCACGCGACACCCAGGACGATCGCGACCGCCGGCGCGATGAAGCACGCCCCCGCCACCAGGAGGCCCGGCAGGCCGGCGCGGTCGCGCCCGATGTGGATCGCCAGTTCCGTCGAGTTGGGGCCCGGGATGAGATTGGTGGCCCCGACGTAGTCCAGGAACTCCTCCCGCGACAGCCAGCCCCGACGGCGGACGACCTCGTCCTCCATCATCGCGATATGCGCGGCCGGTCCACCGAATCCGATGAGGCCGAGCTTGAAGAACAGCCGCGCCAGCTCGCCGAGCGACGTTCGCGGCTGGGGCGACGTCACTGCGCGTGGAAGTGTGCCGGCGGCAGCACCACCAGCGTGCCGTACATGAACGGCAGGTGCGTCGGGATGGAGCAGGTGTAGCGGTAGATGCCGGCCGTCCTCGCCACGTACCGTGCGGTCACGGTCGACTCGGGTGGCATCCCCACCTCGAGATCGGGCAGGACGAACGAATGCGCGTCGTCCTCCGGGTTGACCAGCGTCAGGGCGAGCGTGTCGCCCTCCACCACCGAGATGGTGCTCGGCTCGAAGGCGTACACTTCCTTGCCCTCGAGCACGCCGCCCGGCGCGAAATCGTGCGCCAGGAAGGGATAGATGCGCTGCATCTCGCGCGTGAGGAGCGGCACCGCGGTGATCGTGATCTCGCGCCGCTGCGGCCGGTACGGCGCCGACCCCCTTCCCGGCGCGGCGCACCCCGGCGCCAGGGCGGAGCACAGCAAGGCGAATCCGGGAATTAGGAGGGCCCGCGACCGCGGCATTGGCACGCTCGAACCGGCTGAAGGAGGATCGAGCGGGAAGCTACCCGGGACGTCGCGGAGGGACTAGAGGCGCATCCTGAACAGGGGTCGCGCCACCGGCTGGAACTGGAAATCGGGCAAGGCGCGCAGCGCCATGATCCAGGCGTGCGCGTGGGCGACCGTGGTCGCCGCCGCCCGCACCGGGAACGGCGCGGCCATTTCGGGCGCCAGCCTCCCGCGCAGCGCCCACGCCGCTCCCGCGGCCGCCGTCGGCAGCAGCGCGAGCGCCAGTGCGGCGCGCGCCCAGGGATCGGCCGGAGCGAGCAGGGCCAGTCCCGCGAGCCCGAACAGCACCGCCCAGGACGAGAGCCAGGGCCCAAGCTTGTGCCCCAGCAGAATCCAGGCGAAGGCCCCGTAGCGGCGGGGGTTCAGCAGGTGGGGCTTGAGGAGCAGCGTGGCCAGGTCCCGCGCCACGGTCTGCACGGTGCGCGAGTAGGCGCCCCGGAGCGTGCGGGGCTGCGCGAGCAGGCACTCGGCGTCGCCGGCGTAGACCGCGCGGTAGCCTTGCTCGCGGGCGCTCAGGACCGGGGCGAAGTCCGGGCTGAGGGTGGCGGGGACCGGCGCCCGGTACAGCTCCCCGCGCACCGCATACATCGTGCGCCGCGCGCTGACGGTCCCGAACACCTGCGTCTCGCGATCGCGCAGCCAACCTTCGTAGCGGCGGTAGTACGTCTCCCGGATCGCCTCACGCTCACCGAACGGCCGCGGCGCCACTTCGCGTGCGTAGGCGACACCGACCGTGCGGTCGGTGAACGACGCCACCAGCGCCGCGAGCGCCGACGGCCTGGGCCGGGCGGCCGGGTGCACGATGACCACGAGGTCCGAGGTCACGTACCGGCGCGCGAGGTTCTCCGCGGCCGCGGCCGAGCGCCGCTCGCGCATGACGCGCAGCAAATCCACGCCGCGGTCGGCATGCGAGCAGGCGATGACGTCGGTGAAGTCGTCCGATGCGTTCGAGACCACGAGGATCCGGCGCCGCTCCGCCGGATAGGCGAGCGCGAGGAGGCTCTTCAGCAGGCCCTGCAGCCAGTCCTCGGCATTCCGAACCACCACCACGATCGTCACGCTCGGCCACGTTTCGTGCGCCGGGCCGGCCGGCCTCGGCGCGCGCGAACGCGTCTGGAGGTGCAGCCACAGCGGGTATCCGATCCAGGTGGCGGCCAGCACCGCGGCCGCGATCCCCACCAGGAGGATCGGCAGGTCTCGCATGAGGATCTCCCTCGAGACGAAGGGCGCAGCGCTACCGGGAGGGGGGCTACCAGGGGAAGACCGCCCCATCGGCCAAGAAGTAACGCGGGCCCCGTCCGGTCCGTTACCACGTCGCGCCTCGGTCGGTCTGCTCCCCAGATCCGTTCGACGCAGGAGGATGTCATGAAAAGCCCGACCTTTCGCCTTCTCTCGCTGGCCGGCCTGCTGGCGGCCGCCGCCGCGTGCAGCCGCCCGGGACCGGCCACCGACACCGCGGGAACGACCTCCGGCGGCTCCGCCGCCGAACCGGCACCGGCCGCGAACCGGGAGCTGAGCCTGTCATCCGGCACGTCGGTGCTGCTGGAGTCCCGGAGCGAGGTCAGCTCGCGGCGCAACCACGCGGGTGACCGGATCGTCGCCACGGCGGGCGCCGAAGTGGTGGACGCCGGGGGCGACACGGTGATTCCGCGGGGCGCCACGTTCGTCGGCCGGGTGACGGCGCTCGCCCCGGCCCCGCACCCCGACGAGCCGGGACTGCTGCACGTGAGCTTCAGCGAGGTCCGGATCTGTGACCGGACGTACCCGGTCCACGGCCAGGTCACCTACCTCGGCACCACGACGCGGGGCCGCGGCGTGACCGCGGGCACCGCGGCCAAGGTGGGCGCCGGCGCGGTCATCGGCGGCGTGGCCGGCCGGTTGATCGGAGGCAACACCACCGGCACGGTGATTGGAGCGGTGGCCGGAGGCGCCGGTGGCGCCGTGGTCGCGCACGCCACCCGCACCATGGACATCGTGCTGCCGGCGGGGGCCGAGATCCGGCTCAGGTTGACGGAGCCGTTCGTGCGCGAGATTGCCTCACGCGGCGAGCGTGCCGCGTCGCGCGCCCCCGCGCCGACTCGGCAGGGATCCGCCGGCCGCGCGACGCGGGGCGCCTAGTCCGCGGCGACGGGCGCCGGCTCGGCCGGCGCCCGCGTCTTCTTGAGGAGCCACACCAGCGGGATCGCCGCCACGAACAGCGCCGCCGCCAGCTGGAAGATGTGGTTGTAGGCCAGCACGACGGCCTGCCGGGTCACCCGGAGATCGAGCATGGCGAGGGCGCGCTTGCCCGCGGTGACGGGGTCGGCTCCCGCCGCGACCATCGCCGCCGTCACCCGCTGCAGGAACAGCCGCGTGCCCTCGCCGTACGGCGTCACGTGCTCGGACAGGATGTCGTGGTAGCGCTGCGTGCCGTAGCTCAGCTGGGTCGCCGCGACCGCGATCCCGATGCTGGCGAACACCTGCCGCACCACGTTGTAGAGCCCGGTGGCCGCCGTCATCTTGGGCTTGCTGATCGTGGACAGCGCCGCCGTGCTGATGGCGACGAACAGGAGGCCCGTCCCCGCCCCGGACCAGACCTGCGGCCAGAAGATGTCCCAGGCGCCGACCTGCGTCGTCAGGTGCGCCAGCTGCCAGAACGAGTACGCGTTGAGGCGCCAGGCCGATGAACACCAGCACCCGGGGCCCGAGCCGGTTGTAGAACCACCCGCCGATCGGGCCGATCACCCCCGACGCCAGGCTGCGGGGCAGCATCGCGACGCCGGACTTCAGGGCCGGGAACCCCAGCAGGTTCTGCAGGAAGACCGGCAGCAGGAACAGGGTGCCGAACATGCCCATCCCGAGCACGCCGCCCAGCGCGGTGCCCGAGGCGAACGGCACGTTCTTGAGGATCTTCAGGTCCACCGCCGGACGGTCCACCACGAGCTCGCGCCAGATGAACGCGCCGAGCCCGACCACGGCCAGCACCGCGAGCCAGACGATGAGCGAGGAGGCGAACCAGTCCTTGTCCTGGCCCTTCTCGAGCATCAGCTGCAGCGAGCCCAGCCCGACGGCCATGAAGCCGAGCCCGGTCCAGTCGATCCGCCCCTTGTGCCGCACCAGGTACGGCGGATCGTGAATGAACTCCTGCACCAGCAGCAGGTTCACGATGCCGATGGGCACGTTGACGTAGAAGATCCACGGCCAGGAGTACTGGTCGGTGAGCCACCCGCCCAGCGTCGGGCCGACGGCCGGGGCGACGATGACCCCGACGCCGTAGATGCCCATCGCCAGGCCCTGCTCCTCGACCGGGAAGGTCTCGCGGAGGATGGCCTGCGCCACGGTGATGAGCGCCCCGCCCCCCAGCCCCTGGATCACGCGGAACGTGACCATCGCCGGCAGGCTGCGCGCCGCGCCGCACGCCATCGAGGCGAGCGTGAAGGCGATCACGCTCGCCATGTAGAAGCGCTTGCGGCCGAACCGCGCCGACAGCAGCGCGATGATCGGCATGATGAGGACGTTGGCGAGGAGGTAGCCGGTCGCGACCCAGGTGATCTCTTCGACCGTCGCGCCGAGGGTGCCGCATCATGTGCGGGAGCGCGACGTTGACGACGCTGGCGTCCAGCACCGCCATGAACGTGCCGGTCAGCACCGTGCCGGCGATCACCCACTTGTGCGGCGCCACCTGGCTCACCGCGCGCCCCCACGCGACGCGTGCTCGTGCACGTCCGTGTCAGGGGCATTTTCCGTGCCCCGAAAAACCGGAGCTACCCGCTACGAATTCTCCTCAAACTCGCCCGGCGGGCAGGGACCGATGTCCAGGGGCGGCGGCTCGTCCTTCACGAGGTACTCGAACTGGTCGCGGAACTCCTCGAGCGAGAGCTTGGCGGTCGCGGCGAACCGGGCCAGCTCGTGCGGATCCTCGAAGTCGTCGCGCCGGAGCCGGATCATGTAGCGGCGCGCGATGGCGTAGCGCGTGGAGCGGATGTCCACCAGCCGGACCCGCGTGCGGCCGGTCTGGGGGTCGAGCATCTCGGCGAACGGGATGGGCACGAAGTGGCCGCCCTGCATCGAGATCATCACGCCGCTGCACCCGGAGAGCAGCGACTTGGCGGCGCAGTAGCCGAGGTCGCGGGTGTACTCCATGTCGTAGGGGATGGGATCGGCGCAGCGCAGCTCGTAGCCGATGTTCTTGGCGACGATCGTCATCTTGATGCCGAACTGCTTCAGCCGCTCCTGGACGGCGTGCTTGAGGATCTCGCCGATCGAGACCTCGGCGATGCGCAGGTTGCCGTGGTCGTCCCGCTCGACGTCTTCGAGCTGGGAGAGGTCGGCGGGGTCGAGGCCTTCGACCACCCCCTCGGCGATCACCGCGACGCCGTGGCGATTGCCCTCCGCGATGCGCTTGATGATCGAGCCCACCAGGGTATCCACGATGGCCTTGAACTTGACGTTCCGGAACCCGAACTCCTCCGGAATCAAGGTGAGCGTCGCGCCGGCGGACTTGCCGATGCCGAGCGCGAGGTGCCCGGTCTTGCGGCCCATCGTGATGATGAAGTACCAGCGCGACGTGGCGTGCGCGTCCACCATCAGGTTCTTGACGATTTCCGCCCCGTAGTGGCGCGCGGTCGGGAAGCCGAAGGTGTCGATGTCGGGCGGCAGGTCGAGATCGTTGTCGATCGTCTTGGGCACGTGCACCACCTGGATGCGCCCCGCCGCCTTCTCCTCCAGCTTCATCGCGGAGTACGCCGTGTCGTCGCCGCCGATGGTGATGAGCTGCGAGACGTTCATCCGGAGCAGCGACGTGACCGTGTTCTCGAGGAGCGCCGGGTCGGTGGTCGGGTTGGCGCGCGCGATGCCGATGATCGAGCCGCCGCGGAAGTGGATGCGGCTCACCAGCTCGATGGTGAGCGGCACGACGTGCTCGATGTTGCCCTGCATCACCCACTGGAACCCGTCCTGGATGCCGATGACGTCCACCCCCTCCAGGACGCCGCGGATGGTGGCCGCGCCGATGACGCTGTTGATGCCCGGCGCCGGGCCGCCGCCCACCAGGATGGCGAATTTCGTCCGCTGACTCATGTCCCTACCTCCATCAACCGATCTACCTCGGCGAGGTCGTCCGGGGCAAGCCGCCAGTTACCGGCGGCCGCGTTGTCGCGCACTTGCGCGGGGCTCGAGGCGCCGGCGATGACCGACGCCACCGCCGGCCGGCTCAGCAGCCACGAGACCGCCAGCTCCAGCAGCGCGTGGCCCCGGCGCCGCGGCGAAGGCGGCCAGCGCCTCCGCGACCGCCAGGTGGCGCTCCGTCAGGAACCGGCCCGCCCAGTCGGCGTTGGTCGCCAGTCGCGTCCCCTGCGGCGCGCGGGCGCCCCGGCGGTACTTCCCCGTCAGGACGCCGCTGGCCAGCGGGTAGTACGGCAGGAAGGCCAGCCGTTGCCGCTCGCATTCCGCCAGGAGCCCGTCTTCGGGCTCCCGGTGCAGCAGGCTGTACTCGTTCTGGACGCACGCAAACTTCGCGCCGCCGCCCGCGGCCTCCCGCGCGGCGCCGAGCTCCGGCGCCGTGAAAAACGAGCAGCCGATCTCGCGCACCTTCCCGCTCCGGACCAGCTCGTCGAGCGCGCCCAGGGTCTGCGCGATCGGCGTGCCGGGATCGGGCCGGTGGAGCTGGTAGAGATCGATGTGATCGGTGCGGAGCCGCTGAGGCTGTCCTCGACGGCGCGGCGCAGGTACTCGGGACGGGCGCCCTTGCGGCCCTGGCCCATCTCCATCCCGAACTTGGTGGCGAGCACCACCCGGGAGCGGTGCGGGGCGAGGATGCCGCCCAGGAATTCCTCGCTCCGGCCCCGGCCGTAGACGTCGGCCGTGTCGAAGAACGTGATGCCGGCCTCGAGCGCGGTCTCGACGACCGCCGCGGTGCCGTCGTAGTCCAGGCGGGTGCCGAAGTTGTTGCAGCCGAGGCCCACGGCCGACACTTCCAGCGAGCCGATGCGGCGGGTCTCCATCGGCGTGCCTACGGCAACCGGCGCCGCTCGGCGCCGCGCAACGCGGGCGTACCCGGCGTCAGCTCCTGCACCAGCGAGGCCAGCCGGTCCGTCAACTCCTCGAGCTGCCGGGCGCGCGCCTTCACACTGCGGCGATAGATCACCCGCGCGCCCACGTACACCCCGGCGAGCCACAGCGGGACGATCAACACGGCGCCGACCGTCCCCGCCAGCGCGGCGCCCGCCGGCAGGACGAGGCCCAGGCCGCCGCCGCCCACGCCGCCTCCGACGCCGCCGAAGATGCCTCCGATCAGGTTGCCGAGGCTCTCCTGCGCGGTGATGCGCGTGCGGCCCCCGCGCACCGAGACGGCGACTTCGATCCCGCGCGTCGTGCCGGCGGAGCGCGCGCTGGTCCAGGAGAACGAGCGCCCGAGCTGGCTCACCTGCCCCGGGTGATTCAGCACCCTCCGGATCTCCTCCACCAACGTCGGGAACTCGGCCTCCGGCACCTCGCCCTCTACCACCCGCTCGTACGACAGGCGGGTCGGGCCGCCAATCCAGGCGTTCGGCCGGACTAACTCACCGGGCGCCGGGCTCCCGGCCGAGCCCGTCCGCAGCGAGCGAACCGCCTCGCGCACCGCTTCGGGCGCGATCCCCACCTCCGCCGCCAGCGCCTCGACACTCCCGACCGTCATCGCGCCGCCGGCCGTCGGAGTCGAGGCTTCGATCTCCGACGCGCGCTTGACGATCTCCCGCACCTCGCTGTCGTTGTAGCGGCGGCGCGGCGCCACCGCCCCCGTCAGCTCCGCGATCAGCGCGTCCGGACTGGCCGTCCGCTGCTCGTGCCGGATCGCCATGCCCCGCACCAGCGCACCCTCCACGACGGAGCCCACCTGCGCCAGGCGCGAGCGGTGGGCCGCCGGCGCCTCCAGGCACCGGCCACTCCTCACCGCCTCCTCGGTCGGCCACCGGCCCGGCACTTCGCCGACCAGCATCTCGTAGATCACCACCGCGAGACTGTACACGTCGGTGCGCTCGTCGAGGTCCGTCAGCCCCGCCGCCTGCTCCGGGCTCATGTAGCCCGGCGTGCCGAGCGGGAAGCCGGTGCGCGTCAGGTTGGTGTGGCCCGCCGTGCTGATCGCCTTGGCGATGCCGAAGTCCGCGACGATGGGGTGGCCCTGGGAGAAGAGGATGTTCTCGGGCTTGATGTCCCGGTGAAACACCCCCATCCGGTGCGCGTAGCTCAGCGCATCCGCCACCGGCGTGGCGATGCCGAGCACCTCCGCGAGCTCCAGGCGACGGTCGGCGTCGAGCCGGGCGCGGAGCGAGGGGCCGTCGATGAACGGCATCACGTAGAACAGGAACCCGGCCGCTTCACCCGAGTCGTGCAGGGCGAGGATGTGCGGATGCGTCAGCCGCGCCGCGATCTGGATTTCCTGCAGGAAACGCTCGGCGCCCAGCGACGCGGCGAGGTCCGGTCGCAGCACCTTGAGGGCGACCTGGCGATGATGCTTGCGGTCGTCGGCCAGATAGACCGTGGCCATGCCGCCACGGCCCAGGACGCGGCGCAGCTCGTAGCGCTCCGCGAGGGCGGCGTGCAGGTCCGCGGGGACGTCGGGCACAGGCCAGAATACTACTGCCCGAGAGAGGTTTGTCAGTACCGGCCGGCCGGCGAGGCCCGCCTGCGCGGGCCGGGCTTCCTCCCGCGCTAGCCGCCCCGCACCGCGAGACCGAGCAGCGTACGAGCGTGGAGCAGGCTCTGGTCGTCGCCGATGATCAGCACGCCCGGGAACGCGCCGTGGCTGATCACCACGCCCTCGGGTACCGCGCCGGTGGGGAGGCGAAAGGGCTCCGCCACCCGGAACGCCTCCCCCGGGTCGAGCTCGTCCGCCAGCGCGTGTTCGGCGAGGGGCGCGCCGCAGGCGGCGTACTCCCGCCCGCGGCCATCCTCGAGCAGGGCGCGCGCGTCGGGCGCCCGCTGCCGGACACGCTTGGCGTCGCTGGACACCTCCACCGTCGCCACCCACAGCCGCGTCGCCGGCCTCCGCAGCGCACGGCGCGTCCTCGGCCCCGCGCCGGCTCCGCGCTGATCCCCGCCACGCACCAGTCGTCGAAACACTCGCGCGCTCCGGGCGCCAGGGTTCGGCGCGGCAGCGCGAGCCCCACCGCGGCCAGCACGGCCGCGTAGCCGGCCAGGTAGCAAGCCGAGCGTCCGGCCCGCGCCGCGCACGCTCGCCCACCGGCCACGGAGCGCGAATGCCGCGACTCGACCCACCATGGCGAGCACCACCAGGATCGAGCCGAGCAGCACCAGGGTCATCACCAGCTCCAGCAGACTCACGACGCCGTCTCCGCGTTGCGTTGCCAAGTACTTTATAGTGCAAAGTTTCCTCGGGCAAGGTCTGGGATGCCGTAGCGAGGCGGCGCCGGGGTCTCAGCGGAGGCGATCGCGATGTCGCAGGCGGCCCGACAACGGAACGGGCGGCCCCACTCGGGCCGCCCGTTCGCCTGCGAAGCTTCGCGCCGGCCTAGTAGCTGCCCAGCTCCGTCGTGGCGTTGTTCGCCATCGCGACCAGGGTCTGGGTGTACATGTTGTTCTCGTAGCCGACCACGTACTTCACCACGCCGCCCGGCACGTTGTCGGCGGTCCACCACTCGTAGGTGCCGCCGCCCATCAGCGTGTACTTGATGTGCTTGGCGGTGAAATTCCCCGCCGGGGTCGCGACGGTCTCGGTGCCCACGGTGGCCGCGTTCAGGCTCTCCTGCGTCAGGTAGGTGGGCTCATGCCACGCGAACCCGGTGTTCTGCTCCACCGGGATCTCGCCGGCCTGCTGGCCGCTCGTCTTGCCGCGCATCCTGAGGACCTGCGAGCGGTCGGCGCTGAACATCGCCTCGAAGACCACGGTGTCCGGCTTGTCGCTCATGTCGTACCACTTCACCCGGTACCATTCCTTGCCGTCGGGCAGCTTGGTCAGGTACGCGCGCTCCAGCCGCTGCTTGTTGCCGCCCTGCTCGAACTCGAAGGTCACCGACTGCCCGGGCTGCAGGTCGGAGTTGGGGAGCCAGTAGCCGCCCGAGTTGAAGCCGAGGGTGAACATCCAGTTGGCGTAGTAGGTCATCATCTGCGCCGACCCCACGCCCGCACCGGTCGGTGCGCCGGGCACCGTCGGCCCGATGAAGTGTCTGGCGATGGCGTTGCCGGCCGCGTTGCCGGCGGCGTTCGCCACGCCGCTGGTGACGCCGGACGCCGCCCCACCCATCGCACTCCGGACGGTCGAACATCCGGCGAACGACAGCGCCATGGCGCCGTACATCACTGCCTTGCCTGCGCGCATGCTCATCTCGACGGTCTCCTGTGGTGGTAAGAAGGCCGGGAAATGTATCCGCCGGCGCCGGTGCGCGCGAGGACGGCGATCGGGCGCTTAGGGCGTGCCGAGCAGGCGGGCCGGGGTGGCGCGCGCAGCCCGCCACGCGGGCAGGAAGGCGCCCGCGAGCGTCGCGGCCACGAGCAGCGCCCCGTAGCGGAGTATCGCGCCCCAGTCCCAGGCGGGCAGCCCCGCGGCGCCGGCCGACAGCGCGTCCCAGACCATCATCCCCAGCCAGGTCCCGAAGGCGACGCCGGCCAGGGCCACCAGGCCCGCGCGCGCGAGCACGAAGACGAGCACGCCGCGCCGGCGCGCCCCGATCGCCCGCCGCACGCCCAGCTCGCGCGAGAGCGAGGCCACCCACAGCCACATCACGGTGAACGTGCCGGTCACCGCGATCAGCAGCATCGCCCATCCCTGGGCGCCGAACATGCCGCCGAACCACCGCAGCGGGGCCGCCTCGGCGTCGAGGAGCCGCGCCTCGCTGAGGCGCGTGACGGCGCCGAGGCGGGGCCCGAGCGACCCGCGCAGCGCCCGGTCCACCGCGGCGTCCGCGGAAGCCGGGGTCGCGCCGCGCACCAACAGCTCGACGGCCGGTGCGGGGTGCTGGAGCACGCTGAGGTACACCGCGTCGGGAGGCGCGCCCCGGCCTGCGAGTCCCGCCGGCGCGCGGTCGTCCACGACCCCGACCACCGTGTACGACCCATCCGCGCCGCGCCCCACGCGGATCTGCCGGCCCACCGCGCCGGCGGCCTCGAAGTGCAGCACGGCGAGGCTGCGGCTCACCACGGCCACGCGCCGGCCGCCCCAGCCGTCCGCGTCCGTGATGGCGCGACCGGCGACCACGTGGAGCCCGAGCGCCCGGAACGAGTCGGCGCTGACGAGATGGTGCGCGGCCAAAAAGGTGTGCAGCGGCAGCGCCAGCCCGCCCCACCGGCAGTCGCCGCAGTCGGTCATGACGACGGCCACCGGACCGAGCCCCGCCGTCTCGCCGGGACCGGCCAGGCTCGCCGCTCCGACCGAGGGATTGCCGCGGAGCTCCCGCAGCATCGCCGCGTACGCCGCCGCGCGCTCGGCGGGGGTGGAGTCACGGGTCGTGATCTCGTACACCCGGCCGGATGCCGGCGCGGCTCCGGGCGCGCGCGCCGCGGCGGCGGCCCCGCGGCCGAGCAGCGCGCCCGCGACCAGCACCGCGAGGCTCACCCCCAGCTGCACGACCGGGACGGCCAAGGCGAGCGGCGCCTCCTCCGCCGTGACCAGCGTGGAGCCGCGCCGCGCGGAGGCCAGCGGCAGCAGCGCTCCGAGCACGATGCCGGCCACCGTCAGGGCGGCCACGACGATGGCGGGAGCGGCAGCCGCGGGCATCGTGGCGCCGGGCCACGCCCCGAGCGCCGCCCGCGCCGCCGCCAGCCCCGTCGCGCCGCCGATCACCAGGGCGGCCGCCGCGATGGACCCGCCCTCGAGCAGCGCGGACAGGAGCAGGTGCAGCCGCGTGGCCCCGACGGCGCGGCGGATCACCACCTCGGGCGCGCGCGCGGCCGCGCGGCCGGTCGAGAGCGCCAGGGTGGTGAGCCAGGCCACCGCCATCACGCCGGCGGCGCAGCCGAACAGCAGGTGCGCCAGCCCCGTGACCGCCGCCTGGCGAATGGCGTCGGGGCTCCGGACGAACGCGCCCCAGGCGATCCCGAAGTCGACGCCACCCGCCGGCGGCGCGGCGAGGCGGACCGGGAGGCCGGCGCCGCGGCCCACCAGCGACGCCGCCGGCAACAGCACGGCCAGCGCGGCGGCGCAGGCCGCGACCAGCAGTACGGCGGTGCCCCAGTAGGTCTCGAGCGAGTGGCGCGCGGGCGCGGCGACGGCGCGGGAATTCACGAGGGAGCGCCTGCCCTGCCGGTGGACCGCGCTACAGGTCGAACCAGCGGTGAACGCGCGCCCGGGACTCGGCGTCGCCGTCCCGGTGCGCGTACTCGTTGGTGTGGGAGGAGTAGCTGTAGTCTTTCGCCCAGGCCGCGGCGTGGCGCACGCATTCCTCCACCGCGCCGATGCAGTGCTCGACCTCGGCCATCGTGGTGGTGGGGTGAAACGACAGGCGCACCCAGCCGGGCTTCTCCGAGAAGTCGCCCTGGTCGATCCGGTCGGTGATGTGCTTCGAGCGGGAGGGGTCCACGTTCAGCAGGTAGTGCCCGTACGTGCCCGCGCACGAGCAGCCGCCGCGCGACTGCACGCCGAACCGGTCGTTCAGCAGCTGCACCATCAGGTTGTAGTGCACGTCCTCGACGTAGAAGGACACGATGGCCAGCCGCTCGCGACAGCCGCGCGCCAGGACGTGCACCCCGGCAATCGCCTCCAGCCCGTCCATCACGCGCGGCACGACCATCCGCTCGCGGCGCATCATCGCCTCGACGCCCATCGCCTCCTTGAGCTCAACCGCCAACGCCGCCTTGATGGCCTGCAGAAAGCCCGGCGTCCCGGCGTCTTCCCGCGCCTCGGGGTCGTCCAGGAACGCATACCGGCCCCACGGGTTGGTCCACGCCACCGTCCCGCCGCCGGCTTCGTCCGGCACCCGGTTGTGGTAGAGGTCGCGGCTGAACACGACCACGCCCGCCGAGCCCGGGCCGCCGAGGAACTTGTGCGGGGAGAACAACACCGCGTCGAGGCGCTCGTCCGGATCGGCCGGGTGCATGTCCAGCGCCACGTAGGGCGCGGAGGCCGCCCAGTCGACCACGGCCACGCCGCCCGCCCGATGCATCAGCTTCGCCATCGCGTGATACGGCGTCTCGATCCCCGTGACGTTGGAGCAGGCGCTGAAGGCGCCGATCTTGAGCGGGCGGTGCCGGTAGCGGTGCAGCAGCTCGTCGAGCGCGTCGAGGTCCACGACCCCCCGCTGGTCGGGCGGGATGACCACCACGTCGGCGATCGTCTCGTACCACGAGGTGTGGTTGGAGTGGTGCTCCATGTGGGTGACGAACACCACCGGCCGCTCCGCCTCCGCGAGCCGGATGTGGCGCCGCAGGCTCTCCGGCGCCTTGAGCCCGAGCAGGCGCTGGAACTTGTTGACCGCGCCGGTCATCCCGAAGCCCGGCGTGAGGATGAGGTCCTGCGGTCCCGCGTTGACGTGCGCCTTGAGGAGGCGATGCGCCTCGTGGTAGGCCAGCGTCATCGCCGAGCCGGTCGCGCTCGACTCCGAATGCGTGTTGCCCACGAACGGCCCGACCTCGTCGACCAGGCGCTCCTCGATGGGCCGGTAGAGGCGGCCGCTCGCCGTCCAGTCGGCGTAGACGATGCGCTGCTCCCCGTACGGGGAATGGAAGGTCCGGTCGTAGCCCACCGTGTTGAGGCGGAACGGCTCGAAGTACTGCTCGAGCGTGTCCGCGGGGGCCGGTGCCGGATCCCGTGCGCGACGAAACGGTGCCGCCAAGGCTGCTCCTCGGGCTGATCGGGCTGACAACAGCAATCTGCCAGCATAGGCCCCCGGAGGCCAGGCTGGGCGCTCACGCCCTATGCTGCGCCCCCGCCTCCGCCCCCGCCCCCGCCCCCGCGGCGCGCCAGGACCCGCCAGTAGACGGCGAGGTTCAGCGCCACCACCACGCCGCCGAGGACGATCTGCGCCTGCCGCGTGAGGCCGGCCGGGTACAGCGCCGCCGTGACGTAGTGGCCGATGAAGTCGCCGGCATAGGCCGGCGCGCCGCCCAGCCGCCGCAACTCGTTCTCCAGGGGCGTCAGGGGGCAGACGATCCCGGCGAACTCCACGAACGCGGCCCAGGCCGCGCACGGCAGGTGGATCCAGGCCGCCTTCGGCCGCCGCAGCGCCAGCAGCCCGCCCAGCACGACGAAGATGACGAACGCCAGATGCGCCAGCAGCACCAGGTCCGCCAGCCAGACATAGGCCACGCCTCGGCTATCCGACCTTCGTGTCCACGCCGTCCATCGTGGTGATCCAGTGCTCGCCGTCGTCGGAGAACTGGACCCGCCAGTGCATTTCGCCGGGGCTCACGAACTCGTTGATGGTGTGCCAGCGCGGGCCGGTCGCCGGCGCGTCAGGGTTCTCGTAGGTCCAGGTCGACCCCGCGATCGTGACGTGCGACCGGTACGCCGGACGTCCGCCGGGGGCCACGGCGTAGCTGACGAATCCGCGGCCGTCGCCCGAGGGCCCGAACACGCTCAGCTGCTCGATCGAGTCGGCGCCCGCGACGATCTGCATGTCGCAGGCGAGGAAGCGGCCCGCGGCCGACCAGCGGCACTCCATGGCGCCCTCCGTCCGTCCGGGCTGTGGAGAGCCTGGTGGCGTAGGACGCACCTGCGATGCGCCACCTGCCGACAAAGGCGCCGAGGGGCGCCACCTCGGGGCGCTGCGCGGCCGCGGCCGCGGGGAGCATCAGCAGCGCGAGAGACGCGAGCGAGCATCTCAGGTGAATGAGCACGGTGTACCGCCTGGTGACGTTGGGTGCCCACAACCTAGAGCGGCGGGCCGACCGTAGACAAGACGCGGGCGGCTGGTCGCCCAGCCGCCCGCGGTTGTCCCGTTCGACCGCTAACGCGTCGCGGTCACGGCTCGAGCACCAGCAGGGCGAAGGTGCCCGGCAGCACCGGAGGCCGGGTGCGCGGGTGCTCGGGCGTCGGCGCGGGTGCGGGGCCGAAGTCCGCGGTGACGGTGTAGACGCGGTGGGTAGCCTCGTCGAGCTCCATCGTGCGCGCCCCCCGCTTGGTGGCGACGTTGCCGACGACGGTGAACTTGTCCGGCGCATCCTCGTGGATCACCGTGAGGGTGCCGTCACCGTTCGAGGCGAAGGCGAGCTGGTTGCCGGCATCGAAGCGGCAGGCGTCCACCCCCCGGCCGATGGGCACGGTGGTGACCAGTTTCCCCGCCTGGGCGTCCGAGACGCCCATGAGGCCGTTCCGGCAGCCGCTGAACAACCGGTGGTGCTCGCGATCGATGGCGAGGCCGCTCGGCGACTCGCAGGGAGCGATGGACCAGTGCCGCGTGACTTTCAGGGTCCGCGCGTCCACCTCGGCCACCTCGCTCTTGTCCTCGAGGTTCACGTACAGCATGCCGTCGCCCGCGCTCACGCCGAACTCGGGCTTCCCGCCCAGGTCCACCGCGCCGACGCGCTGCCCCGACACCGGATCGATGGCGGTCGCCGAGCCCGCGTCGCCGTTCATCGTGAAGATGCGCCTGGTGGCCGGGTCGTAGAGAATCCCGTCGTCATCCACCGCGGCCGTCGTCCTGCCCAGCACGTGCAGGGTCTTGAGGTCGAACATCGTCACGCGTGCTGTCGGCCCCGGAGGTGGCGAACCCGTGGCCGGAGGCGTAGTCGAAGGCCACGCCGTGGGCGCGGTTGAGGCCCGGAATCTCTCCCAGCACGGTGCCCGCCGCCGGATCCACGACCATGATGCGGTCCTGACGGGCGATGAACAGCCGGTGGCCGGCGGTATCCAGCGCGAGGTAGTCCCAGCCGCCGTCACCACCCAGGGTGACGGTCCTGGCGACGTGGTACGTCTGCGCGTGACCGGGTGCGGCGGCAACCCCGAGCGCCAGGGCGCCTGCGGCGAGCAGTTTGGCCAGCATGTTGACGTCACTCCTTTCGAGAGGCATTCAAGGCATTCGAATGCGAGGGCCAGTACACCGCTAAACGCGTTTCGATCTCACGCCGTCTCATCACCAGGGCGACCCACTCCGGAGCGGGGTTGAACGATACCAGCAGCCTGGAAGCGGCGGCAGCCGAGCTGGTCCCGCGGGCCCGCCGCGGGGAGGCCGATGCCATGGACGAGCTGCTGCGGCGCTGCCGGGCCACGGTGTTACCGGTGGGCCCTGGTGCAGACGGGCGAGGCCGCCGACGCCGAGGACGTGGCGCAGGAGGTGCTGATCCGGCTGCACGCGTCGCTCGGTAAGTACGGCGGCCGGTCCCGGTTCACGACCTGGCTCTACCAGGTCACGCGGAACGAGGCACTCAACCTGCGGCGCCGGCTGCGGAGACGACTGCGCCTGGCGACGGCGATCAGCGAGGAGGCGGCGGTGGACGCGACGAGTCGCGACGATCCCATCGAGCAGGTGCACGCGGCCCGTGTGGCGGCGCTGGCCGAGCGCCTGTTGCACGAGCTGCCGCGCCGCCAGCGGGAGGTGTTTCACCTCGCCGATCTCGAGGGGTGCTCTCCTGCGGAGATCGCCGAGCGCCTCGGGATCGACCCGGTCACGGCGCGCGTCCACCTGTTCCATGCTCGAAGGGCGTTACGCGCCGGCATCCTGAAACGTTGGCCCGAGATGGCCGAGGGGGCGTCGCCATGAACTGCGCCGAGGCACGGCGAGTGATGCTCGAGGCGGACCCGTCCGCCCTGACGCCGCAGGCCGATTCGGAGCTGGCGGCCCACCTCCGGGCCTGCGCGTCCTGCCGAGGCGCGGCGGAGGAAGTCAGGGCGCTGGAGGCCGCGCTCGCGGGCTGGCTGCGAACGGCGACGCCGCGCACGGACGATGCGAGCGCCGTCGCGCGCGCCCGCCGGGCGGCCCGGCGCCGCACCCGCTCGCGCCGCCTCGCCGCGGGGCTGTCACTGGCCGCGGCGGCCGGGCTCGCCGGACTCCTCGTCCTGCCGCCGCCACGGCACCTGACCGGCCGGCCCGCCGCGCCGCTGCCGGCGATGGCGCGCCGGAGGCTTCTCGGTCGTGGCTCCCCCCGGCCGGCACGTGATGGTGCTGCAACCCGCCGACTCCAACATCGTCGTCGTCTGGTATCTCCCCTATCGGAGGTCGTCATGAAGGCGCGCTTCCTGCTCGCGCTGCTCGCTCTGGGACCGCTGGCTGCCTGCGGGCGGTCCCCCGTCCGGCTCGAGACACGCACGTTCACCTTGCACTACATCGATCGCTGGCGAGACCCAGAGCTCGTCGGGCCCTACGTGGACTCGATCGCCCCGGTGCGCAGCGGCGCCCTCGAGCGCGGGCGAGAACACGCTGACGGTGCGCGAGACGCCGGACAACCTGGACCGCATCGCGCGGGTCCTCGCGCAATACGACCGGCCGACGCCGAGCGTGCGGCTCACGTTCAAGCTGATCAGGGCCGACGGCGCCGCCCGCAGCGATTCGAGCATCCGCGACGTGGAGGCGGCCCTTCGGCTCGCTGTTCCGCTTCCAGGGGTACTCGCTCGTCGCCGAGGGCATCGTCACCGGCGCGCAGCAGTCCGGAAGCCGGCAGACGCTCGAGGCGAGCCGGCGGGCCCTACAACCTGGAGGCCGGCATCGACCGGGTCGGCGGCGAGCGGCGACAGCGCGGTCGTCACTCTGCGACGTCCACCTGATGCTTCCGCGGCGGCGAGTTCAGCACCACGGTGGGGATTCCGGTCGGCAAGACCGCCGTGCTGGGCAACGTGGAGGGTGGGTCGCTCGAACTCAGCTCTGATCCTCACGGTGCGGCCCGACCTCATCGCCAACTGACCGGCCGCGCCCAGGCCCTCGGGGGCACCCGCCGGCGGCGGGTGCCCCCGCGTCGTGTGGCCTGCGCCGGGTCATTGCCGGGCGACGCCGGGCCACCTAAGCTGCATCACCCACGACCGGGGCCGTTCCGGAGCCGGGAGGGCAGCCAGCATGGCGACCGACCTCAGGGCGTTGATGGAGAACGTCCAGCGCTGCTACGACTTCCGGGACAAGTCCGTGATCCACGTCGGCGCCGGCGGAGGCCAGCTCGTCGGCTACGCGGCCGCCGCCCGGAGCGTGCTCGCCGTGGACCGCGACCCGGAGGCCATCCGGCGGCTGGGCGTGGTGCTGCGCGAGCAGGGCCTGCTGAGCCGCTTCATCGTCTTCAGGGGAGACTTCGCGGCGGTGCGCACCCGGGCCGACGTCGTGTTCTTCGAGTTCACCCTGCACCTGGTCGCCGACCCCGACACCGCGCTGCGCCACGCCGCGACGCTCGCGCCGGAGACGCTCGTCGTCGATCCGGCGCCCGGCTCGCGCTGGGCCTGGTACTGCGGGGAGGAGACCAAGGTCGAGCGGGTCTGGGAGGCCGTCGGCCGGCTCGGCATCTCCCGCGACGAGACCTTCATGGGTGCCCAGCAATTCCGCGACTACCCGGAGCTGCTGGCCAAGGTCGGCGCGTTGGGTGAGCCGACCCTCGGCCGCATCGAGGAGTTCCGGGAGCGGCAGGGCGTGGCCATCCCGATGCCCTACCGGATCGCGCTGCTCAGGTAACGGGGGTAGGGCCGCGCGGCATCGCGGGCCGCGTTTCACGCCGGCCGGCGCCGCGGTGTTTCAGCACCACCACTGACGAGAGAGTGCATCTGATGGCGGCGCTCCGAGGCAAGGCCCTGGTGGCCTACCTGCTGGTGTGCGTGTTCTGGGGCTCGACCTATCTCGCGATCCGGATCGGCGTCGGCGTCATGCCGCCCTTCCTCTTCGCGGGCGGCCGCTTCCTCCTGGCCGGGCTGCTGCTGCTGGGCGGCTCGCTCGCCGCGGGCGAGCGGCTCCCGCGCCGGCCGCGCGACTACGGGATGCTCGCCCTCGTCGGCCTGTTTCTCCTCGGCGGCGGCAACACCTTGGTCGTGTGGGCCGAGCAGTTCACGCCCTCCGGCGCGGCCAGCCTCTTCGTGGTGACCGTGGCGCTGTGGATGGCGCTGTTCGACGCCGTCGTGCCGGGCGGGACCGGCCGGCTCTCCTGGCGGGTGATCGCCGGGCTGGTGCTCGGCCTGGTCGGCACGGCGGTGCTGGTCGAGGCGGACCCGCGGGCGCTGCTCGGCGCCGACCTCCGCGGGCCCATCGCGCTCACCGGAGCGAGCGCGTCCTGGGCGTTCGGCTCCGTGCTCTACAAGCGCCATCATCCGGAGGCGGGCCCGTACGTGGGCGCCGCCATCGAGATGATCGCGGCCGGCGCCGTGGTGGTCGTGCTGGGACTGGTGCTCGGCGAGGCCGGCAGCGTCCGGCTCACGGCCCGGGGCCTCGGGGCCCTGGCCTACCTGGTGGTGTTCGGCTCCATCGTGGGCTACACCGCGTACAACTACGCGCTGCACCACGCGCCCGCCACGATCGTGGGCACCTACGCGTACGTGAATCCGCTCATCGCGGTCCTGCTGGGATGGCTGCTGCTCCGCGAGCCCGTCGGCTCGCGCACGTTCCTCGCGATGGCGCTGATCCTGGGCGCGGTGCTGTGGATCCAGATCTCCCACGCGGCGGCGCTGCGGGCCGAGGCCGAGGCGCCGGCGAGCGACTGAGGTCCGCGCCCCTCGTGCCCGTCGGCGCGCGGCCGGCGCGCCCGCCTCGAAACACGACGCGGCCCCGGGCGAACCCGGGGCCGCGTCGGCGTGCGGGTACCAACCGGAACTATTGGACGACGATCTGCCCGGTCATGGCGATGCCGTGCACGATGCAGTCGTAGGTGTACGTGCCGGCCGCCGTGAACGTGAAGGAGTAGGTGCCGGTGGTCTGCGAGCGTCGTCTGGCTGGTGAAGCTCGGCGACCCGGTGGAACCAATGCCGTGCGGCACGGAGCCGCTCGCCCACGTCCAGGTCACCGTGCCCCCGACGGCGACGGTGTCGACCGCGGGATTGGACGTGCCGTTCCTCACGCTGGTGAAGGACAATGCCCGGACCGACGGTCACCGAGGCGGTCGTCGGCACCGCCGCGACCGTCGCCGCGAACCGCACCGGTGAGCCGGTCAGCCCCGTGGCCGTGGCCGTGATGGTGTCGACGCCGGTCGCGCCGCCGGCCGTGAGCGAGGCCTGGGCGAGCCCGCCCGCACCCGCCGCGGACTTGGCGGGGGCGACCACGGTCACGCCGTGGAGCGAAACCCACGCCACGGTGTCGCCGGCGACACCGTTCCCGAACTGGTCGCTGATCTTCACCACGAGGGGTGCGGCGAACGCCGAGCCGGTCACGGCGGTCTGGTTGTTGCCGCTGGCCACGGCAAGCTGCGTCGCGGCCCCGGGCGTGCCCGTGGCGGTGAACGTCACGGGAGACCCCGTGGCGCCGGCCAGCGTGGCGGTGGCCGACTGGGTCCCGGCGGTCTGACCGAGGGTCCAGGTCGTGGTCGCGATGCCACTCGCGTCCGTCAGGGACGTCGGAGCGCCGACGCTGGCCCCGGCGCCGGTCGTCGCCCACGACACCGTCGTGCCCACCTGCGGCGTGCCGCTCAACGTCACCAACACCCGCAGCGGATTCGGCAGCGCCGCCGTGACCGGGCCGGTCTGCGCGTCGCCGCTCGCCGTCGCCGTCTTCGCGATGAGCGGCACGGGCGCCGCGGTCGCCGTCGCCGTGAAGGAGACGGGCGAGCCGGAGGCGCCGGCCAGCGTCGCGGTGGCCGTCTGCTGACCGGCCGTGCTGCCCAGCGTCCAGGTCGTGGTCGCGATGCCGCTCGCGTCCGTCACCGACGTAGCGGCGCCGACCTGGCCCCGGTCGCTCGTCGTCGCCCACGACACCGTCGTGCCCGTCTGCGCCACGCCACTCAACGTCACCACCACGCGCAACGGATTGGGCAGCGCCGTGCCGACCTGCGCGGTCTGTCCGTCGCCGCTCGCGGTCGCCGCCTTCGCGATGGCGGGAGGGGTGGGACCGGTGCTGCGCTGCTGCTGCAGCCGGGTCCCACCAGGGCAGCGCCACCGCGGCGGTGACGACCAGGAGACACTCGAAGAGACGTCACGACCATGGCACTCTCCCTTTGAGGAGTGTCTGCGGGGACCAGCGCGTGAATGTGAGCGGCCGCAATCTAGTCGCAGCCGCCTTGGTACGACACTGCCCAGACGTGGCGAGTTCCCGCCATCTTCTGCCGCTCCGCCATCGTCCTTCGGGTGGCACACCGTCACCGATGAGGGACGCATACCGTGCCGTCGTCCGCCCGCTTGCACAGGAGCGCTGGCAGTGTGACGCCGGTCACTTTATGCTAGGAGCGAGTGACCGCTCGGGGAGGCACGATGCCGGTCGACGCCATCCGCCGCCGCGCCGAGGAGCTCCTGGCGCCCGCCGACGTCCGCGTGGACGGAGACCGACCGTGGGACGTGCAGGTGCACGACCCGCGGCTGTGGGTCCGGGTGTTCGCGGAAGGCTCGCTGGGGCTGGGCGAGTCCTACATGGACGGGTGGTGGGACTGCGAGCAGCTCGACGCGTTCTTCCATCGCGTGCTGGCGGCCCGAGCTCGACACCCGGATCGTGCCCTGGAAGGACGCGCTGCGCGTCGCTGCGCGCGAAGCTGTTCAACCTCCAGAAGCCGTCCCGCGCGTTCCACATCGGCCGCCACCACTACGACCTCGGCAACGACCTCTTCACCGCCATGCTGGACCGGCGCCTGATCTACAGCTGCGGCTACTGGAAGGACGCGACCACCCTGGACGAAGCCCAGGAGGCCAAGCTGGACCTGGTGTGCCGGAAACTCGGGCTTGAGCGCGGGATGCGGCTCCTCGACATCGGCTGCGGGTGGGGCGGCACGGCCCGGTTCGCCGCCGAGCGCTACGGCGTCTCGGTGGTGGGCATCACCGTCTCGGAGCAGCAGGTGAAGTACGGCGCGACGGCTGTGCGAGGGGCTGGACGTCGAGCTTCGCCTGCAGGACTACCGCGACCTGGAGGGGCGGTTCGATCGCGTCCTCTCCATCGGGATGTTCGAGCACGTCGGTCTCAAGAACTACGGCACCTTCATGCGGACGGTCCGCCGCCTCCTCGCCGACGACGGGCTCTTCCTGCTCCACACGATCGGCAGCAACCACTCGCGAGACGCGGACCGATCCCTGGACCGAGCGTTACATCTTCCCCAACTCGCTGGTGCCCTCCGCACGCCAGATCACCGCCGCGACCGAGGGCCGGTTCGTGCTGGAGGACTGGCACGGCTTCGGGCCGGACTACGACACCACGCTGCTCGCCTGGCACCGGAACTTCGAGCGGCACTGGCCCCAGTTGCACGGGACGTACGACGAGCGCTTCCACCGGATGTGGCGGTACTTCCTGCTCTCGAGCGCGGGCTCCTTCCGGGCGCGGAAGAACCAGCTCTGGCAGGTCGTGCTCTCCCCTCGGGGAGTCCCGGGCGGGTACCGCGCACCGCGGTGACCCGGCGCGCGGCGCTTGCGCGGGCGACCCACCACAGGCAGACTAGTCGCCCCCCCACACCACGGAGTGTCCGATGCGCAGAGCCGCCGCTGGAACGCTGATGATCGCCTTCGCCGCGTTGGCCGGGTGCAAGTCCGCGCCCGCGCCGCTGACCGCCGCCGACCGTGCGATGGCGCACACCATGGACTCCGCGTTCACCATGGCCGTCGCCGCGGGCGACGCCGACGCCATGACGGCCGGATACGCGCCCGATGCCATGGTATTGCCTCCCTCCATGCCGATGGCACGCGGGACGGACCAGATCCGCCAGCTGTGGAAGGGCATGACCGGCGTGAAGGTCGCGCTGCAGCTCACGCAGGAGACGGCGGACGGCGCCGGTGACTTCATGTACACCACCGGCAAGTACCACTACCAGCAGCTGCCGGCCGAGACGGGCGCCTCCGAGGACGGGAAGTACCTCGAGGTGTTCCGTCGCGGGACCGACGGGAAGTGGATGCTGGTCGCCGACGCCTGGAGCCCCAACGCGCCGCCCGCGCCCATGGCCCCGGCCGCGCCCGTCAAGCCGGCCGCGCGCCGCACCAGGTAGGGCCTGGGGGAACGCCGTCGAAGCGCCCGGGCGCTACGAACCTACGTTGAACACCTGGACGGTCACGGTGGGCAGGCTGCGGGGATCCTGCGACCTCGCGGCCCGACGCGGACCGCCTCGCCCGGGCCGGCCTGGACGTCGAGCGTCCCGACGCCCGGAATGCGGATGCGCTTGGTCGCCGGCTGGAGCGACGCCAGCGTCGCCACCGGTGCCGACTCCGGCCGCACGGCGGCCGCGAGAATCGACGTGGTCACGTAGGCCCTCGCCCGAATCGCCGCCGGCTGCTGAGCCCGGGCGTTCGGCGCGAGCAGCGGGAAGCCCGCCAGGACCACCGCGAGCGCCGCGACCCGAAGGCCCGGCCCGAGGTTGAGCCCCGAGGCCGGCGCGCCGGCGGACCGAGAAAGCTTGGTCGTTGCCATCGGGGCCAAAGATCGGCTCCAAAGGCCACGGCAAACATCGGAATTGCAGGAGGTTACGCGTGAGAATCCGCCGTCCGCCGCGCAGGCGAAGCCCTACGGCGTGAGGCGGCCGCTCAGATCAGGTGGTGCTCCAGCGCGTAGCGCACGAGATCGGCGTTGGTCTTCAGCCCCATCTTCTCGAGCACCCGCGCGCGGAAACTGCTGACCGTCTTGGGGCTCACGCCGAGCCGGGCCCCGATCTCCTTGAGGCTGAGCCCGCCCGCCAGCAGCCGGAGCACCTCGAACTCGCGATTGGACAGCTGCTCGTGCGGCAGCTTCGGGGTATCCCCGACCACGCCGAGGGCCAGCTGCTCGGCGAGGGCCGCCGTGACGTAGCGGCGCCCGGAGGCGACGCGCCGCACGGCCTCGATGAGGTCCGGCGGCGCATAACCCTTGGTGAGGTAGCCGATCGCGCCGCCCCGCATCGCCCGCACCGCGTACTCCTCCTCGGGCTGGGCGCTCAGGATCAGCGTGTGGGTGCCGCTCCCCACCGCGGGAAGGCCGGCCAGAACGTCCAGGTAGCTCGGCCCCGGCATCCCGATGTCGAGGATCAGCACGTCGGGTTTCAGCTTGCGAACCGCGTCGAGCACCTCGTCCGACCGCCCGACCTCGCCTACCACCTCCACTTCGGCCGCGCCCTGGAGAATGCGGCGCACGCCTTCCCGCACCACGGGGTGGTCGTCCGCGATGAGGACGCGCGTCATGGCGCCGCGGCCCGCGCTCGCGGGCGTTGCCATTGGAAGCGTCACGCTGATCGCGGTGCCGGCGCCCGGCGTGGAGCGTGCGGTGATCGAGCCTCCGCTGCGGGTCACGGCGTTGTAGACGGCGGGAAGCCTCAGCCCGGCGTCGTGCGCCACGTCGAAGACGTAGGGCTCGAAGATCCGCGCCGCCACCTCGGGCTCGAAGCCGGGGCCGTCGTCGCGAACGACGAGCGACGCCGCCGGCGCCGCGCCGGCGGAAGCGCGCACCCGCGCCGTCGTGACCTGGATCCGGCCGCCGGCGGGAAGGGCGTGATTGGCACCACCCACCAGGTCGAGCGCCAGCTGCGCCAGCCGCGGCGCGTCGGCCAGGACCATCAGCCGTTCCTTGGCGAGGTCGAGGTCGAGACTCGTCCCCGGCCGCATCAGCCCCCGCAGCGCCGGCTCGGTTTCCCCCAGCACGGCGTTCAGGTCCGTGGGCCCCGTGCCCAGGGCCGGCGCGCGCGCGAAAGCGCGGAGCGCCTCCACCAGCTTGTTCGCGCCGTCCACGGATTCCTCGATGATCTGGAGATCTTCCCTTCCTTGGGGGTCGGGCCCCAGCTCATCGGCCAGGAGGTACAGCATCGTCCGCATCGACCCGAGGTAGTTGGCGATCTCGTGGGCGAGCACGCGCGCCATCCTCGACGCGGCGTCCATCCGCTCGGCGCGGATGCGATCGTCAGGTTCGGCGAGCTTCCTGCCCGTCACGTCGCGTCAGCTCCCCACGGCCTGGGTGCGCGGCCGCGCACCCCAAAGGTGGGGGTCACGCCGCACCGCTGCAACGCCGGAAGTCACCGTCCGCTGGAGCCGGCCGCCCCCGGCACGCCGAGGTCGCGCGCCGTCACGTAGAAGTTCTCGTCCACCTCCAGCTCCGCGGCCCGGGGGGAGCCGCCGACCGCCAGCGTCTGCCACGCCTCGGTGGGGTGCAGCACCCGCGTGCCCAGCCCGGGCACGTTCACGCGGAGCGGCATGTCGAAGCCGGGAACCACGTTCGTCCACCGGTACGACAGCGTCGCGCCGTCGACCTTGTAGTCGAACTCCGGGATCTGCGTCGTGGTCAGGTACTGCGCGAACACCTTGCTCAGGTCGATGCCCGCCTCGCGGCTGATGTAGTCCTCGACCTGCCGGCCGGTGACCGTCTGGTGCCGGAAGGTCGTGGTTGAGGCCGCGGAGGATGTCGCGCCACTTCGCGTCGTCGTCCACGATCTGGCGGATCGTGTGCAGCAGGTTGGCGCCCTTGGGGTACATGTCGCCCGAGCCGTCGGCGTTGACGCCGTAGGGGCCGATGATCGGCCGGTCGTTGCGGATCCGCTTCCGGAGCCCGATCAGGTACGCCGCGCCGGCCGTCTTGCCCGAGCTGGCACTCGGTGTAGAGCCCCTCGGCGTAGTTCGCGAACCCCTCGTGCACCCACATGTCGGCGTGGTCCTGCGACCGAGATGTTGTTGCCCCACCACTCGTGCGCGCTCTCGTGCACGATGATGAAGTCCCACTGGAGCCCCAGGCCCGTGCGCGAGAGGTCGCGGCCCAGGTACCCGTTCTGGAAATGGTTGCCGTAGGCGACGGCGCTCTGGTGCTCCATCCCGAGGTGCGGCGCCTCCACGAGCTTGTAGCCGTCGGCGTACCAGGGATACGGGCCGAACCAGTGCTCGAAGCACGTGCAGCATCGGCGTCGCCTGCTGCCACTGCCGCCGCGCCGCGTCGAGGTGATAGGCCAGCGGCCAGAAGTCGAGCGTCAGCTTCCCCGCCTCGCCGTCGAGCGTGTCGGTGTAGTGCGCGTAGTCGCCGGCGTTCACGGCGACGTCGTAGCTGTTGATCGGATCGGCGACGAACCACTCGTAGGTGGTGGTGCCGTCGCCGTTGGGCGTCGTGCTCCGCAGCCGCCCGTTCGACACGTCCATCATCGAGTCGGGCACGGTGATCGCGATGCGCTGGCTGTCGGGCTCGTCGCCCAGGTAGTCCTTGAGCGGCCACCAGACGCTGGCGCCGAGCCCCTCGTCCGTGGTCGCGATCCAGCGGTTGCCGAGGCTGTCGTGCGCCCAGGTGAAGCCGCCGTCCCACGGCGGGCGCGTGGCGACGCGCGGCTTGCCGTGGTAGTAGACGGTGACGGTCTTGACGTCGCCCGCGCGCTGCGGCTCGCGCGAGCGTCACGAAGAAGGCGTTGCCGTCGCGCCGGTAGGCTCGAGCCGCCGCCGGTCCTGCACCATGCTGTCCACCTCGAGCGGCACCTGGAGATCGATCTGCATCTCCTGCGCCGGCGCGAGCACCCGGTACGTGATGCCGTTCCAGCCGCGGATGCTGCTGTCGGCGGGGTTCACGCGGACGTGGAGGTCGTAGAACGCGCGTCCCACCACGCGCGCGCCGGCCCGTTGGAGCCGCGCAGCGTGTCGGCGTGGGTGTAGCGGGTGGTGTCGGCTGGGCCGCGGCCGGTGGCGAGCGGACAGATCAGGACGGCGGCGAGCAAGGCGATAGAGCGCATGGCAGTCGGGGTTAGGGGTTAGGGGCTGGGGGGGGGGGGGCCGGCAACTCACGCAGCGTCATGGGATCGGCGTACCATAAGGGCACGCCCCTCCGCGAGGCAACCGCGAGGGAATCGGGACTCTGCACGTCGGTCTTGCCAGCCGCGCACGCCTTGACGCCGCGATCCTGCGGATCATCCTCTCAACTCGCGTCCGGCCGACGCTGGCTTGACGCTTGCACGGTAGTGATGGCCGGACGCGCCGGGCCGATCCGCCGCCGCGCATCGCGAAGAGAGGTGGGATGATGCCCGACCTTGTGAGCCACGCCACGCTGCCCGCGCTGTTCGAGGACTCGGTCGAGCGGTTCGCGGCGAACACCCTCGTGCTGGAAAAGCGCGACGGCGCGTGGCGAGGCACGACCTACGCCGAGTTGCGCACGCTGGTCCACCGCTCAGCGGCCGGCTTCCTCTCCCTCGGGCTCCAGAAGGGCGATCGCGTCGCCCTGATCTCGGAGGGGCGGCGCGAGTGGCCGGTGAGCCGAGCTGGGCATCCTCTACGCCGGCGGGATCAACGTCCCGATCTCGGTCAAGATCGACGAGCTGCCCGAGCTGCGCTTCCGGCTCGCCCACTCCGGCTGCCGAATGGCCGTCGCCTCGGGCGGCCAGGCGCGCAAGCTCCTGAGCCTCCGCCCGGACCTCCCCGACCTCGAGACGGTCATCCTGCTCGACGATCCGGGAGAGGCGGCGGCCGGCATCGTGACGTTCGCCGACCTGCTGCGGCGCGGCGACAGGTTTCTCGCGGCGTGCCCCGACGCAGTCACCCGGTCCTGGCAGGCGCTGGTGGGAGGCGATCCGGCCAACATCTGCTACACGTCGGGAACCACGGCCGACCCCAAGGGCATCGTCCTCACCCACCGGAACTACACGGCCAACATCGCGCAGGGCGTGGCGCTCTACCCGCTCCCGCCCAACGCGGTCACCCTGCTGATCCTCCCCTGGGACCACGCCTTCGCCCACACGTGCGGCATCTACGCCCTGGGCTCGACCGGCGGCGCGTTCGCATGCGTGCAGCCGGGGAAGAGCCCGATGGAGACGCTGCGCAACATTCCCGTCAACATCCGGGAGACGCGCCCGACGCTCCTGTTGAGCGTGCCGGCGCTGGCGAAGACGTTCCGCAAGGGCATCGAGAAGGGCGTGCGCGAGAAGGGCGCGGTCGCCTGGGCGCTGTTCCGCGCCGGGGTGGCGACCGCCGCGGCGTACAACGGCCTGGGCATCGATCGCGGCCGCGGCCTCCGCGCGCTGCTCGAAGCCGCTGGTCGCGCTGTTCGACGCCGTGCTGTTCCGGAAGGTCCGCGCCAACTTCGGTGGACGGCTCGAGTACTTCGTCGGCGGCGGCGCGCTGCTGGACATCGATCTGCAGCGGTTCTTCTACGCCATCGGCATCCCGATGTACCAGGGGTACGGCCTCACCGAGGCCGCGCCGGTGATCTCCTCCAACACCCCGCGCCGGCACAAGCTCGGTTCCTCCGGCCCGCTCGCGCCCGACCTGGAGCTGCGCGTGTGCGACGGCGACGGCCGGCCACTGCCGGCCGGAGCAAAGGGCGAGATCGTGGTGCGCGGCGAGAACGTGATGCTCGGCTACTGGAGAAACGAGAAGGCGACGGCGGAGGCGCTCCGCGACGGGTGGCTCCACACCGGTGACCTGGGCTATCTCGACCGCGACGGGTTCCTGTACGTGCTCGGCCGGGAGAAGAGCCTGCTGATCGGGCACGACGGCGAGAAGTACAGCCCGGAAGGGATCGAGGAGACTCTGGTCGAGCACTCGCGCTTCCTGGACCAGGTGATGCTGCACAACAGCCAGTCGCCCGCGACCGTGGCGCTGGTCGTCCCGAACCGCGAGGCGCTCCTGGCCTGGATGCGGCATCACGATCTGCGCCCCGACAGCGAGGGCGCCCAGGACGCGGCGTTGCGCCTGCTCGAAGGGGAGGTGGACGCGTTTCGCGCCGGCGGCAAGCACGCGGGGATGTTCCCGGAGCGGTGGCTGCCCTCCACGTTCGCGGTGCTCGAGGAGCCGTTCACGGAGCAGAACCGGTTCCTCAACAGCTCGCTCAAGATGGTACGCGGGCGCATCGAGGAGCACTACCGCGGCCGCATCGCCGAGCTGCACCGGCCGGACGGCGCGAACGTGTGCAACCCGAAGAACCGGGCGGCGATCGGACGGCTCCGGCAGTAGTATTGGGGCATGAAAATCGGCCTGGTGGGGTTCGCGGGTTCCGGCAAGACCACGGTCTTCAACACGCTCACCGGCCTCGACGTCCCGGTCGGTTTCGGCGGCGAGGTGCACCTCGGCACGGTGAAGGTGCCGGACCGGCGCATCGACACGCTCTCGAGCGGGATCTTCAAGCCGAAGAAGACCATCTACGCCGAGATCGTCTTCAGCGACATCCCCGGCGAGCACGGCGCCGAGAAGCAGGGCCTGTCGAAGAAGTCGCTCCAGCAGATTCGCGACCAGGACGTGCTGTGCCTCGTGCTCCGCGCGTTCCCCAACCCGGCGCTCGAGGCGCCGGCCGACCCCGCCGCCGAGCTGGACGCCTTCCTGACCGAGTGCCTGCTCGCCGACCTCACGATGGTCGAGCGGCGACTCGACCGGGCGAAGAAGGACAAGCCGGACCCGCAGGAGCTGGCGGCCTTCGAGCTGATGCAGGCGACGCTGGAGCAGGAGCTGCCGCTGCGGTCGCTCTCGGCGCAGGCGCTGGACCGCAGCCGGCTCAGCGGCTACGGGTTCCTGACCGACCGGCCGCTGATGGTCGTCGTCAACCGCAGCGAGGACGAGGCCGCGGTCCCGTTGCCCGACGCGATGGCGAAACGGCTGCGCCGCGATCCACGCGGCCGGCCTGGTGCTCTCGGCCAGCGTGGAAGCCGAGATCGCCAAGATGGACGCGGCCGACCAGGCGGCGTTCCTGGACGACCTCGGGCTCAAGGAGTCGGCGCTGGCGCGGTTCATCCACACCGCCTACGGGCTGCTCGACCTCATCTCGTTCTTCACGGTGGGGCCCGACGAGGTGCGCGCCTGGCCCGATCCGGCGCGGCAGCAACGCGCGCCAGGCGGCGGGCCGGATCCACACCGACCTGGAGCGCGGCTTCATCCGCGCGGAGGTGATGCCGTACGAGGTGTTCATGAAGTACGGCTCGGAGCAGGCGCTGCACGACGCCGGGCAAGCTGCAGATCGAGGGGAAGGACTACGTCGTCGCCGACGGCGACATCCTGAACATCCGGTTCAACGTGTAGGTTCGCGCCACGTGGCCGGTCGCGCAGCCTTCCGTCGCACCGTCGCCCCGGCGCTGAGCGGCTTGCGCGCGTACCGGGGTACGGCGCTGCTGGCCGCGGCCACCGGCGCCGTCGCGCTCGCGGCGGCGCTGCCGGTGGCGCAGCTCGCGACCTGGAGCGGCGGCGTGGGCTCGCGCCTCGCACTCGCCGCCGCGCGGGCGCTCGACGCCGGGTTCCTCTGGATCCACCCGGCCGCGGGCCCGGCGGACCTCCGCCGGGACGCGGCGCTGCTCCTCTTCAAGCTGCTGTGCGGTGTCGCCGCCGGCCTGGTGACGGTGGCAGTGCTGACGCTGCTCGCCGTCTTCACGGCGCGCGCGTCCGCCCGGGGGCCCGAGATCGCGGTTCGTCGCGCCGTGGGCGCCTCGAGTCGCACCCTGGTCGCGGCCCAGCTGGTGGAAGGTGCCCTGGTGGGCGCCGCGGCCCTGCTCATCGGCGGAGGGGCGGGACTCCAGGCCGCCCGAGCCCTGGGAGCGGCGTGGCCCGGGAGCCTCGGGCCGGCGACGGGTCACCTGAGCGCAGTTGCCTGTCTCGCCGTCACCGGAACGATCGTGCTGGGCGCGCTCCTGCCGGTGGCGATCGTGCGCCGGCCGGCGCGCAGCACCGCCGTGGACCCCACGCCGCTGGCGCTGGCCGTTCCGGCCGTGCAGCTGGGGCTCAGCCTGACGGTGCTGGCCGCCGCCGCGATGCTGCGGCTCGGCGCCGAGCGGATCGCAATGCCGGCAGCGGGGCCGGGCGGCACGAGCCAGGTGTACGAGATCGGTGCGGCTGCGCTGCCGGTGCCCCAGCGCGCCGCCGGCTACGCGGAGGTGCTGCGGCGGCTCGAGGCCGACCACGCCGTCGCGCTCGCCAGCCTGTCGAGCCCGGGGGCGCTCGTCGGTCTCGGCAGCGTCGCGGTGATGCTCGACGTGACCGCGGAGAGCGCGTTCTACGCGGTGCACCACGTCCTGTCGGCCGACAGCTTCCAGGCGATGGGGCTGCGGGTGATCGCGGGCCGCGGGCTCACCGCCGCCGACGGCTGGCTCGCTCCGCGCGTGGCGGTCGTGAATCGCACGCTCGCGATGCACTTCGGCGGCGTCGGCGGGAGGATCTTCCTCGGGTACGGTTCCGACGCGGAGCACACCATCGTGGGCGTCGTGGACGACGTGCGACCGGTCGGCCTCGGTGGGACGTTCGAGCCCAGGTTCGTCGTGTACGCGAGCGTGCTCCAGCACCCGCCGGCGGCCGCGCAGCTGCTGGTGCGCCGGGCACGAGGGGAGCCGGCAGCGAGCGATGTGCTGAGTGCCATCCACACCGCCCTCGGCCCCGGCGCGTCGGCGACGGGGCCGGTGAGCGAGGCCTCGCTGTTCGCCGCCGAGGCCGCCCCGCTCCGCTGGTTCGCGCGGGCGTTCACCGCGGAAGGGTGGGCGATGCTGGCGGTGGCGACGTTCGGCACCTTCGCCGTCATGTGGCTGTGGGTGACGTCGCTCCTGGGCGAGCTGGGGCTGCGGCGCGCCACCGGCGCCACTCGGCGCCGGATCACGCTGTACGTCCTCGCGCGCGCCGCGGCGGTGGCGGCCTGGGGCATGGCCTTCGGAACCTGGCTCGGCATGATGGTGTGGGACGCCGTTCATTCCTTGTCCGCGACGCTGCCGACCTGGGATCCCACGGCGGTGGGGTGGTCGAGCCTGCTCTTGGGCGGCGCCGCGCTCGCGGGCACGTTCATCCCCGCCTGGCGCGCGGCGCACACGCCGCCGGCCGCCTTGATCTCGGCCAGCGGAGGCTAGGCGCCCGCTACCGGCGCGATTAGCGGCCGCCGCGCAGCACGGCACCGCCGCCGGACCGGCGAACCCCGGAATTGGCGACGGAAGCCGTCGCGATATCTCGCTGTATCTCGTTCGTAACGGGCGCTCGGCCAGCCGCCCGAAGGACCGGAAAATGCGGCGATCTCGCCGACATGAGACCGCCCACCGGTTGCGCCGCCCTGATCGCCGCGCTGCTCGCGTCCACCTGCACCTCATCTCTCGGTCCATCCACGTCGCCGCCGCCACCCGCGACCCACGCCACGGGGTTCGCGACGCTCCTCGATTCCCTCCGCTACGCCCTCGACGTCCCTGCCCTCGCGGGTGCCATCGTCACGGACGACAGCATTCTCGAGGCGGACGCGGTCGGCTGCCGGCGCTACGGAGGAGCCGCGAACGTCACGACCGACGACCAATTCCATATTGGCTCAGACACCAAGGCGATCACGGCGGCGCTGCTGGGGGCCTTGGTGGACGACAGCCTGGTGGACTGGACCACGACGCTGGCGACGATCTTTCCCGAGTACGCGGCCACGATGCGGCCGGAGTACCGGGACGTGACCCTGCGCGACGTCCTCTCCCACAGCGCCGGGTTCCGGCGCGACCCCTCGCTCACCCTCCACACGACCACGCCGATGGACCAGCGGGCCGAGGTGGTCCGGTGGGCACTCGGGCAACCTCCGGTAACCGCACGCGGCGTCTACCTCTACAGCAACCTCGGGTACATCATCGCCGGCGCGATCGTCGAGAAGCTGACCGGACGGCTCTACGAGGAGTTGGTGGTCGAGCGCGTGCTCCAGCCGCTCGGCATCACCACCGCCGGCTTCGGGCCCATGGGCACGCCGGGGCTGGAGGACGAGCCGCTCCAGCACACCACCAGCCACGCACCCATCGAGCCGACGCCCGACGCGGACAACCCGCCCATCTACAGCCCGGCGGGCCGGTTGCACATGTCCATCGGCGACTGGGCGCGGTACATCCGCTGGGTGCTCGCGGCCGAGGCGGGGCACCAGACACTCCTGAGGCCGGCAACGGCCGCCATGCTGACCACCGGCGTGGCACCCGACGGCAACGGCGGATACTACGCGCTCGGATGGGGTGTGGTGGACCGGTCGTGGGCCGGCGGACGGACGCTCACGCACTCGGGCAGCAACGGCTTCAACTACGCCGACGCCTGGCTGGCTCCCGGGATGCGCTTCGGCATCATCGTCGCGAGCAATCAGGGACCGGGCGTCGCGACCGATCCGCTGGATCCGGCCTCTAGCCGCCTGATCCAGTACCACCTCAACGGCCGCTGACGGGGCGATGAAAACGACCATCGTGCTCGCCGCCGCGCTGGCCGGCGCCCTGCTGCTGCCCGCATCCGCCCTGAGTCAGGAGAGCCCGCGCCGCCCGTCCGAAGGCCCGACGCACTCGTTCGCCTTCGGCGCCGGCATCACGGACTATCGCGTCCGGGACAACTACCTGTCGCCCGTCGCCTTCGGCGGGTCCCTGCTCGCGCTGGGCGCCTCGTACCGCCGCGAAACCGCGCACTCCAGACAGGCCATCGAGACCTCGTTTGCCTCGGGAACGATCAAGTCCGCCGCGCAGCCGCGCGACGTGACACCGTACGACGGCTCCATCTCATATGCGTATCTGCGTTCGCTGCGCCCGCCGGGCGGCGGGTTTCCCCTCGCGCTCTTGGCCGGCGTGGGCGTCTCTTCGTTTCTCACCTGGACGGACTTCAACGCGACCGATCCGGCGACCGGGTACACCTTCTTCGACCGCTCCTGGTACTGGTCGCACGCGCTGGACGCGCACCTGCTCGCGGACTACGGCCTGGCCGGAGGCAGGCATCTCGCGCTGCGCGTGTCCGCCCCGGTGGTGCGCCTCGTGTCGCGCCCCGAAAACGGGCACGCTTTCAACGCGAGCAATGCCAGCGTCATGCGGAATCTGCTGCATGCCGCCACGGGAGGCAGCGTCGTCGCGCTGTGGGAGAGCCCCGTCGTCGAGTGGCAGCTGGAGTTCCAGCAGCCCATCGGTGCGCGCGTCGGTTTGCGGATAGGCTACGCCTTCCAGAACGCGTCGTCCGAAACGCCGCTCCCATTGCGGATGTACACCAACCGCGTGACGGTCAGTCTCGTCCTGCTGGGGGGCGCGCCCCGGCCGTAACGGGCGAACGCGCCGGCGGCGGCCGGCCTACGGATCGGGCGCGTACAGGTTGAGCTTGTGCCGCTTCAGGTAGTCCAGCTTCTCCCGCAGATGGGTCTCTTCCGGCCTCGGGTAGAGAACGAACTCCGCAGCCCGGTCACATCCCGGGACGCTCGATCTCGGCCGCGGCCAGGTCCGGCACGCCAGGTCTCAGCCCGTGGGCCTGTCCTGGAACGGCCGGACCTCGATCGGGAGGGGGACCGCCCGCGCGGCCCGGCGGCCCCACTCGAGCGCCGCGTCGAGATCGGGCGCCGAGATGATCCAGAACCCGCCGACGTGCTCCTTGCCCTCGACGTACGGACCGTCGGTCGCGAGCACGTCGCCGTCCTTGAGCCGCAGCACCGTGGCCGTGGTCGGGGGATTCAGCCCGCCCGAGAAGACCCACGCGCCGACGGCCTTGAGGTCCCGGTTCAGGGCGTCCACGTCCCGCATCACCTTCTCGAGGACTTCGCGCGGAGCGGGCCCCCCGTCGGGCTGATAAATCGTGAGCAGGTACTGTTTCATCGGCTGACCCTCCCTGGTGCCATTGGTGACGTCCGAGCCGGCTTGTCACCCTAAACGAACGGCGTGCGCCCGGATCGACATCGGGACGGCCGGCGCCGGGGAAAAGACGGCGGGGCGGCTCCGCTCGTCGCGGATCCGCCCCGGCAGTCCTGGCGGCGCGCCGCCCGCGAATCGAGCCCGGTGCCTACGAGCCCGCCTTCCGGATCGGGATCCGGACGCTGCGTCTTCTCCCACTCCACCACCAGCTCGGCGGGCGTGCCCGCGACCAGGCGCAGCGTGAGCTGCTCGACGGGTTGCGCCGAGGGTCTCGACCGGGACGGTGCCCTTCCCCACGTCCTGGGCCTGCACCGAGTCGCTGATCGGGATGCCCCAGCGGTCCACCACCTTGTTGACGTGCACTTCCCAGCTGGTCTGCTGCGGCACCACGTAGAGCGAGTAGGTCCCCGGCTCGACGTGCACGCCGGCCACCTCGGCGGCGAACGGGCAGGATCAGGCGCGTGGGCTCGTTGGCCCCGAGCCGCCACGGCTGACCGAAGGGCAACACGCCACCTATGCATCACCCGTCCGCGCGCCGACGGCCGGCCGTAGCAGACCTTGACGACGGCACTGTCCACCGTCAGCTGCACCGAGTCCAGCGGGCTCGGCCGCTGCGCCACCTGGGCGGCGGTGCCGCGGTGCGTGCACCCCTGCGGAGCCTGCGCCGCGAGGGCGACGGGGAGTGCGGCTCCCAGCATGACGAGCAATGTCGTTCTCATGGTGCCTCCTGGTGGTCCCGGTATGCCCCGTACGCTGTCACGGCGCGAAACGTACACCGATCGGGCGCGGTCCACGAGGCGTTGCGGCCGGAAAGTCCCAGCCATCACCGATGGCGGTCCGGTCCTGCGAGCAGTAACGTTGCACCGCCACCCGCTCCGCAACCGACGTCCGAGAAGAGGCACCACCCCATGCGACCCAACACGTCTCTCAGCCTCCTCGCTCTGACCTGCTGCGGTCTCGCCGTCGCCGCCTGGCACGCGCCGAGACCGGGGCCTTCCGCCGCGCTGCAAGTCCCCGTAGCCGTCGAGCGCCTCGATCCGGCGGCCAACGACATCGTTCCTGAAGCCCCGACGCTTCAGAAGCTGGCGACGGGCTACACCTGGACCGAGGGGCCGGTCTGGGTTCACGACGGCTATCTGCTGTTTGCCGAGATTCCCAGCAACACCATCCGCAAGGTGGTCCCGGGGAGTCCGGCCACGATCCTCCTCGAGCCCAGCGGATATCAGGGCAGCGCACCGTTCGGCGGCCGTGAGCCCGGCTCCAACGGCATGACGCTCGACGCACGCGGCCGGCTCACCGTGGCCGGTCACGGCCAGCGCGACGTCTACCGCGTGGAATCGCTCGGCGACCCGTCGGCGGGGCACACGATTCTCGCCGACAGCTACCAGGGCAAGCGCCTGAACAGTCCCAACGATCTTGTCTACAGGTCCGACGGCTCGCTCTACTTCACCGATCCGCCCTTTGGTCTGCGCACGCAGTCGGATACCGACCCGGCCAAGGAGCTGACGGTCAACGGCGTCTATCGGGTGCCCGCCGCGCTGGGCCAGGAACCGGGCGCCCCGCCGCGACGGGACGCGCTCCAGCTCCTCGTCAGCGATCTGCCGCGCCCGAACGGGATCGCTTTCTCACCGGACGAGAAGTACCTCTACGTCGACAATTCCGGGTCACGAAAGATCTGGATGCGTTACCCGGTGAAGCCGGACGGCACGCTCGGAGCCGGCGAGGTCTTCTACGACGCCTCCGCCGAGCGGCGCGCCGGGAACCCCGACGGCATGAAGGTGGATCGAGCGGGCAACGTCTACAGCGCCGGTCCCGGTGGCGTGTGGATCTTCTCGCCCGCGGGCAAGCACATCGCCACCATCCTGGTTCCCGAGATCGTGTCCAACGTCGCCTGGGGCGGCCGCGACGGCAGGTCGCTCTTCATCACCGCCACCACCAGCGTCTACCAGATCGACCTCAAGATCCCCGGCGTGCGGCCCTGAGTCCGGCGTCCGGCAACGGGCCGGGCGCGCGGCTCACGCCGATCGAGGACGCCGCCGAACCGGCGACCGCCCGCGGGTGATGTCCTAAAACGTCGTACAATCGTCCTTGGAGCACTGGTCCGCCGGCGCTAGCCTTGGGCATCGCGTGGCGCTGTGCCGCGCATACCCGCAGGCGTGCGTGGAGGGCTCAGTCATGAATCGATCGGTCGCATTCGCGCTGGCGTTCGCGTTTTCGGGCGGCGGGGCGTGGTGGCGGGAGCAAGCGGGTTCGCTGAGCGCGGAGGTCAAGGCGGACTATCAGGCCGTACGAGACTATTTCATCAGGGCGGCGGAAGAGATGCCGGCGACCGACTACGGTTTCAAGCCGTCGCCCGACGTGCGCACCTTCGGCCAGCAGGTGGCGCACGTGGCCGACGATCAATACAACCTGTGCGCGCCCGCCAAGGGTGAAGTGAGGCAGGCGGCCTATCGGCAGATCGAGACGACCCTGTCCAGCAAGGGCGACCTGGTCGCGGCGCTCAAGGCCGCCTTTGCCTACTGCGACGGCGCCTACGACGCGCTGACGGATAGCGCGGGCACGGCCATGGTCACGACCGGCCAGCGCCGGACCAGGTTCGGTATGCTGAACTGGAACCTATGGCACACCTGGGAGCACTACGGGAACATCGTCGTGTATCTGCGGATGAAGGGACTGGTCCCGCCGTCCAGCCAGATGCCGGGGATGCGGATGCCGTAGGCGCCCCGCGGAGCGAACCGCGGCCCGTCACCGTCCGGGCACGGTATCCTGAAACGTCGTACGCTGACCCTTTGAGACCTCCCCTGCCGGGTGCTATGCTACGCGCAGGGGGGCTCATGATGCGGCGACGTGTCGGTATCCTGGCCTACGACGGCATGCAGGCGCTCGACCTGGTCGGACCTGCGGAGGCGTTCGCGGCCGTTCGCGGCCATTCCGACCAGGCACCGGGCCGCCCGGCGGCACCCGCCTACGAGATCGTGATCATCGGCCTCACCGGCAAGAACGTCGTCGCCGAGACCGGCCTCACGCTGCGGGCGGATGCGAACTCCTCGACGGCGATGCGGCTGGATACCCTGATGATCCCCGGTGGGCGCGCGATGCGGGGCCCGGAGACGGGCCGGCGGACCGCTGCCTGGATCGCCAGTCGCGCTGCCGGCATTCGGCGCATCGCGTCCGTGTGCACCGGCATTTTCGGACTGGCCCCCACGGGTCTCCTCGACGGCCGCCGCGTTACGACCCACTGGCGCTACGCGCGCGAGCTGGCGGAGCGCTTTCCGAAGCTCATCGTGGATTCGAACGCGCTGTTCATGAAGGACGGCCGCTTCTATACGTCGGCCGGCATCACCGCCGGCATCGACCTCGCGCTCGCGCTGATCGAAGAGGATCATGGTCCCACCGAGGCGCTCGCCGTAGCCCGCGAATTCGTGGTCTTCCTCAAGCGACCGGGCGGCCAGGACCAGTTCTCCGAGCCGCTCCAGTTCCAGCAGCGATCGGCGAACCGGTTCGCCGATCTCACCGCATGGATGGCGGGTCACCTGAGCTCGGATCTTACCGTCGCGGCGATGGCGGCGAAGACGTACCTGTGCACGAGGCAGTTCTCCCGCATCTTCAAGCAGAGCTACGGCACGAGCCCCGCCACCTTCGTCGCAGAGCTGCGCCTCGCCGAAGCCAGCCGCCGGCTCACCTCGCGGAGGGTCAGCGTCGACTCGGTCGCGCGATCGGTCGGTTTTCGCAGCGCGGACGTGTTTCGGCGCGCGTTCGAGCGTCGCTTCGGCGTATCGCCGGGCAGTTACCGCAGTCGCTTCGCCGCCCAGACCGTTTGACCTCGACGACCACCCACGCGGGCCGAGGAGGTTGACGTAGATCTGGCGATCTGGTTCCCGCCGAACTCGATGCAGCACCGGCCGTCGCCCTGGTACGGGGCGGCGTCCCCGCCGCCGTGCCGCGCGATGATCGGTGCGGCGCCCGTGTGGCCCGCCCCTCGCGGTCCCTGGTCCCGGTATTGCCTATTGTGCGGGCCAGCATAGACTCACCCGTACAGGCGTCATCCCGTGTGGTGCGGCCCCGCGCCCCCGCGCGGGCATCGAGGAGAGTGCGGCAATGGTGCCTCACCGCGGTTCGACCGATGTGCGGGCTCTGGTGGCGGGCCTTGCCCTGTGCGCATTGGTCGCGCGTCCGGCGGCGGCGCAGAAGCAGATCGGCATGGGCAGGCCCGTGACCGGGGCCCTCACTGAGGCCGACCCCGTCCTGTCGCCGGGCCAGTCACACTACAAGCTATTCAGCTTCTACGGCACGGCCCGGCAGACGGTGGAGATCGACCTGACGTCGGACGACTTCGACCCCCGCCTCGAGCTGCAGGACTGGCAGGGGCAGAGCGTCGCGCGGGACGACGTCAGCGGCGGCGCGCGGAACGCGCGCATCACGTACACCCTGCACGACACCGGCATGTACCAGATCCTCGCCGGTGCGCGCCGCGCCGACGAGCACGGCGCGTTCACGCTGTCCGTGATCGCGACCGAGGCGGTCGCGCAGCCCGAACCAGTCGCGCAGGCCCAACCGGCGCGCAGCCGCAGCCCATCGTGCAACCGCAACCAGCGGCACAGACGCAACCGGTCGCGCAGCCTCAGCCAGTGGCGCAGCCGCAGGCCGCGGAACAGCCCAAGCCCCAACCTCAGCCGGACGTACAGCCACAGCCGGTCGTACGCCGCCACCGGTCGCGCAGCCTCAGCCGGTCGCGCAGGCCCAGCCGGTCGTTCAACCTGAACCGGCGGCGCAGCCGCAGCGCGGCCGTCGAACCGCCCGTCGTACAGCCCCAGCAGCCGGCCGCGCCAGCTTCAGCCGGTCGCGCAGCCTCAGCCGAGCCGCTGCCGACTCCGCCCGTCGTGCAACCGCAACCGGCCGCACAGCCCCAACCGGTCGTGCAACCTCAGCCGGTCGCGCAGCCTGCAAGCCGGCAGCGCAGCCGCAGCCGAGCGTGCCGACTCCGCCCGTCGTGCAACCGCAACCGGCCGCACAGCCTCCACCGGTTGTGCAGCCTCAGCCGGTCGCGCAGGCCCAGCCGGTCGTTCAACCTCAACCGGCGGCGCAGCCGCAGCCGGCGGAGCAGCCGACGCCAGCCTCAACCGGTCGTCGCCCCGCAACCAGTCGCGCAACCGCAACCGGCCGCACAGCCTCAGCCGGTCGCGCCAGCCACAGCCGGTCGCGCAGGCCCAGCCGGTCGTGCAACCCGAACCGGCGGCGCAGCCGCAGGCCGCGGAACAGCCCAAGCCCCAACCGGTCGCGCCGCAACCAGTCGCCCAACCTCGGCCGGTCGCGCAGCCCCAGCTGGCCGCGCCGCCCGTCGTCATCCCGCCGCCGCCGGCTCCACTGGATACGACGCCGACGGGTGAGATCCCGGCGCCCGGCGAGGTCGGGCAGATTGCGATCGGACAGACGACGCAGGGGCAGCTGGGGCCGGGCGACCAGGTGCTGGCGGGCACGTACGCGGATACCTGGCAGTTCCAGGGGAGCGCCGGCCAGACGGTCACGATCGACGTCAGCTCGGATGCGTTCAGCACCTACGTGCAGCTGTACGACGCCAACGGCAGCAGGCTCGCCGAAGACAGTGGCTCGGGCGGGGGAAACAACTCCCGCCTGGTGTTCCGCCTCAGGTCGACCGGGATCTACCAGATCGTGGTCGACAACAGCGAAGGCCGGCGCGCGACGGGCCTCTACACCATCTCGATCCGGTAGCCACGCCGGGCCCGGCGCCGCACGCGTTACCTCGCCCCCCCAGGTGGGCGGCCAGCGAACCGGGGCCTTGTATTTAGATGATTATCTTATAGTCTCATTAGCGTGGACAAGACCTACAAGGCGCTGGCGGACCCGACCCGGCGGAAGATCCTGGCGCTGCTGCGGGACCGGGATCGGACGGCGGGAGAGATCGCGGACCAGTTCCCCATCGCGTGGGCCTCCGTCTCGCACCACCTGGGCGCGCTCAAGGATGCCGGACTGGTGCTGGCGACGCGCGAAGGGCAGCACATCCGCTACTCCCTGAATACGACGGTCTTCCAGGAGCTGGTCCAGCATCTGATCGGTCTCGCCCAGCGCAGAGGCGGGCGGTCCAAGAAGGAGGCAGATCGTGCGTAAGCTCGTCCCCGGCCTGCTGTTCGTGGCCATCGCCGCGGGCTTCTCGCTCTGGGCGTACCCGCACCTGCCGGCGCAGGTCGCCACGCACTTCAACCTGCGCGGCCAGCCGAACGGCTGGTCCTCGCGCCTCGTGGCGGCGGTGCTGGCCCCCGCGCTCGGGATCGTGGTCGCGCTGGTCTTCACCGTCCTTCCGCACATCGACCCCCGGCGGGCGAACTACGCGTTGTTCGGTCCGACCTACTGGACCATCGCGAACGCCGTGCTGGTCTTCGTGGCGGCGGTCCACGTCCTCTCGCTGGGCAAGGCGCTGGGCTGGGACGTCGACATGAGCCGCGTCGCGTCGCTCGGCGTCGGCGGGCTGTTCGTGCTGCTGGGCAACCTGATGACGCGCATTCGACCGAACTGGTTCATGGGGATCCGGACGCCGTGGACGCTGAGCAGCGACACCGTGTGGCGCAAAACCCATCGCTTCGGCGGCATCGCCTTCGTGGCGTCCGGTTTCTGCATCGCGGCCACGGCGCTGCTGGCTGCCCCCTGGGCGCTCTATGCGGCCATGGGCGCCGCCGCCGCGGCCGCGCTCGGATCGGTCGTCTACTCCTACGTGCTGTGGAAGAACGAGCAGGACACGGGCGGTTCGACCCTGACCGAAGGACCGAAGACATGAACGGGACACGCAGGATGTTGGTGCCGTGCGCGGCCGCCCTGCTGGCGCTGGCGGCGGCGCCGCTGGCGGCGCAGGTGCCGTGCGGACGCCGGGATCTTCCGGATGTACCAGGGCACGGCGGAAGTCGGCCGCGAGACGTTCCTGGAGACCGGGACGACGCTCACCTCGACGGTGACGATCCCGATGTTGGGCATCCGCCTCGCGAGCGAGGCGGTGCGGGACTCGGCGGGCCGCGCGCTCCGGCTGACGACCCGCGTGTTCCGGCTGCCGGCCGACACGCTGGTCCGGACCTACACGGCGGTGGTGGACGGCGACAGCCTGCGGATGTCGCAGCAGGATCAAGGCAAGCCCGCGCGGCAGTGGGTGAAGGCGGCGGGCCTCGATGCCTTCGTGCCCGACCAGAGCACGGCGTCCATCGCCGTCGCTGGTGGCGCAGGCACGCCGCCAGGACCGGACCTGGCACGTGTGGCTGCCGTCGGCCGACAGCCTCTTCGACCTCGTCGTCGCGTTCCACGGCGACTCGGCGCAGGTCAGCCTCGGGCCACAGCGGATGACCCTGGTGATCGGCGGAGACGGACGCGTGCAGTCCATTGAGAGCGCCGTCGGCCGGGTGCGCATCGTGCGCCAGGCCGGCGACTCGCTGCCGCCCCTGCCGGGGATGCGCCGTCCCACGCCCGACTACTCGGCGCCGGCGGGCGCCGCCTACACGGCCGAGGAGGTGCGGGTACCCGCGCACGACCAGGCCGGCGACACGCTGTCGTTCGGGTGCACGTTCACCAAGCCGCGCGCCGGCGGCCCGCGGTTCCCCGCGGCGGTGACCATCACGGGGTCGGGGCTCGAGGACCGCGACGAGAGCCTGTGGCCGCTGGTGCCGGCGTACCGGGTGTTCCGGCAGGTAGCCGAGCGGCTCGCGGCCGAAGGCATCGCGGTGCTGCGGTGCGACGACCGCTCCTTCGGCGCTTCGACCGGCCATGCCGAGCGCGCGACCAGCGAGGACTTCGCGCGCGACTTCGAGGCGCAGCTCGCCTGGCTGCGCGCCCGCGCCGACGTGGAAGCGGCGCGGACCGCGGTGATCGGGCACAGCGAGGGCGGGATGATCGGGCCGCTGATCGCCTCGCGCGACCCGCGCCTGGCGGCGGTGGTGGTGATGGCGGGCCCCGGCAAGACCGGCCTCGCGATCCTCCGGGACCAGGTGGCGTGGCCCTACCTCAGCGCCCCGGGCCTCGACTCCGCCGAGCGCGCCCGGCTGATCGCCGATGCGCAGCGCCAGCTCTTGACCGACACCGCGATGGTACCGTGGATGCGTTTCTTCCGCGCCTACGACCCGGTCCCCACGGCGCGGCGGGTGCGCCAGCCGGTGCTGATCCTCCAGGGCGCGGTGGACCGGCAGGTGAGCGCGGGACAGGCCGACACCCTGGCCGCGGCCATCCGCGCGGGTGGCAATCGCGACGTGACGGTCCGGGTGTTCCCGCGCCTCAACCACCTGTTCCTGGTCTCGCCCACCGACGGCTCGCCGAGCGAATACGCGTCGCTGACGGACACCAACGTCGGCGCCGACGTCCTCGACACGCTGGCCACGTGGCTCAAGGCACGGCTGACCGGCCCGGCCCGGCCGGGCCGGGGGCACTAGGGGAGGAGGACGATCTTCCCTCGCGCGCCGGGTTCCATGACCCGCCGGTGAGCTTCCGGGGCCGAGGCCAGGGGCAGCTCCGCGGCGATCACCGGGCGCAGCGTTCCGTTCTCCAGCCCGGCCCCGAGGGCCGCGTGGATCTCCGCCGCATCGGTGTCCGACACGCGCCAGAGGAGCATGCCTGTCACCGCGGCCTCGCGGGACATGATCTCGCGCGGATTGATCTCGACGCTGCCTCTGGACCCGATCACGACCACCCGTCCGCGATGGGCCAACATCGTGAGGTCGTGCGCGAGATTCACGTTGGCGATCATCTCGAGGATCACGTCGACGCCGGCGCCGCCGGTCAGGTCGCGGATCTCCGTCTGGTAATCCGGAGAACGGTGACTGACGGTGTGGTGCGCGCCCTCGCTGCGCACCAGCTTCAGCCCCGCGTCGCTTCCCGCCGTCCCGATGACCACGAGGCCCGCCGCGCGCGCGAGCTGCACCGCGGCTACACCGACCCCACCGCTCGCGCCGTGGACCAGCACCGTCTCGCCGGGCCTGGCGTGCGCCAGCTGGAACAGCGCGTAGTACGCGGTGCCATAGGGAACCCAGACGCCCGCGCCCTGCGCGAAGCTCACGCGCTCGGGCAGGGGATGAACCTGCGCGCGCTTGCACAGCGCCAGCTCCGCGTACGCCCCGGTGATCGTGCCGGCGGTGTACACCCGCTGCCCCGGCTTCAGATCGAGGCCGCTGCCCGCGGCCTCCACGATCCCGGCGGCGTCGGAGCCGGGTGTCCAGGGGAGCTTGGGATTCCCCGATGCGTAACTCCCCGCCCGCATGTACGTGTCGTACGGGTTCACGCCCGCGGCCTTCACCCGGACCAGCACTTCCCCGGATCCTGGCCGAGGGTCCGGCACCTCTTCGACCTTCAGGACATCGGGACCACCGAACGCGCTGACGCGGATCGCCTTCATCGCCACGTTCTCCTCTCGGGCCGGACCGGCCCGCTCCTCGTTGCGTGCAGGTGGCGCAGGACGGTCGTCGCCCGCACGATATGGCCGCCCCGGTCCGGCACGGAGCCTCCCCGGTTCGCGAAGTAGCGTTCCCGGATCGCAGCCGGCCCCAGATCCTCGATCTCGCGAAAGCCGAGGGCCGCCAGTCTGCCGCGGAGCGCGTCCGTCTCGAAATGGCATCTGAAGGCCTCTCCCGCGGAGGCGACCCGCGCGGCGAGCGCTTCGTGGGCGGCGGCGTGCTCGTCCTGGCCGGTGCTCGACCTCGGGGGATTGCCGTAGTCGAACACGACGTGGGCACCCCCCGGCAGGCCGGCGATGAAACCGAGCGTCGATACGACGGCCTGCTCCGTCAGATACGGCACGACGCCCAGCCAGGTGAAGAAGCTCTCGTGCGCCGGATCGAAGCCGGCGGCGGACAGGCCGTCGCGCCAGGGTCTCCCGCTCGAAATCGACCGGTGCGAAGGTGAGCGCGCGGGGCACCGGGATCGCCGCCTCGGCGAGCCGCTGGCGCTTCCAGGCTTGGGTCGCCGGGTGATCGACCTCGAAGATGCGCAGGCGTGTTCCCCGAGGCATGTGCGGTACGCGTAGGTATCGAGACCCGCTCCGAGCACCACCAGCTGGCGGACACCGCGCGCGACGGCCGCCGCCAGGGAATCCTCGGCAAAGCGCGTTCTCACGGCGATGAACAGGCGCAACCTTCTTCTGGACGGGTCGTCGTCCGCCTCACGGACGGCCGCTTCGGCGTCCGGTCCCAGGATGCGCAGGGCCAGCGGATCGGAGAAGATGAACCCGCGCTCGAATACCTGATGGGCGGCGCGGTGACGCGCGGCACCGAGTGCGGTGCGGCTCGGCTGTCCCTGCTGCATGAGCCAAGCCTAGGCGTCGGGACCGGCTTCGGCAATCGGGCGAGGGCGCGTACGGTGGGACCCAAGAAGACCCGGACCGCCGGGGCCGCCGGTACCCCGAACTACCGACTCGGAGGCACCGCCGGGCCGGAACCGTCTCCCGGCGAGGTCTGTGGCTGAGCCGGCCCCCGCGGCTGCGTCCACGGCTCGAGCGCGGGCCACCCGTCCACCGTGTGAGCCCCCGTGAGGATGCCGCTCGCGTATTCGAGGCTGTCGCGGGCCAGCGTAGCGGTATCCGCCACGCGTGGTCCGAGGTGATACCCGGCCAACCCGCGGTACCAGTCGCCGTGATGCCGGCGCGCGATCGTGACGGCGTAGCGGAAGCCCAGGTGCAGATTAACGCGTGGCAGGTAGAGCGCCGCCACGGTGATGTTCCGCGCGAACAGCCGAGCCGTCGCGGGCTTGATCTGCGTCAGTCCGATCTCGCCCGCGCGCCCAAGGGCATCCACCTGGAAGCCGGACTCGCGACGCACCAGGCGAAAGGCGATGCCGACGGGCATGCGCTCATCCTGCGCCGCACGGATGATCTCGTGGGCCAGCGCGGGGGCGATGTGGTACCTGGCCGCCAAGTCACATGCGTCGGGCCCGAACCGCACCGCGCGCGCGAGCGGTGGCGCCGTTGCCGGTCGCGCTGGCAGTGTCATGGCGACCGACAGGAACAGGAACAGCCGCCTCACCAGGCAACCACAACAACGGGGTCGAGGCACAGGTGGCGCCATCGGCCCGTGTTGGGCGCGGCGCCGGCCTTGCGTGCGAGGCCCTGAGCCGACATGGCTCCCCCTCCTCTCCGAGATCCCGCTGGACCGACGCTGCGTGGACCCGAGTTTTTCACCAGTTGTACCATCGGCTGAGTCGCACTCCTTCAAGTGTTGGCCGTTTCCGCGCCAGGCCTGGCTGCCGCCAGGTGCCGGCAACGCCTTCCGACCGGCGGAACGCGGGTGAGGTTGCCTGAGCGCGTCTCGCGCCCGGCGATGTCGAGATCAGTCGCGCGGCGGACCGAAGGCCCGACGGGCGCGAGCGGCGATCGGAGGCGTCTGGGCGGCCGGATTGCCGCACGCCGCTGCGAGGACGAGGCCGAGCGTCAGGTGCTGCAGCACTCCTCCGGAGCGTTGGTCTCCCTGGTCCCAGACCGACGGGGGGGCGCAGCACCGCGCCCTCGCGCAGGTCCATCGTGCGATGAAGCATGGGCAGCTTGTGAACCGGGAGTGCCACAATGTACCTAGATTCGTCCGCCGGCGCCTGACCGAGTTCTCACGAACAACAGAGCGGCCCCGCTCATCGCGAGGCCGCTCAAAACCTTCCCGCAGTGCGCCGCCCGTGAAGCTGGCTCAGAGACTGACTCGCCGGCAACTCATCGGCTGCGCGGGAGCACGCTACCGCCTGGCTCTTGCCAGGCCCACGCCGACGCCGCGGGACCGGGCCACGAACACCCGCGTCGGCGAGCCGGGGATCACCCACACGACGTCGTCGCGGCCGTCGCCGTTCACGTCGCCCACCATCGCCGGCAGCGCCGCGTTCCAGTTGGTGGAGACGGGGCTGACCTGCAGCGGCGACACGGCCGGGTCCATGAATCCGGTCGTCGTCCCGCGCAGCACCCGACGGTATTGGTGGTGCTCGTGAGGCTGTTGATGATGAGGTCGGCCCGGCCGTCGCCGTCCACGTCGCCCGATCATTCCGGTGGACGGGATGGGCCCCACCGCGCCCGTCAGGTCCTGTCGGTTCAGGAAGATCAGCGGGCCCGTGTTGGTGCCCAGGGCCACCGACAGGAAAGTCCCCGGGGAGTTCGTGGTACCGCCGTACCAGATCATGTCGGGGATCTGGTCGCCGTTGACGTCCGCGACCATCGTCTGGTACCAGCCCCAGCAGCACGACACCGGGTGATCGTACCAGCCGTTCAGCGTTCCGACGCGGCCGTTGCCGAGGGAGAATGCGCTGTACGTCCGGTTCGTCTCGGACGCGTACGTTTCGTTCCAGATCAGGTCGGCGCGGCCGTCACGGTTGACGTCCGCCACGAAGGCCCCGTAGTGGGTCCAGCCGGTCGATGTGCCCATGCCGCTGCACGGTGGTGTCGAGCGCGAACGTGCCGTCGCCGTTCGAGAGCGCCGTGGCCGACGTAGTTCGGTCCCCCGTTCGTCTGGTTGAAGATCAGGTCCGACTTGCCGTTTCCGTTGAGGTCTCCCACGTAGACGCCGTACCCGGTCCACCCGCGCTTGGTCTCCTGCTGCATCGGCTCGAACGTCCAGCCTCCGGAGCCGTTCGCCAGGGCCACGTAGATGTTGTTCACGGAATCGCGCTCGCTCCAGAGCAGGTCCGTCCTTCCGTCGCCGTTGAAGTCGCCGGTGTGGAGGTCGTACGGCCGCCCATCCCGCAGCCGGCGTCGCCGGATGGCTCACCATGGCCGTCGGCGCCGCGAACGTCCCGTCCACCTGCGCCAGCGCGACCGCAACTGTCGTTGCTGTTGGCATCCCGGTGGTTGAAGACGAGGTCGGGCAGGCCGTCCCCGTTGACGTCCACCAGCCGCGTCTCGAACGGCGTCGCCACCGGCGGCGTGAACGACTGCGCCGGCAGGAAGTCGAACTGCCCCGCCGTCGCCGGCGAGCAGGTGGTCACGTTGTAGCTCGTCGCTTCGGTCACCTGCGCCAGCGTGTTGTCCGCCAGGTTGTAGAAGTCGTACGACAGCGGCTCGGCCGTCGAGAGCGACGCCGAGGACGTGAAGTACTCCGCCCAGTTGCCGCTCCGGATCATCGCGATCGTGGCCGAGTCGTTCCCGCCGACCGAGGCCATGTCGATCGTCGCGGTCTGCAGGATCTTCTTCTGCTCCGCCGTCAGGCTCGCCGACCCCCCGCCCACCAGGCCGCTGTACGAGGCGCTGATCGAGGCCTGGATGTCGCTCGCGCTCGCCGTCGAGGTGACGGAGAACATCATCATCCGCCCGTACACGATCTCCCCGATGTACACCGGGAGGTTGGCCGGCCCGATGTTCCCGAGGTCCACCTGCTGCTGCAGGTCCGCCGCCGTGAAGTCGCTCCGGAACCACCCCGCCGGCGTGGAGGGCGGCGAGACGACGACCGTGAACATCTTCTCGTAGAAGTGCGCCACCACCGTGTTCTGCGACGAGTTGGTCTGGACGCTTCCGCCCACCGAGGCGCTGAAGCCGAGGTAGTGGCCCGAGGCGTTGAACGACAGCGCGAACTGGTTCTCGCGAGTAGTACGTGTCCATGTGCCAGTAGATGCTGCTCGAGGCCTGCAGGTTGTTCGCCACCGCGCTGCCGATGATGCTGCCCACCGCGGAGGCGACGTGCGCCTGGTCCACGGTGTCCACCGTCCGGTAGTTCGCGCCCGTCTGGATCGCGGGGATGGAGACGTTGATCGGCGCCACGCTGGGCGAAGTTGAGCGGCAGCAGCGAGCCGATGCCGCCCTTGTACGACTTGCCCTGGATGAACGCGCCGGGATAGAGGATCGCCGCGTTGGGGCTGTACATCACGATGTCCTGCGGCGTCTTCTGGACGCTGTAGGGCGTCGCCTCGCACACGTACGGCACCTGCGAGTCGCGTCTTCGTGTTCCCGAGGCTGTCGATGCGCAGTGACGCTCGCCACCGTGTCGAACGCCAGCGTCGGCGCCGCGCCCGTCGGGGCCGGGTCCTGGTCCGGCAGGAGCGGGGAGAACTGCGCCCAGGTCGGCAGGCCCTGCAGGTACGTATTGACCTGGGTGACGTTCTGGTTGACGCCGGTGCTCTTGTCGCCGCTGCAGCCGGCGATCAGGACGATCAGGAGTGCGACGCCGATCTTCGTCTTCATATCTGCCCCCGTGGGTGCCGATGTGGAAGCAACGAGCGACGGTGGGAGTTGCCTGTGAACCGGCGAGCCCCGTCATTTCGCGCTGCAATCACCATACTCGGGCAGCGTCAGTCGCCCGTTAGGCGCAAAGTGTTATGCCCGTTCATCTTCAGGGAAATGGCCAGGAGAGGGGTCGAGAGGGAGCTCCGATTCCTGCCCGGCGGAAATGACACGCCCCGCCTGAGGGTCAGGACCTCAAGCGGGGCGCGATCTTTCTGCGAGTGCGCCGCCCGTGAATCGAACACGGAACCTACTGATTAAGAGTAGGGACACAGGTGACCGTTTCCAGATCCTCCTGCACCCATGTGCGCACTTGGCTCGCCTGCAGCCGCACCGAGCCACCACTAGGTCGCAGGAAAGTCCCGCGACAAGTCCCGCGACACCATGACGAACCTCTCAGAAAACTGGTTCACCGGCGGGTGAGGCCTGCGCCATCGCCGGTATGAGTACGTGTGAGCGTCACCGGCGTGTCACCGGTCCGTCATTGAGTAACCTTGCTGCGGCGCCGGGGGCGGTGACGAGCTGGGCGGCGGGCCCCCACTACGGGCTTAACCGCGGGGCTCTGCACGCATTACGTGGACCTTCCCGTCGTCTGGCGACTTCATAATCACAACCCAGAGAGTGTCGCTATCCACCAACCGCATGTAATGCATGTTGAGTAGTGTCTGAATGCGCCCGACCCACTCGGCTACACCGACCCGGAATTCAATGACCGCCGAGTCGGTTCGAAATGGGTTGCGACTGTGGAGTGCTTGGGATGCTCTGTCGTACAGAAACACAAAGTCTTCGCGCGACAGATAGGGCTCGGAAACGTTGCGGAAGTTCTTGACACCTGTGCCATCGACTTGATCGAGCGCTATTGGCGTGGGGTAGAAGTTGGGGTGAATGCGCGCCAGGTTAGCCAGGAGACGTTTAGCATTCCAGTGACTCGCGAAGTCGGAATGCGCTGCCGCGTACTTATCCTTGTTCGCGACGAGAGAAGCAAACGCCAGCAGCTCAAGAGTCTTGCGCAGTTGGATGCATGCCAGTTCCGCCGAGAAGTCCTCGCGCCCAGCGACCGATAAGGCTCCGGAGGTTATGGAGCGCACCAGGTCTATCCGCAGTTTGATCTCTTCCATGCATCCAGCGTAGAGCCGCTGGGGCTTAAGGTCGTCACTCATAAGGCTTGGCCGTGTCTCGTTGAGCGGCGTTCGGCGGCGAACCGAGCACCGACCACGGCAGCGGCTCATGGAATTGACCGTATCGAGCAGCGGCTTCGTGGAACTGTGATGTTAGCCGCTTCATCGCGTCGGCCATCGCGGAGCGACGAAACCATGTCAAGTGAGGCTGGGCGACAGAGTCCGTGTACTTGAAGCCGATGCCTAGGAGGCGGGAGCCCCCAGGCTTTCGGCAATCGAACAACGCAAAGCTAGTACCATCCCTCAGGTCGTAGAGCTCTTCGAGAAACTCAGGAACGCTCGCGTGAGTGGCAAGTTTGTCTGGGTCCACGATCAGCTTTCCACGTCGCACGCTCGTGACCTTCTCGATATCGGCATCGTCAGGGATCAAACCGACGACAACCGCGACTTGCCTGCGAGCCATCCATCCGACACGCAGAGGATTGAGCAAGTCGCTCATCACCTTCAGGAAGCCGGGGGCAATCTCGCGCACAAGTAGTTCTAGGTTGGCGTGAGTGATTGTGAAGAGCCGCTTGTGAGTCTTCGAGCCATCGGACTCAGTCACCGTTTCGTGGAGTTCAATGACGCGTGAGTGAGGCCCGAAATGAACGGTGAGGTGAGCCCGGCCATCACCGGCACTTAGGACCAACTTGTCCCGGGCCAAGATCAGGGCGGCGGGACCCAAGGCCAAGCCCCTCGCGCGGTGAGGTAGAGAGCTACGAGTAGAGCTGGGCATCAATCCGGCGTCCTGCCCGTATCCATTTCAGGGTACTGATATCGGCGGTGCATTCGGCCCACCCGTGAGCCGCACGTAGGTGGGACTCACGCGATTGAGATACCAAGTCCAAAACGCACGCAGCTCATCACGGCGGTACTTCGTTAGAGCCGCCTCAATAGCCCACAGCGCGATAGCGATCGCATGCGAGTATCCCTCGGTCAGGCCATCGCCGCTGCGCAGCCGACGAACCGCGGGCGTCTCGTCGACATGAGTCAGCTGGCGCGCCAGGTCGACCGCGTGCGCAGTCCCCGACCACGGCCGGTAGAGCACTTCGTAGTACGCCGACTTCCCCAAACGCCTCGCGAGTTGCTCGATATCTCGCGGACCATCCCACAGGCTGTAGAAAGGTGGCACCCGGTCCTTCAGACCACGCACCCTCTCGTACTCGGAAGCGGCAGCGGCCAGGTGCGGTTGCTTGATGACGGCAAACAGTTCGGCTCGATCTCGGACTGCATCCGGAGAGTCAGCCAGCTTGAATGCGTGGCCTACGTCATCGGCCTGCACCGCTGCTTCGAATTGCTTGCCTCGTTGAGTTGACGGGTCGTACCGCTCGCTCAAAGCTATACGCCGGTGAACGTCCGCTACGACGTATGCCGCGCCTCGACGTTCAGAGTCTTCCTTCGCAACCCACAACATCGACAGGAGAGCCTCGAATGCAGCGCGGAGCATGAGCGTAGCGGGAACGGCCGCAGCGGAGTTGAGAAGAACCTCAGCGCCGTCAATCATCTCAAGCGTGTGTAGAAACGGAAAAAGAATGCCGAGCGGAGTGTCGTGCCCCTCCGCGGTAACACCACACCGCTCAAAAACGGCGAGGCCATAGTCCACGAGTTCCCTTAGGACCGGGGCCGCGGCACTTCGGACCTCGACAGACAAGACAAGCGAGGCATCGCGATCAAGAATGGGGTCCGTCATGACTGTAATCTAACGGCGCAGCGAGAGGCCAGTGGATGCTTGCCGATCAAGCATCCTCACGCGTTAACCGCGCCATCATCCGCTGGTAGTGCGGTTCGGGTCCTTTGTGCTCCTCCCGGCCACCCCTGCCGAAAACCTTTCGTGCTGCAATTCGACCATAAGGGGTCGCCCGTGCTCGTCGCTTGCGATAGTGAAGCCTGATATCCCATAGAGGGTGCCGTCCGAAAACGACTTGCTCCTGAGAATCTGGCGATGCTCCCGCATCCTCTCGACTTCCTTGGGAAGCAGCTCACGATCAAAGCGGACCACATACAAGCGACCGGTCCCGCGAAGCGTCAGGACTTCGAGTTCGAGGTTGCCCTCTTCCTTTGCAGGCCGCCATTCGCCGAACGAGGCCGCCGGACCGGCGAACAGCAGCTCAATCTGCGCCATCATTCCCACGCGTGGCTGAGGAAGCCAGTTGACCTTCGAAGAGCGGTTTAGCTCGTAGTATGGGCGGTGGACTGGGAGATCGTTGTGAGGGATGAGGATTGTTGGGCCGTGAGTCCACCCCGGGCGGAAGGGCTTTGGTCTCTGCCAGGAGGAAACCTTAGTGTCGATTCGGAACTGCCAGTTGCCGTTGGCGTGAAGGCTCAGCTTGGCAACGGACGACGCGGTGCGAACCGAAACGTAGGCTTCGTTTCCCTGGGTCCAGATTCTCCAGACCGCAGAGCAGGGGTCCGCTTCGGAACCCATGGCAAAGCGATACTGCCTGAGTTCAGAAGACATCGGTAGCCCTACGCCTCGTGCGCGCGGTAGGGGCAGCTCACCTCACTTGGGCAGAGATACGCGGTATCGCAGTCTTGGCAGCGCAGAACCCCTCCAAGTTCAGCGGTCGTCATCCCATCAGTCGTCAGGATTAGGATGTGTTTCCGTGGGCAACTGAGAATGTAGAGCCGCGCTCGCAACTCGTATTCGCCGGTTTCCTTAAGCTGCCACGCGTTCTGATACTGCGCGGCTATTCTCCAAGGCGCCTCTGCATCCATATCTCACCGCCGGTGAGGGATGTGAGACAGGTTGCAGCTCGGCCAGCGAGCAGTCAAGCGCACGCCATGCGGAGACTGGCCAGCACTACGCCGCTCGCCTCCTACCCGGTGGCAGTCTCAGCCGCAGAACGACGAGGGTCTTGCTGAGTGCTGCTCGGCCCGCCTAGATGCAGCCAGCAAGACGGATGTCGTGCTTCGGCTAAGGCTCCCTCGCGGACGCAAGCGCACCACGCAGACTATGCGGCCAGTGCACCTCACAATTGCTGACGGAGCGAGCAGGAGTTGAGCCGACCGTGAACGCGCCCGGCAACGGGGCGCGCCCAGCGCAAGTGCTTGCGCTATGGGATGTTATAGTGGTGGAATCCCGACTAAACCTCGCCCTTGACGTCAGTCTCTGCACGGTCCCATCGGTAGCAGGGCGCGTAGGAGTCTTGCGCTCGCGGAGTCGATGTGCAGCGTCGTGCTTCTTGCCGCAGCGACGTTTGCCGCTAGGGCAAGGCCGCCAAGGAGGTTCCCATGTTGCTTCGATCGATTGCCGCATCCGCTGTGCTTCTGGCCGCGATAGCGTGCGGAGCAAGAGACCCAACAGGTCCTTCGACTACGCTCAGCGTTGTGCGCGACGGGTCGGCGCCGACTGTCCTCATCACGAACGCGACCTGCAACCCCGGGCCGTGTGAGTCGTTTGAGGTCAGAGGGATGGTTCCCAAGTTCCTTGTGCCAGGACAATCCGTGGGCTTTCTCGACCTTGGCCCGGTGGACTCTGCGACAGCATGCCTGCGGTTTCCGGGGAAGCTGACCCTGACCGTTATCGGTCCTAGGATGGGGCAAACATCAGTCGGACCGGGGGACACGACAGTCGTCACGTGGACACCCGACGATTCGATCTCGCTGCACGCGGTGAGGTCTCTGTTTGTCCTGGGACGAACCACCGCACAATTCGCTCCAGCCAGCTCGCCCGGCTGGAGCGTTGCGCTCCCCATAGGAGCAGCGACACCGGCGCTCGGTGCCTCTCAGGCCTGTGCGCCGTAGGCGAAGTCTCTGGCCGTTCCTGCGAGGCATGGCAGTCGAGTCTGACCGTCGAAGGGGGGCTTCATGAAGAACCGACTTGGCCTCAGCATGCTGGCAGTACTGGCAGTAGCGGTGGCGGCGGGATGTGGGGAGCCGCCAACAGATTCCTCCGTGGGAACCGTAGCCCTCCAATCCATCCTGGCCTCAGTACCGCCCCAGAGCGACTACGTGTTCACCCCGGGTGGCTGGTATCATCGCTCGTGCGTTCATGAGATTCCGAATGGCGCAGTAACTGACACCGGCGGTTTGGTGCGTCGCGTGGACGGAACGACATACAAGATCCCCCCCTGCCGATACCCATCGTACCCCAACTTCCGACACTCCTCTCAAGCAGGTAGGCAACAGCCCGCGCCTGTAAGTTCCGGCTGGACTCTATTTGCCTATGATACGCTACCCAAGCTCCAAAACTGGTATCAGCTGATACACGCGGTTTGGACGGTTCCGGCCGCTCCGGTGGGGACCTACACCTATCCCACGGTCTATTTCGCCTTCACAGGTCTCCAGTCCGACAGATACATCATTCAGCCGGTGATCCAGTACGGGTACAGCGCCTACGGTGGTGGCAACTACTGGACCATGGCGGCCTGGGAGTGCGGCCACACGGCAGAGAGTTGCAGCCACTCCACGCCGATAACCATCGCCGCAGGAGACAGCATTGAAGGTTGGGTTGAGAGCAGCTTCTGCACCAATGGCGTGTGCACCTGGACCGTCGACATGAAGGACTGGACTACGGGCCAGTCGACGTGGCGCATCTGGAACAACGATCCCTACGTCTATTGGTACGCCGCGGGAGGTGTTGTCGAGACCAACGGACAGACATATTGCGCTCAGTACCCGGCGACCGGCGTGTTCTTTTACTCAATGAACGTGTGGGACCGGTATGGGAATGTCTACCCAGCCTGGAGGGACACGGTTCAGTTCGGCGCCAACCCAAACTGCGCCTTCAGCGTGACCTCCACTCCGAGCACCGTAAACCTGTATCACAACCAGGTCCCGCTTGCGGACTACATCACGAACGATGGGAACAGTTGGTATACGGCCCACCCCTCCGGGGGCAGACCACCTTATAGCAATTACTGGGAGTGGTGCGCGATTGACTGTAGCGGTGGGGGCGGCGGAAATGGTCCGGCGGCCAGAGGCGGTGTCGGTCCCAATCAGGTTGTGCATGGCTGGCAATTCATTTCAACGGCCTGGTCGATCTACTGGCCGTATCTCACTCAGGTGACGCTGCGGTCTACAGTCACGGACGCCTTGAGCAACCAGGCCGTGGCGACCTACTGGGTGCCGTAACCCTTCCGGCTTGGCAGAGCCCGAGGTGCGGGGGTGGCGGCTTTGAAAGCCGCCGCCCCCGCGTGTCATGAGGCGATTGGGCTCCGGCGGTCCAACTGTACGTCGCTGTCCCCGATGCGATTCTATTCGCGTTCGCGCATCCGCTCGGAAAGCATGGGTCCCCCCGGCCTCGGGAAGACGCACCTCGCGGTCAGCCTCGCGAATCGCCGCCGCCCAGAGCGGCCGCCGGTGACGCGTTGCCAACGGGTGCTGGTGACCTGAGCAGCGGGTGCTCATGCGGTGCACCGGTGACGCGTGCCAACGGCTGCCGGTGAGCTGAGCAGCGGGTGCTCATGCAGTGCACCGGTGACGCGTGCCAACGGCTGCCGGTGAGCTGAGCAGCGGGTGCTCATACGGTGCACCGGTGACGCGTGCCAACGGCTGCCGGTGAGCTGAGCAGCGGGTGCTCATGCAGTGCACTGGTGACGCGTGCCAACGGCTGCCGGTGAGCTGCGCAGCAGGTGCTCATGCAGTGCACCGGTGACGCGTGCCAGCGAGTGCTGGTGCGCTGAGCAGCGGGCGCGTGCCAACGGGTGCTGGCGAGCTGAGCAGCGGGTGCTCATGCAGTGCACCGGTGACGCGTGCCAGCGAGTGCTGGTGCGCTGAGCAGCGGGCGCGTGCCCACGGGTGCTGGCGAGCTGAGCAGCGGGTGCTCATGCAGTGCACCGGTGACGCGTGCCAACGGGTGCTGGTAAGCAGAGCAGCGAGCGCTCATGTGGTGCACCGGTGACGGGTGCCGTCACCGGCACCGCCGTCGCCCCGTCTTCAAATCTGCTCGATGATTTGTTGGTCACTCATGGCCAGAGCGTTGGCAATGCGCCCGGCCTCAGTCAGGACCGCCACCAGCGTGGTACCACTACCCAACCGCCAGCTCTCTTGCGCTCATTCAGCCGCTAACGTACCATTCGGCAGCCCGTTAACAGAGTCGGTAGTCCGTTAACTGTGTTCTTGGCGCACTCTGGAGGCCGACGTGGATCGCAAGCGCCGGGTTGGAAAACCCAAGCCGAAGGCCGAACCACCCACGGCTCCTCTCACACGCAAGATCCGCCGCCTGATCGACCTGGCCTACGACGGCAATATCCGGCTGGCCTCCCAGGTGACCAAGCTCCCCTACGCCACGCTGCGGGACCTGTACACCGGGACCACCGTCAATCCGGGGTTCGCAACCATCAAGGCTATAGCCATCAGGCACGGCTTCCCCGATGTGTGGTTCCTGAAGGACGACTACAGCGACGAGATCCCTATTGGCGGTTGGCACGTCCCTCTGCCCCCTGCGCCCACCCAACCGGGTGGCTCGGGAGAGGAGCGGCGGTCATCGTTCCCTTCGCCTCGTGGCCGCTGATCGAGGTGTACGGACTGCTCAGTCGGCATCTGGATAACCTGCCCGAATCTGAGTCGCGCCCCATCATCGGTAACGCCAAGGGCTCCGCCATCACGAGGCGCATCGCGTGCTTCGTCTTCGGGCCACTGCTGGAGGCGGAGAAGCTCGGGGAACAGGTGATTATCCAGCCGGACGTGCCCGAGCGACAAGCGGAGTGGCTCAAGACGCCCGAGGCCCGCAGCTGGCTGAAGACGCTACAAGCCCTCGGGTGGTTCTGGGAGCGCGCGATTCCCCAAGCTCCTCGCCCAAGCGCGCGAGAACCCGCGGTAGTGCATGCGCGCCTTGCGAGGTGACGGCGCCGCGGCCGCGGACCGCGCCGGGCTCATCGAGCGTCAGCCGGTTAGCTACACGCCAGAGACAATTCTGACCGTCGATCAAGTCGCCGACTGGCTGCAACTCAGCGTCCGAAAGGTTGAGCAGTTACCGATCAAGAGCGGCTACCTCGGCAACCGGCGCCGGTATCTCGCGAAGCACGTACTGGAGTACTTGGAGCAAATCGCCAGGTGAAGCGACTTGGTCTGCCTTTCGGGGGGCACCTATGAGCCCGTTCCGCAGCAATCGCCGGGGCACACTGGTTCTCGATCTTAGGTTCCGGCGCGTCGGCCGACTCTCCAAGGCAAGCGGGACGGATGACCCCACACTCCTTGCTCAGATGAAGTCGGCATTCCGCCTTCTCTCCAAGCGAGATGGCGGGCGCGACCTGCTCTCCGCCGTACGGGACGGTAAGCTTTCGCCGATGGAGCTGTTCGAACGGTTCACCCGCGGACAGCTCAATGAGATCCCAGACGCGAACGCGCTGATCCCGTTCACTCGCCTAACCGAGTGGGCCGAACATGCAAGCACGGGCGACGACAACCGAGCCGCGCGCATCCTTGCCGCGCGTCGGCTCCTTGAACATGCGCCGAACGACGCTCGTGTGGGTGCGCTCCCCGACGCCCTCCGCAGGTACCGCGATGATTGTGAGCGCCAAGGAACCGCGGCGTCCTTCCGCCTTGCTCGCGCAGCGGCGTGCGCCTTCGCTCGCGACCTCTTCGGCAAGCACTCACCGCTGTGGAACGCGGTGGCCGCCGTATCGACGCTTCCCCGCGGCAAGCCCGTTCGCCGCCCGATGAGCGTGGCGCAGTTCCGCGAGGCGGTCACGAAGCTGAAGCCTGAGTACGCGGCGATCGCTTGGGCACTCGCTGCGACCGGCATGGGCAGACGCGAGTACTGGGAGACGCCTTGGGAGGAGTTGGCCGACCGGGTTCTGATTCACGGGACGAAGCGTACCGGTCGCGAGCGAGCAGTGCCCCGGGTCATGCACGTTGCCCGCCCCGAGCGCCTCTACCCCGCTTTCCGCCGAGCGTGGGCGACGGCAGCCGATGGGCGCCGACCCTATGATCTCCGCCGCACATTCGCCCGCTGGTTGCAGGATGCGAAGATCCCTCGGACTCGGCGGCGCATGTATCTGGGACACGGAGCCCAGGACGTGACCGACTTGTACGAGGCGCACGATGTAAGCGACTTCCTGCGAGGTGACGGAGCCCGGCTCCGGCGGCTGCTCGGGCTTGAGCGCCACGCCAGCAAGGAGCGGACTGCGTGACTACGGGTGCCAGGATGGCGGGGTGATGCGGCGGAAGTCCCGCGACTACTCCCGCGACACAAGAAGCTGTGCAGCCAGCAAGTCTAGGTGCGCCGCCCGTGAATCGAACACGGAACCTACTGATTAAGAGTCAGTTGCTCTGCCAGTTGAGCTAGCGGCGCGCGGGGAGAAAACCTCGCCAGGGGCGACGCGTTGCGCAAGCGGTTCGCCCGCCCGGTCACGCCGGCGCCAACCGACCGACGACCAGATCGCCATGCCCGCGACCAGCAGGTTCGCCACCACCACGGGCAGGGCGTGGATGATCGCGCCGTAGCACACCCACAGCGCCGGCGGCGAGCGCCTGAATCCTCCGCAACGCCGCCGGCCGCTTGAACAAGTACGAGCTGGCGAACAGCGCCGTCGCGACCCAGCCGAGGGCGTCGATCATTCGGCGGCCACCGTCGGCGCCACGGCGCTCTCGCGGATCGTGAGCGAATCGGTCCGCACCTTGTCCCACTCCTGCACCACGAAGCCGTGGGCCTCGAACAGCGCGCAAATCCCGTTGGCGTCCAGCCCGACGATCTCCTCCAGCACCGGCACCAGCACGCTCAGCGCGTCGTCGCCCAGGATGGTGCGCCGGGCGATGGGCGTGAGGTACTTGTTCTCCGACACCGCCACCGTGAGACCGCCCAGGCGGTTGACGTGCAGCATCACGTGGACGTCCGAGCTGCCGTCGCCCACGTACACCATCCGGTCGGGGGCGACCGGAAACTGCGCCCTGAGCTCGTCGAGCACCGCCACCTTGCCGTAGCCGGCCGGCACCCGGACCAGCGACTCGATCTCGCCCGTGCCGCCGTTGTAGCGGAACCGGGTGCCGAAGATGTGATCCTCCGGGACGATCCCCTCCAGGGCCGACTGGATCACTTCCTCCGGCGCCGCCGAGATGACGTAGAACCGGAACTGATACCCGTCGAGATCCTCGAGCAGCTTGAGCAGCACCCCGAGGTTCTGCTTGAGGCGCACCCGCTTGCCCACCTCCACCAGATCCGCCCGGCGCACCCGCCGGTACTCCGGATCGTGGAGCAGCAGATACGCCAGCTCGGCGCCCTGCTGGACGAAGTGAACCTGCGACAGGCCCGCCACCTTCTCCCGGAACCCGGAGAGGCCGAGCAGGTCGCTCAGCACGATCCCCGAATCGTTGAAGCTCAGCGTCTGGTCGAAATCGCTCGCCAGCAGGTACTGCCTTCGGTTGAGCATCGGTGCATCACTCCACAGTTGATGCCAAGACGACCGCGCGTGCCCGGATGGGGAAGGCGGCCCAAAAGACCAGCGCCCCCCCGGAGTAGCTCCGGGAGGGCGCTCGCACAGCTTCGTGCGACCCAGCGGGCTGACTCCTCAGGGGACCGTGCCCCGGCGATGATTCGCCAGACACACGTGCATCCCGGTCCCGTGCTTCGCGCCCAGACGGCCGAAGGGCGCAAGACGGGACGGCGCGCGCGTCAGGTGGAACACCAGTGCCTGCATCGTGTCGAGACTCCTCCGCTCCACTGTCCCAGCCAGCCTGCTGCCGAATCGTAGAGAGTCATCTTATGACCTGTCAAGGCGTGAGTTGCGCGCCGGCCTTGGGCGGCGCTCAGGGCCCGTCGTGGGGCCCGCCGGTCACCCGCGTGTCGGTCGCGATCCAGTTCACTTCCCAGGTCTTACCCCCGTCACCGGAAAACGATTGCTCGAACCGGCACGAGTCCGGCGTGATGCTCGTCCACACGTTGCGCACGGTGATCGTTCTGCCGTGGAACGGCTCCCGATCGAAGAACTCGCCGCGGCCATTCCTGAAGGCGCCGACGGCGGGCACGCTCAAGGCTCCGTCGGCGCTGTTGGCGTAGTAGAGACTCCACCGGCGCGTCTGGGGATCGTACAGGCGCAGGGACAGCGCCTCGATGTGACCCGCCGGACCGTCCACCTCGAGCTCCACCAGGTTGGCGCGGCCGTCCCAGACGCGGCGCACGACGGAGGTGCCCTCGTATTCGACCCACGCCGTGGAGCCCGTCAGGGGATGCAGGAGGCGCGACACGTGGGTCTTCCAGCTCCCGATCTCGAAGTCGAAGTCGTGCCGCCCATCCCGCTCGGCGGACGCGCGCCGCCCACCCGCTCCCGCCGCGCCCGAATCCTGCTGTGCCATCGCCCGAACGGGCTGCAGCATGATGCCCAAGGCGCATGCCAGGAGATACCGCCGACCACCGTGAAGCGCGTTCATCACCGCCTCCTTGATCCGCCGGCCCCTCGCTCAAAGCCAGTGAACCGAGCCCGCCGCGTGGGCCACCAGCGGCTCGGGACTCGAGGCCGTGATGAATAGGTGCTGCGTGCTACCACGAGAAGTTCCAGACTCGACGCGGTGATGGTACCACTCGGCAAGCGGCGCGCGGGCGCCAAGGCCGGCACGCCTTCGACGAGGATTTCGTGACGGCGGGCTTCGCCCTGCTGCGGTAGGCGCGCCGGGGACCTGACACCGAATCGCGGCACACCCGTATGGTCCACAGCGAGGCCGTGGGCTACGTTGGCGCCCGAGCCAGGTCGCGACCGGGCGGCTCGCGGCAACCATTCCGGCGCTCGCGCTGTCTAAATCGACGGTGATGCACCCGGCACCGTCGTGCCGCCGAGGCCACCCCCATCCACGTCGTCAGCCGAGTCGCCGATGCGCCACGTGAGGCTCGCCTTCCGCACGCTGTTCCGGACGCCGTTCGTCACCGCGGTCGCGGTGCTGTCCCTGGCCCTCGGCATCGGCGCCAACGCGGCGATCTTCTCGCTGACCGACCAGGTGCTGCTCCGGCCGCTGCCGGTCCCGGAGCCCGAGCGGCTCGTCAACCTCACCGCCCCCGGCCCCAATCCCGGCTCCCAGTCGTGCAACCAGGCGGGGGGCTGCGACGAGGTGTTCAGCTACCCGATGTTCCGGGACCTCGAGCGCAGCCAGAACGTGCTCACCGGCCTCGCCGCCCACCGCACCTTCGGCGCCAACTTCGCCGTCAAGGGCGAGCCCTTCACCGGCGAAGCCACCGAGGTCTCGGGCTCGTACTTCCGCACCCTGGCGCTCACGCCGGCCCTCGGCCGCCTGCTCGGCCCCGACGACGACGCCACCATCGGCGCCAACTTCGTCGCCGTCCTCAGCTACGCCTTCTGGCAGGGCCGCCTCGGCGCCGACCGCTCGGTCGTCGGCAAGACCATCACGGTGAACGGCCAGACTGTTGACCATCGTCGGCGTGGCCCCGCGCGACTTCGACGGCACCACGTTCGGCAGCCACCCGCTGGTGTTCGTCCCGCTCACGATGGGCCCGAAGCTCTCGAGCTAGGGCCGCGTACGAGAACCGGCGCAGCTACTGGCTCTACCTGTTCGGGCGGCTCAAGCCCGGCGTCACGCTCGCCCAGGCGCAGAGCGCCCTCAACGGGATCTACCGCCCGATCCTGAACGACGTGGAAGCGCCGCTCCAGCAGGGGATGAGCGCCGCCACGATGGCGAAGTTCAAGACCAAGGAGATCGGCGTGACTCCCGGGCTACCGCGGGCAGAGCCAGGTGCACGCGCAGGCCAAGACGCCGCTCACGATGCTGTTCGGCGTCACGGCGGTGGTGCTGCTCATCGCCTGCGCCAACATCGCCAACCTCCTGCTGGCGCGCGGCGCCAGCCGCGCCAAGGAGATGGGCGTGCGCCTCGCCCTCGGCGCCGGCCGGCGCCACCTGGTGACGCAGCTGCTCACCGAGTCGGTGATCCTCGCGCTGATGGGCGGCGTCGCCAGCCTCGCCGTCGCCGCCCTCACCCTGCGGCTCCTGGCCTCGCTGATGCCGGCCGACACCTCGAACTTCATGCAGTTCACCCTGCAGCCGTCGGTGGTGGCGTTCGCCGCGCGCGCTCGCCGTCGGGACCGGGCTGCTGTTCGGCCTGTTCCCCGCCCTGCACAGCACCCGCTCCGAGCTCGATCGACGCGATCCGCGCCAACACCGGCCAGATCGCCGGACACCGCGGCGCGGCGCGGTTCCGCTCCGCGCTGGTGACCGCGCAGATCGCGCTGGCGACCGGCCTGCTGATCTGCGCCGGGCTGTTCCTCAAGAGCCTGGTGAACGTCTCGCGCGTGGACCTCGGCGTCCGGGTGGACGACGTCGTGACGTTCGCGCATGTCCCCGCAGCGCAGCGGCTACGACAGCGCGCCGCGCGGGCCTGCTGTTCCAGCAGGTCGAGGAGGAGCTGGCGCGGCTGCCCGGCGTCACCGGCGTCACCTCGTCGCTGGTGCCGCTCCTCGCCGGCAACAACTGGGGCACCGACGTGTACGTCGAGGGCTTCCCCACCGGCCCCGACGTCGACAACAACAGCCGCTACAACGAGGTCGGCCCGGGCTACTTCCGCACCCTCGGGATCCCGGTGCTGGCGGGCCGCGAGTTCACGCCGTCGGACTTCAAGGGCACGTCGCGGGTCGCGGTCGTCAACCAGGCGTTCGCCAAGAAGTTCCACCTCGAGCGCGACGCGCTCCACAAGTTCATGTCCACCGGCGGACCGGACTCGCTGAACATCGAGATCGTGGGCCTGGCGCAGAACGCGAAGTACAGCGACGTGAAGGACCCGGTGCCGCCGCTGTTCTTCATGCCGTGGCGTCAGGAGGGCGCCCGGTACCTGAACTTCTACGTGCGCACCGCCCTGCCGCCCGCGCAGCAGTTCCCGGCCATCACGGCGCTCCTGAAGCGGATGGCGCCGACCGTCCCGATCGAGGACCTCAAGACGATGCCGCAGCAGATCCGCGACAACGTGTTCCTCGACCGGCTGATCAGCATCCTGTCGGCGGTGTTCGCCGGCGCTGGCCACGCTGCTCGCCGCGGTGGGGCTCTACGGCGTGCTGGCGTACACCGTGCAGCAGCGCACCCGCGAGATCGGCGTCCGCATGGCGCTCGGCGCCGACGCCTGGAAGGTGCGGGCGCTGGTCGTCCGGCAGATGGGCGTGATGATCGCGATCGGCGGCGTGATCGGCATCGGCTTCGCGCTGGGCCTCGGCCGGGTGCTGCAGTCCCTGCTGTACGGCCTCGGGGGCAGCGACCCGGTGGTGTTCGCGCTGTCGCTGATCGTGCTCGGCCGCGGTCGCGCTCGGCGGCGAGCTACGTCCCCGTCCAGCGGGCGAGCCGGGTGGATCCGGTCGAGGCGCTGCGGTACGAATAGGGGCCGAGCATCACGCTCCGCCGTCCGGCGCGCACCGTCCGGGCGGCGGAGTCGAGCCCGATCAGCTCGCGCCCGCGCCGCCCCGCATCCGGACGCCTACTGGATCGAGTCCGTCCGCGCGTTCTGCGCCACCGCGGTGTCCTGCGCGCGCAACGCGCCCCGAATGCCCTGCGCCCCGGGAAGCCGAGAGGCTCCGAGCACGCTGTCCCGCTGGCGCCGGGTCAGCGTATCGCCCGCCGCCCGGCCCGCCGGCTGACCCTTCCCGCAGGCCACGAGAAGAACGCACAGCAGCATCGCCGCATATCGCATCGTGTCCTCCCTCCCCACCACAAACCTAGAAGGGGTAGAGCCGGATCACGAACACCCCCCGCGTCTCGATTTCCGTCGTCGCGAACGTCAGGCTGAAGAGCGCCGAATCGGTGCCGCCGCTCACCCGGCCCGGAAACGTCTTCGTCAGCTGTGCCTCCGCGCCGAAGCTGAAGTGCCGGCCCAGGAAGTACTCGCCCCCGAGCGCCGCGCCCAGCCACCAGTCGGTCTGATCACCCGACGTCGTCGCGACGGATTGATGCTGCAGATCCACGCCCGCCCGGGGACCGCCGTAGATGACGACCGGCTCTCCCCCTCCCCGAGGGCAAAGGAGCGCACGACATAGAGGCCCGCACCGACGTGCAGGGTGGACTGGATCGCCGTCGCGTCAGCCGGCGCCGTGCCGACGACGTAGCCGTATGCGGGCCAGACGGAGCTGACCCGGGTGAACCCCGCCTCGGGCTGCAGCCGCATCGCCGGCCCGAGCGCGATGGCGAAGGTCAGTCGCGCCGTCTGGTCCACGCCGACGCCGAAGGCCGGCGGCGCGAGTGGTGCGGGCGGGGCCGACTGGGCGACGAGCGGCGCGGCGCCGCACGACGCCGCCAGAAGGACCACCAGGCGAACCTTCATCGCTGCTCCAGGTGAGAGTCGGGGCGCGCCGATCCCGACCGGCGCGCTCGGTACTCGAGTCGGGCAAGAAGCGCGCCGTTCGTGACGTGCGTCACGCCGAACGCCGAAGATACTTCTGGCGCAACCGGCCCAGACCGGTAGATTGGACCGCGACTCCCCCCCTCGACGACGAACGAGGTCACCGTAGCCACCGTGCCCAAGGCTACCGTTCCGAGCCCGCGCCATCCGGCCCACACGTCCGGCGGCCGGCCCCGCGTCCAGAGCCTGCGCGACCCCGACACCCTGCGCGAGCTGGTGGGGAACCTGCGCGAGGGCGTCTACATCTCGACCCTCGACGGCAAGATCCTCGACGCGAATCCCGCTTTCCTCGGGATCGTGGGCGTGGCCAGCGTGGAGGAGCTCGCCCGCTACACCGTCTACGACCTCCTGGTGGACCCCGCCCAACGGGCCTCCGAGCTGGAGGTGCTGAGCCGCGACGGCGCGGTGCGCGAGTTCGAGTTCCTGATCCGCCGGCCCGACGGCCAGGTGCGCACCGTCCTCGACGCCTGCCACGCGGCGCCCGATCCCGCGACCGGCGAGCGGTTGTTCCACGGCATCCTGGTGGACATCACCGACCGCAAGGCGGACGAGGGACGGCTGGAGCGCTGGTTCTCGCTGCTCCGCGCCACGCTCGAGTCCACGGCCGACGGCATTCTGGTGGTGGACCACGCCGGGAAGATCGTGAGCTTCAACCGCAAGTTTGTCGAGATGTGGCAGATCCCCGGCGAGCTGCTCGCCTCGGGCGACGACCGGCGGGTCCTGGCGCACGTCCAGGGCCAGCTCAGGCAGCCGCTGCGCTTCATGGCGAAGGTGGACGAGCTGTACGCGGACCCGGAAGCCACGAGCTTCGACGTCGTGGAGTTCAAGGATGGGCGCGTCTTCGAGCGCTATTCGCAGCCGCAGCGGATCGGGGGCGCGAGCGTCGGCCGGGTGTGGAGCTTCCGCGACGTCACCGAGCGGGAGCGCGCGGCCGCCGCCCTGCGGGAGAGCGAGGAGCGTTACGCCCTCGCCGCGCGCGGCGCCAACGACGGGCTGTGGGACTGGAACCTCGCCACCAACGACGTCTACTACTCGCCCCGCTGGAAGAGCATGCTGGGCTGCGACGACGCCGAGGTCGGCGCCACGCCCGACGACTGGCTGAGTCGCGTCCACCCGGACGACGTCGAGCGCGTCCGCGCCGACGTCGCCGCGCACGTGGCCGGGGAGGCCCCGCACCTCGAGACCGAGTACCGCGTCCGCCACCACGACGGCCACTACGTGTGGGTGCTGTGCCGCGGCGTGGCGGTGCGCGACCCGGAGGGGAAGCCCTACCGGATGGCCGGCTCCCAGACCGACATCACCGAGCGCAAGAACACCGAGGAGCAGCTGGTTCACGACGCCGCCCACGACGCCCTGACCAAGCTCCCCAACCGCGCGCTGTTCACCGACCTGCTGGCCCGTTCCCTGGGCCGCGCGCGGCGCCGCAGCGACTACCGGCTCGCCGTGCTGTTCATCGACCTCGACCGCTTCAAGGTGGTGAACGACAGCCTCGGCCATTCGATCGGCGACGAGCTGCTGATGGCCATCACCCGCCGCATCGAGCGCTGCGTGCGGCCGGGCGACACGGTGGCGCGGCTGGGCGGCGACGAGTTCACCATCCTGGTGGACGACATCGGCGACTCGAGCGACGCCACCCGGGTCGCGGACCGCATCCAGCGGGAGCTGGCGCAGCCCTTCGACCTCAGCGGGCACGAGGTGTTCACGTCGGCCAGCATCGGCATCGCGCTCTCGGCCAGCGGCTACCGCGAGGCCGAGGACCTGCTGCGCGACGCCGACATCGCGATGTACCGCGCCAAGGCGATGGGCAAGGCGCGCTACGAGGTGTTCGACACCGCGATGCACGCGCGCGCCAAGGCCCTGCTCGAGCTGGAGACCGACCTCCGGCGCGCCGTGGAGCGCGACGAGTTCCGCCTCCACTACCAGCCGCTGGTGACCCTCGAGACCGGACGCATCACCGGCTTCGAGGCGCTGGTGCGCTGGCAGCACCCGGTGCACGGGCTCATCGGGCCCGCCGCGTTCATCCCCATCGCCGAGGAGACCGGGCTCATCATCCCCATCGGGCGGTGGGTGCTGCGCGAGGCCTGCCGGCAGGCGCGCACCTGGCAGGACCGCTACCCCGCCCTGGGCGACCTCGCGATCAGCGTCAACCTGTCGGGCAAGCAGTTCGCGCAGCCGGGCCTCGTGGAGGAAATCGACCTGGCCCTGAAGGAGACCGGCCTCGATCCGCAGCGGCTGCGCATCGAGATCACGGAGAGCGTGGTCATGGAGAACGCCGCGTCGGCGATGGCGATGATCGACCAGCTGCGCGCGCTCAAGGTGAAGATCGACGTGGACGATTTCGGGACCGGCTACTCGTCGCTGAGCTACCTGCAGCGCTTCTCGCTCGACCACCTCAAGATCGACCGCTCGTTCGTCAGCAACATCGGCACCGACGCCGGCGAGAACGCGGAGATCGTGCGGACCATCGTCACCCTCGCCCACCACCTCGGCATGGACGCGGTGGCCGAGGGCGTGGAAACGGCCGACCAGCTCGCCATGCTCCGGGAGCTGGGCTGCCAGTTGGTGCAGGGCTACCTGTTCGCGAAGCCGTTGGACGGCGTGGAGGCGGACCGGCTGCTGGCGGCGGGACGGGCGTGGTGAGGAGCTGGTTGCGAGTTGCGAGACGCCACGACCAAGACCAGTTGCGAGACGCCGAGTTGCGAGGCCCCACCACCCCCTAACCCCTAGACCCTAACCCCTAGCCCCTCGTAGGCCATAGCCCTAAGGGGAATCGAACCCCTGTTCCCACCTTGAAAGGGTGGTGTCCTAGCCGTTAGACGATAGGGCCGAGTAGCGGTAACGGGATTCGAACCCGTGTTTTGGCCTTGAGAGGGCCACGTCCTAGTCCCCTAGACGATACCGCCATGTAGATGCTGGTTGGCGGGTTGTGGGTGGTAGGTTGTGGGACAGGCACCCGCCACGTGGCGCCTTACCACAACCTACAACCCGCCAACTGCCACCTGTCCTGCAGCAGGCCCGGAGGGACTTGAACCCCCAACCCCCGGTTTTGGAGACCGGTGCTCTACCAATTGAGCTACGGACCTAGAAGCAAAAGCGAGTTGCGAGACGCCGAGTTCCGAGCAACCGCCTCCCGTTCACCTGCATCACTCGCAACCCCTCGCAACTTGGCGTCTCGCAACCGGCAACCAGTCTTCAGAGGGTGGCTGAGGGGAATTGAACCCCCAACCTCTGGAGCCACAGTCCAGCGCTCTAACCGATTGAGCTACAGCCACCAAGAGGCTCAGACCCAACATGCAAAGTTAGTTGCCCTCCCAGAAGCCGGTCAACATCACGAGGGCTGGAGAGTGTCGGCCGTTGGCAGGTGGTGGGTGGTAGCACCCCGCGCCACCACCACCTACAACCTACCACCCGCCAACGCCTTCCTCAGCGCCCGATATCTCGAATACCATCCCGATGTCTTCCTCCAGAACCCATACCCGTCCGTGCCCGGGAAGACCTGGGTCCTCCGGATCTCGAGCAGGTCCGCCCCCAACCGGAGCGGCCCGCTGTCGGAGGCGACGCCGAACCAGTAGCCCGCCGCTTGGGTGGCCTCCTTCACGGCCGCATTCACCGCGCCGTACGGGTAGCAGAGCGAGAGGACCGGCCGGCCGAGCCGCTCCCCGAGCACGCGGCGCGAGCCCTCCAACTCCTCGGCCATCCGGTCCGGCTCGAGGTCGGTGAGCCGCGCGTGGCTCAGCGTGTGCGAGCCGAACTCGATGCCGTAGTCCATCATCTCGCGGATCTGATCGGCGCCCAGGAGCGGCACCTGGGGCTCGCCCGCCGCGGCGTCCCACCGGTTGGTCGTGACGTTCGGATCGGCCACCAGGAAGATCACGGCGGTCATCCGGTGCTGCCGGAGGAGCGGCCAGGCGTTGGTGTAGTTGTCGGCGTAGCCGTCGTCGAAGGTGAGGATGATCGGCCGCCGGGGCAGCGGGAACGCGCCTTCCAGGTGCGCGGCGTAATCGCGGAACGTGATGGTGGCGTAGCCGCGACGTGCCAGCGAGGCGAGCTGAGCCGCGAAGCGCTCCCGCGTCACCCAGGTGCCGTGCCGGCTGCCTTCGGGCGGCGCGTCCACGATCTTGTGGTACATCACGACCGGGATGCGGCCGCGCGCCCTGGCCGCCCGCGCCCGCCGGTAGATCAGATTCGTCCGCCGCCACGTCTCCTGCACGTCGTAGTGCCGTTCGACGAACGCCCGGCCCCACTCGGCCAGCTCGCACCGCCGGTCGGCGTCCTGGAGCAACGCGACGGTGTCGGCGGCCATGCGCTCCGGGTCGGTGGGCCGCCGCGCACCCGAGTCGCCGAAGTTCGTCCGGCGGCACTCCTCCGCCGTCTCCTCGCTCACCACGCCGACGTAGTGCGTCTCGCCGTGGGCCACCACCGGCCGGCCGACCGCGAGCGCGTTCATCGCGCTCCGCCCCGCGGCGATCACCACGTCCGCCGCGTTGAGCGCCTGCCGAACGTCCTCCTGGTGACCGAGGTGGCGCACCCACTCACCGCCGAGCCGCTCGTTGGTGGCGGCCACCACGTCGGGGAAGTCCTCCCCGCCCCGCATGCCGCCCACCACGATGAGGCGCGCCGCGGGCACCGCCGCGTGGACGCGCGGGAACACGTCGGACACCACGAACTTCGCCAGCGGGCCCCGGGGACCGGAGAGCCGGCCGACCAGCGCGACGACGAGGCCCTCCACCGGCAGGCCGAGCGCCCGGCGCGCCTCGGCCGGCGCGGTGCCGGGCCGGAAACGCTCCAGGTCCGTGCCGTTCGGCACCAGGTGCAGGCGCGCGCGCGGCAGGCCCAGCACCGCCAGCGCGTCCGCCTCCACGCTGGGCGAGACCGCCGTCACCTCCTCGCCGTAGACGCTGAACAGGCGCACCGAACGATGCGCCGGTTGCAGCATGTGCAGCGTCGAGACGAGCGGTACCCGCGAGAAGCGCGTGGCGAAGAACGCGACCCAGCTCGCCGCCCGCGAGTGCGCGTGCACCACGTGGACGTCGCGCTCGCGGATCAGGCGGCGCAACGCGATGACGTTGCGGAGGCGCTGCGGGTAGTCCCGCTCGCCGATCGGCATCGGGAGGTACTCGGCCTCGACCGGCGTGTGCAGGGTGTCGGAGACGACGATGACCCGGTGGCCGTCGCGCGCCTGCTGGCGGATGAGCGACGAGCCGTAGCGCTCGGCGCCGGTGACTTCGTGCTGCGACAGGACGTGCAGGATGTTCACCGAGCCGTGCCGGTTGCCTCCCCGGAGGTTATCGTTGCTGCCGACAATGGTCACCCTGGCCACGCCGTTCACGCAACAGGCGCGCATCGAGGTGCCGCTCATCTGCGGCGCGATGTATCCGTGCACCAACCCGGAGCTGGTGGCCGCGGTGTCCGCGGCGGGCGGCCTCGGGATCGTGCAGCCGCTCTCGATGGTCTACGTGCACGGGCACGACCTTCGCGAGGGCCTGCGGCTCATCCGCCGCCTCACCGCCCGGCCGATCGGGATGAACGTGCTGATCGAGCGCTCCTCGCGCACCTACCTCGAGCGGATGCGGCGCTGGCTCGACGTGGCGCTCGAGGAGGAGGTGCGGTTCTTCGTCACCTCCCTGGGCAAGCCCGCGCTGGGTGGTGGAGCGCGTCACCGCGGCGGGGGGCGTCGTCTACCACGACGTGACCGAGCGGAAGTGGGCGCGAGCGCGCGCTCGAGGGCGGCGTGCACGGGCTCATCGCCGTGAACGACCGCGCGGGCGGGCACGCCGGGCCGAAGAGTGCCGAGGCGCTGATCGACGAGCTGGGCGACCTCGGCAAGCCGGTGATCTGCGCCGGCGGCGTGGGGGACGAGCGGGCGTTCGTCGCGGCGCTCCGGCTGGGCTACGCCGGCGTCCAGATGGGGACGCGGTTCATCGCGACCGACGAGTGCCGGGTGCACGAGGACTACAAGCGGCGCATCGTCGAGGCCGGCGAGGACGACATCGTCCTGACCGAGCGGGTGACCGGCGTGCCGCTCGCGGTGATGCGGACGCCGTACGTGGAGCGCGTCGGCACCCGGGCCGGCCCGCTCGCGCGCTGGATGCTGCGCGGCCGGCGGACCAAGTACCTGATGCGGACCATCTACGGGCTGCGCTACGTCTGGAAGCTGAAGCGCGCGGCGCTGGGCGGCGGCTCGTCCCGCGACTACTGGCAGGCGGGGAAGAGCGTCGCCGGCGTCACGCAGGTCGAGCCCGCGGGCGCGATCGTGCGCCGCTGCGCCGAGGCGGCGCGGGCGGCGGCGTAGGCGGTCGGTCGCCGCCCCCCAGCGCCGTCCAAGTTTGTGACATGCGCTAGACCGGCGTTGGCAACTGCCTTGCTCACGCGGGGGCTCCAGCGAGGGTGCGCCAGCGGGTGCCCGTCCGGACCATGGCGTTGAGGATCGTCAGCAGCTTCCGCATACAGGCCACGAGGCCACCTTGGCCGGCTTCCTAGCGGCCCGGAGCCGCGCGTAGAAGGCCCGCATGACGGGGTTGTAACGGGTCGCCACCAGGGCGCCCATGTACAGCGCCGCCCGCACCGGGGCGCGCCCGCCCGAACGCGGCTCCCAGGCCGGGCGGACTGTCGCGTCCGACGATGCCGAGGCGCGTGCGACGACCTGAGTCCCCCTCATCTGCTCAGGCGGGTCGAGCGGCGCAGCGTCGCTGGGCAACGACCCCATCAGGATCCGCCTTCCCGGCTCCTCTTGACCGCGCTCTTCACCCTTGACTCCAATTCCTCGGCGGACGGCCCCAGCAGCGCCATGCCATCCACAATGAACGTCGGCGTGCCGGTGAGGCCCAGTTCCTTGGCTGTCGCCACGTCGCGTTCGACCGAGAGGCGGTAGGTCTTGCCCTTCATGCAACGGTCAAACGCCGCGAGATCCGGCACGTGAGCGCGAACAGCGGTTGTGTCCCAACTGCTGCCGCTAATGGCGGCTTGATTCCCGAACAACGCATCGTGGTAAGCGGCGAACGCCCCCTGCTGCGCCGCACATTCCGACGCGCCTGCCGCCTCGAATGCCCACGGATGCGCCTGAAGCGGCAGCTGCTTAAACACAATCGCAACTTCGCCAGGGTACTCGGCGAGAAGGCGCCTGAGGGTGGGCTGGATAGCACCGCAGAACGGACATTGAAAGTCCGAGAACTCGACGATCCTGACCTTGGCGCTAGCCGGCCCGATGACGTGCCCCGACCGGGCCAGTTGCGGCCACCCGCTGATCCTTCTTGGCCGCGCAGGGTTCGGGGTGAACAACTCACGCCTGACAACAAGTGCCGTGACAGCGAGAGCGCACATGACCAGCAAGCCAGTGATCAGATTGGACAGCAACCGTTTCATGTTTGGGCACTCTCGGACTGCGAGGTTCGACGCCACAACACAGCGATTCCCGATTGCGCCGTCTGCGATCTCAACGCGCTGATGGCTGCTGCTGCACCTTCAGATGCGACCGGAGGGCGACTGGTGCGTGCCGAGCACCCTCGCCCTCCGGCCCAGGCCACCTTGGCTGTCACCCCAGCGGCGGAACCACTAGCAGCCGAGAACACAGGTGCTACTGCATCCCTGATACGCGCCGTTCACCCAACTGCAGCAAATTGTGTAGCACCCGCCATTCGTGCAGATGCCCGTGCACGACGAGCATGTCTCGCCGCAGTACTGCTGCGCCCGAGCGGCCTTGGCGAAAGCGCAAGCAACCCCATCACGAGGACCGCACCTGCCAGCAGCCTAATCCTAGTAACGCTCACGGGCCCCTCCCTTTCTGCGCGTTGAAAGCGGACCGACCATTCCCAATCGACAGCGGGCTCGCCAAGGTGCCGCCCACTATACGCCTGTTGAGTCCCTTGTCAACATGAGACAGGCCCGCACTATAGGATCCCATAGTGGCGGCGCGTCGGGCTTCTGTGCGGCTTGCTGCAGGACGATGCGTCGTCGACGGACGGCGTTCCGCACGACGATTCTGGCCTTCAACCCTCAGTCCCGCGACTACTGGCAGGCCGGGAAGAGCGTCGCCGGCGTCACGAAGGTCGAGCCCGCGGGCGCTATCGTGCGCCGCTGCGCCGAGGCGGCGCGGGCGGCGGGCGCCTAGGTGTGATTGACAAGGAGGTTGTTCACTGAGGCACGACGAGCGAAGCTGGGGGTGTGTGCAGTCCACCAACAGCTCATCGGAGGCCTCAGTGAACGTGCATAAGAATGCGAAGATGACGCCGGCGGGGCGAGTCCTGGCCGTCCGGCGCGTGATCCAGGGGGAGGCGGCCGCGGCCGTGGCGCGGGGCGTCGGGGTGAGTGCGCGGCGGCTGTACGCGTGGGTGGCGCGGTGGCAGGCCGGGGATCGGGTCTTGGCGGATCGCTCGAGTCGGCCGCAGCGGATGCCGCGGCGCCTGCCGCGGGCGCAGCGGCGGCAGATCGGACGGTTACGGCACCAGCGCCGCAGCTCGCTGGCCATCGCGTGGGCGCTGCGGCTCCCGGTCTCGACGGTGGTGACGGAGCAGCGGCGGCAGGGCTTGGCGCGGCTGCCGCGGCTGGCGCCCCCCGCGCCGGTGGTCCGCTACCAGCGGGAGCGGCCCGGCGAGCTGCTGCACGTGGACACCAAGAAGCTGGGCCGGATCGGGCGCGTCGGCCATCGGATCCATGGCGATCACGCCCGCCGGGCGCGCGGGGATCGGCTGGGAGGTGCTCTACGCGGCGATCGACGATGCGACGCGGGTGGCCTACAGCGAGGTGCTCGGGCGATGAGACGGGGGCGACGGCGGCCGGCTTCCTCGGCGCGAGCGCGTGGCGTGGTACGCCGGCCGAGGCATCCGCGCTCGAGAGCGTGATGACGGATAACGGCAGCCCCTTCGTGTCCCTCGCCTGGCGCGCGGCGCTCCACGCCGGCCGAGCTGCGGCACCTGCGGACCCGGCCCTACACGCCGCGCACCAATGGCAAGGTCGAGCGCTTCATCCAGACGCTGTTGCGCGAGTGGGCCTACGTGCAGGCCTACGGGCGCTCCTGGGTGCGCACGCGGGCCTTGCGGCCCTATCTGCGCTACTACAACCTCGAGCGGCCGCACACGGCGCTCGGCTATCGTCCCCCGCTCGCCCGGCTGGCGTCAGTGAACAACGTCTTTGTCAACAACACCTGGGCGGCTGCGGCGCCCGGGCGCGAGGTCATCGCCGGCTCACCGACCGGCCGTAGCTGGTGTTCTTCACCATCGAGTCGGCGAGGGTCGAGCCTTCATCGCCTCGCTGCGGCTCGCTCTTGACCAGCATCAGCCCCAGCGACCTGGTAGAGGTAGGCGTAGGTCGCCGGGATGTTCTCCGACGGCACGTCGATCCAGCCCATCGGCCGGTGCCGCGCCGCGGTGTGCGCGTGATACACCTTGACCAGCAGCTCGCGGGTGCGCGGCACGTTCACGAAGCCCAACTCCGGCCGACTGCTGAATCGTGTCGTTGACGACCACCGGCGAGTCCGGCTCCAGCACCCGCACCATCCCCTGGCCCCACCAGGTGGTACGTCAGGCCGAACCGGTCGGGGTAGTCGCGGCCGTGCGCGCGAAGCACGATCGGCCGCGTGCCGAACTGGTCCTGGATGGCGCGCAGCACCATCACGTCGGCGCGCTCGAGCTAGGGATGGCCGAGCCGGCTGCGGGTCGAGCGATGATGTCGAATCCCGCCGACGTTGAGCGTCCCGCCGGTCTGCCAGCTCGTAGTACGGCTGCAGCGCAGTCCAGCTCGGCGATCGGTCATGTGCCACAGCGGGCCCGCCGGCTTGGGATACGAGCGCGTGCGCCAGATGGCCGGCGCGCTCGCCGAGTCGAAGGTGGCCAGCGGCCGGCGCTGCAGCTGGCGGTCGTACCAGTCGGTGTTCGCCAGCGACAGGTTGAGGACGGTGACGTCCTGCCGGATGTGCTCCACCTCCTGCGCGTACCAGAGCGGGAAGGTGTCGTTGTCGCCCGCCGTCACCAGGACGCCGTAGGGGTCGCACCGACTGGAGCATGTCGTAGGCGAAGTCGCGCGCCAGCCACTCGCCGGCGCGCGAGGCCGCGAGGTGGTTGCCGACGAGCGGCACCAGCGCGACCGCGAGCACCGGCGTCGCCAGCGTCCAGCGCCGGCCCGCCGTCGCTCACCCGCTGCGCCAGCGCGGACTGGATCCACTCCATCAGCGTCGCCAGCCCCATCGCGACCCAGATCCCCCACACCGCGAAGGAGACAGATGAAGAAGTAGTCGCGCTCCCTCACCTCGCGCGGCAGGCTCGGCCGGTCCGGGTACTGCGAGAAGCCGTACTTGAAGTTCAGGTAGAAGATCAGCATCGGGACCAGCGTCACGAGCAGCGCCGTCATCGCCATCGCCGAGCGCCGGTCGGCCTTCCAGTGGCGCCACGCGCCGAGCAGGCCCAGGGCGCCGAACACGACCGCCAGCGCCCGCTGCACGCCGCCGCGACCAGTCCTTCCCCCACTGCCAGCTGAAGTACTGCCACCACATCGCCGAGCTGCGCGGAGAAGTCGGCCTGCCGCTCGCTCAGCGGCGGCTTGGCGTACTGCGTCCGGTTCAGCACCGAGTCCAGCGCCGCCCAGTTGGTGGGCTCGCCCTCGTTGATCGGCGGGAAGTGCGGCGAGCGCACCAGCAGGAAGAGCCACAGGCTCACGCCGAGCGCCACCGCCACGGCCGCCCACGCCAGGAACTTGCGGGCTGAGGAAGACCTTGGGGTCGGTGTACAGCACGTACACCAGCACCGCCGGGGTGACCAGCAGCCCCATCAGGTGGTTGGTCGCCGTCAGCGCGAGCAGGTAGACGATGACGCAGCAGGTGGTGGTCCCGCCGGCTGCCGCCCCGCTCGTCGCCCCAGCGCACCACCAGCCAGAGCACCAGCGCGATGGAGAGGAGGCTCACCGTGTACACCTTCTCGTTCACCACCGACTGGTTCCACACGGTGAAGGCCGTCGCCGCCGGCGACGGCGCCGGCCAGCGCCGCGACCCGCCGCGGCCAGCGGGCGGGCACGACGGGCCGCAGCCAGCGCTCGGCGATCAGGAACCAGAAGCCCGCCGAGAACGCGCTCATCACCGCCGACATCAGGTTGATGCGCGCCGCGTAGTGCGTGCATCCACGGGATCAGGCCCCAGGTGTGGGCCAGGATGACGAACAGCGGGTTCCCCGGCGGGTGCGGGATGCCGAGCACGTAGGCGGCGGCGATGTACTCGGGCGTGTCCCAGAACTGCGCGGTCGGGGCCAGCGTGAGCGACGTAGAGCACCAGGGTGCCCAGCGCCACGACGCCGGCCATCAGGTATGGAGGTCGCTCGACTTGGGAATCCAGCTCGGTAGAGGTCATCCGCTCCTCGCGAAGGCCCGGAACATATCGTGGCTCGGGCTCGGGGCCAAGCGGGAACCTCGCCCCTCGGGGTGGTTATACTTACGGCTCCATGCGTAGTGCCCTGTCGACCCGGATCATGGCCGCCCTGGTCGCCCTGCTGTTCTTCGGGGGCGAGACGGGCGCGTCCGGCCTCGACGCCCTGCTCTACCACCGGGCGGGGGCGCCGGGAGCCGCGGCGAGGACGCACTACGAGCCCAGAGGCGGGACCGACCACCACGCCGACCAGTGCCTGCTCGCGCTCCGGCTGGCCAACGGCCGGGCGTCGGCGTCGCTCGGCGTCGCGATCCGGTTCGAGAACATCCCGAGCCGCGCCGTGGCCGCGCGTCCACCCGCCGTCCCGCACCGCTTCTACACCGGCCTCCACGAGCAGTCCCGAGCCCCTCCCGCTCCTCTCGCCTGAGCAATCCCTTTCTTAGCAGGTAGGTCTCGGCCGCGCGCAGCGCGCGCGCCGAAGGCGCAGACGGACCGGCAATCGGAGGCTCACGTTGAACTGGGGTGCGATGACCATCGCCCTGGGCGTGGCAGGCGCGGCGGCGATCAGCCCCGCGACCGCATCCGCCCAAGGCACTGGCGAACCGCTCAGACTCACCCGGCGGCAGGCGATCGACACCGCGCTGGCGCACAACCCGGCGCTTCAGGTGGCCCGCGAGCAGGTGGACGAGGCCCGCGCCCGCGTGGTGCAGGCCGTCGCGTTCCCCGACCTCGTGCTGAGCGGCGACGTCACCGGGCAGTCGAGCCTGACCCGGCCGGGGAGCGCCACGGGCCACGACCTGGGCCTCGGGATTTCGGTGCCGTTCCCGTCCAAGTTCCACCTGCGCGGGGTGATGGGCCGCGCCGACGTGTCCTCCGGCGAGGCCGCCCTGCTCCAGCTCCAGCAGCAGACCGCGTCCGCGACCGCGCAGGCGTACGACGCGCTGCTGGTGGCGCTGCAGCACCACGCCGACCTGGTCGAGGGACGCCGGCTCGCGCAGGAGTTCCTCGACAAGACCCAGGCCCGCTACGGCGCCGGCACCGTGGCGGGGCTCGACGTCCTCAAGGCGCGGGTGGACCTGGCCCAGTCGGACAACGATCTCATCGCCAACGAGCGCGACCTGGCCAACGCGCGGGCCGCCCTGAACCGCCTGATGGGGCGGCTCCTGGGCGCCGGGCTGGAGACGGCCGACACGCTGGCCGTCCCGCCGGCGCCGCCGGACCTCGCCGCCCTGGAAGACACGGCGCGCGCCGAGCGGCCCGAGCTCAGGAGCCTGGCGAGCCAGCAGCACGGCGCGTCGGCCGCGACCGCGCTGGCGCGCTCCTTCTGGCTGCCCGACCTGAGCGTGGGTCTCGCGCAGAACGCCGTGGTGGGCACGCCGTCCACCTACACCACCAGCGTGGGGTTCACGCTCCCGCTGTTCTTCTGGAACCACACCCGCGGCGAAGTGGCCGAGGCGCGGCACCGGGAGCTGGAGCTTTCGGCCTCGTATCGCGACCTCGAGGCACAGGTGGACCAGGACGTCCGCACCACCTACGCGGCGGCGGCGACCGCGCTCCGGCAGGCGCTATGGCTGCGCGACCAGCTGCTGCCCGAGGCGCGCCGCGCCTACGACGTCTCGCTGGTGAGCTACGGGCTGGGCGGCTCCTCGGCGCTCGACGTGCTCGACGCGCGCCGCACCCTGCTCGATGCCGAGAGCCAATACGCCGACGCCCTGGGCGCGGCGAACGACGCGCGCGCCGACCTGGAGCGCGCCATCGGCCGCCCGCTCGGGACCGTCTCCGGAGGCACTGGTGATCACTAGACTGTTCGCGGCCGCGGCCGCGGCCGCGCTGCTGGGCGCCGCCGCGGGATGCGGCGGGCACGCCGACCCCGGGGCGGGCTCCGCCCACGCCGCCGCCTTCGGCCTCACCCCCGAGCAGCGGGCCCGGATCCACGTCGCGCCCGCTCGGTCCGATTCGTTCTCGCCCACCGTCGAGGTCACCGGCACGGTCGCCTTCGACGGCAATCACAGCACCCAGGTGCTGGCGCCCATCTCCGGCCCGGTGGTGCGGCTGCTGGTCGAGCTGGGCGCCCACGTCGCCGCCGGGCAGGGCCTGGCGGTGGTGTCGTCGCCCGACTTCGCCGCCGCCGTGGCGCAGTACCGGAAGGCGCTCGCCACGGCGGTGAACACCCGGCGCATCGCCGACCAGGACGAGCAGCTGTGGAAGAACGACGCCATCGCGCGGCGCGACCTCGAGCAGGCCCAGACCGACGCCGCCGAGGCCGCGGCTGACCGCGACGCCGCGCTCACCCAGCTCAAGGCCATCGGCGTGGATTCGGCCGCTGCCGCCGCCGTCCAGGAGGGCCGCCCGGTCGAGGCGCCTCAGGGCCTGATCCGCGCGCCGATCGCCGGCGTAGTGGTGGAGCGGCTGGTGACGCCGGGCCAGCTCCTCCAGGCGGGCACGACACCCTGCTTCACCATCGCCGACCTCTCCACCGTGTGGGTGATGGCGAACGTGTTCGAAGCCGACCTGCCCGACGTGGCCGTCGGCGACCCGGCCGACGTGCGAGCCCACGGTGGGCGAGGAGACCTTCCCGGGACGGGTGGACTACGTGGGCGCCCTGGTGGACCCCCAGACGCGCGCCACCACGGTGCGGATCGTCGCGCGGAACCGCGGCGACTTCCTGAAGCGCGACCTGTACGTGCGGGTCCGGATCCGCTCGCGCCGCCCGCGCCGCGGCCTCCTGGTGCCGGTCTCGGCCGTGCTGCGCGACGCGCAGAACCTCCCCTTCGTGTTCGTCGCGACGCCCGACAGCTCGTTCGCGCGCCGCCAGGTCACCCTCGGCTCACGGGTGAACGACCGCTTCGAGATCACGGCGGGGCTCGCCGCCGGCGATCCGATCATCGTCGAGGGCGGGCTGTTCCTGCAGTTCGCGGAGAGCCAGTGACCCCGGAGGGAGCCGGCGAGCCCGCCGTGCCCGCGCCGGACGCATCGGCCAGGCGCCGCCGCCGACGGAGGGCACGTCCGGCAGCTCGTTCGTGCACCGCCTCGTGCAGGCGGCGCTGCGGCAGTGGTTCCTGGTGTTCCTGTTCTCGGCGCTGCTGGTGGGCGTCGGCATCTGGTCGTTCTCCCGCCTCCCGGTGGACGCGTACCCGACCTGTCGCCGCCGATGGTGGAGATCATCACCCAGTGGCCCGGGCACGCGGCGGAGGAGATCGAGCGGCTGATCACGGTGCCGCTCGAAGTGGAGATGAACGGGCTGCCGCGGCTCCGGATCATCCGCTCCATCTCGCTGTACGGCCTGTCCGACATCCGGCTCACCTTCACCGACGGCACGGACAACTACTTCGCCCGCGAGCAGGCGTTCGAGCGGCTGGCCGACGCCGCCTGCCGAGCGGCGTCACGCCGGGCCTCGCGCCGCTGTTCTCGCCCTCGGGCCTGGTCTACCGCTACGTGCTCGACAGCCCGGACCGGAGCCCGACCGACCTCAAGATCCTCAACGACTGGGTCGTCAGCCGGCAGTACAAGTCGGTGCCGGGCGTGGCCGACGATCGCCGCTCTGGGCGGCGAGACGATGCAGTACCAGGTGCTGCTGGATCCGGCCCGTCTGGCGGGCGCGGGCCTGGCGGTGAGCGACGTCGAGAGCGCGCTCGGCGCGAACAACGGCAACGCGGGCGGCGGCTTCTACTCCGAGGGGGGCCAGTTCTACTACGTGCGCGGCCTGGGCCGGGTCGCCACGCTGGAAGACATCGGCAACGTCGTCGTCGCGGTCAAGAACGGCACGCCGATCCTGGTGAAGGACGTGGGCCAGGTGGTGATCGGGCACGCGCCGCGGCTCGGGCAGTTCGGGTTCAACGACCGGGACGAGGCGGTCGAGGGCGTGCTGCTGATGCGCAAGGGCGACCAGGCGCAGCTGGTCCTCAAGGCCGTGGACGCGAAGACCCGGGAGCTGAACACCTCCATCCTGCCCCGGGACGTGAAGGTCCACGCCTACTACGACCGCAGCGACCTGGTCTCGCTCACCACCCGCACCGTCGAGGACAACCTGCTGCGCGGCATCGTGCTGGTCGTCGCGGTGCTGATCTTCTTCCTGTACGACGTACGGAGCGGCCTCATCGTGGCCGTGACCATCCCGCTGTCGCTGCTGTTCGCCTTCGTGTGCCTCGACCTGCGCCACATCCCCGCCAACCTGCTGTCGATCGGCGCCATCGACTTCGGGATCCTGGTGGACGGCGCGGTGGTGATGGTGGAGAACATCCACCGCCAGCTCGCGCTGCGGCACGGCACCGCGTACAAGATCCGCGAGGTGATCGCCGCCGCGGCGGCCGAGGTGGACCGCCCGATCTTCTACGCCGTCGCGGTCATCGTGGCGGGCTTCCTCCCCATCTACGTGCTGAGCGGCCCCTCGGGGAAGCTGTTCACGCCGATGGCGGACACGATGATCTGGGCGCTGGTGGGCTCCCTGATCCTCACCCTGACGCTGCTGCCGGTGCTCGCGTCGGTGGTGCTCCGGGGCGGGGTGCGCGAGCGCCGCAACCCGGTGTTCGAGCAGTTGAAGACGTGGTACGGCCGGCACCTCGACTGGTGCCTGGCCCGGCCGCGGTTCACCGTGGGCGCGTCCACGGCCGTGTTCGTGCTGTCGCTGCTGGTGATCCCGTTCATCGGCGCCGAGTTCATGCCGCACCTCGACGAGGGCGCACTGTGGATCCGCGCCACCATGCCCTACACGATCTCCTTCGAGGAGGCCTCGAAGCTCTCACCGCAGGTGCGCGCGATTCTCCGTTCCTTCCCCGAAGTGACCGACGTGGCGAACGAGCACGGCCGGGATGACGGGGGCACCGATCCCACGGGGTTCTTCAACGACGAGTTCTACGTGGGGCTCAAGCCCTACCGCGAGTGGCACTGGGGGCACCGCACCAAGGCGCAGCTGATCGCCGACATCGACCGGAAGCTCAAGGCCTTCCCCGGCGTCATCTTCAACTACACCCAGCCCGCCGAGGACGCGGTGGACGAGGCGGAAACGGGCCTGAAGAGCGCGCTGGACGTGAAGGTGTTCGGGCCCGACCTCCAGGTGCTCCAGGACCGGGGCCTGGACATCAAGCACACGCTGGAGAAGGTGCGCGGCATCACCGAGGTCACCCTGGTGCAGGAGCTGGGCCAGCCGAGCCTGACGGTGACGCCCGACCGCGCGCGGATCGCGCGCTACGGCATCAACGTGGCCGACGTCAACGGCCTGATCGAGGCGGCGGTGGGCGGGAGCGCCGCCACACAGGTGGTCCAGGGCGAGCGGCTGTTCGACCTGGTGGTGCGCCTCGAGCCCCGCTACCGCCAGACGCCGGAGGCCATCGGCGACATCCTGGTCGCGACGCCGGGCGGGCAGCAGGTCCCGCTCAAGGACCTGGCCGACATCCAGGTCGCCAACGGCGCGTCGTTCATCTACCGCCAGAACAACGAGCGCTTCATCGGCATCCAGTACTCGGTTGAGGGCCGGGACCTGGCCAGCGCCGTGCAGGACGCCGAGCGGCAGGTGGCCGCGGCGGTGCATCTCCCCCAGGGCTACCGCGCGGTGTGGGGCGGCGAGTTCCAGGAGTACACGGCGTCGCGCCGCCAGCTCCGGGTTATCGTCCCGCTCACGCTGTTCCTCATCTTCCTGCTGCTGTTCGCGCTCTACAGCAACTTCAAGTTCCCGGTCATCACGGTGGCGGGCGTCCTGCTGTCGGCGCCGGTGGGGGGGCTGGTGGCCCTGGCCCTGACGGGAACGCCGTTTTCGGTCTCGTCGGGCATCGGCTTCCTCGCGCTGTTCGGCGTCTCGGTCCAGACGGCGGTGGTCTACATCTCCTACGCCAACGAGCTGCGCGCGGGCGGGATGGGCATCGCGGAGGCCACGCGCGAGGCGGCGCTGCTCCGGCTGCGCCCCATCATGATGACGGCGCTGGTGGCGGCGCTGGGGCTGCTGCCGGCGGCGCTGTCGAGCGGCGTGGGCTCCGATTCGCAGAAGCCGTTCGCGCTCGTGATCGTGGGCGGGATGTTCTCCCGGCTCCTGATCAGCGTGCTGCTGATGCCCGCGCTCTACCAGCTGGTGGCGCGCCCCGGCGACCGGCTGGAGGTCTGAGGCGGGATGCGCCGCACCGTCCGCTCCCGCGCCACCGCGCTCCTCCTCGCGGCCCTGTTCCTGGGCGGCGTCGGGGGGGCTTCGGATGTCGACGCGCTGCTGTTCCACGGCGCGGGGGCGCCGGGCGCCGCGGCGACGCATTACGAGCCCAGCGGCACGACCAACCACCACGCCGACAACTGCCTCCTCACCTTTCGCGTCGCGAGCGGCCGAGGCTCCGCCTCGCTCGGCTGCCCCCGTCCGCTTCGAGGGCATCCCCCAGCACGCCGCGGCTCCGCGGCCCGGCGTCGGCGCCGCCGCGCTTCCTTCCCGGGCTTCACCAGGATTCCCGCGCTCCACCCGCAGCACTCGCCTAAGTCAGCGGTTGTCACACTCCCCGTCCGGGTCCGCGCCACGCGCGCCCGGGCGCACGACCACGCGCGGCCCCGGCCGCGCACCGACTGAACGCGAGGATGCGAGATGCGCACGACCACTTTGCGCCGCACGTGCGGCGTGCTGGCCATGCTGATCGGATCGACCACCACCGCCGGGGCGGCGCAGGAGCTTGAGCGCCACGCGCCGCCGCCGGGTACCGCAGCCCGGGCCGACACCAACCCCACCGCCGATGTCCTCGGCACCGTCACGGACACCTCTTCCGGCGGGCCCCTGGCCGGCGTCGAGATCCAGATCCTCCGGAACGGTCAGGTCATCGCGCAGGCGGAAACCGACCGCCTGGGAGCCTACCGCATCCACGGGGTGCGGAGCGGCGCCTACGTCGTCGAGGCGCGCCTCGTGGGCTTCAAGCCGGACTCCGCACCGATCACGATCGGCGGGACCGGACGTCGTGCAGGTCTCCTTCGCGCCTCGCTCCGGCGCCGATCGTGACTGAGCGGCGATCGAGGTCACCGCCGCCCCGCGAGGCGGTGGACACGCGCACCGGCGACCAGGTCTTCAAGCAGGACGAGTTCCAGGGCAGCCCGACGCTCACGACGTCGCAGATCGTGCAGCAGGCCATCGCCGGCGCCGCGCGCGCCCCGACCGGCGAGGTGCACATCCGGGGGCAGCACGCCGAGTACACCTACTACATCGACGGCGTGCCGGTGCCGCCGGGCATCTCCGGCAGCCTCAACGAGCTGTTCGATCCCACGATCGCGGACCAGATCAACTTCCAGACCGGCAGCTGGGACGCCGAGTACGGCGGCCGCAACGTCGCCGTGATCAACGTGACGACCAGGATTCCCTCGCGGCGGCTTCCACGCGAGCGCCTCGAGCTACGTCGGCGACTACGCCGCCGACGGCCAGACCCTCACCGCCAGCACCAACAGCGGCAAGTTCGGCTTCTTCTTCTCCGGGACCCGGACCGAGACCGACCTGCGGCGGGAGCCGGTGGTCGCGCTCGGCGACACGGACGCCTCCGGCGCGATCACCCACGTCACGGGCTTCAGGAACTACAGCAACTACGGCCAGGACGCGTACGTCTTCGGGAAGATGCAGTACTCGCCGACCGACCACGACGTCATGAGCCTCGACGCCAACTGGTCGCGCAGCCACTTCCAGACGCCGTTCGACTCCGTCGGCCGGCGTCATCCACGACTGGCAGCAGGACATCAACGACTTCGTGAACCTCGGCTGGCAGCACTCGACCATGCGCAGCGCGGATCGGGGCACCGAGCTGTTCGCCTCCGCGTTCTACCGGCACGGCAGCCTCGACGTACACGCCGGGCGCGCAGCGACCAGCCGAGCTTCACCTTCGCGCCGGACACGACGCTCTACAACATCAGCGAGGACCGGAGCTTCGACATCTACGGCGTGAAGCTGGACTACACCGATCCACCTCTCCGAGCCGCTGACGTTCAAGTTCGGCACGCTGTCGTCGGTGACGCGCGGGAACGAGAACTTCCACGCGTTCAACGCGACCAACCCGAACGGTCCCACCTCCGCCTCGCCGCTCAACGGCAGCGACATCGGCGTGTACGCGGAGACGCATGATCCAGCCCGTCGACCAGTGGCAGCTCCGGGCTGGGGCTGCGCTACGACTCGCACTACTACCCGACCTCCGCGACCGAGCACGCCACCGCCGACCAGGTGAGCCCGCGGGTGCGGCTCAGCTTCTTCCCCGACCCGGCCACCACGCTTGTGGGTGTACTACGGGCGGCAGTTCATCCCCACCAACATCGAGGACCTGCGCGCCATCACCAGCGCCTCGCAGGGCGGCGTCGTCAGCGCGCCCACGCTGCCCGAGCGCGACGACTTCTACGAGGTCGGCATCACGCACCGGTTCCCCGTGGGCGTGGTGCTGAAGCTGTCCGGGTATCACAAGAAGAGCTCGCCGGGGACCGACGACACGCAGGTGCCGGGCACGGCGATCACGACCGACGTGAACATCCAGCAGATCCGGGTGACCGGCATCGAGGGCGTGGTGGAGGTGCGGCCGGCCGGCCCGCTGAGCGGCTTCCTGAACGTCGCGCTCGCCCACGCCTACGGCTACGGCGCGGTCACCGGCGGGTTCTTCACCGCGACCCCGCCCGGGCAGCCGTTCGACCTCGACCACGACCAGCGCCTCTCGGCCACGGTGGGGCTGACCTTCAGCGCGAAGGGCCTGCTCGTCACGGCCACGGGCATCTACGGGTCGGGGCTCAACGGCGGCCTGGTGCCCAACAGCCCCAACCTGCCCAACTACGACTCCACCTTGCCAAGCACCGGGCCGCTGGGCACCGGCCTGTTCGACTTCAACAGCGCGTTCCACGTGAAGCCCAGCTTCATCGTGAACGCGACGCGCCGGCTACACCTTCCTCGTCGGCAACGTCGAGGTGCGGCCCCAGTTCTTCGTCGACAACCTCTTCGACCTGAAGTACACGCTGAAGGGCGCGTTCTTCGCCGGCGCCCAGGTCGGCAAGCCGCGGACGTTCCAATTCCGAGTGAGCCTCGGGGTCTGAACAATCCGCGTCCCGGATCGTCCAACCCTGCGCGAACGGGTGTTCGGACGATCCGGGACCGTTGGTGGAGCAGTCACAGGGACAAGGGGGCGTCTGGTGGCACGCAGAGAGCTGTACCTCGGGGCGCTCGCCGCGCTGGCGGCCGGCTGCACCGACGCACGACAAGACCGTGACCAGCCACGGCGCGCTGCCGCCGTGCACCAGCGCGGCGTCCACCGTCTCGCTGGGCGCGGGCGCCTACACGGCCTACGACATCGTCGCCGACTCCGGGTGCGCCGTCTTCCCCGCCAACGCCTCGACGACCGACACGGCCGAGTACCTGGTCGTCGTCCAGGCGGCGGGCGGCTCCCCCGGCGATTCCGCCGGCTACCAGGTCGAGGCCGATCTCTCGGCCGCTCCCGCGGCGGCGGCACGCGCCGCGGCGCTGATCGCCGCGGGGCGCTCCAGCACGTTCCACGCAGGCCGCCTTCGACCAGATGCTTCACGCCCGCGCCCGGCGGCTCAGCCTGGCCGGGCCCGCCGCGGCCCTGCGGCAGGGCGGCGGCGCCGGGATCGCCACCGCCATCACCCCGCCGACCGTCGGCAGCCTCAGGACGTTCAGCGTGTGCGCCGCGCTGGACTGCAGCGTGTACAAGCCCGTCGTCGGACAGGGCCTTGATCGTGGGCGCGCACGTCGCGCTCTACGAGGACACCCTCGCCCCGGCCAACGGCTTCGCCACCGCGGACATCGACTCCCTGGGGCAGGTGTTCGACCAGCGCGTGTACCCGCTCGACACCCTGGCGTTCGGCCGGGAGTCGGACGCCGACAGCAACGGCAAGGTGGTCGTCCTGCTGACCAACGTGGTCAATCAGCTCGTCACGGCCTCGAAGTGCACCACCAGCGGCTACGTGACCGGCTTCTTCGACGCGTCGGACCTCGATCCCTTCACCGCCGCGCAGCACAACCACGGCGAGGTGTTCTACGGGCTGGTGCCCGATCCCGCCGGCTCGCTGAGCTGCGCGCACGGCACCGCCGACGTGGCGAGCCAGCTGCCCACCACCTTCGCGCACGAATTCGAGCACATGATCAACTTCGTCCAGCACGTGCTGGTGCGCGGGGGGAGCCCGGAGGACGACTGGCTGGACGAATCGCTGGCGAAGTACGCGGAGGAGCTGACGGCCGACAGCTATCTGCCGGGCGATTCGACCACCTGGCTCAACGACATGTTCGAGAACCTCTACAACGCCTACCAGTACCTGGCGGCGCCCGAGCAGCACTTCCTCCTCACGACCACCGACCAGGACTTCGCCGACGTCGGCGCGGGCTGGCTGTACGTCCGCTATCTGCTGGACCGGATGGGAACGGGGATCTCGCGGGCGCTGGTGCAGACCGCGGCGACGGGGACCGCGAACGTCGCCCAGGTCACCGGCCTGCCGTTCGCGACCACCGTGGAGCGCTGGGCGCTCGCCAACTGGGTGTCGGACCTGCCCGGCTTCCTGGCTCCCGGCGAGCTGCGCTACACGTCGTGGGGGTTCCGGAACGTGATGGGGCAGCTCGCCCTGATCGACCCGCAGGACTTCCCGGCCGGGTTCCCGCTGGCGCCGGCCATCGCGACGCCGGGCTCCCTCAACCTGACCGGCTCGCTCAGGGCCGGCTCGGGCATCTACCTGCGGGTGCTGCAGGGCCCCCGGGGCGGCGCCGACACGCTCCACGTCAACGCCGGCGGCGCGCCCCTGCCCTCCACGCTGGTCCCGCAGTTCGCGGTGATCCGGCTGGCGCAGGATCCGCTGACCCGGGCCCGGCCGGGCCGGGCCCGCGCCGTCAGCGCCGCTGCACCCCCGCACAACCCGGCCCAGGGCGTCGACGACGTAGATCGGGCCGCGCCGGATGTCGTCGCCGAGGAAGAGTCTCGCCGCCCCGCCCACCACCGGCGCGGTGAAGACCTGCGTGTACGTGTCCGCCGCGTCGTAGTTCACCTTGTACCCCAGGTCCTGCTGCGCGGCGACCGTCATCACACTGAGCGGGTTCGCGCCGGCACTGATGTATCCCGTCATCAGCTCGTTCCCGAATACCGGTTCGCGCCAGTGGCCGTTGACCGTGCCCCCGCCGCAGCCCGCGGGCGAGGAGGCCCCGCAGTTCTCCACCGGGACCTTGTTGCCGCCGGGCGGGCTGAGGCTCGCACCGGTGTATGAGGTGCCGCCGAGCGAGTCGAACTCGGCACGGGCCTGCGGACAGCTGAAGTACGTGTCGTTGATGGTCCCGGTGGCGTGGACGGCAGCTGGAGGCAGTTGTTCGACGCGAGAAGTCCCACAGGGTCCCGAAACCGATCACGTGCCCCATCTCGTGGAGCATCACCGGGTTGAGCGTCCCGTTGGAGATCATGCTGGCGACGTCGGCGGTGTCGAACTCCATCTCTCCGAGGGCCGCCAGTCCGTTGCGGGAGCGCTGTTCCGCATCAGGCACGGCCCCGCCTGCCCGAGGATCTTCCCCGGCCCGTCGATCGAATCGAACTTCGCGATGATCACGAGGCCGGCGGTCGAGACGTTGATGGCCGGCGCGGAGGTATCGCCGCAGGCGGTACCCGCAGCCTGGACGAGCGAGACGTTGCTCAGCGGGCCGTAGATGAGCCGCTGCCACTTCGCGGCGGCCGAGTCCATCGCCGCCTGTACCGCCGCGGACGGCGTCGGCCCGAAGAACCGACCGTGATGGGATAACCCGCCGCCTGCGCCGTGTCGCTGAACGTCACCGGGTTGCCGGTGATGCTGGAGCCGCGTGACGGTGGCGCTGAGGGTGCTGACGCCGGGCGACGTGCCGAGCGTCCACTTGCCCACCTGCGCGATGCCGTTGGCGTTGGTGGTGGCCGTGCCACCCGTGACGCTGCCGCCGCCGCCCGTGACGGCGAAGGTGACCGTGGCGCTCGGCACCGGGTTGCCGCCGGCGTTGGTCACCCGCACCGCCGGCCGCACGTCGACGCCGAACCCCTCCAGACCCGGCTGGTTGTTGCCGACGAACACGACCACGGTGGCCGGCGCTCCGGCGGACTGCGAGGTCGCGGTGAAGCGCACGGGATTGCCGGTGATGCCCGTAGCCGGTCACGGTCGCGGTGAGCGTGTCCACGCCCACGTTGCCGAGCGACCAGCTCCCCACGGTGGCGATGCCGCTGGCATTCGTGCTCGGCGTCGCCCCCGTGACGGTGCCGTTGCCGGCCGTCGCGGCGAACGTCACCGTGACGCCGGCCTTCGGGTTGCCGAACGCGTCCTTCACGATCACGGCGGGCGCCGTCGGGAAGCGTCGCGCCCGTCGTGGTGGTCTGGCCGTCGCCGGCCTGCTTGGCGACGCTGGCGGCCGCGCCCGGCGGTTCCGGTCGCGCTGAACGACACGCCCGCGCGCGCCGGCGTCGCTCGCGGACACGGACTGGCCGCCCGCCGGACCACCCAGCGTCCAGGTGGTTTGCGCCTGGCCGTTGGCGCCGGTCGTGGGCGTCGCCGTCCCCAGGCTGCCCCCGCCCGCCGTCACCGCGAACGTCACGGTGGTCCCGGCGATGGGGTGCCCGGTCGAATCGTTCACCTGCACCACCAGGGCCGAGGCCAGGGCCTGGCCCACCGTGCCGGTCTGCGCGTCGCCCGAGACCTTGGCGACGGTCGCGGCCGCCTGCGCGACGGTGACCGCCACGCTGTCCGCGGCCGCACCCGAGGTCGCGGTGACCCGCGCGGTCCCGCCCCCCACCGCCGTCGCCACGCCGCTGGTATCGCCGACCGTCACCACGGCCGCGTTGGTCGTGGCCCACGTCACCTTGGCGCCGGTCATCGGATTGCTGCGCTGGTCCTTCACCACCGCCGTGAACCGCTGGGTCCGGCCGACGGCCCTGAGCGTGTCGACGCCGGGCGTGATGACGATCGAGGTCGCCACGCTCGGCGCCTCGCTGCTCTTGCAGGTGACGAGCAGCAGCGGAATCGCGAGTGCCACGAGTACGAGACGGGTAGGACGAGTCACCGCGTCCATGGGCGCTCCACGTCAGTGGGAGTGGTAAGGGAGGGGCTGCCGAAATCGTACTCGCGGCGACGGCCACCAGCAAGGGCGCCGGTGGCCGTCGCATGCCGCCGAGCCTCCGGTGGGCTCAGCGCCGCCGCGTGCCGATCACCCGGCCCAGCGGGTCGACCATGTAGATCGGGCCGTGGCGGATGTCGTCGCCGAGGTACAGCCGTGCGACCCCGACCGCCGGCGGCGCCGTAAAGGCGTGCGTGAACGCGTCCGCCGCGGCGTAATTCACCGTGTACCCCAGGTCCTCCTGGGCCGCGATGCTCACGATGCTGAGCGGGTTCGACGCCGGGATCGATGTACCCGGTCATCAGCTCGCTCCGGAACACGGGCTCACGCCAGTGCCCGTTGACCGTGGACGCGCCGCACCCCACCGAGGACTCGAGGTTGATGGTGGAGGCCCCGCAATTCTCCACCGGGATCTTGTTGCCGCCGGGCGGGCTGAGGCTCGCGCCGGTGTACGAGGTGCCGCCGATCGAATCGAACGCCGCCCGGGCCTTGGGACAGCTGAAGTACGTGTCGTGCACCGCACCACCCGGAATCGTGTCGGGGAGCTGCAGGCAGTTGTTGGGCGCGTTGTCCCACAGCGTCCCGAAGCCGATCACGTGCCCCATCTCGTGCAGCATGACCTCGTTCAACTGGCCGTTGGAGATCAGCGTGGCGATGTCCGCGGTGTCGAACTCCATCACGCCCACCGCCGTGAGCCCGCTGGTGTTCCGCACCAGGCAGGGGCCCGCCTGGCCGAGGATCTTGCCCGGGCCGTCGATGGAGTCGAACTCCGCCTGGATCAGCAGGTTGCTGACGGTGGTGTTGATGGCCGGCGTTCCGGCCAGGCAGGCGCCCGCCGGCTCGTTGATCGGAATGGAGCCGATGGCCCGGTAGATCAGCTGCTGCCACCGCGCCACCGCGGCGTTCATCGCCGCCTGCACGGTCGCCGACGGCGTCGGGCCGAAGTACTGGATCTGAATGGTGTACTGGTTCGCGGCCAGCGCCGTGTCCGTAAAGGTGACCGTGTTCCCCACGATGCCGGCGCCGGTGGCCGTGGCGGTGAGCGTGTTGACGCCGGCCGTAGCGCCGAGCGTCCACTTGCCCACCTGCGCGACGCCGGCGGCGTTCGTGAGCACCGTGCCGCCCGTGACGCTGCCGCCGCCGCTCTGCACGGTAAAGGTGACCGTCGCGTTCGACACCGGCGTGCTGGCGCCGTTGGTGACCAGCACGGCCGGCCGGACGTTGACGCCGTACCCCACGAGGCCCGGCTGGTGGTCGCCGAGCAGGATCGCGACGTTGCCGTTCGGGGGCGGCGGCGCCGTGCTGCTCTTGCTGCTGCACGTGGCCAGGACCAGCGGAATCCCGACCACGGCCAGCACCACACCCGTCCGGCGGGTCACAGAAAGCATGAGCACTCCACGAAGGTAGTGAGGACGGCGAATCGTAGACGGCGTGGAGGGCAGCGGCAAGGGAGTTCCTTCAACCGCGCGTGATCTGCGTCACCTCGCGACCGGGGCGCCCGCGTTCCTGACGCGCTTGGCGCCGCGCGTCCGCACCAGGATGCGCTCGGCGAGGGCCGGCCCCACCACGCGGGTCACGCCGCCCGATCGCGAGCGTGATCGGTCCGCCGAACGGGGCGCGCTCGACCACGCCGCACCGTGCTGCCCGGCGTGATGGCCAGGTCGTCCAGGTAGCGCAGCAGCGAGGGATCGTCGTCGGAGACCTGCATCACGTCGGCGCTCGCGCCGGCCGCGAGATCCGCGAGCGGGCCGGTAGCTCGCCTCGTCCACCGCCCCCTCGCGGCTGGGGATCGGCGCGCCGTGCGGGTCCGACGGTCGGCTCGCCGATGGCCGCGCGCCATCCGGTCCACGAACCGTCCGACGCGGCGTGCTCGAGGCGCTCGGCCTCCGCGTCCACCTCGTCCCAGCCGTAGCCCAGCGCGCGCACCAGGTACGCCTCGATGACGCGATGGCGCCGGATGGTGCGCAGCGCGGCCTGGCGGCCCCGCCGCCGTGAGCCGCGACGCCGCGGTAGCGCTCGTGGGTGAGGAGCGCCGGCCCCGCGAGCCGGCGCACCATGCCCGGTCACCGACGCGGGCGCCACGCCGCAGGCGCGAGGCGAGGTCCGTCGTCGCCGCGGGCTCGCCGGCGCGCTCCAGCTCGTAGACGGCCTTGAGGTAGTCCTCGACCGAGCGCGGTGAGATCTCTCGCCGCCGGTGCGCGCCGCGGCCGCCACGGCCTTCACGGCGCATGGGGCAGGTGCGTGCGCACCATGAGCACCGGCACGAGGGTGCGGTGCCGCACCTCGTTGGCCACGGTCCCGCGGATCAGGTCGTTCAGGAACCGGTGCCCGTGCGTGGCCATCGCGATCAGGTCGGCACCTTCGCGCTCGGCCGCCGCCACGATCTCCTCGGAGGGGTTGCCCGGACGCCAGCACCGCCTCCGTGGCGATGCCCGTCGGCCTCCAGCTCCGCGCGGCAGCGCTCGATGTACTCGCGGTCGCTCTTGATCTCCTCCGACTCGCGCAGGGTGAGCGCGTTCACGTTGCGCGCGGCCCACCCGTCCGCCACGTGGATCAGGACCACCGAGGCGCCGCAGTGCTTGGCGAGCCGGCGCACGTGCGCGAGGATCGCGGCATCCGACGGGAGTGCTCGAGCGTGACGAGGATGCGGGAGTACATGCCCCTCCGCCCGGTGCCGGAGTGCTCAGCCACGGAAGATCTGGACGAGCAGCCAAACATTCAGCGCCGCGATGAAGTACGCAACCACCCAGGCGAGCCACTTGAGCCAGCGCGGGTTCACGAACTCCCCCATCTTCGCCCGCTCGGAGGTGAACTTGACCAGCGGGAAGGTGGCGAAGGAGAGCTGCATGCTGAGCACCACCTGGCTGAGGATCAGCAGCTTCGCCGTGCCGCTCTCGCCGTAGAGGAACACCACGATCATCGCCGGCGTGATCGCGAGGGCGCGGGTGATCAGCCGCCGCAGCCACGGGCGCAGGCGGATGTCGAGGAAGCCCTCCATCGTGATCTGGCCGGCCAGCGTGCCCGTCAGCGTCGAGTTCTGGCCCGAGGCCAGCAGGGCCAGGGCGAACACCGTGCTCGCCCCGCCCACGCCCAGGAGCGGCGTCAGCAGCTTGTACGCCGTCCTGGATCTCCGCCACGTCGTGGTGGCCGGCGCGGTAGAAGACGGCGGCCGCCACCACCAGGATCGCCCCGTTGATGAACAGCGCGCCCATCAGCGCCACCGTCGAGTCGAGGGTGGCGTAGCGGATGGCCTCCCGCCTGCCCGCGCTGGTCTCCTCGTAGCGGCGCGTCTGCACGATGGAGGAGTGGAGGTAGAGGTTGTGCGGCATCACCGTCGCGCCGAGGATGCCGATGGCGATGTAGAGCATCTGCGGGTTGGTGGCGAGCTCGGCCGAGGGGATGAAGCCCGCCAGCACGGCGCCCATGTCGGGCCGCGAGAGGATGATCTCGAACAGGAAGCTGGCGCCCATCGTCGCGATGAGGGCGACGACGAGCGCCTCCACCATCCGGAAGCCGCGGTTCTGGAGGAACAGGACGAGCAGGACGTCGAGGCCGGTCAGCAGCACGCCCGAGCACCATCGGGATGCCGAACAGCAGCTTCAAGCGCGATGGCCGAGCCGATGACCTCGGCCAGGTCGCAGGCGGCGATCGCGATCTCGCAGATCACCCAGTGGAAGATCACGACCGGGCCGGGAGTAGTGGTCGCGCACGGCCTGGGCCAGGTCCCGGCCGGTGGCGATCCCGAGCTTCGCGGCGAGCGCCTGAAACAGGATCGCCATGAGGTTCGAGATCATGATCACGCTGAGCAGCGTGTAGCCGAAGGCCGAGCCGCCGGCGATGCTCGTGGCCCAGTTGCCCGGGTCCATGTAGCCCACCGCCACGAGGTAGCCCGGGCCCGGCGAACGCGAGCGCCTTCCGCCACCACCCCCGCCCGCTGACGGGGATCGAGCGGTAGACCTCGGCCAGGCTCGGCGCGAGCCGGGCGCGCCGCCAGCCCGGGTTCGCCGGTGCGGCGCGGGCTCACCCTCCGGCTTGCGTGACCGCCACGTCCGCCATGCGCAGATGAATAATTTAGGTGACACGAAAATACAAGATAGGCTGGCACAAACTCGTGACTTCGGCGTAACTACGGCTCGCCATGCCCCTGTCCGCGACCGCCGCCGCGGTCCTCGCTCGGCTCGCTCCCGCGGCCGCCTCGGCGCAGGCGCCGGCGCGCGACCCGCACGCCGTCCAGCCGGAGCGTCCCACCGTGGCCACCCACGCCTACACGGTCGCGCCGGGCTGGGTCGAGATCGAGGCCGGCGTCGAGCTCGACCGGTATCGCCGGCGGATCGAGCGGGCGCGGCCGCGCCAGTGGTGGTGAAGATCGGGCTCGGCCGGCGACTGCAGCTGGACCTGGACGGCACGCTCGCTGCATCCGCCCGAGCGGGGGCACGACCGGCATCGGGCGACCTGGCGCTCGGCCTCAAGGTGCGCGTCTTCGACGCGGCGCCGCTGCTGGGAGCCTTCTCGGTGCAGCCGAGCCTCAAGCTGCCCTCCGCACCCACGGGGTCGGGGCTGGGCACGGGCACGACGGACGCCGGCCTGCTGCTGATATCGAGCCACCAGCTGGGCCCGGTTTCCATGGACCTCAACCTCGGATACACGCGGCGCAGTGGATCGGGAGCGCGCGCGCCGCGCGATGCCACGCTGTGGACCGCCTCCTTCGGCGGGCCCGCGTCGGGCGGTCTCGGCTGGGTCGCCGAGATCTACGGTTACCCCGGCACGTCCGGCCCGGCGGGTCAGGCCCCGATCGTGGCCCTGCTGGCCGGGCCGTCCCTGCTCGCCCGGGCGTGGCTGGCCTTCGACGCGGGCGTGATCGTCCCGCTCCGCGGGCCCCAGCCGCGGGCGCTGTACGCGGGCGGCGTCTGGAACGCGGGCCGTCTGTAAGGCATTGCCGCACAATGGATTTCCGGGTATTGTTGTCGCGTTTCCCCACTTACCATTGGAAGTGCGCAGGATGGCCAGGAAGCCGGGTCGTGGGCGTCCCCGCATCGCCGGCGTGACCGCGCGCCGCCAGTCGGCGCTGCTGCGCCTCAGCGCGCAGATCGCCGCCGCCCAGGACGAGGACGCCGTGTGCCGGTCGGTGGTGAATGGCCTGCACGACGAGGCCCTGGGCTACGACTTCCTCGGGGTGTTTCTCGTGGACCCCGCCACCGGCGAACGGGTGCTCCGCGCCAGCGTCGGCTGGCCCGGCGTCCCCGCCAGCCTGCGGATCCCCCCGGGTCACGGCATCAGCGAGCGCCCGCTCCTGGACGGCCAGCTCCACTACACGCCCGAGGTCACCCGCGACGCGCGCTATCTCCCGGCCCTCAACAGCGGCTCGGAGGTGGACCTGCCGCTGGTGATCGAGGGCAAGGCGATCGGGGTGCTGGCGGTCGAGAGCACGGAGCCGAACGCGTTCGGGAAGCACGACTTCGAGATCCTGACGGCGGCGGCGGACCAGGCGAGCATCGCCATCGCGCGCGCCCGGTTGCTGGTGAGCCAGGCGCGGCTGCTCGCGGCCGAGCGGCGGCGCGCCGACGAGCAGCAGGCCCTGCTCGACACGCTCACCGACCTGTCGGCGGAGCTGGAGCTGTCGAAGCTGTTCCAGGCGGTGCTGGAGCGCGCGGCCACGCTGCTCGGCGTGGCGGGCGGCGAGCTGGCCATCTTCGACGAGGCCCGCCAGGAGCTGGTGATCATCGCCAACCACAACATCGGCACCGTGTCCACGGGCACGCGGCTCAAGGTGGGCGAGGGGGCGATGGGGCACGTGGCGCGCACCCTGGAGCCGCTGATCATCCCGGACTACGAGACCTGGGCCGGGCGCTCGGCCCAGTACGCTGAGGTCGACGCGCATGCCGTGGCGGTGGTGCCGCTGCTGATCCGGGGTCGCCTGGTGGGCGCCCTGAGCGTGTGGCACGCCGATCGCCGGAGGCAGTTCGGGCCCGGCGACCTCCGGCTGGTGAACCTGTTCGCGCCGCAGGCCGCGATCGCGATCGAGAACGCGCGCCTGTACAGCGCGGCGCAGCACCAGAAGCAGTACTTCGAGGAGCTGGTCAAGAACAGCCCGGTCGCGATCGTCGCGCTGGACGTGAACGACAACATCGTCTCCTGCAACCCGATGTTCGAGAAGCTGTTCGGCTACGCGGAAGCGGAGGTGGTGGGCCGCAACCTCGACGCGCTCATCACCACGGAGGAGATGCGCCGCGAGGCGGTGGCCTACACCCGGCAGGCGGCCGACCACCAGGCCGTGAAGGCGGTGCGGCAGCGGCTCCGCAAGGACGGCACGCTGGTGGACGTCGAGGTGCTGGCGGTACCGGTCACGGTGGGCGGCGAGCGGGTGGGAGTGATGGGGCTGTACCACGACATCACCGAGCTGCTGCTCGCCCGCCAGGAGGCCGAAGCCGCCAACAGCGCCAAGAGCCAGTTCCTGGCCAGCATGAGCCACGAGCTGCGCACGCCCTTGAACGCGATCATCGGCTACAGCGAGATGCTGGAGGAGGAGGCGGAGGACACGGGGCAGTCCGGCTTCGTCCCCGACCTCCAGAAGATCCGCTCGGCGGGCCGGCACCTGCTGTCGCTGATCAACGACATCCTCGACCTCTCCAAGATCGAGGCGGGCAAGCTCGAGCTGTTCCTCGAGACGTTCGACGTGCGGGGCACGATCGCCGAGGTGGCGACGACGGTCGCGCCGCTGGTCGAGAAGAACGGGAACCGGCTGGAGGTGCGCTGCGCGGACGACGCCGGCCCGATGCATTCGGACCTGACGCGTACCAAGCAGGTGCTGCTGAACCTGCTGTCGAACGCGTGCAAGTTCACCCAGCGCGGCACGATCGGCTTGGCGGCGGAGCGGGAGCGGGCGGCCGACGGGAGCGAGTGGGTCGTGCTCCGGGTCTCGGACTCGGGGATCGGGATGACGCCCGAGCAGATGGCGAAGCTGTTCGAGGCGTTCTCGCAGGCCGAGGCCTCGACGTCGCGCAACTACGGCGGCACCGGCCTGGGGCTGGCCATCACCCGGCGCTTCTGCCGGATGATGGGGGGCGACGTGATGGTGGAGAGCGCACCGGGCCGGGGCTCGACCTTCACGGCGCGCCTCCCGGCCGAGCTGGGCGAGGCGCGCGCGCAGGCACCCGCGCCGGCGGCAGCCCCGGCCGCGGCGCCGCCCGACGCCGGCGCCACGTCGGGGACCCTGCTGGTCATCGACGACGATCCCGAGGCGCGCACCCTGATGCGCCGCTTCCTCGGCAAGGAGGGGTTCCGCATCGAGGAGGCGGCCGACGGCGAAACCGGCATCCGGCGGGCCCGCGAGCTCAAACCCGACGTCATCACCCTCGACGTCCTGATGCCCGGGATGGACGGATGGGCGGTGCTCGCGGCGCTCAAGGGCGATCCGGACCTGGCCGACATCCCGGTGGTGCTCGCGACGATCGTGGACGAGGAGCACCTCGGCTTCGCGCTCGGCGCGTCCGAGTACCTGACCAAGCCCATCGATCGCGAGCGGCTGATCACGGTGCTCGACAAGTACAAGAGCCCGGAGGCGCTGGTGAAGGAAGTCCGGGGGTTGGTGGTCGCGCGAGGGCAGGCGTGAAGGCGCCGCGCGGCCGCGGCGGCCGCCCGCGCCCGGCGGCCAAGGCGCGCCGCCAGCCCGCGGGCGACCAGGGACGCCGCCAGGCGGCGCTGCTCCGGCTGAGCACCGAGATCGCGGCCGCCGAGAGCGAGGTCGACATCTGCCGCGCCGTGGCGCGCGGCCTCCACGACGAGGCGCTCGGGTACGACTTCGTCGCCCTGCTGCTGGTGGACGAGCCCACGGGCGACCGGGTGCTGGTCGCCACCTCCGGCGCCGCCGAGCTGCCGCCCGACCTCCGGGTGCGTCCCGGCGAGGGGTTGAGCGAGCGCCCGCTCCTCGATGGGCGGCTGCACTACACCGCCGAGGTCACGCGCGACACCCGCTACCTCCCGACCCGCAACCGCGGCTCGGAAGTGGACGTGCCGCTCCAGATCAACCGCAAGCTGGTCGGCGTGCTGGTGGTGGAGAGCAACCGCCCCAACGCCTTCACGCCCGACGACCTGGAGATCCTCACGGCCGCGGCCAACCAGGCGGGCATCGCCATCGGCCGCGCCCGGCTGCTGGCCGCCGAGCGCCAGCGGGCCGACGAGCAGGAGGCCCTGCGCGCCACCATCACCGATCTCTCGGCCCAGCTCGAGCTGACGACGCTCCTGCAGGCCGTGCTGGAGCGCGCGGTGGCGCTGCTGGGCGTGAGCCACGGCGAGCTGGCGAGCTACGACCCCGCCCGGCAGGAGCTGGAGATCGTCGCCAGCCACAACGTGGGCAAGCGCGACACCACGGGCACGCGGATGAAGCTGGGCGAAGGCGCGATGGGGCACGTGGCGCGCACGCTCGAGCCGCTCAACATCGACGACTACCGGCGCTGGGCGGGCCAGTCGCGGCAGTACGCGCAGGTCGAGTTCCACGCGGTGATGGTCGTGCCGCTGCTGATCGGCCGGCGGCTGCTGGGCGCCATCGCGATCATGGACAAGAACCCGGCGCGGCGGTTCGGCGCCGCGGAGCTGCGGCTGCTCCAGCTGTTCGCGTCGCAGGCCGCGGTGGCGATCGACAACGCGCGGCTGTTCACCACGGCCCAGCACCGGAAGCAGTACTTCGAGGACCTGGTGCAGAACAACCCGGTGGCCATCGTCACCCTCGACGTGGACCACAACGTGGTCGCCTGCAACCCCGCCTTCGAGCAGCTGTACGGCTACACGCAGGACGAGGTGCTCGGGCGCAACCTCGACGAGCTGATCACCACCGAGGCCACCCGCTCGGAGGCGGTCGGGCTACACGGAGCAGGCGCTCGAGCAGCCGGCCGGTGAAGGTGATGAGCCAGCGCCGCCGCAAGGACGGGCGCCTGGTGGACGTCGAGGTGCTCGGCGTCCCGGTGATCGTGGACGGGCAAGCGCGTCGGCCTGATGGCGCTGTACCACGACATCACGGAGCTGCTGGCCGCGCGGCGGCAGGCGGAGGCGGCCAGCACCGCCAAGAGCCACTTCCTGGCCAGCATGAGCCACGAGCTGCGGACGCCGCTCAACGCCATCATCGGCTACAGCGAGATGCTGCAGGAGGAGGTGGCCGAGCTGGGCCAGACGGCGCTGGCGCCCGACCTGGAGAAGATCCACACCGCGGGCCGCCACCTGCTCGCGCTGATCAACGACATCCTCGACCTGTCGAAGATCGAGGCCGGGCAAGACCGAGCTGTACCTCGAGACCTTCGACGTCCGGCAGATGCTCGACGAGGTGACGACCACCGTGCGCCCGCTGGTGGAGAAGAACGCCAACCGCCTGGTGCTCGACGGCGCCGGCGACCTCGGCGCGATGCGCGCCGACCTCACCAAGATGCGCCAGGTGCTCCTCAACCTGCTCTCCAACGCCTGCAAGTTCACCGACGCACGGCACGGTCACCCTGGCCGCCAGCCGCGAGCGGCGGTGACGGCGAGGGCGACTGGATGGTGTTCCGGGTGACCGACTCCGGGATCGGGATGACGCCGGCGCAGATGGCGAAGCTGTTCGAGGCGTTCGCCCAGGCCGAGGCCTCGACGACGCGCAACTACGGCGGCACCGGGCTCGGGCTCGCGATCTCGAGCCGGTTCTGCCAGATGATGGGCGGCGACATCACGGTGACGAGCGAGCCCGGCCGCGGCTCGACGTTCACGGTGCGCCTGCCGGCGGCCGTGGCCGAGCGGCAACCCGAGGCGGCGGCGGCCTCCGCGCCCGACGCCACGCCCACCGGATCCGGCGCGGCCGGCACGGTGCTGGTGGTGGACGACGACCCGGCGGCGCGCAACCTGCTGGTGCGGTTCCTCAGCAAGGAGGGCTTCCGGGTGGACGAGGCGGCCGACGGCGAGACGGCCCTCAAGCGCGCCCGCAGGCTCGGCCGCACGTGATCACGCTCGACGTGCTGATGCCGGGGATGGACGGCTGGGCGGTGCTCGACGGCGCTCAAGGCCGACCCCGCGCTGGCCGACATTCCGGTGGTCATGCTGAGCGTGGTGGACGAGCAGCACATGGGCTTCGCGCTGGGCGCCTCCGACTACCTGACCAAGCCGATCGACCGGGAGCGGCTGGTCGCGGCGCTCAAGAAGCACCGCAGCCCCGAGGCGCTGGTGCGCGAGGTGCGCGACCTCGCCGTCCGCGCGGGTGGGCGCCGCGTGACGCGCGGCGGAGCAATGCCGCCACGCGCCGCGCCCCCGCCAAGCGGCGCGCGGCAGCCCGCGGGCGACCTGGCGCGCCGGCTGGCGGCGCTGCTCCGCCTCAGCGTCGAGATCGGCGCCGCCCCGGACGAGGCGGCCATCTGCCGCAGCGTGGTGACCAGGGCCTGCACGAGGGGCTGGGGTACGATTTCCTCGGCCTCTTCCTCGTGGACGAGACGCACCGGCGACCGGGTGCTGATGGCCAGCGTCGGGTGGCCCGACGCGCCGCCCCGACTTCCGCCTCCCCCCGGGCAAGGGCTTGAGCGAGCTGCCGCTCCAGAACGGCGCGCTCCACTACACGCCGCGGGTGGCGGCCAGACGCGCTACGTCCCGACGCCCAACCGCGGCTCGGAGGTGGACGTCCCGATCGTCGTCGACGGGCGGACGGTGGGCGTGCTGGTGGTCGAGAGCGGCCAGCGCGACGACTTCGACCACGACGACTTCGAGATCCTCACCGCCGCGGCCAACCAGGCCGGCCTCGCCCTCGCGCGCGCCCGGCTGCTCGGGGCGGAGCGGCGGCGCGCCGACGAGCACAAGGCGCTGCTCGACACGATGGCCGACCTCTCCGCCGAGCTGGAGCTGCGCCAAGCTGCTCCAGGCCACGCTGCAGCGCGCCGTGACGCTGCTCGGCGTCACCGGCGGCGAGCTGGCGATCTTCGACGAGGCGACGCGGGAGCTGGTGGTCGTGGCGAGCCACAACATCGGCAAGGACTCGACCGGCACGCGGCTCCCCCTCGGCGAAGGCGCGATGGGCCGGGTGGCGGAGACGCACGAGCCGCTCATCATCCCGGAGTACGCCGAGTGGCTCGGCCGCTCGGGCAAGTACGCGGACGTCACCGTGCACTCGGTGATGGTGGCGCCGCTCCTGGTGGGCAGCCGGCTGGTGGGCGCGATCGCCGCGGTGCACGCCGATCCGGAGCGCAAGTTCGGGCCGGACGACCTGCGCCTCCTCAACCTGTTCGCGCCGCAGGCCGCCGTCGCCATCGCCCGCGCCCGGCTGCTCGAGGCGGAGCGGCGGCGCGCCGACGAGCAGCAGGCCCTGCTCGACACGATGGCCGACCTCTCGGGCGAGCTGGAGCTGTCCAAGCTGCTCCAGGCCGTGCTGCGGCGCGCCATCACGCTGCTCGGCGTCACCGGCGGCGAGCTGGCGATCTACGACGAGGCGGCCGAGGAGCTGGTGGTCGTGGCCAGCCTCAACATCGGCGCGGACTCGACCGGCACGCGGATGAAGCTGGGCGAGGGCGCGATGGGCCGCGTGGCGCAGACCCACGAGCCGCTCATCATTCCGAGCTACCAGGAGTGGGCGGGCCGCTCGCGCCAGTACACCAGGAGCACGATCCAGATGGTGATGGCGGCGCCGCTCCTGATCGGCCACCGGCTGGTGGGCGCGATCGCCAGCGTGCACTCCGATCCGACGCGCCAGTTCGGGCCCGACGACCTGCGGCCTGCTCAACATCTTCGCCCCGCAGGCCGCGGTCGCCATCGAGAACGCGCGGCTCTACACCGCCGCGCAGCGCCAGAAGCAGTACTTCGAGGACCTGGTCCGCAACAGCCCGGTGGCGATCGTGGTCCTCGACCGCGACCACCACATCGTCACCTGCAATCCCGCGTTCGAGACGCTGTTCGGCTATCGCGCAGGACCAGGCGGTGGGCCGCGACCTCGACGAGCTGATCAGCACCGAGAGCCACCCGCGCCGAGGCGGTGGGCTACACGCAGCACGTGCTCGAGCAGGGTCCGGTGCACGGCATCGGCCGCCGGCGCCGCAAGGACGACACGCCTGGTGGACGTCGAGGTCCTCGGCGTGCCCGTGGTGGTGGACGGCGAGCTGGTGGGCCTGATGGGCCTCTACCACGACATCTCGGAGCTGCTCACGGCCCGGCGCGACGCCGAGGCGGCCAACCAGGCCAAGAGCCAGTTCCTGGCGCACATGAGCCACGAGCTGCGCACGCCGCTGAACGCGATCATCGGCTACAGCGAGATGGTGGAGGAGGAGGTCGGCCGACATCGGCCACGCGGAGCTGGCGCCCGACCTCCGCAAGATCCGCTCGGCCGGCCGGCACCTGCTGACGCTGATCAACGACATCCTCGATCTCTCGAAGATCGAGGCGGGCAAGCTCGAGCTGCTCGTCGAGACCTTCGACGTGCGGCGACATGGTGCGCGACGTCGCGACCACCGTGCGACCCGCTGGTCGAGAAGAACGCCAACCGGCTCGACCTCCGGTGCGCCGAGCGGCCTCGGCGCGATGCGCTCGGACCTGGTGAAGGTGCGCCAGACGCTGCTCAACCTGCTGTCGAACGCCTGCAAGTTCACCGAGCACGGCACCATCACGCTGACGGCCGACCGGGAGCGGCAACGGGACCGCGGCGAGTGGCTGGTGTTCCGAGTCGCCGACACGGGCATCGGGATGACGCCGCGAGCAGATGGCCCGGCTGTTCGAGGCGTTCTCGCAGGCCGACGCCTCGACCGTCGCGCAAGTACGGCGGCACGGGGCTCGGCTTGGCCATCACCCGGCGCTTCTGCCAGATGATGGGCGGCGACGTCGAGGTCGCGAGCGACCCGGGCAAGGGATCCACGTTCACGGTCCGCCTGCCGGCGACGCTCGACGTCCCGGCGCCGGCGGCACCCTGACGCACGCGACGGAGGTGAGGCGATGGCCGAAGATCCTGCTGGTCGAAGACAACGAGATGAACCGGGACATGCTGTCGCGGCGGCTGCAGCGGAAGGGCTTCGAGGTCGCGATCGCGGTGGACGGCCGCCAGGGCGTGGAGATGGCCCAGGCGGCGCCGTACGACCTGATCCTCATGGACATGAGCCTGCCCGAGGTGGACGGCTGGGACGCGACGCGCCAGCTCCGCGCCGCGCCCGCCGACCAGGACCGTGCCGATCATCGCGCTCACGGCGCACGCGATGTCCGGCGACCGCGAGAAGGCGATCGAGGCGGGCTGCGACGACTACGACACCAAGCCGATCGAGCTGGACCGCCTGCTGGGCAAGATCCAGGCGCTGCTGGACCGCGAACGACCAGCGCGTGACGGGCGCGGCGGCGGACACCCTCTCCTCCCAGGCGCTGTCGGAGCTGCGCCACGAGCTCCGCACGCCCATCAACCAGATCGTCGGCTACTGCGAGATGCTGCTGGAGGACGCCGACGCGGCGGAGCACGCGTCGCGCCGCTCCGCGCTGGCGGACGCCCTGGCGGCCGTCCGCGACGCGCTCGCCGAGATCGACCGCACCCTGCCCGCCGGGCCGGAGCGACGTGCGGCCCGCGGACGCCGACACGCTCCACCGCACGCTGCGCCTGCCGCGCGAGCAGATCCTGCGGGCCACCGAGCCGCTGCTCGCCGACCCCGACCGCGCCTTCGTCATGGACGTGCGCAAGATCCGCAGCGCGGCGGAGCGGCTGGGCGTGGCGTCGGCACGCCGGCTCCGACGCCGACGCGCGGCACGGCGGCGCCCGCACACCCGCATCCACGCACCCTAACCCCCACTCCCTCGGCCGCGGAGATCCGGGTCCGGCACCCCGCCCGCATCCTCGTCGTCGACGACATCGAGGACAACCGCGACGTGCTGCGGCGCCGGCTCGAGCGGCAGGGCCACGCCGTGGAGTGCGCGGCGAGCGGGGCGGACGCGCTCGAGATGGCGGCTTCGCGCGGCTTCGACCTGGTGCTGCTCGACGTGATGATGCCGGAGATGGACGGCTACGCGGTGCTCGAGCGGATCAAGGCGGCGCCCGAGACGCGCGACATCCCGGTGATCATGATCTCCGCCCTCGACGACATGGCCAGCGTGGTGCGCTGCATCGAGCGCGGCGCCGAGGACTACCTGCCCAAGCCGTTCGATCCGGTGCTGCTCAAGGCGCGCATCGGCGCCTGCCTCGAGAAGAAGCGGCTGCGCGACCGCGAGCTGGCGTACCTCAGGGAGGTCGAGCGGGTGATCGGCGCGGCGCGCGCGGTCGAGAGCGGCGAGTACCAGGCCGGCGCCCTCGCCGACCTCGCCACCCGCGCCGACGAGGTGGGGCGGCTGGCGCGCGTGTTCGACGGGATGGCCGCCGGCGTCAGGGCGCGGGAAGAGCGGCTCAAGCACCAGCTGGACGACCTGCAGCAGGAGATCGCGGCGGCGCAGTCGTCGGCGCGCGCCGAGGCGGGCGCGGCCGCCAGCGCGCTCCGGACCGGCGACTGGTTCGCCGGCCGCTACGAGATCCTCGGCACCATCGGCTCCGGCGGGATGGGCGTCGTCTACAAGGCGCGCGACGCGCGAGCTGGGCGAGGAGGTCGCGATCAAGATGCTGCGCCCGGACTCCTGCAAGGGCGACGACACCGCGATCCAGCGCCTCAAGGCCGAGACCCGGCTGGCGCGCCGCATCTCCCACCGCAACGTGGTCCGCACGCACGACTTCGGCGAGCACGACGGCGCGTGCTACGTGACGATGGAGTACGTCGAGGGGATGACGGTGCGCCGGCTCATCGAGACCCGCGGACGCCTGAGCGTGTCCGCCGCTCTCGCCATCGCCGCCCAGCTCGCCGACGCGCTGGACGTGGCGCACCGGCAGGGCGTCGTCCACCGCGACATCAAGCCGCAGAACCTGCTGCTGGACGCGGACGGGCGTGCTCAAGGTGATGGACTTCGGCGTCGCGCGGCTGGTCGAGCACACCACGGTGCTGACCCAGGCGGGGATGGTGGTGGGGACGCCGGCCTACATGTCGCCGGAGCAGCTCCTGGCGGAGGACGTGGACGGGCGCAGCGACCTCTACTCGGCGGGTGTCGTGCTCTACGAGTGCCTGACCGGCCGGCTGCCGTTCGAGGCGCGGACCCCGATCTCGCTGATCGCCAAGCTGCTGCACGACGAGCCGGTGCCGCCGGCCACGCCTCAACCCCGACATCCCGCCCGCCCTGTCGGCCCTCATCATGCGTCTCCTCGCCAAGTCCGCCGACGAGCGGCCGAAGGACGCCGCGGAGCTGGGCGAGCTGCTCGCCCACCTCGGCTGACGCGGCCCGGCTCAGCGCGGCGCTGCGCGCTCCCGCGCGGCCAGCTTCCGCCCAGCGCCTTGTAGAGCTGCACCGCCGACGGTGACCTGCTGCAGCTCGGCCTGGCTCGCCGCCAGCTCGGCGTCGAACAGGCTGCGCTGCGCGTCCAGCACCTCGAGGTAGTTCGACACACCGGTGTCGTAGCGGACCTGCGCCAGCTCCAGGGCGCGCCGCAGCGCCGTCGCCTGCGTCTGCTGCGCCACCGCCTGATCGCGCGCCGCGCGCACGCCCGCCAGCGCGTCGCCCGCCTCCTCCATCGCGCGCAGCACCGTCGCCTCGTACCGGGCCCTCGCCTCCTCGGCCTGGGCGCGCGCCGCCCGCGCCTGGTCCGACCAGCCGGCCGCCGGTGAAGATCGGGATGGAGATGCCGCCCAGCAGCGTGTAGATCCGGTCGGAGCGCGTGAACAGCTGCCGGTGCTCAGCGCCTGGGTGCCGTACTCGGCGGTGATCGAGAAGGTCGGGCAGCCGCGCCGCGTCGGCGACGCCGATCCGCGCCGTCGCGGCGGCGTACGACCGCTCCGCCTGCTCGACGTCCGGCCGCCGGTAGAGGAGCGAGACCGGCACCGAGTCGGGCACGCCACGGCCTGGGCCGCCGTCGCGAGCGAGCGCCCCGCGGAATGGCCACCGGCCCCTCGCCCAGCAGCACGTCGAGCGCGTGCTCCGCCTGGGCGCGCTGCTGCTCCACCTGCGCGAGCCGCACCGCCGGCACCGTCACCTGGGCCTCGAACTGGCGCACGTCCAGCTCGGAGATGACGCCGCGGGCGTAGCGCCGCGCGCGCGAGATCGAGCGTGGCCTGGCGGCTGGCGAGCGTCTGCTCGGCCGTCGCTCCGCTCCTGGTCCAGCTCGAGCAGCTGCAGGTACGCCGTGGCGACGTCGCTCACCAGCGAGAGCACCGCCCCGCGCTCCGCCGCCTCCTGCGCGGCGAGGTCGGCGTTCGCCGCCTGCATCCCGCGCCGCACCTGGCCCCAGAAGTCCAGCTCCCACGCCAGGTCCGCCGTCGCGCGGTACGCCGTGTACGGCGGGACGGAGAAGCCGGGGAAGTCGATCTTGTTCCGCGAATCGCTGCCGTTCAGCGTCAGGCTCGGGAAGAGCGGGCTGCGCGCCACGCCGGCCTCCGCCCGGTACTCCTCGATCCGCGCGGTCGCCGTGGCGATGTCGCGGTTCTGCCGCAGCGCCGTCTCCACCAGCCGCTTGAGGGTCGAATCGCGCAGGATGTCGAGCCAGGCCAGGTCGGCCAGCGCGGCGCGTCGAGAGGGCGCGGCAGCGGCGCGGGCGAGCGCACCGTGTCGGCCGCGCGAGCGGCCGCCAGCGAGTCGTAGAAGGGCGCCGTCGAGTCGGCGCCGCGCGAGCCGACCTGCGCCGCGGGCGGGCACCACCGGCGCCGGAGCGTACCGCGGCCCGACCGCGCACGCCGACAGCAGGACGCCGACGGCACAGACGCACGGCGACGCACAGGCGCACGGACGCCCGGACGCCGGACCGCGGCCGCGCGCCGCTCATGCTTCCTCCGCCGCGTCGCCGCGCCGCCCTCGGCGAGGCCGCGGATGATCGCGGAAGAAGAGCGGGATGAACACGATCGCGATCGCGGTCGCCACCAGCATCCCGCTGAACACCGTGGTGCCGATCGAGTGGCGGCTCACGGCGCCCGCGCCGCCCGCCACCAGGAGCGGCGACACGCCGAAGATGAACGCCAACGACGTCATCAGGATCGGGCGCAGCCGGTCGCGCGCCGCCTCGACCGCCGCCCGGAGGATCGGCACCCCCTGGGCGCGGAGCGCGTTCGCGAACTCGACGATGAGGATCGCGTTCTTGGCCGAGAGCCCGACCACGGTGATCAGGCCGATCTGCACGTACACGTCGCTCGGCTGCCCGCGCAGCCAGATGCCGAGGTAGGCGCCAAGGACGCCGAACGGCACGCCGAGCAGGACGGCGAAGGGGAGCGACCAGCGACTCGTACTGCGACGCCAGCACCAGGAAGACGATGACGAGCCCCAGCGCCAGGACCGCGCCCGCCGCGCCGCTGGAGGCCCGCTCCTGGTACGACTGGCCCGAGTAGGCGAGCCCCACCCCCTCGGCCTGGAACCGGGTGCGCACCAGGCTGTCCAGCTCGTCCATCATCTCGCCGCTGCTCCGCCCCGGCTTCACCACCCCGGTCAGCAGCGCCGAGGTGAAGCCGTTGAAGCGCGTGATGAGCGTCGGGGCGCCCCGGAACTCGGTGCGTGGTGAGCGCCGAGAGCGGGATCATCGCGTCGTTCGTGCCCGCGCACGTACAGCCGTCCGATGTCGGCCGGCGTCTGGCGGAACGGCGCCTGTGCCTCCGCCTGCACGCGGTAGGTCTTCCCGTACAGGTTGAAGTCGTTGATGTACAAGGTCGAGAGCAGCGCCTGCAGCGTCCCGAACAGGTCGTCGAGGTGCACGCCCCGCGCCTTCGCCGTCGCTCGGTCCACGTTGACGAAGAGCTGCGGCACGCTGGCGCGGAAGTTCACCTGCGCGCCCCCGGAGGCCGGGATCTGGTTGGCGGCCTGGGCGAACGCCTGCACTTCGGGGGCGAAGATC
>CAVSQA010000019.1:0-137596 GCA_963729955.1 uncultured Gemmatimonadales bacterium
ACGCTCGACGCGCAGCTGCGGGACTTCCAGCGCGGGCCCAACCACCTGGCGGTGGTGGTGGACGAGTACGGCGGGACGGCCGGCATCGTCACCCTCGAGGACGTGCTCGAGGAGATCGTGGGCGAGATCCGCGACGAGTACGACGCCACGGAGCAGCCGGAGATCGTCGCGCTGGCCCCGGGCAGCTACCAGGTCGACGGCCGCGCCGCGCTGGACGCGCTCTCGGAGGCGCTCGAGACGCCCTTCGTGCACGAGGAGGTCAGCACCGTGGGCGGCCTCGTGTACTCCGCGTTGGGGCGCGTGCCCGTCGTGGGTGAGCGCCTGGAGCTCAACGGCTGGCGCGTCACCGTGGAGCAGGTCGTGCGCCGCAGCATCCGTCGCCTGCGGTTCGAGCGGGAGACGGCGGCGGCATGAGCACGCTGTTCGTGCTGCTCGGCCTCGCGCTCGCCGCGTTCGGCGCGACGGCGTCGGTGTCGGTGCGCGCCGTGAGCCGACTCGAGCTCACGCGCTGGGTCGCCCGCAAGCTCGAGGGCGCCGGAGCCGCCGTCACGCTGCTCTCCCGTCCGGGCGACCTGGCGGCCGCGGCCGACGCGCTGGTCGCCATCGGGGTCACCATGGCGGGCGTCTCGACCCCCTGGGCCCTGCGGACGGCGGGCCTCGCCACCACGCTCGCGCTCGAGCTGCTGTTCGGCGTCCCCGTGGTGTGCCTGGTCGCCTACTTCCTGCCCCGCGCCGTCGGGCAGCGCTGGCCGGAGACCGTGGTCCGGGCCCTCGGTGCCGCGCTTCCACGCCGCCGGGACGCTGGTCGGCCGGATCGTGCGCGGCCGGGTGGCCACGCAGCGCGCGGAGCTGGCGGCCCTCCTCCGGGACAGCGCCACCGCCGGCCTGGCGGGCGAGGACGAGCTGGAGATCGTGACCGGCGTGATGACCTTCGCCGACCGCGTGGTGCGCGAGGTCATGACGCCGCGCACCCGGATCGCGGCGGCGCCCGAGAGCGCCGATGCCGCCGAGCTCGCGGCGCTGGTCACCAGTTCGGGCTTCACGCGCATACCGGTCTACCGCGGCTCGCTGGACGAGATCGTCGGGATGGTGCACGCCTTCGACGTCATCAAGGCCGGCCCCGGCGGGAAGGTGCGCGTTGCGGCCGGTCTCCGCCGTGCCCGCGACGCGCCGCTGCGCCGACGCGCTGCTCGACCTCAGGCGCGAGCGACGGCACCTGGCCGTGGTGCTCGACGAGTTCGGCGGCACGGCGGGCCTCGTGACGATGGAGGATCTCCTCGAGGCGCTGGTCGGCGAGATCTTCGACGAGCTGGACGAGCCGGCGCCGCGCCCGTGGCGCCCGAGCGTGGAGTGCTCGTCGTCGACGCCGCGTTCCCGCTGGAGCGGCTCAACGACCACTTCGGCATCCAGCTGGAGGCGCCGGCCCGGGTCGCGACGGCGGGCGGCTATCTCACCTGGGCGACCGGTCGGATCCCCAGGGCGGGCGAGCGGGTGGTGCTCGGAGGGCTCGAGTTCGACGTCCTGGAGGCGACACCCATCAAGCTGCTGCGCCTGGTCATCCGGGCCGCGCCGCCGGTGGTTGAATTGCCGCCCGGTCGCTCCCGGCCGTGAGTGAGGGAACGGCTCAGGTCGCTTGACCTAGCTTCAAGTCCTGACTCAATTTGGATGGTGGCACCTGCAACGATACTGGATGATCTCAGGGCCCGGAAGCCGGCCGCCCTGGCACGTGCCATTTCGCTGGTGGAGAACGGCTCGCCCGGCTTCGAGAGCATGCTCTCCGGCCTCCACGCATCCATCGGGGCGGCCCGCCGAATCGGCATCACCGGACCGCCGGGGGGCGGCAAGAGCACCCTCATCGAGCGCCTGACGGCCCACTATCGGGCGGCCGGCCTGACGGTGGGGGTCGTCGCCGTAGACCCGTCGAGTCCCTTCACCGGTGGGGCGCTGCTGGGCGACCGCATCCGGATGGAGCGGACGGCGATGGACCCGGGCGTGTTCATCCGCTCGATGGCCTCCCGTGGCTCGCTGGGAGGAATGGCGACCACGACGGGCGAGGTGGCCGACGTCATGGACGCCTTCGGGTTCGACCGGATCCTGATCGAGACCGTCGGCGTCGGGCAGTCGGAGCTGGACGTGGCCTCGGTGGCCGACACGACCGTGGTCGTGCTGGTGCCCGAGTCGGGCGACGGCATCCAGGTGATGAAGGCGGGGCTGATGGAGATCGCCGACGTGTTCGTGGTCAACAAGGCCGACCGCCCCGGAGCCGACCGCTCCGCCAGGAGCTGGAGGTGGCGGTCGGGCTCAAGGGCGGCCACGCGTTCCGCCACCTGCCGGCCCACCACGGCGCCGACCACGGCGTGACGGGCGACGGGGCACGGGCCGGCCACGCTCCTCCGGCCGCCGCGGCGAGCGACGGCGTGGAACAGGTCTGGGAGCCTCCGGTCTTCGCCACGGTCGCGGTGAAGGACGAGGGCATCGCCGAGCTGGACGGTGGGCTCGACCGGCACTTCGCCTTCCTCGAGCGAGGCGGCGGTCTGCGCGAGCGGCGGGCCCGGCAGCTCGAGCAGCGCACGCGCGGAGTCTTCGAGCGCGCGCTCAAGCGGTGGGTGTGGTCCGACGCGGGGCGCCGCACGGACCTGGAGACGGCGCTGGCCGACGTGGTGGCGGGCCGGCGGAGCCCCTACGAGGCCGCGGCGGGCGTCGTGGAGCGGATCCGGGGAGGCGACGGCGCGTGAGCGTGTTCGAGTCGGAGCCTGGCGGTCAGGCATCTCGCGGAGCAGCTGGAAGCGAAGCAGCGCGAGCTGGAGGCGTTGCGGCGCGATCTCGCGGCCTGGCGGGCGCGGGTCGAGCAGGCCGAGCGCAGGGACGTGGATTTCACCGGCGTCTCGGGCCGGGCCGTGGCGCCGGTCTATACGCCGCTCGACGTGCCCGACGTCGACTACGCGTGCCGAGCTGGGGCTGCCGGGAGAGTACCCGTTCACGCGCGGCATCCACGCGACCGGCTACCGCGGCCGGCTGTGGACGATGCGGCAGTTCTCCGGCTTCGGCACCGCGCGTCGAGACCAACGCCCGCTACAAGTTCCTGCTGAGCCGCGGCCAGACCGGGCTGTCGGTCGCGTTCGACTTCCCGACGCTGATGGGCTACGACTCGGACCATCCCCGCGCGCTCGGCGAGGTGGGGAAGTGCGGCGTCGCGATCTCGAGCCTGGCCGACATGGAGACGCTGTTCGACGGCATCCCGCTCGGCGCAGGTCTCGACCTCGATGACGATCAACGGCCCCGCCGCGATGCTGTTCTGCTTCTACGTGGCCGCGGCGGAGCGCCAGGGCGTCGACGAGCGCCGAGCTGCGCGGCACGGTGCAGAACGACATCCTCAAGGAGTACATGGCGCAGCACGCCTGGATCTACGGCGTGGAGCCGGCGCTCAAGATCATCGTCGACCTGTTCGAGTGGAGCGCGCAGCACGCGCCGCAGTGGAACACGATCTCCGTCTCCGGCTACCACATCCGCGAGGCCGGCGCGACGGCCGCGCAGGAGCTGGCCTTCACCCTGGCGAACGGGTTCACCTACGTCGAGCGCGGCCTGGCGCGCGGGCTCGACGTGGACAGCTTCGCCCCGCGGCTCAGCTTCTTCTGGGACATCCACAACGATTTCTTCGAGGAGATCGCCAAGCTGCGCGCGGCGCGCCGCATCTGGGCCCGCCACCTGCGCGAGCGCTACGGGGTGCGGTCGGAGCGCTCCCTCAAGATGCGGTTCCACTCCCAGACGGCGGGCGTCACGCTCACGGCGCAGCAGCCGATGAACAACCTGGTGCGCGTCGCCTACCAGGCGCTGGCCGCGGTGCTGGGGGGCACGCAGTCGCTCCACACCAACTCGATGGACGAGACGCTGGCGCTGCCCACCGAGCAGGCGGTGCAGCTCGCGCTCCGGACCCAGCAGATCCTGGCCTACGAGACCGGCGTGCCCAACGTGAGCGACCCGCTGGGCGGCTCGTACTACGTGGAGGCGCTCACCCGGCAGATGGAGGACGAGGCGGAGGCGACGTTCGCCGAGATCGAGCGGGTCGGCGGCGTGGTGCGGGGCATCGAGACCGGCTGGTTCCAGCGGCAGATCGCGCAGTCGGCCTCGCGCCACCAGCGGGAGGTGGAGGCGCGGCGCCGCATCGTCGTGGGCGTGAACGATTTCGTGGTGGACGAGCCCGAGGTGACGATCCCGCTGCTCAAGATCGGCGAGGAGGCCGCCGCCACGCAGGCGGAGCGGCTCGCCGCGCTGCGCCGCACGCGGGACGCCGACCTGGTACGCCGGCGGCTCGACGCCCTGGCGGAGGCCGCGCGCCGCGGCGAGAACGTGATCCCGGCGATGCTCGACGCCGCGCGGGCCTATGGCACCCTGTTCGAGATCCGCGAGGCACTGGAGACCGTTTATGGCTCGTACCGCGAGCCCATCTTCTTCTAAGCCCGGCGTGGCCGGGCGCGACGGCGCCGGCGTGGCCGGCGCCCTCGCGGAGCTGCTGGCCCTCGGCAACTCGCGGGGCTGGGTCGTGTCCTGCTACCAGAAGCTCGAGCCGAACGACCGCGCCGGCGAGAAGTACCGCATCAAGCTCAAGAACCGGCTGCGCCGGGCGGCCGAGCGGCTCGACATTCTCGGCTTCTCGCACGCCGACCGCGAGGCCGTGACCGGCGAGCTGGAGCGCGTCGAGACCTTCTTCGCGCACTCCTCCAACTTGCCGGGGGCCGCGGCGTCGCGGTGTTCGCGGCCTCCGGCTTCTTCCGCGCGGTGCAGCTGCCGTACGTGCTCAAGAGCCGCGTGGTGGTGGACCGCACGCCGGTCGTGGGCGAGCTGGTCGCGCTGACGGAGGCGGGCACCCGGCTGCTCGCGGTCGTCGCCGACCGCCGGTCGGCGCGCTTCTTCGACGTCGGGCTGGAGGGCGTGGTCGAGCTCGACGGCCTCGCCGCCCTCGACGCCACGCGGGCCGGCCGCTTCCATCCTGAGCGGGGCGCCGCGCCCGGCGTCGGCGAGTACCGCTTCCACAACCGCATCCGCGAGGAGCGGCACCGACACCTCGCCTACGTGGCGGAGGCCGTCGCCGCGCACCTCAGGGCCAAGGCACTTCGACGGCCTGGTGATCGGCGGGGTCGGCGTGGACGCCAACGCGCTGCTGCCGCACCTGGGCCCGCCGCTCAGCGCCCAGCTGCTGGGCGTGCTGCGCCTGGCGCCGCGGAAGGTCGGCGCGGCGGAGATCCGCGAGCGCTCGCTGGAGCTGCTCGTCGGAAGCGGCGCAGCGCGCCTCGGCGGCGAGCGGTGGCGGAGCTGGTCTCCCTGCAGGGCACGGGACTGACGACGGAATCCATCGAGCCGACGCTGCGCGCCCTGTCCCGCGGCCAGGTGCGCACGCTCGTCGTGGACGGCGACGCCGTGGTGCCGGGCTACCGCTGCAGCGTCAGCGGGCGGCTGACGGAATCGGCCGCCGCGGCGCGGGGCGAGGGCGACGCGGTGCCGATCGCCGACCTGCTCGACGACGCGATCGAGGACGCGCTGCGCCAGCGTGCGCGGGTGGCGGTGGTCCGCGGGGCCGAGGCGCGGCGGTTCGACCGGCTGGCCGCCATCCTGCGCTTCCGCACCTCGCGCTAGACGTGCTCCGGGCCGTCTTCTTCGACGCCGGCGGCACCCTGGTGCACGTGGATTACGAGCGCGTGCGCGGCGCGCTGCTGCGCACGGTGGGCCGCGCACCCACGGCCGAGGGCCTGGCGGCCGCCGAGTACGCGGGCCGCGCCGCGGTCGAGGCGGCGATGGCGTCCGACCCGGGATTGCGCGACGGGTCGCGCTGGCAAATCCACTTCGTCGGGGCCCTGACCTCCCTGGGCTTCTCCCCGGGCGAGCTGATCAAGGCGGGCCCCGAGATCCGCGCCGAGCACCAGCGGGGCAACCTCTGGACCGTCGTGCAGCCGGGCGCCGCGGCCGGGCTCGCTGCCCTGCGCGCGCGCGGCCTCACCGTGGCGTGCATCTCGAACTCCGACGGCACCGTCGCGGAGCTGCTGGCGCGCGTCGGCCTCGGCGGCGTGCTGGACTACGTGGTGGACAGCGGCGTCGTGGGCGTCGAGAAGCCCGATCCCGCCATCTTCGCCCTGGCGCTGGAGCGCGCGGGCGTGGCGGCGGCGGAGGCGATGCACGTGGGCGACCTGTTCGCCGTGGACGTCGTGGGGGCGCGGCGGGCCGGCCTGGACGCCGTGCTCCTCGATCCGCTCGGCCGCTACGCCGACCGGGGCTGCCGCACCGCGAAGGACGTCCCGTCGCTCTGCGACGAGCTTGTATCGTCGCTGGGCGGCGGCTAGGTTCCGCGCGCTATGCCCGCCGCCGGTTCTCCCGTCGCGCCCGAGGCGCTGCGCCGCCCGATCCGGGTGCTCGTCGCCAAGCCCGGCCTCGACGGGCACGACCGCGGAGCCAAGGTGGTCGCGGCGGCCCTGCGCGACGCCGGGATGGAGGTCATCTACACCGGCCTGCACCAGACGCCCGAGATGATCGTCGCGGCGGCGGTGCAGGAGGACGTGGACGTCGTGGGCCTGTCGGTGCTCTCGGGTGCCCACCTGACGCTCTTCCCCCGCGTGGTCGATCTGCTCAAGGAGGCAGGGCGCGACGACGTGCTCGTGACCGGCGGCGGCATCATCCCCAGGGAAGACATGGCCGGTCTCGGCGCCGCGGCGTCGGCCGGCTGTTCGGGCCGGGCACGCCCACCTCCGAGCTGGTCGCCTACATCCGCGAGTGGGCCCGCGAGCACCTGAGGCCGTAGTGGCCTCGCGCCCCCACCGTCTCCAGCACGCTCACCGACGAGTACCGCGCCCTGGCCGACCGCCTGCGGCAGGGCGGCGGGCCCGGAGAAGATCGAGCAGCCAGCACGCCGACGGGGAAACTGACGGCGCGCGAGCGCGTCGCGCTCCTCACCGACCAGGGCGCCCCGTGGCTCGAGATCGGGCTGCTCGTCGCCTACGACCAGTACGACGGCCAGGCGCCCGGCGCGGGCGTGGTGACGGGCGTCGGCACGGTGGTGGGACGGGACGTCGTGGTCGTCGCGAACGACGCCACGGTGAAGGCGGGATCGTGGTGGCCGGAGACGATCAGGAAGATCCTGCGCGCGCAGGAGATCGCGATGCGCGCAGCGGATTCCCATCGTCTACCTGGTGGACTCCGGCGGCGTGAACCTCCCGTACCAGGGCGGCGTCTTCCCCGGGCAGTACGGCGCCGGGCGCATCTTCTACTACAACTCGCTGATGCGGCGCTACCTCCAGCGTGCCGCAGATCGCCGCCGTGATGGGGCCGTGCGTCGCCGGCGGGCGCGTACCTGCCGGCGCTCTCCGACGTCATCCTGATGGTGGACGGCACCAGCTTCATGGGCCTGGGCGGTCCGAACCTGGTCAAGGGCGCCACCGGCCAGATGGTGGACGGCGAGTCGCTGGGCGGCGCGCGGATGCACACCGAGCACGAGCGGCGGTCGCCCACTACATCGCGAAGGACGACAAGGAATGCCTCGCGATGGTGCGCGAGGCGGTGGCGCGGCTCCCGCGGCCCGACCCCGCGCGCCTGGCTCCGCAGCGCGTGGCGCGGCCGCCGCGGCGTCCGGCGGCCGACCTCTACGACGCTGCTGCCCGGCGATCACCGCATGTCGTACGAGATGCGCGAGATGCTGGCGTGCGTCGTGGACGACGGCGCGCTGGACGAGTTTCAGCGCGACCTCGCGCAGGAGATGATCTGCGCCCACGCCGCGATCGACGGGCCGGGTGGTGGCGGTGATCGCCAACGAGCGCAAGCTCATCAAGGGGAAGCCGGGGGAGGCGCCGCGGTTCGGCGGCATCATCTACACGGAGAGCGCCGAGAAGGTCGCGTACTTCATCGAGACGGCGAACCGGGAGCGCACGCCGATTCTGTTCGTGCAGGACGTCTCCGGCTTCATGGTCGGCCCGGAGGCCGAGAGCTCCGGCATCATCCGCGCCGGCGCCGAGTTCGTGGAGGCGATGGCGACGGCCACGGTTCCCAAGCTCGTGCTCACCATCAACCACGCCTCGGGCGCCGGCTACTACGCGATGGCGGGGCAGGGCTTCGACCCCGACTTCATCTTCTCGCTGCCGACGGGCCGGATGGGCGTGATGGAGGGCGAGTCCGCGGTGCAGGCGGTGCACGGCCCGGAGCTGGAGGACGCGGCTCTGAAGGGCGTGACCCCACCCAAGCTGGAGGCTGCGGTGCAGGCCATGCGGGAAGACTACGAGCACCAGCTCGACGCCAGGTACGCCGGGGCGCGCGGCTTCGTGGACGCGCTGGTGGCACCGGAGGAGCTGCGCGGTCAGCTGGCCTTCATCCTTCGGGTCGTGGCCAACGACGCCGGCCCGCACCTGGGGCCGTTCGTCCTTCCGGCCTCGCTCGCGTGACGACGCCCGCCCGCGGTCTCGGCCGGGCGCTGCGCGCCGTGCTTCCGCTGGCGCTCGCGGCGTGCTCGACGGCAGTGCGCGCGCCCGCGCCGCCCGCCCCCACGGTGTCCGCCGCGTCGGTCGCGGGGACCCCGGCTCCCTCGCCCGCGGCCGTTCCTGACGCCCTGCCGAAGCCGCGGCAGCCGGTCGCGCCGGCCGCGACGGCCTACCTGCTCGGCCTGATGCCGCTGGATGCGACCGGCGTGTCCGCCTGGCGCACCGCGCACGGCGCCTGCGACGGGCGCGGCGTGCTGATCGGCATCCTCGACAGCGGCGTGGACCCGGGCGTGGCCGGACTCCAGAGCACGTCCACCGGCCGGCCGAAGATCCTCGATCTGCGCAACTTCTCGGGCGAGGGCGACGTCGCCCTCGAGCGCGTGCGGCCCGACGCGCGGGACCTGATCGTCCTCCCCGGCGGCCCCACACTGGAGGGCGCCGACGCCGTGCGCGCGGTCGCGGCCGATTCACTCTGGTACGGAGGCGTCATCCGGGAGCTGCCCTTCGGCGACGCGCCCGCCGCGGACTTCAACGGCAACGGATCGAACCGCGACAGCTTCGGCGTCGTCGTCGTGCGGACGGCCTCAGGGTGGGTGGCGTTCATCGACACCAACGACAACGGCTCGGTGGCCGACGAGACACCCCTCGCCGACTACCTGGTGAAGGGCCAGACCTTCACCTTCGCCTCGCGCGCGACCCCCGGAGGCCGCGGGCCCATCACCGGCGCCGTGAATCTGGAGGCCGACGGGGCCGGGACCCCGCACCTCTCGCTGGTGCTCGATACCGCCGGGCATGGCACGCACGTGGCCGGGATCGCGGCGGGTCACGACATCTACGGCGTGCACGGGTTCGACGGCGTCGCGCCCGGCGCCCAGATCATCGCCCTCAAGATCGCCAACGACGCGCGCGGCGGCATCTCGACGACCGGTTCGATGATCCGTGCGATGGAGTACGCGGCGCGCTTCGCCGCCGAGCGCCGGCTGCCGCTGGTGCTCAACATGTCGTTCGGCGTCGGCAACATGGACCCGGGCGCCGCGGTGATGGACTCCCTGGTGGACGCGTTCCTGCTGGCGCATCCGGGCGTCGTCTTCGCGATCAGCGCGGGCAATGATGGCCCGGGAACCGAGACCATGGGTCTGCCGGCCTCGGCGCCCCTGGCGCTGACGGTCGGCGCCATGTATCCCGCCGCGTTCACGCCGTTGCAGTTCGGGGCCACCGGCCCGGACCTGCTGGGCTGGTGGAGCTCACGCGGCGGCGAAACGGACAAGCCGGACATCGTGACGCCGGGCATCGCGTACTCCACCGTGCCGGCGTGGAACACCGGTGAGGAGGTCAAAGGCGGCACGTCGATGGCCGCGCCGCACGCGGCCGGCCTGGTGGCGCTGCTCCTCTCGGCGATGCGCGCCGAGGGTCGCCAGGTGACGGCCGCGCAGATCACGACGGCGCTGCGCGCGACGGCTCGCCACCTGAGCGGCGAGAGCGAGACCGACGAGGGCTACGGGGTGCCGCAGATCGAGGCCGCCTACCAGTGGCTGCGGGCGGGGCACGCGGCAAGCCGGTACGACGTGCGTGCCTGGCCGGTCGAGACGCGCCGCGACGACGTTCGGTTTCTGCCCGGCGGCGGCCCGCGAGTCGCGATCGTGCGCCCGGTGAACCGCCCCAGCTCCGCCTACCGGCGCGACGGCCTCCTCTCTCCGGCCGACACGGTGCAGCGGTTCACCGTGACGCGGCTTGGTGACGGCGACAGCTCCGGCGCCCGGGCGCCCTCGACCTTCCGGCTCTATTCCAGCCGGATGTGGCTCAAGCCCGAGCACCCGACCGTGACCCTCGGTGCCGACGGCACCGCGACGATCGAGGTGCGCTACGACCCGTCGCAGCTCGCGCAGCCCGGCCGGTACGTGGGGGTGGTGGACGCCGTGCCCGACGCCGACACGTCCGCGGGCACGGCCTTCCGGCTGCTCAACGAGGTCATCGTGCCGGACCCGGTGAGCTGGGCGACGGCGAAGACGCCGCCGCGCAAGCTCGCCCCCGGCCACACGTGGCGCGATTACGTGCACGTGCCGGCGGGAGTGTCGGGCCTGCCGGTGCGGCTCGCCCTGCCCGACACGGGCGCACGCGCGTCGCTCTCGCTGTACGAGCCATCCGGCCGGCCCTCCCGCACCCTGGACCACGTCGACGTCGGAGGGGCGGGCGGCACGAGCGGCGTCGTCTCGGTGACGGCCAACGACCTGGCCCCGGGCGTGTGGGAGGCGGTGGTGCAGGCGATGCCGGGCGACACGCTGCCGTTCAGCTTCGCCGCCGCCGTGCCCGCCCTGGCCTTCGTCGCGATCGACTCGAGCGGCCCGGTTCCGAGCTTCACCGTCGCGTCGCTGATGGCGCGCGACACGTCGGTGCTGGTGTCCGCGAAGCAGGTGGGGGTCGTGACGGCGTGGCAGGCGGCGATCGAGCGCGGCGGCCCCTACACGCGGACCTTCCCGGTGCCTGAATGGGCCACCAGCGCGGTGGTCGAGGTGCAGCTGACGCCCGAGCATCTGGAACACCGTCACCGACTTCGGGATCACGCTGTTCGATCGCGATGGGGAGCAGCTGGGGCAGGGGCCGATGAACTACGACTTCAACCGCGTGACCGTGGACCTGCCGGCCAAGCGCGGACCCGACTATCCCGTCACGATCGAGCTGTTCCCGGCGTTCGCGAGCCCCGTTCCTCCCGCGAGCTTCGCCGCGAACGTGCGGTTGGCCTTCGTGGGCGCGCCGCGAGCCATCGCGCTCGCCGGCGGCCAGGCACCGGCGCCGGTGACGATCCCGGCGCGCGGCACGGCCGAGATCAGCCTCCCGTCCTTCCCGCGTCTGGCCGAGTCACCGGGGTGGCGGGACCTGGTCCGGATCAAGGTGGTGGGCAGCCAGGACGACTGGGTCGCCATCGAGCGCGAGATCGGCGTGAGCAGGCCGTGACGGCGCGCGGACTCCTGATTAGCTGCGTGTCTCGGCTCTCGCGACCGCTCGCAACTCGCCGGCTCGCAACTGCTCTGCCAATCCGACCGCCTGCGCCCCGTGACCGTCAGAATCGCAGGCGGGCAGGGCTTCTGGGGCGACTGGCTCGAGGCGCCCGTCCGCCAGGTCGAGGGCGGGCCCATCGACTTCCTGATGATGGACTATCTGGCCGAAGTGACCATGTCCATCCTCCAGAAGCAGAAGGCCCGCAATCCGTCCCTCGGCTACGCCCGCGACGTCGTGCCGCTCCTCGAGCGCATCCTGCCGGCCGTCGTGTCCCGCGGCATCCGGGTCACCACCAACGCCGGCGGCGTGAACCCCGACGCGTGTGCCGCGGCCATCGTCGAGACCGCCCGCTCCCTGGGGCTCGGCGGCAAGCTCAAGGTGGGGGTGGTGACCGGCGACGACATGCTGCCGCGACTGGACGAGCTGCTGGCCAAGGGCGTCCCGCTCGCCGACATGGACACCGGCCGGCCGCTCGATGCCGTCCGCCCGGCCGTGCTCTCGCGCCAACGCGTATCTCGGGGCGTGGCCGGTGGTCGAGGCCCTGGCCGAGGGCGCGCAGGTCGTGGTCACCGGCCGGGTGACGGACACCGGCCTCACCCTCGCCCCGCTGATTCACAGCTTCGGCTGGGGCGAGCGAGGCGTGGGACCTGCTGGCCGCGGGCACGATCGCCGGGCACATCATCGAGTGCGGCGCGCAGTGCTCGGGCGGCAATGACCTCGCCGGCTGGCCGAGGGTGCCGGCGCTCGAGGACGTGGGCTATCCCATCGTCGGAGGCGGCGCCCGACGGCTCGTTCGTGGTCACGAAGCACGCGGGCACCGGCGGCGAGGTGACCGTGGCGAGCGTCACCGAGCAGCTGGTCTACGAGATGGGCGACCCGCGCCAGTACATCACGCCGGACTGCGTGGCCGACTTCACCACCATCCGCCTCGACCAGGCGGGGCCGGACCGGGTGCGGGTGACCGGGGTCCGGGGCCGGCCCGCGACGGAGCTGCTGAAGGTCTCGATCGCCTACGCCGCCGGCTTCAAGGCGGTCGGCACCCTGGTCTACGCGTGGCCGGACGCGCTGGCCAAGGCCAGGGAGGCGGACCGCGTGCTCCGGGCACGGCTGGAGCGGCTGGGCCTCCGGTTCGACGAGGTGCTGACGGAGTACGTAGGCTACAACGCGACGCACGGGCCCTTGGCCGGCGCGCCGGCGCCGGACCTGCCGGAGGTGCAGCTCCGGGTGGGCGTGCGGGCGCCGCAGCGGGAGCCGGTGGAGCGGTTCACGCGGGAGCTGGCGCCGCTCATCCTGAACGGACCCCCCAGCGTGACCGGCTTCGCGGGCGGGCGCCCCAAGGTCGAGGAGATCGTCGCCTACTGGCCGGCGCTGGTGCCCAAGCGGGAGATCCGGGCCGCGGTGAAGGTGGTGGTCGCGTGAAGCTCTTCGGCGTCCCCACCATCCCCAGCCTTCCCAGCGTGCTGCCGGCGACGCACCTGCCGGACCTGGACGACCAGCGGAGGCTCGTGGTGCGGGCCCGCAAGGAGGCCCGGCGCTGGCTGGTCCGGAGCGTCCTGCTCATCGTCATCGGGGCCCTGGCGTTCCGGCGTGGGTGGCTCGTCTTCGGCGCGGTGTTCCTCGCGCTCGCGCTGCTGGGGCTCCAGCTGGCGCGCTCCACCGGCCGGCGGGCCGCGGAGCTGGCGCGGAGGCTGGCCGCCGAGGAGGGCCCGTGAGGGTCCGGCTGCTCGACTTGGCGCACGCGCGCAGTGGCGACAAGGGCGACACGGCCAACGTCGGCATCATCGCGCGCCGGCCGTCGCACTATCCGCTGCTGCTGCGCGAGGTCACGGCCGAGCGCGTGGCGCGGCACTTTGCCGGCATGATCACCGGCCCGGTCGAGCGCTTCGAGCTGCCCAATCTCCACGCCCTGAACTTCCTGCTGCACGGCGCCCTGGGGGGCGGAGGGACGGTGTCCCTGAAGACCGATGCGCAGGGCAAGACCCTGAGCACGGCGTTGCTGCGGCTCGAGCTGGAGGTACCGGATGGCACGATCTAAGGCCGCCCCCGCGGCGGCGGCGGGCGGCGACTCCACGCCGCGCGTCCTCGTCGAGGTGGCCGATGGCATCGCCACGCTCACCCTCAACCGGCCCGAGAAGCGCAACGCGATCGACCGGCGGATGATGGGCGAGCTGAAGGCGGCGCTGACCCGGTGCGACCTGTCCGCCGACGTTCACGTGATCGCCCTGCGCGCGGCGGGCAAGGACTTCTGCGCGGGACTCGACCTCGACGAGCTGCTCGCCTCGGCCGACCTGACGCCGGAGGAGAACGAGCGCCGCGCCATGGAGCTGGGCGAGCTGTTCGTCATGCTGCGGGAGTTGCCCAAGGTGTCCGTGGCGGTCGTCGCCGGGCGCGCGCTGGCGGGGGGCTGCGGGCTCGCGACCGCGTGCGACCTGGTGGTCGCGATGGCGGGCGCCAGGTTCGGCTACCCCGAGATCCAGCGGGGCTTCGTGCCGGCGATGGTGATGACGATGCTGCGGCGCTCGGTGGGGGAGAAGGTCGCCTTCGATCTCGCCGCCACGGGCCGGCTCGTGACGGCGGAGGAGGCCGAGCGGCTCGGCCTGATTTCGCGGCTGATGCCCGCCGACGACTTCGAGGGGCGGGTGACGGCGTTCCTGGCGCAGCTCGCGGTCTCCTCGCCGTCGGCGCTCGCCCTGATCAAGCGGCAGCTGCACCAGGTCGAGGAGCTGGGCTTCGAGGCGGGCGTCACGCTGGGGGCCCGCGTCAACTCCGTCGCGCGGATGACGCCGGAGTTCCGTCGCTCGCTGGAGGCGTTCCTCGAGAAATGAGCGCCTGGACCCTGGCCAAGTACGTGCTCGCGCTCGCCGGCGTGCTGATCGTGATCGTCGCGGACCGGTACGGCGTGCCGGACTTGGGCTGGCTGGGCCTGGGTCTGGTGATGGCGGCCTTCTTCCTCCGCTTCTGGCAGCGCGCGAAGGGTCAGCCGCGCAACGGATCGGACCCGAAGCACTGACCGGGTAGCCTAGCTTGCTGCGGCGTGACGCCGCTCGCCTCGCGCATCGAGCGGGCTCGGGAGCTGCTCCGGGCCCGCTTCGGTTTCCCCGACTTCCGGCCCGGGCAGCTGAGGGCCATCCGGGCGGCGCTCGCCGGCCGCAGCGCGCTGGTCGTCCTGCCCACGGGTGGCGGGAAGTCGCTCTGCTACCAGATCCCGGCCCTGGTCATGGACGGCCTGACGGTCGTCGTCTCGCCGCTCATCTCGCTGATGCAGGACCAGGTGGACGCCGCGCGGGCCCGGGGGATCTGGGCCGCCGCCTTGACCAGCGCGAGCGGGCCGGCCGCGCGACAGGACATCCTGGCCGACGCCCTGCGCGGGGGCCTGAAGCTGCTCTACCTCGCTCCCGAGCGGTTGATGACGGGAGAGATCATCGGGGCCCTGCGCCGCATCCGGCCCAGCCTGCTCGCCGTGGACGAGGCGCATTGCGTCTCGGAGTGGGGGCAGGACTTCCGGCCCGCCTACCGGCGGATCGGGCTGGCGCGCGTCGCGCTCGGCAAGCCCCCGACCCTGGCGCTCACCGCGACCGCCACGCGGGCCGTGCGCGACGACGTCGTCGCGTCCCTGCGGCTCGGGCTCGTCGAGCGGATCGTGGGCAGCTTCGACCGGCCCAACCTGTTCTTCGCCGTGCGGCAGGTGCGTGACGATGAAGCGCGGCGGCACGCCCTGCTCGCGCTGCTCCGCCCCTATCGCGGGCCTTCCATCGTCTACGTGCCCACGCGCCGGCTGGCGGAGCGATGGGCGCGGAGCCTGCTCAACGCCGGCGTGGTCGCGGTGCCGTACCACGCCGGCCTCGAGCACATGGTGCGGCGCGGCCTGCAGGACCAGTTCGCGGCCGACCACGTCGAGTGCGTGGTGGCCACCTCCGCCTTCGGGCTCGGCATCGACAAGGGCAACGTGCGCCGCGTCGTGCACCTCGGCCTGGCCACCAGCCTCGAGGCGTACTACCAGGAGGCGGGCCGAGCCGGGCGGGACGGGAAGCGGGCGCGCTGCGACGTGCTGTGGACGAAGGGAGACCTCAGGCTGCAGCGGATGATCCTGCGGGACGACCGGAAGCTCGACCCTCTGCTGCGCTATCTCGCCGCCTTCGGCTGCCGCCGGGCCGAGCTGTTGCGCCACTTCGACGAGCGCGTGACGCACTGCGGAGGGTGCGACCGGTGCGAGAAGTGGAAGCGGTGGTTTGGACGGGGCCAGACGCCGCGAAGGCGTTGGTGGGTGGTGGGTTGTAGGTGATGGTGCCGCACTTCGCAACTGGCACCCATAACCTACCACCTACCAACGTCCTTTCACCCTCTCACCGCCGTCGCGAAGACCCCCAGCGCCTTCGCCAACGACGGCCGCGCCTCGAACCGCGCGAGCTTCGGCCCCAGCGCGGCCGCCACCCGGTTCGTCACGAACCACGGGGGCGGGGGCCACACCCGGAACGGCGCGCGCACCACGGACTTCTCCGGGCCGCGAGAACATCAGGGTGTTGTGCACCACGCCGGTGCCGGACTGGATGTCGTCCGGCGTGTGCCCGGGAAACGCGCCCCAGGTCGTCACGCCGAGCGCGTAGCTGATCGCCGCCCAGTGGTTGACGCTGACCGAGCCGTAGCGCAGGTCGGCGATGGCCCGCTCCAGGGCGTCGCGCACCCGCGCATCGCCCACCGAGCGCGGATGCACCAGGATCGTCGCGTTGAGTGAGCCCCACAGCGTGTCGTTGCAGAACTGCACGGCGCGCTCCAGGTACGCGGCCACCCCGTCCGCTTCCAGCGCCGTCTCCGCGAACAGCCCGCAGAACGCCTCGGTGTGGAAGCACATGTCGTCCGGGTCGTGCGGATCCAGGCCGGGGATCAGCGTCCAGGGCAGGGTACCGTTCCCCGCGCCGCCGAAGCGCTCCGCGTCCGGGTGCCCGGCGCGGAACGCGGCATCGCGCTTCTCGGCGCCGGGATAGAAGGCCCGGCGCGCCGGCACCCGTCCCAGCAGCTCTCGGACCGCGTCCAGCAGCGCCGGCCGGAGGGTCCAGCTCGCGTGCTGGATGATCACCCGGGTCGCGTTGCAGTTGAACCCGGCGTTGTTGGTCAGCATCGAGACGAGGTTCGCCGCCTGGTAGCGGAGGTCCGCGGCGCTCCACGGCCCGGGCACGACGATGACCGGGCTCACGTTGCCCAGCTCCGCCGTGACCCGCTTGGCCAGGCACCGGCCGGCGCTCCGCCCTGCGCCGCTCGCCGTCCGGCCCCCCGCCGAAGACGATCGCCTCGTACGTCTTGTCGGAGCCCGTGATGTGGATCTCGTCCACGCCCGGGTGCTGGCAGAGGTACGCCCCCTCGGCCGCGCCGCCGTAGACGATCCGCAGCACGCCCCGCTCGACCAGGCGCCGGAACGCCTCGCTCCAGGAGCTGGCCCAGGTAGTCGTTGACCGGGTGGGCCTTGTAGAGCACGACGTGATTCTCGACGAACAGCTTGTAGAGCGCGTCCATCGGCCCGATGGAGGAGACGTTCCCGGCCCCGAGGACGAGCAGGCGACCGTGCCCTCGCGCCGCGTTCCGGTACGCCACCGCCTGGCGTCGCTCAGATTGCCGGCCTGACGCCCGGCTGCATCCAGATCTCGGCGGTCACGCCCGCGTAGAAGAGCCGGTCCCACACGCTCGCCGGGAAGACGCCCGCCGCCACCCGCCCGTCCGGCCGCGGTCCAGACGGGCCCCGGGATCCGCGGCGTGCCGCCCGCCGGCGATGGCGGTCACGGCGTCCCGCAGCAGCCGGATGTTCCGCAGCACGCAGAACGGCCCGGCGATCCACTCCTCGGCGCTCGCCGGCGAGCCGGGCGCGATGCCCTTCGCCTCCAGCGACGCCGCCACCCAGCGGTCGCTCACCGCAGCGAAGTCGTCCAGCAGGCGGCCGAGGATGGCCGCGCGCTCGGCCGGCGGATCGACGCGCCCCAGGGCGCCGCCGCGCGGCCGAGACCGCGCTGACCGCCGCGTCCATCTCCTCGCGGGACGGACGGGGATCAGGCTCCGGGCTTCGGAGTGCCTCGGAATACCGTGAGCGCACGCTGCTCGTCACGCCACGCTCACCCGGTCGAGAGGGGTCGCTACAACCTACCACCCGCACACCCATCACCTCGCCTAGATTGCGGCATGGACGACTCCCTCTTCTTCACCGACCAGCACCTCGCAGGTCCGCGAGACGGTCCGCGACTTCGCCCGCACGGAGATCGCACCGGTCGCGCGGCAGCACGACGCGGAGTGCCGGTTCCCGTGGCCCACGGTCAAGCGGATGGCCGACCTCGGCATGCTCGGCGTGCCGTGGCCGGAGGAGCTGGGCGGCTCGGGGATGGACTACCTGTCCTACATCATCACCGTCCACGAGCTCGGCCAAGGTGGACGCCTCCCACAGCATCACCGTCTCGGCGCACACGACGCTCGGCACCTCGCCGATCATGGACTTCGGCACCGAGGAGCAGAAGCGGCGGTTCGTGCCGCTCCTCGCCGCCGGCAAGGTGCTCGGCGGCTTCGGCCTGACCGAGCCGGGCGCGGGCTCCGACGCCGGCGGCACGGCGACGACGGCCGTGGACAAGGGCGACCACTACGTCCTCAACGGGTCGAAGATCTTCATCACGCACGCGGGCGTGGGCGAGATCTTCGTGTGCACGGCGCGCACGACGCCGGGCAACACCAACAAGGGCATCACCTCCTTCATCGTGACCAAGGAGACGACGGACAAGGCGGAGGCGCAGGCGGTCGGGATGGGACACGAGCCGAGCCTCGCGTGGACCAGGGGCGTGAGCGCGGGGAAGAAGGAGGACAAGATGGGCTGGCGCGCCTCGGACACGCGCGAGCTGCACTTCGAGGAGGCCGTCGTCCCGAAGGAGAACGTGCTCGGGCGAGGTGGGGAAGGGGTTCGTGCAGTTCCTCAAGACGCTGGACTCGGGACGCATCGGCGTCGCCGCCCTGTCCCTGGGGCTCGCCGAAGGCGCGTACGAGGAGGCGGTGAAGTACACCAGCCAGCGCAAGCAGTTCGGGCGCTACGTCGCCGGCTTCCAGGGAGTGCAGTTTCGCGCTGGCGGACATGGCCACCGAGATCGAGGCGGGGCAGCTCCTCACCTACCACGCGGCCTGGCTCAAGCAGAACGGGAAGCCGCACAAGACGGAGGCGGCGATGGCGAAGCTGTACTGCTCCGAGCTGGCCACGCGCACCACCATCAAGGCGGTGCAGCTCCACGGGGCGTACGGCTACACGACCGAGTACCCGGTGGAGCGGATGATGCGGGACGCCAAGGTGGGGGAGATCGGGGAGGGAACGAGCGAGGTCCAGCGGCTCGTCATCGCCCGCCAGATTCTCGGAGATTTGATCAGGGATTGACTAAGTTCAAGAGCGGCATTACCTTACAGTTGATGGTTTCAGAAGCAGCCTCAGCCTTGGGCTCCATGCTGGAGCGCGAGGTCCTGCCGCTGGTCGCGAAGCCCCACCGCTACGTTGGCCACGAACTCGGTGCCGTCCACAAGGACTGGGACGCCACGCGGGTCCGCTTCCTGTTCTGCTATCCCGACGTCTACGAGGTCGGGATGAGCCACACCGGGACGCAGATCCTCTACCACGTCGTGAACCGGCGGCCGGAGTGGCTGATGGAGCGCGCCTACGCCCCGTGGCCCGACATGGAGCCCGGGATGCGGAGCGCGGCATGCCGCTCTTCTCCCTGGAGAGCCAGCGGCCCGCTCGCGACTTCGACGTGATCGGCTTCACGCTGCAGTCCGAGCTGACCTACACCAACATCCTGACGATGCTGGACCTGGCCGGGCTCCCGCTGCGCCGGGACCGACCGCGGGCCCGGCGACCCGCTGGTGATGGCGGGAGGCCCGGCGCGGCAACCCGGAGCCGCTGGCGGCCTTCGTGGACGCGTTCCTGATCGGGGACGCCGAGGAGGCGCTCCGCGAGATCCTGGGGATCGTGGCGGATCACAAGCGAGGGCGGGGCTTGGGGATAGGGGCTCGGGAGTCGGGAGACGACGCGCACCTCAGCAGCTCCCAATCCCCAGTCCCCCAGCCCCAGTCCCGGCGGCACCTGCTCTGGCGTCTCGCAACGGAGGTGCCGGGAGTCTACGTCCCCAGCCTCTACGCGGTCCCTGCCGGCGGCGGCACCGCGCGGCCCGTCGATGCCCGGCTGCCGTGGCCGGTGGTGGCCCGGACGGTCTCGGAGCTGAGGCCGGAGGACCATCCGAGGCGGATGCTCGTGCCGATGACCGGGTGACGCACGAGCGGCTGCCGATCGAGGTCCAGCGCGGGTGCGTGCGGGGCTGCCGCTTCTGTCAGGCCGGCTACCTGTACCGGCCGGTGCGGGAGCGGGAGGTCGAGAGTGCGTGGCCATCGCCCGGGAAGGGTTGCGGCACGGCGGGAACGAGGAGATCTCGCTGCTGTCGCTCTCGACGGCCGACCACTCGCAGGTCGAGACGCTGGTGGACCGGGTAGCCGACTGGCGGCGGAGCGCGGGGTCGCGGTGGCGCTGCCGAGCCTCCGGGCGGATGCCTTCTCCGTCGAGCTGGCCGCCGCCGCGTCCCGGGTGCGCCGCACCGGCTTCACCTTCGCGCCCGAGGCGGGCTCCGAGCGGCTGCGCGCGTGATCAACAAGGGCCTCACCGAGCCGGAGATCCTGCGCGCGGTCGCGCGCGCGCTCGACGGCCGGGTGGCGGAGCGTCAAGCTGTACCTGATGACGGGCCTTCCGACCGAGTCGGACGCGGATTTCGAGGAGCTGGCCGGCCTGGTCGGGAAGATCCGCGCGGATCCTGCGCGCGCATCCGGGGAGCAGGGTCACGCTGAGCATCGCGCCGTTCGTCCCCAAGCCGCACACGCCGTTCCAGTGGGAGCGGCAGGACTGCCTGGACGAGACCAGGGCGAAGCTGCGCTGGATCCGGAAGCGGGTGAGCGGGCGCCGGGGTCGAGGTCAAGTACCACGATCTCGATGGCGACGCTCATCGAGGGGATGATCTCGCGCGGCGGGCGCGAGACGGCGGACCTGATCGAGGGCGCGTGGCGGCGCGGGGCGCGATTCGACGCGTGGACCGAGCAGCTCCGCCCGGACGCCTGGACGCAAGCCTGCGCCGATCTGGGGCTGAACCCGGTCGAACGGCTCCGCGAGCGCGGCGAGCGCGAGGCGCTGCCCTGGGAGGTCGTTTCGTACCGCATCGAGCGCGACTAGTTCCTGCGCGAGCGCCGCAAGGCCTACGCGGGCGTGGCCACGGAGGAGTGCAAGCTGCACCGCTGCTCGGGATGCGGGGTGTGTGATTTCGAGGTGCTGCAGAATCGTCTCGCCGATGAGCCGTTGGTAGGTGGTAGGTTGTGGGTTGTGAGATCGAGACGAGCCTGGCCCACGAACCTACAACCCACAACCCACCACCAGGTCGTCGCTTCAGGTACGCCAAAGACGCCCCCTGCGTTTCCTCTCGCACCTCGACGTCCTCCAGGAGCTGGTCCGCACCTTCCGCCGGGCGGAGGCGCCGCTGACGTACTCTCCGAGGGTTACATGCCGCGTCCGCGGCTCTCCGCGGGGCCTTCGCTCGCCACCGGCTGGACGTCGGTCAGCGAGTGGGTGGACCTGGAGCTGTCGGGAGCGACTGGGACGCGGATCGTCTCGAAGGACTGCTGCGAGCAGTTGAACCGGTGCGCGGCGCCCGGCCTGCGGTTTCTCGCGGCCGGCGTGCTGTCCGGAGCAGTGTCTTTCCCTGAGCGCCTTCGATCGAGCGCAGCACGTACCGCGCGACGTTCCCGGAGCCGCCGTTCGAGCCCGCCTTCGCGGCGCTCGACGCCGGCTGCCGGACGTTCCTGTCGCGGGACGCGGTGCGCTTCGAGCGGGAGCGCGGGGGCAAGACGCATGACGGTGGATCTCCGTCCGCTCGTGTACGACCTGGCGGCCCTCGACGGCCGCACGGTCGCGCTCGAAGCTGCGGACGGCCAACGACGGGTCGGCGAAGCCGACCGAAATACTCGAGGCGGCGTTCGAGGTGCCAAGGCACCTGACGCCGCTCATCAACATTCACAAGACGGACACCCGGCTCGCCGGCGGCGCTACGCCGCTGGACGGGTGCGCGGTGCACCGTCGGAGACATGACAGTTGAAACGGGAGATTCTGATCAATGGGAGCCACGCGGGAGACCCGCGTGGCGATTCTGGAGGACGACACCCTCGTTGAGCTGCTGGTGGATCGTCCGGATGCGCGCCGCTCGGTCGGCGACATCTACCTCGGCAAGGTCGAAGCGGTCCTGCCGGGGATCCAGGCGGCCTTTGTAGACATCGGGGCCGAGAAGAGCGCCTTCCTCCACGCCTCCGATCTGGTGGAGCCGGAGGAGGACGAGCTGGATGACGAAGACGAGGAGGTCGAGGAGGAGGCGCCGGACGACGGCGCGGCCGGACGCTTCGGACGGCGCGCCCGCGCGAGACTGGCGCGGGCGCCGAGAGCGGCGGCCGCGGCGGGAAGGGCAACGGCGAAGGCCGCCGCGGCCAGTTCCCGGCCATCCAGGACGTCGTGAAGAAGGGCCAGACCCTGCTGGTCCAGGTGAGCAAGGAGCCGATCGGCACCAAGGGGCCGCGCGTCACCGCGCAGATCTCGATCCCCGGCCGCTTCCTCGTCTACATGCCCTCGGCCAGCCGCGTCGGCGTCAGCCGCAAGATCGAGTCGCGCGAGGAGCGCGCCCGGCTGCGGCAGATGGTGTCGAACATCCTGCCCAAGGACTCGGGCGGCGTCATCGTGCGCACCGTCGGCGAGGAGCTGACCGAGGAGCACTTCAAGCGCGAGCTGGACTCCCTCCTCAAGCTGTGGAAGAAGATCAAGAAGAAGGCCACGTTCGCGCGCGCGCCGACGCTGGTGCAGCGCGAGACCAGCCTCACCCGCGGGATCATCCGCGACCTGTTCAGCGCCAAGGTGGACCACCTCGCGGTGGACTCGAAGGAGCTGCACCACGAGATCCAGAACTACCTCGACCAGGTGGGGCCGGAGCTGAAGGAGCGGGTCGAGCTGTACGACGGCGACGCCGCCGCTGTTCGACAAGTACGAGATCGAGGCCGAGATCCGCGAGCCTCTTCAACCGGCGCGTGGACCTGCCGACCGGCGGCTACGTGGTGATCGAGCAGACCGAGGCGCTGGTCTCGATCGACGTCAACACCGGCCGGTACACCGGCAAGAAGGACCCCGAGAAGACGATCCTGCGGACCAACCTCGAGGCGGCGCGGGAGATCGCGCGCCAGCTGCAGGCTGCGCGACATCGGCGGGATCATCGTCTGCGACTTCATCGACATGGAGACGCGGGCCAACCGCGACAAGGTGCTCCAGGAGCTGCGGCAGCACCTGGCGCGCGACCGCGCGCGGACCCGGGCGTTCGCGGTGAGCGACCTCGGGCTGATCGAGATGACCCGGCAGCGGGTGCGGCCGTCCCTGATGCAGTCGATGACGGAGGCGTGCCCCACCTGCAGCGGCACCGGGCGGGTCTTCCTGCCCGAGACGGTGGTCGGGCGCCTGGAGCGCTCCCTGAAGCGGGCGGCGGTGCGAGAACAAGGATCCGCGGATGACCGTGCGGCTCCACCCCGAGGTGGCGCTCTACCTGATGGAGCAGGAGCCCAACTTCCTCAAGAACCTCGAGAAGCTGACGGGCATCGACCTCGAGGTGCGCGACGACCCGATGATGCGGCTCGACGAGTTCAAGCTGATGAGCCAGCCGGCGGGGCGGGACGTGACGGAGAACTATCTGGTGGCGTGAGGCGACGGGAGTTGGTGGGTTGGGGGTTGAGGTGGTAGGGCGCTGGGTGGCCACCAGCCCTACCACCTACAACCCCCAACCCCACTCGCCGTTGACCCAACCCCATACCCCCATTAAGCTTCCCCGTCTATGTACGCGATCTTCCGTACCGCCGGGAAGCAGTTCCGGGCCGAGCCGGGGCGCAAGCTCCAGATTCCGACGCTCGCGGCCGAGCCCGGGCGCCAAGCTCACCTTCGACGAGGTGCTGCTGGGTTCCGACGGCAAGCAGGTGAAGGCCGGCACGCCGGTGCTGCCAGGGCGCCAAGGTCACGGCCGAGGTCGTGCGGCACGGCAAGGAGAAGAAGATCATCGTCTTCAAGTTCAAGCGGCGGAAGAACTACGCGCGCAAGCAGGGGCATCGGCAGGGGTTCACGGAGATCAGGATCGATTCGGTGGAGCTGACGGTCTGAGCTATGGCGCATAAGAAGGGTGTAGGCAGCAGCCGGAACGGGCGCGACTCGGGGCCGAAGTACCTCGGCGTCAAGCGCTACGGCGGCGAGCAGGTGCTGGCGGGCAACATCATCGTGCGGCAGCGCGGGCACGAGCATCCACGCGGGCCGGAACGTCGGCCGCGGCCGTGACGACACGCTGTTCGCGCTGATCGACGGGGTGGTGCAGTTCGAGTGGCAGGGGAAGGGTCGCCGGGCAGTCAGCGTCGTACCGGCGGCGTAGGACATAGCCGGCCAGGTGCCAGAGGATCGGCACCGAGGCCCGGCAGGACATAGCCGGTCAGGCGCCAGAGCAGTCGGCGCCGAGGCCCGGCAGAATGGCGGCAACATAAGGCTCCCGGGCGATCGGGGGCCGTTGTGTTTTTCGGGCGGTGCTCCGGGCGGCGAGTCGGCGTCGCGGGACTTCGGCCTTCGGTTGCAGCGCTCCGGGTCGGGGCTATCTTGATCGCAGATCGGCCGGAAACGCGCGCCCCGCCTCGTCCGTGCCGCCTCGAGTGCGCTTTTCGCAGTTCGTGGCGCCGGGGAACCATAGTTGCAGCATGTTGGGGGCGTCGGTGGGGCGGGCAACCCGCCCGGCCGCACGCTCCCTCGCCACAGGGGTCGAGACCGCTTGGCGAAGTACGTCCTGACCACCCTCGCACCCGTTCCTCGGCTGTCTCGCGTGGCCGACGGGGGCGAGTGCATTCGCTTCTCCAAGCAGCTGGCGGTGCTGGCCTACCTGACGTCACGGCCCCAGGCGCGAGCCACCCGGGACGAGCTGGTCGGTCTCCTGTGGGGGGAGCCGTCCCAGCCCGACGGCCGCCGCGCGCTGCGCCAGGTCGTCTACCAGATCCGCCACGCGACCGATCACGACCTCCTGCGGGGGGACGACATCCTGACCCTGCGGCGCGAGGACATCGAGGCGGACGCCGACGTGTTCCGCCAGCGGGTCAGCGCGGGTGACTTCAACGGGGCCCTCGAGGTCTACGGGCAGGACTTCCTCGCGAACGTCGCACTGGCCGGCGCGCGTGAGTTCGAGCAGTGGGCGGAAGGGGTGCGTGCCATCCTCGCGGCGGAGCGGCGGCAGGTCCTGCGCACGCTGATCGCCCGCGAGTCCGACGCGGGGCGCTGGTCGGCGGCGGCGCGGTATGGCGAGCAGCTGCTCGCGGCCGATCCCGGCTCGATCGACGCCCGGCTCAGGCTGGTCGAGCTGCTGGCGCTCTCGGGCGACGCGCTCCGCGCCCACGCCGCGGCGGAGGAGACGCGGGCCCTGGCGGCCGAGACGGGTGGCGAGACGGCCGCCCAGGCCGTCGAGCTCGCCGTCGCCCGCGCCCTGGCTCCGACCGGCCCTCCCGAGCGTCACGCCTCCGCCGATTTCCCGCGCGTGCCGGAGATGGTGGGCCGCGCGACGCAATTCCACTCCGTGGTGGAGCGCTGGAAGGCGGCGGTCGAGGGCCGGGGCGGAGCCGTGCTGCTCACCGGCGAGGCGGGCATCGGCAAGACGCGTCTGTGTCGGGAGTTGACCCGCCGGTTTGCGCAGGATCACTCCCTGGTGCTCGGCGCGTCCTGCTACGTCCTCGAGCAGTCGGAGCCCCTCGCCCCCTTCCTCGAGGCGCTGCGGCAGGGGAGCGCCGCTCCGGGCCTGGGGGGCGCATCCGCGGCGAGCCTGGAGATCCTGGCAGCGTTGATCCCCGAGGTCTCGTTGCGGTTCCGCGCCGCCGTCGAGCCGCGCCAGTTGCCGATCCTGCCCCAGGCGGTCTCGGCGGCGCTGCAAGACGCGTTTGGCGCCATCGCCCGGGAGGCCCCGCTCGCCATCGTCGTGGAGGACCTGCATTGGGCCTCGCCGGCGACGATCGAGTTCGCGCACCGGCTCGCCCGCCACGCGATGGCGCACCCGCTCCTGGTGGTGCTGACCCAGCGGGATCACGGCGCGACCCTCGAGACGACGCACGCGCTGCGCTCGCTCGCGGCGTCGGAAGCGGTCGAGGAGGTCGCGCTCGACTCGCTCGACGAGCGCGACGTCGAAGACCTGCTGGGCAGCATCGCCGAGCTGCCGCCCGAGGTGGCCGGGTGCTGCCTCTCCGAGCAGTTGGTCGAGCACACCAACGGGATTCCCCTCTATCTGGTGGAGGTGTTGAAGGAGCTGCACGACACGGGATACCTCGTCGTGCAGCACGCCCGCTGGGTCCGCCTCGACGAATCGAGCGACGGCACCACCGACCTCCCGCTTCCGGCGTCCGGCACCGACATCCTGCGCAGCCGGCTGAGGAAGCTCGGGCCGCGGCTGCTGCACACCCTCACGGCCCTGGCCGTATGGGGCCGCGAGGCGTCGGTCGCGACGCTCGCCGAGGTGGCGGGACTCGAGCCGGAAGAGGCGGAGGAAGCCGCGATGGTCCTCGAGCGCCGCCGTCTCGTCATCCGGCGCGAAGGCCTCGCGTCGGTGGGGCACGAGGAGATCGGCGCGGCCGCGCTCGAGCTGGCCCCGGCCGAGCTGGTCACCCGGCTGCACGCCCGAGCCGCGACCCTCGCCGTCAAGCTGGCCGGCGGCGGCGGCGCCGGAGAGTGGATGGTCGCGGCGATGCATGCCGTCGCGTCCGGCGACGCCGGACAGGGAGGGGTCTGGGCGGCCCACGCCGCCGAGGAGGCGGAGCGCGCGTCCGGGCGCGAGGCTGGCCGCGAAGCCGCGCGCCGCGTGATCGCGGCGGCGCCCGCGCCCCTGGGGCCCCAGCTCGAGCGCTCGCTCGCCAGAATCCTCAGCGGGTCCTGGACCGCGGGACGCTGGCTCGACGAGCGGAGCGGCACCGCCCGACGGCACCGCCTGGCGATCGCGGGCGCCGTGGCCTTGATCGCCCTGGCGGCGTTGGGCGGCGTGCTGCTCACGCCGGCGCTGCATTCGCGCGTACAGGCGCTGCCCCTGGGCGGGGCCTCGATCGCCATCGGCTGGGGCATGCCGGGGTACCCCGACTCGGTGCGCGCGCTCACCGTCGACGCGGGCTTCGTCGGCCGGCCGGCCCCGTCGAGCGCGCTCCCGGCCGCGACGCGCGAGGGCCTCTACCCGGCCATGGTCAGGCCCGATCTCAAGGCCGCAGCCGTCGCCTGCTACCTGCCCGGGGCGGGGTTGACCGCCGTCTGCCTGCGCGATCTCGATCGTGGCACGACCAGGCCGTTCGCGCGGTTCGAGGGGGATGCCGCTCCGGTCGGGTGGCTGCCGGACGGGTCGGCGCTCATCGTGCTGCGCGGCCGGGTGACCCGCGGCGGCGGGTACGCCCACGAGCTGCTGCTGATGGACTCGACCGGCCACGTGATCCGGACCATCACCCGCGACTCGATCGCCTACGAGGGCGCCTGGGCCGCCCCGATGGGCGACCAGATCCTGCTGCTGAGGACGCGCGACCTTCGCTCCGAGGCGGCCATCGTCGACCTGTCGGGGCGGGTGCTCGCCGTCGTCGACTGGTGCGACCGCTCGACCAAGGTGACCTGGTCGCCGGACGGGCAGCGGCTCGCCTGTCTCCTCGAGGACACCCACCTCCTGCGGGTCGGCCTCGCCAGGCCGCAGAGCTGGCCGATGCACGTCACCTTCCCGGGCGTCGTGGTGAGCGGCCCGATCTGGTCGGCCGACGGCCGCTTCGTCGCCGTCTCGGTGAGCGGCCCGGCGCCCGGCGTCTACGTGGTGGACCGGGACGGGATGATGGAGCCACGCCGCGTGGCCGTCTTCCGCGCACCGCCTCGCCTCATCAGCTGGATGGCTCCGGGTGGCCTGTCCCCGCTGCACAAGCTGCGCCTCGAGCCGGATTCGCTCACGCTCGGCGTCGGCGCCTCCCGCAGCCTGCTGGTCAGCGGCCTGGGGCCGGCCGGCGAGCCCCTGGGCCCCGAGCGCGTGCGGTGGTTCTCGACCGATTCCACCGTGGCCCGGGTGGATGGGGACGGCGACGTGGTCGCCGACCGGCCCGGCCGCGCGGCCATCATCGCGGGCATCGGACTGGAGCGGGTGGACGACACGTCGTACGTGCGCGTGGACTCCAGGCCGACGCGGACGCTGGTCGAGGAGGACTTCGAGCACGGGCTCGACCCCGCGCGGTGGCGCGTCTTCGGCGACCCCCTGCCTGAGCTGCGCAGCGGCGCGGGTCGTCGCGGCTCGACGGGGTTCCTCAACCACGGGACCTACACGCAGTCGAGCGGCATCGCGCTCCGGATCCCGCTCGCGCTCGAGCACGGGCTCACGGTCGAGTACTGGGCGGCGATTCCCGTCACCCGGCCGCTGTGGCAGTCGGTCAAGGTCGGGCTGTACGCGGCGCCGGCGGACTCCTTCCACCAGGGCCTCGCGCCGGAGCCCGCGCCGAACGTCGCGGCCATCTCGCTCGAGGCGCCGAACCCGAACGACGCCCGCCGCCAGATGATGGCGGTCGTGTCGGATGCGGGCCCCTCCTTCAAGCTCGTGGCGCTGCCCCGGCGCCTGGCGGATGGAGCGTGGCACCGCTACCGCCTGGTCGCCTACCCCGGTGGCGAGGTGCGCTGGTTCGCGGACGGCCGGCGAAGTGATGCCCCCTGCGCACGCGAACTTCGCCGACCAGGCTCCCTGGACACTGGTGATCGCGGGTCGCTCCGTGGGCACGCTGGTCATGGTCGACGACGTGAGGGTGTGGGAAGGGGTGGTCCTCGATCCGGTGCAACCGACGAGACCCGCCGGCCGTAGGGTAGGGCACGGGAGGACGCGATGAGTCTCTTCGACCGTTTCGCCGCCGGGCTCGAGACGCTCGGGAAGAAGGCCAACCAGGCGCTCGACGAGGGCAAGCTCCGGGTGGAGCTGGTCCGGGTGCGCCGCCGCATGGACAACGCGGCGCGGGAGCTGGGGTACCTCACCTACCGTCAAGCCAAGGGAACCACAGCCGCGCCTGCCGATGTGGAGGCGCTCACCCGCCGGATCGCGGACGCCGAGACCGCCGCCGCGCGGCTGGAAGCGGAGATCGCCGAGCTCAAGCAGGGCAAGGGCGGCAGCGCCGCCGGGCCCGACGCCGGGCGGCCCGGAACCGAGAGCGGGCCCGCGGCCGGGGGCGACGCGAGTGGGGACGGAACCCAAGGCGGGCCCGCGGCGACCGATGCCGCGAGCCCGACCTCGTCAGGGGAGAGCGCGCCCGGGTCCTGACGGCTGGAGTCTCCAGCGCGCCCTGGGCCCGGAAACGCGTCTCAGGGCGAGTGCTGCGTCAGCTCGAATGCCAGCGGCGGCCCGACCAGCTCGTACCGCACCAGTAGATACGGTGCGGCCTTGGTGATGTAGAGGTTCATCGGTACCTGCCCGCCGGTCATTTCCACCTTCCAGCAGTCGAACGTGCCCGCCGGCACCGTGACGGTCGAATCGCCCGTGACCTTCACCGCGATGGTGCGGACCACGCCGTCGCTGCCCGCGTACGCGCTCAGCGACCACTGGCCGCCGCTGGCCAGGGGCAGCGCCAGCAGCAGCGGCAGCACCTGATTCTCGTCGAGCGTGCCCGCGGCCAGGGTCGTGTCCACGTCCGCATCGCGCACGCCGGTGCGCTGCGGGACGTGAACGTGCCCCTTCACGTGCGCACCATCGTAGTCGAGGGCGATCGCCACCGGCTGCCCGCCGGCCGTCCCGCTTTCGCGGATGCTGATCGGCGCGAAGGCCGCGGCGTCCATCACGATCGAGTCGTTCTGCTGGACGAAGGTGCCGATGGTGGTACTCGCCGTCAGGCGCACGACCTGACGGCCACCCACCGTGTCGCGCGCGATGGCGTGGGCCGACTGGCCCAGCGGATTGCCCTGCACCAGGACGCGATAGGCGAACGAGCTCGGCACCAGCCGGTCGGCGGCCCACTCGATCGGGGCCGGCGCTGCGGTGAGGGCGGCCTCGGCCAGCGGATGGCCCTCGACGTCCACCAGGCGCACCGAGCCGAGGCGCTTCAGGCCGTCGAGGATCTTGGTGGCGTCGCCGACCACCACGACGACCGCGTGGTCGGTGGTGAGGTACTGCCGGTCGGCGGACGCCAGCTGGGCCGTCGTGACCGCGGCCAGGCGATCGCGGAACTTCGGCACGTAGTCGTCCGGCAGACCCAGGAGCCGCGCCGAGGCCACGGCGTTGGCGATCTGCTGCGGGGTCTGGATGGAGAGCGGGAAGCTGCCGACGAGGTAGTCCTTCGCCGCCGCGATCTCGCTGTCGGGAGGCACCTCGTTACGGATGCGGTCGAGCTGGTGGAGCAGCTCCGCCAGCGCGCTGTCCGTCACCGGGGTGCGCACCTCCGCGTTGGCGTAGAACATCCCCGTGCCCCTCGGCCGGCTGAAGCGCGAGTACGCGCCGTAGGTCCAGCTCTTCTGCTCGCGGAGAATGAGGAACAGCCGCGAGTCCGTGCCGCCGCCGAGGATCTTGTTCATCACGGTCAGCGGATAGACCGCCGGATCGCGCGGATTGATGAAGCTGAAGCCCGCGAGGATGTTGGACTGCACGGCGCCCGGCTTGTGCACCACCACGATCTCGGTCGCCGAGCGGGCGGGCACGGCGGCGGTGGGCGGCGGCGACGCGGCGCCCCCGCTCCACGCGGCGAGGGCCCGGGCGGCCAGGCGCCGCACGGTCGCGGCGTTCACGTCGCCCGCCACCACCAGCAGCGCGCCGGCCGGCTTGATGTGCGCATTGAAGAAGCCGACCACGTCCTCGCGCGTGATCGCGCGGAGGCTGGCGGGCGTGTCGTTCCGCCCGTAGGGATGGTCGCCGTACACCTCGTGCCGGAACACCCGCTGCGCGATGGCACCCGGCTCCGACAGCTCGAGCTGCAGGCTCGACAGGGCGCGGGTCCGCGCCAGCTCGACCTCCGAGGCCGGGAACGTGGAGTGGGTGACCACGTCCGCCAGGACGTCCAGCGCCTGCGGCAGGTTCTCCGCCAGCGCCGACACGGTGACGCGGAGGAAGTCGTTGTCCGCGTACGCGCCGATGGACCCGCCGGCGCCCTCGACCTCGGCCGCGATCTGGTCGGCCGTGCGCCGTTCGGTGCCCTTGGTGAGCAGCTCGGCGACGAGGTCGGAAAGGCCGGCCTTGTCCGCCGGGTCATAGGAACCACCCGCCTCGGTCGCGAGCGTGACCGTCACGACGGGCTGCTTGTGCTGCTCCACGATGATCAGATCCACGCCGTCGGGCAGCCGGCCCGTCACGAACGGCGGGAACCGCGCCGGCCTGAGCGGCGCCGCCGCCGGCGGCTGGTCGGGTACTGGGCCCGGGCGGGAGAGGGCAGGGCGAACGCGCTCAGATCCAACAGCGCGACCGCGCACCGCATTCTCCCGAACCCACTCGCAACTTGGCGTCTCGCAACTTCTTCTGCGAGACTCGCACCTGCACGCTGGCCGCCTTCACTGGGAAGCCCCCCGTCCCGCGGGTGGGTTGTCGATCAGCACGAGGCGATTGGCGCTCACCAGGTACTTCTGCGCCACCCGCCGCAGGTCGGCGGTCGTCACGGCGAGGTGCCGCTGCACGTCGTCGTTGGCCGCGTCGAGCGAGCCGTCGTACCACAACGCGCCCTGCAGCGCCTCCGCCACGCCCATGGTCGTCTGCCGCTGGCGAATGGCGCCGGCCCGGTACTGGTTCTTGGCCTTGGTCAGCTCGGCCTCCGAGATCGTGTCGCTGCGCGCACGGTCCACCTCGGCGCTCAGCAGCTGCTCGACCCTGGAGGACGGCACCCCCTGGTTGTCGATCGCGAAGATGATCACGACGCCGGACAGGCGGCGCAGGTCGCCGAACGCCCCGGCGTTCACCGCCACCCGCTCGTCCCGCACCAGGCTGCGGTTGAGGCGCGACGACTCGCCGTCGCCCAGGATCGAGACCAGCAGCTCCAGCGCGGGCGCGTCGGGGTCGCGCTGCGGCGGCGCCTTGTAGAGCAGCGCCACCAGCGGCAGGTTCGCGTTGTTGTCGGTCACTTCCATCCGCCGCTCCCCCGTGCCGTACTGATAGCTGCAGGTCACGGGAGCCGGCGCCGCGACGCGCGGGATGTCGCCGAAGTACTGCTGAATCAGCCGCCGCGCTTCGGCCGGCGCGAAGTCGCCGACCACGGTCACCACGGCGTTGTTGGGCGCGTAGTACTGGTTGAAGAACGCCTGCACGTCCCCGACCTTGGCCGAGTCGAGGTCGGCCATGTCGCCGATCACCGTGTGGGCGTAGGCGAAGCAGGCGCTCGAGTCGAACGGCAGGGTCAGGCCGTCGAGAAACGCCTTCGAGTAGGGCTGGTTGTCCACCCCCAGCCGGCGCTCCTCCTTCACCGTCTGGCGCTGGTTCTCGAAGTTGGCCTGGGTCACCGCCAGCGAGCGCATCCGGTCCGCCTCGAGCCACAGGCCGAGATTGAGCCGGTTGGAGGGCAGGTCCTCGAAGTAGTTGGTGCGGTCTTCCATCGTCGAGCCGTTCATGTCGCCGCCGGCCCGCTCCACCAGCTGCATGTGCTCGGACTTCTTCACGTGGGCGGAGCCCTGAAACATCATGTGCTCGAACAGGTGGGCGAAGCCGGAGCGGTGCGGCCGCTCGTTCGCGCTGCCCACGTGATACCAGACGTTCACGGTGACGATGGGCGTGGTGTGGTCTTCCGAGAGCACCACCGTGAGCCCGTTCTCGAGCGTGTACGTCTGATAGGCGATGCGCCCCACCTGCTGCGCCGCGGCGGGCGTCGCGAGAGAGAGGAGGGACGCCACGGCGCACGCTCCCACCGCGGCCACGGCTCTCCGCTCCCGTCTCGCAACCACTCCGCAACTCGGCGTCTCGCAACTGCTCTGAAATCTCGCCACGTGATGCTCCTCTCCCTATGAGGCCGGGAAGACCTTCAGCGCGTTCTCTCTCAGGATCTTGTCCTGCACTTGCTTCGCCAGGTCGAGCGTCAGGAACTGCTCGATGTTCCGCCGCATCTCGTGCACACCGGGGCTGGGCCAGTCGGTACCCCACAACACCCGGTCCGCGATCTCCTCCAACCGGGGAAAGTACTCCAACAGCTTGAGCGGTGGGATGCCCGAGACGTCGAGGTACACGTTCGGGTGACGGCGCAGGATGAAGAACGCCTCGTCCATCCACAGGGGCCTGCCGCCGTGAGCCATCAGGATGGTGAGGTCGGGGAAGTCCACCGCCACGTCGTCCAGCTCCATCGGATGCCCGTACTTGCAGCGCGCGCCGGGGAACACGCTGGTGCCGGTGTGAATCATCACCGGCAGACCGCGGTCCTCGCACCGCCGGTACAGCACGCCCAGCGTCTGCATGCCCTGGGTGTGCGCGTTGGCCGGGAAGAGCTGGTGCGGCGGGTGGAGCTTGAGGCAGCGGACGCCCAGCTCCAGCAGCTCGTCCACGTGCCCCCGGATGTCGCCCGTGAAGCGGGGATGCACGCCGCCGTACGGCAGCAACCGGTCGGGCGCCGCCTCCGCGTAGCGCACCGCGAAGGTGTTGGTCTCGTCGGTGAAGCCCATCAGGTCGGGGCTCGGGTAGTTGACCAGCCCGACGCGCCACACCCCGTCGCGATCCATCACCTCGAGCAGGGCCTTGGGGTCGTCCATCAGCGCGAGCAGGAACTCCCAGTGGTCCTCCTTGCCGCGCCGCATCGCCTCCATCACCTCGGGCTTGAGCTGGCGCCACGGCTGGATGTGGACGTGCACGTCCGTGATCCCGCGGGCCGGCTGCGGCAGGCTCACGCCGGCCACCCCATCCCCGTCCGAGACAGGTTCCACGCCGGCCACCCGCGGCTTGGCCGTGGCCCGGGGCGGCCGCTCACTCCGTCCACGAGTAGAACCCCTGTCCGGTCTTCCGGCCCAGCTTGCCCTCGGCCACCATCCGTTCGAGCAGCGCCGGGGGCGTGAACCGGTCGCCGCCGAACTCCCGCTGCAGGTGCTGCGCGATGGCGAGTCGCACGTCGAGGCCCACCAGGTCCGTGAGGCGGAGCGGCCCCATCGGATGGTTGTAGCCCAGGGTCATGGCGCGGTCGATGTCCTCCGGCGTCGCGACGCCCTCTTCGACCATGCGCATCGCCTCGAGCCCCAGCGCCACGCCGAGCCGGCTCGAGGCGAAGCCGGGCGTGTCGCGCACCACGATGGGCTCTTTCCCCATCCGGCGGGCGGCCGCGAGCACCGCGTCGCGGGCGGCGTCGCTGGTGGCTTCGTGGGTCACCACCTCGACCAGCTTCATCAGGTGCACCGGGTTGAAGAAGTGCATCCCGACGACGCGCTCGGGCCGGGCGGCGGCGGCGGCGATGGCGGAGACGGAGAGGGACGAGGTGTTCGTGGCGAGCACCGCGGCCGGCGCCGCGGCGGCGAGCCGCGCGAACAGGTCGCGCTTGAGGTCGAGATCCTCGGGCGCCGCCTCGATCACGAGATCGGCGCCGCGCGCGGCCTCGGCCACGCCGGCAACGGGCTCGATGCGCGCCAGCGCGGCATCCCGCTCGGCCGCGGTCACCTTACCCCGCTCCACGCCGCCCTCCAGGGTCGCGCGGATCCGCTCCAGGGCGGCATGGGCGGCCGCCGGCGCGGCGTCGGCCAGGCGGACGGCGTAGCCCGCCTGCGCGGCCACCTGCGCGATGCCGCGACCCATCGTGCCGGCGCCGACGACGGCGACGGTGCCCGGATCGCTCAAGCGGGCAGGGCGGCGAATGCGGCCCGCGCCACGTCGGGGACGTCGGTGCAGATCCCGTCCACCCCGAGCGCGAGGAAGCGCCCCACCTCCACCGGATCGTTCACCGTCCAGACGTACAGCGTCATGCCGGCCGCGTGCAGCTTGGCCACCAGCGCGTCGTCCACGTGCTGATGGTGCTGCCACAGGATGGTCGCGTCGGCGTCCTCGAGGGTCCGCACCGGGTAGACGGGATACGACGCCGAGAGCACGCCGCGGCGGATGAACGGCCGTTTCTCGCCCATCCGCCGGATGATGCGGTGGTCGAAGGCGTGCAGCGCGATGCGGTCCGGAGCGCCCGAGCGCTCGATCGCCTCGAACAGCCGCTCGTCCGCGGCCCGCGCCATGAACTTGATCTCGACGTACGCGATCATCTTCGGCAGGATCACCGCCAGCGCTTCGGGGAGCGTGGGGATCGGCTCGCCGTTGGCCAGGGGATGCTCGCGCACCTCGGCCAGGGTGCAGTGGGCGATGTGGTGGTCGCCGACCTTCTCCCCGTGATGCACGACGAGGGCGCCGTCCGCGGTCGAGTGGATGTCCAGCTCGACGGCGTCGGCGCCCAGGTCGCCGGCGGTCCGGAAGGCCGCGAGCGAGTTCTCCACCTCGTAGCCCGCCGCGCCGCGGTGCGCGATGATCAGCGGACGGCTCACGAATCCATACTATCACCCTTCTTCGGGGCTATCCAGTCGGGCTCCTTGAAGATGTCCGCCAGCAGCGCGCGGTCCGCGGCGCTGGGCACCACCGAGGCGAGATAGGCGGGGTAGCGCTCCCGGTCCATCGGCTCGCCCTCCACCGTGAAGCACTGCTGCGCCCACAGGCCGATGCGCCGGTTGAACTGCAGCGCGGGCACCTTGAGCCAGCGCTCCCGGTCCCCGATCAGCTGGTTCAGGCGGTCCACCAGCCGGCTGATCTCGTCGCGGTAGAGGCCGCGCGAGGCCTCGTTGAGGTGGCCCTTGCTGGCTTCCGCCGGGTTCTCCCGCTCGTCGAACCGCCCCTTGAGCCCCCACTCGTACGCCCACTGCGCCGAGGAGGAGTTGTCGGTGCCGAACAGGTCGAACGCCGTGGGCACCCACTTGTTGAAGAACCGCTGAATGATCTCGGGCGGGACGCGGCCGGCTTTCACGATCCGCAGCAGGCCGTTGTTCCCGGTGCCGAGATGGTACGACTCCTCCTTCAGCATCGGGCCCATCGAGCGGGCCAGGGGATGGAACGCCGACGTCGACAGCATCTTGAGCTGGAACTTGCCGTCGCGGTCGATGAACTGGGTGTAGGTGAAGAAGTCGAGCCAGTTGTCCACCCGCTCGTTGAACGAGCCCAGCAGCCGCTTCCCCTCCTCGGCGCGGCGCTCCAGCAGCTTCTGCGCCTCGCGCTTGCCCTCCTCGCCGAAGTGCTCGACCAGCAGGTACGACATCTGCCAGCCGTGGCGCATCTCCTCCGCCATCACGCGCATGATGGAGAGCAGGTCGTACGACGACGGCGGATTCTCCAGCAGCGAGCGCTGCTGCTCGACCGACGCGAATTCCGTGTCGCCCTGGTAGACGATCAGGTTCTGGAGCGCGTCGCGGATCCGCTGGTCGGGGATGTGCATCACGGTGGGCCACTTGCGCTGGCCCTTGAAGTGCCCGAACTCGATCTGCTCCGCCTCCGGCTCGCCGAACTTCGTCTCGAACTTGAACTCCCGCAGCTCCTTGGCCTCGAGGCCGAGGTCGTTCTGCCAGACCCGGAAGTAGTCGATCCACTCGTCGAAGGTGTGCACGCGCAACATGGGTCCGTCTCCTCAGCGCCCGGTGAAGTGGGGGGGCCGCTTCTCGAAGAATGCCGCAATGCCTTCCTTGCCGTCCGCGCTCTTCATGCACTCGAGCTGGGCGTCCAGCTCGTAGGTCAGCATCTCGTCCAGGGACGCGCGCTCGCTCCGGTACACCGCCTGCTTGAGCCGGCGCACGGCGAGCGGCGGCGCCTCGGCGATCTGCCGCGCCCACGTCCGGGTCGCCTCCGCCAGCTCGCCCAGCCGGCACCACGCGGTTGACGATCCCCAGGCGTTCGGCGTCGGCGGCGCTCACCATCTCCGCCCCGATCAGGAGCTCCAGCGCCTTGGCCGAGCCGACCAGCCGGGGCAGGAAGTAGGTGCCGCCCCAGTCCGGGTGCAGGCCGATCCTGGTGAACACCTGGCCGATCTGGGCGCTGTCGGCCGCGATCCTGAGGTCGCACCCCAGGGCGAGGTTGGCCCCGCCGCCCGCGGCGACCCCGTTGAGGGACGCGATCACCGGCTGCGGCGCCTCGCGCATGATGGCCGACACGCCGCGCATGCCGTCCACCAGGCGCCGGCCGGTGGCCTCGTCGAACCGCTCGATCAGCTGGCGGAGCAGCCCGACATCGGCTCCCGCGCAGAAGGCGCGCCCGGCGCCGGTCAGGACGATGGCGCGCACCGCGGAGGAGCCCGCCACCATGCCCAGCGCGTCCTTCAGCTCCTGCACCATCTCGACGGTGAAGGCGTTGAGCTTGTCGGGGCGGTTCAGCGTGATGGTGCCCACCGCACCGTCAATGTCCACCGCGATCTGCGAGTAAGCGGTCATGGCTCTCCCACGTGAGACGTGAGGCGTGAGGGGTGAGACGGTCCGGTGAGACGTGAGAGGTCTACGTGAGAGGCGAGAAGGGAAGGTGAGAGGTCGCCTCTCACGCTTCTTGCCTTCTCACGTCTCACCTTCGCCTCTCACCTCTCACCTGAACGTCTCACCTCTCACCCCTCACCTCTCACTTTCGACAATCATCGCGATCCCCTGTCCCACCCCGATGCACATGGTCGCCAGCCCGTAGCGTGCGCCGCGGCGCTTCATCGCGTGCACCAGCGTCGTCAGCAGCCGCGCGCCGGTGGCCCCGAGCGGGTGGCCCAGGGCGATGGCGCCTCCGTACACGTTGACCTTCGCGGGATCCAGCTCCAGCTCCCGCATGCAGGCCAAGGCCTGCGCGGCGAACGCCTCGTTCAGCTCGACCAGGTCGAGGTCGCGGACCCGGATGCCCGCCCGCTCGGCCGCCTTGCGCACCGCGGGCACGGGCCCGATGCCCATGACCTGCGGATCCACGCCGACGACCGCGCTGGCCAGGACGCGCGCCAGCGGGCGCTGGCCGCTCGCGCGGGCCGCTTCGCGCTCCATCACCAGCAGCGCGGCGGCGCCGTCGTTGATCCCCGAGCTGCTGCCGGCGGTCACCGTGCCGCCGCCCGGCCGGAAGGCGGGCTTGAGCGCGCGCAGCGACTCGAGCGTCACGTCCGGGCGCGGATGCTCGTCCAGGCGCACCACCCGATCCGTGCCGCCGGGGCCGGCGCCCGGGATGGTGACCGGGACCAGCTCATCCTCGAACACGCCCTCGGCGAGCGCCGCCGCGGCCCGTCGCTGGCTCTCCAGCGCGAAGCAGTCCTGGTCCTCGCGGCTGACGCGGTGCAGCTCCGCCACGACTTCGGCCGTTTCGCCCAGCGAGACGGTCCATTCCTTCTTCAGGGCCGGGTTCACGAACCGCCAGCCCAGGGTCGAGTCGGCGAAGGGCGGGGGAGTGCGCGAGTACGGCGCGGACCCCTTGAGCATCACGTACGGCGCCCGCGACATCGACTCGACGCCGCCGGCGACGAAGCAGTTCCCTTCATCCGCGCGGATCGCGTGCACGGCGCTCACCACCGCCTGGAGCCCCGAGCCGCACAGCCGATTCACCGTCTGCCCGGGGACCTCCACCGGCAGGCCCGACAGGAGCACGGCCATCCGGGCGACGTTGCGGTTGTCCTCGCCGGCCCCGTTGGCGCAACCCAGGATCAGGTCGTCGATGGCGCGCGGATCGACGCCGGTGCGCTGGACCAGCGCGCGGATCGGGATCGCGGCCAGGTCGTCCGGCCGCACCGAGGCCAGCGCCCCCCCGTGCCGCCCGACCGGAGTCCGCACCGCATCCACAATGACGGCGTCTCGAGTCACTCAGTGCCCTCGCAACTCAGCGTCTCGCAACTGTGTTGCGTCGTGGCGTCTCGCAACTCATCTGCAGTCTGCAGTCCGGAGACTACAGACCGACCCAAACGGTCTTCGTCTCCAGATACCCATCCAGTCCCTCTCGGCCCAGGTCTCGTCCCGAACCCGGATGCCTTGTAGCCCCCGAACGGCGCGGCGCTGTCGTACAGGTTGTAGGTGTTGACCCACACCGTGCCCGCCTTGAGGGCGCGCGCCACGCGGTGCGCCTTGCTGACGTCCCGGGTCCAGATCCCGGCCGCGAGCCCGTACATGGACTGGTTCGCCAGCCGGATGCCTTCCTCCACGTCGTCGAACGCGAGCACGGCCAGCACCGGGCCGAAGATCTCCTCGCGGGCGATGGTCATCTCGGGCGTCACGGCGTCGAAGACGGTGGCCTCGACGTAGTAGCCCTTGCCGTTCACCTTGGCGGCGGCGCCGCCGGCCACCAGCGCGGCGCCCTCGCTCTTGCCCTTCGCGATGTAGCCCAGGACCGTCTCCTGCTGCTTGCGGGAAACCACGGCCCCGAGCCGCGTGTTCTTGTCGAACGGGTCGCCGGGCACGAGCTTCTTCGCCCGCGCGGCGAGCTGTTCGACCACCTGGTCGTGCACCTTCCGCTCCACCACCAGCCGGGAGCCGGCCGCGCACACCTCGCCCTTGCCGTAGAAGATCGCGGTCTGCGCTCCCTTGATGGCGGCGGCGACGTCGGCGTCGGCGAAGACGATGTTGGGGGACTTGCCGCCCAGCTCGAGCGACACGCGCTTCACGGTCCCGGCGGCCTCGCGCATGATGCCCTGGCCGACGGCGGTCGAGCCGGTGAAGGCGATCTTGGCCACGTCGGGATGGCGGACCAGCGCCGCGCCCGCGGTGCGGCCGTCGCCGGCCACCACGTTGAAGGCGCCCGCCGGGAAGCCGGCCGCCTCAGCCACCTCCGCGAACAGCAGGGCGGTGAGCGGCGTCTCCGACGCGGGCTTCAAGACCACGGTGCAGCCCGCGGCCAGCGCCGGCGCGAACTTCCACGACGCCAGGTTGAGGGGGAAGTTCCACGGCACGATGGCGCCCACGACGCCGACCGGCTCCTTCAGCGTGTAGACGAACGAGCCGGGCGCCACCGGCAGCGTGGCGCCGGTGATCTTGTCGGCCCAGCCCGCGTAGTAGCGCAGGGTCTCCACCGTCATCGCCACGTCGATCTTCGACTCGAAGAACGGCTTGCCGTTCTGCTGCGTCTCCAGCTTCGCGAACTCGTCGGCGCGCCCCTCGAGCAGGTCCGCGGCCCGGCCCAGCATCTGGCCGCGCCGCCGCGGCTCCAGCTTCTGCCAGCCGTCCGACTCGAAGCAGGCCTTGGCCGCGGCGACCGCCCGGTCCACGTCCGCCGCCTCGCCCAGCGCCACCTCGCCCAGGACCTCCTCGGTGGCGGGGTTCTCGACGGCGAAGCGCCGGCCGCCCGCGGCCGGCACGAACTCCCCGCCGACGTAGTGGTCGAGACGCACTACTTGCCCTTGAAGGCGGGGACGCGCTTCTCGACGTACGCCCCGATGCCTTCCTTCGCGTCCTGGCTCTGGAACAGCAGCTGCTGCAGCTCCCGCTCGATGGCCAGCGCGCTCTCGAAGGGCACCTCGAGCCCCGAGCACACGGCGCGCTTGATGTTGCCGACCGCCTTGGAGGCCTTGTTGGGCGGGCAGAACTGCTTGGCGTAGAGCATCACGCGCTCCCACCACTCCTCGGGCTTCCCGTCCCACACCTCGTTCACCAGGCCGATCTCCTGCGCCTTCTCGAAGGAGAACGTCTGGCCCGTGACCATCAACTCGATCGCGCGGCTCTTGCCGACGATGCGCGCGAGCCGCTGCGTGCCGCCGGTGCCCGGGAGCACGCCCAGGTTCACCTCGGGCAGCCCGATCTTGCCGGCCTCCTTGCGCGCGATGCGGATGTCGGCCGCCATCGCGATCTCGAGACCGCCGCCGACCGTGTGCCCGTTGAGCGCCGCGATCACCAGCTTGGGCGTGTGCTCGAGCCGGTTCAGCATCTCGTTGGCGTGGAGGCAGAAGTAGTACTTGAACTGCGGCGTCACCGAGTTCAGCATCGGGATGTTGGCACCGGCCGAGAAGAACTTGTTGCCGGCGCCGCGCAGCACGATCACGTACACGCCGTCGTCCATCCGCGCGTCGAGAATCGCCTCGTCGATCTGCAGGTTCATCTCGTAGGTGTAGGTGTTCGCCGGCGGGTCGTTGAGGGCGATGATCGCCATCCCGTCCTGCTTGCTGTAGTCGATCAGCCGCTTCACGGTCTTCGTCTCCTGCTCGATCGTCGCCGTCATCTGACGTGTACCTCCGCTGCGTAGCCGTTCAGGAACAGCCGGCAGATGGACTCCGCCAGCTCCTCGACCCCGACCGCTCCCGCGGGGTCGTACCAGGTGTAGATCCAGTTCATCATGCCGAACAGCGTGTAGGCGGCCACGTGGCGGTTCATCCGGTGGCCCGCCCCTCCGTCGTGCGCGTCGAGGGCGGCCAGCAGGTCGAGGCACAGGCCCACGTAGGCCCGCTTGAGCCGCCGCACCTCCTCGAGGGGCGCGCCGGTCAGCGACTCGGCTTCGTGCGAGAGCACCTTCATCTCGTCCATGTGGCTGGCGAAGAAGGTCACGTGGTGCCGGATGAAGGCCTGCAGGCGCTCTTCCGGCGTCACCGCTCCGGCCACCGCCTCCTCGGCCCCGCTGCGTACCCGCTCGAAGGACCCCTTCTGGATCTCGAACAGCAGGTCCTCCTTGCCCGCGACGTAGTAGTACATTCCCGCCAGGCTCATCCGGCTCGCGCGCGCGAGGTCGCGCATGCTGGTCCGGTGGTAGCCCCGGGCGGCGAACACCCGTGCGGCGGCAGCCAGGAGGGCCTCTCGGCGGCGGTCGAATTCTTGCATAACGCCTCGGAATGATTCGAACGGTTGTTCGAATCAATATCGCGGAGCCTTAACGCGATGCGCAAGACCGCGTCTAACACGTTGTCGCATGGGGTTTCCAGCGCAAGCCGTCGCGCCTGACGGCGACCTGATCGCCCTGTATCTCGGGGGCGAGGAGCAGGCGGCGACCGAGCTGGTCCGCCGCCACGCGACGGCGCTCGCCCGGTACATCGCGGCGCAGGGCGCGCCGCCCGACGAGCTGGAGGACCTCACGCAGGAGACGCTGTTCAAGGCGTTCCGGGCGCTGGGGACGTTTCGGGGCGGGGCGTCGTTCCGGACCTGGCTGCTGGCCATCGGCGGCAACGTGCTCAAGGACCGGCGGCGGCGGTGGCGGAAGAACCACGTGGTGGAGCTGACGCCGGAGATCCGCGATCCCTCTGGGGACCCGGCGTCGCACGCGGAGGCGGGGTGGGCGGCCGAGCGGCTGCGAGGAGGGGATCGGGAAGCTGGCGCGCCTGCAGCGCGAGGTGTTCCTGATGCGAGCGCAGCAGGGGCTCGGGTACGACGACATCGCGAGTGGACTGGGCATCACGGAAGGGGCGGCACGGGTCCACTATCACCACGCCGTCAAGAGGCTCAAGGCATGGATCGGATGAACGACGAGCTGCCCCCGGAGATCGGGGCCGCACTCAAGGCGCTGGATGCGCGGGCCGCCAGGCGGGCCGCCAGGGTGGACGTGGAGCGGGTGGCGGCGCGGGTGCTGGACCGGCTGCGCCAGGGCGAGGTCGAGCGGCCGCGGCGCGTCCTGTGGATGCCGCCGGTCGCGCTCAGGGCGGCGGCGGCGGTGGTGGTGCTGGCGGCGGCGGGCGTCATCGCCAGCCTCGCGACCCACCACCCCGAGCAGTCGGCGTCTCTGCGGCTGCCGGTGGCGATCCCGGCGATGGACTCGCTCAACGCGGGACAGCTGGAGTCGGTGCTCCAGGCGGCCGGCGAGGTGAGCCCGGTCGCGGATTCACAGGTACCGGCGTTGTCCGGCAGGTCGTTGGACGATCTGACCGACGATCAACTGCAAACTCTGCTCGCATCGCTGAGCGATGCGCAAGGATGATGGGTCTATGACCAGACTCTTGTCGTTGCAGGTCGCCTCGCTGGGGCTCGCGCTGTGCGCGGCCTCGGTGGTGGGCGCGCAGAATCCGCCTCAAAGCGCCGCCCCGTCCGACACGGGCGTGCCTCCGATGGGGTTCGCGGGTCCCCGCCAGGGGATGATGGGCGGCCGGCGGGAGCAGTTGCGGGCCCAGATCGAGGAGCGCTTCAATCAGCGCGTGAAGACCGAGCTCGAGCTCAACGACCAGCAGATGGTGCGGCTCAGGGCCACGGTGCGTGCCGACCGCGACCGGCGGCTGCACGTGCAGGATCGTGAGCGGGATCTGCGCCTGGCGATCGCCGACCAGATGCGGCCCGGCGTCGCGGCCAATCAGGACAGCCTCTCGCACCTGCTCGATGCGCTCAGCGCGAACCACGTGGCGCGGGACCAGCTTGAGGAGCAGGAGCAGCGGGAGCTGGCGCAGTTCCTGACGCCGGTACAGCGCACGCGGCTGCTCTACATGCGGCAGATGCTGATGCAGCGCATTCAGACGATTCGGGAAGGACGGTGGCGTCCGCAGGGTGGCGGGCGGCCCGGCCCCGGCCTCCAGGGCCCGCCTCCGGCCGACCCCGGCCAGGGACCCGGTAGCCCGGGCCCGATGTAGGCCGGCCGAGAGCGGTTGGAGGCTCCGGCAGGACGGATCTTCCCCTCAGCTATTGTTCCTCTTGCAGCAGCGAGCCTCCGGGGCAACCGACCGGAGGCTTGGTGCTTTCCGGGCCCCTGGCCCGGCGACGCCACGGCGGCCGCGCCACAAGTGATCTTGAGCACGGCGGACCGGTTGCCCGCGACGGACCTTACCGGGAGCGGCGCAAGGGGCCATACTGAGACAATCCATGAAGAAGCTGCTTCCCAGCCGCGGCCACATCCACGGTGCGGGCAAGTGGGTCATTGCCTCGTTGACCACGCTGGCCGCGATCATCGGGATTCTGGTCAACGCCCGCAGTCTCGGTCTGACTCCGTGGCTGGGGCTTGGAGGGCCGAGTCTCGCGAACCTCGCCGCCCGGCGAGTGGTGGTCAGCCCCGCCCGCGATACGCTCACCTCCATCGGTGACACGCTGCAGCTCGCCGCCACCGTCACCGACCAGCGCGGCGCGACGATCATCGGCGCAACCGTCCTCTGGGCCACCGACGATTCCGGCGTCGCCACGGTCGATTCGTCCGGCACCGTCCTGGCGCGGGGACCCGGCACCGCGACGATCAGCGCGTCGGTCCGCGACCGCCCGGGGCACGCCCGGGTCACGGTCTGGCAGCGCGTGCGGTCGGTGGTGATCGGCTTGGGGCGCGATACCATCGTCCAGCTTCCCGAAGGCGGGGGGGTGCGCTTGCTGGCGCGCGCGCTCGATGCCCGGGGCCGGCTCGTGGCCGGGCGCATGGCCCGCTGGGCGTCGGCGGACAGCACGATCGTGGCGATCGGCCTCGCGGACACGGCTGAGGCCCGGACACCTGGCCGCGCCACGCTCACGGCCTCGATCGACGGCGTCTCGGCGAGCATTCCGGCGGAGGTGTCGCTCGCGCCGGCATCGGCCCGGCTGCTCTCCGGAGGCGATCAGCGCGCGAGCGCCGGGCGCCGCTTGCCGCAGGCGGTCGCCGTCCAGGTGCTTTCCCGCGGCGGGCGGCCGGTGCCGGGCATAGCGGTCTCGTTCGCGACGACGGATGCCCAGGGCAAGGTGGATCCGGAGACGACCACCACCGATGGGGAGGGCCGCGCGCGAGTCGCGTGGACCTTGGGAGGGCAGGCGGGCCGCCAGCACCTGGCCGTCAGCCCCGCCGGCCCGGACACGACCATCGTGGTCACGGCCGAGGCCGACCCGGTTCCGGCCAACACGCGCATCCAGCCGGCGGGCGAGGCGCCCCAAGGCACGGTCGACTCCACGCTCGCGTCGCCGGTCGGGATACTGGTCAGCGACAGCAGCGGCGCGGCCGTCGCCGACGTGCCGGTCGCGTGGACGGCAGGGGACGGCGGTACCATCCAGGCGCTCGCGGCGCGAACCGACTCGCTCGGCCAGGCGTGGGCCCGCTGGACGTTGGGGCGCCGGGCAGGATCGCAGCGGGCCCGCGTGCAGGTGGGCAACCCTCGGTCGATGGCGCCGTTCGCGGTGACCGTCACCGCCGTGGCAGGCGCCCCCGCGGCCGTCGCGATCGAGAGTGGCGCCGACCAGGAGGGCAGGGTGGGCGCTGCGCTCCGGCGCCCCATCGTCGCGCGCCTCACCGATCGCGACGGCAATGCCGCCGGGGGAGCGACGTTGCACGCGGTCGCCGCGAGCGGAAGCGTGCCCGAGACCGTGCTGGTCGCTGACCGGGCCGGTCGCGTGTCGTTGCGCTGGACGCTGGGGCGCCAAGCGGGTCCCCAGCGGCTGGGTCTCAGGCCAGGCGATGGCGAGCCGGTCTACGTGCACGCGATCGCGCACCCGCTGGAGCCGGCGAACGTCGTTCCGGGCAGCGCTCCGCGGAGCGCTCCGGCCGGCCGCGCCCTGCCCAAGCCCGTCGTCTTCACGGTGACGGACGCCTACGGCAACGCGATCTCGGACGTGCTGGTCGTGTTCGCCCCGACGTCGGGCTCGGTCGCGGCAGGCGAGGGTCATGACCGACGCCAAGGGGCGGGCGGCCGCCCAGTGGACGCTGGGATCCGCAGCCGGGGACGACACGCTGTCGGCGACGGTGCGGGGGACGGCGGTGAAGGGGTCGGTGGTGGTGCGAGCCCTGCGGCGCACGGGCGGAAGGTAGCGCGCGACTCGACGCGGCTCCGCAACCTGCAAGCGGCTGGCTGGCGCCGTCGGCGACCGTCTCGCGGCACCGGGGTGCCGAGCGCTGCGTATATTCCGCCTTCGGCCCGAGTGGTGGAATGGCAGACACGCGGGACTCAAAATCCCGTGCCGGCAACGGCGTGAGAGTTCGACTCTCTCCTCGGGCACTCAACGCGCGACCGAGAGACAGGCAGAGGGGCCGCCGAAGCGGCCCCTCGTCGCGAGCGCGAGGCGCTCCCGCTCCGTCCTACTCGATCACGCTCAGCTGGATGCCGCCGCCGGGCTTGTCCAGCACCAGCACGGTCCGCTTCTCCCCGCTCGCCAGCGTGAACGCGGCGCGAGCCGTCGCCCCGGCCCAGCCGAGCGAGTCACCGGACGGCTTCAGCCAGACGCGAACCTCCCACGGGCCCACCGTGCTCTGGTAGTACGGGTTGGCGAGCGGGTCGCTCATCATGCTGTCGTAGAGGAAAGGCGTCTTCCAGCCCACCAGCGGTGGCGCGAGCCAGTCCGGCTGCGTGCGGGCCACCTCGATCTCGCCGGCGTTCGGCGCGAGGTGCAGCACGCGCACCTTGGTTGCGCCCGCGGGAACGACGGCGTTGGTGTCTTCGAGCTCCGACGCGGCGAGTGCGCTGCCCCACCGGACCGCGGCGATCGTGCGCCACGCGCCTTCGACCGTGCTCACCGGGACGGACACCGAGGCAGTCGTGCCCGACGCACGGAGCGCGACCGTGTGGGTACCCGCGCCTTGCGCCGTGCTGTCGAGGGCGCCAGGCGCGACGCTCGAGAGGACGAGGGCGCCGTCGACGAGCACGTCGACCGACTGCGTGTAGCCGTTGACGACGCGGACGCCTTGACCTGACGCCCCCGCCTCCAGGCCCCGTAGCCGTCGTTGGGGCCGGTGCCCTCCTTGCCGCAGCTCGCGGCCGCGACCGCCAGCGCGGAGGCGAGAACCCCTAGGGACGCGGGACGGATGAACCGAGAGCGAGCATTCACGGTGACCTCCTGTGCCTCAAGCGGCGCGACCCGATACAGCGCTCTGACCGACTCCAGCATAGCGAACGAGCGTCAAGTGAGCGTCAGCCGCGATTAGCGTTTGCCGAGACCCGCGCTCCCGTATACGTGGCGAGCGCACGCGCGTGACGCTCGCGTGACGCCCGCACCTCATGTTTCTTAGTGACGAAGTCGCGCGCAGTGAATGTCGTCGCCCCAAGGAGGGTCTGTGCGAGCGTCCGCAGCGATGGTCCTGGTGGTCTGTGGGGTGGGTCTGGTCGGCGCATGCGCCAAGGAGGGCACGGCACCGTCCCAATCGGAGCTGGCGGGAACGTGGCGAGTCCAGAAGTGGGAGTACGTCAGTACTCAAGGGCTGGGCACCGCGGATCTCATCGCAGGTGGGGGCTCGGGCACGCTGGTCCTGACGGCGGACACCCTGCGCCTGTCCGTCACGCCGGCGAGCGGAGCACCGCTGAACTTCACGGCGACCTATCAGGTCAGCGGCATCGATCTCATGGTGGTCACGCCCGCCGGGGCCACCTGGTACTGGGCTTTCGACATGGCGCTGTCTGGAGGCACCCTGACGCTGAGCAACGGAGCCGCCCAGTACGATTTCAATGGCGATACTCAGCTTGAAGACGCGAAGTGGAATCTGGTGATGGCCAGGTAGGTCCCGCCGGCCATCGCTGCGCTGGGCCTGGCCCGCCACAGCGGTGGGCCAGGCGACCCGGGCTGCCGGCCCGTGGCAGGGGCCGGTCGAGTCCTACGACAAGATCGCGCCCTGGAGCCCCGTGATGAGCTCCTGAAACGCCTTCTGCATCTTCGACATCCCCAGCAGGCCTCCCCAGGCGCCGGACATGCCGCGCGCGATCACGACGGCCACGGCGTCGCCGTCCTTCCCGACGGTGATGTTGAACTTCTTCAGTCCCGCGAGCGCACCGAGCACCATGTGCGCGGCCTGGGAGCCCCGCACGTACACGCCCTGGCTCTTGGTCCCGCTTTCGAGGTGGTAGCCTTCGGCCGCGAAGTAGAGCGCCGCCTTGTCGGCGACATCATCCACCGTCGCGCCCGAAAAGGCCAGCGTCTGCGACTCCTTCGTGGAAGTGGACTTGACCATCGCGATCTGGCCCATCGCCCAGCCGTCCTTTCCGAAGAGAGACCGATGCCGGATCCCGAGCACCCGGGTCAGGGGGAGGGGCAGGGGGAGGGATAACGGCGTCGCCAACCGCCCGCCCTGAGATATGCGACGCGCGCTCCGCACTCGCCAGAGCGCGAGCGAAACTCCCCGGCGCAACCGGGGCACCATGATCGGCACATTGGGGAGTGAAGCTGCCAGGAGGCCCTGTCGAGTCAGCGGGCGCTGTGGAGTGACGTCTCGCCGGGTATGCTTGACGAGTCAGCGGCCGCCTACTCGACCGTCGCCGCGTGGAGCGGCGCGATCACGTACTCGGTCCCGTTCGGGACAACGGTGCCGAAGTCCGACAGCGTCGGCCGCGACGCCTCGCACCAGTGAATGACCCGGACCAGCGCCCCTTCCACGTGCAGCCCCCACCACTCAGGCATCGGCCGGCCTCCCACTCGGGGTGACGCGCACCCCGCAGGGGATTCCGTTGCACACTCTGTTCCCCGATCGTGGCGAGCCGTCAGGCAGGCGGAGCTGGCCTCCGGAAGCGGCCGCCGCCGCTGCAGGTGCCCGTTACGCCAATTCCGATTGCCGTTCTCGGCGATGGTGATTTCTGTGGCGCGACGGACACACGGTGCGGCCTGGCCGCGACTACGAACCACTCCGGTGCGACCAGGGACCCGCTGGTACCGCGTCAGTCCCGCCGGATCAGCTCGCCCGGCGTGCAGCGGAGGGCGCCGCACAGCCGGTCGATCGTGTCGGCCTCGAGCCGCGTAAAGCGACCGGATCGCGCCGCCAGGCGATAGATCGCCGACAGGCTGAGGCCGCTCGCCTTGGCGAGCGCGTAGCGCGTCGTGCCGCGGCGCCGGAGCAGCGCCGTAAGGTTGAGTCTCACTCCCATGTCACGCGTCCCTCACCCTGCCAATCTAACTAATACGCTCTTGCGCGCTATAGCGCTCAGCAGCATAATAGGCGCCAGCGCGTACTATACCTGCAGGCCGCGACCACGACAAGGAGGCGGCCCGTGCTGATCCGGGGGCCGAAGCAGAGGGTCATCCGCGAGATGCCCGACGTGCTCGCCGAGCCGTTCTTCGACCCGGAGCTGTACCTGACCAGGGAAGGGCGTCAGGCCCTCCGGACGGCGATGGCGGCCGAAGCCAAGAGCATGGCCGAGCACGGAATGCCGGCGGGAGACTACCGCGAAGCCATCACGTACCTCGACGACATGGATGCGAGGACGTCGCCGAGACCGTGACCTGGCGTGGCGCCGGGGCGGGTCGGAACGTGAGTAACGCATCGGCGCCGGCGCGCGCCGCGCCCGCTGCGCCCACCCCGCGTCATATTCCCAGCTCACCAATGCTATGGACGCCACATGGCCATCGCGCTCGCCCCCGACACCAAGAAGCAGGCGCTCGCCTCGATCAAGCGGTATTTCGCCGAGAACTGGGAACAGGACGTCGGTGATCTCAAGGCCGGTCTCCTGCTCGACTACATCCTCAAGGAGATCGGACCCGCCGTCTACAACCGAGCCATCGGCGACGCGCAGGCGTACCTCCGGGACCGCGTGGCCGACCTGGAGGGTGCCTGCTACGAAAAGGAGTTCGCGTACTGGCCGCCGCCGTCGTACCGCCAGAACGGATAGCGCGAGACGCGCGCCCGGCCTCTCGGCACCTCCCTCGCGGCCCCTTGCGGGCCGGTTCGACTTGGCTATGCTGCGGCGTGCCCACTGCTGATCTCACGCGGCACCCCGACGACGGGAGACCACCAGTGACGAGTGGACAGCCTCCTGAGACGCCGGAGGGACGGGCGGGAGCCGAGCCACCGCCGCGTCGCGTGCTGGGGATCGGCAGGAGCAGGCGCGCCCGCCGGCTGTACGAGCCCCGGCACGTGCCGCCCATCTCGCCCCGCCACTTCGCGCGACGCATGGCCGCCCACTTCGCCGTCGCGAGCGGCTTCGTCCTCTTCTCTCTTCTGATCGGGATGGCCGGCTACGCGCGCTTCGAGCATCTCGCCTGGCGCGACGCCTTCCTCAACGCCGCGATGCTGCTGGGCGGGATGGGGCCCGTCGAGTCTCCACAGACTCCGACCGGCAAGCTGTTCGCCGGGCTCTACGCGCTGTACTCGGGCCTGGTCTTCCTGGTCGCGGCCGCCATCCTGATCGCGCCGGCCGTGCACCGCATGCTGCACAAATTCCACTATCCGGCGGACCACGCGTCGTAGCGGGCGGCGACGCGCCGACGGGCGTCTCGGACGGCCTCAGAACCCGCACCAGTACAGTTGCCCTAAGACGTTCCCCCGATTACGTTTGCCTGCTTCCGCTCAGGTTCTCCGAGAACCGCGCCCGTGAAGCGCCCACACACCCCAGGAGCCCATGATGGCCGGACCGCTGCCAGGCACTCCGATCACCTACCGTGACGGCAAGTACGTGATCCCGAGTGACCCGATCATCCCGTTCATCGAGGGCGACGGCACCGGCCGGGACATCTGGCGCGCCTCGCGCAAGGTGTTCGACGCCGCCGTGGCCAAGGTGTCGGGCGGCAGGCGCCGGGTCGCGTGGGTCGAGACGCTGGCCGGCGAGAAGGCCTTCAAGGAGACGAGCAGCTGGCTCCCGGAGGCCACGCTCGAGACCATCAAGCAGTACCGCGTCGGCATCAAGGGCCCTCTCACGACGCCGATCGGCGGCGGGATCCGCTCGCTCAACGTCGCACTGCGCCAGCTGCTCGATCTCTACGCCTGCGTGCGCCCGGTGCGCTACTTCGACGGCGTGCCCTCGCCCGTCAAGCGCCCGCACGACCTCAACGTGATCATCTTCCGCGAGAACACGGAGGACGTGTACGCGGGCATCGAGTACCAGGCCGGCTCCAAGGAGGCCGACCGGTTGCGGGATTTCCTGGTCGGACAGCTCGGGGCGAAGGTGCGGGAGAAGAGCGCGATCGGGATCAAGCCGTTCAGCGAGTTCGGCTCCAAGCGGCTCGTCGCGCGCGCCATCCAGCACGCGATCGACAAGAAGCTCCCCTCGGTCACGCTGGTCCACAAAGGCAACATCATGAAGTTCACCGAGGGCGCGTTCCGCGACTGGGGCTACCAGCTCGCCAAGGAGCGCTTCGCCGCGCAGACGGTGGCGGAGGCGGACGTGGCCGGCGCGACGCCGGCGGGCAAAGTGCTGATCAAGGACCGGATCGCCGACAGCATCTTTCAGCAGGTGCTGCTGCGACCCAAGGAGTACTCGGTGCTCGCCACGCCGAACCTGAACGGCGACTTCCTGTCGGACGCCTGCGCGGCGCAGGTGGGCGGCCTGGGGATGGCGCCGGGGGCCAACATCGGGGACGGGTACGCCATCTTCGAGGCGACGCACGGCACCGCGCCCAAGTACGCCGACCTCGACAAGGTGAATCCGGGGAGCCTGATCCTTTCGGGCGTGATGATGTTCGAGCACCTCGGGTGGGACGACGTGGCCGCCTCGATCGTCAGCGGGCTGCAGGGCGCGATCTCGGCGAAGCAGGTGACCTACGACCTCGCCCGCCAGATGGAAGGGGCCACCGAAGTCCCGACGTCGGCGTTCGCCGACCAGATCGTCGGGCATCTCGGATGAACTACGCGCTCCTCGCCGCCCCGCTCGAGGCCACCGACCTGCCGCTCCTGGCGGTGGGCGTTCCCAAGGGCGAGCGCACGCCTCCCGCGGCGCTCGCCGCCCTCGACGCGCGGAGCGGCGGGCTGCTCGCTCGCGCCTGCGCGGGCGACTTCACGGGTGCGCGCGACGAGACGTCGCTGCTCTACCTGCCGGGCACCGAGCCGCGCCGCGTCCTGCTGGTCGGTGTCGGCAAGCTCGACGACTTGCCCCTGATCGGGGGACTCACGCGGCCGACGGCCGTGCGCAACGCCATCCGCCGTGCCGCCGCGGTCGCGGCGCGCCGGGCACGGGCGCTCGGCACCGGCGCCGTCGCCTTCGCGATGCCCGCCGAGCTGCGGGCCGGGGTCGGCGCGGGCGACTTCGCCCAGGCCGCGATCGAGGGCCTGGCGCAGGGCGCCTGGCAGTTCGACGAGATGAAGGCGCCCAACGGCGACCGCAAGCCGCCGGTGACGGAGCTGTCCGTCGTCGTCGAGCCCGCGGAGGAGGCGGCCGCGCGGCGCGGCTTCGCGACCGGCCAGGGGGTGGCCGAGGGGCAGGCGCTGGCGCGGCGGCTCCAGTTCCTGCCGCCCAACCAGTGCACGCCCACGCTGCTCGCGGAGACCGCGCTGGCGCTCGGCAAGTCCTACGGCTTCACGGTCACCGTCCTGGATCGTGCGCAGATGGCGGCGGAGGGGATGGGCGCGTTGCTTGCGGTCGCGCAGGGCAGCGCGACCGAGCCGCGGTTCGTCGTCCTCGAGTACCGCGGCGCGGGCGACGCGCCGCCCGCCGTGCTGGTGGGGAAGGGCATCACCTTCGACACCGGCGGCATCTCGATCAAGCCGGCCGCGCAGATGGAGGAGATGAAGTACGACATGTCGGGCGCGGCCGCGGTGCTGGGCGCGTTCGAGGCGCTGGGCCGCCTCAAGCCGAAGCTCAACGCCGTCGGCCTGATCCCGTCCTCCGACAACATGCCGAGCGGGTCGGCGGTGCGCCCGTCCGACGTGGTGAAGAGCCACTCGGGGAAGCAGATCGAGATCGTCAACACCGACGCCGAGGGGCGGCTCGTGCTGGCGGACGCCCTGTCGTACGCCCGGCGCTACAAGCCGGCCGCCGTGCTCGACGCCGCCACCTTGACCGGCGCCGCGGTCATCGCGCTGGGCCACGCGGCGAGCGCCGTGATGGGCACCGACGAGGCGCTGATCGAGGAGGTGCGCCGGGCCGGTGACCGCGCCGGCGAACGCGTCTGGCCGCTGCCGATGTACGACGAGTACCGCGAGCAGAACAAGTCCGACATCGCCGACGTCAAGAACTCGGGCGGCCGCCCGGCGGGCACGATCACGGCGGGCTGGTTCCTGCGGGAGTTCGCCGAGGGCTTCCCCTGGGTGCACATCGACGTGGCGGGCACCGCCTACGCCGAGGCGGATACGCCGCCGCTGCCCCGGGGCCCCGCCGGCCTGCCGACGCGACTGTTCGTGGAGTTCCTGCTGGGCCGCGCCGGCTGACGTGAGCGTGCGCGCCGCCGGACTCCTGCTCGCGGCCGTGCTGCTTGGCGCGGCGGCGGCCGGCGCGCAGAACCCGACGCCGGCGCCCCCGCCTTCGCAGCCCTCGACGCCGGCCCCGCGCCCGGCCGACACGACCCGGGCCGGTGTTCCCCGCACCGACACCACGCGGCTGCCCCCCGCTGGCGCGCGGGCCGACACCACGCGTCCCGCCGCTCCCCCGGCGGCGGGCGACACGACGCGCGCCGACACGGTCCCGCCGCCCGACTCCCTTTCTCCCGACACGTTCCGGGCGCAGCTGCCGCGCCTCGGCGCGCCCCCCGGACCGCTACCCACGCCGGGGCGCATCGTCTTCGACCACGATGCCCTGTGGTACTCGGGCGCCCTCACGCTGGGGGAGCTGCTGGAGCGCGTCCCCGGCGTGTTCCTCGTGCGGGCCGGGTGGTACGGCCGCCCCGAAGTCGTGCACTACGCGGGGCAGGGCGCGTCGTCGGTCCAGCTGTTCTGGGACGGCTTCGCCCTCGATCCGCTCGGTCGCGACAGCGCGGGCGTGGACCTGAGCCAGATCAGCATCGGACTGCTGCAGCGGGTGGAGGTCGAGGTCCTGCCCACGGTGCTCCGCGTCTACCTCTTCTCGGACGGCCAGCCGGTGCGCCGGGCGCGCACCGAGACGTCGTTCGCCACGGGCGACGCGAGCACCAACACGTACCGCATCCGCTACCTCAACCGCTGGAAGGACGGCGCCGGCGTGGGCGTCGGCGTGGAGTACCTCGGGACCGACGCGGGCCTGGCCGCGTCGGGGCACTCGAACAACCTCACGCTGTGGGGCAAGGGAACGTGGGCGCCCAGCTCGCGCGTCGGCGTCGAGTACCAGTTCGTGAGCGCGTCCGCGAACCGCGACGCCTTCATGGTGAACGGGGCCGGCGGCACGCAGTTCGCGATCGGCAACCCCGAGTCCCACCGCACCGACATGTTCCTGCGCGGCTACGTGGCCTCACGGGACGACGGGATGGGCCTCAGGTTCGACGCCCTGGCAGGGAGCACGAGCTACACCGATTCGCTGGCGACCCTCAATCGCGACCAGCTGCAGGGGGCGGCCATCGTCGGCTACCGGGCGGAACACTGGTCGGGCGAGCTGACCACGCGGGTACGCGACACGAGCACCCCGTTCGAGGTCCAGCTCAGGGCCGCGGCATCGCCGTTCAGCGCACTGACGCTGTCGGGCTCCGCCGACGCCCAAGCACTCGTCGCCGGCCGGCACTCCCTCGACCTCTCGCTCGGCGCGGAGTGGCGGCCCTGGACCGCGCTCGCCGTCCACGCCGCTGGCCGGATGCGGAACGCCGTGGCCGCGCCGGCGGTGCTGACCGACACCGCGCAGCGGGTGACGGACCTCGTGGCCGGCGCGTCGCTGTCCGGCCGTCTCCTCGACCTGGACGTGTCCGTCACCCAGCATGGCGGCTTCGTGGCGCCGCTGTACGGCGTGTTCGACAGCCTGGTGCCCGCCTACCCCAGTCAACAGGTCCGCACGGTGACGGCCACCTTCGCGTTCCGGCCGACGCTCTACCTGACGCTCTCCGGCTGGGTGCGCCAGCCGCTGGATCCGCTCTCGTCGGCCTACGAGCCGCCGTACCACTCCCGGATCTGGGCCACCTTCCGTTCGCGTCTCCTGCCCATCCTGCGCCGCAACGCGTTCGACTTCACCGCCGAGGTGTCGATGGAAGGGTGGAGCCACGGCGCGCTGGGCGCCCAGGCGAACGGCGACCCGGTGCTGCTCGCCGGGGCCACGGTGTTCGACTATCGGGCCGAGATGCGGCTGGTGGGAGCGGCGCTGTTCTGGGAGTACCGGAACGCGCGCGCCGAGCGGTACTCGGTGATTCCCGGGGTGAGCATGTCGCAGGGGCAGCGATACGGTGTGCGCTGGGAGTTCACGAACTAGCGTCGCGGGGCTATCTTACAAGGCTTGACCGCGACAGCCGCAGCATGAGCGCCCGGAGCATGACCGGGTTCGGAGCCGCCGACGGCGAAGTGGCCGGTGGCCGCCTCCGCCTGGAGATCCGCTCCGTGAACCACCGCCACCTGAGCGTGCAGGTCAAGGTGCCGGGGGAGCTGGCCGATTGCGAGGCCGCGGTGCGCGAGCGGCTGCGGGCGCACTTCGAGCGCGGGCACGTGACGGTCTCGGGCCGCTGGCTGGAGGCGCCGCCGCAGGACGAGCGGGTGGAGGTGGACGCGGCGCGCGCGCGGGCGCTGGTGGCGGCGCTGCGGAGCCTCGGGACGGAGCTGGGGATCCCGGGCACGCTGGACCTGGCGGCAGTGGCGCGGCTGCCCGACGTCATCCGCGTGGCCCGTGGCGAGACCACGCCCGAGACCGCCGGACTGCTGGGGGTGCTCGACCGCGCGGCGGAGGCCTGCGTCGCCACCCGGGAGAAGGAAGGCGCGGCCCTGTGCGCCGACCTGGCGCGCCGGCTCGAGACCCTGACGGCGCTGGCGCAGCGGGTGGCGGAGGCGGCGCCGGCCCGGCTGGTGCGGGAGCGGGACCGGCTGGCGGCCTCGGTGAAGGAGCTGGCGGGCGGCGTGGCCGTCGATCCCGACCGGCTCGCGAAGGAGATCGCGATCCTGGCCGACCGCCTCGACATCACCGAGGAGCTGGTGCGCTTCGCGACGCACCTCGAGGCGATGCGGGAGGCCATCGGCGGACGGGAGCCCGCCGTCGGGCGGCGGCTCGGGTTTCTGCTCCAGGAGACCGGACGGGAAGTCAACACCATGGGCTCCAAGGCGAACGACGCCGCGATCGCCGAGGCCGTCATCGCGATGAAGACGGAGCTCGAGAAGCTGCGCGAACAGGTCGAGAACCTCGAGTGAAGCCGTTCCCGCTCGTGCTGTCGGCGCCATCGGGAGGCGGCAAGACCACCATCGCGTACGCCCTGGTGGCCGCACGCGAGGACGTCGGCTACTCGGTGTCGGCGACGACGCGCGCGCCGCGGCCGAGGGAACGGGACGGCGCGGACTACCGCTTCCTGACGCGGGAGACGTTCAAGAAGAAGGTGCGCGCCGGCGAGTTCCTCGAGTGGGCCGAGTACAGCGGCGAGCTCTACGGCACGCTGAAGGCCGAAGTGGACAAGGTGCTCGCCTCCGGCCGGCACGTGGTGCTCGACATCGAGGTCAAGGGCGCGCGCGCCGTTCGCCAGTGTTATCCCGACGCCGTCCTGGTTTTCGTGGTGCCGCCCTCGGCCGACGAGCTGCTGCAGCGGCTGGGCGGGACCAAGGGCTCGCGGGGGGCCTCGCTGGAGGCCCGCCTGCGCACCGCCGTGGCCGAGCTCGGCGAGGCGCTGGCCTACGATTACGTCGTCATCAATGCTGATCGAACCGAGGCGGTCGCCGAAGTGGCCGCCATTCTGGACGCGGAGGGCCGCCGGCCGCGACGGAACCCCGACCTGGCGGAGGACCTGGCGCAGCTGGGCCGGGACATCGGGGCGCTGGCCGACCGGCTCTCCACCACGAAGGAGGCGTAGGATGCGGGTGTTCACCCCCATGGAGATCGCGCACCAGGCGGGCAACAAGTACATCGGCGTGCTGGTCGCCGCGAAGTTCGCCCGGTACGTGAACGACTTCCCGAAGGAGCGCACGATCGAACGGGAGAAGAAGCTCACCACGACCTCCCTCGAGGAGTTGGCGATCGGCGAGCTGAAGTACAAGATCACCCGGCGGCGCAGGCAGGAGGCGTGAGCCGCATCGCCGGCCGGCGCGTCGTTCTCGGCGTGTCGGGCGGCATTGCCTGCTACAAGTCGTGTGTCGTCGCGCGCCGCCTCGCCGAGGCGGGCGCCGAAGTCCAGGTGGTCCTGACCGCGGCGGCCGCGACGTTCGTGGGTCCCGTGACGTTCGAGGCGCTGTCCGGGCGCCCGGTGATCACCTCCCTGTGGCAACCCGGCCGCGCCCTGGATCACGTCCGGCTGGGTGGTGAGACCGAGTTGATCGTGGTGGCCCCGGCCACGGCCCACCTGCTGGCCCGGGTGGCCCAGGGAATGGCCGACGACTTTCTCACCTCGCTGCTGCTGGCCCGCCGAGCGCCGCTGCTGATCTGTCCCGCGATGAACGACCAGATGTACGCCCACCCCGAGACCCAGGCGAACCTCGCGCTGCTCCGCTCGCGCGGCGTCGAGGTGCTGGGCCCGGTCACTGGCCCGCTGGCACGCGGTGAAGGGGAGGGCCCCGGCCGGATGGTCGAGCCCGAGGCCATCGTGGCCCACGCGGAGCGGGGGCTGAGGGGCGCCGCCCCGTGGCTGGGCCGGCGCGTGCTCGTCACCGCGGGGCCGACGCGCGAGCGACTGGATCCGGTGCGCGTCGTGACCAATCGCTCGAGCGGCCGGATGGGCTACGCCCTGGCGCGCGAGGCGTGGCTGCGGGGCGCGGACGTGACCCTCGTCAGCGGCCCGTCGGCACTCGAGCCGCCGCCGGGCGTCGAGCTCGTGCGCGTGGAGTCCACCGCCGAGATGGCGGCGGCCGTGGGCGACGCGCTCCCGCTGGCCGACCTGCTGCTGATGGCGGCCGCGCCGGCGGACTACCGGCCCGCGGCGCCGCTGGCGCAGAAGGCCAGGCGGGCCGAAGGGACGCTGAAGCTCGATCTCGAGCCCACGCGCGACATCCTGGCCGAGACCGCGCCGCGACGGAAGAAGAGCGCCGTCATCGTCGGGTTCGCGCTCGAGAGCGGGGACCCCGTGGCTTCCGCGGAGGCCAAGCTCAGGGCCAAGCAGCTCGACCTGGTGATCGCGAACGACGCCACCGAGCCCGGGGCCGGTCCGGAGGTGCGCACCAACCGCGTGACCGTGATCGGGAAGGACGGCGCGGAAGCGCTGCCGTTGATGCCCAAGGAGCAGGTCGCCGAGGCGATCCTCGACCGCGTCGAGAGGTTACTTTCCAGGCGTGGATGACGGCCGCCGGAGATATCTCGAACAGCTGATGGAGCTGGGGGAACACGATCTGGTCCTTCCAGAGGATCAGAGGCGCGGAACGCGGAGCGCAGAGCAGTTCCCAGACGCCACGTCCATCAGTGGTTGCCAGTGCGCAGTCGGCGGACTCGAGACCGGCCGGAGCGCGCGAGCCTTCACGTTCGGGTGCGGCCCCGGCTCCTCCAGCTCCGGCGCCTGCCGCCACGCCCCAGCACCTGAAGCCGCTCCCCGCGGGCATCGTGGCGGAGGCACCGGCCGGTGGCGACGACCTGTTCGCCGCCGACCCCCTGCGCCAGGTCGCGACCCTCGGCGCGCTCGCCCCGATGATCGAGGCGTGCCGCAAGTGCCAGCTGGGAGCCTCGCGCCTCCACAGCGTGCCGGGCGAGGGCAATCCGCGGGCCGGCCTGGTCGTGGTCGGCGAGGCCCCCGGCGCCACGGAGGACGAGACCGGCCGGCCGTTCGTGGGCCGCGCCGGCAAGCTGCTCGACGACATCCTCAAGGCCATCAACTTCAAGCGCGAGGACGTGTTCATCTGCAACGTCCTCAAGTGCCGGCCGCCGGAGAACCGCGACCCGGAGCCGCTTGAAGTCGCGGCGTGTTCGCCGTATCTCCATCGGCAGCTGGAGCTGATCGGCCCGCGGGTGATTCTGGCGATGGGCCGCCCGGCGGCGCACGCGCTGCTGGGCGTCAACGCGTCGCTGGGCGAGCTCAGGGGAAAGCTGCACCGCTACCGGGGCATCCCGCTGATCGTCACCTATCACCCGGCGGCGCTCCTCCGGAACCCCCACTGGAAGCGTCCGACTTGGGATGACATCCGCATCGCGCGCCGGATCTACGATGGCGACACCGCCTGACGCCTTCGGCGGCCGCCAGCCTCCGTACAGCGCCGAGGCCGAGCAGGCCGTGCTCGGCGCGATGATCCTGGACGGCGACGCGGCGCTGCGCGGCACCGAGCTCCTGGACGACGCGATGTTCTATCGCGAGGGACACCGCCGCTTGTTCCGCGCGATGCACGGCATCATCGAGCGGGGCGGGGTGATCGACCCGGTCACCCTGCGCGACGAGGTGGACCGGCGGGGCGAGCTCGAGGGCGTGGGCGGGATCGAGTACCTCTCCTACCTGCTCGACGTGGTCCCGACCGCCGCCAACATCGACTACCACGCCAAGATCGTCCGGGACAAGGCGCTGCTGCGCCGGCTGATCGAGGCGGCGACCGGCATCGTGCAGGAGGCCTACGAGGCGAAGCGGCTCGCCGACGAGGTCCTCGACAGCGCCGAGCAGCGGATCTTCCTCGTCTCGGAGACGCGCAAGACCGAAGGCTTCGTGCGCCTCAAGGAGCTGCTGTGGCCGACGATGGAGCGCATCGAATCGCTCCATGCCGGCGGCCAATCGATTACGGGGGTGCCGTCCGGCTTCGCAGACTTGGACGACAAGACGGCGGGGTTCCAGAACGCGGACCTGGTGATCGTGGCCGCGCGGCCCAGCATGGGGAAGACGGCGCTGTGCCTGAACATCGCGCAGCACGCGGCGATCGAGAAGGGCATTCCGGTCGCGATCTTCAGCCTCGAGATGGCCAAGGCGCAGCTGGTGCAGCGGCTGTTGACGAGCGAGGCCCGGGTGGACGCGCACCGCTTGCGGCAGGGGATGCTGAAGGACGCGGACTACGCGCTGCTGGCGCGGGCCGCCGGCATCCTCTCGTCGGCGCCCATCTGGATCGACGACAGCGCGGCCATGACGCCGCTCGAGCTCCGGTCCAAGGCGCGGCGCATCAAGGCGGAGCACAACGTCGGCCTGATCATCGTGGACTACCTGCAGCTGATGCGCTCGCCGGATCAGGCGGAGAACCGCGTCCAGGAAATCAGCGCGATCTCGCGGGCCCTGAAGGCGCTGGCCAAGGAGCTCGACGTGCCGGTGGTGGCGCTGTCGCAGCTCTCGCGCGCCCCCGAGCAGCGGGGCGGCGAGCATCGCCGCCCGCAGCTCTCCGACCTCCGGGAGTCGGGCGCCATCGAGCAGGACGCCGACGTGGTGCTGTTCATCTACCGCGAGGAGATGTACTCGGGCACCGAGGACCCCAAGACGGGCGAGAACATCGAGGGCCAGGCCGAGGTCATCATCGGCAAGCAGCGGAACGGGCCCACCGGCACCATCAAGCTGCACTTCCACAAGGCCTACACCCGGTTCGACAACTACAGCGTCCGCGACAGCGAGGCCGGTGGGAATGGCCGCTAAGGCGCGTTCCGCCTTCCGCTGCACCGAGTGCGGCGCGGAGCAGCCGAAGTGGACGGGGCGCTGTGACAGCTGCGGGGAGTGGAACAGCCTCGTCGAGGAAGTCGCCGCGCCGAGGACCGCGAGGGGCAAGCGGACCGGCGGGGCGGCCGCCGGCGGCGCGGTCCCGGTGCGACTGGGCGAGCTGTCGTCCGCGGCCGTCCCCCGCCACCGCACCGGCCTCGCCGAATTCGACTACGTGCTGGGCGGCGGCATCGTGCCCGGCTCGCTGGTCCTGGTGGGCGGCGAGCCCGGCATCGGGAAGTCCACGCTGCTGCTCCAGGTCGCCGCGCGGCTCGAGGCGTCCGGCGTCCCGACCCTGTACGCCAGCGGCGAGGAGTCGCCGGAGCAGGTACGGCTCCGGGCCGACCGCCTCGAGGAGCCGGCCGACGGCGTCCACGTCCTGGCCGAGACGGTGCTGGAGCGCGTGATCGAGCAGGCGGTCAAGATCGGCGCGAGGGTCGTGGTCGTGGATTCCATCCAGACCGCGTACACCGGCGATCTCGAAGGCGCGCCGGGCAACGTCGGCCAGGTGCGCGAGTGCGCCGCACGGCTGATGCGGTTCGCCAAGGAGGACGGCCCCGCCGTGCTGCTGGTCGGGCACGTGACCAAGGGCGGCGGGATCGCGGGCCCCAAGACGCTCGAGCACATCGTGGACACCGTGCTCTACTTCGAGGGCGAAGGCTCCCTCGACCATCGCATTCTCCGGGCCGCCAAGAACCGCTTCGGGGGCGTGGACGAGATCGGCGTGTTCGAGATGACGGCGGCGGGCCTGGTGCCCGTCGCCAACCCGTCCGCCGCCTTCCTCGCGGCGCGGCACGCCGGCATCTCGGGCAGCGCCGTGACCGCGCTGATGGAGGGCACGCGCCCGCTGCTGGTCGAGATCCAGGCCCTCGCCTCGCGCGCGGGCTTCGGGACGCCGCAGCGCGTGAGCGCCGGCGTGGATCACCGCCGGCTGGCCGTCCTGCTCGCCGTGCTGGAGCGCCGCGCCGGCCTGCCGTTCGGCGACCTCGACGTGTTCGTCAACGTGGTGGGCGGCGTGCGCCTCAGCGAGCCGTCGGGCGACCTGGCCGTGGTGGCCGCCTTGATCTCCAGCGTCCGCGATCGCGCCCTGCCCGCCGATGCGCTGTTCCTCGGCGAAGTGGGCCTCGGGGGCGAGATCCGGCCCGTGGCCGCCGTGGATCGCCGTCTCGCGGAAGCGGCGCGCCACGGCTTCCGTCGCGCGTTCGTCGGATCGCGCACCGGACTCAAGCAGACGGCGCCCGGCGGTCTCGAGCTGGTGCGCGTCGAGCATCTCGGAGAGCTGGCCCATCGGCTCGCCGCCTGACGCCGGCGCCATCATCGTGGCCGCGGGGCGTGGCGTTCGGGCCCGGCAGGGCGGGCCGGACGGCGGCGAGCCCAAGCAGTTCCGCCTGGTGGGCGGCGTGCCACTGCTGCTGAGGGCGATCCGGCCGTTCGCCCAGCACCCTCGCGTCGGCCCGATCGTCGTCGTGGTGCCGCCGGAGCAGGCGGCCACGCCGCCGGAGTGGCTCCGGGCCCAGCTGTCGGACCGACTGTCGATCACCGCCGGCGGGGACGAGCGCCAGCAGTCGGTAGCGAACGGACTCGCCCGACTCCCCAAGGGGCCGTCGCTGGTCCTGGTGCACGACGCCGCCCGTCCGTTCGTCGGCCGCGACCTGATCGACCGCGTGCTCGCCGTCGCGGCGCGCGGGGCGGCGGCCGTGCCGGGCCTGCCCGTGGCCGATACGGTCAAGGAGACCGACACCGCGGGCCTGGTGGTGCGCACGATCCCGCGCGACCGGCTGGTGGCCGTGCAGACCCCGCAGGCCTTTCCCCGCGCGATGCTCGAGACCGCGCACCAGCGCGCCCGCAGCGACCCGGCGGCCGGAGGGGCGACGGACGACGCCGCGCTGTGCGAGCGGCTGGGCCATCCGGTGCGCGTGGTGGCGGGCAGCGCGCGCAACATCAAGGTCACCACCGCGGACGACTTCGCCCTGGCGGAGGCGCTGGCGGCCGAGGTCCCCGCGTGATCCGGTTCCGCACGCCCGACGAGGTCGCGGCGGCGCTCCCCGCGGTGGTCACGCACCTCGCCCGGCGCGGGCTCATCGCGTACCCCACGGAGACGGTGTACGGCTTCGGATCCGTGACGGCCACCGCCGCCGTCGAGCGCCTCGCCGCGCTCAAGGGGCGGGAGCCGGGGAAGCCGTTCCTGGTGCTGGTCTCGAACCGCCGGATGCTGGAGGGCGTGGGGCTCCGCCTCACCGACGCCGCGGAGCGGTTCGCGGCCGCGTTCTGGCCCGGGCCGCTGACGCTCGTCCTGCCCGGCGGCGAAGGCACGCTGCCGGACGCGTTGCGCGGCCCCGAGGGCGGCGTCGCCGTACGGTGGACCTCGCACCGCGGCGCCGCGCAGCTCATCGAGACGCTCGGCTCGCCCATCACCTCGACCAGCGCGAACCGCCCGGGCCAGCCCTCGCTGATGGAGGCGCCGGCCATCGAGCGCATCTTCGCCGAGGCGGTGGCCGAGCGAACGCTGCTGGTGCTCGACGCGGGCGTGCTGCCCCAGTCACCTCCCTCGACGCTGATCGACTGCACCGGCAGCGCGCCGCGGATCCTGCGCGATGGCGCCATCTCCAGGCCGCGGCTGGAGAGCATCGTCCCCTCGCTCACGGCGTAACCGGTGAAGCTGCTGCTCGTCTGCACCGGCAACATCTGCAGGAGCCCGATGGCGGAGGCCATCGCCACGCGGCTGCTCGCCGCGCGGGGCCGCGACGACGTCACCGTCTCGTCGGCGGGGACGGCCGCCTGGGACGGGGCGCCGGCGTCGGAAGGCGCCTACCTGATCGCGCTCGAACACGGACTGGACTTGTCGGCCCACCGCGCCCGCCAGATCACGACGGACCTGGTCGCCGCCTCCGACCTGGTGTTCGGGATGAGCCCCCACCACGTCGAGCGCGCGGCGGCGCTGGGCGGGCAGGGCAAGGCCTACCTGCTGGGAGAGTACGCGGGCCGCGTCGGCGACGGCGCCCAGGTGGACGATCCCTTCGGCGGCGACCTCGACGAGTACCGCACGACCTTCGGCCGGCTCGAGGAGCTGCTCGCCGACGCCGTCAAGCGACTCGTGGAGCCGGAGACGGATGCGCATCCGGGCGACCACTAGACTGCTCGCGGTCGTCGGCGATCCGGTGGGCGCATTCGCTCTCGCCCACCATGCACAACGCCGCCATCGTCGCCCTCGGGCTCGACGCCGTGTTCCTCGCGCTGCGCGCGACCCGCGAGACGTTTCCCGAGGTGGCCCGCGCGCTCCTGGCCGCGGGCGGGGCCCTCAACGTCACCGTTCCCCACAAGCGCGCCGCGGCCGCTCTCCTGGGTCAGCCCACGGAGCTGGTGCGGCGCACCGGCGCCTGCAACGCCCTGTGGCCCGGCGCGGGCGGGCTCGCGGGCGACAACACCGACGTCCCCGCCGTGGCCCGCGAGGCCGGGGCGCTGATGCGGGGACAGCGGGTGCGCCGCGCCGTGGTGCTCGGCACCGGAGGCTCCGCGCGGGCCGCGGCGGTGGCGATCGCGGGCGCGTGGCCGGGCGCGGAGCTTGCGGTGGTATCCCGCGACGCCGGGCGGGCCGCCGAATTCGCGGCGTGGGCCGGCGAGGTGGGCATCGGGGTATGGGGATCCGGCGTCCGGGACACCGGGCCCGCGGATCTGGTCGTGAACGCGACGCCCTTAGGCCTCAGGCCGGACGATCCGCCGCCGATGGACGCGGCGCAGCTCGAGCGCGTGGCACCCGGCGCGCTGCTGGACCTGGTGTACGCGGTGGGCGGGACGAAGCTGGTGCGGATGGCCCGGGACGGCGGCGTCCGTGCCGCCGACGGCCGCGGCGTGCTGATCGCGCAGGGCGCGGCGTCGTTCCAGCTGTTCTTCGGCGTCCCCGCGCCGGAGGAGATCATGCGCGCGGCGGTGGAGGATGCTCTCCGCCCGTAGTATGTTGGCGGCGATCGGGGCCAAGGCCCTCGAGGTCGAGGCGCTGGCCCTGCCGCGAGCCTGCCTGGGGTGCGAGCGGCCGCTGGGGCCGGCGGAGCGGTACGACGCGTGCTGCGCGCTGTGCCTCGCGAGGATGCGCCCGTTGGCGCCGCCGGCGTGCGGACGATGCGGGCAGCCGCTGGACCGGTGGAGTTTGCAGCTGGAAGCGGGCAGTAGTGTCAAGACGCGCAGACGCGCAGGGGTGGGCAGCGGGCAGGGTGAAGGCGGACGCGCCTCGTGCGCCTTCTGCCGGGAGTGGCCGGACGAGCTGGCCTGGGCAACGTCGGCGGTGTGGCTGGACGATGGACCGGCGCGCCGGCTGGTGCACGCGTTGAAGTACGACGGGTGGCGGATCGCGGCCGCCCCGATGGCCGAGCGCATGCGCCTGGCCGCGGGAGCGCAGCTCAGGCGGGTGGATGCCCTGGTGGCCGTGCCGCTCGGCCGCACCCGGCTGCGCGAGCGGGGCCACAACCAGGCGGCGCTCCTCGCGCAGGCGCTCGGCCGGTCGCTGGGCGTGCCGGTGCTCGAGCACGCGCTGCGGCGTGGGCGCGAAACCCGCAGCCAGACCCGCTTGACGCCCGCGGAGCGGTGGCAGAACGTTGCCGGAGCGTTCGCGGTGGACGCCGGCCACGTGGGCGGCCGGCGCGTGGCGCTGGTGGACGACGTACTGACGACGGGGGCGACGCTGGGAGCCGCGGCCGCGGCGCTCGCCCAACAGGAGCCGGTCTCGATCGGCGCGGTGACGTTCGCCCGCGCGCAGGTGCCGGCATAGACGCACGTACGAAACACGGAGGATGACGGACATGGCAGTGCGTGTAGGGATCAACGGGTTCGGTCGGATCGGGCGACTGGTGCTGCGCGCCGCGACCAAGAAGCGGAGCGACATCGAGTTCGTCGGCGTCAACGACATCACCGACACCAAGACGCTCGCCCACCTGCTGAAATACGACTCCGTCCATCGCACGTTCGACGCGGACGTGGCCGCCGGGCCCGACCACCTCATGGTCAACGGCAAGCGCATCCGGGTCATGGCCGAGAAGGAGCCGGCCAAGCTGCCGTGGAAGGAGCTCGGGGCCACGGTGGTGCTGGAGTCGAGCGGCCGGTTCACCGACAAGGAGAAGGCGGGAGCACACTTCGCCGCGGGCGCGAAGAAGGTCATCATCTCGGCGCCGGCCAAGGGCGAGGACCTCACGATCGTGATGGGCGTCAACCACGACAAGTACGACCCGGCCAAGCACCATTTGCTGTCCAACGCCTCGTGCACCACCAATTGCCTGGTGCCCGTGGTGAAGGTGGTGCGCGACAATTTCGGCTGGGTGCGCGGCTACATGATCACGGTGCACTCGTACACCAACGACCAGCACATACTCGACCTGCCGCACAAGGACCTGCGGCGCGCGCGGGCCGCCGCGCTGAGCATCATCCCCACGACCACGGGCGCGGCGAAGGCCACGTCACTGGTGATCCCGGAGGTCAAGGGCAAGATCGACGGCGTGTCGCTGCGCGTGCCGACCGCGGACGTCTCCTCGGTCAACCTGATCGTCCAGGTCGAGAAGGCCACCACGGCCGCCGAGGTCAACGACGCCTTCAAGAAGGCCGCCGCGGCGGGGCCGCTGAAGGGCATCCTCGACGTGTGCACGGAGCCGCTGGTCTCCTGCGACTTCATCGGCAATCCCTTCTCCTCCATCGTCGACGCGATGAGCACCGCGGTGGTGGACGGCACGATGCTCCAGGTGTCGTCGTGGTACGACAACGAGTGGGGCTACTCGATGCGCTGCGTCGACCTCCTGGAGTACGTCGCGGAGCGCCTGTGATCGCCAAACGGACCATCGAGAACCTCGATGGGGCGGCCGTGCTGGGCCAGCGGGCCCTGGTGCGGGTGGACTTCAACGTTCCGGTCAAGGACGGGAAGGTCGGCGACGACACCCGGATCAGGGCGGCGCTGCCGACCATCGAAGACCTCAAGGACCGCGGCGCCCGGATCATCCTGCTCTCGCACCTCGGGCGCCCCAAGGGCGGCGTTCCGGAGCCCAAGTACTCCCTCAAGCCGGTCGTGCCCGTCCTGGAGGCCCTGCTCGGCATGCCGGTCAGCTTCATCGAGGATCCGGCGGCGCCGGCGGCCGTCGAGGCCACCCGGAACCTGCCGCGCGGGGCGGTGGCGCTGGTGGAGAACACCCGCTTCCAGAAGGGCGAGGAGGCCAACGACCCGGCCACCGCGCGGATGTTCGCCGCGCTGGGTGACTTCTACGTCAACGACGCCTTCGGCTCGGCGCACCGGGCCCACGCCTCCACCGAGGCGGTGGCCCACCTCCTCAAGCCCGCCGTCGCCGGCCTGTTGATGGAGAAGGAGCTGGAGTACCTGGGCCGCCTGCTCGAGAAGCCGGCGCGCCCGTTCGTGGCCATCCTGGGCGGCGCCAAGATCTCCGGCAAGATCGACGTCATCCGGAACCTGCTGCCGCGGGTGGACCGCATCCTGATCGGCGGCGCGATGGCGTCGACGTTCTTCCGCGCCAAGGGCGTGAAGACCGGCACCAGCCTGGTCGAGGAGGACCGCATCGCGATGGCCAAGGACCTCCTGGACGCGGCCGGCGAGAAGCTGGTGCTGCCCTCCGGCGGGGTGATCGCCCAATCGCTCGAGCAGCCGGGGCCCCGACGCGAGGTGGCCTGGAACGCGATCCCGGACGGGTGGGCGATGTACGACATCGACGCCGCCACCCGCAAGCGGTTCGCGGGGCTCGTTGCTCGGCGCCAAGACGGTCGTGTGGAACGGGCCGATGGGTGTCTTCGAGACGCCGCCGTTCGACGAGGGCACGGTGGCGGTCGCGCACGCGCTGGCCGACGCGACCGCCCGGGGCGCGGTCACGGTCGTGGGCGGGGGCGACTCGGCCGCCGCGATCGAGGAGGCGAAGCTCGCGGACAAGGTGAGCCACGTGTCGACCGGGGGCGGCGCCTCGCTGGAGTTCCTCGAGGGGAAGGTCCTGCCCGGCGTCGCCGCGCTGGACGACCGCGCACCATGAGCGGCCTGCTGTTCGCGGCGAACTGGAAGATGCACCACGCGCCGGCCGCGGCGCGGCAACTGGTGCGGGAGGTGCTGGCGCGGCACCGCCCCGTGGCCGGACGCGAGCAGGTCTTCTTTCCCCCGTCGCTGTCCCTGAGCGCGGTGGTGGAGGAGATCAAGGGCCGGCGCGACGTCGCCGCCGGCGTCCAGAACGTGCACTGGGAGGCCAAGGGCGCCTTCACCGGGGAGGTGTCGGCCTCCATCGCCGCGGCCGCCGGCGCGACCTGGGCCCTGGTGGGCCACTCCGAGCGGCGCCACAAGTTCGGCGAGACCGACGAGGAGGCGGGCAGGAAGGTGCGCGCCGTGCTCGCGGCCGGACTGAGCCCGATGCTGTGCGTCGGCGAGCTGATCGACGAGCGGCGCGCGGGCCGCACCGAGGAAGTGGTGCTGCGCCAGCTCACCGCGGGCCTGGCGGGACTCGACGCCGCGGCAACGGCACGCGTGGTGATCGCCTACGAGCCGGTGTGGGCGATCGGCACGGGCGTCAATGCCACGCCCTCCGACGCGGCGGCGGTGCACCGCACCATCCGCCGCTGGCTGACCGAGCGGGCGCCGGCCGGCACCCGGCCCGCCATCCTGTACGGAGGCTCGGTCAACGCCGACAACGCGGCCGCCCTGCTCGCCGAACAGGAGCTGGACGGCGTGCTGGTCGGAGGCGCGAGCCTCGAGGCGGAGAGCTGGCTGAAGATCCTCTCCACCCCAAGACCCGACCGGTGATGGCAGGTGAGAAGTGAGGGGTGAGAGGTGAGACGGGTAGGTGAGAAGTGAGAGGCTGAAAGGCGTGAGAGGGTAGGCTGCACCTTTTCACGCCTTTCGCGTTTCACCTCTCACTTGCTCTTCTCACCTCTCACTTCAACGTCTCACCTCTCACACCTCACCTCTCACCATTCGGTTGACCGGACCTCGTCCTGCCAGGTAGATTCCGGGCCGCCATGTACACCTTCTTCCTGATTCTGCTCATTCTGGACGCGTTCGTCCTCGCGGCCGCGGTGCTGCTCCAGGCGGGACAGGGCGGGGGGCTCGCCGCCTCGTTCGGCGGCGCCTCGTCCACCGACGCCTTCGTCGGCAACCGCCAGGCGGCCACCCTGCTCACCAAGGCGAGCTGGTGGGGCGGCGGCATCTTCCTGGCGCTGTGCTTCATCCTCTCGCTGCTGTCGATGCGCTCGTCCACGCCGCGCTCGGTGTTCGAGAATCAGCCGGCGCAGCAGGCGGCGCCCGCGCCGCTGGCGCCCCTCCCGCTCGAAGGCAACAGCAAGTCGGCGGCCCCGGCCCCGGCGGCGACCCCGCCGCTCGGCACCCAGAAGGCACCGGCCAAGTCCTCCACCCCGGCGCGGTGATACTCGCCCCTCACGCGGAATCGAGCGGGCGGCGCGAAGGATGCGACGGCCGCTGGTCACTCTCCGCCGGCGCGCTGAGGCTGTGAGCGAGCGGCTGCTCCCGGCCTACGTTCTGCTCGAAGACAACACCTGGTACCGGGGCGCCACGAGCGCCCCGTTTGCCGTCCAGGCAGCCGAGGTGGTCTTCACCACCAACCTGAGCGGCTACCAGGAGGTCTTCACCGACCCCTCGTACGTCGGCCAGATCGTGGTGATGACCGCGCCGATGATCGGGAACTACGGGGTCAACCAGGACGACCTCGAGTCCCGGAAGGCGATGGTGGCGGGGGTCGTGGTGCGCGAGCTGTCGCGCCAGGCGTCGTCGTGGCGGGCGACCGGAGCGCTCGGCGAGTGGCTCGGCGGCTACGGCATCGCCATCGTCTCCGAGGTCGACACGCGGCGCCTCACCCGCCACATCCGGGACAAGGGGGCGATGCAAGGCGTCATCGCCGTCGGCGCGGAGCCCTCCGACGAGGCGCGCGGCGCGCTGGCCGCCTCGCCGCGCATGGAGGGACTCGACCTGGCGTCTCGGGTCACGTGCGCCGGGCTCGAGACCGTGGGTCGCGACGACGCGCGCTTCAAGGTCGTCGCCTACGACTTCGGGATGAAGCGCAACATCGTGCGGCTGCTCGAGGCCGCCGGCTGTCAGGTCACGATCGTGCCGAGCGATACGCCCGCCGCCGCCGTCCTCGAGCGCAAGCCGGACGGCATCTTCCTCTCCAACGGACCCGGCGATCCGGCCGCGGTCGAGTACGCGCCGCCGATCCTGCGCGAGCTGGCCGCGAGCGGCACCCCGATCTTCGGTATCTGCCTCGGGCATCAGCTCTTGGGCCTCGCCTTCGGGGCGCGCACGGTGAAGCTCCCCTACGGGCATCGGGGCGGGAACCACCCCGTCCGGGAGCTGGCCACCGGCCGCGTGCTCATCACGGCGCAGAACCACGGCTTCGCCGTCGAGGGTGAGGAGGGCTCGGTGGCGGTGCCCGGGGCCCCGTCCCTGGAGGTCACGCACCGTAACCTCAATGACCACACCGTGGAAGGCGTCCGCCACCGGGAGTTGCCCATCTTCGCCGTGCAGTACCACCCGGAGGCGAGCCCTGGACCGCACGATGCGAGGCACCACTTCGCGGAGTTTGTGCGCTTGATGTCCCCAACCCCTTGACATCAAACGAGTAAGCTCCCACATTAGCCCTCCCGTGCCCCTGTTGGGGCCACTCTGTAGACTCGGGAGGAGCTGATGACCAAGGCCGACCTGGTCGAGAGGGTCACTGCGCAGATCGCGCGCACGGCCGGCCCGATGATCAGCAAGAAGGACTGCGCCCGCGTGGTCGACAGCTTTCTCGACGCGGTCAAGGACGCGCTAGCCGAGCAGAAGAACATCGAGATACGAGGCTTCGGCACGTTCAAGATCCGCAGCCGCAAGACCCGGATGGCGCGGAATCCGCGCACCGGTGATCCGGTGGAAGTCGCCGCCCGGCCCGTGCCGGTGTTCAAGCCCAGCAAGGAGTTGCGGGCGATGGTCGCGGAACGGGACGAACAGATGGCGCCGAAGGCATAGCGGGGCGCCCGTCACGTCGAGTTCGACACCTGAGGCCGGCGCGAAGATGCGCCGGCCTTTTCTTGCGTACGCCTGAGGGGTGAGACGCGATATCGTAAGAAGGGCAGGTGAGATGTGAGAGGTCCAAATGCGTGAGAAGGTGCGGCGCGCCCTCTCACGCCCTGCTCCTCTCGCGTCTCACGATCTTCATCCTCTCACGTCTCACCTCGCCGTCTCACCTCTCACTCCTCACCTCTCACGCATCATCGCTTGCCTTCTCGAACGCCTTCAGCTCCGGGGCGTCCGGCCACTTCTCCCGCACCCGGCGGATGACCTCCTTCGCCCGGGCCGGGTCGTTTCGGCTCAGGCGGTAGATCTCCGCGAGGCGCAGGGCGGACTGGACCTGCACGTGCCGCGGCACGCCGTCCGCCTCGAGATGGGCCTCCAGCAACCGGATCGTATCGTCGAGCGTGAGCTCCGGCGGCTCCTCCACGGTGGCCGAGCCGGTCAGCGCTCCGACGAGCCAGCCGCCCAGCGGACCCACGACGTTGTCCCACAGAAAATCCCACGCCCACCACGCCGTGCCGAAGGCCCCGGAGGCGGCGAACCACCGGGCGTCACCGGCCAGGCCCAGGATGACGGTGACCACGGTGGCCACGCCGAACATCGCGCGGCCGACGGCACTCGGGGATTCGAAGGAACCGGGCTGAGGCATGGGGACTCCGCACTCGGCGTCGCGCCATCTTATATTGTGCCCCGTATCCTTGGCCAGAGTAGAGACCGTACTAACCCAACCCAAAGGGGGGCTCGTGACTACGCGGATACGTCTGCTGTCGGCGGTAGGCGTCGCATGCATGACGGCCGTGGCCGCTCAGCCGGCCCACGCGCAAGGCTGGAAGTTCGGCCCGGAGTTGAGCTTCGCCACCCAGAGCGTCGGCATCGGCATCGGAGGGCGGGCCGTGTTGGATCTCGTGAAGATGGTCCCGTCCGCCAAGAATATCAGCGTGTCGGGGCAGTTCGACTACTTCTTCCCGAGCAGCTCGTTCGGGGTTAGCCCCACCTATTGGGAGATCAACCTGGACGGCGCCTACCACTTCCCGCTGAGTGGCTCCAAGGTGGTGCCCTACGCGGGCGCGGGCCTCGCCATCGCCCACACGAGCGTGTCGGTGACCGGGTTCGGCAGCGCCAGCTCGACCGACATCGGGCTCAACCTGCTCGGTGGCACCACGTTCCCCGAGATGGGCAAGATCACGCCGTTCGCCGAGCTCCGCCTGGAAGTGCGGAGCGGCTCGGTGCTGGTGGTCACCGGGGGCGTGCTGTTCTGATCCGCGCCGCTACCGTCGTCGCTCTCCTGATGCCCTGCGCCCTCCAGGCGCAGGGCATCTCGTATCGCGTCAGCGTGGGCCACACGGGTGATCGCACCTTTCACGTGCGCGCCGAGTTCCCGGTGCCGGTCGGGCGGGACACCTTCCTGGTCGCCCTGCCGGCCTGGTCCCCGGGTTCCTACGAGATCATGGACTATGCCCGGTACGTGCACACCTTCTCCGCCGCCACGGCCGACGGGCGACCCTTGTTCTGGGACAAGGCGGACAAGGACACCTGGCGGATCGCGACGGGGGGAGCCACCCGCGTCGTGGTCGAATTCGAGACCGACCCGGACTCGGTCGCGCTCGAGCTGAGCCGGGTAGGGTCCGACTTCGCGTTCTTCAACGGGACCAACCTCTTTCTCTACCCGGTCGGGGCGGACCTCGAGGTTCCGGCCGACGTCGAGCTCGACGTGCCGGCGCCCTGGCGCATCGCCACGGGCCTGACGCCGGCGGGTGCGCCGGGGCGCTACCACGCCGCGAGCTACCACGACCTGGTCGACTCGCCGACCTTTCTCGGCCGGTTCGCCCTCGACAGCCTGAGCGTGGACGGGCGCACCGTCCGCGTGGCCGTGTACCCCGAGACGTCCCTCACGCCCGCCGTCTGGGACAGCGTGGCCGACGCGCTGAGGCGGATCGCGGTGACGCAGAACCGGATCATGGGCGGCCCGCCCTACGGCAGCTACACGGTGCTGGTGTACGCGCCGGCGGCCGACCTCGACTGGGCGGGCGGCCTCGAACACCGCAACTCGCAGTTCGACATCATCGCGCAGGACTTCTTCGCTACCGACCGGCGCCGCGGCGTGCTGGGGGAGTTCACCCGCCCGCTGCTGTCGCACGAGTTCTTCCACGTGTGGAACGTCAAGCGCATCCGCCCGGCGGCGATGTGGCCGTACGACTACGCGCACGCGCAGTTCACGCCGCTGCTCTGGTGGTCGGAGGGCGTCACCGACTACTACGCCGACGTGACCCTCGCCCGGGGCGGCCTGTGGTCGGTCGGGCAGTTCGTGGCCAGCATGAATGCCGACGTCCAGCAGGTCGAGGACGCCGCGGAAATCGTGGCCGTCGAGGACGCGAGCATCGACACCTGGATCCACCCGACCTTCGTGGACGAGGCGCAGTACTACTATCCGAAGGGCGCGCTGCTCGGGCTCATGCTCGACATCCGGATCCGGGAGGCGACCCACGGGCAACACTCGCTCGACGACGTGATGCGGTCGCTCTTGGCGGACTACTGGCGGCGGGGGAAGGGATTCACCACCCGCGACCTGCTCGACGTCATCCGGCCCTGGTACGGCGGCGTGGACGACTTCTACCGCCGCTACGTGCAGGGGCGTGACGCACTGCCGTACGACAGCGTGCTGCCCGGGGGCGGGATCGCCGTCGAGCGGCGCGAGCAGCGCATCCCGGTGCTGGGCGTGGGCACCGACAAGGCGGAGGGCGGCGGCGTGCTGGTCAGCGAGGTCGTGCCGGGGTCGCTGGCCGATTCGGTGGGGCTGGAGGCGGGCGACGTGCTGCTCAAGGTGGGCGACGTCGCGACCAGCGGCCCGGTGTGGCCGCTGATGTTCCAGACGCGCTACGCGGGGGCGGAGGGACGCGAGATCCAGGTGGTCTACCGCCACGCCGGCCGCCAGGTCGTGCGCGCCGGCACGGTGCGGGTGCGCGTGGCACGGTCCGTCCTCCTCAGGCCGGACCCGCAGGCGCCGGCGGAGGCGCAGGCCATCCTGCGGGGCATCGCGGGGCCGCAGCCGTGACGGCGCCGGCCGGAGCGGGCCAGGAAGGGAGCACGATCCGGGTGCGGATCCGGTTGTTCGCGTCCTACGCCGAGGCGGCGGGGCGCGCGGAGCTCGACCTGTCGCTCGCCGCCGGCGCCACGGCGGCCGATGCGCTCGCCGCGGTCCGGCGCGAGGCGTGGGCATCCCGGCTCCCGCCGAGCCCCGCCGTCGCCGTCAACCAGCGCTACACCGGGAGCGGCGTCGCGCTGCACGACGGGGACGAGGTCGCCATCATCCCACCGGTCGCGGGCGGGTAGCTCGACGACTACGCCGGAGGCTTGCCCGTCGCGAGGCTGCCGGATAACTATGTGGGCCATGAGTCCGTGGCTGACCGACCAGCCGATCGACGTCGGCCAGCTGGTGGCCGAGGTCGCGTCCGCGGGCGTGGGCGGCACCGTGATCTTCCTCGGCACGGTCCGGCGCTCGGCGGAGGACGGCGACGTCGCGGCCCTCGAGTACTCCGCGTACGATGAGATGGCCGAGGCGGAGTTGGGCCGGATCGTGGCGGAGGCGACGGCCCGCTGGCCCGGGGCGCGGGTAGCGCTGCGTCACCGCGTCGGGCTGGTGGCCGTCGGCGAGCCGAGCGTGGCGATCGTGACGGCGGCGCCACACCGCGCCGAGGCGTACGCGGCCTCGCGGTTCCTGATCGAGGAGACCAAGCGGCGGGCGCCGATCTGGAAGAAGGAGCGGTTCGTGTCGGGGCGGTCGCGCTGGGTGGAAGGGCAGACGGGGGGAGGGTAACGCGGCGCTGCACGTGGCGCTGATCGAGCCGCAGATCCCGCCGAACACGGGGAACATCGCGCGTCTGTGCGCGGCGACGGAGACGTCGCTGCACCTGATCGAGCCGTTGGGCTTCGCGCTGGACGACGCGGAGCTGCGGCGGGCCGGCGTGGACTACTGGGACGCCGTGGACGCGTGGGTCCACCCCACGTGGCGGCATTTTCGCGAGGCGATCGCGCGCGAGCGCTGCTGGTACTTCTCCGCGCACGGCGAGCGCTCGCTGTGGGATGCCGCGATCCCCGACGGGGCGTGCCTGGTCTTCGGGAACGAGACGGTCGGCTTGCCGCTGCGCATCCGGGAGAAGCACCCGGAGCGCGTGTTCCGCATCCCGATGTCGGGGCCGGTGCGGAGCCTCAACCTGGCGACCGCCGTGGGCATCGCGCTGTACCACGTGCTGCGGGACCTGGAGGCGCAGGCGACTTCCACCACACCAAGCCGCGGGGAGCGGGCGGGGGCTGAGCGGTGAACAAGATTACCGTGGTCGGGGCGGGCAACGTCGGGGCGACCACCGCGCAGCGGCTGGCGGAGAAGCAGCTGGCCCGCGAGATCGTGATGGTGGACGTCATCGAGGGCACGCCGCAGGGCAAGGGCCTCGACCAGTGGGAATCGGCGCCCATCGAGCGGTTCGACACGCGGGTGATCGGCTCGAACGACTACGCCGCGACCGACGACTCGGAGCTGTTCGTCGTCACGGCCGGCATCGCCCGGCGGCCGGGGATGAGCCGCGAAGACCTGCTGCGGACCAACGTGGACATCGTGAAGTCGGTGGGGCTCGAGATCAAGCGGCACGCCCCGCGCGCCATCGTGATCGTGGTGTCCAATCCGCTCGACACGATGTGCTACGTGATGAAGGAGACGCTGGGCGCGCCGCGCGAGCGCGTGATCGGGATGGCGGGCGTGCTCGACACCGCGCGCTACCGCGCGTTCATCGCCGAGGCCCTGGACGTCAGCGTCGAGGACATCCAGGCGATGGTGCTGGGCGGCCACGGCGACACGATGGTGCCGCTGGTGACCTACACCACGGTCTCCGGGATCCCGCTCGGCCAGCTGCTCCGCCCGGACCTGATCGAGAAGCTGGTCGAGCGCACCAAGAACGGCGGGGCCGAGATCGTCTCGTACCTCAAGACCGGCTCGGCCTTCTACGCGCCGTCCGCCGCCGCGACCCAGATGGTGGAAGCCATCGCGCGGGACAAGAAGCGCATCCTGCCGTGCGCCGCGTGGCTGGAGGGGGAATACGGCCATCGCGGCATCTTCCTCGGCGTGCCGTGCAAGCTCGGCGCCGGCGGGCTCGAGCAGATCATCGAGGTCGAGCTGACGCCCAAGGAGCGCGTCGCGCTCGGCAAGTCGGCCGAGTCGGTGCGCGAGTCCATCGCCCTGGTCAAGCTGTAGACCGCAAATCGGCGAGACTGCAGTCCGCGACAGAGCAGTTGCGAGACGCCAAGTGGCGAGTGGTTGTCAGTCCGGAGACCTGAGGGGCCAGACCAGTTGTCAGTACTGACCAACTGGACTGGCCCCTCTTCACTCGCGTCTGGCAACCACTGGCAACTTGGCGTCTCGGAACTAACCTGCCCCCGCTTCTCCCGCTCTCGCAACCCTACGACCCTCCGTCAGGCTCGCCTTCACGAAGTCGGCGTTCATCCGGGCGATGAACAGCACGCTGATGCCCTTGGGGCACGCGGCCTCGCACTCCTCGTGGTTGGTGCAGCTGCCGAAGCCCTCCGCGTCCATCTGGGCCACCATCGTCCGCGCCCGCTCGTGCGCGCTCGGGCTGGCCCTGCGGCAGCAGGCCCAGGTGCGAGATCTTGGCGGCGGTGAAGAGCATCGCGGAGGCGTTGGGGCAGGCGGCCACGCACGCGCCGCAGCCGATGCACTGCGCCGCGTCCATCGCGAGGTCCGCGTTCTCCTTGCGCACCGGAATGGCGTTGGCGTCGGGCGCGCTGCCGATCGGGGCGGCGATGAAGCCGCCGGCCGCGATGATCCGGTCCAGCGCGCTGCGGTCCACGATGAGGTCGCGGAGCACCGGGAAGGCGCGCGCGCGCCACGGCTCGATCCACAGCTCGTCGCCGTCGTGGAAGCTGCGCAGGTGCAGCTGGCAGGTGGTGGTGCGCTCGCGCGGACCGTGGGGCCGGCCGTTGATGACCATCCCGCAGGCGCCGCAGATGCCCTCGCGGCAGTCGTGGTCGAAGGCGATCGGGTCCTCGCCCCGGAGGATCAGCCCCTCGTTCACCACGTCCAGCATCTCGAGGAACGACATGTCCGGGCTGACGTCGGTCACCGGGTAGGTCACGAAGCGACCCGCGTCGTCCCGGCCCTTCTGCCGCCACACGTGCAGCACGAGGCGCATCACTTGTAGCTCCGGGTCGCGAGGTGGACGGCGTCGTAGCTGAGCGGCTCCTCGTGGCGCACCGGCGGCCGCTCGGCCCCGCCGTACTCCCACACCGCCACGTGGCAGAACCGATCGTCGTTCCGCTTCGCCTCGCCCTCGTCGGTCTGGTACTCCTCGCGGAAATGGCAGCCGCACGACTCCTCGCGCGCCAGCGCGTCGCGGCAGATCAGCTCCCCGAGCTCGAGGAAATCGGCCACCCGGCCCGCCAGCTCGAGCGACTGGTTCAGCTCGCCCGCCTCGCCCGTCACGGTCACGTCGTGCCAGAACTCGTCGCGCAGCTCGGGAATCCGCTGGAGCGCGCGCTCCAGCCCGGCGCGGTTCCGCGCCATGCCGCAGTCCTCCCACAGCAGCCGGCCCAGGTCGCGGTAGAACGCGGTCGGCGTGCGCCGGCCCTCGATCGCGAGCAGCCGCGCGGTGCGGTCCCGCACCGACGCCTCGGCGGCGCGCACGGCCGCGTGGTCCTCGGGCACCGGGGTGCGCGGGTGGCTGGCGAGGTAGTCGCCGATGGTGTAGGGAATGACGAAATAGCCGTCGGCCAGGCCCTGCATCAGCGCGCTCGCCCCGAGCCGGTTGGCGCCGTGGTCGGAGAAGTTCGCCTCGCCGAGGACGAACAGGCCGGGGATGGTGCTCATCAGGTTGTAGTCCACCCACAGCCCGCCCATGGTGTAGTGCGAGGCCGGGTAGATCCGCATCGGCACCCGGTACGGGTCCTCCGCCGTGATGCGCTCGTACATCTCGAACAGGTTCCCGTACTTCTCGCGGATCGCGTCCTCGCCGATCCGGCCGATGGCTTCGGCGAAGTCGAGGTAGACGCCCTGGCCGCCGGGCCCGACGCCGCGCCCCTCGTCGCACACCTGCTTGGCGGCCCGCGAGGAGATGTCCCGCGGCGCGAGGTTCCCGTAGCTCGGGTACTTGCGCTCCAGGTAGTAGTCCCGCTCGCCCTCCGGGATCTCGCCGGGCGGCCGCGCGTCGCCCTTCCGCTTCGGCACCCAGATCCGGCCGTCGTTCCGGAGCGACTCGCTCATCAGGGTCAGCTTGGACTGGTGCTCGCCGGTGACCGGAATGCAGGTGGGGTGGATCTGGGTGTAGCAGGGGTTGGCGAAGCCGGCGCCCTGCTTGTACGCGCGCCAGATGGCGGTGGTATTGCATCCCTTGGCGTTGGTGGACAGGTAGAACACGTTGCCGTAGCCGCCCGTGGCCAGGCACACGGCGTCGGCGAGGTGCGTCTCGATCTCGCCGGTCACCAGGTCGCGCACCACGATGCCGCGCGCGCGCCCGTCCACCACCACCAGCTCCTGCATCTCGTGGCGCGGGAACATCCGCACCTTGCCCAGCCCGATCTGCCGCTCCAGCGCCTGGTAGGCACCCAGCAGCAGCTGCTGCCCGGTCTGGCCGCGGGCGTAGAAGGTGCGCGAGACCTGCGCGCCGCCGAACGAGCGGTTGTCCAGCAGCCCGCCGTATTCCCGCGCGAACGGCACGCCCAGCGCGACGCACTGGTCGATGATGTTGACCGACACCTCCGCCAGGCGGTGCACGTTGGCCTCGCGGGAGCGGAAGTCGCCGCCCTTGACCGTGTCGTAGAACAGCCGGAACACGCTGTCGCCGTCGTTGGGGTAGTTCTTGGCGGCGTTGATGCCGCCCTGCGCGGCGATGGAGTGCGCGCGGCGCGGGCTGTCCTGGTAGCAGAAGCACGTGACCTCGTAGCCCAGCTCCGCCAGCGACGCGGCGCCGCCGGCGCCGGCGAGCCCGGAGCCCACCATGATGATGCTGTATTTCCGCTTGTTGGCGGGATTCACCAGCTTCATCTCGAACTTGTGCCGCGACCATTTCTCGGCGAGCGGGCCCGAGGGAAGCTTCGCGTCGAGGTTCATCGGACCCATCCGGCCAGCACGGCGACGGGGAAGGAGCAGTTGCCGATCACGATCAGCAGGGCGAAGCCGCGCGCCGCGGCCCGCGCCCATCGCTTGTAGCGCGGATGGCTCAGGCCCAGCGTCTGGCACATGCTCCACACGCCGTGGTCGAGGTGCAGCCCGAGCAGCACCATCGCCACGATGTAGAACAGCGAGACCGGCCACACCTGGAATCCCGAGACGACGTTGTGATAGACGTCCCCGGGCCGAAACGCGGGATGGACGGTGCCGAAGGTGAGGTGCAGGAGGTGGAACACGATGAACGCGAACAGGATCACGCCGCCCCAGCGCATGGTGCGGGAGGCGTAGGTGGAGTCCTTCGCCTTCCACCGCCGGTAGTGGTCCGGCCGCGCCGCCCAGCTGTCCAGCGTGAGGGAGGTGGCCGACCAGACGTGCAGGATCGCGGAAGCCAGGAGGCCGCCGCGCGCGAGCCACAGGCCGCCGCCGTGGAGGAAGGTGTGCAGGAACCGGCTGTAGCCGTTGATCGCCTCCGGCCCCAGGTACAGCGTCAGGTTCCCGACGAAGTGCCCCAGCACGAAGCCGAACAGCACCAGCCCGGTGACGGCCATCACGACCTTGCGGCCGATGGTCGACTCGACGTAGGGGAGGCTGACGCGGGGGAGCAACGATGCGGCCGTCGTCATGCGTGGACCATCTCGACCTCGGGTGGCGCGGGACCTCGCAGCGGTGCCGGCGACCGTGAATATTCGAAGCTGCCTTGCGCGCAACGCAAGGTGCTCCCTAAGCTAGGCGGCGGATGTCCACCGAACGCAAGATGATCATGGGCTGGGTCAAGGTGTGCGTGGCGCCGGAGGTGTTCACCTCACGGTGCGACGACGTGCTCACCCAGCGGGAGAAGGAGTACCTGGCCAGCCTGCAGCGCAGCGGCGAGATCTTCCTCTCCGGCCCGCTGGCCGACCACTCGGCTGGCCTCGTCGTCTACGACGTCCAGTCGTTCAAGGAAGCCGAAGAGCTGGTGGAGCGGCAGCCCATGGTGCGAGCGGGCCTGCTGTCGGTCGAGCTGCACGAGATGTTCGCGGTCAACTACGCGTGACGCGGAGGCGCACCCCATGGACCCAGGACCGAAGCGCCTGATCGTCGTGGGCGACCGGGTGCTGGTCACCCCCGAGGAGGGGGAGGAACGCACCCGGGTCGGCCTCTACCTGCCGCAGACGGCCATCGACGCGTTGGCCGTGCAGGGCGGGCGGATCATCGCCACCGGCCCCGGGACGCCGCTGGCCGAGCCCGCCAGCCTGGACGACGAGCCGTGGAAGATCCACGCCCGCGAGGGTGCGAGGTACGTGCCGATCCAGGCGCGGGTGGGGGACTACGCGTTGTTCTTCCGCAAGGCGGCGGTCGAGATCACGTTCGAGAGCCGCAAGTACCTCGTGGTGCCGCAGGCCGCCATCCTCGTGCTGGTCCGGCCCAAGGACGGGGAAGAGGCGCTGGAGGGCGAGGCGGAGGAGCTGTGAGGGGGAGGTGGCCCTGGCGGCCTTCGTCGGCCGGGTGGTCGCCGACGGGCGCACCAGCGCCTTCTTCCGCGGCGTGGACGCCGATTCGCTGAAGGACATCGTGACGAAAAGGTGAGAGGTGAAGAGTGAGACGTGAGAGGTTCAGGTGAGAAGTGAGAGGCCGAACGACGTGGGAGGGCGTGCGCGCGGCGTCTCACGCCTTCCGCCTCTCACCTCTCACGTTGGCCTCTCACCTCTCACTTCGACCTCTCACGTCTCACCCCTCATCACTCCTCACGCATTACAGCTTCGGCAGCGTCACCCCCTGCTGCTTCTGGTACTTCCCCTTCTTGTCGGCGTACGACACCTCGCGGCGGCTCGTCGCCCTGGAAGAACAGCACCTGGGCGATGCCCTCGTTGGCGTAGATCCGCGCGGGCAGCGGCGTGGTGTTCGAGATCTCCAGCGTCACGAACCCCTCCCACTCGGGCTCGAACGGCGTCACGTTGGTGATGATGCCGCAGCGCGCGTAGGTGGACTTGCCGACGCAGATGGTGAGCACGTCGCGCGGGATCCGGAAGTACTCGACCGACCGCGCCAGCGCGAAGGAGTTGGGCGGGACGATGCACACGTCGCCCTCGAACGCGACGAACGACTTGGGGTCGAAGGCCTTGGGGTCCACGATCGCCGACAGCACGTTGGTGAAGATCTTGAACTCGTGGGCCACCCGCATGTCGTACCCGTAGCTCGAGACGCCGTAGGAAATGACGCCCTGGCGCACCTGCGCGTCGGCGAAGGGCTCGATCATCCCGTGTTCGCGCGCCATCCGGCGGATCCAGCGATCGGACTTGATGCTCATGGGCTCCCGCGGGTCGAGGGACGGCGCAATATACCGATTTCTTGAATTCCGATTTGGCCGCCACTAGCTTTCGCTCCTGAATTCTGGCGCGACCTCTCACGCTTTCCGGAGAGCATGCTGCAACCCTACATCCCCCTCGTCCTGCTGATCGGGTTCGTCGCTTTCAGCGCGGTGATGATGGTCGCGCTCTCGCATCTGTTCTCGTCGTCCCGGCCCACGCCGGTCAAGTCGCTGCCCTACGAGTCGGGCATGACGCCGCTGGGCAACGCCCGCGAGCGCTACGACGTGAAGTTCTACCTCGTCGCCGTGCTGTTCATCGTGTTCGACATCGAGGTCGTGTTCATGCTGCCGTGGGCGGTGGCGTTCCGGCAGCTGGACCTGTTCGGCCTGGGGATCGGCGGCGCGCTGGTGGAAATGGCGATCTTCGTCGCGGTCCTGGTGGTGGGGTACATCTACGTATGGAAGCGCGGAGCCCTGGAGTGGACGTGACCGGCCCGGAGGATCTGGCCCGGGACGACGCGGCGCTGCGCTCGGGCTTCCTGTCCCCCAACTGGGTGACGACGCGGCTCGACGACCTGGTCAACTGGTCGCGCGCCAACTCGCTGTGGCCGATGGCCTTCGGCACCGCGTGCTGCGCCATCGAGTTCATGGCCACGGCGGCGAGCCGCTTCGACCTGGCCCGGTTCGGCATGGAGCGGGTGGCGTACTCGCCGCGGCAGGCGGACGTGCTGATCTGCGCGGGCCGGCTGCCCTTCAAGCTGGCGCCGGTCATCCGCCGGGTGTGGGATCAGATGCCGCAGCCCAAGTGGTGCATCTCGATGGGGGCCTGCGCCTCCACCGGGGGCATCTTCGACAACTACGCGATGGTGCAGGGCATCGACACCATCGTGCCGGTGGACGTCTACGTGCCCGGCTGCCCGCCGCGGCCGGAAGGCCTGCTGTACGGCATCCTGATGCTCCAGAAGAAGATCAAGCGCGAGACGGTGTTCGACCCCGACCTCAGGGTCGAGCAGCTCGCCGACCAGCGGGGCCTGTTCCTCGAGCCGGCGGCGGTGGACGAGGTGTCCGAGCCGTTCGGCAACTCGGTGCACCAGACGCGGTCCGCCTGACGTCGGCGTGAGCGGCGCCGCGGCGGAGAATCCCTCGGTTGCCACGCTGCGTGCGCGCTTCGGCGCGGCCGTCGGGCGCAGCGCCGTGCTGTGCGGCGATACCATCGTCCACCTGGCCCGGGACCGGGCCCACGAGATGCTCGCCTGGCTCAGGGACGCGCCGGACGAGCGGTACGACTACCTGGTGGACGTGACCGCGGTGGAGTACCGCGACCGCGAGCGGGCGCTGGAGGTGGTCTACCAGCTGCGCTCGCTGGCCAGGAGCGCGCAGCTCCGCGCCAAGATCGAGCTGCCCAAGGGCGACGCCCTCGAGGTGGACTCGGTCGTGGACCTGTGGAACGGCGCCAACTGGCTGGAGCGCGAGGTCTACGACATGTTCGGCGTCCGCTTCCGCGGGCATCCCGACCTCCGGCGCATCCTGATGTGGGAGACGTACGCCGAGGGCCACCCGCTGAGGAAGGACTTCCCGCTCCGCGGCCGCTTCAGCCGCTCCGAGCAGGTGCGGCGCGCCCTGGGGGCCGACCTCACGGCCCACTACTCGATGGAGGAGCTGTCCATCGCCGAGGCCTACCACTCCCTGCCGGCGGACGTCCGGGAGCGGCTGACCCCCGGTCCCGGAGCCCAGGATCGCTGATGGCGCAGAAGCGGGTGCTCGAGCTCGCCCTGGCGACGCCCGGCGTGGACGCGGCCGGGAACGCGGCGCGCCTGCCGCTGGTGGCCGACCCCGCCGGCGCGGCCGAGCCGGACATGCGCACCGACCACATGCTGATCAACATCGGCCCGCAGCATCCCGCCACGCACGGCGTGCTGCGGCTGGTGGTGGAGCTGGACGGCGAGGTCGTGGTGCGGGTGATCCCGCACATCGGCTACCTGCACTCCGGCTTCGAGAAGCTGGGCGAGTACCGCCACTACAACCAGATCATCCCGCTCACCGACCGCACCGACTACCTCTCCGCGCCGGCCAACAACGTGGCGTTCGCGCTGGCGGCCGAGAAGCTGATGGGCATCGAGATCACCGCGCGGTGCACGGTGCTGCGGGTCATCGCCTGCGAGCTGAGCCGCATCATCTCGCACCTGGTGTGGGCGGGCACCACGGCGATCGACATCGGCGCCTTCACCGTGTTCCTGTGGATGTTCCAGGAGCGGGAGCGCGTCTACAACCTGATCGAGGAATGGACCGGGGCGCGGCTCACCACCTCGCTCACCCGGGTCGGCGGCCTGATGGCCGACGTCCCGGACGGCTGGACCGGGCGGCTCAAGGCGTGGTGCCAGCGGTTCCCGAAGACGCTCGACGAGGTGGACCGGATGCTGCTCAGGAACGGCATCTGGCTGGGCCGCACCCAGGACGTGGGCGTGATGACGGCCGCGGAGGCGATCGACTACTCGCTCTCCGGTCCGATGCTGCGCGCCAGCGGCGTCGCGTTCGACGTGCGGAAGGACCACCCGTACCTGGACTACGACAGCTACGACTTCGAGGTGCCGGTCGGCGAGCACGGCGACGTGTACGACCGCTACCTGGTCCGGATGGAGGAGATGCGGCAGTCGGTGCGGATCCTGCTCCAGGCGCTGGACCGCCTGCCCGACGGGCCGATCAACGCGAGCGACCCGCGCGTGATCCTCCCGCCCAAGCGGCGGCTGATGAGCGACATGGAGTCGATGATCCACCACTTCAAGCAGGTGATGGAGGGCGTCCCCGCGCCGGTCGGCGAGGTGTACCTCCCGGTGGAGAACCCGAAGGGCGAGCTGGGCACCTACCTCGTGTCCGACGGGTCGGCCAAGCCGGTGCGCTGGCGCATCCGGCCGCCGTCGTTCCTCAACATCGCGGCGCTGCCCAAGATGGCCGAAGGACACCTGCTGAGCGACCTGATCGCCATCAACGCCAGCGTGGACATCGTCATGGGGGAGATCGACCGATGAGTGCGGCCCAGGGCCAGGGCACGCCGGCTCACGCGGGCGGCGCGGCGCCGGCCGAGCTGCCGCCCGTGTTCGTCGGCGAAGGACGGCGTCGCCTCGACGCCCTCGTGGCGAAGTACCCCGCCAAGGCGGGCGCGCTGCTGCCCGCGCTGTGGATGATCCAGGAGGCGCACGGCTGGATCTCGCCCGCCGGGATGGCGGAGGTGGCCGAGGCGCTGGACCTGACGCCGGCCTACGTCAAGGGCGTCGTGACCTTCTACACCATGTACCACCAGCACCCGGTCGGGAAGTACTTCGTGCAGGTGTGCACCACCACGCCGTGCAACGTGTGCGGCGCCGAGGGCGTGGTCGAGGCGTTCCTCAAGGCCACCGGCGCGCGGGCGCCGGGCGAGACCAGCCCCGACGGCAAGTGGACGATCGTCGAGGTGGAGTGTCTCGGGGCGTGCGGCTTCGCCACGCCCGTGATGATCAACAACGACTTCGTCGAGAGCGTGACCGCGGCCACGGTGCCGGCTCTCGTCGAGCGCTACCGGTAGGCGCCATGGGCTTCCCCCATCCTCCGCATCCCAAGGAGAACCGGGTCGTGAGCGCCCACTTCGGCGACGCCGAGGCGCGGACGCTACGACGGCTGGGTGAAGCGCGGCGGGTACGCGGCGCTCGAGCAGGCGCTGGGCATGACGCGCGAGCAGGTGATCGAGGAGGTCAAGGGCTCGGGGCTCAGGGGCCGCGGCGGCGCGGGCTTCCCGGCCGGCGTCAAGTGGAGCTTCATGCCCAAGCAGAAGACCAAGCCGCACTACCTGTGCTGCAACGCGGACGAGTCCGAGCCGGGCACCTTCAAGGATCGCGAGATCATGCGGTGGACGCCGCACCAGCTCATCGAGGGCTGCGCGATCGCCGCCTACGCCATCCAGGCCGAGCAGACGTACATCTACATCCGGGGCGAGTTCACCGAGCCGATCGCGGTGATGCAGCGCGCGCTCGAGGAGGCCTACGCGAAGGGCGTCCTCGGCGCGAACGCCATGGGCAAGGGCGTCCGGATCGACGTGATGATCCACCGCGGCGCCGGGGCCTACATCTGCGGCGAAGAAACCGCGCTGATGAACTCCATCGAGGGCAAGCGCGGCAACCCGCGGATCCGGCCGCCGTTCCCGGCCGCCGTGGGCGTGTTCGGCTGCCCGACGACCATCAACAACGTGGAGACCCTCTCCTGCGTGCCGCACATCATCCGGCGCGGCGCCGCCTGGTACAAGGGCCTGTCGTTGTCGAACCCCAAGAGCACCGGCACCAAGCTGTTCTCGATCTGCGGCACGGTCGCCCGGCCGGGCAACTACGAAGTGACGATGGGCTTCCCCCTCAAGGAGCTGCTGTACGACATGGCCGGGGGGATGCTGCCGGGCCGCACCCTCAAGGCCGTGATCCCCGGCGGCTCCTCGGTGCCGATCCTGACGGCCGCCGAGGCCGAGGACACCCTGCTCGACTACGAAGGCTGCGTCGCCAAGGGCACGATGCTCGGCTCCGGCGGGATGATCGTGCTCGACGACTCGGTGGACATGGTCTACCAGGTGATGCGCCTGGCCAGGTTCTACGCGCACGAGTCCTGCGCGCAGTGCACCCAGTGCCGGGAAGGCACGGCCTGGACGGTGAAGATCCTGCAGCGGATGCTCGGCGGGCAGGGCAAGGCGGAGGACCTGGACCTGCTGCTCGACCTCTCCGAGCAGATGACCGGCCGGACCATCTGCGTGCTCTCCGATTCCTGCGCGGCGCCGGTGGTGAGCGCGATCCGGAAGTTCCGCCCGGAGTTCGAGAAATACCTGGGCGGCCGGCGGGCGGCCGCGCGAGCATGAGCGACCTCGTCAAGCTCACGATCGAGGGGCGGGAGGTCGAGGTGCCCGCCGGCACGTCGGTGCTCGAGGCCGCGAAGCTGACCGGCGTCCTCATCCCGCACTACTGCTACCACCCGGGACTGCCGGTGGCCGGCTCGTGCCGCATGTGCCTGGTGGACGTCGAGAAGAGCCCCAAGCCGGTGCCGTCGTGCGCGACGCCGGTGGCGGCGGGCATGGTGGTCCACGTCTCGAGCGAGCAGGCTACCGCGGCGCGCCGCGGGGTGCTGGAGTTCCTGCTCATCAACCACCCGCTCGACTGCCCGATCTGCGACAAGTCGGGCGAGTGCTCCCTCCAGGACTACGCCGACCAGGAGGGCAGGGCCTCGGGACGGTACGCCGACTACGCCAAACGCTACAATCCGGTCGAGGACTTCGGTCCCGACATCCTGTACGTGCCCAACCGCTGCGTCCTGTGCACGCGCTGCGTGCGCTTCATGGAGGACGTGGCGCAGCAGCCGACGCTCAACGTCTCCGAGCGGGGCGACCGGGCCCACATCGACATCTTCGAAGGCCGGCCGCTCGACCACCCGTGGGCGGGGAACGTGGTGGACCTGTGCCCCGTGGGGTCGCTGCTGTCGAAGGACTTCCTCAACAAGGCGCGGGTGTGGGACTTCGATAAGACCGCGTCGGTGTGCCCGGGCTGCACCCAGGGCTGCAACATCGTGCTCGAGACCCGCGACAACAGCGTGGTGCGCGTCAAGCCTCGGCCCAACGCCGAGGTCAACCGCTGGTGGATCTGCGACGAGGGGCGCCTCAACTACGGCTGGCTCAACCGGGCCGACCGGATCGAGGCACCGCTCGTGAGGCAGGACGACCGTCTCGTCCCGGTGGACTGGGAGCAGGCGCTGGAGCGGGCCGTGGAGCTGATGGAGGCCGCCTCCGGCCCGTGGGTCGGCCTGGTCTCGCCGGGTGCCTCGTGCGAGGCGCTCGAGGCCGCGGCCGGGCTGCTGGCCGTCAAGGGCGGCGGCGGAGCATTCCGCGTGCGGGAGGGACCGGAACGGCCGCTGGCGGGCGTCCCGGACCTCGCCCTGCGCACGGAGCGGGCGCCCAACGTGCACGGCGCCGTCGCGGCCGGGTTCGGCAGGGACTGGGACGGAGCGGTGGAGCGCGCCAGTCAGGCGGGGCTGGTGCTGGTGGTGGACGACGACTTGAGCGGTGTCGCGGCGCCGGTCACCTCCGGACGGCTCATCTACGTGGGCACGGTGCTGCCCGACGTCGCGCGCGCCGCGTCGGTCGTGCTCCCGTGCGCCAACATGGCCGAGGACGAAGGCACCTTCCAGAACCTGCGCGGCCTCCGGCAGCGCTACGAGCCAGGCCAAGAGCCCGCCGGGGATGGCGCGGCCGGCCGCCTGGATCCTGGCGGAGATCCGCGCCGCGCTCGTCTCGCGCGTGGGAGCGCGCGCATGACGCCGGTCAGCGGCGCGGCCTTCGTGTGGATCTCCCTGGTCAAGATCCTGATCGTCTTCGGCGGCCTGCTCACCCTGATCGCCGTGTGGACCTGGGTGGAGCGCCGCGGCGCGGGGTGGATCCAGAACCGGCTCGGGCCCAACCGGGTCGGGCCCCAGGGGCTGCTCCAGCCGGCGGCGGACGGGCTGAAGAACTTCCTCAAGGAGGAGACCCTTCCGCCCTTCTCCGACCGGTTCCTGTTCATCCTCGCGCCGATGATGGCCTTCACGCCGGCCCTGATCACCTTCGCCGTGGTGCCGTTCGCCTCGCCGCTGCCCACGCCGTGGGGGCTGGTGAACAGCGCCATCGCCGATCTGCCGATCGGCTTCCTCTACATCCTGGCCATCAGCTCCCTCGGGGTGTACGGCGTGGTGCTCGCCGGCTGGTCGTCGAACAACAAGTACTCGCTGTTGGGCGGGCTGCGGGGCTCCGCCCAGCTGATCTCGTACGAGGTGTCGATGGGGCTCTCGGCCGTGGCGGTGCTGGTGCTGGCCGGGAACATCACGATGAACGAGATCGTGGCGAAGCAGCAGCAGAGCCTGTGGTTCGTCCTCCCGCTGTTCGTCGCGTTCTGCACGTTCCTGATCGCCAGTTTCGCGGAGACCAACCGGCTCCCGTTCGACCTGCCGGAGGCGGAGGCCGAGCTGGTCGCCGGCTACCACACCGAGTACTCCGCGATGAAGTTCTCGATGTTCTACATCGCCGAGTACTCGAACATGGTGACGGCGTCGGCGCTGCTGGTGACGCTGTTCCTGGGCGGGTGGGACATCCCCTTCACGGCCTGGGACAACACGCCGCCGTGGACGGTGCTCAAGTTCGCCGCGACCTTCGCCGCCTTCTGGGCCAAGGTGCTGTTCTTCCTGTTCGCCTACGTGTGGGTGCGGTGGACGCTGCCGCGCTTCCGCTTCGACCAGCTGATGGACCTGGGATGGAAGGTGCTGCTGCCGATCGCGCTCGCCTACGTGATGGTCGTGGCCGTGGCCGTGTGGGCGCTGGAGGCCGCCGGGGTCGCCTTCGGGGTGCCGTACGCGCTGGCCCTCACCGCCGTGAGCCTGGTGCTGGGGGCGCTGCTGGCGTGGGGTCTCGACCGCAACCGGGTGATCGGCGGCTCGGCGTCGCGCCAGCGGGCGCGGTGGCGCGCCGACGCGGCGCGCGCCAAGGGAGCGGCGTAAGGTGGCGATCGGCGTCAAGACCCTCGGCCGGCCGGAGGCGGAGAGCTCGTACGTGCGAGCCACCCTCAAGGGCATGGCGCTCACGTTCCAGCACCTGTTCGCCAAGAAGTGGACGATGCAGTACCCCGAGCAGACGTCCACGGCGGACTGGACGCTCTCCAAGCGGTGGCGCGGCACCCACCGGATGGCGGTGGACGAGACCGGGAAGGCGAAGTGCGTGGCCTGCGGCCTGTGTCCCCAGATCTGTCCCGCCAACTGCATCAAGCTCGTCCCGGGCGAGGACGAGCACGGCAACCGCTACCCGCTGGTCTACGAGATCGACGAGTTCCGCTGCGTGTTCTGCGGCTACTGCCAGGAGGTCTGCCCGGAGGAGGCCATCCACGTCGGCGTGCACTACGAGAACGCCGAGTACAGCCGCGAGGGCTTCGTGTACGACCTCGCCCGGCTGATGCGGCAGCCGCACGACGTCTCGACCCTGTGGGACCCCGGCGACCCCAAGGGAGAATGACGTGACGCTCATCGCCTTCTGGGTGTTCGCCGCCGTCGCCATCGCGTCGGCCTTCCTGTGCATCACCCGCCGGAGCCCGGTGGCGAGCGCGCTGTGGCTGGTCAACACCCTGTTCAGCCTCGCGGCCATCTACGTCCTGCTGGACGCGCACTTCATCGCGGCGGTGCAGGTGCTGGTGTACGCCGGCGCCATCATGGTGCTGTTCCTGTTCGTGATCATGCTCCTCAACCTCGGCCGGGCGGGCCCGAGCGACATCAAGGGCCCGTGGGGCCGGGTGATCGCGGGCGTCGCGGGCCTGTTGCTGGTCGGGAAGCTGATCGTGCCGCGGCTGGTCGCGCCGCCCAGCTCCCTGCTGCTGCCGCCGGGCACCGTCGCGGAGACGGTGGCATCGCGCGGCGCGGTGCGCGCGGTCGCCCAGCCGTTGTTCCAGGCCTATCTGGTGCCGTTCGAGATCACCTCCCTGCTGCTGCTCGCGGCCATCGTGGGCGCGGTCGTCCTCGCGAAGCGGAGGCTGTAGCGTGCTGCTCGGCCCGGCCATGGCGGTTTCGGCCGTCCTGTTCTCGCTCGGCGTCGTGGGCGTGCTGCTCCGCCGCAACGCCATCGTGATCTTCATGTGCATCGAGCTGATGCTCAACGCCGTGAACCTCACCTTCATCGCGCTGTCGCAGCAGCTCGGCCTCGACGGGCAGGTGTTCGTGTTCTTCGTGATGACCGTCGCGGCGGCGGAGGCCGCGGTCGGGCTGGCCATCGTCATCGCCGTCTACCGGCACCGGGACACCGTGAACCTGCAGAACATCAACCTGCTGCGCGGATGACCGCGCTGGCCGGCGGCGCCGCCGACAGGGTCGCTCTCGCGATCCTGCTCCCCTTCGCCGGGTTCCTGGTGAACGGGGCGGTGGCCTTCGTGCGCCCGCAGGCGAAGCGCCTGGTGAGCGTCGTGGGCGTCGGCTCGGTGGCCGCGGCGTTCGTCGTGGGCGTGACGGTCTTCCTGGCGGTCCTGCGGCGCGCACCCCGCGGAGCCGTACGTGCGCACCCTGTGGACCTGGATCCCGGCCGGCGACCTCAGGGTGGACGCGGCCCTCCAGGTGGACCAGCTCTCGGTCGTGATGCTGCTGGTGGTGACGGGGGTCTGCGTCCCTGATCCACGTGTTCAGCATCGGCTACATGCACGACGATCCCGGCTACGCGCGCTACTTCGCCTACCTCAACCTGTTCGTCGCCTTCATGCTGGTGCTGGTCCTGGGCGCCAACTTCCCGGTGATGTTCATCGGGTGGGAGGGCGTGGGCCTCTGCTCCTACCTGCTGATCGGCTTCTGGTTCGAGGAGAAGGAGAAGGCCGACGCGGGCCTGAAGGCCTTCCTGGTGAACCGCATCGGCGACTTCGGGTTCCTGGTGGCGATGTTCCTGATCTTCTCCCACCTGGGCTCGCTCGACTTCCGCGAGGTGTTCGCCCGGGCCCCCCAGGCGCTGGTGGCGGGCGGCGGGACGGTGACGGCGATCGCGCTGTTCCTGTTCATGGGGTGCGTGGGCAAGTCGGCCCAGATCCCGCTGTACGTCTGGCTGCCCGACGCGATGGCGGGCCCGACGCCGGTCTCGGCCCTGATCCACGCCGCCACGATGGTGACCGCGGGCGTGTACCTGGTGGCGCGCAGCAACATCCTGTTCGCGCTGTCGCCGGTGGCGTCCGCCGTGGTGGCGGGCGTGGGCGCGCTCACGGCGCTCTTCGCCGCGACCATCGCGCTCAAGCAGTGCGACATCAAGAAGGTGCTGGCCTACTCCACCGTCTCGCAGCTCGGCTACATGTTCGTGGGCGTCGGCGTCGGCGCGTACGCCGCCGGCATCTTCCACCTGGTGACGCACGCCTTCTTCAAGGCGCTGCTGTTCCTGGGCGCGGGCAGCGTGATCCACGTGATGCATCGCGCCTACCACCACACCCAGCGTCACGCCGACGCCCAGGACATGCGCAACATGGGCGGCCTCTCGGCGTACCTCCCGTGGACGACGCGGGTGATGTGGGTGGCGACGCTGGCCATCGCCGGCATCCCGCCGCTGGCGGGCTTCTTCTCCAAGGACGAGATCCTCGGCGCCGCGTTCGCCCGCGGCGCGTCCGATCCGTTCTACTTCGTGGTGTGGGCCTCGGGCTGGCGACGGCGCTGCTCACCGCGTTCTACATGGCGCGGCTGATGCTGTACACCTTCCACGGGCCCAACCGCACCGGCGACCTCGAGCGGCCGCACCTGGCCGAGGCGCCCTGGGTGATGACCGGCCGCTGATCGTGCTCGCGGCGCTGTCGGTGCTCGGGGGCGCGCTCAACCTCCCGCACGTCGCCACGCTGCATCACTGGCTCGAGCCCTTGACCGAGCGCAGCGCGGCGCTCCTGCCGGCGCTGGCCCCGGCGACCGGCGTCGAGATCGCGCTGATGACGCTGGCGGCGCTGATCGGCGCTGGGCGGCATCTGGCGGCCACGCGCGTCCTCAAGCCCGAGGCCCTGCTGCCGCCGGAGCGCGCGCCGCGCGAGACCGGGCTCGCGAAGCTGCTGCTGGAGAAGTACCACGTGGACGAGCTGTACGACGCGGTGATCGTGCGCCCGCTGATCTGGCTCGCCCGGGTGGTGCTGTGGAAGGGGCTGGACGCGGGCGCGATCGACACGGCCGGCGTGAACGGCTCGGCCGCCGTGGCGCCGCGGCCTCGGGTGGATCGGGAGCCGCCTGCAGTCGGGCCAGGCCGGCACCTACCTCGTCGTCTTCGTGATCGGGGCGATCGCCGTGCTGGCGGCGCTGCTCCACTAGGGCATCGTGACCGAGCTCCTGGTCCATCTCCATTACGCGCGCTGGGCGATCAGCGCCCTGCTGATCTTCCGCTCGCCGGGGCGCTGGTCATCTGGCCCGCGCCGGCCCGCGCCGCCAAGCAGATCGCGCTGGGGGTCGCGCTGCTCGAGTTCGTCGTGTCGCTGGGCGTGTGGTGGGCGTACGATCCCTCCGGCCCGGCGCTGCAGTTCGGCGACTGGCTCCCGTGGATCCCCGACTGGGGCATCGGCTACCGCATCGGCGTCGACGGCATCTCGCTGTTCCTGGTGCTGCTCACGACGTTCCTGATGCCGCTGGCGGTGCTCGGCAGCTGGTCCGGCATCACGACGCGCGAGAAGGGGTTCTACGCGCTGCTGCTGGTCCTCACCACCGGCATGCTCGGCGTGTTCGTCGCGCTGGACCTGTTCCTGTTCTACGTGTTCTGGGAAGTGATGCTGATCCCGATGTACTTCATCATCGGGATCTGGGGCGGCAAGCGCCGGCTGTACGCGAGCATCAAGTTCTTCCTCTACACCGTGTTCGGCTCGCTCCTGATGCTGGTGGCGATCCTGGTGCTCTACTTCAACGCGGGCCGCGCACTCGGGCGGACTGTACTCGTTCGCGTACGACCACATCCGCCAGTACGCGACGCTCCCGGTCCCGACCCAGTTCTGGCTGTTCGCGGCGTTCTTCCTGGCGTTCGCGATCAAGGTGCCGATGGTCCCGTTCCACACCTGGCTGCCCGACGCGCACGTCGAGGCGCCGACCGCGGGCTCGGTGATCCTGGCCGGCGATCCTGCTCAAGATGGGCACCTACGGCTTCCTGCGCTTCGGCTTCCCGCTGTTCCCGCGATGGCGACGCCACGTCGTGCACGCCGCGATCGTGATCACGCTGGCGGTGATCGGCATCATCTACGGCGCGCTGGTGGCGATGGTGCAGCCCGACATCAAGAAGCTCATCGCCTACTCGTCGGTCAGCCACCTGGGCTTCGTGATGCTCGGCATCTGGGCGCTGACGGTGCAGAGCGTGCAGGGCGCCGTGATGGTGATGATCAATCACGGCCTCTCGACCGGCGCGCTGTTCTTCCTGGTCGGCATGATCTACGAGCGCCGCCACACCCGCCTGATCGCGGACTTCGGCGGCCTCGCGCGGGTCATGCCGGTCTACGCCGCGGTCTTCACGCTGGTGAGCCTGTCGTCGATCGGGCTGCCGGGGACCAACGGCTTCGTCGGCGAGTTCCTGGTGCTGGTGGGCTCGTTCCGCACCCACCCGGTGGCCGCGGGCATCGCGACGACCGGCGTCATCTTCGCCGCCTGCTACCTGCTCTGGGCGCTGCAGCGCGTGATCTACTACAAGCTCGACAAGCCCGAGAACCGCGCCCTCACCGACCTCACCGGCCGTGAATGGGGCGTGCTGGTGCCGCTGGTGGTGATGATCCTGTGGCTCGGCCTCGCGCCCGGCCCGGTGCTGCGGCGGATCGAGCCGTCGGCGCGCCACTTCATCGAGGCGGTGCAGGGCAGGGCGGCGCCCGCCGTCGCGGACCTGAGACAGCCGTGAACCTGACGCTCGACCTCGACACCGGCTGGGGCCTGCTGCGGGCGGCCCTCCCCGAGACGATGCTCTCGGTGTGGGCGATGGTGCTGCTGCTCGACGCCGCGTGGCACCACAAGGATCCGGGCGCCCAGCGGCGCGTCGGCCTGCTCGCGCTGGTGGGGATCGCCCTGGCCGCCGCGGCCACGGTCTGGCTGTGGGCGTCGGGCGCCAGGGTCGCCGGCATTCCGACCAGCATCGCGCTGGATCCGTTCCGGTACGCCGTGGACCTCATCGTGCTGCTCGGCGCCGCGCTCGCGGTGCTCCTCTCGGTGGACTACCTGGAGCGCGAGGGCATCCTGGTCCCCGAGTACCACGTGCTCGTCCTGTTCGCCGCGGTGGGGATGATGCTGCTGGCCGCGGGCCAGGACCTGTTCGTCATCTTCCTCGGCCTGGAGCTGATGTCGGTGTCGGTGTACGTGCTCTCGGGCATCGATCGCCGCAGCAAGGTGGGCGGCGAAGCCGCGCTCAAGTACTTCCTGCTCGGGGCGTTCGCGTCGGCGTTCTTCCTCTACGGCATCGCGCTGCTGTACGGCGCCACCGGCTCCACCAAGCTCCCGATGATCGCGGGCCAGATCGTGGCGCTGAACCTGCAGGTGCACCCGATGCTGCTGGGCGGCATCGCCCTGCTGCTGATCGGCTTCGGCTTCAAGGTGGCGGCGGTGCCGTTCCACATGTGGACGCCCGACGTGTACGACGGTGCTCCGACGCCGGTGACCGGGTTCATGGCGACCGCGGTCAAGGCGGCGGCGTTCGCCGCCCTGGTGCGCGTGCTGCTCGAGGCGTTCGGGGGCATCCACCTCATCTGGGAGCAGGTGATCTGGTGGCTGGCGGTGGTCACCATGGTGGTGGGGAACCTGGTGGCGCTCGCCCAGCGCTCGGTGAAGCGCATGCTCGCCTACTCGAGCATCGCGCACGCGGGCTACCTGCTGACCGCGCTGGTGGCCGGCTCGACCGCGGGGGCCGCGGCCTTCCTCTTCTACCTGCTGTTCTACACGCTGATGACGGTGGGCGCGTTCGCCATCCTCGGCCTCAAGGGCCGCGGCGGCGAGCGCGACGTCGAGATCGACGACCTGGCCGGCCTGGCCGAGACGCACCCCTGGCTCGCCCTCGGCGATGACGATCTGCATGCTGTCCCTGCTCGGGTTCCCGGGCACGGCGGGGTTCATCGGCAAATGGTACATCCTGGTCTCCGCGACGGGCGGCGGCTACGGCATCCTGGCGGCGATCCTGGTCCTGACCAGCGTGGTGTCCGCGGGATACTACCTGCCCGTCGTGATGGCGATGTACATGAAGCCGAGCGCGCACGAGCGCGCGCACGCGGGCGTGCTCGTGCCGCGGCTCGCGGGCGTCACCCTGGCGGTGATGGTCGTGGCGCTGGTGGTCTTCGGGCTGTGGCCGAACCTGGTGCTCGACGCCGCGCGCTCGGGGTCGCACACCTTCCTGCCGGCGGGCGTCACCACGATCGCCGCGCCCGTACCGGCCGGCAACTAGCGAGGGCCGGCCGCGTCGGCGGCCCGGAGCTCCACGACGATGCGCATCGACCCCGTCATCTTCCGGCAATACGACATCCGGGGCACCGTCGGCGTCGACCTCACGCCGGAGGTCGCCCGCTCGGTGGGCGCGGCCATCGGCTCCGAGGCGCGCGAGCGCCTGGGACGGCCCGCCACCCTCGCGGCGGGACGCGACAATCGCCCCTCCGGCGAATCGCTGATGGCGGCCCTGGTCGACGGCCTCCGGTCGACCGGCACCAAGGTCCTGGCCGTGGGCCTGGTGCCGACGCCGGCGCTGTATTTCGCCATTCACCACCTCGCGGCCGACGGCGGCGTGCAGGTGACCGGCTCGCACAACCCTCCCGAGATGAACGGCTTCAAGATGGTCCTCGGCGGGCTGCCGTTCGCGGGGGACGACATCCAGGGCCTGCGCCAGCGGATCGAGCAGCACCGGCTGGCCAGCGGGCGGGGCGAGCTGACGACCCACGACGTGCTGGCGTCCTACCACCAGGAGATCCTCTCCCGCATCGGCCCGCTGGCGCGGCCGCTCAGCGTCGTCGTGGACTGCGGGAACGGGGTGGCGAGCCTCACCGGCCCCGCCCTCCTCGAGGCCCTCGGCGCACGGGTGGACCGCCTGTACTGCGTCTCGGACGGCACGCTTCCCCAACCACCACCCGGATCCGACGGTCCTCGCGAACCTGCGCGACCTCCAGGCGCGCGTCGCCGCCCTTGACGCCGACCTCGGCATCGCGTTCGACGGTGACGGCGACCGCATCGGCGCGGTGGACGAGAGCGGGACGGTGCTGTTCGGCGACCAGATCCTCGCCCTGCTCGGCGAGGACGTCGTGCGCCGGCTGGGCAAGGGCCGGGAGGTGATCTTCGACGTCAAGTGCTCCGACGCGTTGCCGGAGGCGCTGGAGCGCGCGGGCGCCCGGCCGGTGATGTGGATGACCGGCCACTCGTTCATCAAGAAGAAGATGAAGGAGAGCGGGGCGGTGCTCGCCGGCGAGATGAGCGGGCACATGTTCTTCGGCCCGCCCGACTACCTCGGCTTCGACGACGCGCTGTACGCGGCGGCGCGCCTGCTGAAGATCACGGCGGGACAGCCGCAGCCGCTGTCCGCGCTGCGCCTCGCGCTCCCGCAATACGTCTCCACGCCGGAGATCCGGGTCGACTGCCCGGAGCAGCGGAAGACGGCGGTCGTGGAGGCCGCGGCGCGGCACTTCGCCGCGCGCTACCCGACCGTCACGATCGACGGCGTGCGCTGGCGGACGCCCGAGGGCTGGGGCCTGATCCGCGCCTCCAACACGCAGCCGATCCTCGTGCTGAGGTTCGAGGCCAGGAGCGCCGCGGGCCTGGAGGCCATCCGCCATGAAGCCGCGCAGGTGCTGAGCGATCAGGGGGTCGGCGGCCTGGCGCCATGAGCCGACGTCGCATCGCGCTGTACTCCGTCGGGGCCGCCTTCGTCGTGCTGTTCGGTGGCCGCTGGGCGGCCATCCGGTTCACCGAAGCCTCCTGGTACGCCGATCTGGGCCTGTCCGACCTGTTCTGGACGCGCCTGGTGCACGACGGCCTGTGGCAGCTCGCGGTGGCGGCCGCGGCCACGCTGTGGTACGCCATCCAGACGATGGCGGTCTACCGCTCCATCGGCGCGGTGCACCTCCCGCGCCGGGTGGGCAACCTGGAGATCGCGGAGGAGGTGCCGCGGCGCGTGCTGCGCTGGATCGCGCTCGCGCTCGCCGTCGTGCTGGGCATCGTCACGGCCGCGACCTTCACCGACATTCCCTCGCTGGTCGACCTCTACCGCTCCGCCGTGCCCCTGGACCTCCGGGAGCCCGTGCTCGGGCGCGACGCCTCGTTCTACATCGCGCGGCTGCCCCTGCTCGAGACGCTGCACCTCGCCGCCCTGCTGCTGGTGGTCTTCGGCGCGTTCGTGGCGGGCGCCCTGTACGCGATGACCGGCAGCATCACCGTGGCCGAGCGGCGGCTGCGGATGACCCCGCACGCGCGGAGCCATCTCGTGGCGCTCACGGCGGTGCTGGCGCTGGTGGTGGCGTGGGGCTTCCAGCTCGACGCCTACGCCATCGTGGGCGGGGGAGGGAGCGCGGACGGCGCGCTCGCGGCGGCCGACCGCGCGGTGCGCATTCCCGCCGCCACGGCGCTGGCGGCGCTCGCGCTGGTCGTGGCCGCGGGCACGACCGTGCTGCTGCGCCGGAGCCGGGCCGGCGTGTTGATCGCGATGTGGGCCACGCTCGCGGTCGGTGCGGTGGCCGGACGGTACGTGGCCCCCTACCTCTCGGATGCCTGGCAGGGGAGGCCGGATCCGGCGGCTGCCCTCGCCCTGGCGCAGTATGCCGACCGCTATTCGAGGGCCGGCATGGGCGTGCTCGACGGCGTGCGGCAGCAGCGCACCCAGGCCGCGTCGGCCCTGCCGGCCGAGAGCCTGGGGGCGGTGCAGCGGGCGCTCGACGGCCTCTCGCCGTGGGATGCCGAGCCCGGGCTCCTCGACGCCGCCCTCAACGCGGCCGCAGACGACAGCACCCGTCCGCGGGCCTGGACCACGACGCTGGATCGCTACCCGGGGCCGGGGGGCGCGCCGGCGCTCGTAGCGCTCGCGGTCCCCGAAACGGACGTGCTCGCCCTGCGGCGCGAGCCGCGCCCGCCCGACTGGACCGCACTGCACCGCGGCGCCCTCGCGTGGGGCGGAGACCCCCTCGCGGTGGAGGCGGGCGCGGCCGACGCCGGCTCGCTCCGCTTCCTGAGCGCGCTGGACCCGGCGGACGGCGACAGCCCCACGCCGCAACCGCTCGCGCTCGCGAGCGGGCGCATCCGCTACCTCGCCCGTGGCGCCGAGCTTGCGGTCGTGGGGCCGGACGAGCCTCCGCCGGCCACGGGGCCGGAGGGGCTCGGCCTGGCGGGCATGCTGCGGCGCCTGCTGCTGGCGTGGGCGCTCCAGTCGCCGCCGCTGCTCGACCGGCGCACCAGCGTATCCGACCGGCTGCTCATCTGGCGCGACGTTCCCGACCGCCTGGCGCGGCTCTATCCGTTCGCCACCTTCGACCCGCCGCGGGCCGTTGTCGCCGACCGCCGCCTGGTGTGGGTGGCCGACGGCTATCTGGCCTCGGCGCGCTTCCCGCTCGCGGACCACGTGAGGTGGAGCGGCGACGACGTGAACTTCCTCCGCGCGCCGTACGTGGCGACCGTGGACGCGGTGACCGGCGCCACGCGGCTCTATCTCCGCCCGCCCGACCTGCCGTTCGCCGCGCGCCTGGCCGCCATCACCGGCGCGCGCGCCCTGCCGAGCGACAGTCTGGGCGCCGACTTGCGCCGCCACCTCGGCTACCCGGCGGGGCTGTTCCTCGCCCAGGCCGAGATGCTGGCGCGCCATCGCGGGGATACCGGGACGGCGGCGCGGGCCTGGTCGGTGGCCATGCTCGAGTCGCCGCCGGGCGCCGAGCCGGCGCCGCACGCGACCCTCGCGCTGCTCGCCCTCGGCGACGAGCCGGCGCGGCTGTGGCGGCTGCTCCCGCTCGCCGACGCCGCCGGCAGCGGGCTCGTCGGCATCGTCGCGGGCACCGCCGGCGCGGACGGCCGGCTGCTGCTGCGCCTGTTGCGGTTGCCCGCCGGCGCGTACCCCACGCTGGCGGCGGCCGAGAGCCGCATCATGTCCTCGCCGGCCGCCGTCGGCGCCGTGGCCGAGGCCGCCGGCCCCGAGGGGAACGTGCATCGGGGCGCCGTCGCCGCCATCCCCGTCGCTGGCACGGTGGCGTACGCGCAGTTCCTCTACGCGTCCCCGCGCCGCGACGACATCCCGCTCATGCCGCACCGCCTGGCGGTGCTCGCCGAAGGCCACCTCGGGATCGGCAGCGACCCCGTGAGCGCGGTGCACGCCCTGGCGTCCCCCACGGAGTCACGCGCCGATGCCGGCACGTCGGCCACGCTCACCGAGGCTCGGGCGGCGTTTCTCGCGCTCGATTCCGCGGCGCACCGCGGGGATTGGGTCCGGTTCGGGCGCGCGTACGAGACGCTGCGCCGCGCCCTGGGCATCGGCGGCACGCCGCCGCGACGGCCTTGAAGACCCCACCGGCCCTGCCTAGCTTGGGCGGCTCGCCGGAGGAACTGTGAACGAGCAGACGGTCGTCGTGGCGCTGGGAGGCAACGCGCTCGCCCGCGGGGGAGAGCGCGCCACCATCGCCAACCAGTTCCGGCACACCCGCGAGAGCCTCGCCCCGATCGTGGACCTGGCGCGCGACGGCTGGCGCATCGCCATCGTCCACGGCAACGGACCGCAGGTGGGCGACTCGCTCGCGCGCAACGAGATCGCGGCGGCCGAGATCGAGCCGCTGCCCCTCGGCGTGCTGGTCGCCGAAACCGCGGGCTGGATCGGCTACATGATCCAGCAATCACTCCAGAACGCGCTCGAGCGGGCCAAGATCGCGCGCGACGTCGTCACGGTGATCACCCAGACCGAGGTCGCGCCGGACGACCCGATGCTGCGCGCGCCCTCCAAGCCCATCGGCAACGAGCTGTCGGAGGCGCGGCGCGCCACCCTCGCCCGCCACGGCGTGACCGTCGGGCGCGACGCGTCGGGCCGCTGGCGCCGGCTGACCGCGAGCCCGATGCCGATCGACCTCGTCGAGGCGCCGATCGTCCGTCGGCTGGTCGAGCAGGGCACCATCGTGATCGCCGCGGGCGGCGGCGGGCCCCCCGTGTACCGCGACCCGGTCCTCCGGCTGGAGGGCGTGGACGCGGTGGTGGACAAGGACCGCGCCGCCGCCATCCTCGCGCGCGAGCTCAAGGCGGCGCTGCTGCTGATCCTCACCGACGTGCCGGCGGTGTACCGGGACTACGGCACGGACCGTGCAGCACCCATCCGGCGCATGACGGCTGCGGAGGCGCAATCCCTACTCGACGCCGGGCAATGCGGCCAGGGCAGCATGCGCCCGAAGGTCGAGGCGGCCATTGCGTTCGCCAGGACCGGCGGCCGCGCCATCATCGCGGAGCTGAGCGAGGGACTCGCCGCCATTCGCGGCACAACGGGAACCACCATCGTGGCCGAGGGCTGATGAACATACACGAGTACCAGGCGCGCGAGCTGCTGGCGCGCGCAGGCATCGCCGTGCCGCCGGGCGTGGTCGCGACGACCCCGGCCGAGGCCAAGCGGGCGATGGAGCGGCTGGGCGTGGCGAAGGTCGTGGTCAAGGCGCAGGTGCACGCCGGCGGGCGCGGCAAGGCGGGCGGCGTGAAGCTCGCCGACACGCCCGAGCAGGCCGAGCGCCTCGCTTCCCAGATCCTGGGGATGAAGATCAAGGGTCTCACCGTCACCAAGGTGCTGGTGGTGCCCGCGACCGAGATCGCGAGCGAGGCCTACGTGGGCGTGATCGTGGATCGCGTGAGCCGCTCACCGGTGTTCATGGTGAGCCCGGCCGGCGGCATCGACATCGAGGAGGTCGCGGCCAAGACGCCGGACAAGATCTTCAAGGCCACCGTGGACGCCCGCTACGGGCTGCTGCCGCACCAGGCGATGGCGCTGGCGTTCCGGCTCTATGCCGACCTGGCCCAGGTGCGCCAGGCCGCGGACATCCTCCAGAAGCTGTACCGCGCCTTCGTCGACGCGGGCGCCTCGCTGGCGGAGATCAACCCGCTGGTCGTGACGCCCCAAGGGCGAGGTGGTCGCGCTGGACGCCAAGATCGCCGTGGACGACAACGAGCTGGAGCGGCGCCCGGCCGTCGAAGCGCTGCGCGACGTGGCGGCCGAGAACCCGAAGGAAGTGCAGGCGCGCGAGGCCAACCTCACCTACATCAAGCTCGACGGGAACGTGGGCTGCTGCGTGAACGGCGCCGGCCTGGCGATGGCCACGATGGACCTGGTGAAGTACTACGGCGGCGAGCCGGCGAACTTCCTCGACATCGGCGGCTCGTCGAACCCGGACAAGGTCGTCACGGCGCTCAAGATCATCACGGCCGATCCGAGCGTGAAGGCGATCCTGTTCAACATCTTCGGCGGGATCACGCGCTGCGACGACGTGGCCAACGGCATCGTGGCCGCGACCAAGCAGTTCAAGGTGGACCGGCCACTGGTGATTCGCCTGACCGGCACCAACGAGAAGGAGGCGGTCAAGATTCTCGAGGGCGTCGGCATGCGGGCCCTCACCGACATGGACGCCGCGGTGGAGCAGGCGGTGAAGCTGGCGAAGGGAGCGGCGGCGTGAGCATCTTCGTCGACCAGAGCACCCGGCTGGTGGTGCAGGGCATCACGGGCCGCGACGGCTCGTTCCACACCCACCAGATGATGGCGTACGGCACGCCCGTCGTCGCGGGCGTGACCCCCGGCAAGGGGGGCCAGCAGTTCGCGGACAAGGTCCCGATCTTCAACACGGTCGCCGAGGCCGTGGCGGCCACCGGCGCCAACACCTCGGTCATCTACGTGCCGGCCCGCTTCGCGGCGGACGCGGTGTTCGAGGCGGCCGACGCCGGCGTCAAGCTGGTGGTGTGCATCAGCGAGGGCGTGCCCGTCCTCGACATGACGCGCGTGTGGCCGTTCCTGGGGGAGCGGGGCGTCCGCCTCATCGGCCCGAACTGTCCGGGCGTGATCACGCCGGGCGTCGCCCAGGTCGGCATCATTCCCGGGCAGATCTGCACGCCGGGCCCCGTGGGCGTCGTGTCGCGCTCCGGCACGCTGACCTACGAGGTCGTCTACCAGCTCACCCGTGCCGGCATCGGCCAGACCACCTGCGTGGGCATCGGCGGCGACCCGATCATCGGCACCAACTTCATCGACTGCCTCGCCGCCTACGAGGCCGATCCGGCCACCAAGGCGGTGGTGATGATCGGCGAGATCGGCGGCACCGACGAGCAGCAGGCCGCCGAGTTCGTGCACGCCAAGATGAAGAAGCCGGTGGTGGGCTTCATCGCCGGGCAGACCGCGCCGCCGGGCCGCCGCATGGGCCACGCCGGCGCCATCATCTCCGGCAGCTCCGGCACCGCGGCCGAGAAGATCGCCGCGTTCGAGCGGGCCGGCATCGGCGTGATGAAGCGGCCCGCCGACGTCGTCGCGCTGGTCAAGTCCAAGCTGTGACGCTCGCCGATCTCCTCGACCGCAGGCGGATCGTCGTCCCGCTCGAGGCGAGGACGGTCCGCGAGGCGACCACCAAGCTGGCGCGGGCCCTGGCCCGCGCCGGCGCGGTGGGCGACGAGGCCCGCCTCACCGAGATCCTGAAGAACGAATGGCCCGAGGACGTGGTCATGGTCGGCGGCCGCGCCTTCCTGCCGCACTTCCGCACCGACGCCGCGGCGGACCTGGCCCTCGCCATCGGCGTCGCGCCCCAGCCGATCTGCCGCGCCAACGATCCCAACCGCTGCGCGCGCGTGGTGGTCCTGATCGTCGCCCCGACGCGAGCGGCGTCGGAGTATCTGCGCGCGATGAGCGCCGTGGCGCGTGCCCTCGCCTCCGACGAGGTGCTCGAGGGTCTCCACGCGGCGCGCACCCCCGACGACGTGCTGGCCGTCGCGGGGCTCCGCAACACGCCCGTGCCCGCCGACGTGACGGTGCATGACGTGATGACGTCGAGCGTGATGACCGTGGGACCGGACACCACCCTGGGCGAGGCCGCCAAGGCGATGCTGGGCCGGGGCGTTCGCGCCGTCCCGGTCACCGGCGACAACGGCGAGGTCCTGGGGCTCCTCACGGACGGCCACCTCCTCAAGCACCTGCTCCCCGAGACCGTGCAGCAGCTCTCCACCGGCCAGATGAAGGCGGTCAAGCGCCGCACCGCCCGCGGCTCGCCGCTGGCGCCGCGCGACGTGCCGGTCCGCGACGCGATGGACCGCACCGTGCTGTGCCTGGCCGAGGAGCAGACCATCGCCGACGTCGCCGCCCTGATGCTGGCCAAGGACGTCGACCGTTTCCCCGTCACCCGCGACGGCGCCCTGGTCGGGTTCCTGACGCGCGGCGACATCGTCCGCAAACTCCTGGGGTACTGAACCGCCGATGCTCACGCTCGCGATCATCAAGCCCGACGCCATCGCGTCGGGGAAGGCCGGCAAGGTGCTGGCGCACCTCGAGGCGGCCGGTTTCAAGGTCCGCGCCGCGCGGCTGGTGCGCCTGTCCCAGCCCCAAGCCGAAGCCTTCTACGCCGTCCACCGCGAACGGCCGTTCTTCCGGCCGCTGGTGACCTTCATGACCTCCGGGCCCTGCCTGCCCCTGGCGCTGGAGCGCGACGACGCCGTCGCCAGGCTCCGCGAGGTGATTGGCGCCACCGACCCCAGGGAAGCGGCCCCCGGCACCGTTCGCGCCCTCTACGCCGAGTCCAAGGAGCGCAACGCGATCCACGCGTCCGACAGCCCCGAGAACGCCGCCCGCGAAGTCGGCTTCTTCTTCTCGGCACTGGACCTGGCCTGAGCCCGGAGCCCGGCACCCGGCATCGTTGACCCAAGCAGGACAAGGAGTTAGCTTCACCGGCCATGTTGCGCATCGACCTCGCGGCCGTGCGCGAGGGCCCAGTCGCGATCGCCGACCAGCTTGCCCCCGACGATCCGCTCGTGGTGGCTACCGGCTTGGCGCTTGCCGCCCCGCTGTCCGTCTCGGGACGGCTCAGCAGCGCCGGCGAGGGGAAGTACTACTGGCAGGCGATGCTCGAGACGGTGGTCCGGGCCGAGTGCCGCCGCTGCCTGGCACCCGTAGACGTCCCGGTTGCCCAGTCGCTGGGGCTCGTCTTCGTGTCGGGCGACGAGGCCGAAGGGGAGGAAGACTGCTATCGGGTGCCGCGGCGCGCGTCCGTGCTGGACCTCGCCGAGGCCGTGCGGGAGGAGCTGCTCCTCGCCGTCCCGCAATTCGTGGAGTGCCGCAAGGATTGCCGCGGCCTGTGCCCGCGCTGCGGCGCCGATCTGAACGCCGGACCCTGCGGCTGCTCTGTCGAGATGGACCCACGGTGGGAAGCGCTCACGAAGTTACCTCGAGGGGAATGAAGCATGGCGGTCCCGAAGCGACGGACATCGAAATCCAAGAAGCGGATGCGGCGTACCCACTACAAGGCGAAGGCCCCGACGCTCTCCCCCTGCCCGAAGTGCGGGGAGGCGCGCATCCCGCACCGCGTGTGCCCGAACTGCGGCTACTACAAGGGCGAGAGGCGGATCGAGATCGAGGACTGAGTGATCCGGATCGCCATCGACGCGATGGGGGGCGACCACGCCCCCGCGATGCCGGTCGCCGGCGCCGCGCTCGCCCTGGGCGAGCTGCCTTCGGACGTGACCATCCAGCTCGTGGGCCAGCAGCGCATCGTCGAGCGTGAGCTGGAGCGTCACGCCGTCGATCGCACCCGCCTGGAGCTGATCGATGCGCCCGAGGCCATCGCGATGGGTGAGAAACCACTTCAGGCGATCAGGTCCAAGCGTAATTCCTCCATCGTGATAGGCATAGGGCTGCAGAAAGCCGGCAAGTCCGACGCGTTCATCAGCGCCGGCAACACGGGCGCCGTCATGGCGGGCTCGACGCTCATCCTGGGGCTGTTTGCGGGCTTCGAGCGGCCGGCCATCGGCACCACGTTCCCGACCAGCCGGCAGTCGGTGCTGGTCCTGGACGCCGGAGCGAACGTGGACTGCACCCCCAGCGAGCTGACGGGGTTCGCCCACCTCGGCGTGCTGTACGCGCGCGACGTGATGGGCCGGCCGAATCCGGCGGTGGCGCTGCTCAACATCGGCGAAGAGGAAGAGAAGGGGAACGCGGCCGCGAAGGAGGCGCACCGCCTGCTGCGCGCCAGCGGTCTGCCGTTCGTGGGCAACATCGAGGGCCGCCACATCCTCCTGGGGCGCTCGGAGCAGGGCGACTTCGACGTCGTCATCTGCGATGGCTTCGTGGGCAACGTGCTGCTCAAGTTCTACGAGTCGCTGGGGCGGCTTCTCCATGGCCTGGTGGAGCGCGAGATGGGGGCGGCCGCCGCCGGCAATGAGTCCATGTCCCGGATCTGGCGCGCCCTCGACTATGCCGAGTACGGCGGTGCTCCACTCCTCGGGGTCAAGGGCGTCTCGATCATCTGCCACGGCCGCTCCACGGCCAACGCCATTCGGAACGCCATCCGGCTGGCGGTCGACGCCACACAACACCAACTGGTGCAGCACATGACACGCGAGTTCTCGCAGAGCCGGGCGGCCTCATGAAGGCGCCCGCCGTCGCTTTCGCCGGCCTGGGCGCGGTCGCCCCGAGCCGCGTGGTCACCAACGCCGATTTCGAGAAGACCCTGGACACGTCCGACACCTGGATCCAGGAGCGCACCGGCATCCGGGAGCGGCACTTCACGGGGCCGGGGGAGACCACCGCGGGGATGGGCCGGGACGCCAGCCTGCTGGCCCTGGCGGATGCCAAGCTCGAGGCGGCCGACCTGGATCTCATCGTGGGCGCGACGGCGTCGCCGGACCGGCTGCTGCCGTCCATGGCCTGCGACATCCAGGCGATGATCGGCGCCAAGCAGGCCGCGGCGTTCGACGTGATCGCCGCCTGCCCGGGCTGGGTGTACGCCCTGACGGTCGCCAAGGCGATGATCCAGGCGGGCTCGGCGCGGCGCGCCCTGGTGGTCGGGAGCGAGCAGCTGAGCGCGATCACCGACCAGACCGACCGTTCGACGGCCGTGCTCCTGGGCGACGGCGCGGGGGCGGCCGTCCTCGTGCCCGCCACCGGGGAGCGGGGCATCCTGTCGACCTACCTCAAGTCGGACGGCACCCTGGCCGAGCTGCTCTACCGGCCGGGAGGCGGCGCGGCGCATCCGCCGAGCGAGGAGCTGCTCAAGGACCACAGCTACTACCTCAAGATGGCCGGTCGCGAGGTGTTCAAGGCGGCGGTGAAGGCGATGGCGGAGGCCACGCAGTGCGCCCTGGACCTGGCGGGCATCACGTCCGACCAGCTCAGCCTGCTGGTCCCGCACCAGGCGAACATGCGCATCATCCAGGCGACGGCCGAGCTTCGCGCACGTGCCGATGGAGAAGGTGTTCGTGAACGTGGACCGGTACGGCAACACCAGCTCCGCCTCGATCCCGCTCGCGCTCGACGAGGCGCGCAAGTGCGGCCGCCTGAAGCCGGGCGACCTCGCCCTGCTGGTCACGTTCGGCTCGGGGTTCACCTGGGGAGCGATGGTCGTCCGCTGGTGAGCGCGCCGGACGCGCGCCCACCGGCACCGGAGGCGTCCGTCGTGCCGCCCGTCGGTCTGGCCCCGGTACGAGGGCCACCGTGGCTCTGCTCTGTCCGGGCCAGGGCTCGCAGCGCGTCGGCATGGCCAAGGACGTGGCGGAGGCGTTTCCCGAAGCCCGCGCGGCGCTCGAGGCGGTGGACGACGCCCTCGGCTTCAAGCTCTCGGCCGTGATGTGGGACGGCCCCGAGGAGCTGCTGACCCGCACCGATCACGCGCAGCCGGCGATCCTGGCGCACTCGGCGGCGGTGTGGGCGGTCGTGGGCCCGCGGCTGGCGGGGCGGGTGGCGGGCGCGGCGGGCCATTCGCTCGGCGAGTACAGCGCGTACGTCGCGGCGGGTTCGCTCGCGGTGGCGGAGGCGGCGCGGCTGGTGCGCCGCCGCGGCGAGCTGATGCACGAGGCGGGCACGGCGCGCCCCGGAACCATGGCGGCCGTGATGGGGCTGGACGAGGGGCGCGTCGCGGCCGCGTGCCGGGAAGCGAGCGGCCCCGGAGGCGTCGCGGTGGCGGCCAACCTGAACGCGCCGGACCAGATCGTGATCTCGGGCGACCCACCGGCGGTGGCGCGTGCCGGCGACCTGCTCAAGGCGGCGGGCGCCAAGCGGGTGATCCCGCTCAAGGTGAGCGGGGCCTTCCACTCGCCGCTGATGGCGCCGGCGGCGGCGCGATTCGGGGAGGCGCTGAACGCCGCGGCCTTGGGCGCGCCCGCCTTCCCGGTGGTGGCGAACGCGAGCGCCGAGCCGGTGCGCGACGCCGCGACGGCGCGGCGGCGGCTGGCGGAGCAGCTCACCAGCCCGGTGCGCTGGGTGGAGTCGGTGCGGAGCTTGTCCGCGCTGGCGGGCGAAGGCGCCGCCTTCGTGGAGCTGGGGCCGGGCAACGTGCTCACGGGTCTCGCCCGGCGCATCGTCGCGGGCGCGCAGACCACGAACCTGGGCACGGCGGCCGAGTTGCGCGCCTACCTGGAGGCGGCGTGAACCTCGAGCTCGACGACAAGGTGGCGATGGTGACGGGCGGCGGCCGCGGCATCGGCCGCGCCATCGCCTCGGAGCTGGCGTGCGGCCTCGGCGCGCGGGTGGCCGTCCTGGACCGCGACTACGAGCACGCCTGCGAGGTCGCCGCGGAGATCGCGTGCGGCGCCACGGGCTTCCGGGTGGACGTCGTCGACCCGGCCGCCATCGAGGCGTGCGTCGAGGCGGTGGAGCGGGACCTCGGCCCGATCGAAGTGCTCGTCAACAACGCGGGCGTCACCCGCGACAACCTGCTGGCGCGCCTCTCCGAGGAACAGTGGGACGCGGTGATGGACGTGAACCTGAAGGGCGCCTATCTCATGATGAAGGCGGTCGCCCGCGGGATGATGAAGCGGCGGTCGGGCCGGATCATCAACATCGCGAGCGTCGTGGGGCTGGTGGGCAACCGCGGGCAGGCCAACTACGCGGCGTCCAAGGCGGGGCTGATCGGCCTGACCAAGAGCGCGGCGAAGGAGTTGGCATCGCGCAACATCCGCGTGAACGCGGTGGCCCCGGGGTTCATCGAGACCGACATGACGGCGGGGCTGACGCCGCAGGCCCGCGAGGCCCTGAGCGGCCAGATCGCGCTCGGCCGGCTGGGCACCCCGGCGGACGTGGCCGCCGCGGTGGCCTTCCTCGCATCGGATGCCGCGGCGTACATTACGGGCCAAGTCATCGTGGTCGACGGCGGGATGGTGATGTAGGGCAATAACCCTTTGGAGGGACGCAACTCTCATGGCCGACATGGCGAATCTCGAAGCCCGGGTGAAGGACATCATTGCCGAGGAGCTGGGGGTCGAGCGCGAGAAGCTCACCAACGAGGCGAGCTTCATGGAGGATCTGGGCGCCGACAGCCTCGACACCGTGGAGCTCGTGATGGCCTTCGAGAAGGAGTTCGACCTCGACATCCCGGACGAAGAGGCGGAGAAGCTCCGCACGGTCGGGGACGCCCTCACCTACCTGCATCAGCGGATGGGCGCGAAGTAGTGGAGCGGAGGGTCGTCGTCACCGGCCTCGGGCTGGTGACGCCCGTCGGCAACACCGTGGAAGCAAGCTGGAGCGCGCTGGTCGCCGGGAAGTCCGGGGCCGCGCGCATTCAGCGTTTCGACCCCACGCCGCTCGACGTGACCTTCGGCTGCGAGGTCAAGGGGTTCGACCCGCTGGCCTACATGGAGCGCAAGGAGGCCAAGCGCTGCGACCTGTTCGCCCAGTACGGGATGGCGGCCAGCGTGCAGGCGGTCCAGGCGGCGGGCCTCGCCGGGGGATTCCCCGCGCCCGATCGGACGGGCGTCCTGATCGGCAGCGGGATCGGCGGCATCGCGACCTTCGAGGAGCAGTGCAAGATCTACCTCGAGAAGGGGCCGGGGCGCGTCTCCGCCTTCTTCGTGCCGATGTTCATTCCCGACATGGCGGCCGGCCTCGTGGCGATGCGCTACGGCGTCACGGGACCCAACTTCTGCACCGTCTCGGCCTGCGCGTCGTCGGCGCACGCCATCGGCGAGGCGTACCGGACCATCCAACGCGGCGATGCCGACGCGATGATCGCCGGCGGGGCGGAGGCCGCCATCACGCCGCTGGCCATCGCCGGCTTCGCCAACATGAAGGCGCTCTCGCCGCGCAACGACGACCCCGAGCACGCCTCGCGGCCGTTCGACCTCACGCGCGACGGCTTCGTCCTGGGCGACGGGGCGGGGATCGTGGTGCTGGAGAGCCTGGAGCACGCGCAGGGGCGCGGCGCCGCGATCCTGGCCGAGGTCGCCGGGTTCGGGATGAGCGCCGACGCGTATCACATGACGCAGCCCGCGCCGGAAGGGCGGGGGGCGCAGCTGGCGATGCGGGCGGCCCTGGCCGACGCGGGCGTCAGCCTCGAGCAGGTGACCTACGTCAACGCCCACGGCACCTCGACGCCGCCCGGCGACGTCGCCGAGACCCAGGCGCTGAAGGCGGTGTTCGGCCCAGCCGCGCGCCGGCTGATCTTCGGCTCGACCAAGTCCATGACCGGGCACCTGCTCGGCGCGGCGGGCGGCGTCGAGTTCGCGATCTGCGCCCTGGTGATTCAGCGCGGCGTGATCCCGCCGACCATCAACTACGTCACCCCCGATCCCGAGTGCGACCTCGACTGCGCGCCCAACCACGCCGTCGAGCGGCGGGTGGACGTGGCGATGTCGAACTCGTTCGGCTTCGGCGGGCACAACGTGTCGCTGATCGTGAAGCGGTTCGCCGCCTGACCATGCGGGGCCGATGACCTCCCTGCTGGGCGACCTTCCCGACCTCGCCGACCGCGACGGCGGCTTCCGGACGGCGGCCGAGAAGGTGGCCGCGGGCGAGCGGTTGGACGTCGAGGATGCCGTGGCGCTGTTCGAGAGCCGCGACCTGGTCGCGGTCGGCGCCCTGGCCGACGCGCAGAACCGGGCGAAGAACGGCCGGCGGGTGTTCTTCTCCTCCAACCAGCACATCAACCCGACCAACGTCTGCGTGCTGCGCAACACCTGCGTGTTCTGCTCCTTCGCGCGCATGCCGAAGGAGGAAGGCGCGTATACGCGCACGCTGGAGGAGGTGCTGGAGGAGGCCTCGCGCGCCAAGAGCGCGCCCACCCGCGAATTCCACATCGTCGGCGGGCTGCATCCCAAGCTGCGCCTGAGCTACTACACGGACATGATCCGCGCGCTGCGCGCGGCCTATCCGGGCGTGCACGTCAAGGCGCTCACGGCGGTCGAGATCGCCCACCTGGCGCACCTCGAGCGGTGCTCGTTCCGCGAGGTGCTGCAGCAGCTCAAGGACGCCGGCCTCACCAGCCTGCCGGGCGGCGGCGCCGAAGTGTTCGGCCGCGCGGTGCGGATGACCATCGCCGACCGCAAGCTGGCCGGCGACGAATGGCTGGAGGTGCACCGGCAGGCCCACGCGCTCGGCATCCCATCCAATTGCACGATGCTCTACGGCCACGTCGAGACGATGCGCGACCGCGCCGAGCACCTGCTGATCCTGCGCGGCCTGCAGGACGAGACCGGCGGCTTCCTGACCTACATCCCGCTCGCCTACCACCCGGACCACAACGCGCTGGGCGAGGAGATGGGCTGGACCGGCCGCCCGACCACGGGCATCGACGACCTGATGAACATCGCGGTCGGCCGCCTGGTGCTGGACAACATTCCCCACGTCAAGACGCACTGGCCGATGGTCTCCGCCTTCGTCTCGCAGGTGGCGCTCGACTTCGGCTGCGACGACCTGGAGGGCACGGTCGTCTACGAGCGCGTCTACCACGAGGCCGGAGCCCGCACCCCGATGGAGCTGGCCTACGACGACCTGGTGCGGCTGATCCAGGGCGCGGGGAAGGTGCCGGTGGAGCGGGACTCGCTGTACCACCCCGTGCGGACCTTCGACTGATGCGCCTCGGGCGGATCGGCTACGTCAACTGCTACCCGGTCTACGGCGCGATCGACCGGGGGCTCGTGGCGGCGCCGGCGACCCTCGTGACCGGCACGCCGGCCGAGCTGAACGACCGGCTGGCCGACGGGCGCCTGGACGTGAGCGTCATCTCCGCCGTGGCCTATGCCCAGCGTGCCGAGGCGTACGAGCTGCTGCCCGACCTCGCCATCAGCTCGGACGGACCGGTCAGGAGCGTGCTGTTGTTCAGCCGCCGGCCGCCCGAGGCCCTGCGACGGGGCGCGGGTCCTGGTCTCGACCGCGTCGCGCACCTCGGTCCAGCTCCTCGAGCTCCTGGCGCGCGAGCGCTGGGGCGTCGACTTCGCCACGGAGCAGGCGCCGGCCGAGCGGGCCGATCTCGAGCGGCTCGCCGCGATTCCCCACGACGCCGTGCTGGTGATCGGCGACGGCGCGCTGCTGCTCAGCGCGGCGCGCGCCTACCCGTACGTGATCGACCTGGGCGAGGCGTGGAAGGCGTGGACCGGCCTGCCGTTCGTGTTCGCGGTCTGGGCCGCCCGCGGCGCGGTGAGCCGACCGGCCGTGCGCGACGTGCACCGCGCCCTCCTGGCCAGCCGCAAGTGGGGCCTCCAGCACCTCGACGACCTCGCCGGGGAGGCCGCCGTGGCCACGGGCGTCGAGCCGGGGCGCTGCCGCGAGTACCTCGAGGGTCTCGACTACGGCCTGTCGTACCGCCACCTCGCGGGGCTGGCGGACTTCCTCGGGCGGCTCGCCGCGCGCGGCGTGGTACCCGACGGCACCCTCTCCTTCCTCGGGGCCGCGTGATGGTGGGCGCCGCCGAGCTGCTCGAGCTGTACGAGCGCGCGCCGCTGGTCGAGCTGGCCGCCCTGGCCGACGCCGAGCGGCGCCGCCGCCACCCGAGCGGCGTCGTGACCTACATCGTCGACCGCAACATCAACTACACGAACGTGTGCGTGGCCGACTGCAAGTTCTGCGCGTTCTACCGGCGCCCCAAGCACGCTGAGGGCTACGTCCTCTCGTTCGAGGAGATCGGCGCCAAGATCGACGCGGCCAAGGCCATCGGGGCGGTGCAGATCCTGATGCAGGGCGGGCACAACCCCTACATCCCCTTCGAGTGGTACCTGGACCTGCTGCGCTACATCAAGCAGCACCACCCCATCCACATCCACGGCTTCTCGCCTTCCGAGGTCCAGTTCTTCGCCCGGCGCTTCCGGATGACCGTCGACCAGGTGGTCGAGGCGCTCCAGGCCGCCGGCCTGGACTCGATCCCGGGCGGCGGCGGCGAAATCCTGGTGGACCGGGTCAGGAAGCTGGTGGCCGGCAAGAAAGCCCTGACCGCCGAGTGGCTCGAGGTGATGGACTCCGCCCATCGCCACGGGATGAAGACCACGTCCACGATGATGTACGGCCTCGGCGAGACCAGCGCGGAGCGGATCGAGCACCTGCTCAGGCTGCGCGAGCAGCAGGCCGCGACCGGCGGGTTCACCGCGTTCATCTGCTGGCCGCTGCAGCCCGAGCACACCGAGATGCAGGGCAGCGTGAAGACCGACGCCGTGACCTACCTCCGCACGCTCGCCATCGCCCGCCTGGCGCTGGACAACTTCGACAACCTCCAGGTGAGCTGGGTGACGATGGGGATGAAGATCGGGCAGATCGCCCTCCGCTTCGGCGCCAACGACTTCGGATCGCTGATGATGGAGGAGAGCGTCGTATCGGCCGCCGGCACCACGTTCCAGACCACGGCCGAGGAGATGGAGTACCTGATCCGCGGCGCCGGTTTCACCCCCGTCCGGCGGCGACAGGACTACACCCTCGTCCAGGAGGCGGCGTGACCGCGCCCGCCAAGCCCATCCTGGTGCTCGTGGGCTCGGAGTCGGATCGGCCTCGCATCGAGCCGGTCTTCAAGATCCTGGACGACGCCGGGATCGGCTACGACTTCCTGGTCTCCTCCGCGCACCGCGAGCCCGAGAAGACGGCCGCCCTCGCGCGCGCGGCGCGCGAGCGCGGCTACCGGGTGGTGATCTGCGGCGCGGGACTCGCCGCGGCGCTCCCGGGCGCGGTCGCGGCCCAGACGGACCTGCCGGTCATCGGCGTCCCGTTCGACGTCGGGGCGCTCCACGGGACCGACGCGCTGTACTCGATGGTCCAGACGCCCAGCGGCGTGCCCGTCGGGACCGTCGGCATCGACAACGCCAAGAACGCCGCTCACCTCGCCATCCGGATCCTGCGCGCATGAACACACGTGTCGGTATCGGCTACGACTCGCACCGGTTCGCCGCCGGCCGCCAGCTCCGCATCGCCGGCGTGGTGGTGCCCCACACCCACGGGCTGGTGGGCCACTCCGACGGCGACGTGGCCCTCCACGCGCTCATCGACGCCCTGCTCGGCGCGGCCGGCCTGGGCGACATCGGCCAGCACTTTCCGGACGACGACCCTCAGTGGCGGGGCGTCGAGTCGACGCGCTTCGTCAGGAAGATCGTCGACACCCTCCAGCAGGCCGGCTACACCGTCGGCCAGGTGGACATCACCGTCCTGGCGGAGCGGCCCAAGATCGCGCCCCACGTCGCCCAGATGCGGGCGGCCACGGCCAAGGCCCTGGGCGTCGATGAGAGCGCGGTGAGCATCAAGGCGAAGACCAACGAGGGTATGGGTTGGCTCGGCCGCGGTGAGGGCGTCGCCGCGCTGGCGGTCGCGACGGTCGTCCAGGCGGCAGCCGGCTGATCAACCAGGCCATCCTGTGGCTCGCCGGCCTCCCCCCGCCGGCATCTACGGCGTCATCGCGCTGCTCGCCGCCCTCGAAAACATCGTCCCCCCGGTGCCCGCCGACTCGGTCGTGGCGCTGGGGGCGTTTCTCGCGGCGCAGGGTGCCGACGTCACCTTGACCGGCGTCTTCCTCGCCACCTGGCTGCCCAACGTCGCGTCCGCGATCGGCATGTACTGGGTCGCCCGCACCGTGGGGCGTGGCTTCGTGGAATCCCCGACCGGCCGCCGGCTGCTTTCCCCCCGGGCGATGCGCGCGCTCGAGCGCACGTACCAGCGGCACCACCTGTGGGGCATCTTCCTGAGCCGCTTCCTCCCCGGCTATCGCGCGGTGGTCCCGCCGTTCGCCGGCATCGCCGGACTCGGCGCCGTTCGCGCCCTCACCCCCGTCGTGGTGGCATCGGGCCTGTGGTACGGCTTCGTGGTCTGGCTCGCTCATCGCCTGGGCAGCAACTGGGACGGCGTGCAGCACGCCATCGGCCGCGTCGGGTGGTGGCTCGCGGCGGTCGCCGTCGTCGTCACCGTGGCCCTCGCGCTCGCCGTGTGGCGCTGGCGCCGCTCCCGCGCCGATGAGTGACGCCGCGCCGAGGGCCTTTCGGCTGGAGCAGTTCGCCGACTACCAGGCCCTGGAGCGGGGCGCCTCCCGCAACACCGTGGCCGCGTACCGCCGTGACCTGCTGCACCTCATCCAGTTTCTCACGGGCCGGGGCGCCGAGGCGCCGGGCCAGGCTACGACCGCCCAGCTGAGGGACTTCATCTTCCACTTGAAGGACCTGGGGCTCGCCGCCACCAGCATCCGCCGCCACGTTTCGGCGTGCCGCAGCTACTACCGGTTCCTGGTGGGCGAGGGGCACGTCGCTCGCGACCCGACCGAGCGGCTCGCGAGCCCCAAGAAATGGCGCACCCTGCCGGCCGTGCTGTCCGTGGCCGAGGTCGAGCGCCTGCTCCTCGCCCCCCACGCGGACGACCCCCTGGCGCTGCGCGACCGGGCCCTGATGGAGTTCGCCTACGCCACCGGCGCGCGGGTCTCCGAGCTGGTGGGACTCGGCACCGGCGACGTGCTGTTCGACGAGGGGCTGGCGCGGCTCTTCGGCAAAGGCAGCAAGGAGCGCCTGGTCCCGGTCGGGCGCCGCGCGCTCGGGGCCGTCGCGCTGTACGTGCGGGAGGTCCGGCCCAGGCTGGAGAAGGGCGCCGGACACGGCCGGCTGTTCCTCAACGCCCGCGGCACCCCGCTCTCGCGGGTCGGGGCCTGGGGCATCATCCAGCGCTGTGCCCGGGCGGCCGGCCTCACCAAGCGGGTCACGCCGCACACCCTGCGGCATACGTTCGCCACGCACCTGCTCGAAGGCGGTGCGGACCTTCGGGCGGTCCAGGAGATGTTGGGGCACGCGGACCTGAGCACGACGCAACTTTACACCCAGGTGGATCGTGAGTATCTCCGAAGCGTCCATCGGACCTACCACCCTCGGGCCTGAGTGCGCGGCGCCCGGTTCCCCGGGGCACGCTGGTGGTCATCGCATGTTCCACAGACGTCACGCGGAGTCGGCTCATGAAGATAGGTTTCGCAATCCTCAGCGTCGGCCTGCTGACCGGCGGCGCCATGCAGGCTGAGGCCCAGGCCGTCCAGCTGCGCTTCCTCCCCCCGGTGGGCCAGGCCGCGCGTTACCGCACCGTCACGCAGATCTGGGCGTCGGGAGACACCACCGCCGCCCCGATGCTCTCGACGCTGTATTCGACCCGCACGGTCACCGGGATGGACGGGGCGAACTACGTCGTGAAGACCGTCATGGATTCGACCGTCATGGCGATGCCGAGCGGGGGAGGCGGCCGGCCGGGCATGGGCGGAGACGTGATGCGTGGCATGGCCATCACGCAGCACATGGACCCGCGCGGCCACGTGCTCTCGAGCGAGGTTACGCCTCCGCCGGGCCTCCCACCCTTCGTCGCCAACATGATGACCCGGAACTCCGGCTCGACCAACAACCGGAACGCGACCGTGTGGCCGGAGGGGCCCGTCAGCCCGGGCTACACCTGGACCGACACGATCGTGCAGTCGGCCTCCGCGGGCCGGGGGCGGCCCAGCCAGTTCACGTTCATCGTGACCTACAAGTTCGAGCGGATCGAGCACCAGGGCGGGGCGCGCCTCGCGATCATCTCGATGAACGGCACCACGCAGGGCGGGACCACGGGCACCTATGCCGGCGAGATCGCCATGAACATCGATGATGGCCAGCTGGAGCACATGGCCACCAACATGACCATGCAGACCCAGGAAGGCGCCGGCCCGATGCGGATGAAGATGGCGATGGAGGCGCTGCGATAGCGCGGGACGATGATCTTCGTCCTCGATAACTACGACTCGTTCACCTACAACCTCGTCCAGTACCTGGGCGAGCTGGGCGCCGAGCCGCGGGTCGAGCGCAACGACGCCACTTCTGCAGAGGCGGTGCTGGCCGCCGGGCCCCGGGGGATCGTCATCTCCCCGGGCCCCGGCGTGCCGGAACGGGCGGGCATCTCGGTGGCGCTCGTCCGTGCGGCCGCCCTCGCCGGCGTCCCGCTCCTGGGGGTCTGCCTCGGCCACCAGGCCATCGCCGTCGCGTTCGGCGGCCGCGTGGTCCGGGCCCGGCGCCTGATGCACGGGAAGACCTCCCCGGTGCGCCACGGCGGGGCAGGGATCCTGGCCGGCGTCCCGTCTCCCTTCACGGCGATGCGCTACCATTCGCTTCTGGTCGAGACCGATGGCATGCCGGCCGACCTGGTGGCGACGGCCTGGTCGGCCGACGGCGAGGACGAGCCCGAGATCATGGCCCTGATGCACCGCGACCGCCCCATTTACGGCGTGCAGTTCCACCCCGAGTCGATCGCCACCGAACCCGGCAAGGGCATCCTGGGCAACTTCCTCGGTCGCTGCGGTTCCCTCTAGCGCGACCGCCGCGGATTGCTTACATTTCGAACCCCCCGACGCTTATGTAAGTAGGCCTCCCACAACACTTTGACACTTCCGGCCGCGGCTATTAGGTTGCGGTGTGATTCTTGCACGCGCGCCCCGCCTCCGTGTCCGGCCGTAGAGTTCTCGGGGTCATTCCTGCGCGAATGGGCGCGGAGCGACTCCCCGGCAAGCCGCTCAGGCAGATTGCCGGGAGGCCGCTCATCGAGTGGGTGGCGCTCAACGCCCGGCGGTCCGGCGCGCTGGACACCGTGGTGGTCGCCACCGAGGCGCGGGAAGTGGCCGAGGTGGCGGAGCGCGCCGGTTTTCGCGCCGTCCTGACCCGGATCACGCACCCGTCGGGGACCTCGCGAGTGGCGGAAGTGGCCACGTTGGTGGAGTTCGGTGAGTACACGGTGATCGTCAACGTGCAGGGGGACGAGCCGTTCCTCCCGGCCGAGGCGATCCGTGGTGCTGTGCGGGAGGTCGAGCACGGGGCCGACGTGGGCACCGCGGCGGCGCCGCTCGAGGCGAGCGCCGCCCAGTCGCCGAGCGTGGTCAAGGTGGTGCTGGGGGAGGACGGCCGGGCGTTGTACTTCTCCCGCAGCCTGATCCCGCACGCGCGGGATGCCGGGACGCCCGTGCGGTACTGGCAGCACCTGGGGGTGTACGCGTTCCGGCCGGAGGCGCTGGCCCGGTGGGTGGGCCTGGCGCCCACCGGCCCCGAGCAGGCCGAGAAGCTCGAGCAGCTGCGGCCGCTGGGACACGGCATGACGATCGGGGTGGCGCGGCTCGACGAGCCGGCGCTGCCGGGCATCGATACGGAGGACGACGTGCGGCGCGCGGAGGCGCACCTCAGCACCAGAGGAGATCCTTAGAGTGGCCGAGCGCAACCTGTCGAAGCAGCAGGCGACCAAGTACGTGTTCGTGACCGGCGGCGTCGTGTCTTCCCTCGGGAAGGGCATCGCCGCCGCGTCGCTGGGGCGGCTCCTGGTGGATCGGGGCCTCAGGGTCACGATCCAGAAGTTCGATCCCTACATCAACGTCGACCCCGGCACCATGTCGCCGTTCCAGCACGGCGAGGTGTACGTCACCGACGACGGCGCCGAGACCGACCTCGACCTGGGCCACTACGAGCGCTTCATCGACCGGTCGCTGTCGCAGGCGAACAACGTCACGACCGGGCGCATCTACCAGTCCGTGATCACCAAGGAGCGCCGGGGCGAGTACCTCGGCTCGACGGTGCAGGTGATTCCGCACATCACCGACGAGATCAAGAGCGCCATCCGCCGCCTCGCCCCCGATCACGACGTGGTCATCACGGAGATCGGCGGCACGGTGGGCGACATCGAGTCGCTGCCCTTCCTCGAGGCGATCCGCCAGTTCCGGCAGGAGGTGGGCCGCGACAACGCGCTGTTCATCCACCTCACCCTGGTGCCGTTCATCGCCGCGACCGGCGAGCTCAAGACCAAGCCGACGCAGCACTCGGTGCGCGAGCTGATGGAGATCGGGATCCAGCCCGACATCCTCATCTGCCGCAGCGAGCGGCCGCTGCCCGAGGAGCTGCGCCGCAAGATCGCGTCGTTCTGCAACGTGGACTTCGGGTGCGTGGTCGAATCGCCGGACGTGAAGTCGATCTACGAGGTGCCGCTCCGGCTGCACGAGCAGGGGCTGGACCGGGAGGTGTGCCAGCGGCTGCGCCTCGATACCCCGGAGCCCGACCTCAAGAGCTGGCGCGAGATGGTGGAGAAGGTCTTGCGGCCCACCGACCGGGTGAAGATCGCGATCGTCGGGAAGTACACCGAGCTGGTGGACGCGTACAAGTCGGTGCAGGAGGCGCTCACCCACGGCGGCATCGCCAACAACCTCGGCGTGACGATGGAGTGGATCTCGAGCGACCGGTTCACCGACCGCGAGGCCGCGGGCAAGCTGCTGGCGCCCTACGACGGGCTGCTGATCCCGGGGGGCTTCGGCGTGCGCGGCGTCGAGGGGATGGTCCAGGCCGTGGAGGCGGCACGCGAGAAGCGGCTGCCGTTCTTCGGCATTTGTCTCGGGATGCAGGTCGCCATCATCGAGTTCGCCCGCAACGTGTGCCGGATCGACGACGCCAACTCCTCGGAGTTCGAGGCCGAGTGCGGCAATCCGGTGATCTCGCTGCTTCCCTCGCAGCGCAACGTCGAGGACCTCGGCGGCACGATGCGCCTGGGCGCCTACGCCTGCCGCCTCCGGCCCGGCTCGCAGATCGCCCGCATCTACGGCATTTCCGAGACCAGCGAGCGCCACCGCCACCGCTACGAGGTGGACAACGGCTACCGCGACCTGTTCGCCGAGCACGGCATGCGGCTCACCGGGCTCTCGCCCGACGGGTCGCTGGTCGAGATGCTCGAGCTGCCCCAGCATCCGTGGTTCATCGGCTGCCAGTTCCACCCCGAGCTGAAGTCGCGGCCCACCAGGCCGCACCCGCTGTTCGCCAGCTTCATCGCCGCCGCCTACGACGTGCGGCGCCGCCGCAGCGAGGCGCCCGCCACCGCCGAGACGGTCGCGGCGGCGACCCGGTAGCATGGCCGCCTTGGCGCCCTTCGGCCCCGGGCCGTTCCTCATCGCGGGACCCTGCGTGGTGGAGGACGACCGGCTGAACCTCCAGGTGGGCGAGCGCCTGGCTGAGCTGGCCCAGCGGCTCGGGATCGCCGTGACCTACAAGGCCTCCTACGACAAGGCCAACCGGTCGCGGCTCGCGGCCGCCCGGGGGCCGGGCGTCGAGGCGGGCCTCGAGGCGCTGGCGCGGGTCCGCCAGGCCACCGGCCTGCCCATCCTGACCGACGTGCACGAGGTGGCGCAGCTGGCGGCGGCGGCCGCGGTCGCCGACGTCCTGCAGATTCCGGCCTTCCTGTGCCGGCAGACGGATCTGCTCGTGGCGGCGGGCCGCACCGGCAAGCCGGTGAACGTCAAGAAAGGGCAGTGGATGTCGCCGGAGGGGATGGCGGGGGCCGTCGAGAAGGTGCGCAGCGGCGGAGCCGCCGCCGTGGCGGTGACCGAGCGGGGCACGTTCTTCGGCTACGGCGACCTGGTCGTGGACATGCGGAACTTCGCCCGCCTCCGCGCCGCCTGTCGCGCGCCGGTGGTGTTCGACGGCACGCACAGCGTGCAGCAGCCCGGGCGCGGGCAGGAGGGTGCCAGCGGCGGGCTGCGGGAGTTCATCCCGGCGCTGCTCAACGCGGCCGCGGCGGCCGGCGCCGACGGCTTCTTCCTGGAGACCCACCCGGACCCGGCGCACGCCCCGTCCGACGGTCCGAACATGATTCCGCTCGCCGAGCTCGAGGACGTGGTGGCCCGCGCCCTCGACGTGTGGCACGCCGCCCGGAAGCACCATGATTGAGCCCGCCGTGGCGCGGCGTGTCCGGCTCGTCGGCTTCGACGTCGACGGCACGATGACCGACGGCGGCCTCTATATCGGCGCGCTGGGCGGCCAGCCGGTCGAGCTCAAGCGCTTCGACATCCAGGACGGCCTCGGTGTGCACCTGCTCCGCGCCGCCGGCCTCGTGGTGGTGGTCGTCACGGGGCGGAGCGGTGAGGCCGCGCGGCTCCGGGCCGAGGAGCTCAAGGTGGACGAATTCGCCGCGGAGGGCGGCGCGCGCAAGCTCCCGGTGTTCGAGGCGATGCTCGAGCGCCGCCAGCTGCGCTGGGAGGAGGCGTGCTTCATCGGCGACGACCTGCCCGACCTGCCCCTCTTGAGGCGCGTGGCGCTGCCCGTCGCCGTCGCCAACGCCTGCCCCGAGGCCAAGGATGCCGCGCGCTTCACCACCACGGCCGCCGGCGGGCGCGGCGCGGTCCGCGAGCTCGCCGAGGCGCTGCTCAAGGCCCGCGGCGTCTGGACCGACGTGGTCCGCACCTACCTCCACGAGCGCGGTGATGTCACCGCTCGCTGATGCCTCGGGCGCGCTGGAGCGCGGGCGCCAGGTGCTGCAGCAGGAGGCCGGCGCCGTCGCGGCCGCGGGACAGCGCCTCGACCAGCGGTTCGCCGACGCGGTGGGCCTGCTCCTGGCCTGCCGCGGCCGCATCGTCGTCTCGGGCGTCGGCAAGTCCGGCGTCATCGCGCGCAAGATCGCCGCGACCCTCACCTCGACCGGCTCCCCCGCGTCCTACCTGCACGCGGTGGACAGCGTGCACGGCGACCTGGGCATCGTGGGCCGCGACGACGTGGCGATCCTGCTGTCCAAGAGCGGCGAGACGGACGAGATCTTTCCGCTGGTCGGCTACCTCAAGCGCCTCGGTGTACCGCTCATCGCCATCACCGGGGGACTCGAGTCCACGCTGGCGCGCCACGCCGACGTCACGCTCGACGCGTCCATCGCCGCCGAAGCGTGCCCGCTCGATCTCGCCCCCACCACCAGCAGCACGGTGGCCCTGGCCCTCGGCGACGCGCTGGCGGTCGCGCTGTTCGAGGCCAAGGGGTTCAAGGCCGACGACTTCGCGCGCCTCCACCCCGGCGGGGCGCTGGGACGCCGCCTCCTCCTGCTGGTCCGGGACGTGATGGTGACGCGCAACCTGCCCACGCTCGGCGCCGGGGCGAGCATGCGCGAGTGCGTGCTCCTGCTGGCCGAACGCCGCGGCACGGCGGTGGTGGTGGACGGGGCGGGGACGGTGCAGGGCGTCGTCACCGCGGGCGACCTCACGCGCCTGATGGAGCGGCGCAACGACTTCCTCGACGTGCCGGTGAGCGAAGTGATGACGCGAACGCCCAAGCTGGCCAGGCCTGAAGAGCTGGGCAGCACGGCCGTCAACCGGCTCGAGCAGCACGGGATCATGGCGATGCCAGTCGTCGACGACGCCGGGGTGCTGGTCGGCGTCGTGCACCTGCACGACCTGATGCGCGCGGGGGCGGCGTGAGCGGCGGCCGCACCGGGCCGCGCACCGGCGCGGGCGCCACGCCTCGCGCGTCGCGGCGCCGGGTCCTGGCGCCCGCGGTGGTCGGCGGCGCCTGCGCCCTGGCGGTCCTCACCGCCTGCGGCGCGCCCGACCGCAACGTGGCCGCCGCGGGCACCCCCGCCGACAGCGCCGACCAGACGATGTTCGGCCTCAGCCAGATTCTCACCAAGGAGGGGGTCAACCAGGCGTACCTGCAGGCGGACACCGCCTTCATGTACGAAGCCAGCGGCCGAGTGGACCTGCGGCACGTCAAGGTGACGTTCTACACCGCGCAGGGAGTGTCGCAGTCCGTGCTCACGGGCAAGACCGGGACCTACTGGACGCGCACCAACCAGATGTCCGCGCGCGGCAGTGTCCTGGTCGTGCGCACGGCCGACCAGGCGCGGCTCCGGACCGAGTTCCTCGAGTACGATCCCGCCAAGAACGAGGTGCGCACGGACCAGCCGTTCGTGGCGGACAAGGGGGAGCAGCATTTCGAGGGGGTGGGCTTCGTCTGCGACCCCGGGTTCGTCAACTGCACCAGCCAGCAGACCAAGGGCAGCGCGGGCCACCTCGTGATGCCGGCGCGCTAGGATGAGAGCCATCGTCTGGCTCGCGCTCGGCCTTGTGGCTGCGGCCGCCCCGGCCCTCGCGCAGGGGCCCGCCGGATCCACCTGCAACGTGCAGATCGACTCGAGCCGGCGCAGCCGGTACGTGCAGGCCCCGGGCGGAGGCTACGACACGTACGCGGGCGGCGGCATCTGGGCGCACTGCCGCGAGCAGCCGACCACGATGTACTCGGACTCGGTGGCCTGGTTTCCGGAGCGCGACCTGCTGTTCCTCGTCGGCCACGTCCGCTTCCAGGACAGCGTCTCGCGCCTCACCGCCGACCGGGTCACCTACTACCTGCAGCAGGAGCGGTTGTACGCCGAGGGCAACGTCTACACCAAGAACCTGCACACCGGCTCCGACCTGCACGGGCCGAACCTCGACTACTACCGCGTGGCGCCGCCGATCCGGGATACCTCGGAGAGCTTCGCCAGGCAACGCCCGACCATACATTTCTATTCGTCCACGGCGCCCCGCGGCGCCGCCGCCGACAGCGTCGAGCCCTTCGTCGTGGTGGCCGACCGCGTCAAGATGCGCGGCGACGACCAGATGTGGGGCGGCGGGAACCTCACCATCAACCGCTCCGACCTGGCGGCGGCCGGCGACTCGGGACAGCTCGACCTGGGCCGCAACGTGGGGACGCTCCTGGGCCAGCCGCAGGTCAACGGCACGGGCCGGGACGCGTACCACCTCAACGGCGATCGCATCACGTTCCGGCTGACGCCCGCGCACGAGATCCAGCACGTGCTCTCGTCCGGCCAGGCGGTGGCCCACGGCGTCGATTGGCGGCTCAAGGCGGATACCATCGACCTGACGCTCGACAGCAGCAAGGTGCAGCTGGCCGAGGCGTGGGGGCGCAACCAGCGCGCCGACGCCGTGTCCGGACCCCACACCATCGTCGCCGACTCGCTCGACATCCACATGCCGGCGCAGCTGGTGCGCCTGGTGTGGGCCTACGGGCATGCCCGGACCACCACCCGGGACACGACGGTGCGGGACACCACGGGACTCTATGCGGCCGCACGGGACACCACGCCGCGAGACACGACCGCGCGGCGCGACTCGGCGCTGGCACGCGCCAACGGGGTGCGGCGCGACTCGACCCTTGGGCGCGCCGACGGGGAGCGGCGCGACTCCGCGCTGGTGCGCGCCGACGAAGACTGGATGACGGGTGACACGCTGCGGGCGGACTTCGCGGTCGTACAGGACAGCGCCGGCGGCAAGCCCTCCTCGGAGCTCCGCCACATGACGTCGTTCGGCTCGGCCCGCGCCCTGTATCACGTGGCGCCCGCCGACACGGCCGCGAGTGGCGGCCGCAAAGGCGTGAACTACTCGCGCGGCCGGCGCATCGACATCGCCACGGTCAGCTCCAAGATCCAGACGGTGGACGTGGTGGGGCAGGTGGACGGTGTGTACATCGAGCCGCTGCCGCCGGCCGCCGACACGTCGAAGGCACGCTCCGACAGCACGGGGGCACCGCCCGCGGACACCACGCGCGCGGCGCGCGCCGACACGACGCGCGTCCCCGCCGCCGACACCACGGCGCACCCGGCGCCCCCGCCGCCGCGACGCCCCGCCCGGAAGCCCGGCCCGTGAGCGACGCGCTGCTCACCCAGCTGCGCGGGCGCGACCCGTCCGTCTGCCTGGCCCTCGCCGCGCTGATCCGCTCGGCGGACGAGCAGGGCGCGACGCCCTTCGGGGCCGCGGCCGTGGCCTACCGCGAGGACTACCTCGCGGCCCTGCGCCGCTCGGCCGGCGACGCCGGGCACGCCGACCCCGGCACGCTCTCGGTGGACGACGTGCGGCGCCATCTCGCCACCTCGGTGCTGCCGCGACTCGCCACCGAGTCCATGATCCTCGACCCCGGCCGGGGCTGGGACGAGAACTCCGTCGTGCAGTTCCGTCCGGAGACCTGGACCTCGATCAACGCGGACCGCGATCGCGCGCGCCAGCAGCTGCTGGAGGCCGCGTGGCAGGGGATGATCACCCACGACACCGGGGAGCACGCCGCGGCGACCGAGCCCGGCGCCCCGGCCGGGAGCGTCCTCGAGGCGTTCGGGCTGCGCAAGACCTACAACCGGCGCGCGGTCGTGGACGACGTGAACGTGCGACTCGGCCAGGGGGAGATCGTCGGGCTGCTCGGGCCCAACGGCGCCGGCAAGACCACCACGTTCTACATGATGGTCGGCCTGATCGCCCCGGAAGCGGGCCGCATCGTCCTGGACGGCGACGACATCAGCGGCGCTGCCGATGTACCTGCGCGCGCGGCGCGGCATCGGCTACCTGGCGCAGGAGCCGTCGGTCTTCCGCAAGCTCACCGTCGAGGAGAACCTGCTCGCCATCCTCGAGACGCTGCCGATCTGCCACGAGGAGCGGCAGCGCCGGCTCGAAGACGCTGCTGGACGAGCTGTCGATCCGCCACCTGCGCCGCAACAAGGCCTACTCGCTCTCCGGCGGCGAGCGGCGGCGCCTGGAGATCACCCGCGCGCTGGTGACGCATCCCAAGTTCATGCTGCTGGACGAGCCGTTCTCGGGCGTCGACCCGATCGCGGTGCACGACATCCAGACCATCGTCGCCGGCCTCCGGCACAAGGGCATCGGCGTGCTGATCACCGACCACAACGTCGAGCAGACGCTCGACATCGTGGACCGCGCCTACATCATGTTCGAGGGCCAGGTGCAGGTCTCCGGCACCGTCCGCGCCCTGGTGTACGACGACCGGGTGGCCGAGCTGTACCTCGGGCCCACCCTCACGGCGCGCCTCCGGGCGCGCCTCTCGCCGGCCGCATGAAGACCTCGCTCGGCCAGCACACCGTCCTCCGGCAGGACCTGCGGATCAATCCGCGGCTCTACCAGGCGATGGACCTGCTGTACATGCCGCTGCTGGACCTGCAGCAGCACCTCAAGCAGGAGCTGATGGTCAACCCCTTCCTCGAGCTGCTGGAGCCCGAGGAGGAGGAGGAGACGCCGCCGACCCAGGAGAAGCGCGAGACGCCGGAGCCGGCGGACACGCGGAGCAGACCAACTGGGAGGACATCCTGCTCGACGGCTTCGACGACGGCGACTCGGCACGGCCAGACGGAGGACGCGCGAGTACATCGAGCCGGTGACCGTGCAGGGGCACGACCTCGCCGAGCACCTGCGGGACCAGCTGCAGCTGCTGGAGCTGGACGACCGCCAGCTGCTCCTCGCCGAGGAGTTCATCGGCAACATCGGCAGCGACGGCTACCTCGTCGGCCTCGCTCGAGGAGATCGTCGAAGGGCGCGAACGACCTGCAGGACGAGTTCGCCGCCGAGCACGCGAATCTGAAGCGCCGGCGCGGAGCCGTACGCGCTCGAGGAAGCCGAGACGCATGCTGGCGGTCATGCAGGCGCTCGACCCGCCGGGCGTCGCGGCGCGCAACCTGCGCGAGTGCCTGATGCTGCAGCTCAAGGACAAGGGCGGGACGGAGTCGCTGGCCTACCGGCTCCTCAACGAGGCGTACGACGACCTGATCGCGCACCGCTGGAGCGATCTCGCCAAGCGGCTGGGCCTCGACACCGGCGAGGTCCAGGCGGCCGCCGACGAGATCGCCAAGCTCGACCCGAAGCCGGGCCTGCGCTACAGCCCCACCGAGGGCGACTACATCATCCCGGACCTGATCGTCGAGAAGATCGACGGCAAGTACCGGGTCTTCCTGAACGACACCAACCTCCCGCGGCTCCGGCTCTCCCGCGCCTACCAGGAGGTGGCGCGGGACAAGAAGAAGTTCGTGGGCGAGAACCGGGAGTTCATCACCCAGCGGCTCAACAGCGCGCAGTGGATGATCCAGGCGATCGAGCAGCGCCGCCAGACGATGCTCAAGGTGATGAACTTCATCGTGGACCGGCAGCACGACTTCTTCGAGAAGGGGATCGAGCACCTCAAGCCGCTCACGCTGCGCGAGGTGGCCGAGGTCATCAACATGCACGAGAGCACGGTGAGCCGGGTGACCAACGAGAAGTACGTGCAGACGCCGCGCGGGGTCCTGCCGCTCAAGTTCTTCTTCTCCAGCGCCCTCTCGACCACCACGGGCGAGGACGCCAGCGCCCGGGCCATCAAGGCGCAGATCCAGAAGCTCGTCTCCGAGGAGGACACCCAGGAGCCGCTCACCGACCAGCAGATCGTCCAGAAGCTGCGCGAGAAGGGCGTGCGCATCGCGCGGCGCACCGTCGCCAAGTACCGCGACCAGCTGGGCATCCTGTCGGCCCGGATGCGGAAGCGCGTATGAGCCTTGCCAGCGGCCGGGGCCCGGTGCGACGTCAGCGTGCTCGTGCCGGCGAAGGACGAGGCGGAGAACCTCCCCGAGTTCGTCGCGCAGGCGGCCGCGGCGCTCGCGGCCGGCGCCGTTCACGGCCGAGGTCGTCGTGGTGGACGACGGCAGCACCGACGCCACGCCCCAGGTCCTGGCGGACCTCGCGGCGCGGCACCCGTTCCTCCGCTGGGAGCGCCACCGCACCCAGCAGGGGATCGCCGACGCGCTCAAGACCGCGGGCGACGCCGCGCGCGGCGACATCCTCGTCTTCTATCCCGCCGACCTGCAGTACCTCCCGGCCGAGATCCCGTCGCTGGTCGCCCCGATCCTGGCGGGCGAGGCGGACCTGGTCACCGGCACCAAGCAGGGGCACTACGAGAAGGCGTTCGTCTCCGGCATCTACAACGGGCTGTGCCGCCTGCTGTTCGGCATCCGGGTCACCGACCTCAACTCGGTCAAGGCGTACCGGCGCGCGGTGATGAACGCCGTGCCCGGCGCGCCCGACTGGCACCGCTTCTTCGCCGTCGTGGCCGCGCGCGCAGGGCTTCGTCCTCGCGGAGCGGCCGGTGACGCTCCAGCCGCGCCGGCGCGGGGCGGAGCAAGTTCGGGATCGGCCGCATCCCGGTCGGCGTGATGGACCTCCTGTCCGTCTGGTTCCAGCTCAGGTTCGGCCGCAAGCCGATGCTGTTCTTCGGCGTCTCCGGCACGATCCTCTTCCTCCTCGGCTTCCTGGCCGGCGTCGCGGCGCTGATCATCCGCTTCGGGTACGGCGTCGGGTTCCGGCCGCTCCTCAACCTCATCGAGACGCTCGTCATCTCCGGGATCGCGCTGTTCGGGTTCGGCTTCCTCGGGGAGCTGCTGGCCGGCCAGCGCGAGGAGCTGCGTGAGGTCCGGCGGGAGATCGGCCGGCTGCACGACGCGGCCCAGGCCCGCCGGGAGGACCCACCCACCCAGCACGCCCGATGACGAGAATCGCCCCGGGGTCCGAGGAGCTGAAGGGGTTCTACCGCGACCGCAGCGCGTGGCGCAGCGGCGGCGAGGAGCGGATGCGCTTCCGCAAGGCGGCGCGGCTCGCCCGGGTGGCGCCCGGCGCGGCGGTGCTGGACATCGGGTGCCGCGACGGGGGCCTCAAGCGCTACCTCCCGCCGGACGTGCGCTACCAGGGGATGGACATCACCCCGGAGTTCGCCGCACCCGACATCGTGATCCGGGACGTCTCGGACGGCATTCCGTTTCCCGACGCGAGCTTCGATCACGTGTTCTTGATCGAGGTGTTGGAGCACGTGCCGAACCCGTGGGGTGCGCTGACCGAGATCCACCGGGTGCTGCGCCCGGGCGGCGTGCTCGCGCTCTCGGTGCCGAACCCCTATCACGTCAAGGAGCTGATCTGGAACCTGTTCCGCATTCCGGACCGGCAGGGACACATCTACGGATGGACGCGCCAGAACATGACCAAGCTCGGCGAGATGAACGGGTTCCGGCTGGACGGGTTCGCCGGCACGTACCTCCACCCCCCATCCCGATGCCCGCCCTGCTCGCGCGCTCGGTCATCTACCGCTTCCTGAAGCTCTGACGTTGGCGGGCGCTCCGCTCACTGCCGCCTCCGGCCGCCCGTGCGGATCGTCAGCGTAACCCACGATTACCCGCGGCACGACGGCGACCTCGCCGGGGCGTTCATCGAGCGCCTGCTGGTCGCGCTCAGCCACCGGGGCCATCTGGTGGAGGTCGTGACGCCGGCGGACGGCGGCGCGGGCGGGCGCCGCGAGGCGCAGGGCGTGGCCGTGACGCGGGTGCGCTACGCGCCGGCCCGGTGGGAGACGCTGGCGCACCGCGGGACCATGGCCGCGGCGCTGCGCACGCCGCGGGGCGCCGCCGCGCTCGCGTCGCTCATCTGCGGCGCAGGCGCGGGCCGTGCGCGCCGCCACCCGGAGCGGCGCGCCGGTGGACGTGGTGCACGCGCACTGGTGGATCCCGGGAGGGATCAGCGCGTGGCTGGCGGCCTCGCCCAGCTCGCCGCCCTACGTGGTGACGCTGCACGGCACCGACGTCGCCGTCCTCGGCCGCTCGGCCCTGGCCCGCGCCGTGGCGCGACGGGTGCTGCGCCGCGCGGCGGCGGTGACGGCGGTCTCCTCGTATCTCGCCGATCGCGCGGCGGCGCTGGCCGGTCTCGATCGGCGCGACGTCGAGGTGCAGCCGATGCCGCTCGAGACGGCGAGCCTGGCGCACCAGAGCGCGGGAGGCGGCGGGGTCGTCACCGTCGGAAGGCTCACCGAGCAGAAGCGCATCTCGCTCATCCTCGACGCCCTGGTGGCCCTGCGTCGCCGCGGCCGGCCGCTCTCCCTGGGGATCGTCGGCGACGGCCCCGCGCGCCGCGCGATCGCTGAGCGCGCCGCCGCCCTCGGCGTCGCCGAGCAGGTGCGCTTCGCGGGCGGCGTCGAGCCCGGGCGCGTGGGCGAGGCCATCGGCGACGCGGACGTGTTCGCCTTCACGGCCGTGGGCGAGGGCTTCGGCCTCGCCGCCGCCGAAGCGCTCGTGCTCGGGATCCCCGTGGTGGCGATGGAAGGCGGGGGCGGCGTCGTCGACGTCGTGCCGCGCACCGGAGCGGGGCGCGTGGTGCCCGACGGCGACGTGGAGGCCCTGGCGAGCGCGCTCGACGAGCTGGCCAGCTCGCCGGACGCCCGCCGCCTCGCCGCGGAGTTGGGCGCGCGCTTGAAGCGGCAGCTCTCGCCCGACACGGTCGCGGCGCGCTTCGAGTCCATCTACCAGCGCGTCGCGCGCGAGGCGCGCCATGCCTAGACGCTGGCGCCTGGCGGTGCAGCTCCTGGTGGCCGTGGTGGTCCTGGCCCTGGTGGCCAGGACCGTGGCGGGCAACTGGACCAGCTACCGCTCCCTCCACGTCACCCTCCAGCTCCGGCTCGGCTGGCTGGCGGCGTCGGTCGCCAGCCTCGGGCTTGTCTCGGCCCTGCAGATCGAGTCGTGGCGGGTCATCCTGGCCGGCTGGGCCCAGCGCCTGCGCTTCCTCTCCGGGGCGCGCATCTGGTTCCTCGCCAACCTGGGCCGCTACGTGCCGGGCAAGGTGTGGAGCGTCGCCGGCATGGTGGTCCTGGCCGAGCAGGAAGGGGTTCAGCGCTGGGCCGCGGCCGCCTCGGCGGTGGCCGTTCAAGCGCTGGGGATCGGGACCGCGGCGGCGCTCGTGGCCGCCGCCACGCCCCACGCGGCGTCGCCCCTGCGCCTTGCAGGGGCCGTGCTGCTCGCGTGCCTCACGATCGGGCTGCTGGCGTGGAAGGGTGCCCTGGCGCGGCTCGGGCGGATGGTCGGGGCCACGGCCGAGTGGCGGGCGCTCCCCGTCGGTGCGGTGCTCGCCTCCGCGGGCCTCACGCTGCTCGGCTGGGCCGTCTACGGGTTCTCCTTCTGGGCGCTGGGCCGCGGGCTCGGGCTGCCGCCGGCGCTGCCCCTGGCCGACGCTGCGGGCGTGTTCGCTCTCGGCTACATTCTTGGCCTCCTGGCGCTGTTCGCGCCGGGCGGCCTCGGCGTTCGCGAGGGCGTGTTCTACGTGCTGCTCACGCCGTACCTGGGCACCGGAGGCGCGCTCGCGCTGAGCGTCGCGTCTCGACTCGAACTGACCGTCACGGAAGCCGCGGCCGGGCTCGGAGCCCTCACGCTCGGCGCGCGCAAGGGAAGGGGACCGCGTGACCCACGATCCTGAGACACCGGCTGCCGGCTACGAGCCGCGGCGCCCCACCCTCGTGGCGGCGGGCTTCTTCACGCTGTGGGTGGCGATCCTCTCGCTCCCCATGCTCGCCGGCCAGTGGCTCGCCAAGGCGCCGTGGAGCGACCAGTACGCCGCCGGCTACGCCTTCCGGACCTGGGGTGTCGAGCAGCTGAAGCGCACCGGGCACATCCCGCTCTGGAACCCGGAGATGTTCGGCGGGCTGCCGTTCGTGGCCGCCCTGCACGGCGACATCTTCTACCCGACCTCGTGGCTGCGCCTCCTCTGGTCGATGCCGACCGTGATGGACCTCGGGTTCGTCATCCACTACATCGCGGCCGGCCTGTTCACCTACCTGTTGCTGCGCCGCCTGTCGGTGCCCTGGATCGGCGCAGTGGTGGCCGGCGTCGGGTACCAGCTCTCCGGCCTGATCGCGTCGTACCCGCTCCCGGGGCACGACGGCAAGCTGTTCGTCTCCACGCTGCTGCCGCTGGCGATGCTGGCGCTGGTCCTGGCCCTCCGGGAGCGCCGGTGGAGCGGGTACGGGCTGCTCGCGCTGTCGGTGGGCCTCGCGCTGCTGAGCCCGCATTTCCAGATGACGTACTACATGCTGATCGCGGCGGGCCTGTTCGCGCTCTACCTGACGTTCGGGGAGCCGAGCGAGCGCCCGGCGCGGACAACGCCTGGGCGCCCTCGCCCTGGCGCTCGGAGCGGTCATCCTCGGCTTCGGCCTCTCGGCGATCCAGGTCCTCCCGTTCACCCAGTACCTGCCGTTCTCGCCGCGGGCCCAGGGGTTCCACGGCTTCGAGGGCGCGACGTCGTACGCGGTGCCCTGGGTGCACGTGCCGGAGTTCTTCCTCAAGCGCTTCACCGGCCTCAAGGAGACGTACTGGGGCCCCAACGGCTTGAAGCTCCACTCCGAGTACCTGGGCCTTCCGGTCATCGCGCTGGCGATCCTCGGGGTCGGGGCGGGGCGGCGCCGCCGGCTCGTCCTCTGGCTCGGCGGCATCGGGCTGCTGTTCCTGCTCGTCAGCCTCGGCGCCGGCACGCCGTTCTACCAGGTGTGGTGGGCCCTGATGCCTTACGTGAAGGCCACCCGTGCCCCGGGAATGGCGTTCTACGTCGTCGCGCTGGTCGTGGCCATCTTCGCCGGGCTGGGCGCGGCGCGACTCGAGCGGAAGGAGGGCTCGAAGCACGTCACCGGCTGGTTCGTCGCCGCCGGCGCCGTGCTGCTGCTCGCCCTGGTGGGCGCCTTCGGCGCGATGGCGCTGAACTACGCGGCCTCGCACGAGGCGGCCCTCGGCCTGCCGATGGTGCAGGCGGCCCAGGCCGACCAGTCGGCCATTCGGTGGGGCGCCGCCACCAGCGCCCTGGCGCTCGGCCTCGTCGCCGCGATCGCGCTGCTGTGGCTGAGGGGCCGCCTCTCCGGCGCGTGGTTCGGCGCCCTGCTGGTCGTCGTCATCGGCACCGATCTCTGGCTCAACGCGACGGCGTACTGGGTCTACAGCCCGGCGCCGCCCAGCCTGTTCACGCCCGACCCGATCACCCAGCGCATCAAGGCCACGCCGTATCCCTATCGCGTCCTCGACCGGGCGGGCGTCTATCCCCCCAGCGGCGCCGCGCTCATGGCGTTCGACATCCCCCAGGTGCTGGGCCACCACGGGTTCGAGCTGAACAGCTACGATCAGCTGCTCGGCGGCCAGAACGTCTGGGCGAACCTCGACCGCTACCTGCCGCTGTGGGACCTGCTGGCCGTGCGCTACCTGATCTGGCCGACGGGAGGACAGGATCTGGAGACGAACGCCGGGTTCGCCCTGCGCTTCCACAAGGTGCTGAGCGCCGTCACGACCTCTTCCGGCGTCACGGCCAACCTCTACGAGCGGACCGATTCCGTGCCGTATGCCCGCGTCGTGCCCGCGGCGGTCAAGGTCCCGGACGAGCAGATCGTTCCGACCCTGATGAACCCCCGGCTCGATTACGGCCGCCTCGTCCTGCTGCCCCAGGATGCGCCGGTCGTGACGCCGCCCCTGGAATCGCTTCCGCCGGCCATGGCGAGCCGCGCTACGGTGACGACCTGGGAACCCGGCGCGATGACGGTGCGGCTCGACCCGGTGCCCGAGCACGATGCGTACGTCGTGGTGAGCGAGAACTGGTACCCCGACTGGCACGCGACCGTGGACGGGCACGACGCGGCGGTGCTGCGGGGGCAGTACACGCTGCTCACCGTGCCGGTCCCGAGGGGCGCGCGCCTCGTGCGGCTGCGGTTCGCCAGCCGCAGCTACCAGGTGGGGAAGGGCGTCACGCTCGCCTCGCTGGCCGGCATCGTGATCCTGCTCGGCCTCCCCCTCGCCCTCCGGAGGCGCGGTGGCTGAGCGCGCCCTCGTCATCATCCCGACCTTCAACGAGCGGGAGAACCTCCCCAAGATCGTCCCCCTGGTGCTGCAGCAGGACCCTCGACTCGAGGTCCTGGTCGTGGACGACAACTCGCCCGACGGCACGGGCGAGCTGGCCGACGCCCTGGCATCGGCCGAGCCGCGCGTGCACGTGCTGCACCGATCGGGGAAGCTCGGGCTCGGCACGGCCTACGTGGCCGGCTTCCGGTGGGCCCTGGAGAAGGGGTTCGATTACGCGTTCGAGATGGATGCCGACTTCTCGCACGACCCGCGGCATCTGCCCACGTTCCTCGCCGAGATCGCGGACGCGGACGTCGTCATCGGATCCCGCTACCTCAATCGGCGCGTCACCGTCATCAATTGGCCGATGAACCGGCTGATGCTGTCGTACTTCGCCAACGTCTACGCGCGCTGGGTGACGGGGTTGATGCTGTGGGACTCGACCGGGGGCTACAAGTGCTACCGGCGCGCCGTGCTGGCGGCCATCGACCTCGACCGGGTGCGCTCCAACGGCTATTCCTTCCAGATCGAGATGTCGTTCCGCGCGTGGCGCAAGGGCTTCCGCATCAAGGAAATCACCATCACGTTCAGTGACCGGAGCGAGGGCCGCAGCAAGATGTCGGGTGCGATCGTACGCGAGGCGGTGTGGATGGTATGGCGACTGCGCTGGTGGGCGCTGGTGGGGCGGATATGAAGCCGGGCACCATCTTCTACAAGATGACGGGTTCCGGCAACGACTTCGTCATGTTCGACGGCCGGCACGTCCAGGCCGAGGAGCTGACGCCGGCGGCCATCGCGGCCGTGTGCGACCGGCGGCTCGGCATCGGCGCCGACGGCGTGGGGCTGCTCGAGCCGACGTCCGCCGACGGAGTCCACTTCGCCTTCCGGTTCTGGAACCGCGACGGATCGGTCGGCCCGATGTGCGGGAACGGGGCGCTGTGCGCCACCCGACTCGCCGTCATCCTCGAATTCGCGAAGCCCGACGCCGAGGTGCGGTTCTCAACGCTGGCAGGGATCCATCGGGGCAGGGTGTTGAACGACCGGGCCGAGATCCTCCTCCCCGACTGCCCGGTCCCCCAGCCGGCACCCAAGATCCGCTCCGGCCCGGACGAGGAGCGTCCGACCGTCGTGCGACCCTCCGTCCCGCACCTCGTTCTCACCGTGGCGGACGTGGACAAGGTCGCTGTCGCCGACCGGGGCCCAACGCTCCGCAGGGATCCGGCCCTCGGCGACGAGGGCGCCAACGTGAACTGGGTGTCCCCGAAGGGGGACGGCAGTTGGCGGATACGGACCTTCGAGCGCGGGGTCGAGGGCGAGACGCTGGCCTGCGGCACCGGGGCCGTCGCTTCCGCACTCACCCTGGCCACGCACGGCCGGAGCGGCTCACCGGTCAGGCTCTGGACCAGGTCGGGACTCCCGCTCGACGTCTCCTTCACGAGCGACGGCTCGACCGCCACGGCCATACGCCTGCGGGGTGAGGGCCGACTGGTCTTCCGCGGCATCGTCACGTCGCTGCTAACCACCGATCCAGCAACTGATTAGCGGTATAGCCCACGGATATCCACAGTTACAAACAATTCAACTTAACATAACATCTATTATACGAAGTCGAATTGGCGCGACAGTGGCGCAGTGATGCAGGCCGTTCTGCGTCTCCAGGAGCCAAGAAGTCGGCTCCGAGTCGAGGCTGCACGCCGTCCCCGGCCAAGCCACGGCTTGGCTCGCTGACACGTTTGGGCGGCACCGGCGCCCGTGATGCGGCTTACCGTTGGGAGGACCTCAAGCTGTGGATAATCGGGATAGTGGCAACTGCATTGGATCAAGGGGTTTGGCGGCTCGAGGGCCCGAACCGTTGTCGAGCCTGGCAGGTACCAAGGAGAGCTCAAGCATCACTTGAGGGCGCGGCGAACGGCCGGCTCAGGGGGTGCCAATCTGCAGCCTCGCAGACGGGGCCGGCGCCGGGTGAGGCTGAGCCCCGGAACCCTCTCGGAGCCACGCATTGTCCGTCCGAGTATCCGTGCTCAGATTCCGCAGATTGTCGTCCGGGTCCTCTTCAGGAGCTGATGATGCGAAAGGCGATGTTGTCGGCCGTGCTGCTCGCGGCGGTGTCCACTGCCCCAGTCACCCTGGCCGCTCAGGGCCCCGCGGCCGCCGATACGGCGCTGGCCGCGCGCGTCGACTCGATCGCCCGGCAGGTCCTGGCTGCCACGGGAGTGCCGAGCGCGACGGTCGCCGTGGTGCGCGACGGCAAGCTCGCCTACGCCCAGGCGTACGGCGACGCGCGGCTCGAGCCGAAGGTCCCCGCCCTGCCGACGATGCGCTACAGCATCGGCTCGATCAGCAAGCAGTTTGCGGCGTCGTGCATTCTCCTCCTCGAGCAACAGGGCAAGCTCTCGCTCGACGACCCGGTCTCGCGGTTCCTGCCCGGCCTGACCCGCGCGCGCGAGGTGACCATCCGCGAGCTGCTGTCGCACACCTCGGGCTATCAGGACTACTGGCCCCAGGACTACGTCCCCGAGCTGATGCAGCGGCCGATCGGCACCGACTCCATCCTCAGCCGCTGGGCCAGGAAGCCGCTCGACTTCGATCCGGGCACGCGCTGGCAGTACAGCAACACCAACTACGTCATCGCCGGCCTGATCGTGGAGAAGGCCAGCGGGATGCCGTTCTTCGACTTCCTGCGCTCGCACATCCTCGAGCCCCTCGGGATGGGCAGCGCCGTGAACACCGACGCCGGCCCGCTCCCGCCCGCCGATCCCATCGGCTACATGCGCTACGGGCTCGGGCCGCTGCGCCCGGCGCCGGTGGAAGGGAGCGGGTGGATGTTCGCCGCGGGCGAGCTGGCCATGACGGCGTCGGATCTGGCCAAGTGGGACGTCTCGCTCATGGATCGGACGCTGCTCGCACCGGCGTCGTACCAGGCCCTCGAGACCGAGGTCCGGCTGAAGAACGGCGTGGGCACCGGCTACGGGCTCGGCGTGGACGTGGGGCTCGACGCCGGACACCGGGTAATCGCGCACAGTGGCGAAGTTTCGGGCTTCACGGCATCGAACCGCGTGTACCCCGACGACCGCGCCGCCGTCGTCGTCCTCACCAACCAGGACGCCTCGACCGCGGCGGGCGCGATCTCCCAGGCGGTCGGGAGGATGCTCTTCGCCACGCAGGACGCGAACACCCGCGCCCGCGAAGCCGAGGCACTGGGCATCTTCGTCGGCCTGCAGCACGGCACGATCGACCGCTCGCTCCTCACCGAGGACGCGAGCGCCTACTTCGACGCGCAGGCGCTGAGCGACTTCGCGTCGGGCCTCGGGCCGCTGGGCGCCCCCCGGTCGTTCACCCAGGTCGCTGAGGAGGGGCGCGGCGGGATGCTGTTGCGCGTCTACCGGGCCGTCTTCGAGCACCGGACGCTGCGGGTATGGACCTACGAGATGCCCGACGGGAAGCTCGAGCAGTACCAGGTGGCGCCGCAGAGCTGACCGGCGGCGCCCGTCGGCGGCTTCAGCCCGTCTTCTGGTCGGCGGGTGCCTGCCCCTTGGGATTCGGCGCGGTCCCGCCAAGCTCGCCAAGGCGAACCCTGGCCTCGGCGGCCTGGTTGAGGGCGCCGAACTTCGCGATGACCTCGCTGTAGGCGTCGCGCGCCTTGGCCGAGTCGCCGGCGATCGCGAGCGTGCGCCCGGCGTCGAGGAGGTACTGCGCCTTCAGGAAGTCGTACGGAACGAGCTGCGACGCTTTCCGGTAGGCCTGAGCCGCCTCGGCGTACTTCCGCTCCTGCTCGAGCCCGCCGCCCAGGAGCGACCACGCGGACGCGAGTACGTAGTCGGGATGCCGCTTCTCGACGAACGCCTGCAGCCCCTTCACGGCCGCGTCGGTCTGGGCGCCGCCCTGCACCAGGCGCACGTCGCCGAGCAACAGCGCGCCCTGGTCGGCCGCTCGCGTGCCGCTGTACCGGTCCTGCAGTTGGTTCAGGTCGTACGCCGCCAGCGGAAGATCGCCGGCCTGCGCGTCGCCGCGGGCCTTGGTCAGCGCCTGCGCGGCGAAGATCTCCTTGCGGTTCTCGGAGGTGATGTAGAGCCAGACCGCCGCGGCTACCACCAGGACTCCGCCGATCGCCACCACCACGTCGCGCGTGTGCTCCCCGATCCATTCCGCCCAGTCTCGACTGGCGACCGGCCCGGAGCCGGACGGAAGCGGCGCACCCGTTGAACCTGTCATTCCCGTCCCTCTCACCCTCTGAAGGTGATGCCCCTGGGGTGACTCGAACACCCGACCAACGGTTTAGGAAACCGCTGCTCTATCCATGCTGAGCTACAGGGGCCCAGCCACGTAAATTCGCAAGCGCCAAGGGCTTTCTCAAGCCCGACCGTGTTCCCACTAAATAACATCCGAACCGACAATATTTGTTCACCTTTGTTCGTTAGTGCTTGATCCTGAACGACTTATCTTCCACAGTCTCGTGTGGAACATCACTCCGCTCGACCCTGAGGATGCGCGCGCCCGGTGGTCCCGCGGTCAATTGGGCATCCAGCTGCTCGATGGCGGCGGCGCCGGCCAGACCGACCACCTCCACGGCCCCGTCCTCGGTGTTCCGCACCCAACCCCGGACGCCGAGCGACTGGGCGTGGCTGAGGACGAACCAGCGGAAACCCACCCCCTGCACCCGGCCGACCACGATCCATCGGCGAGCGACCAGCGCCGGCCGCGGCGCGGGCGGGGGCAGACACCTGTCATCGGCCCCTGCCCTCACCCGTCGGCCTGGCCGCCGCCCGGACGCGACGCCGGTGCCAGATCACGTAGACGGCGATCAGCACCGCCACGGCCGGGATCAAGATAACGAGGGCGCGATTGGAATAGGCGTACACGAGTTTCGAGTCCCAGGCCTTGCCCTCCTTGCCGATCACCCAGCCGATGGCCATCAGGATGGCCCACCAGATGCCCGCACCGGTGCCCGTGTAGACCAGGAACCGGCCGAGCGGCATCCGCGCGATGCCCGCCGGGATCGAGATGAGATGGCGCGCCACCGGGAAGAGGCGTGCGATGAAGACGGCGATGGGCCCGTGCCGCTCGAAGAACCGTTCCGAGCGTTCGAGCGACTTCTCGCTGACGAGGAACCAGCGGCCGTAGCGCACGAACACCCACCGGCCCACTCGGGAGGCGACCCAGTAGTTCGCGTAGGAGCCGATCAGGCTGCCGAGGATGCCGCACGCCAGGGCCAGGCCGGCAGGTCCATCCGGCCGGTGGCGGCGAGATAGCCGGCCGGCGCCATCACCAGCTCCGACGGCAGCGGGATGATCGAGGACTCGATCGCCATCAGCACCACGATGCCCGGGTACCCGAGCGCCCCGATGGCGTCGACCAGCCACACCAGGACAACCCCACTGGGACGCCCCGCCATCGCCCCGCCGACCGCCTCCCGTACCTCCTTGCCCACGTACAATGGTGATGGGGCTATTCCCGGAGCCGACGCACGGTCTGGCCATGCTCCGCAAGCATTTACTCTCCGTCGCCCTGCGCCGGCGGTCCTGGTTGCCGCTGTGGTTGCCCAGTTCCATTGCGGTTATTGGGAGGGGGATGCAGATTGGTACGGTTGGCCCCTCCACAGCGCAACCCGATATTGCTCAACGGGTCTCGCGGCGACCACCGAGTCCGACCACAACTACAGACTGGGACTGGAAATGGCCCAGTGTGATCTTCAACGGCTCGGTGTCCCTTGTACTGGTCGCTTCCGCTTTCGCCGTCCCTGTCGCATTTCGCCTCCGGCCATTGCGACCGTACCAGTTCACGTTGGCGGACATGGGGCGTAACGCTGGTCTTGGCGATTGGACTGTGCTACGGTACCCAACCAAAGTGGCTAATTCTGAGGTGCGGTTGGCATGGTAGTAACACCGTTGGCGGCTGGCTCAGCCCCGGCATTTTCGATTTGCCCTGGTTCCTCTCGGTGCCGCTTGCTCTCGCGGGGATCGCCTTCATCGCACTCGCTTGTCGCCTCGTCGTTGGCCTTTGCGGGAAACTGGTGCGGGCCGTTCTTCGGGCCGTGCCGTCCGGCAACGACTCCCGCCCTTGACGCCGCTTCCGGTTGGCTGCGACAATCGCGGCTGGTTCTTCCCGACGGGCTGCCGCCCAGTTGCCCTTTCGAGGAGTAGTGGCTCATGGAGCAATCACCCCGACCTGCTCGCAGTTGTCTGCGGAATTGGGGCTTTTGGGTGCTGATGTGCGTGCCTCTGGGGAGTCTCTTGTTTGTCAATGTTCCGTTCTTTGGCCTGTATGATCGGCCTCATCCTCTCGGTTGGCCCGACCGCTTCGGCTGGCTAGGGGTTGAGTCGATCAGTGTAAACAGCACTAGCGGCCTCTTGCTGGACCTGGCAGTCTCAGCGTTTATAACTGTCGGCACTGGATTGGCGATCCGACGATGGTCTAAGAGACACCGATTCAGGTTTACCATTCGGGATGTTCTCGCTGTTACGGCCGCCACTGCCAGCTATTTTGGCCTCGTTCTCATTGCGACTCCTCGGGAAATTGCCGGCG
>CAVSQA010000020.1:0-71867 GCA_963729955.1 uncultured Gemmatimonadales bacterium
CGATGATGGTGACAGGGTCGGCCGCGTCACGAATCTGCTCGATCAGCTCGGGCGCGATCATGTCACGAGGCCGGCGCCAGCGTGGAGCTCGCCACCCGCACCCGCCGGCCGCGCACCAGCACGGTCGCCTCGCCTCCCTGCACGCTCTCGAGGTCACCCTCGATGCCCAGCGGCGCGATGCGCACCCGGTCGCCCGGCGCGACCGGACCGGCCGGTCGGCGGTCGCGGCGGCCGCGGACCCGCACCCTCCGGCGCCTCCTCCGACGCGAGACGGTCGACCTCCGCCGCCCCGACCGCCGCGATCGCGTCCTCCACCAGCCGTCTCGCCTCGCGCTCCCTCTGCTCCTGGCGCGCCACCGCGATCGCCTTCTCGACCTCGGCGCGCGCCTCGAGCAGGTACTCCCGCACCGCGCGCTTCCCCGTCCGCTCCAGCTCCTTCTCCCGGCGGCGAATCTCCTGCTCCCGCCCCGCCAGCTCGGCCTCCCGTCGCTCGGTTCGGGCCACGTCGCCCTCCAGTGCCGCCGCGCGCGCCGCCAGCTCCGTCTCGCGCTGACCCAGCTCCTGGATCCGCGCCTCGAGTCGCGCCAGCGTCGTCTCGAGCGTGCGCGCGCCGTCGGGCAGCTCGCGCTCCGCGTCGGCGAGCACCGCCGCGTCGACGCCCGAGCCGGCGCGCGATCGCCAGGCCGTACGAGCGGCCGGGGATGCCCTTGGTGAATCGGAAGGTCGGCGTCAGCTCGACGGCGTCGAACTGCAGCGACCCGTTCACGATGCCCGGCTCCTTCGCCGCCAGCTCCTTGAGGGAGCCCAGGTGGGTGGTCGCGATCGTCGTGCACGAGCGGGTGGTGAGCGCACGCAGCACGCTGGCGGCGAGCGCGGCGCCCTCCGCCGGATCGGTGCCGGTCCCCAGCTCGTCCAGCAGCACCAGCGACGCCTGGTCGGCGCCTTCCAGCACCTCCTTGAGGGACGCCACGTGCGCGCTGAAGGTCGAGAGGCTCTCCTGGATGCTCTGGCGGTCGCCGATGTCGGCGAACAGCGCGGAGAACACCGGGAGCCGGGTGCCGGGGCCCGACCGGCGGGATCACGCCGCTCTGGGCCAGGGCCACGATGAGCCCGACGGCCTTGAGCAGCACCGTCTTCCCTCCGGCATTGGGACCGGAGACGAGCACGGTGCGCTCCGCGGGATCGAGGACCAGGTCGAAGGGCACCACGGGCGACTCGCCGCCCAGGAGCAGCGGGTGCCGCCCCTCAACGAGGGCGAAGGCCCCCGCGCCGCGCTCGACGATGGCGGGGAGCGCGGCCGCCGCCGCGGCGGCGAAGGCCGCCCGCGCCGAACAGCAGTCGACCGCGATCAGCATCTCGAACGCGGCCTCGACCGCGGCCGCCTCGGGGCGGAGCCGTTCCGTCAGCCGGCGCAGGACGCGCAGCACTTCGCGCGTCTCGGCGGCCTCGGCCTCGCGCAGCCGGTTGCCGAGCTCGATGGCCTCGGAGGGCTCGACGAACAGGGTGGCGTGCGTGGCGGACTCGTCGTGGACGATCCCGCCCAGCCGCGACCGGGCCTCGCGGCGCACCGGGATGACGTAGCGGCCGCCCCGGACGGTGGCCGAGGCGTCGGGCGGCACGAGTCGGGCGTCGAGGGATGCGAGGATCCCCGCGAGCCGCTTCGACCAGGTCTTCGCGGATCTCGCGCACGTCCCGGCGCGCCTGCGCCAGGTCGCGCGAGGCGGCGTCCCTGACCAGGCCGTCGGGCTCGAGCGCCGCCGCCAGCGCGTCCTCCAGCTCGCGGGCCGGTGGCACCACACCCAGGGCGGCCACGAGCGGCGCCAGGCGTGCGACGCGGGACACGCGAGCGTGCACGGCGCGGGCCGCCGCCAGCGCGACGCCGACGTCCGCCAGTTCCCGCCCTTCGAGCACCGATCCCTCGAGGCGGAGCCTGGCCAGGGGGCCGGCGATGTCGGGGAACGGCTCCGGGCTGAGGTCGTCACCGGCGTCGCGGCGGGCCAGGTACTGGTCGACGCGCTCCAGCTCGTGGCCGACCAGCCATGCGTCGGCCTGAGGCCGGAGCGAGCGGACGCGGGCGGCCCCGAGGGGCGATACGGCGTGCTGTGCGACGAGATCGAGTGCGGCGGGAAACTCGATGGCGGCGAGAGCGGACTCCGAGAACCCCACGGTCATGACGTCGCGGCGAGTTCCTCGCGGGCGATGCGATTCACGGTCTTGCCGTCGGCGCGGCCCTTGAACAGCGGCATGACCTTGCCCATCAGCGGTCCGAGGTCCTTCGCGCCCCCGGCGACGGCGTCGCGGACGGCGGCCCGAATCTCCTCGTCGGACGCGCCCGGAGGCACGAAGGCCTCCAGCGCGGCGATCTCGCGGGCCTCGCGGTCGGCCAGCTCCTGCCGCCCGCCCGCGGTGAACGCCTCGACCGACTCCTGGCGGCGCTTGATGCCCCGCCGCAGGACCTCGACGGTCTCGGGGTCGTCGATCGCCTTGCCCAGCTCGATTTCGCGGTTGCGGACGTCCGACAGGATGGTGGAGAAGAGGAGGGTGCGGGCCCGGTCGCGTTCCTTGCGCGCCGCGTTGAGAGCGGCGCGGAGTTGCTCGGCGAGACTACCGTTCACTTCTGCTGCGGCGGTTCTTGCGGCGCGCAGCGTTCATCTTCCGCTTCCGGCGCTCGCTCGGCTTCTCGTAGTGGCGATGCTTGCGCAGATCCGAGAGAATGCCCGCCTTCTCGCACTTCTTCTTGAAACGCTTCAGCGCGCGTTCGAAGTTCTCGTCCTCGTGAATGATCACTTCCGGCATGTACGAACTCCCCCCTCACTGGGAAACCGCGCTCGGGCGCAACCGTATTAAGCTACGCGCGTTAGGGGGATACGACAAGTGAGAGGTGAAAGGTGAGAAGTGAGAGGTTCAAGTGAGACGTGAGAGGGCGAAAGGCGTGAGAAGGACCGGTGTAGCCGCCTTCTCACGTCTTGGCCTCTCACCTCTCACTTGAACGTCTCATCCCTCACGTCTCACCTCTCACGCGCCACCTAACACGCTTCACGTTGTCAGCCCGGCGGCCATTTCATCGACCGTCCACCCAGCACGTGCACGTGCAGATGCGGCACCGTCTGCCCGGACTCGGGCTTGTTGTTGATCACCACCCGGTAGCCGCGCACGTCGATCCGCTCCTGGCGGGCCACCTCGCCGGCCGCCACGAGCAGGCCGCCGAGAAACTCGGCGTCCGACGAGTCATTCAGCGTTTCCACGTGCTCGGTGGGGATCACCAGCACGTGGACCGGGGCCTGCGGGTTGATGTCCCGTATCGCCACCAGCGTCGGGGTGCGGTACACCACGTCCGCCTTGGCCTCGCCGCGGGCAATGCGGCAGAACAGGCAGTCCGTGCTCATTGAAACCTCCACTGCGAAGGCGTGAGAGGTGAGGAGTGAGAGGTGAGAGGTTCAGGTGAGAAGTGAGCGGTCGAAATGCGTGAGAGGGTGAGGCGCCGCCTTCTCACCTTGTCTTCTCACCTCTCACCCCAACGTCTCACCTTTCACGTCTTACCTCTCACGCTTCTCACCTCTCACTTCTCACGTGAACCTCTCACCTCTCACTCCTCACCTCTCACTTTTCACTCCGTCCCCTCATCATCCCCGTCACCGTCAGGGCCGCCACGGCTGCGGTATCGAACCGCAGGATCGCGCGCGCCAGCGCCACCGGCCGGAACCCCGCCGCGTGGAGCAGGCCCAACTCGGCATCGGTAAAGCCGCCCTCCGGGCCAATGGCCCACTGCACGGCGTCGCCTTCGCGCAGCGCCGGCATCGGCCCCCCCTCGTGGTCCGCCAGCAGCCGGACCAGCCCGGGGGGGTGCTGGCGGAGCGCCTCTGGCAGCGCCACCGGGGCGCCGATGGCCGGGGCCCAGGTCCCGCCGCACTGTTTCACCGCCTCGCGGGCGCGCGCCATCGCCCGTTCCACGTGCGAGGCCTGAAAGCGCGTCGCGACGCCCGCCGCGCGCTCGCTCACCACCGGCACGACCCGGGTCGCACCCAGCTCAGTCGCCTTCTCGACCGCTCCGATGAAGTGGTCGCGGTCCCCCGCCCCGAGCAACAGCTCGGTCACCGGCGGCGCACCGACCAAGGTGGTCGCGATCACCCGCGCCACGACCGCCTGCGCCTCCAGCGCGATGCGCGCGGTTGCCACACCGCCCCGCCCGTCCACCAGCCGGATCAGGGCGCCGTCGCCCACCCGGCGCACCCGCAGGTGGTGCGCCTCGTCTTCGTTCAGGATGACGACGCCGCCCGCGAGGAACGGCCCGCGGGCGACCACCGTCGCGGCGGGCGGGGCGGCACCGCGGATGCTCACGCGCCCAACGCGTCCTTCATGCGGTCCCAGAACGACCGGCCGGCGCGTCCCGCCGGCGGCTCGCCCTCGTGGCCGGACAGCTCCTGGAACAACCGCTGCATCTCCGGCGTCAACCGATCCGGCGTCCAGACGCCGACCCTGATGTGGAGGTCACCCTTGCTGCCCGCCCCGAGGTGGGGCAGCCCGCGGCCCTTGAGCCGCAGCACCGTGCCCGACTGGGTGCCCGCCGGCACCTTGACCGACTCGTCGCCGTAGGGCGTCGGCACCGCCACCTCCACCCCCAGGGCGGCCTGGCTGAAGGACAGCGGCAGGTCGTAGACGAGGTCGTCGCCGTGGCGCTGGAACCGCTCGTCGTCCTCCACCTCCAGCATGACCACCAGGTCGCCGGCGGAGCCGCCCCGGGCGCCCGCGTGCCCCTGGCCCCTCAACGTGATGTAGTTGGACGACGACACGCCGGGCGGCACGTCCACCGCCACGGTGCGATCGACCCTGGTGCGCCCGTCGCCCCGGCAGATGGGGCAGGCGTCGGCGATGACCCGGCCCTCGCCGAAGCAGGCGGGGCACGGCGACACCGACACGAACTGGCCGAAGATCGAGCGCTGCGCACGCCGCAGCTCGCCGCTACCCCCGCACGTCTTGCAGACCTGCGGCGACGTGCCGGCCTTCGCGCCGCTGCCGCCACAGGCCTCGCACGGCACGAGCACCTTGTACTTCAGCGATTTCTTGGTGCCCGTGGCGACTTCGGTGAGGGTGAGCGAAATCGACGCTTTGAGGTCGTTGCCCCGGCGTTCCACCGACTGCCCGCGCCCCCCCCCCGCGACCGCCGAACATCTCTTCGAAGCCGCTGAAGCCGCCGAAGTCGCGCACGAAGATGTTGAGCGCCTCCGACAGGTCGAAGGGATGAAAGCCCTGCGCCTGCCCCGCCCGGCCCCTGAGGCCCGCCTCGCCGTACCGGTCGTAGACGGCGCGCTTCTCGGGGTCACGCAGGACCTCGTACGCCTCGGTCAGCTCCTTGAACCTGGCCTCGGCCGAGCGGTCGCCGTTGTTGCGGTCGGGATGGTACTCCATCGCGAGCTTGCGGTAGGCGCGCTTCAGGGTGGCCTCGTCGGCGTTGCGGGATACGCCCAGCACGTCGTAGTAATCGCTCATCGCGCCGTGAGGGGCTCTGCCCCACCCGTTAGCGTTCGTCGCGCCGCCCGCACGATCTCCCTCGGCCGTCGTGTGATCATCGCAGCAGATCGCCCACCAGCTTGGAGGTGTGCTCCACCAGCGTCACCACTTTCTCGTAGGGCATCCGGGTGGGACCGAGCACTCCGATCACGCCCGACAGCGCGCCCGAGTGGTACGGCGCCGTGATGAGGGTCAGGCGCGACAGGCTCTCGCTCTCGTTCTCCCCGCCGATGGTGACCGTGAGACCGACCGAATTGGCCCGCGACTCCAGCGCCTTGCGGAGCACTTCGCGCTGCTCCGTGAGCTCGATCAGCTCGCGCATCTTGGCGCCGGTGGCGAACTCCGGCTGCTCGGCCAGCACCGACGTGCGGCCGATCACGACCGCGTCGGGCGCCGGGTTGGCCACGTCGAAGAGCTGATCCCCCGTGGCGACGAAGATGTCCAGCAGCTCGCTCTCCGCGCTCGTCTTCGCCGAGTCACGCACCCGCTCCGGCAGGGTCTGGCGAATCTCGCGCAGCGTGAGGCCGGCGAGCCGGTCGTTGAGCACCACCGAGATGCTGACCACCGCCTCGGGATGCAGCGTGCCCGGCACCTGGACGAACACGCTGCGCGCCAGGCCGCTGCGCAGGGTCAAGACCAGCAGCAACCGGTCGCTGGCGACCGTCAACAGCTCGAGCCGCTCCAGGACGATCGAGTCCAACGCCGGCGTGACGGCCACACCCAGCTCCTGGGTGAGCACGCTCAGCACCTGGGCCGCGCAGTGGATGATGGTGGAGATGGCCGAGCCCTCGGCCATCAGGTCCGAGCGCAGGCGCGCCTCCTGCGCGGCGGACAGCGTCGGCGAGCGCATCAGGGAATCCACGTAGAGCCGATACGCGCGATCGGTGGGGACACGACCCGCGGACGTGTGCGGGTGGAAGAGGTAACCCTTCTCCTCCAGGTCGCTCATCGCGTTGCGCACGGTGGCGGGAGACACGCCGAGCCCGAACCGTCGGACAACCGTGCGGCTGCCCACCGGCTCGGCGGTCTCTACGTAGCTCTGGACGACGGCGTCCAGCACCCGGAGCTCCCGCTCGGTCAGGGATTCGGACATAGGAGTCAACGTGAAGTCCCGCAGCAACTTAAATGGTTGCCACCAACTCGTCTAGCCGCAACCAGCCTTGCGGGGTCAGGCGGACTCGACCACCCGGACGTCCGGACGCTCCCGCCAGGGGCGGGCCGGCCGGCGACGCATCCGATTCCGCCCAGCCCGCCGCCACCCAGCGCTCGACCGAATCGCTGAGCTGCGGCGGGCACGGATCGGGGAGGACGACTCCCTCGAACGTCCTGAGGCCGAGGTAGAGCTGCTCGAGTCGCCGCTGGTGTTCGTTCAGCAGCTCGTGTCCGGCCGCCGGGCTCTTCCCCTCCGCCAGCAGCCGTTGCCAGCGGGCGTAGGCGGGCTCGTTCCACCACCGCGCCACGCCGTCGAAGCTGTGCGCCGACGGGCCGAGGCCGAGGTACGGCGCCAGCGTCCAGTAGGCGCGGTTGTGCACGGCCTCGCGTCCCGGCCGCGCCGCGTTCGACACCTCGTAGAACCGGTAACCCGACGCCGCCATCCGCTCGTGAGCGAGCAGGTACTCTTCCGCGTAGCGCTGCTCTCCGGCCGCGACCAGCTGGCCGCGGCCCTCCTGGCGGAACAGCGCCGTCCCGGGTTCCACCGTGAGCCCGTACAGGGAGATGTGATCGGGTTCCAGGGCCACGGCCGCGTCGAGGTCGCCGCGCCAGTCGCGGCCCAACGCCTCCGGAAGGGCGAAGATGAGGTCGAGCGACAGGTTCTCCAGGCCGGCGTCCCGGGCCGCACGGACGGCCTGGCCGATCCGCGACGAGCGGTGCGTGCGATGCATCCACGCCAGCACCCGGTCGTCGAACGACTGCGCCCCCAGCGACAGCCGGTTCACGCCGGCACGGACCCAGTCGCGCGCGCTCTCGGGCGTGACGTCCTCGGGGTTGGCCTCGACCGTGAACTCCGCCGGCGGCCGCCTGAGGCCGAGGAGCGACGCCAGCGCGTGCGAGCCCCGCGCCACCCAGCAGGGAGGGCGTTCCGCCGCCCAGGTACACCGTGTCCGGCTCCGGCGGCGCCGGCGAGCGCGCCAGCTCGCGGCCCAGCGCCTCGAGGTAGGCGGCGACGGGCGTCACGCGACGCACCGCGATGCTGAAATCACAGTACGTGCACCGCCGAGCGCAGAACGGCACGTGGATGTAGAGGTGCGCCGGCGGAGGCTGCCCCGACGTCTTCATCGTTCTTCGCGCCGCCCGCACCTGGCCAGCGTCACCCCGAGGCCACCGCGCGCGTTCACGCGGCGAGGCGGAAGTGCTTTCCCGGCAGCTGGACCGCCAGTCCCTTGAGCTCGAGCGACGACAGCGCGGCCAGGAGCGTACCCGCGTCGAGCTTGGTCCGCGCCGCGATGGCGTCCACGTGGAGCGGCTCGGCACCCAGCAGGTCGAACACGCGCGCCTCCGCGCGCAGCAGCTCGGGCTCTTGGGAGAACAGGTCGCCGATCTCCGCGGCGGCGGCCTTCCGTTCGTCCTCCACCACCGCCTCCCAGTGCACGCCGAAGGGCTTCAGCAGGTCGTCGGGGCCGCGGTAGATCGTGGCGCCTTCGGCCAGCAGCAGGTTGGGGCCCGCGGCGACCTCGTCCTCGATCCGGCCCGGAACGGCGAGCACCAGCTTGCCCAACTCCATCATCAGGGCCGAGGTGTTCCGCGTGCCGCCTCGGATCTTCCCCTCCACCACCAGCAGGCACCGTACGAGGCCGGCGATCAGCCGGTTGCGTTTGGGAAAGGAGCCGGGTTTCGGGTCCGTGCCGGGCTCCTGCTCGCTGAGGAGCAGCCCCGATCGGAGTACGTCGGCGTAGAGGTCGCGGTTGGACTTGGGGTACGGGACGTCGACGCCGCTGCCCAGGACGGCGATGGTGCTGCCGCCGGCGTCGAGGGCGCCGCGGTGCGCCCGCGCGTCGAGTCCGCGGGCCATGCCGCTCACGACGACCAGCCCCGCCCGCGCGGCGGCCTGCCCCGCCTGGTACGCCACTCTCGACCCGTACGGGGTCGGCGTGCGGCTGCCGACGATCCCGACCAGATCCCGCTCGAGCAACGTGAGGTCGCCGAGGGCGTAGAGCCGCTCGGGCTGCGGCCGCACGACGAGGAGGGATTTCGGGAAGGCCGGGTCGTCGCGATCGAGGACGCGCACCTCCGGACGCGCCGCGTCCGTCACGTGGCGGCCTCCACCTCCCGGCGCTCGCGTGCCAGCCGCTGCCACAGGGCCTCGAGAAACGCGTCGAGCCCCCGATGCGAGACGGACGAGAGGACGAACTGCGCGAACGCCCCCGGCGTCGCGGGCAGGGCGAGAGCGGCGGGATCGCGCACCAGATCGGCCTTGGTCCAGGCGACGCAGTGCGGCTTCGCGGCGAGCACCGGCGAGAAGTGCTCCAGCTCGCTCCGCAGCATCGCGTACGCCGCCGCGAGGTCGGGCGCGTCCAGCGGGACCAGGCACACCAGCACGCGGGTGCGTTCGACGTGGCGCAGGAACTTGAGCCCCAGGCCCTTGCCCTGGTGCGCGCCCTCGATGATGCCCGGCATGTCGGCCATCACGAAGGTGCGATGGTCGCTGAGCTGCACGACGCCGAGGTTGGGTTCCAGGGTGGTGAACGGGTAGTCGGCGATCTTGGGGTGGGCCGCCGTCACCGCGGCGAGCAGCGTGCTCTTGCCGGCGTTCGGCTCGCCCACGAGGCCGACGTCGGCGATCAGCTTCAGGGTGAGCCGGATGGTGCGTTGCTGCCCGTCCTCGCCCGGCTGATAGTGGTGCGGGGCCTGGTGGGTCGACGTGGCGAAGTGCTGATTCCCGAGGCCGCCCCTGCCCCCCTGCGCCACCAGGATCGCGTCGCCCGGCTTCAGCACCTCACCCAGCAGCTCGCCCGTGGCTTCGTCGCGTACCTCGGTGCCCGGCGGCACCGGGAGGACCAGGTCGCCCGCCGAGCGGCCGCTCTGCTGCGTGGGGCCGCCGGGCTGCCCCGAGTCCGCCACCCAGCGCGGGTGGTAGGTGTAGTCGAGCAGGGTCCACAGCTGCGCGTCGGCCACCACGTGCACGCTGCCGCCACGGCCGCCGTCGCCGCCGGAGGGGCCGCCCTTCGGCACGCGACTCTCCCGGCGGAACGCGGCCATCCCGGATCCGCCGTTGCCGGCCACCACCTCGATGAGCACCTGGTCGATGAACACGGATCAGTCGTGCAGGAGCGTGTCGCGCAGCTCCTGCCACAGGTCGCGGGCCACCGCCAGCGCCTCCGGTGCGACGCCCGCCGGGCCGGCGATCGTCGAGCACCTCGTCGAGCTGCGCCGGCGGTCGCCCCGGCGTTGAGCGCTCCGCGGAGGTGCGCCAGCAGCTGGCGCGGCGCCCGCTGCGGAACGAGCATCGCCACCGAGCACAGCTCGCGCCGCATCAGGTCGAGCCCGGGGCGGCTCAGCGTCTTGCCGTAGCCGTCCACGATCATCCACTCCTCGAGCGCGGGATGCAGCGCCCGCACGTTGCGACGCAGCAGGCTGTAGTGCCTGCCGTACACCGTCCGGCACGTCGCCTCGCCGCGCGCGCGCCATTCCGGCCACCGCGCGTAATCCGACACCTCGGCGCCCGCCGCCGGCTCCGGCACGAGGCGGCGAAACTCCGCCATCGCCACGAGCGCGCGAGGAAAGCCCACGAAGACCACGCTGGAGATCAGCAGCTCCTCGAGCCACAGGTCCGGCGTGCCGTCCCGTCGCGCTTCGGCCATCCACTGGCCGAGCTGCGCCTCGGAGCCGTCCGGCAGCCCCAGGGCCACCCGCACGAGACCGTTCGTCGCGGAATCGAGCACGGTGGTCACCGTACTGTCCCTCCGTCGCACCATCGCACCGTTCGATTGCGGCTCGGCTCGAATGCACGATCTCGTGCGCCCACGCTCATTCGCCGCCCCCCCTCGACGACCATCCGGCCCGACTCGCCGCGCCCAGCCGCTGCTCCGGCTCCAGCGCCAACCACGCCGATCCGCCGGGCCGCGTCAACGCCCGCGCTCCAGCGCGATGTTCCCCACGAGGCGCCCCACTTCCTCTCCCAAGGTGTTCTTCAGCACCGGCAAGCGGAAGGACTCGGCCACGCGGACCGCGCCGGGCGCGAGGGCCTCGAGCGTGGCGAGGAGCGCGACGCGCGAGCTCTCGACGTCACCGTCCTCGACCTTGAGCGCGATGCCGAGCCGCGCGTCGGGAATCAGCGCGCAGTAGACCCCCTCGGCGCCGACCTTGGCCAGAACGCGGCCGCCGGACCCCGAGATCACTTCGGTGCACAGGCGACCGGTGCCGGCCAGGAGAAACGGGTCGGCGAGGATGGAGGTGACGACACGATCGGCTGCGGCGGAGCGGGTGGCAGGTTGTGGGTTGTGGGTTGTAGGAGAACCCGCACCACCACCTTCCACCCACGACCCACCAACACTCGGTTCTGCGCGCGATCCGAGCCTCGCATACGCCAGCGCCATGTTGCGCAGCGGCAGCGCGAAGCTCACGACCCCGCACCCGTCCACTCCCTGACCCAGCCGCTGCTCCGGCACGTCGGTCCAGCGCGCCACTTCCGCCAGGACCCGGCGCTGCAGTGGATGCCCCGCGCGGCGGTAGTCGGTCGTCGGCCAGCCGTGGAAGCGCGCCAGCGCGAGCATGCCGGCGTGCTTGCCCGAGCAGTTGCTGTGGATGCGGCGCGGCCGCTCGCCCCGCTCGGCCATCTCGCGGGCCACGGCCGGCGAAAGCGAGCTGTGCGGCCCGCACGCCAGGTCGTCTTCGCTGCATCCCGCCTTCCGGAGAAGCCCCTCGACGACCGCGACGTGGCGCGGTTCTCCGTTGTGCGACGCGCAGGCCACGGCGATCTCCGTGTCGCTGATGCCGAGCGCCGCGGCGGCGCCATCGTCGATCAGCGGCAGCACCTGGACGAGCTTCGCGCAGGAGCGCCAGTAGGTCACCAGGTCCGGATCGCCGGTCCACGCCACCAGCTTTCCGTCGGCGTCCACGGCGGCCACGGACACCCGGTGGCGGGACTCGACAATGCCGCCCCGCAGCACCTCAACGGTGGAAGTCATCGGTGGCGAAAGCTAACGGGACGCGATGCCGTCCGCCCCACGGCTCGCGGTTCCGGCGAGGGCGAGCCCGATCCCGGCGATCGCCAGCGCTCCGCCGGCCAGGGCCGGCAACCCGGGCGGCTCCGCGATGGCCGGCAGCGTCCAGGCGATCAGGGTGGCGCCGACCGGCTCGCCCAGGGCGGCGACGTTGACGGTATAGGCCGGGAGGTAGCGCAGGGCGTAGTTGAGGCCGCCGTGGCCCACCAGCATCGGTCCCAGGGCGAGCCCGGCGAAGATCAGCCAATCGGTGGCCGGATACGCGACGAACGCCTCGGAGCGGAGCGCCGCCCACGCGAGGAGGACGACGGCCGCGACGGCATAGACCGGCGTGACGTAGGCGACCAGGCCAAGCTCGGTCCGGAGCCGCCGGCCGATGACGAAGTAGACCCCGCCAAAGGCGGCGCCGGCCAGCGCCAGCAGGTCGCCCAAGAGCGCCGCGTGGCCGGCGTCGGCGGGCATCGCCGAGGGCGATGACCGCCGCGCCCAGGATGGCCAGCACGATGCCGACCGCCTGCCTCCGGCCCGGCCGCTCGCCGAGAAAGATCCGCGAGAGGCCCCACGCAAACACGGGCGACAGCGACACCAGGACGGCCGAGGCGGCGACGCTGGTGAGGCGCAGCGAGGTGATCCACGACGCGAAGTGGAGGGCGAGCGCCACCCCCGCCACGACGGCGATCCGGCGCTGGCCACCGGCCAGGCGCGACCACTCGCGGCGGCCGCCCGACGCGGCGAACGCCGGCGCCAGGACGAGGGAGGCGAAGGTGAGCCGCCACGCGGCGATGGCCAGCGGCGGCGCGCCGGAGAGGCGGATCAGCGGCGCGGCCCACGATATCGCCACGACGGCGACCAGCATCACGAGGAGCGGCTCTGTCCGGGCGCGCACGGAGGGCAATATAGGAGGCGGGGCAAGGCGTGCGTCCAGCCCCGGCGGCCTCTATATTCGCGCCGATGCGGCTCTATCCGATCGTTTGCCTCGTCGGCCTGGTGGCCACCACGCCGCTCGCGGCGCAGAACGACAGCACCCGCGCGGCCCCGAGGCCCGACACCGCTGCGGCCCTCGCCCCGGCCGCGCCGGTAGTACCCGACGCCCAAGCGCCGGCGCGCCGGATGGAGAGCGGCCTCTACCTCCCGGTGGACTCCTGGGCGACGCCCTACGTCGAGCACCTGATCCGCGCCGGCGTGCTCCAGGGACTCGATCCCGCTCACCCGGCCGCTCAAGCGGGCCGACGTGGCGCGGGCGGTGGCCGCCGTGGACACGACGGACCTGCCTGAGTCGGTCAGGAGCAACCTCCGCCTGCTGGCGTGGGAGCTGGAGGAGCGGCCCGACACCGTGCGCTGGAAGGTGGACGCCGGCGTGGCGCTGCAGGGGGCGTCGGATGCCAGCCGGTGGACGGTGCGGCCCGCGGGCGACACCGCACGCGCGTACCCTGCGGGCGACCTGGCGTTGTCCCTCGAGATGCCGCACGTCGCACTGATCGCGCACCCGTACTTCGACAACCGCCTCAAGTACGACCCGGAATACATCGGCACGAAGCGACCGGATCATCGCGGGGCGCTTCGACGAGAGCTACCTCATCGCCTCGTGGAAGTACTTCGACGTCTTCTTCGGGGCCGTCGGACGCAACTGGGGGCCGCCGGAAGTCGAGGGGCTGCTGCTCTCTCCGGCGCCCTACAACTACGATCACCTGTTCCTTCGTCTCGGCCCACCGCGGCTGCGACTGGAGATGCTCGCGACCCAGCTCAACGACTCTGAATCCGTGGGGCAGCACGCAGCCCGCCAAGCGCTTCCTGTCGCTGCACCGACTGGTCGTCACGCCGTCGGACCGGTTCGCGTTCTCGCTGTCGGAGGCGGAAGTCTACGCCGGCACGCGACAGTGTCGTGCGGTCGTTCGAGCCGTGGTACCTGAACCCGCTCAAGCTCTGGGTGCTCGCGCACTATCAGAACGGCCCGTGGCGGCAACGCCTTGTTCGGCTGGACTTCTCGTGGCTGTTGCGGCGCGCTGCCCTGCGTCTCGCGGCGCAGCTCTATGCCGACGACATCCAGGTGGACCGGAGGACGCAGCACGACAAGAAGCCCGAGGAGCTCGGCTACACGCTCTCGCTGCGACCGGCGGCGCCATGCGGGGGCCAGGCCAGCTGGTCCGCGTTCTACACGCGGGTGGACGCACCTGACTACCGGACGCGTCCAACCAGGAGCAGTACTCGATCGACAGCGTGGGCCTCGCGCGGAATCACGCCGACTACGACCAGTGGACCTTCCGGGTCGACGACCGCTCCGGCGCCGCGCGCGCTGGTGAGCGGCGAGATCACCTATCATCCGGCAGGGCGCAGGGTGACTTCCGACTCCAGTATCCCACCGGACTCAGCGTTTTCCGACTCGCTCATCTTCCTCACCGGCGTCGTGGAGCGCACGCTCCGCGTGGCCGCGCAGGCCAACTGGACGCCGGTGCCGGGCATCAACCTGAGCACCGACATCGGCCGCCACTTCATCTGGAACGCGAACCACGTGCAGGGCGTGCGCGGCGACCGCTGGGTGTGGCGGGTGCGGGCCGAGATCCGCCGCCGCATCACGGGCGCCGTTCACTGGCCGGACTGAGTCGGCTGATCCGCGCTTGGACGCTGACGCGGTCGTCATCGGGGCGGGCGTCGTGGGGCTCGCCTGCGCGCGCGAGCTGGCGGCGCGCGGCCGCGAGGTCGTGCTGATCGAGCGGCACGAGCGCTTCGGGGTCGAGACCAGCAGCCGCAACAGCGAAGTCATCCACGCCGGCATCTACTATCCGTCCGGGCAGCCTCAAGGCCGACTCTGTGCGCGGCGGCAACCGGAGCCTCTACGCGTGGTGCGAGAAGCACGGCGTCCCGCACGCCCGGCTCGGCAAGCTGATCGTCGCGACCTCGCGACGAGGAGGAGCCCAAGCTCGAGCAGATCGTCCGGCAGGCGCGAGCCAACGGCGTCACGTCGCTGCGCCCGCTCTCCGCCGGCGAGATCCGCGCGCTCGAGCCGCACGTGCGGGCGGTGAGCGGGCTGTGGTCGCCCGACACCGGCATCGTGGACTCGCACCGGCTGATGGCCAGCCTCCTAGCCGACGCCGAGGCCCACGGCTGCACGGCGCGCGTGGCGGCACGAGGTGGTGCGGCGCGGAGCGCACGAGCAGGCGGGCTATCGCCTCGCCGCGCGGAGCGGCGGCGAGACGACGACGCTCGAGGCGCCGCGCGGTCGTGAACGCCGCCGGTCTCGACGCCGACCGGGTCGCGGCCCTGCCCGGTCTCGACGTGACGGCCGCGCGGCTACCGCCTGCACTATGCGCGCGGCCACTACTTCCGCGTGCACCCGCGGAAGCGACACCTGGCGCGGCCACCTGATCTACCCTGCCCCGCAGGCGACGCACCTCGGCATTCACGTCACGCTCGACCTGGCCGGCGGCGTGCGGCTCGGCCCCGATCTCCAGTACCTGCCCGGGCGGACGCAGGACTACGACGTGCCGGCCGGCCTGCGCGACAGCTTCTGCGCCGCGGTGTCGCGCTACCTCGAGGGGCTCGACCCGGACGACCTCGCGCCCGACCTGGCCGGCATCCGGCCCAAGCTGCAGGGGCCGGGCGAGCCGGTCCGCGATTTCGTGATCGACGAGGAGTCGGCGCGCGGGCTGCCGGGATGGGTCAACCTTGTGGGCATCGAGTCGCCGGGGCTAACCTGTTGCCTCGACATCGGCGGGGCCGTGGCCGACCGGCTGGAGGGGACGACGTGATCACCCGCGAGCGCGTCAACGCGCTGCTCGAAGCGATGCCGAAGCGCCGCGTCGTCGTGGTCGGCGACGCGATGCTCGACATCTACATGATTGGCGACGTGGAGCGCATCTCGCCCGAGGCGCCGGTACCGGTCGTGCGCGTGGCCGAGCGGCGCTACGCCCTGGGCGGCGCGGCGAACGTCGCGGCCAACGTCGCCGCGATCGGCGCGGAGGTGACGCTGGTGGCGACGGTCGGCGACGACCGGCGGGGCGAGCAGCTGCGCACCGAGCTGGTCGCGGCCGGGATCCGCGACGACGGCGATCGTCGTGACGCCGGAGCGGCCCACGACGTCCAAGACGCGGGTCGTGGCCCGCGGGCAGCAGATGCTGCGCTTCGACGAGGAGGAGGACGCGCTGCTGGAGGGCGAGACGCTCGAGGCGCTGCAGAAGCGGATGGCGAAGGCGCTGCGCGACGTGGACGCCGTGCTGTTCGAGGACTACAACAAGGGCACGCTCGCGCCGACCGTGATCGAGGCCGCGCTGGCGACCGCGCGCCGGCGCGGCATCCCGTCGGTCGTGGACCCCAAGTTCAAGCAGTTCTTCAACTACAAGGGCGCCACGGTCTTCAAGCCCAACCGCCGCGAGCTGGAGGCCGCGCTCGGCGCCGCGGTGGACGTCGAGCACGCCGACACGCTGCCGGCCGTGATGGAGCAGCTCGAGGTCGACAATCTGCTCCTCACGCTCGGGGCCACAGGGCATGGCGCTGCTCACCCGCAGGGGCGACGATCGACCGCTTCTCCACGCACGCCCGCGAGGTGTACGACGTCTCGGGCGCCGGCGACACGGTGACCGCCTGGGTCGGCACGGCGCTGGCCGCGGGGGCGACGATGCACGAGGCGGCCGAGCTGGCGAACTACGCGGCCGGCATCGAGGTGGCCAAGGCCGGCGTCTCGGTGGTCTCGCGCGAAGAAGTGCGCGACCTGTTCGAGCGGAAGTACGACGAGGTCGGGATGTTCCGGCGCGGAGGCGTGCTCTAGCCGCCTGGTACATCGCGACGGTCTGCTCCGCCGCGCGGGCCCAGGTGTAGCGCGGCGCCCGGGCACGGGCGTGAGACGCGAGCAGGTCGCGGCGCGCCGGGTCGCGAGGCGAGACCCGTCATCGCCGCCGCGAGCGCGGCGTGGTCCTCGGGCGGGAAAGTCACCCCCGCATCGCCGGCGATCTCGGGCAGCGAACCGCCGGTGGACACGATGGCCGGCGTGCCCATGTGCATCGCCTCCACGACCGGCAGACCGAAACCCTCGAGCCACGACGGGAGCACCAGGGCCACGGTGCCCGCGTAGAGCGCCGCCAGCTTCGCGTCGTCCACCCCTCCCAGCAGCCGCAGCCAGGGCAGCACGCCGGCCTGCGCCGCGAGATGCTGGAGCGCCACCGCCGCCTCGCCCCCTTCGCCCACCAGGGCGACCGTGATCCGCTGTTCGGGCGGCAGGATCGCCAGGGCGCCGACCAGGGCACCGAGGTTCTTCCGCGCATCGAATCCGCCGACGTACAGGAAGTACGGCTCGCCGAGGCCGAACTCGGCACGCGCGGCCGCCACGCTGCGCTCGTCCGGCGCCGCGTCGAACGCCGGGGCGGCGCCCTCCACGGTGACCGCGATCCGCTCGCGCTCCACGCCCAGGTGCCGGGCGATGCTGCCCGCGGTCCACTCGGAGACCGCGATGATGCGGCGCGTCCGGCGCACCACCAGCCACTGCTCCATCTCGTGGCGAGCGGCGGCCCTGAGGCCGCCACCGGTGCGCAGCTCGGGACGCTCCCGGTCCGCGAGGTCGTGAATCGTGGCCACGACCGGGCACGGCGAGTGCCACGGCACGCCCCAGTGGGCGGGCGCGTGGAAGACGTCGATCTGCTCGCGCCGCAGCGCGTCGGGAAGCCAGCGGTGCTGCCACAGCGGCTGGGGGCGGACGAACCGCAGCACGCGGGGGATGTTCTCGAGACGATGCAGCGGATGGATCGGCGCGTCGGAGAACAGCACCGGCTCGACGCGAGCGTCCGCCGCGAGCGCGCGGACCAGCTCGGCGGTGTAGCGGTTGAAGCCGCGCCGGTCGGGGCCGGCGAGCAACCGCGCGTTGATGCCAACCCGTAACGCGGACATCCCGCGCGCAATACTACGGTGCGCCTGCGCGGAGCGCCAAGATCGGGGGCGGTTCCGCCCGTTCCGCCGGCTCGGCGCGGCATGGAGCGGAGCCTGGTTCCTGGCCCGGGCGCCGGCGGCGCTGGCGCCCTGGAGCAGCGAGCCCTACAATCGGCCGCGGATGACCTGGCTTTCCGCCCACCCCAGGCTGCGCGCCTTCCTCGGACGCGTGAGGCCGCTCGTCGCCCTTCACGGCTCCCTGCGGGCCACGCCGTCGGTCGTCGACGGACTGAAGTTCGCCACCTACCGCACCCTGATCTGGCTGGTCGATGCCACCCGCTTCTCACGGCGGCTCTCGGTGGCGGCCGGGGCGCTGAGCCGACGGCTCCACGTCACGCTCGCCCTTCTCGGCCCGGCGGCCCGCGTGGTGCGCGTCACACTTCCCGTCCAGCCCCAGGCGTACTGGACCCTGTACGAGATCCTGTTCGCGCACGCCTACCGGCCGCTGGCGGCGATCAGCCCGGACGTGGTCGTGGATGCCGGCGCCAACATCGGGCTCGCCACCGTCTACCTGCACGAGCTCTTTCCCGAGGCGCGCTTCATCTGCGTGGAGGCCGACCCGAGAAACCTCCCGCTGCTCCGGCGCAACCTCGCCCAGAACGGCGTCCGCAGCGACCTCATCGCCGCCGCCCTGGCTTCCAGCGCCGGACAGGTCACGTTCCGCCTTCATCGAGCCGCCTCCGACTACAGCTCCAGCCTGTCCACCGGCTTTCCGGACGCCGAGTACACGACGGTCCAGGTGCCGGCGACCACGCTCCGGGCGGTGCTGGCCTCGTGCGGCGTCCGGCGCGTGGGACTGCTCAAGATCGACATCGAGGGCGGCGAGTTCGAGGTGCTGGACGACTCGTGCGGCGCCATGGCGGAGCTGGACTACGTGACCGGCGAGTTCCACGGGTTCGCCGGTGACGTGGACGCACTGATCCACCGCGTGTGTCACGCCGCGGGTCTCGTGGTGCTGCGGCGCACCGGCGACGCCTCGCTGGCGATGGTCCACCTCGGCCGCCCGGCCTGAGCCGGCAGCGGGGCTGGCGCGCGAAGGGCGGAAGCGCCTACGATGGCACGCCGTGGGCTACTCGCCGCTCGAACTCGATCCGGTCGTCCTGCCGCTCGTCGCGGGCCGGACGGTGCTCGACCTGGGCTGCGGGTACGGGCACTGGGGCCACCTGCTGCGCACGCACTACTTCTCCGACGATCCCGAGAAGGCCGCTCGCGTCACGGGCGTGGACATCCACGAGGGCAACGTGGCCTTCTGCCGCACCACCGGCGTGTACGACGAGCTGGGGTGTGCCGACGCGCTCGACTTCCTGGCGCGCCAGCCCGGGGCCGCCTTCGACACCATCATCGCGACCGAGCTGATCGAGCACCTCGCCAAGCAGGACGGCGAGCGCCTGCTGGCCGAGGTCGCGCGCGTGGCGGCCAGGATCGCGATCCTCTCCACGCCCAACTGGGAGTACCTCCGGCCCGGCGCGATGACGATGACGGGGTACAACGAGCACGAGCATCACGTCTCGAGCTGGAGCGCGGCGGAGTTTCGCCGCCACGGCTTCACGGTGCGCGGGGTCGGGCACAAGGTCGGCATGCTGCCGCTGCGCGGCGTCAACCGGCTGCTCCGCACGGTCCCCACCCTCGACGCCATGCTCGCGGCGTGGGCGATCCGGCACCCGGCCCTGGCCCTGCACCTCGTCGCCTACCGGCGTGGCTGAACCCGGGATCGAGCGGCGCGCCGCCCGGATGACCGCGGTGGCGAGCGTGCGCCAGGTGCTCGCGCTGCCCCTCGGGCTCGTCTCCGCCATCACGCTCGCGCGGCTCTACGCGCCGGCCGATCTGGGCCGGTTCGGCATTCTCGCTTTCGTCGTATCGATTCCCGCGCTGGTCGGAGACCTCGGGCTCTCCCAGGCGTTCGTGCGCCAGCGGGACGACCCCGCTCGCGACGAGCTGGCGCTCGCGTCCTCGCTCCAGCTGTGGATCGCGGTGGTGGCGTTTCCGGTGATCGTGCTCGCCGCCGGCGCCGAGGTGCGCGGCGCCCGGTCGTGGCTCGCGCTCGCCTCCCTGCTCTACCTGCCCACGCTGCTCGGCGCGATCGCGCTGCGCGCCAACGTGCTGGTGCAGCGCCGCCTCGACTTCGCCCGGCTGGCCATCCTCGACCTCGTGCAGCAGCTCTGCTACATCGCGGTCCTGGCCGGCCTCGGGTTCGCCCGCGCCGGCGTGGCCGGCCTGGTGATCGCGACCGCGACCACCCAGGCGGGGCGGCAGGTGGTGCTCGCCTTCTGGTATCCGGTCCGGCCCAGCGCCGTGCCGCGCCTCGGGCGCCTGAAGGCCGTGGTGCGGAGCGGCTTGCCGCTGCACCTGACCGGCATCGTGTCGGGCTTCCACGCCGGCATGGTCAACTGGCTGGGGACGCCGCTGTTCGGCCCGATCGGGGTCGGCTACCTGCGGTGGAGCCTCGACATGACGACCCGCGTCGGGGTCGGGCTCGCCCACGCCATCGGGCAGGTGGTGTTCCCCACGGTCGCGCTCATCCAGGACGATGCGGCCCGCCTCGGCCGCGTGCTGGCGCGCGCCGTTCGCTACAACGCGTTGCTGATCGGCCTGCCCCTGGCGCTCTTGGCCGGCCTGGCCACGCCGGTCATCACCGCCATCTTCGGCGGCCGCTGGCTGCCCGCGACCGTCGCGCTCCAGGTCTTCGCGCTCCACATGACCGCCGCCGCGGTGCTGATCCCGCTCGACGCCGCCGTCCGCGTCGTGCGTCCGGCGGTGTGGTCCCTCGGCATCATCATCGTCTACCTCGCCGTCGAGGTCGCGCTCGCCGTGGCGCTGGCGGGGCCCCTGGGGATCGTCGCCATTCCGGTCGCGCACCTTACGGCGACCGTCCCGCTCGTCGTCGTGCTCCGCGCGCTGTTGCCGGCGCCGGCACGCCCGGCGTGGCTCACCAACGTCTGCCTCCCGCTGCTGGCGCTCGCGGCTACGTTCGCCGTCAGCCGGTGGATGGCCACCGTGCTCGCGCCCTGGCCGTCGCTGTTCGTCGGGTGCGCGGCGGGCGCCGCGGCCGCCGCGGCGGTGGTGTTCGTGGTCGGCCACCGCACCATCTGGCCGGAGCTGCTGCGCGACCTCCGGCACATCGCTCCCGGCGCGGCGCGGGCCTAGTGCGCATCCTCGTCGTTTCGGATCTGTATCCGCCGGCCAGCCTCGGCGGCTACGAGGTCGCCGCCAGGGAGGTCACCGACGCGCTGCGGCTCCGGGGGCACGAGGTGTGGGTGCTCACCACCGACGCGCTGGGCGGCTGGCGCGGCGACGACGACGGAGCCGCGGGTGGCGCGCGCCCTCCGTTCGCGCACGCGCAGCGCACCGAGCGCGCTCCGCCTGTCGGCCGAAGCGCGCCGGCAGGCCGACGACCGGCAGACGGTGGATGCGGCTCCTGTCGACCGCCGAGGCCGGACGTCATCTTCCTGTGGAACATCGGCGGGGTGTCGCACCAGGTGGTGGCGCGGCTGATGAACGGCCCGGTGCCCACGGTCATCTACGTGTTCGGCGACTGGCCGCTGCGCAAGTTCCGCACGCCGCACGACCTCGATCCGTGGGCCGACGATCTTCGCGCCGCGCGCCGAGTCGCCGCTGGCGCCGGCTGGCGCGCGACGGCACTCGGCGGCGTCGCGCGGATGCGCGGCGTGGCGACCGCGGCCGCGCCGCTGCGCTTCGACCATCTCGAGTACGGCTCCAGGTTCATGATGGACCTGCTGCACCAGAGCGGCTTCCTGGCCGGCGGATCGGAGCGGCTGATCTACTACGGCCTGTTCGGCGAGTACGCGCGGGCCGCAGCCGAGCCCCTCGCGCCGCGCGACCCCGGCGAGCCGCAAGCCGTGCTGTTCGTCGGACGTCTGTGGGAGGCGAAGGGCGTGCACACGGTCATCGAGGCGCTCGGCGTGCTGCGCCAGCCGTGGGAGACGCCGCGTGACGCTCACGGTGGCGGGACCAGAGGAGCACCCCGACTACGCCGCGGCCCTGCGCCGCAAGGCTGACGGCCTGGGCCGTGGCTGCCCAGGTGCAGTGGGCCGGCGCTGTGCCGCGCAGCGCCTGCTGACCTCTACCGCGCGCACGACGCGCTGGTGTTTCCGTCGGTGTACGACGAGCCGTTCGGCATCGTGCAGCTCGAGGCGATGGCCGCCGGATGCGCCGTGGTGGGAACGGGCACCGGCGGCAGCGCCGAAATCCTCGAGCCGGAGCGGAACGCGCTGATCTTCCGTCCCGCCGACGCGCCAGGATCTCGCGGCACCAGCTCGCGCGCCTGTTCGCTGACGCCGCCGCTGCGCCGAGCGGCTGCGGGAAGGCGGCAAGCAGACCGTACGCTCCCGCTTCCTCGGAGCGCGGATGGTGGACGAGATCGAGGCGCACCTCGCCGAGATCGTACGCGGGGCGAAGGGGTGACGGGGTTTCCTCCGCTGGTCTGCCCGCGGTGCCGCGCCGTACTCGACCCCTCCGGGGCGGAGACCAGCGCGGAACGGTGCGAGGCCTGCGGGGCGCGATTCCCGCTGGTGCACGGCGTGCGTGCGCTGATGCCGGAGCCGGACGCCGGGACGATGGAGGACTGGCAGAAGGGGATCTACGACGCGTACCCGACCGGCGACTACGGCGGCTGGGCGCTGGGCCGTGCCCCCGACCTGACGCTCACCTACTGGTCCCACTGCCGCCGGATCGCAGCGCTCCGGCCGGCGCGGGGAGCGTGGTGCTCGACGTGGGATGCCTCGCCGGGCGCAAGCTGCTGGAGATCGCCGCGGCGTTCGACGTCACCGGCATCGGGGTAGACCTCTCGACGGCGGCGATCGGGGCGGCGCGCCGGCGCGCCCACCCGAGACTCCGCTTCCACGCCGCCCGTGCCGATGCCCTGCCGCTGCCCGACGGCTGCGTCGATCTCGCGATCTCGATGGACGTGCTGGAGCACACCACCAGCGCGGCCGCCGTGGTGCGCGAGGTGCGCCGCTGCCTGAAGCCGGGCGGCCGCTTCCTCGTCCACGTCCCGGTGACGGACAACGCCGGATCGCTCGACGCCTGGATGGCGGCTCACCGGCCCGAGGAGTGGGCCCGCCGGATGCGCGAGGCCGGGCACGACTACGCCCGGATGCCCTCGTCGTCCGACCTGCGCCGCTGGTTCGAGGACGCGGGCTTCGAGCGCGTCCGGGTGACGCGCTTCAACGCCTGGCACCAGAACCGGTTCGACTACTACCGGGTGCATCGCGTGCTGAATACGCTGTTCTTCAAGTGGCGCGCGCCGATGGCGCTCTACTACGACGGGCTGGCGCACCTCACGCGCGTCTGGTATCGGCTCGACGCTCTCCGGCGCCGTCGCGGCATCGGTGGAAGCGCGTACGTCGTGGGGAGCGTCCCCGCGTGAACGGCCCGCTGCGCGACGCGTGGCGCCGGTTCCGGCTCGAGCTGATCATCGGCTACGTGCACCGCCGCACGCTGCTGACGCGGCGGAGCGCCATCGCGGCGCTCAACACCCAGGGCGAGCTCAGGCTGCACCTCGGGTCCGGCGACCGGCTCAAGGCCGGGTGGGTCAACGTGGACATCCATCCCGCGGCCGACCTGAGGCTCGACGTCCGGCGGCCCTGGCCGTTCGCCGACGGATCGGCCGCCGAGGCGTACGCGGAGCACCTGTTCGAGCACCTCGCCTCTCCCGGCGAGGTGGCGCACTTCCTGGCGGAAGCGCGACGGGTGCTGCGGCGCGGAGGCTCGCTGCGGCTCAGCGTGCCCGATCTTGCGCTCCACGCGCACGCCTACCTCGAGCGCGACGAGGCGTTCCGGCGCGCGTTCGGTCCGTTTCTGCCGCCCGAGACGGTGACGTGGGGCGACGCGCTGAACCACCACTTCCGGCAGGCCGGCGAGCACCTCTACAGCTACGACGCCGAGACGCTGGGCGAGCGGCTCCGCGCGGCGGGGTTCGAGGAGCCGCGCGTGGTCGCGCCGTCGCGGGACTACGAGCAGGAATCGCGGGACTTCGAGAGCCTCGTGATGACGGCGCGCCGGCCGTGAGAATCCTGGTGATTCCGGCGGTCCCCAACACCCCGCTGCGCCATCGCGCGGCGGACATCGGCCTGGCATTGGGCCGCCGGCACCAGGTCACGATCCTCCGGGGCGAGCGCCAGCCGCCGGGCCTCGGCGCCGGCGCGAAGATCCGCTGGCACCTGCGCCAGGCTCTGACCGTTTCCCGCCGTGATCTGGCGCCCAACGTCACCACGCTGCGCCTTCCGTCGCTGCCACGCTGGCCGGGCCTGTCGCGGGCGTATCAGTCGGCCTGCCTCGCGGTGCTGGCGCGCCTCGGCCGGGTCCAGGCCGTCGTCAACCCAGAACACGGGCGAGGCGCGCGCGCCCACGCGGCCGCGGCGTGCGGGTCGTGTACGACCTGCCCGACGATCACATGGCGGGGCTCGAGCTGGCGGGCCACGAGGGCACGGCGCGCCGGGTACGCGGCGTTCATCGCTCGCGAGTTGCGCGGGGCCGCCGCGGCGACCGCCTCCTCCCGCGTGCTGGTGGCCGTGCTGCGCACCCAGTTCGGGCGCGAGGCGCTGCTGGTGCCCAACGGCACCTGGGTGGAGCGCTTCCGCCGCGCCCCCGGCGCGGACGGCGCGGCGCTCCGTTCCCGCCTGGCGCTCGGCCCGGGGCCCGTGATCGGCTTCACGGGCGGGCTCGATCAATGGCTCGAGGCCCAACTGCTGGTCGAGGCCTGGCGACTGGTGCGGCGCACGCGGCCGGCGGCGCAGCTGCTGGTCGTGGGCGACGGGAGCCGCGCCGGCGAGTTGCGGGACGCCGGGCCGGGCGTGGTCGTCACCGGCTTCGTCGCCCCGGACGAGGTCCCGGCCCACGTCGCGCTGTTCGACGTCGGCGTCGTGCCGTTCGCCAAGAACGCGCTCACCGACGCGATGCTGCCGATCAAGATCTTCGACTACGCCGCCGCGCGAAAACCCGTCGTGAGCACGCCGCTCGACGCGTACGCGGGCGAGGACCTGCCCTTCCTGCGCATCGCGCCGGCCGCGCCCGCGGACTTCGCGGCGGCCCTGCTGGCCGCGCTCGACGAGGGCTGGCGCCCCGACTGGGACGCGGCGGTCGATCGCTACGACTGGGAGAACCTGGTGGTCCCGCTGGAGCGGCTGCTGGCGGGAGGCCGCCCGTGATCCGGACCCGAGGGCTACCGCTTCCGCAGGGTGAGGAAGGTCCAGAACGTGCCAGCGCCTTCAGCGCGCTCGACATCGAGCCGCGCCGAGCGCGCCGCGCGCCGCGCGGCGCCCATCGGAACCCGGCATCCTTGCCACACGCGGCTGCGCACCGCGGCCGGAGGCGCCGCCACGGCGCGAGGCAGCGGCTCGAACCCTCGGTCCCACCAGGCCTCGAACGGCGCCCGCCGTGTGAGTCGGCGGGCCAGGCGGCGTCCCAGGTTGCGCTCGGAAGTGTGGAGATGCAGCAACGCGCGCCCGCCGGGCTTCAGTACTCTCCCCGTCTCCCGCAGGTAGCTCAGGACCACCGCCGGGTCGGTCACGTGGTGCAGCGTGATGAACGAGAGCACGACGTCGGCCGAGGCGGATGGGACCGGTTCGAGGTCGGCGCCGCTGCCCACCACGAAACGGACGTTGCCGAGCGCCGGCCAGCGCGCTTTGGCGCGGGCGATCATCTCGGGCGAGATGTCCAACGCCCACACCACGCCGAACCGCTCGGCCAGCCGGTGCGTCATGCGGCCGTTGCCGCATCCGATCTCGACGGCCGTGAGCGCGCGCGCCTCGGCGAGCCCGAGGTGGTCGAGGAGATTGTCGGCCAAGACGGCGCCCGAGCGCCAGAACCGAGCCTCGTCCACCGCACCGCCGTCCGCGAACTCGTCCCAAGAGGCGATGCCGTAATAGGCGTTCTCGCGCGCGATCTCGTCCCACTCGCGCCGCATCTGCCCTCTGGGATCGTGCATCGCGCCCCCCCTCCCCGGCTCGGCGGCAGGACCCGATCCGCCCGCCCACAAGCCAACCTAGTCGCCGCCAGCTGGGCGGCCAACCGCACGGCCAGCGCTTGAAGATCCTCGCCCTGCTCGCCGACCGCCCATGGCCGCCCAACAGCGGCGCGCGCGTGCGCAACGCCTACCTGTGGCCTGCGGTCCGGCGCCTCGGCTGGGAGGTGAAGCTGCTCGCCCTCGATCACGACGGCACGCCGCTCGCCGCCACCAGGCCGCTCGACGTGGAGCTGCACCCCTTCGACCGCGAGAGCTACCCGCGGCGCGCGTATCACGCGCTGCGCTACTCGTATCACCAGTGGCCGAGATCAGCGTTCGCTCCAGCGGCGCGCGCGGGAGCTGGTCACGACCTGGAAACCCGACGTGGTCCACGCCGAGGAGCTGCGGATGGCCGCGTACCTCCCGGACCGCGTGCTCACGCCGGCGCCGGTGGTCCGCTCGGTGACGCTGCACAACGTCGAGTCCGACCTGCTGCGGCAAACCGGCTCCACGGCGCTGCGCCGCGGGCGCACCGCGATCGAGGCCGCGCACCTCGCGTCATTGCGGAGCTTCGAGCGCCGCGCGGTTGGCGCCGCGGATCTCGCCTTCGCCTATTCGGCCGCGGACCTCGCGCGCTACCGGGAGCTATATCCCGCGGTGCGCTGGGCCGAGACGCGGAACGGCACGCACGCCTCCTCCATCACGCCGGCCCCACAGCCCGGCGCGCCGGCGGTGCTGCTGGTGGGCTCGCTCGGGTACGCGCCCAACGTGCACGGGCTGTATTGGTTCCTCGACCACGTGCTCCCGCTGCTGCCCCGCGAGCTGCGCGTCACCGTCGCCGGCTCAAGGGCGCCGGAAGAGGTGCGGCGGCGGCTCGCCGCTTCCTCGGTGCGGTTCGTGGACACGCCGGACGACCTCGCGCCGCTCTACGCCGAGCACGCGCTCGCCGTCGTGCCGGTATTCCAGGGCAGCGGGACCCGCGGCAAGATCCTCGAGGCGCTGGCGTACGAGCGCGCGGTGGTGACGACGACGCCGGGCGCGGGCGGCCTCGAGCTGGCCGAGGGCGAGGGGTACGTCCTGGCCGACGACGCGGAGCGCTTCGCGGCGCGCATCGCGCGGCTCGTGGCCGCGCCCGAGGAGCGGGCGGCCCTGGCGCGCCGCGGACGCGCCGCCGTGCTGGAGCGGTACGACTGGTCCACCGTGGCGGTCGACCTGATCACGGCCTGGGCGTTGTGCGCGGCGCAGCGGACCGATCGGGCCTAGGCGGCGGCCGATGCGCATCGCGCTGATCAAGCTCGGCGCCCTCGGCGACGTGGTGCGGACGACCTCGCTGCTCCCGGGGCTCCAGCGCCTCGACCCCGCGATGGAGCTGACCTGGATCACCGACCCGGCCGCCGTGCCGCTGGTCGGGCATCACGCCGCAGGTGCGCTTCGTCCGTACCCCCGCGGAGCCCGGCGACTGGCGGAACGTCGCGTACGACTGGGTGATCTCGCTCGACGACAGCCGCGGCGCGTGCGACCTCGCGACCGACCTCCGCTCCGCGCGGCTGAGCGGCGCCTACCGCGACGCCGACGGCGGCCTGCGCTATTCACCCGACCTCGAAGAGTGGTTCGGGATGGGGCTGCTGCGCTCGGCGGAGGCGGGTGGGCTCGAGGCGGCGAACCGGCTCAAGCAGCGCAACGCACGGACGTTCGGCCAGATCGTGTACGAGGGTCTCGGGTTGCCGGGACCGGTCGAGCGGCCCTCGGTGACGGTGCCGGCAGCCGCGCGCGCCGAGGCGGCGCGGATGGTCGCGGGCCTCGTCGGTGAGCGGCGCGGGCCGGTGATCGCGCTCAACACCGGCGCCGGCGCGCGCTGGAAGTACAAGAGCTGGGGCGAGGATCAGACCGCGGCGCTCGCCCAGCGGCTGCACGACGAGCTGGGCGCGACGGTGCTCGTGACCGGCGGCGCCGAGGAGACGGCGCGCAACGCGCGCATCCTCGCCGCCGCGCAGCGCCCGCGCGTGCTGGACGCCCCTTTCGTCCCGGACCTGCTGGTGTTCACGGCCCTGCTGGGCGAGTGCAACCTCGTCGTGACGAGCGACTCGCTCGCGATGCATCTCGCGCTCTCGCAGGGGGTGCGGACCATCGTCTTCTTCGGCCCCACGTCGGATGCGGAGATCGACCTGTTCGGCCTCGGCGAGAAGGTGGTCACGCCGCTGCCCTGCCGCCGCTGCTACCTCAGGGATTGCGACGTGCGGCCCCACTGCATGCAGAGCATCGGCGTCGAGCGCCTGTACGACGCTGCGGCGCGCTGGCTGCGGCGGCCGCGCTGAGGGACGCCGCGGCGCGAACTCGTACTTGTGGCGCCATCCCGGGCCACGCCAGATTGCGCCGCGAGGGCCCTTAGCTCAGATGGTTAGAGCGGCGGACTCATAATCCGTTGGTCGGTGGTTCGAACCCACCAGGGCCCATTACACCGGGATTGTTGGGCCATCCAAGAACGCGGCCGTCGCGCCGCGGCCGTGCACGGCTACTCAGTCGTCGGGTGAGCGCATGCCCGCATCTGACTGCGTGTTCTCCTTCAACTTCTCCAGCGTGAGCGTGTAGTTCGAGCAGTAGGGGCAAACGAGATAACCCCTCATTCGCGTGCCAGAGTCTGTGCACGCTGCCCTGTAGCTCGCGCCGCCGCCGATCTCGGCAATGAACAGGTCCACGACGGGGTCACTGTACGACCCGGTCACGGTCAATGCGGCTGCTCCGGACACAGCCGGAACCGTCAGCGTCTCCGTGCCGCTGACCGCCGCGCCCCGTTGTGCGAGGGTGACGTACACGTTGGCCACGAGGCCGGGGTCCGTGATCTGACCGGTCCACCGACCGTCGAGCGTTGGGGGCGCGGCGGGGGTCGTGGCAGTGTCTTCCTTGCGCCCCGTCACGCACACACCGAGCGTCGCAGACATCAACAGCAGCGTGGCAACGCATGTCGCGCGGCGGTGCCGACCTGCCCGGAGCCGTGCCGAGGCGAGTGGAGAGGATGGCAGAATAGCCCCCGGTCTACATCTCGTTCACGGCGTTCCCACGAGGATGGTCCAGTACGTCCCCACGACGAAGACTGCGGTCGGCGTCGTCCCCCAGACGGCGAGCAGATCCACCCCATTGCCAAACTGGTCTACGGTAGTACCGCTGTTCATGGGTGACCAACTCGCCCCGTCGTAGTGCAGGATGGTCCCGCCCTTTCCGACGGCATAAACGTTCGTGGTCGAGGATCCCCAGACCCCATACAGACTGGCGGCCGCGCCACTGGCCATCGGCGACCAGCCCGTCCCGTCGAAGTGGAGGATCGTTCCGCTATCGCCAACCGCGTACACATCTCTATCGGATGCTCCCCACACTCCCCGGAGGTTCCGCGTCGTGCCGCTCACCATCCGGCTCCAACCTGATCCGTCGCGATGACAGATTGTCCCGGCGCCGCCGACGGCATAGACGCTCGTGGCTGACGCGCCCCAGATGCCGAACCCGAAACACGACGATCCGCTAGCGACCGGCCCACGCAGCCACGCGCTGCCGCTGCCACTGTACTCGAGTATTCCGCCAGTGGGGTACACGTTCAACTCGGAGGCCAGCAAGAGCACCGTCGGCGATGCGCCCCACGGCGCCCAGCTGTAATGGAAATCGTTCGTCTCCGCCGATACCCGATTCCATGTCCACGCCGCGCCATCGTACCGGCCCACGCTAATGTCGCGAGACTCACCCCAGACACTCGTGCTTACGATCGTCATGCGCACCGCGTAGAGGTCGGATGATGATGCGCCCCACAAAGCCAGGAGGGGGACCCGGCACTCGGCTCCTGTGACCAAGCTGTGCCGTTGAAATGCCAGAGGCCGCCGTCGCCGGCCACGTAGACATCCGAGGCTGAGGCGCCCCAGACTGCTAACATCCGCTGGCCCGGAGACTGGCCTCTCTGTGCCTGCGTCCACCGCGTCACCGGCACTGCTTCAGGCACGGACACCGTAACCAGAGCATAGGCGGTCACGCCCCCGACGGTCGCAGCAATCGCCGCCTGACCCGCCGCCACGCCCCTCACTCTCCCCGAGCCGTCCACCCCTGCCACCGCCGGGTTCAGGCTCGCCCACGCGACCTGCCCCGCCACCGGCTGCAGGGTCCCCGCAGCAACGGCCTGGAGCGGAGCGCTTGACCCAACGCCACTGAGTGATATGTGGTCCGGCAGAACGACGAAATCGGCCAGCACTGCTACCAATGCCGTGCCCGCGGCACCAACCCCTCTAGCCGTGATCGACGCGCTCCCCACGCTCATCGCCGTCACCAGTCCGGTCGCGCCGACCCGGGTCACCGTGGAATCGCTGCTTGACCACGTGAACGGCCCGTGGAGCGTGTCTGTCCGGGTGTACTCCGTCGCAACGAACCGCACCGTGTCGCCCACCAGCCGCAGTACCGCGGACCTGGGCGCCAACGACACGCTATCCACGAAGGCTGGCAATCTCACCTGCACCAGTGCCTGTCCCGCCACCCCGCCCGAAGCGGTCGCGGTGACCATGGCATCCCCCTGCTTCACCGCGGTCGCGAGCCCCGTCTGACTCACCGTCGCGACCGTCGAGTCGCCGGTCGTCCACGTGAGCGCGACGCCCGGCACCTCCCTGCCGGCTGCGTTCAGGGGGTGGGCCACGAACCGGATTGTATCACCGATCGCGGCCAACGTCGCCGCGTATGGCGTCACCCAGACGCTGTCGACCGCGTTCGCGCTCTTGGGGCCGCTTCCGCGGTCGGGCGCGCACTCTAGCAGCGCCGCGCCGCAAAGCGCTACCATCATCAGCGTGCCGGGACACCAGCGGAGCCAACGGACGGCCATGCACACCTCCAGCGCGACTTGCCTGCTCGACAGTCAATCTGGGGTCCGCGCGTCAGCCGGGCGTCAAGCGAATGTCGAATCACACAGTCGGGGATGTGAGGCGTGTGGCAATTCGTGGGTGACCAGTGGTGCCGAGTGGTACAAGCGGTGCCGAGTTGTACCGAGTGGTTCCGAGCAAGGTGAACAAGAATGGCTGTGCGGTGACAAGTCGTGACGAGTGGTGCCGAGCCAGCAACCTTCTCATAATCCGTTGGTCGGTGGTTCGAACTCACCAGGGCCCATTCCGCCAGAGTCGGGTCGTCCAACACGTCCCGGTGTCCACGGACGCTCGTCTCTTTCTCGGACCTGCGTCCTTGACGGCGGCTTGACGGCTCACGCGCAAGCTCCGGCCAGACCCTCGGCCGGAGCCAAGGATGACCGTCACATATCCCGTCCTCGCCGCCACGGCGATTACACTTGCGCTGGTCGGACAACTGGATGCCCAGCGACCGGACAGGCCGGATGCCACGGCCGGCATCCACCAAGGCCCTCCGGCCCAGACCTCGAGCGCCTCAGCCCTGTGCTGGCACGCGCGGCCCAAGAGCAGCTGCGGGGCCTTCCTCGTCACGAATTTCGGTGCCTACTACGACTTGCCAATCCAATCCGTGTCGAACGGCCGCATCGTGGCGGACTGGGGCCTCATGGTGAACGTCAGCCCGCGCGACGCCGTTGGCGCCTCGTTCCTCGCGACCGTGAAGAAGGGCGGCGGATTCGAAACCGGACCCGAGGTTCGCTACAGGCGGTGGCTCGGCGCGACGGGCGCGCTCGAAATCGCCGCCGGCGCCGGGAGCCTCTCGGGTAACAGCCAGGAGGGCAGCGTCGTGTTCGGGCTGGTGGACTTCATGCCGGAACACTGGATCGGAGTGGCGCTGCGTCCCGAGCTCGTCCGCCGACGGGGGGACGTATCCCGGCTGCGCGTGTCGGCCGGCGTCGAGGTCGGCTGGGTGCCGGGCGTCGTCGTGCCCGCGCTCGGCGTCGTCATCGGCCTGGTGGCTCTGCTCGCCAACCCGCCAAGCTTCCCGTGAAGACCCGCGCTGGCGACACGGGGCCGGCTCGCGCGGCCGGCTCAAGCATGCCATCGAGCCACGCGTACGCCCGTATCTACGCGGTGGTTCGCCGCATTCCCGCCGGCCGCGTCTGCACCTACGGCGAGGTCGGCCGCCAGGCCGGCTGCGGCGCGCGGCAAGTGGGCTACGCCCTCTACGCGTTGCGAAGCGGTACGCCCGTTCCGTGGCATCGCGTCCTGAACGCCGCCGGAGGCGTCAGCCTGCGTGGATCCGACGCGGTCACGCAGCGTCTGCGGCTCGAGCGCGAAGGCGTGCAGGTTCACCCAGCGGGGCATGGTGGACCTGGCCCGCTTCGGCTGGCCTCGGCGCGCGCCACGTCGCTCGAAGAGCGGGTCCGGCGCTTCTGCGCCGCGACGGGCTGCACACTAGCCGATCCGCTTCGCCGCCGTGGCGCACCGCCGCGTGCACCGCCTATCTTTGTTGGCCGCGGACGTTGCGGCCATCACCACAACACGGGTGGCTAGCTCAGCTGGTTAGAGCGCCGGTCTCACATACCGGAGGTCACAGGTTCGAGTCCTGTGCCGCCCACTGCCCCTCCCGGTCCCATGCGCCATCCGCCGATCACTCGCCTCCGCCGGAGATGGGCCGGTACACGATGAGTGAGGGCCGGTGACCGCCAAGCTGAATCCCGTCCAGCTCCGCCGCCTGCTGGCGCGCACGCTCCGCATCGCCCTCGACGGCGGGCCGGCGCACCAGCAGCTCATCGAGCGCTGGTCCCAGGCCGACGCCCGGCCCGACGCCTGGTACGCCGCCCTCACCTGGGACGGCGTGGGCGCGGCGGTGGGCTGGGCGCTCACCGCGCTCGACCTGAGGGGCGTGGCGCCGCCCGATCTCGACACCCTGGCGGCCGAGGCGTACGAGGAGGCGCGCCGCCAGTGCGTGCAGCAGGCGGCCGACCTCGAGCGGATCGGCGTCGAGCTCCAGGCGGCCGACATCCCGGTCATCGCGCTCAAGGGCTCGGCCCTGCTCGTGGGCAACGTGCTGCCCGCCCTGGGCCTCCGCTGGATGAACGACGTGGACGTGCTGGTCCCCGAGTCGCGGCTCGAGCAGGCCGAGTGGGTCCTGGAGTCGCTCGACTACCTCCGCAAGACGCCCCGCGACGCGTCCGCGCCCGAGATCTTCCGCCCCTACCACGACACCTTCATCGGGCCGGCCGCGCAGACGGTCGAGCTGCACTGGCGGCTCGGCCCGCCGCGCTGGGGCGAAGGCTGGGACGTGGAGGGCTGGTTCGCCCGCGCCGAGCCCGCGGCGGTGCCCGGCGCGCTGCTCCCGTCGGCCACGGACCTGTTCTGGCACTTCCTGGTCCACGACGCGCGCAACCACGCGTGGAGCAGCGGCTCGCTCCGGGCCGCGCTCGACCTCACGCTCGCGGCGCGCGCCAAGGGCTTCAGCTTCTCCGAGGTGCTGCGGCGCCTCGAAGCCGACCCGCGGCCCGAGCCCTTGCTCGAGGCCGTGGCCGACGCCGCCAACCTCTCGCCGATCCTCGCCGCGGAGGTCGAGCCCGCGCCGGTGCCGCGCTACCTGCGGCTCGCGGGCTGGCGCGACACCATCGGCCGGCGCCACTGGAAGACCGAGCGCGTGTCGGAGGCGATCGCGTGGGGAGCGACGCTCGAGCGGGCGCGCCGCTACCGGCTGTGGCGCGGCGTGTTCGACCGGGCGATGCGCGTGATTCCGGAGGCGGTGCCGGGAGAGGGCGTGGGCGCGGCGATCAAGCGGGCCTTCCTGACCCTGCGGCACGCCGGGTTCGTCGGCGCGCTGGCGGCGTCGCACATCCTCTCGATCCCCGCCGCCACCGCGCGCCGCCGCAAGCAGCTCGCTAGCCCTGCGCCTCCCGATACAACGTGAGATAGCGGTCGGCCATCAGCGCGGCGGTGTAGTCCTGCTCGACCGCCCGCCGGCCCGCGGCTCCCATCGCCTTGCGTCGTGCGGCGTCGCCCGCGAGCGAGCGCAGCGCCTCGCGCAGCGCCCCGGCATCGCCCGTGGGCACCACCAGCCCCGTGACGCCGTCCCGGTTCACGGCGGTCACCCCGGTCTGCAGGGCCGTCGTGACCAGCGGCTTCCCGCAGGCCATCGCCTCGAGCAGCACGACGCCGAACGCCTCGGCGATGGTGAGCGACGGGAGGCAGAAGACGTCGCAGGCGTGGTAGTAGGCGGGCAGCTCCTCGTCGGCGACGCGCCCCGCGAACACGACGCCGGGCGGCGCCAGCGCCCGCAGCCGCTGCTCCTCGGGCCCCGCGCCGACGATCACGGTCGTGACCGCGAGGCCGGCCACGGCGCGGAGCAGCACGTCGAACCCCTTGTAGCCGACCAGCCGGCCGACGGCGAGCACGACGGGCTTCCCGCCCCACGCGGCGCGCAGCGCCAGCGCGCGGTCGGCCACCGCGGCGGTGAGGTCGAACCGCGCGAGGTCGATGCCGTACGGAATCACCCGCACCTTGGCGTCGAACCCCGCCAGCTCGCGCGACGCGTGGCGGTAGTTCTCCGACGCGACGACGACGAACCGCGCGCGCGCGAACGCGCGCCGCACCAGCGGCCCGTAGAGCGGCCACAGCGCCCGCTGGCGCACGACGTCGCTGTGCTGGGTGATGACGAGCGGACGCCGCGGGTCGGCCAGCGCCGCGAGGTCGCCGAGCGGATTGGGATGGTGGAGGTGCACGACGTCGCCGGGCTCGCGCCGCACGGCGGCCACGAGCGCCGGCGCGAGCGGCTGCGAGAAGAGGGTGCCGTAGGAGCGCGCGCGCACCACGCGCACGCCGTCCACCTGCGACACGCCCCCCGCGCCGCGCACCGCGGCCACCACGCAGGTCACGTCGCAGCCGCGCCGCACCAGCTCGACGTTGAGCGCGACGACGACCGACTCGAGCCCGCCGTGATACTCCGGCGGGTAGAACTTGCCGACGCCGAGGATCCGCACGGGGCAGCGGCGCCTAGGCGCGCGCCGGCGGCGCCACCCGCCCCGCGGCGGCGGCCAGCGCGGGCCGCAGCACTTCGACCAGGAGGTTGACGTCCGTGACCAGCGCGCGCCGACCGTAGCGGCGGAACACCGCCAGCTCGCCGCGCACCGAGCCGTCGCGCCCCAGCTGGAACGGCAGGTGCACGCCCCACTCGTCCGCCTTGGGCACGACCACCTGCTCGCGGACGTCTCCGCCTTCCAGCAGGAACTCGCGCCGCGCCCCTGCCGGGCCCGCGATCGTACACCACCAGGCGCACCGCGTCGAACTCGCTGCGGTCGAACAGATGCGCGAGCGTGGTCACGATCTCGTTCCAGGTCGAGGTGCGGTCGAGATCGGTGGCGGCCTTGCGCACGTCCACGTTGAACGAGATGGCCCGCGTCTGGACGAAGCCGCGCCGCGCGATGCGCGCCAGCTCGGTCAGCTCGAACACCTTGAGGTGGCGCGCCGAGAACCACACCAGCACCGCGAGCATGGTGAGGAACACGGCCATGCCGCGGATGTTGGGGTTGAGGAACAGCATGCTCGCCAGCGCGAACGCGGCCGACACGACGTACAGCAGCGCCGCCGCCTGGCGGGTGGTGAGCCCCATCGCCAGCAGCCGGTGGTGGAGGTGCTCGTGGTCGCCCGTCATCAGCGGCGCCCCGCGCGCGGCGCGCCGCACCACGGAGATCAGGGTGTCCATCACCGGCAGCGCGAACGCCACCATCGGGATGGCGATGGCGACGATGGTCGGGCCCTTGGTGGCCCCGCGAGGGCGAGCGTGGCGAGCACGAAGCCCAGGAACAGGCTCCCCGAGTCGCCGAGGAAGATCCGGGCGGGCGCGAAGTTGTAGCGCAGGAATCCCAGCGTCGCGCCCGCCAGCGCCACGGTGAGCAGGGCCACCAGCGGGTTGCCGAGCGACACCGACGTGACGAACACGGCCAGGAACGCGAAGATCGCGGCGCCGGCCGCCGCGCCGTCGATCCCGTCGAGCAGGTTGAACGCGTTGGTGATGCCGACGATCCAGAGGATGGTGAACAGCAGGCCGCCGGCGTATCCGAGGCTCACGATGCCGAACGGGAGCCACACCGTGGAGGCGTGCACGCCGGCCACCACGTACAACCCCGCGGCGACCGCGACCTCGACCAGCAGCTTGGGCAGGGCCTTGAGTGCGTGGAGATCGTCGGCGACGCCGAGCGCGAAGATCACGGCGGCGCCGGCGTACACGGCCTCGAACTCGACGCGCGAGTACCCCAGCAGCGCCCGGACCGGCGCGAACCCCGCGGCCAGGAGCCCCAAGGCGAGCACCGCCGAGGCCACGATCGCCAGGCCGCCGAACCGCGGCACCGGCGGGTCCACCGTGCGGTCCATCGCCCCGAGCCGCCGGCCGACCCATCCCGCGAGCGGGGTCAGGGCCACACCCATCAGGGCGGCCAGGGCGAAGGCGAGCAGGTACGAGCGCATGGGTGCGTCCCCTTTGGGGAGCTAGTCTTAACGTGGCGTGGGGACAACTGCAACCCCATATTAGGGCGTGACCTACGCCGTCGTGCCGCTGGCGGTCGCCGTCCTGTGCATCTGGCTGGGACGCAGATTGCTGACGGCGATCGTCATCTTCGCCTACCTGAGCATCGAGGGGCTCCTGAAGCTCCTCTCCAACTACAACCGCATCGTGCACGTCGGCATCGACATCATCGTCCTGTCGGTCGCCACGGCGTGGGTGCTGGACGCCATCGTGATGCGGCGCACCCGGCTGCCGCGCCTGCCCTGGGTGCCGCTGATCCTGGCCTATGCGGCGTGGATCGTGCTCGAGGTCTTCAACCCCTACAGCCCGGGCCTGCTGCCGAGCCTCGCGGCCTTCAAGACCCACCTGACGATGATCCCGCTGTACTTCATCGGGGCGGCGCTGATCCGCGAGAAGCGCGACCTGGTGGTCTTCCTCGTGGCGCTGAGCGCCCTGGCCCTGGTGCCGTACGCCGCCGCGATCCTGCAGTACGTCGCGGGGCCGCAGAGCGTGCTCGATCTCTCGCCGCGCTTCTGGCAGAACATCAGCTTCTACCACGAGTGGCGCCCGTTCGGCACCAGCGCCGTGCCGGGCGGGGCTTCGGTGTTCGCCTTCCTGCTCACGCCGCTGGCCCTGCTGCTGCTGATCGCGCCGGAGCAGAAGCCGCGCGTCAGGTACCTCGCCGCTCTCAGCATCGCCCTCGCCACCGGGACGTTCATCGTCTCGGGCGTGCGCCAGATGATCCTGGGATGCGTGCTGGCCATCCTGGTGATGGCCGCGCTGCAGCTCACGCGCGGCCGGAGCCGCGGCATCGTCGCCGTCATCTTCGTCGGCGCGGTGGGCGCGGCGGCGTACCTCGGCATCCAGACGTACCTCACCCCCATCTCGACCCAGAACGTGAAGAAGTACGTGCAGGCGCCCGAAATCTGGCGCCAGCGCAACGTGGTGGACCGGCTGCTCACGATGACCAACACGGGCCTCTACTTCGAGGCCCGCCAGGGCGCGCCCGCGGCCATCTGGTACCGCATGGTGCACTATCCCTTCGGCGCGGGCCTCGGCCGCACCGGCTCCGGCGCCGGGGCGTTCATGGCGCAGATCAACGCCGATCCCCGCAGCGCGGACATCGAGCGCGAGGTGGGCTGGTCCGACAACTTCTACGCCGACGAGATCGTCGAGGCGGGCATTCCCGGCGTCGTGATGTGGACGACGATGCTGCTCGGCTTCATCGCCGCCGCGATCCGGCTGGCGCGTCGGGCGCGGGATCCGCTGATCGCTTCGGCGGCCGCGGCCATCGCCGGCCTGTTCTTCACCTACTTCATCATCTCGTGGGGCTCGCAGCCCCTCCTGTCCAACCCGACGCTCGCCTATTTCTGGTTCCTCGCCGGCGTCCTGGTGGCGCTGCGGCGCCTGGACGCCGAACCGGAGGTCGAAGCGGCACCCACGCGGCCGTGATCGGCCTCTACTCGCCCGACCTGCCGCCGGTGCCGGGCGGCGTCTCGGACCACACGCTCGCGCTGGCGCGGGCGCTCGAGGCCCAGGGTGGCGCGACCGCCGTGCTCGGCAAGAACGGCGATCCGGCGCTGTTCGCGCCCCTGCCTTGCGCGCTGGGCCTCGGCCCCCTCGATCTGGCCGGCGCGGCGCGGAGGCTGGGCGTCGGCGTCATCGTCGTGCAGTACGTGCCGTTCGCGTTCGCACGCCGCGGCCTGGCGCCGGCCCTGTGCATCGGGCTCCGGCGCGTCGCCCGTGCGGGCATCGGCGTGGCCGTCTTCGTGCACGAGCCCTACGTGCCCTTCACCCGCATCCCGTGGCTGGTCACGGGGTGGCCGATGCGCTGGCAGCTGGCCTGGGTGCTCCGGCTGGCGCACTTCGCCTACGCCCCGGTGCCGCGCTACGTGGACATCTGCCGCCGCTACGCGGGGCCCCGCACCCAGGTGGCCCTGGCTCCCATCGGAGCCACCCTCCCGGTCTCCCGCATCCCGCGCGCCGAGGCCCGGCGCGCGCTCGGCCTCGCCGACGATGCGGTGGTGATCGGCGTCTTCAGCCCGGCCGCCGCGGGCTTCGCCCACGAGTGGATCGCCACGGCCGCCGCGGCGTTGCGGGACCGTCCCAACGTGGTGTGGCTCGTCTTCGGCTTCGGCAGCACGACCCTTGGCGCACCGTGCCGGGCCCCAACGTGGTCCGGCTCGGTCCCGGCGACGCAGCCGCCCTCGGCCGCGCGATGCGGGCGGTGGACGTCGCGGCCGCTCCCTACACGGACGGCCTCACGATGCGCCGCAGCGGCGCGATGTTCGCCCTGGCCCACGGCGTGCCCCTCGTCAGCTCGACCGGCCCCCTGTACGACCCGGCGCTCGGAGAGATCGCGGCGTGCGAGACCTCGGCCGAGGCGTTCGCCGCGCGACTGGTGGAGCTGGCCGCCGATCCCGCGCGGCGCGCAGCGCTCGCCCAGCGCGCGAACAACTTCGGGTCCATCGCTTCCACTGACGTGCTCGCGCGGCAGCTCCTCACCGACCTCGACGGCCACGGATGAGAGTCATCTACGTTTCGCCCCACGCAACCCGCGGCGGAGCCGAGCGGGTCACCCTGGACCTGATCGCGCTGCACGACGGGCGCGAGTTCGAGCCGGTCGCGATCTTCCTCCACGGCGGCCCGCTGGTCGACGAGGTGCGCCGCCTCGGGGTGCAGGCGCAAGTGATGCCGATGCCGAGCATGCGCAACCTCTTCGCGGCCGAACGGGCCAAGCGCGCGCTCGCGCAGCGGATGGTCGCGCTGAAGGCGGATCTGGTGCACGGGGTGATGGCCTGGGGCCACCGCTACGCGGGCGGCGCGGCGCGCATGGCGAAGATTCCCGCCGTGTGGTTCCAGCACGACGTGCCCGACTGGCACCGGGTGGAGAACTACCTGGCGGCGCTGACCCCCGCGCGCAGGATCCTCGCCAACTCCGCGCTGACCGCGAAGGCGCAGCACCGCTTCAATCCGCGCCGGATCAAGATCGAGGTCGTGCACCCCGGCGCCCGGATTTCCGAGGAGCCGCGCGCGGCACGCCGGGCGCGGGGTCGCGCGGCGCTCGGCGTCGCCGGCGACGCGTACCTGGTGGGGATGGTGGCGCGCCTGGCCCGCGGTAAGGGCCACGCCACGCTGCTCCGCGCCGCGCGGTCGCTGTGCGCCGCGCGCGCCGACGCGCAGGTGGTGGTGGTTGGCGGCGCGCTGTTCGGCCTCGACCCCGACTACCCGGCCGAGCTGCAGCGACTCGCCGCCTCGCTCGGGATCGAGAACCGCGTGCGGTTCGTCGGCCCGGTCGACGACACCGGCGACGTGATCAGCGCGCTCGACGTGGCCGTGCACCTCTCGGAGGCACCCGAGAGCTTCGGGCTCGCGGTGGTCGAGGGGATGGCGGCCGGCACGGCGGTCGTCGCCGCCGATTCGACTGCGGTGCGCGAAATCGTGGGGCCCGGCATCACCGCCCTGATCGTCCCGCCGGGCGATGACGAGGCCCTGGCCACGGCGCTGCTCGCGCTGCACGACGACCCCGGGATGCGCGAGCGGATCGCCGGTGCGGGCGCCGACGCGGCCCGGGCGCGGTTCGACGCGCGCGGGATGACGCGCCGGGTCGAGGCCATCTACCGCGACGCGCTGGCGTGAAGGTCGCGCTCGCCATTCACCGCGTCCGGCCAGGAGGCGGTCAGGACCGCTACGCGCTCGAGCTGGCCCGCCGGCTCGTCTCCGCGCTGCGCTCTCGACCTCATCACCATCGGCGCGGAGGGCGAGCTGCCGCCCGCCGTGGGCGTGAGGTTGGTGCGCGCCCCCGGCCGGCCGATGCTGCTCACCGCGGCCCTGTTCCGCCGGCGTGCCGCCGCCCTGGCGCGCGCGGGCGGCTACGACGTGGTGCACGCGGTGGGAGGCGCGCTCCCAGGCGCCAGCGTGATCACGGCGCAGTTCTGCGCCGCCGAGTGGCGGCGCCTCGATCGCCGGGCCGGCTGGTACCAGCGCCTCGTGTCCGCGCAGGCCGTGCGCGACGAGCGGCGGGCGTACCGCCATCCCGCCCTGCGCGCGGTGATCGCGGTGTCCAAGCGCACCGCCGCCGAAGTCGAGCGGCACTACGGCCCGCTGCGCGTTCCGGTCGAGGTCATTCCCAACGCCGTGGATTCGGGTCTGTTCGCGCCGCGTCCCGCGGATCCGGCGGCGGCGGGCGGCACCCCTCGGCGGGACGCCTCGCGGCGCCGCGCTCGCCTGCTGTTCGTCGGCGCGTACGATCGCAAGGGCCTCGACATGGCCATCCGCGCGCTGGCCCGGCTGCGTGGCGACGCGGAGCTGCTGGCGATCGGCGGCGGCGATCGCGCGCGCTACCGCCGCCTGGCCGCGTCCCTGGGCGTGGCCGACCGCGTGCGGCTCGAGCCGCCGCGATCCCGCATCGCGGAGGCGTTCGCCGCGGCGGACGTGTTTCTCTTCCCCACCCGCTACGAGCCGTTCGGGATGGTCATCGCCGAGGCGCTCGCGTCGGGCGTGCCGGTGGTGACGAGCGCGATGGCCGGCGCCGCCGAGCTGATCCGGGACGGCGAGTCGGGCTACGTCGTGCCGCGACGCCGAGGACGACGCCGCGTTCGCGGCTGCGGTCGACCGGATCCTGGGTGACGCCGCCGCGCGTGCCGCGGATGGCGAGCGGCGCGCGCGCCGCGGTGCGCGACCTGACTTGGGACATGGTCGCCGCTCGCACGCTCGAGGTGTATCGGTCGGCCGCGGCGGCAGGCGCGTGAGTCACTCCCACGGGGTCCCTCGCGCCACCACCGGGATTCTGGCGTGAGCCAGCCGCTCAAGGTCCTCTTCTTCGTCGAAGGGCTTCACCGACATCCGCTTCGTGATCGGCTTGAGCGAGATCTGCGACCTCACGCTGGCGGTGGCGGCGCGCCCGTACGCCGAAGGCGGCCTCAAGCAGCGCGATCGCGCAGAGCGGCATCCGAATCGCGGTGGACGAGATTCCCGGCGGGCGCCTCGCGTTCCAGGTCGGCTCGCTGCGGTACCTGCTCCGCCGCGCGCGGGACTTCGACGTCATCCTGGCGCAGGAGGTGCTGCGCGGGGCGCTGAGCGCCAACCTCGCGGGCCGCGCGCGCGGCGTTCCGGTCGTCACGTACATCGGCGTCGCGCCGGTGGAGTACTGGCGCTGCCGGCGGGAGCGGCGCCAGATCGGCTTCGCCAAGGCGGCGCTCGGAGAGATCGGCGATCCGCTCGCTGATGCGCGTCAACGGCCTGCTCGCCGCGCGCTGCCTGGCGATGGGGCCGTACCTGCAGGGACGTCGCCGCGCGCTACAGCCGTCACGCGGGCATCGGCCTCTACTACGGCGTGGACACCGAGTTCTTCCGGCCGGCCGGCCCGGAGGAGCGGCGCGCGCTGCGTGCGAGGCGCGATCTGCCGCTCGATCGGTTCGTGATCTTCCTCTCCAGCCGCATCAGCCACGAGAAGGACCCCGAGACCGTGCTCCGGGCGACGGCGATCGCGCGTTCCCGAGGCGTGGACGCCGTGCTCCTCAACCTCGGCGGAGGGTACCTGGACTTCCTCCGGCTGGCGCGCGAGCTGGGCCTGCCCGACGTGGAGGGCTGGGTCCTCGGCCGGCCGGCCGCGCACCCCATGACGGAGGTGGCGGACTACTTCCGCGCGGCCGACGTGATGGCCCTGGCGTCGCTCGCCGAGGGCGCCGGCTTCTCGACGCTGGAGGCGCTGGCCTGCGGCACGCCGGTGGTGGCCACCGCGGTGGGAGGCATGGCGGTCATCCTCGCCGGGCTACGCGCGCCTCACCCCGCGGCGCGACGCCGAGGCGATGGCGGAGCAGCTGGTGTGGATCGCCGGCGCATCCGGACGAGGCGCGCGCCCAGGCGCTCCGGGGACGCGAGTACGTGGTGCGGGAGTGGAGCCGCGCCAAGGCGTTCGCCGACCTGCGCACGGTCCTGGAGTCCGTCGCCGGGCGGGCCGCGGAGCCCGCCGCCGATCCACGGAACTCGGCACCGCGCGGGCGACGGAACCCGTCTCCGGGCGCGATCCGCACCGTGAGCGGCGTCCTGGTGGTGCCCGACCTCGCGCTGGAGCGGTGGGCCGGCGTGGACCGCTACGCGGCGGGGCTGGCGCGCTGGCTGCCGGAGGCCGCGCAGCCACCGGAGGCCGCGCACCCTGCGCGGGCCCCGCTACCTGGCGCGGTACGCGCTCTATCCCTGCGCCCTGTGGAGCTACCGGCCCGCGCTGGTGCACGTGCTCGATCACTCGTACGCGCACTGCCTGTCGTCCTTCCCCGGGGTGCCGTCGGTCGTTACCGTGCACGACCTCCAGCCGCTCCGGGTGATCGAGCGGGCGCCGCGCTCGGTGCGCGCCGCCGTGCTTGGCCGCCTGCTCCGCTGGGTGATGGAGTGGACGCGCCGCGCCGACCGGTGGATCACGGTGAGCGCCTTCACCGCCGGCGGAGGCGCAACGCTACCTCGACCTGCCCGCGGAACGGATCCGCGTGGTGCCGCACGCCGTGGACGAGACGTTCCTCGTGCGGCCGGCGGAGGACGTCGTCGCCGCGAGGCGGCGCGGCTGGCTCGGTGACGCCGCCGGTGCGGAGACGAAGGTGGTGCTGAACGTGGGAAGCTGCGTGCCCCGGAAGAACGTCGAGGCCGCGATCCGCGCGCTGGGCGCGCTGCGGCGGCGGGGCGTGGACGCGCACCTGGTGCAGATCGGCGGGCGGTTCGGCCCCGCGCATCTGGACGCGATCGCCGCCGAGCAGGTGGCGCGCTACGTCCACCAGGAGCCGGCGGTGTCGGAGGCGACGCTCGTCGCGGCGTACTACGCCTCCGACGCGCTGGTCCTGCCCTCGACCTACGAAGGGTTCGGCGTGCCGGCGCTCGAGGCGATGGCCACCGGCCTGCCGATCGTCACCAGCGGCGCCGGCGGCCTGGCCGAGGCGGTGGGCGACGCCGCGCTCGTGGTCGAGCCGGAGCCGTCCACGCTGGCGGACGCCCTCGCACGCGTGCTGGGCGATGGGGCACTGCGCGCGCAGCTCATCGAGCGCGGGCGCCAGCGCACGGCCGCCTATTCGTGGAGCGCGGTCGCGGCTAAGATCCGTGCCGTGTACGCCGAGCTTCTCCCCACTACCCACAACCTGCCACCTACCAACAGCCCTTGAGCCCCTCCGCTCCCAGTCGCGTGCATTTCGGTCTCCTCGGCCTTGGGCGGCTCGGAATGGGTCCTCCGCGACTTCGCCACCCGGGCGCGTCGCCACGGCGTCGAGCCGCTGGTCGTGCTCCCCAAGGAGGGGCCGCTCGGCGAGACGCTGCGGGCGGACGGCGTGACGGTGGGCGTGGCCTCCGCGTCGGACGATTTCCTGGAGGTCTCGCAGCGGGCGATAGCCTCGCCCGAGCTGATCCTTCGCTTCGGACGCGGCCTGTGGCAGTGGTCGCGGGCCATCGGCGCCGAGCTGGACCGGGCCGCTTCCCTGCCCCACGGCCGGCCTCGCGTGCTGTACTCGAACGGCTTCAAGGCGCACCTGGCCTGCGCCCTGCTCAGGGGCTACGAGCGCGTGTGGCACCTGCACGAGTACCCGCCCGAGAAGATCGGCGTCGTGTGGCGCGGCCTCGCCGGCGCGGTGCCGGATGCCGCCGTGGCGGTCACCCGCTCCGTGGCGGAGGCCTGGCGCGGGCCGACGCTGAGGCCCGACGTCGTCCTCAACGGCGTGGACCTCGACCGCTTCAAGCCGGGCCCGCGGACGAACTGGGTGCACGACCTCCTCGGCCTGCCGCACCAGGCGCGGCTGATCGGGATGCCGGCCGTCTTCGCCCGCTGGAAGGGACACCTCCTGGTCATCGAGGCGTTCGAGCGGATCGCCGCGCAGGTGCCGGACGTGCACCTGGTGCTGGTCGGCGGACCGATCTACGACACGATGTCTGAGCGCGGCTACGCGCGCGAGCTGTCGCAGCGAGTGGGACGGTCGAGCCTCGGCGGCGCGCCGTCGGCGCCCTCCCTCTCCGACCGGATCCACTTCGTGAGGTTCCAGCAGGAGCCGTGGCGGCTCTATCCCGAGTTCGAGCTGGTCGTGCACTTCTCGACCCGGCCGGAGCCGTTCGGACGCGTGATCCTGGAGGCGATGGCGTGCGCCACGCCGGTCATCGCCGTGGGGGCCGGCGGCCCCACGGAGATCATCGAGGACGGCGTCACGGGCTGGCTCACGCCGATGGGCGACGTGGCCGCGCTGGGCCAGCGCATCCTCTCGGCCCTGGCCGCGGACACGGCGCCGCTGCGCGCGGCCGCGCGCCGTGCGGTCGAGGAGCGCTTCTCGGCCGAGCGGTTCACCGCCGAGGTGGCGGCCGTGCTGCGGCGCGTCGGGGAGCCCAGGAAGGCCACGCCGCCGCCGCAACCCCCGCCGCCACCGTAAAGGCCCACTCCGCCGCCAGGCGGTGACGGAGTCCCACGGCCGAGCAGGCCATCATCAGCAGCCACCCGACCGACGATGCCGATCAGCGCCCGGCCCGCCGGCTGTCCGGCGCACGCAGCCACAGCCCCGCGAGCGCGAGCCAGGTGAGCGCGATGTAGAGCGCGGTCGCGGCCGCGCGCGGCACCACCCAGCGCCGCCAGTCGCGCGGCACCGGGACCAGGGCGAGCGCGAGGCGGAATGCCGAGACCCCCGCGAAAGTGAGCGGCTGGTCGCGTACGTAACCCGTCGCGAGCTCGCCGAAGTAGCGGTCCGCCTCGGCCTCGTTCAGGCCCGGCACCGGCCCCGGGGCCGGGTGCGGATCGGGCGCGCCGTCCCACACCTCCCGCCAGGGTGCGTTGCTCGGGTGGTTGTTCAGCCACAGCGCGGCACCCGCCTTCGTGTCGAGCGGCACGAACGAGTGAAAGACGCGCTCATTGCGGGCCGCCCACGGCGCCACGCAGGCCGCGAACACGATCAGCGCCGCCGCGAGCTGCCCGGCGACCGGGCGCCACGCCAGGCCGCGCCGGGGCAGGCTCAGCACGACCATCAGCCCGAGCGCGTAGAACGCCGGCGAGCGCGTGAGGCTCGCGGCGGCCGCGGCCGCGCCGAAGGCGCAGGCGCGGCCGAAGGACTGGCGCTCGAGATAGCGCACCCACAGCAGGTACGCGGCCAGGAGCAGCGGCAGGGCCAGCGCCTCCGACATCACCCACGCCGAGTCGAGCGCGAGTCCGGGGTGCACCGCGCCGAGGACGCCGGCCACGAGCCCCGCCCGCTCGCCCCCCAGCCTGAACGCCGCGAGCGCGATGCCCGCGACGGCCAACGCGCCGACCAGCGACTGGAGAAGGAACAGCACCAGCGTGTCGTCGTGCGTGGCCGCGTACACGGCGCCGACGAACGCCGGGTAGAGAAACCCGCCGTACGCGGTCGGCGTCCCCGGCTGCGCGATCACCCACCCGGCCTCCAGCTGCGTAGCCGTGCCCGGCGGCGATGCTCCGGCCCAGCGCGTCGTAGCCGATCTCGTCCTCGGCCAGGACGGCGCACTCTGGCCGCCGCAGCAGGAGCTGGCGCAGCGAGGCGCACGGGTGCTGGTTCTCGGCGTAATCCCTCAGCGCCAACGCGCGCGGCGCCGCGTAGGTGAGGCCGAGCACGAGGAGGCGAACGAGCAGCGCGGCGAGGACGAGCCGCACGAGGAATGACCTGGGCATATGCAAGGCAACCTACGACAGCGCTTCCGGGTCGGCGAGGCGCCGCGGTCGTAACGGGCCGAGGAGTCCCGCGACGCGAACCGAAACGCGCCGGCCTACCTCCCGCCGGCGATGCTGCGCACCGCCGCGATGACCTCGTCCACCTCCTCGTCCTTGCGCCCCGGCCCGGACGGCAGGTAGAGGCCGCGCGTGGCGAGCCGCTCGGCCACCGGGCAGTCCACGTGCTTGAACCGCCCCTGGAGGGCCGGCTGCATGTGGATGGGGTGGAAGAAGTCGCGCGTGCCGATCCCGCGCTGGCCGAGGCCGGCGCGGAGGGTGCTGCGCGAGACGCCGAAGGCCTCCTCGATCTCGATCCCGTACACCCAGTAGACGTGCTCGGCCCAGTCCGGCGCCACCTGGCTCCGCAGGCCCGGCATCCTCCCGAGCGCCTCCAGGTAGCGCAGGCCCACCGCTCTGGACCGCGCCGCCAGGTCCGCCGCCCGCTCCGCCTGCGCCAGGCCCGACGGCCGCCTGGAGATTCGACATCCGGTAGCTGTAGCCGATCTCGTCGTGCAGGTACCGCTTCCCGTCGCCGGCGAAGGCGTGATCGCGGAGCCGCCGGCACCGCGCCGCCACCGCCTCGTCGCCGGTCAAGACCATCCCGCCTTCGCCGGTGGTCACGATCGAGCTCGCGTAGAACGAGAAGGCGGCGCCCTGGCCCAGGGAGCCGACCCGGCGCCCGCGACAGCGAGCGCCGTGCGCCTCGCCGGCGTCCTCGATGACCGGGATGTCCGGCGCGACCGCCTGGATGGCCTCGACGTCGGCCGGCAGCCCGAACACGTGGGTGACGATGATGGCCTTGGTGTTGGGCGTCAGCGCGGCACGCACCGTGTCGGGCGTGACGTTCCACGTTCCCGGGTCGGCGTCGGCCACGACGGGCCTGGCGTGCAGGTAGAGCACGGGGTTCACGGTCCCGATCATCGTGAACGCCGGCACGACCACGTCGTCGCCCGGCCCGATCTCGAGCGCGGTCAGCAGGAGGTGAAGCGCCGCGGTCCCGCTCGCGCAGGCGACGCCGTGTGCCGCGCCGCTGAAGTCGGCCCACGCCCGCTCGAACTTCCCGATGAACGGGCCGCGCGAGGAGATCCAGCCCGACGCCATCGCCTCGCGCACGTAGCGCGCCTCGAGGTCCGACAGGTCGGGGGCGGCGATGGGGATCACAGGCAGGTCAGCGGCGCGTCGGGCTCCGTCACGAACCGGACTCCGGGCTCGCCGCCGCCGGCGCGGAGGATGACAGCGAGGACTCGATCACCGCGGGTAATGCGCTCGACCGGCATCGGCTCTCCATGCGTGACCGGGGAGAAGCAAACCTGTGCCGGGCCTGCGAGCAAGACGTGATGCTGGCGCGCCAGCGCACTGGGCGTGGCCGCGTCAGCGACGCACCAGTCTGAGGGTTTCGTCGTAGATGCGGTCGCGCGGGCCTACGGCAACGATCTCGATCACCGCCGGGCGCTCGCGGTAGACGATCCGGATCCGCCCGATACGCAGGCTCCGCAGCCCGGTCAACTCCCCGCGAAGCGCCTTGCCCGTCCCGGATTCGTGCAGGATCCGGTCGAAGCCTGCCCGGATCCGGCGCTTAAGCTCGGGGTGCAAGCCGCGTAGCAGTGCCGCGACCTCCGGCGGGACCCGGAGCCGAGGCAGCGGCTTCACCGGTCCTTCGGCGTCTCAAACAGCTCGTCGAGGGTGTAGAGCTTGCGGGTACGCCGGAGCGACGCCAGGCCGCGCCGGATCTCCAGCTGCAGACCGGGATCCGAGCGAATGGCCAGCGTTTCCTGCCAGCTGTCGAACTCGTCGGGGCTCAGGAGCACCGCCGCAGGCTTGCCGTGCCGCGTGATGGTCACACTCTCCTCGCTGGTCGCAACCGTGTCGAGCAGTCTGCTCAGCTTTGCCTTCGCCACGGCCAGTGGCACCGTCTTCACGCCGCCCCCAATCGCCACGACAGGTCAGAAGTATGACAAATCTACCCTGGCTGCGGCGGCGGGGCAACGGCGCTGGACAAGCTGGGCGGCGACGGTGAGGACGCGGTATCCGAATCACGCACGGCGGCGCGAACATCGCCGTCGGTGCGCCGAGGAACAGAACGGGGGAACCTTTCGGATTCCCCCGCTGGTCGCGAACCGTGCCAGGCGACCGAAGACGAAGCTCGCGGCTCAGTACTCCAGCGGCAGCCCCACCTGCCGGCCGTCGCGGGCCGACTGGTAGATCGCGATCAGCAGCTCGAGCGAGCGCAGCCCCTCGCGGCCGTCCGTCTCCGCCGGCGCCTCGCCCCGCAGGGCCTTGATCACGTTGTCGTAGTAGAGCACGTGCCCGTGGCCGTAGATCGAGCTGGTCTGGTAGCTCGCCTCCTGCCACTTCGCGTCGTCCTCGGCGTCGGGCTCCGCGAACTCCCAGTGCTCGATCTTGTTCACCGCCACGCCGCCCAGGCGCACCGTGCCCTTCTCGCCCAGGATCGTGACCGAGCCCTCGAGGTTCTTGGGGTAGGTGCAGCATCGTGACGTTGATCGAGCCCATCGCGCCGTTCCGCCAGCGGATGCGCCGCGACGCCGGTGTCCTCGACCTCGATGCGCCGCGCCAGCGTGCCCGTGTAGGCCATACACCGACTCGACCGGGCCCGATCAGCCAGTCGAGCAGGTCCACGTAGTGGCTGGCCTGGTTCATGAAGGCGCCGCCGTCGAACTCCCAGGTGCCGCGCCACCTCGCCGCGTCGTAGTACTCCTGCGGCCGGGTCCAGAAGACGTTGCAGGTCACGGTGTAGATGCGGCCGAAGCGGTCGCGGGTCGATGGCGCGCTTGACGAGGCGCACGGTGGGGTTGAGCCGGTTCTGCTTGACGACGAAGAGCTGGACGCCGGCCTTGTCGCAGACCTCGACCATCCGCTTCCCGTCGTCCCAGCGGGTGGCCATCGGCTTCTCGGTCATCACGTGCCGGCCCGCCTGGGCCGCCTGGATGGCCTGCGCCGAGTGCAGCGCCGCTCGGCGTGGCGAGCACGACCAGGTCCGCGTTGCGACCTGGCGAGCAGCGCGTCGAGCGACGGGAACCCGGCCGCGCCTCCCTGCTTCTCGGCCGCCGCGAGCGCCTTGGGATCGATGTCGCAGACGGCCACCAGCTCGACGCGGCCTTGTGCTTGTCGAGCGCGTCGAAGTGGCTCTTCGAGATGCGGCCGCAGCCCACGAGGGCGAGGCGGACGCGGCGGTCCCTGGGGACGGGCTTCCTGGCGAGGGTCGGGATGTCGATGGTCATGGGGTCACAATCCTAACTCCGGGGCCGTGCGGCAGCGAGTGGACACGGGGCGACGTTGAATAAACCCGTTGCCATTGCGAGATTTGCAGGCCGATGTTATTTCACCGCATGTTACTTTGCGCCATAAAGTTGGTGGCCCAGCGGCCCGGCTTGGCGGCCAGGTGGCCCGGGTTGCTTGTCGGCTGGCCGCGGTGGGCAGCCAGGTGGCCCGGCCGGGCTCGCCGGCTCGGGGTTTCGCTGGGCCTCGTGATCCTGGGTGGTGTGGCCGGCACCCTCGCCCCTAGCCCCTACACCCTAGCCCCTGCCTTACACGCCCAGCAGATCCCGCAGCTGCCGTCCAACATGACGCCTGAGCAGCTCCAGCAGTTGCTACAGCAACCGGGCCTAGCTGATCAGCTACGCCAGCGCATCGACCAGAGCGGCCTGACGCCCGACGAGATCCGCGCGCGCCTCCGGGCCGCAGGCTACCCGGAGAGCGCGGTCGACGCCTACCTGGGGCCGGCCGATGCCGGGCAGCAGCTGCCGGCGCCGACCGCCCAGACGCTGCGCGCCGCGTCAGCCCTGGGCCTCGGGCGACTTCGGCACTCACGACGGACACGCTGAGCGCCTTCCGCCGCGATGGTGGTGCTCACGCAGGGCGATTCCATCCTGCTCGACTCGCTGGGTTTCGTGCTCGGCCGCGACTCCGTGCCCGGCAGACCGGACCGCGACGGCATCATGCGGCTCGACACGGTCGCGGCTCTCCGGATCTCGGGGTGGCTCAAGCGGCCGCGGGTCTTCGGCCTCGACGTGTTCCGCCGGACCACGACGCAGTTCAATCCGGTCGCCGCGGGCCCGGTGGACCCCGGCTACCGGCTCGGGCCGGGCGACGACCTGGTGCTGATCCTCACGGGCGACGCCGACGTCGTCGAGGAGCTGCCGGTCACGCGCGAGGGCTTCATCGTCATCCCGCAGGTCGGCCAGGTCCACGGTGGCGAACCTCACGCTGGAGCAGCTGCGGACGCTGCTCTACACGCGCCTCGCCCGCGTGTACTCCGGCGTGCGGCGCGGCCCGAACGCGACCATCCACTTCGAGGTGACGGTCTCGCGGGTGCGGATGAACCAGGTGTTCGTGAACGGCGAGGTCGCCCGCCCCGGCTCCTACCCGGTGAGCGCGCTGGGCACCGTGTTGAGCGCCCTCTACCAGGCCGGCGGCCCGACCGAGGCGGCCAACTTCCGCGACATCCGCGTGCTGCGCGGCGGCCAGGTGGTGCGGCACGCTGGACCTCTACGACTACCTCATCCGCGGGATCACGCGCGACGACATCCGGCTGGAGCAGGGCGACGTGGTCTTCGTGCCGCCGCGCGCGCGGCGCGTGCAGATCAGCGGCAGCGTGCTGCGGCCCGGCTTCTACGACCTGGCGGATTCCGAGGACCTGCGCGAGCTGATCCACTTCGCCGGCGGGCTCCTCCCCGAGGCGGACCAGGCGCGCGCGCACGTCGAGCGCATCCTCCCCGCGAGCCAGCGCGAGCCCGGCGGCCGCGATCGCATGGCCCTGGACGTGGACGACCTCGCGGCGGCGATGGACAGCACCGCGCCGCACCGGTTCCGGCTCGAGCCGGACGACCGGATCACGATCTATCCGGTCACCACGCCCGTCAGAAGTCGCGTCACGCTGCGAGGGAGCGTGTGGAAGCCCGGCCCGTACTCCATCGCGCCGGCGATGACGCTGTCGCAGCTGCTCGCCGAAGCGGGTGGCCTCAAGCCCGACACCTACCGCGAGCGCGCGCACATCGTGCGGCTGATGCCCGATTCGACGCGCCAGCTCATCGCCGCGGATCTCCGGCCGCTGGTCGGGCCCGACGGCCGGGTCCTGCCGAACGTGCCGGCCGGCGCCGACCCGCAGCTCCAGGAGTTCGACGAGATCACGGTCTTCGCGTCGACGGACTTCCGGCCCGCGCGCGAGGTCGCGGTGTTCGGGGCCGTCCAGCGGCCGGGCAGCTTCACGTTCACCGACTCGATGACGGTGCGCGACGCCATCATCCTGGCCGGCGGGCTGCGCGACGACGCCTATCTGCTCGAGGCCGAGATCTCGCGGCTGCCGGACACGCCGAACGACACGACGGAGTCGGCGCGGCTCATCCGCGTCCCGCTGGACTCGAGCTACGTGCTCGACGCCACCGGGTACGTGCACCGCGAGACCGCGCAACACGGGGACGAACCCCGTGCTTGCAGCCGTTCGACTACGTGTTCGTCCGGCGGGTGCCGGGCTTCGAGCCGCAGCGCACCGTCATGGTGACGGGCCGGGTGCGTTTCCCGGGCCGCTATGCGCTCACCCGCCCGGACGAGCGGCTGTCGGACGTCCTGCGCCGGGCAGGGGGAGTGACGGCGAACGCGTACGTGCGCGGCGCGCAGTTCTTCCGGGCCGAAGGCCACGCCGGCCGCATCGGCATCGACTTCGAGAGCGTGCTGCGCAATCCTCGCCGACCGCGACAACCTGGCGCTGTTCGCGGGCGACTCCATCTACGTGCCCGAGTATCAGCCGGTCGTGAGCGTGGAGGGCGCGGTGAACAGCCCCGTCTCCGTGGCCTACGAGCCGGGACGCGGGACGGGCTACTACGTCGAGCGAGCGGGCGGGTACGCTCGGCGCGCGGACAAGCGGCGGATGTACGTGGTCCAGCCGAACGGCTCGGTGTTCACGCGCAGCGCGAAGCCCGAGCCGGGTGCACGGGTCGTGGTGCCCGAGACGCCGCCCGGAGAGGGCACCGACTGGACGCGGCTCCTCTCCAGCATCGCGCAGCTGCTGGTGAGCACGGTGACGCTGGCGATCCTGGCCAAGCAGGTGCTCTGAAAGGGGGACTCTGCCGGAAAGAGCAAGCGCGCCGTTGCCCAAAGCGCCGGGCGCCGCCTCCGGAAATGGGCGATCGGGATTCCGGTGGGCGAACACCCGCCTTGAGAGGATGACATCGTGACTCCGGCGGAAATTCGAGAAGCGGCAGCACGCATCCGTTGGTATCACTCGATCGATCTCGGGCACGGGATCGTCACGCGGGGCGAATCCAACAATCAACGAACGCTCAAGCGACTGGGGCTTCCGCCCCGGCTGGCCGGCATGTCCGTCCTCGACATCGGCGCCTGGGACGGATTCTTCTCGTTCGAGGCGGAGCGCCGTGGGGCGCGGCGAGTCTTGGCGACGGACCACACCTGTTGGAGCGGCCCGGGTTGGGGAACGAAAGACGGCTTCATGCTTGCTCGCCGAGCGCTGAATTCGAGGGTCGAAGATCTCGACATCGATGTTCCTGACCTCACCCCCGAGCGGATCGGTGTCTTCGACTTGGTGCTCTTCTTGGGCGTCCTGTACCACCTCCGGCATCCGTTATTGGCGCTGGAGCGAGTGAGCAGCGTGACCGGGCGGCAACTCATCCTTGAGACACAGGCCGACATGCTCCACTGCTTCCGCCCTGCCTGCGCCTTCTATCCGGGAGACGAGCTCAATCGGGATCCGACCAACTGGTTCGGGCCGAACCCGGCGGCCGTGGTCGCCATGCTTCGGGACGTCGGGTTCCGGAAGGTGGAAGTCGTGCGACGGCCGCGACGGTTGCCCCTGCGCGTGGCGCGGGAGTTGCGCCTCGCGCTCCTAGGCCGAGGCCATCGCTTCTTCGAGGCGATGAATCAGGGGCGACTGGTGGTCCACGCTTGGCGATGACCGGCGGCGGGCACTCGTTCCTCGCCGCACTCGATCACCGACCTCAGCGGCGCCGCCTGGCTCCACCATAGGTCACCACGGCCACCCTGCCAATACTCGAGAGACTGGTGGTCCGAGAGACAGCCCTACTGCCGGAACATGAGTATACTGTCGCCCGGGAAACCCGGGCCGGCTAGGCTGCCACGCAGTACGTTGTCGTCTGAGAAGAAGGCCTCGAGCACGAGCGGTGCCCCAGCGGGTGGCTGGAGTGTGAGGGCGACGCTATCGGCCATCCGCACGCCGCTGACCGTGAAGGCCATGCCGCTCGCAACCAGGAGGCCGGAGCCCGCCACCGTGTCAGCCGAATCGCGCAGATCGAGTGTGAGTATGGTCGTATCCCACGCGCCGAGCCACCGCCCCGCCAGGGGTGCCCGAGCCACGATCGCGAGCTGGACGACTGCCTGGACGAGACGGTCAGTGGCGCTCGGCGCGTTAAACGAGATCACGCCGGTGTAGGTGCCGAGGGCGAGGCCCTGATTGGCGGGGGCGACGAGGACGGACTGGGGCATGCCGCCGCCGGTCGGAGAGAAGACCAGCCAGGGCGCATCGGCTTCGGCCGTCCACTGAAATGGGCCCGTTCCGGATATCGTGATGTAGCGCGCGATGGGCGCTGCCCCGCCCTGACGCGCCGTGAAGGCGAGGGTGTCGGGCGCGACCGTCAAGCGCGGTGTGACAGGGTAACGCTCGCATGTGGCTGCAAGCGAGGCGAGCCCGAGTGCCAGGAGGGCCGAGCGGCGGAGGGTTGCAGATATCCGCATACGCCAGAGCGTACGACGGCGCGAGTCGCCAGGCAAGGTCGAGCGGGCTCTGCGATGGGCTGAGATGACCACTGGCGGTTCTACCGGAGGCCTGTGCGCACCGCCAGGAACAGATTCAGGTTGAACGCGTCGCGCTGGAAGTCCCGGTTGAACTCATATACGCCCGTCACGCCCGCCCAGATGTCGTAGCGCCCCCGGAAGAACAGCCCCTCCACGCCGAGCGTGTGCATCACGTCGAGGCCGCGAGGGTTCTGGGGCGTGGTTGCGACGGTGTCCGGCGCCAAACTGCCCCTGAGCAGCCGCGTCCACTTGACCGTCCAGCGGCCGCCCGGGTGATACCAGTCCACCGCGACCTCGGCTGCCGCCCCGCCGTACCCGTAGGCGGACCCGAGGATCTGACCGTCATAGGTGTGGCCTTGCCGCAGTCCCGAATGGACGTAGAAGGGCGCCTGAGGTCGCGACTGCACAAGGGTCCCGGGCTCGAGGTTCTGAACCTCCACGCGCACGCACGCGCCAAGTTCCTCCGCTCCGCCGGCTCACCTGACGCAGACCGACCGTGTACCCTGCGATGTGATCGGGCTCGACGAAGACCTCGCGCAGGTTGTACCGATAGTCGTCGGTGCCATACTCACCGTACACCTCAACGCCGGCGCGTGGAACGACCCACCGGAAGAAGACGGACGCCAGTTCATTCACGAGGGAATCATTGCTGATGCCGAAGCCGAGGGGAGCGCGAAGCTCACTGAGGACGGACCCCCGGCGGGCCCAGATAGAATGGATGAAGCGTGTCGCGCCGAGCTCGAGACCCGCGGGCCACCGGGGCATGACGACCACGACTGCCCCCGTGGCAGCTCGCACCGAAGGCTCACCCGTCTGCGGGGAGTACGCCGACTGGGTTAGGCGACCGAAGAAGGAGCGGGCCTGGATTCGCGCGAGCCACAGGTCTACCGGCGCAGCAGTACCGGCGAAGATGCGCGGGATTCCCCCCGCGTTGTCGCCGAGAATGACGGGGAAGTCGACCGCGGGCCCCCAGTAGTCGTTCGCCGAAGACACGCCGGTCACGATGCCCCACTTTGCGAACTCGAGCGTCGACTGCCCCCAGTCCACGACGGTATAGGGGCGATCGCCGAAGCGCTGCGGCAGGTCTATGGCGTAGGGAATCCTGCCATCCGCGTACTGTCAATGCTCCCGTCTGCCCATTCGGCCGAAGCGGGAACGAGCCGTTGGACGCCCACGATACGAGCGGCACGAACGACCCCGAGACCGGGCCGAACCGCAGCGAGAAACCGCCCTGCGCGCTGAAGGTGACGCCCCGCCCGGCCCACACCGCACCATCGTTGTAACCGAAGGGAAAACTGCTATTGAGACGGCTGGCCACCTCCGGCCGCACAACGGCGAGCGAGAAGCCTCGCGAGGGAGCCGGCGTCCAGTCGTACCTCGCCGCCCACGGATGGCTGGAGTCCGCCGGCAGCAGGTGGTCCACCTCGGCCGCAGTGAATCGCCGACCGGACCAAGGGTAGGAACCGATAACCCCGGCCACCTGGAGATTCCGCAGATAGGTTTCCAGCTCCGACCCGGCGTAGATCTCCGTGCGGGCGGCGGGCCGAGCGAAGTCCTGCGCAGCGATCCCAGACCACGGAACGACCGCGACACATCCGACGAGCAACGCGTGTCGTCCCCTCACACTTCCACCATAACCTCTGCAGATTATCCTGTCCATGATCAACGCGCTCGCGCCCTGCTACTTCACGCGTGCACTCCTCGTGGCCGGCGCGCTCGTCGTGGCCCTGCCGGCAGCGGCGCAGCAGGCCACGAGCGGCAGGCTCGTCACTCCGGGCAGCTTTGCCGACGACAGTGCCCGACTGAAGTCCATCACGTCCGCCACGCCCCTCCCGTATCCACTCCTGCGGTCCGCCTCGTCGCTGCTTCCGCGCCTCCCGGGTGCCTCCGACTCCGGGGGCATGGTGCTCATCCCTCCTGATCTGTACGTGATCTTCAACAGCGCGCTCCCATACTCCCTCAACGACGGGGCGTTGTGGGCCGGCCGTGGATTCAGCTACCGTGTCCGCGCCGGCGTCAGGGCCGAGGCGGGTCCCCTCCGCATCGTCTTCGCGCCCGAGGTCTACGGAACCGGGAACCAGTCGTTCGAGATGCCCAGTTCTCGCGTTGTGCCGCCACAACCGCCGGGACGAAACCCGTTCGCGTCACCCTGGCACGCGGGCCCCGAGTCCATGGATCTCCCAATCCGGTTCGGGTCCAATCCTTACTCCGCATTGGACCCCGGGCAGAGCTCGCTCGACCTCACTTTCGGCCTCGTGACCGTTGGCCTTTCGACGGAGAACGAGTGGTGGGGGCCCGGCATCCGGAATGCCATCGTGATGAGTACGAACGCGGCCGGCATCCCACGGTTCTTCGTGCGAACGGCGCGGCCGATCGCGACCCGCGCCGGCACGTTCGACGTCAGACTGTTCGCCGGCGGGCTGCAGGAGTCGGCGTACTTCGACTCGACAACCGCCAATGACTTGCGATCCATCAGCGCCTTCGCGGTGACGTGGACGCCGCCCCATGCACCGAACGTGACCCTCGGCTTGACGCGCGCGGTGTACGCACCCGTCTCCGGTTGGGGCGGCATTCCTGCACGCCTGCTGGATGCCCTGGTGAGCGACCCGGGCCGGCCCAACAATCATCTCCCCGGCGACACGGTCGCCGTCCCAGGTCCCGACCAGGTCTTCTCGCTGTTCGGCCGATGGGCGTTTCCTGGCGCCGGCTTCGAGGTCTACACCGAGTGGGCGAGGAACGAGCTGCCGACATCCCTCCGCGACTTCCTCACGGCGCCGAACCACACGCAGGCCTACACCCTCGGCCTGCAATGGGCGCAGCCCGTCGGGCCCGCGGGCCAGGCACGCGTGCAACTGGAGACGACCTACCTCGGGAAGGACGCCACTCTCACCGACCGCCCGGTTGGAACCTGGTACACGAGCCGCGCTGTGCCACAGGGTTACACCAACCAGGGGCAGGTGATCGGCGCGGCCATCGGCCCGGGGGCCTCGTCACAATGGCTCGCGGTGGACTACATCGCTCCCCGATGGCAGGCCGGCGTCTTCGCGTCGCGCATCCGCTGGGATGGCGAGGCCCTCTACACGTTCCCGAGCACCCAGTTCAGAGGGACCCCGAACAAGTGGTGTTCGCACGATACGTCGCTGCTCTTCGGCGTCCGCGGCGCTCTCCGAACCCTGTTTGGGCTCCTCGAGCTGACGTACGACGTGGACCAGCGGCTCAACGTGTTCTTCCACAACTTGTCGGTCTGCGGACGCGACATGGACCCGCGCGACGTGCGTGACGCGATCAATCACACGATTGAGCTCCACTTCACTCCGCCATGATTGAGGCTGTGACGCCCCAGGCATTGATGCGGCGCGCGAACCGACGACGCGGCGCTCGCGCCCGACCGATTCTCGTGTCCCTCGCCGATGGACGGGCAGGCTATCGGTTGGGGGGCGCAGGCTGTAGAATCCAATCCGTTGCCCCGTCCATGCGGATCGATCGTACCATCCCCGGAACCTGACGCTGCCTTTCATGTCGGACGCCACGATGCCCCGCACGCCCGCGCAGAGCGAACATCGCCAAGGCAAGCGACTCGCGGGGTGGCGGGCGAACCTCCTGTTGATGCTGGCGGCGTTGCTGGTGGCCGCGGCACTCGGGGAAGTCGCGGTGCGGTGCATCCGCGGCGACCAGATGGTCCTGTATCCCAGATTCCACTCGAAGGCCCGGTACGGGGACTATACCCTTCGGCGGCTGCGCCCCAACACGGTGTTCTGGCACACGAGCATCGACGGGCACTGGCGCTTCGCCACGAACGGCAGCGGGTTCCGCGAGGACCGCGATATTCCGTACGCTCGGACGCCCGGCCGGCTGCGCGTGCTCACCCTGGGTGACTCGCAGACCGAAGGGTTCGAGGTCCGCCAGTGGTTCACTTACTCCGCCGTCATCGAACACTGGTTGAACTCCCACGGTGCGCCCGCCGACGTCATCAACACCGGCATTTCCGGGTACGGTACCGCTGAAGCGCTCGCCTTTCTCGAGAACGAGGGCATCAAGTACCATCCCGATGTGGTGGTATATGGGTTCTACGCGAACGATTTCGACGATAACGTGAGATCCGGACTGTTCGCCCTCGAAGGCGCGGCGCTCGTTGTCAAGTCGAAGACCTACGCTCCCGCGGTCAAGATCCTGGACGTGCTCGACGCGATCCCTCCAGTCCGATGGCTGAGCGAGCACTCGTACCTGTACAGCCTTGCTCTCAATACGGTCTGGGATCGGTACAAGGGGGCAAGCATAGCACGCGCTCGCAAGGGCCCGGTGGATGCGACGGAGTACGCGACGCCCGTTCAAGCTCCCACCGAAGGCGAGCTGTCACTCATGTCGGCTCTGGTTGCTCGCATGAGCCAGTTCTGCCGCGCCCGGGGCATTCTGTTCGTCGTGCTGGACATTCCGGTCTACGTGGACCGCGGCGTGGGATCATTCGCCAGCTCGATTCCGCCGTCCCTCCTCGAGGTTTTCCGTCATGCCGCGGATGTCCTCCTGTTGAGTCACGATATCCTCGATCCATACCAGGGCGTCGCCGAACTCCACGTCGAGCATGGTCAGCACCATATCAGCGAGCTGACGCACCTCATGTTCGGCGTGCGAACGGCGCAAGCCATACTCGACCGGGCAGCCACTTTCCAGGGCAAGGAATAGGACAGATCTCTCATGGACTCCAACCGACTCACGCTGACGGCCTTGGTGGCCGGTATCCTCGCCCGCTGGCGCGACGTCGTCTGGGTGGCCGGCGGCGTCGAAGTGCTGGCCCTCGTGCTCTCGCTCATCCTGCCGCCCAGGTATCAGAGCCAGACGTCGTTCGTCACCACCGACACGGGTATCCAGCTTCCCAAGGGCCTTGCCGATCTCGCGACGCAGCCCGGCGTCTCCGGACTCGCGTCGCAGCTCGGCCTGGGTGCGGGCGGCGACCCCTCGACCTCCCCGGCCTTCTACGCGCAACTGCTCGGCAGCCGCGAGCTGCTGACGCGCCTGGTGCTGTCACGCTTCCCGAACCCGCGGGCCGACACTCCAGGCGACAGCGCGGATCTGCTCGCCATTTACCGCATCCGTGAGACGGACCGCCAGCGCGGCATCGAGATCGCCATCAAGCGCGTGAAGCGCGACATGGAGATCGGCTTTGACGTCCGCACGGACTTCGTGGCGCTCATGGTGGACTCTCGCTGGGCGCAGGTCAGCGCCGCCGTCGCCAACCGGGCGGTCGAGTTGGTCAGCGCCTTCAACAGCGAGCAGCGACTCTCCCGGGCACGCGCGCGCCGGATCTTCCTCGAGAGCCGCGTTACCGACGCCCAGACGGAGCTGCACGCGGCCGAGGACAGCCTGCGCGACTTCTACGAACAGAACCGGCTGTGGCAGAGCTCGCCGGGGCTCGTCGTGGAGGAGCGGAGCGTCCGGAGGCGAGCGGAGATGGCGAGCGACCTCTACCTCTCGATCCGGCGGGAGTATGAGAGTGCGCGCATCGACGAGGTCAACACGACGCCGGTGATCACCGTCGTGGATCGCGCCGTGCCGCCGCGCAAGCCGCTCTGGCCTCGCTACGGCGCCATCATCCTGACCGCGGCCATCCTGGGCGTGGGGCTCGGTCTGTTGTGGGCTGCCGCGCGCGAGCTGACAAGCCACTGGGCGAGGCAGCACCCCGCTGATGCGGCCGTCCTGCGCGAGGCGGTGCGCCGCATCGTGCGTGAGGTCAGTGAGACGCTGCGCCGGCGGCGCGCCCGCTCGACCCCTGCCAGCTAGCAGCGTCCCGTGACCGCAGCGCCGGCCGTCATGCCGGGCACGAGCCAGGGCCGGGTCCGACTCGCCACGGGACTCCTCATATTCGTCTGGCTGCTTCCTTTCCACATCGTCGTGATGGCGTGGCTGTTCGGCGGCCTCGGGCTTCCCGGACCGGTGGTGCGCGTGGTCGCCGCGTGGAAGGAGGGCCTCATCGCGGCGCTCGTGACGGCCGCGGCGTTGCGCGTCGTGCTGGGCCGTGGTGAGCGCTCACCCGTCCAATGGCTCGACCTCGCCGTGTTCGGCCTCGGGCTCCTGGCGCTGCTCTATCTCGTGGGCGCGGGCTACTGGTTCGGCCTCGAGGTGCCCGTCGGCGCGCGCCTGTACGGCCTGCGCGACGCTGTCTACTTCTCGTTGCTGTACTTCGTCGGCCGGGCAACCCCCGACGTGGTGCGCGACGAGCGGGTGCTCAAGGCGCTCTTTCTCGTAGGCGTCATCACGTCCGTGGTGGGAGTGGCCGAGCGACTCTTCGTGACCCCCCAGATGCTGGTGGCCCTCGGCGCGGCCGCGTACTTCCAGGAGTTCCTCGGCGCGACGCTGTTCACCCTCGGAAACGCATACGGCCTGCCGAACAACTACGAGACGACGATCGGGGGCCACATGGTGCCACGGGTCGGCTCGACGTACCTCATGAGCCAGGGCTTCGCCATCTCGTTCCTCATCATCGTGCCGGCCGCGACCGTCTGGCTCCTCGCGAGGAGGCGCACAGCACTCGCCTGGCTGGGCTACGCTCTGGTCTGGACAGGACTGCTGCTCACCATCACGCGGATCTCGATCGTGGCGTGCCTGCTTCAGGCGCTGGCCATTGCCGCCGTGCGGCGCCGCTGGGAGCTGATCGTGTCCGCGGCGGCCGCCCTCACGCTCGCGTTGGGCGGGGCGTTGGTTCTCGTGCCGGGCCTCGCCGCCTTCGCCTGGCAGACCCTGACCTGGCAGAGCTCGAGCAGTCTCTCGCACCTCCGCGATTGGGGCACGGGGATCGGGAACGCGCTTCGCTACCCCTTTGGAGCAGGGCTTGGCGTGGCCGACATGACGGCGGTGCGCTTCGGCCTCGACCCGCTCGCCGGAGACAACCAGTACTTGAAGTACGCCGTGGAGCTGGGCCTACTCGGCTTGGGCCTGCACTTGGCGACGATGGCCGGCGCGCTGCTGGCCGGCGTCAAGAGTGCGCGGCACGCTCACGACGTACAGGCCGACTACGGCCTCATGGTCGCGACAGCCACTCTCGGCATCCTGCTGAACGCCCTGACCGCCTTCGTCTTCAACTCGATGATGCTGACGTACGTGTTCTTCTGGCTGGTCGGCTCCCTGGTGACGGCGAATCTCGCTGACGGAACAGGCGTGAGCGGCGCCTGGACGATCGGCATTGACCTCTTCTCGCTCGTCCCTGGCGTCGGACGGGGCGCCGGGTTTCACCGCTACGCCGTGGAGCTGGTCGCGGCGTTGGCACAGCTCGACGACGCCCATCACTACATTCTGTTCGTCAACCGCCACAACGCCCAGCTCTTCCCGGCCGGGGGGCGCTTCACCCAGGTCGTGGCCCCGCTCACGCCGGCACGGGAAGTCTGGCCGCTGCGGCTCGCGTGGCAACACCTTCTCTTGCCCCGTTACGCGCGGAGCCTGGGGCTGGACGTGCTGCACTCGCCGTTCGACACGGCACCTCTGCATCTTCCCGTTCCGAGTGTGGTGACCGTGATGGACCTCATCGCCGACATCTTCTATCCCACACATTTCCCGGGGGACGTGAGCTTCGCCAAAGCCCGCTATCTCTTTCATGCCAAACGCCACGCGGCTCGGCGGGCCAACGTGGTGATCTGCCCGACGCGAGCCTCCGCCGACGAAGTCGCGCGCCACTATGGCGTCCGCACTTCCTCGCTTCGTGTCGTCCCGCTCGGCGCCGACCATGCCGCCGCAGGCGCGGTGGCGCCGAGTCCGCCAGGTGCCCCGGCGCCGGCGCGGCCGTACATTCTCTCGGTGGTCTCGCTCAGCCCGCACAAGAACGTCTCCGGATTGCTGGAGGCCTTCCGACTCGCCCGTGAGCGGTTCAACCTGCCGCACGAGCTGCACCTCGTGGGAATGCCGGGAACGGGAGCCGGCCGCGTCCAGCGGTCACTCGCCGCGGCAGCCGCTGCCGGGCTGCCCGTGCGCGCGCTCGGCTACGTGGACGACCGGACGCTCCGAGCCGAGTACGAGGGGGCGTCTCTGCTCGCCTTCGTGCCATTCGCCGAGGGCTTCGGCCTGCCGCCTCTGGAGGCGATGGCGCGCGGAGTACCCGTCGTGGCGAGCGCCATAAACAGCGTTGCCGAGGTGTGCGGGAGTGCCGCGGTGCTCGTGCCACCGGATCGCGCGAGCGCCGTGGCGGAGGCCATCGGCCTGGTCCTCACCGACCAGGGGCTGGCGGAGCGCCTGCGTGTGGCCGGTCGTGCGCGGGCCCTGGAGTTCACGTGGGAGGCTACGGCCCGTGCGACGCGTGAGGTGTACGAGACCGCCGCGGGCGGAGGCCGTCGGTGAGACTCGCACTGATCGGGGCCGCCGCGCCGGCCGTGCTGTGCGTGGCGTGCGTGGCGTTCGACCCGAACGGGCCGGCCGTCCCGCATCTCGCGGGCCGCTACTCAGCGATCATCACCGTGCAGTACCACAATTACCTCGAGACGCGGTCCGACACCATTGCCGCGACGGTCACGCTTCTCAACGCGGAGGCGCGCGGGGAATTCGCAGGGTGGTACGCCACCGCCGATGGCGACTCGGGCATCGTCGGTGGCACGCTACAGCCGGATGGCTCGATGATGGTTACGGCATTCGCCCAGCCGCCGCTCGAGACGTTGACGGGCGCCACCTTTCTCCACCGGCTCTACCCGTGGTGCGACTTCCTGCAGACCGGTACGGGGACGCTACCGGGACAACTCAGCGGCGACTCGCTCGTGATCACCGGCGGCGCCGAGGTCGCGTGCCGTTACCAGGCCTGGTTGCACCTCTTCTGGATCGGCACGTTCCTCGATGTCCGCATCGCCGGCGCCCGCTGACGACGGGCAGCGCCGGATGATCGCCCTGCTCTCCGCGACCCAAGGCACCGGCCACGGTGCCGAAGTCGTGCTCGCAGAGTTGCTGCGCGGGTGGCAGGGCGCCGCCCCGCCCCTCACGATGGTGGCGCCGCCCCACTCCGCCGCCGCCACCGTAGCAGCGGACGCGGAGATCCCGTGGGTGCCGCTTCCGACGTCGCGCGATGCGCTGGCTGCGAACCTGGCCGCCGCTCACGCGGTAGCCCCGCGGCTGCGCGGCTGCGGCCTGGTACACACGTGGAGCGCTCGTGGGCTCGAGCTCTCGTGGTGGATCGGACGTCGCCTGGGTGTGCCCGCGACCGCCACCCTGCAGGACCACCCGGACTCCCCGGGACAGACGCCGCTGCGGCGGCGGCTGTGGCGGCTCGCCGTGAACCTCCAGGACGTCGTCGTGTTCCCCAGCGTCGCGCTGGAGGGCGCCTGGCGGGCTGCCGGCTTCAAGCGAAGGTCCCGCGTCATCCCGGCGGGCTGCGGCGACCTCCCGCTCCAGCATCGCGACCAGGACGGTCGTCGCCTCGTGATCGGGTTCCTCGGGATGTACGCCGCGTGGAAGGGCTTCGAGATCGCCCGGTCGTGGGCGCGTGCCGGCTGGCCGGAGCACGTGCAGTGGGTCTTCTTCGGGAAGCCGCACGAGGGGTTGACCAGGTCCGCCGCCGCGCTCGCTTCCGAACTTGGACGCCGGGTGCGGTTCGAGGGCGCGCAGCCTCGGAGCCGGATCTTCAGCCAGGTGGACATCGTCGTCCACTGCTCGACGTCGTTCGACCCCTTCCCTACCGTCCTTCTCGAAGCGGCACAGAGCGGCGTGCCGGTCGTCGCTTCGACCCTCGGCGGCGCCGGGGAGATCGTCGTACACGAGGAAACCGGCCTCCTCTTCGACCCCGCGGCGCCGGAGACCGGCCTCGCCCACCTGCATCGTCTGGTCGGCGACCCCGCGTTGCGCGCGCGGCTTGGTGCCGCCGCCCGCGCCCGTCACGACCGGCTGTTTCGCGTCGAACAGATGGTCGAAGGATACGCTGCCCTGTGGAGAGAGGTGGTGAACGCCGGACTCAGCGCCCAGCGCTGAAGCCGAGGAGACTCCGGAGGGGAAACCTCCCGACGCGGTGCGCCGCCGTGAAGAGCATGACCGCGTCGAGCGCCGCACGCAGCGTCCAGGCCAGCGCCGCCCCCGTGACACCGTAGGCCCGCACGCACCACCACGCCAGCGCCACGTACACCGGCAATTGGATGAGCTGGAAGATGGCCGGCAGATCCGGGCGTCCCTGGCCGTACAGAAACACCGACGGCACGTGCGCCAGCCCGAGGATGAGCATCCCGACTGCGAGGATGGCCAGCGCGGATGCCCCCTGCGCCGCGTAGGCAGCCCCCAGCCAGACCCGCAGCAACGGCCCGGCGAAGAGCACGATGACGACGACCGGACCGCCGACCAGCAGCCACAGCGACCGCACCGAGCGCCGCAGCAGGTGCTCCGCATCGGCGCGCCGCTCGTCGGTGAGCGGGACGCTGATCAGCGGGAAGAGGCCGCCCGCGACCGAGGCGGGGACGATAAGGAGCCGCGCGACGGCCTCATAGGGGGCCGCGAAGTACGCCACCGCCGCGACGCCAGCGAGCGCGCCAAGCACGAACCGCTCCAGGTAGGTGAGGACCGGCCCGACGACGTTCGTGACCGCCACCCAGCCGCTGTACCCGAGCAGGCTTCGCGTCAGCGCGCGCGTGGGCCGCAGCTCCCACCGCAGCTCGGGGAGCGCGCGGCGGAGGGCTCGCCACGTCACCCAGGTCGTCACGATGCGGAGGGCCAGCAGCAGTGCCAGGATCGTCGGCAGTCCCGCCCCGAGATGCGCGGCCACGGCCGGGACCGCGAACGCCAGCATCCCGCTCGGGGCTCGAATCAGGTTCGAGATGTCGAACCGCTGCGCCCCTTCGAGCACCGCCCGCAGGTTGAGCGAGAGGACCACGAACGGCACCGAGAGCGCGAGCCAGTGGAACGCCTGTTCCGCCTCGGCGCGCAGCCCGGGGGCGACGCCGAGGAGATCAACGACGACCCACGGTGTCGCCAGCGCCAGCGCGGAGCCTCCCAGCACCCCCAGCAGCGTCTGGGCGGTCGCCGTCACGCCCACGACCTGCCCGGCGCTCCCTGCGTCGTCGCCCGCCAGCGCCTCCGCCACGAACTTCGTCGTGGCGCGCCCCAGTCCGAGATCCAGCACGCTGAAGTAGCCGACGATCGCCCACATCAGCGCCAGCAGCCCAAACCGCGCGTCCCCCAGCGAACGGGTGAGAACGGGAATGGCCACGAGCCCTACGGCCAGCGGCACCGCCTGGCCGACGACGTTGTACGTCGCGTAGCGAGCGACGCGCCGTCCGGCGGGCACTAGGGGCTCACCGCGGGCCTACGCGCCGGCCCTCGCGGACCGCCTCCAGGACCAGCCCCAGAACGTGCTCAGGCGTGATCGCCTCCAGCACCGCGACCTGCCCGCGCACTGGCAGGCACCCCGAGGGATCGCTGATGGCGTCCCGCTCCGTCGGGCAATACGTCCCCAGCTCTTCCGCGAAGACCGCCAGGTTGCGGAAGAACACCACCGGCACGCCGACGGCGTTCGCGAGATGGCGTGGGCCGCTGTCCAGCGACACGACCGCCGCAGCGTGCGTCATCAGCGCCGCCAACCCCCGGACGGAGAAAGTGCCTGCGGACACCAGCGCGCGGTTGTGCGTCAGCGACGCGACGTGCTCCAGTGCGGCCTGGTCCGTCCGCGCGCCAGTGAGTACGACCGAGAACTGCTGCTCGCGCTCCAGGAGTTCGATGAGGCGGGACCAACGCTCGGGAGGCCACGTCGCAGCCGCCTGTCGCATCGTACAGGATACGATGAGGAACGGACCGCACCTGAGCTGCGGGTTCCGGCGGAGGAACGCCTCAGCCTGGGCCAGATCGTCGTCCCCGATGACCAGCTGTGGGCGAAGCGACCAGTCTCGGGGCACGTCGCCCAGCTCCGCAACCAGATCGGCGAAATAGGCGGCGTGCCGGTCAGGAAATCGCAGGCGAAGGGGATGGGTGACCAGGCCGGAGAACCCCTTGGCCACGTACCCGGCGCGGTTCGGGATCCCGAGGCGTACGGCGAGCATGAGGTACGGCCAGTAGCGGATGCAGTTGCTGGCGATCACGGCATCGAAGCGCTCCGCCCGCAAGGCCGCCATCGCCTCCGCGGCGATACGGAGCGGGGAGTCGTTCTCGTGCCATGGAAGAACCCGGTCCAGCCACGGATTGCCGTGGAGGGCCTCCGCCCCGAGCGGCGAGGTGAGATACGCGATGCGCGCAGATGGAAAGCTCGTCCGCAATGCCGGGAGCGAACCGGTGCGCATCAGGACATCGCCCAGATGGTTGCTGCCGGTAATCAGGATGTGCGTCCACTCGGAGGGGGGCACCACCGGTCCGGTCGCCGCGGCCGACGCCAGGTAACGCAGCACCGGGGCCGCGACCTCACTCAGGCGCGCAGGAAACAGTAGCCGCCTGTCCGCGAACGCCGGCGGGGCCAGATGATCGAACACGCCATGCGCTCCCTGCGTCAGCGGGACACCGGACGGAGGCTAGGCAGTCACCGCGTCGCGGGCCCGCGCGGCGATCTGGCCCTCCGCGCGGAGCTGACCCTCGATCCACCGGTACGTGCGTGCCATCCCATCCTCGAGCGAAACGCGAGGCTCCCACCCCAGCACCGCCCGGAGACGCGCATTGTCGCTGTTGCGGCCGCGCACGCCCTGCGGCTTCGTGATGTCATGGCGCCGGCGCACCGTCTTCCCCGCCACCGCGCTCACCAGATCCACCAGTCCGTTCACCGTGATGAGCCGATCGGTCCCGAGGTTCAACGGGTCGTGGTGGTCCGACCGCATCAGCCGGTCGATGCCCTCGACACAATCGTCGATGTAGCAGTACGATCTCGTCTGGTTCCCGTCGCCCCACACCTCGATCTCGCCGCCGTCCTGGGCCAGGGCCACCTTGCGGCAGATGGCCGCCGGCGACTTCTCACGCCCGCCCTGGTAGGTGCCGAGGGGGCCGTAGATGTTGTGAAAGCGCACCACCCGCGTGACCATGCCGTAGTCTTCGCGGTAGTGCCGGCACTGGCGCTCGATGAAGAGCTTCTCCCACCCGTAGCCATCCTCGGGGTCGGCGGGATACGCATCCTCCTCGCGCAGCGGCGCGACATCCGTGCTCTGCTGGAGGCGCTGGGGATAGACGCACGCGGAAGAGGTGAACAGGTAGCGCTTGACCCCCGCGAGGCGTGACGCCTCGAGCATCTGGATGTTGATCAGCACGTTGTCGTGTACGATCAGGGCCTTGTTCGCCTCGATGAAGCCGATGCCGCCCATGTTCGCGGCGAGGTTGTACACCTCGTCCACGCCGCGAGTCGCTCGGGCGCAGTCGTCCGCGCGCCGGAGGTCGAGCAACTCGAACTCGTGGGCGTGCGTCCCTTCGAACTCGGGCAGCTTGAGGTCGGCGCCGCGCACCCAGTGCCCTTGGGCGACCAGGTACTTGGCGAGGTGGTGGCCGATGAAGCCTCCGGCCCCGGTGATCAATACGCGCTTCGTTGCCGTCACGAGCCCCTGTCGCTCCCGTCCGAAGGAACCGTCCCCACGCTGATCAAGCCGAGCAACTCCGCCGTGGCCAGGATCGCAAACAGCGGCACGTTCGTGAGGTAGCGCCGCCACAGACGCCCGGGCTCCTGCGAGAGGCGATACGCCCACTCGAGCCCAATGCTCTGGAGCACTCGCGGCGCCTCACGCACGCGGCCCGTGTGGAAGTCGAATGCGGCACCCACGGTCACCAGCACCTTGGCGTGCGTGCGCCTCGCCAACCGAGCGGCGCGCCGCTCCTGTCGCGGCGTCCCGAGTCCCAGCCAGACGAGATCGGCCCCGGCCGCGTCAAACCGCGCCGCATCCTCATCCAACTCGGCGTCGGACAGCTCCCTGAACGGGGGGCTGTGCCCTCCGGCGATCAAGATGCCCGGGAAACGCGCCACAATCACGTCTGCGAGGCGTTCGGGCACTCCCGGGACTCCGCCATAGAAGTAGTGCCGAACGCCCGTCCCCACCGCCTGCCGGCACGTCTCCAGCATCAGGTCCGGGCCGTACACGCGCCCCATCCCGGCCACGCCTTTGAGGCGCCCCACCCAGACCAGCGGCATCCCGTCGGGGGTGACGAGCGCCGAGGTCTGTAGGATCGCCCGGAAGGCCAGCTTGCGCCACCCCTCCACGAGACCGTGGACGCTCGTGGCCGCGACGACGCGGGCCCCCTCCGCGCTGCGCTCGCCACGCGCCCACGCCACCACCTGCGCCGCGCTCTCGGCCAGCGACAACGTGGCGACCGGCACGCCGAGTATCCGGATATGGGGTGGTGCTCCCCCGGTCAGGCCGCGCCCTTCCGGCGGACCACGGCCGGGATCGTGAGGACCAGGATCTTCAGATCCAGCAGCAGCGACCACTCGCGGATGTAGCGGGTATCGAGCGCCACGACCTCCTCGAAGTCCACGATGTCGCTGCGGCCGCTCACCTGCCACAGGCCCGTGATGCCGGGCTTCGCCCCGAGGCGGCCGAAGTGGTGCATCTCGTAGTAGTCGAGGTCGCTCTCGAAGAAGGGGCGCGGGCCGACGAGCGACATCTCACCCTTCAGAACGTTCCAGAGCTGCGGCAGCTCGTCGAGGCTCCAGCGGCGCAGCCAGCCGCCCACGCGCGTCACGCGAGGATCCTCCATGATCTTGAAGAGCCGCGGGTCGCCGGAGTGATTGAGGTGGGCGAGGACCTCCTTGAGGCCGTCGGCGCCGTCGCGCATCGTGCGGAGCTTGAGCATCCGGAACGGTCTGCCGCCGATCCCTGCCCGGCGCTGGGTGAAGAAGACCGCTCCCTTCGAGTCGAGTCGGATGGCGATCGCGAGCACGGCGAAGACGCGGCGAGAGCAGCAGCAGGCCGAGGGCGGCGCCCACGACGTCCATCGCGCGCTTCACCAGCGAACTGCTGGGCCTTGAGCGTCTGCGCCGACCAGCTCGACCAGCGGCTGGCCGCGCTTCCACACGACGACCGGGCTCACGCCGGGCACTTCGAAGACGGGCGGCACGGCGAAGATGTGGCAGCCGGCGGTCACGGCGTGGTCCACCACCTCGCTGAGCGTCGCGCGGTCCACGGCGCCGCACAGCACAACGGCCTCGACTCGGCGCTCGTGAATGATGTCGGGGAGCAAGGCGACGTGCCCGAGGGACTCCGGATGCGCAGGCGCGACCACGTCCACGAAGCCCAGGACGGCGTGCTCCGAGCGGTGGGCGAAGGCCCGGTGGCTGCCAATGTCGCGGCAGGCGGCGGCGGGCCCGACCAGGACCGTGCGCGAGGACGCGGGCTGGCGGCCGATGATGCGGGCGTCCACGGCCTCGAGCGCCAGGCGGAACACCGCGACGGCGGCCCAGACCGTGACGGTGGTGACGACATACTGAGCGGCGACGAGCGCCAGGCCGTGCCCCCAGAGAGGCCCCCACAGCGGTAGGGCCGCGGCCAGGGCGCAGCCGAGAAGGAGGCGAGTCGCGTCTCGCCGGTGGTCACCGGCGCCGTAGTTTCCCGTTACGACCAGGCCCGCCAGCAGGGCCGCAGCGAACTGCCAGCCCTCGAATGCCGATGAGGGGTAGAGCGAGCGGACGGGACCGGCGAGGGCCGTCGCCAAGTACCTCCCGCACGGCCACGAGGCGGTAGAGCTCGCGAACCACCCAGAACGCGGCCAGGTCGGCGGCCGCGAGCACGACCATTCTGACCTGCGCCCGGAGGAGGTGCCGACGCAGGATGCGCGGCGCCCGCCGCTGCAGGCCCATCTTGAGGTGGCCTGCCCCGTTGGTGTGCTCGGACTTGGGTGTGGGTTCGGCGAGGTGCAGGCTCAGGGGCGCCCTCGATGGGTTCGGCACGCCTTAAGGTAACTTCCATCCGCATCAGCGGCTACGGGCTTTCTTGCCATTGCCTTGCACCGCCATGAGGGCCAAATTCCACGCTCACTTGACGCGCCGCCCGACGCGCGGCAGATTCACTTTGCTATGCAAAGCACTTTTTGGCGCACACGAGCAGCGCTCCTGGTCTTGGGCCTTGGGCCTTGGCTTCGCCTGCCCCACGTCCTGGCCGCCCAGCAGATCCCGCAGCTGCCGTCAGGCGTGACGCCCCAGCAGGCCCAGCAGTACCTCCAGCAGCCCGGCATCGGCGACCAGATCCGCCAGCAGATCCAGAACAGCGGCCTGACGCCCGATCAGATCCGGGCGCGCCTGCGGGCGGCGGGCTATCCCGACAACCTGATCGACCAGTACATGCAGCAGGGCACGCCCGGCCAGGCGGCCCCGGCGCCGACCGCCGAGATGCTGCAGGCGGTGTCGGCCCTCGGCCTGGGCAACTTCCTGGCGACTCCCGACAGTCTGCGCATCCGGCGCGACTCGCTCATCCTGTCGCGGGACGATTCCCTGTTCGCCGACTCGCTGGGCTTCCAGATCGGCGTGGACAGCATCCCCACCAAGCGGGATTCCCTGGGCATCCTGCGGGTCGACTCGCTGGCCGCCGTCAAGCTGGCCGCCAGGCTCCACCGCCCGCACGTCTTCGGCCTGGACGTCTTCCGCCGCACGTCCACCCTGTTCAATCCGATGGCCGCGGGGCCGGTGGATCCCGACTACCGGCTGGGTCCGGGCGACGAGCTGGTCCTGATCCTGACGGGCGACGTGGAGCTGGGCCACCAGCTGCCCGTGACTCGCGAGGGCTTCATCGTCATCCCGCAGGTCGGGCAGATCTACGTCGCGAACCTGACGATGGACCAGCTGCGGGATCTGCTGTACACGCGGCTGGGGCGCGTCTATTCCGGCGTGAAGCGCGGACCCGGCGCGACGACGCAGTTCCAGGTGTCGGTCGCGAAGGTGCGCACCAACCAGGTCTTCGTGATGGGAGAGGTGGCGCGGCCCGGCGCCTACGCCGTGAGCGCGCTGGGCACCGTGATGAACGCGCTCTACGCGGCCGGCGGGCCGACGGAGCACGGCGACTTCCGCGCGGTGCGGGTGATGCGCGCCGGGCGGCTGGTCGGGACGCTCGACCTCTACGACTACCTGCTCCAGGGCAACACCCGGAGCGACGTGCGGCTGGAGCAGGGCGACGTGGTGCTCGTGCCGCCGGCGCGGCGGCGGGTGACCATCCAGGGCGCCGTGGTGCGCCCGGCCATCTACGACCTGGCCGACGGGCAGGACCTGCGCGAGCTGATCCAGATCGCCGGCGGGCTCCTGCCGCAGGCGTACACGGGCCGGGCCCAGATCCAGCGGGTCCTGCCGCCGGATCAGCGCCAGCCGGGCGGGCGCGACCGCACGATCGTGGACGTGGATCTCCAGGCGGTGATGAGGCCCGGCGCGCCGCCGTTCCGCGTCGAGCCCGCCGACAGCATCACGGTCTTCGCCGTGGCGACGCCGGTCAGGGACCGCGTCGTGATCAAGGGCGCGGTGTGGCGGCCGGGGACGTACGAGCTCGATTCCGCGGAGACGCTCTCCCAGCTCATCGCCGACGCCGGGGGACTCAAGCCGGACGTCTATCCCGGGCGGGCGCAGATCCTCCGGCTGAACGCGGACTCGACGCGGCACCTGATTCCCGTGAGCCTGGTTGGCATTCCGCCCCAGGGCGCGCCGGGCTCGGGAGACCCGGATTCGGCCGCTCGGGCTGGGGCGCCGCCGGCGGGACATCTGGCGGTGGATCCCGAGCTTCAGGAGTTCGACGAGATCACGGTGTACTCGAAGACCGGCTTCCGGCCCAATCGCCAGATCGCCGTGTACGGCACCGTCCAGCGGCCGGGGCTGTACGCGTTCACGGACTCGATGACGTTGCTCGACGCCGTGATGATGGCCGGAGGGCTGCGGGACGAGGCGTATCTGCTCGAGGCCGAGATCTCGCGGATCCCCGATGAGCGGCAGCGCGGCGAGCTGGCGCAGGTCATGCGGGTGTCGCTGGATTCAGCGTACGTGTTCGACGCCTCGGGGTACCTGCGGCGGCCGACGGGCGCCAATGGCACCGACCCGATGCTGGCCCCGTACGACAACGTGTTCATCCGGCGGGTGCCGGGGTGGGACCTCCAGCGCAACGTCATTCTGACCGGCGAGGTGAGGTTCCCGGGGCGGTACACGCTGCTGCGCCGCGACGAGCGGCTCTCCGACGTCATCAAGCGGGCAGGCGGCCTCACGCCCGATGCGTACGTCGGTGGAGCCCAGTTCTTCCGGAGGGAGAGTGCCGGGCGCGGCGGTGCGGAGCTGGAGCAGATGCAGCAGGATTCGGGCTACCAGGCCGCTCGGATGTTTGTGGGTTCCGAGCGCGTCGGCATCGACCTGGAGCGCGTCCTGCGGGATCCCGGCTTCCGGGACAACTTCGTCCTCTACGCGGGCGACTCGCTGTTCGTGCCCCAGTACCAGTCCATCGTCAGGGTCGAGGGCGGGGTCAACAGCCCCGTGTCGGTCGCCTACGTGCCGGGTCGCGGCACGGGGTACTACGTGGATCGTGCGGGCGGCTACTCGCGGCACGCGGACAAGGGGCGGACCTACGTGGTCCAGCCCAACGGCTCGGTGGAGAAGCGCAGCGCCACGCCGCAG
>CAVSQA010000021.1:0-166411 GCA_963729955.1 uncultured Gemmatimonadales bacterium
CGCCTGGCCGGCTTCGTCGTGCAGCTCCCGCGCGATCCGCCGGCGCTCGTCATCCTGGGCCGTGATGACACGCTGGAGGAACCAGCGACGATCCTTCTCGCGCGCCTCCCGGGCCACGTCGCGCCCGGTGAGATCGCGGACCGCGGCGATGAACACCGGCTCCCCCTGGCTCTTGAGCGGGCTGAGACTGATCTCGGCGGGAAACTCGGTGCCGTCCTTGCGCCGCGCCACCACGGCGCGCTCGCTCTCCGTCGCGCGCGCGACGGGGCGGACGGCGTAGCCGGCGCGCAGGCGCTCGCGTGAGGCAAGGAATCGGGCGGGAACGAGCGTACCCAGCGCCAGACCGATCATCTCGTCACGCCGGTATCCGAACACGGCCTCCGCTCCCCGGTTGGCGGCGACGACCCGGCCTCGTGGCCCGACGATCACGGTCGGCTCGGGGAAGGCTGCGAGAAGGTCCCAGGACCTTACGGCCGCATTGAATCGCGCGCCGTCGGTCATCGGGCTCCTCCGCAGGTGCGACCCAGCCACGGCCTGGGACCGCCGGTCTCCACCGGTCGCGCGGGCTCACGGACACTCACTGAGCAGCCCACGGTGCGGGATCCTCCCGGAGGAATGCCGAGTATGTTGCTCCCTAATTACTACACGGTTCACGGAGTTTCGGAACCTCGGCCGTCGTTGGGGGGCCGGGGCGCGGACGGGAGACAAGTTGACCACTCCAGTCGGAGATGGGATAATTCATTCATGGATAGCGAGATAAGGATAACGGCCGAGCCGATAGACGACAGCCGCTGCCGCTTCATGGTGAGCCAGGCGCTGGTGGACGGCGCGCGGCGGTTTGCCTCCCCCGACGCGGCCAAGGGCTCGCCGCTGGTCGAGGCGCTGTTTGGCGTCAAGGGCGTCACGGAGGTCGTGATTTCGGGTGGAACCATCACCGTCACCAAGGACGATCCCGCGCCCTGGCAGGTAACCGGAAAAGAGGTCGGGGCCGCCATCCGCAGGGTCCTTGCCGAGGGTGTTCCGCCGGTCGCGGCGCCGTCGCCCGCGGCTTCCTCGGACGATGAGGCTCTCTACGGGCGCGTGGCCGACCTGTTCGAGGCCGAGATCAACCCGGCCATCGCGCGGCACGGCGGATTCGTGGAGCTGCTCGACGTGCAGGACGGGGTCGTCATGCTCAGGATGGGCGGCGGCTGCCAGGGGTGCGGCATGGCGGACGTGACGCTGCGCCAGGGCATCGAGACCGCGCTGCGCCAGCACGTGCCGGAGGTGGCCGGCATCGTGGACATCACCGACCACTCGGCCGGCACCAACCCCTATGTGACCGCGTCGAAGAAATAGTGGGCGCCGGCCCGCGCCTCCTGCTTCTCCTTCCCAGCACCACCTACCGGGCCACCGCCTTCGTCGAGGCCGCGCGCCGCCTCGCCGTCGATCTCACCGTCGCGTCCGATCACCGCAGCGTCTTCGCGGCTGAGCAGCCGGAGCGCCTCGTGACGTTCGACTTCTCGAGCCCCGAACGCGCGGCCGCGCAGGCCGCCGCGTTCGCGGCCGGGCATCCGGTGGCGGCGGTGGTCGGCGTGGACGACGACACCGCCATCCTCGCGGCCACCATCGCCGAGCGGATCGGCCTGCCGCACAATCCCGTCGCCGCGACGCTGGCGGCGCGGGACAAGCACCGGCAGCGGGAGCTGCTCGCGCGAGCCGGGGTGCCGGTCCCCGCGTTCCGGCTGCACCGCCTGGCCGAGGATCCGGGCGCCGTGGCGAGGGCCGCCACCTATCCCTGCGTGCTGAAGCCGCTCTGCCTCTCCGCCAGCCGAGGCGTGATCCGCGCCGACTCGCCCCAGGAGTTCGTCGCGGCGCACGGAGTGCTGAGCGAGATCCTCGGCGAGGGCGAGGTGGCGGCGCGCGGCGAGGCGTCGCGGCAATACCTGGTCGAAGCCTTCGTGCCGGGCCCGGAGTTCGCGCTCGAGGGCTTGCTGGTCGACGGGCGCCTGCGGGTGCTGGCGCTGTTCGACAAGCCCGACCCGCTGGACGGCCCGTACTTCGAGGAGACGATCTACGTCACGCCCAGCCGGCTGGGCGGCGCGGCGCAGCGGGCGCTGGCCGAGTGTGCCGAGCGCGCCGCGCTGGCCGTGGGGCTGCGAACCGGGCCGGTGCACGTGGAGCTGCGCTACAACGCCGCCGGCCCGTGGCTGATCGAGCTGGGTGCGCGGCCCATCGGAGGCAGGTGCAGCCAGGTGCTCCGCTTCGGCGAAGCTCCGACCGTCTGCTCACTCGAAGAGCTGCTGCTCCGGCACGCGCTCGGCCTGCCGGTGCCCACCTTCGAGCGCGCGGCGGAGGCGGCCGGCGTGATGATGATTCCGGTTCCGGGGGCCGGGGTGCTGCGGGCGGTGCGCGGCGTGGACGCCGCGCGCAGCGTCGGCGGGATCGAGGACGTAGTCATCACGGCGCACGTGGGGCAGACACTCGTCCCCCTCCCGCGGGGGGCGCAGTATCCGGGATTCATCTTCGCGCGGGGCGATGCTCCCGCGGACGTGGAATCGGCCCTGCGTCGGGCCCACGCCTGCCTGTCGTTCGACGTCGCCACGGAACGGGGCTGAACGATGCCATTGCTGCTCACGGAGGCGGACCTGGAGCGCGCGCTCCGCATGGGCGACCTCATTCCGGCGATGCGCGACGCGTTGACGCGCTTCTCGGCGGGCGACGTGGTGCAGCCGGTGCGGCCCACGCTCAAGATCGCGCCGGCCGGCGGCTACTACTCCACGATGCCGGCGCACCTCAGGGACGAGCGGGGCGGGGCGCTGGGAATGAAGTCGGTGACCTTCTTCCCGGGGAACGCCGGGGGGCCGCACCCCACGCACCTGGGCACCGTGCTGCTCCTGGACCCGGCCAACGGCGCCCTGCTCGCCATTCTCGACGGGCGTCTCGTGACCGAGCTCAGGACCGCGGCCGTCACGGCGGTCTCGGTGGACCTGCTGGCGCGGAAGGGCGCCCGGCACCTCGCCATCCTGGGTTCCGGGGTGCAGGCGCGGAGCCACCTCCGGGCGGTGTCGCTGGTGCGGGACCTGGCCTCGGTGCGCGTCTGGTCCCGCACGGCGGCGCACGCGGCTCGCTTCGCGCGCGAGATGGCCGGCGTGGTCACCTGCCCGCTGGAGACCGCGCCCACCGTCCAGGGCGCGATGCGCGGGGCCGACATCGTGGTGGCCGTAACTGCGGCGCGGGAGCCCATCACCGACGCCGCGTGGCTCGAGCCGGGGATGCACCTGTGTGCCGTGGGCTCCTCCACGCCCGACATGCGGGAGGTGGACGCGGCCTCCGTCGCGCGGTGCCGCGTCTTCGTGGACTCGCGGGCCTCGGCCGCCGCGGAGGCCGGCGACCTGATTCTCGCCCGGGCCGAGGGACGCATCGGTCCGGATCACGTGCTCGCCGAGCTGGGCGAGGTGGCGGCCGGCGCTCCCGGCCGGCGCGCCGACGACGAAATCACGCTCTTCAAGTCGCTCGGCCTGGCGGTGGAGGACGTGGCGACCGCGCGGCTCGCCTTCGAGCGGGCCCGCGAGCTGGGCATCGGGACCAATGTCGCCCTGTAAGGTCTCGGCCGGGCCGGTCGAGGGCCGGACGGGGACCGGGCCCGTCGCACGCAGGGGACGGTGTCCGTCGCCGCGACGCCCTCGCCGCGGGCGGTGGGGCGCCCCGGTGCAGAACTTGCTCCACATTTGGCTCAAAACCGCAGGGGTGAAGTCCCCACAGAGGCAGGCTGGAGCGATGCGCCCGCGCGCGTTGCGGGCTATCTTTTGCGCCGACTTCGATCTCAGGAGGACCGCCGGTGCCGCAGATCTGGATTGACGGAAAGTTCTACGACGGCGATCAGGCGAAGATCTCGGTCTTCGATCACGGGGTCCTGTACGGAGACGGGGTCTTCGAGGGCATCCGCGCGTACAACGGCCGGATCTTCCGCCTCAAGCAGCACCTCGACCGGCTGTACGCGTCGGCCCGGGCGATCTGGCTCGAGATCCCGATGGCGCAGGACGCCATGGCCGAGTTGTGCGACGAGTGCATCCGGGTCAACAAGCTGTCGGACGCGTACCTCCGTCTGGTGGTGACGCGCGGCTTCGGCGACCTCGGCCTCGATCCGCGGAAATGCAAGACGCCGACGATCTTCTGCATCGCGGACAAGATCGCGCTGTTCCCGGCGGAGGTGGCCAAGCGCGGCCTCACGATGATGACGGCGCCGACGCCGGTGAACCACCGCGAGGGCCTGAGCCCGCGGATCAAGTCCCTCAACTACCTGGCCCACATCCTCGCGAAGATCGAGGCGATCAACGCCGGCGTGGACGAGGCGCTGATGCTGGAGTCCACGGGCGAGGTGGCCGAGGGGGTGGGCGAGAACATCTTCTGCGTGACCAACCACACGCTGCGCACGCCGCCGGCCTCCTCGGGGATTCTGCGCGGCGTGACGCGCGACGCCGTGATCGATCTGGGCCGCGAGGCGGGCTTCGACGTGCGCGAGGAATCGCTCAATCGCTATGACCTGTACACCGCCGACGAGGTGTTCCTGACGGGGACGGCGGCGGAGGTGGTCGGGGTCGTGAAGCTCGACGGGCGCAAGATCGGGTGCGGCTCGGTGGGGAAGGTCACCCAGGACCTGGCCGCCCGGTTCCGCGACCTGGTGACGCGGGAGAAGTGACTCGCCCGCATGTGACGCCGGTCACGCTCCTGCAAAACGAGGATTGACCCGTTCCCGGGGCGGTTGGCATATTGCGTGCGCCAATTGACCTCGGATCGGTCCCCCTCCAGGCCGGTGCTCGCGCGAGCGAGCCGGCGGGTCCGCTTCCGTAACCTCTGCCGAGGCAACGCCGTGTACCACGCTTGGGGGCAGCGCTGAACAAGCTCTTCTGGCCGGCCCTGATCGGGCTCGCCGCCTGTGCGCGGCCGGGCCCAGCGCCGGCGCCCCTGGCGCCGGCCCCTGTGCCAGCGTCGGTGGCCAGCCCGCCCGGCGTACGGGTCGCGCGCGCCGACAGCGGCCCCGCTGATTCGGCGCTCAACCGACCGGTGCTCTCGCCCCCCTCCGACACAACCCTTCGCATCCCCAGCCGCGACACCGCGAGTGACGCGGCGTTTCTGGATACCCTGCGGCTGATGACGACGGATTCGATCGTCGGCCGGCAGCCGCCCGTGATGGTGTCGGCCCCGCCGGACGCGTCGCGCATCGCGCCGCCGGCGGCGCCGAGCGTCGGGCCCGGTCCGACGACCACGGTGCCCGCCCCCGCGCCCGACGCGGCGCCCACGTGGGACATCGACGTGGACCGCTACGCGACGAACGAGCGGGTCCAGTACTACCTGGACTACTTCCGCGGAAGGGCGCGCGACCACTTCGAGGTGTACCTGGCGCGCCTGGGGCGCTGGGAGGCGCTGGTGCGCGCCAAGCTCGAGGCCGCGCACATGCCGCAGGATCTCGTCTACCTGGCGGTGATCGAGAGCGGGATGAACCCGCTGGCGACGAGCCGCCGCCGCGCGGTGGGGCTGTGGCAGTTCATGGCGTCCACCGGCCGCCGCTACGGGTTGACGGTGGATTCGTGGGTGGACGAGCGTCGTGACCCGTGGCGGGCGACCGACGCCGCGATCCGCATGCTCTCCGAGCTCAACGACCAGTTCGGCTCGCTGTATCTCGCCGCGGCGGCCTACGACGCCGGGCCGGGCAAGATCGAGCGCGGGTTGAACCGCTACGATTTCGGGCAGACCCAGGGCAACGACCTGTTCTTCGCGCTCGCGGACGAGCGGTTCCTGCGCCGCGAGACCCGGGACTACGTGCCGAAGCTGATCGCGGCCGCGATGATCGCCAAGGAGCCCGAGAAGTGGGGCTTCGACCACATCGAGCGGTGGGCGAAGCTGCGCTACGACTCGATCCGGGTCCGCGACGCCGTCGGGCTGGACGTCATCGCCCGGCTGGCGGATACCACGACCGACGCGATTCTGGAGCTGAATCCCGAGTTCGTGCGGCGGGTGACGCCGCCCAACCGCTCGGTGTGGGTGCGCGTGCCGCCGGGGCGGTCCGACTCCGCGGCCGCGCGCCTGGCGGTGCTACCACCGCAGCATCGGGTGACGTTCGTCGAGCACACGGTGGCGCGGGGCGAGACGCTCGGCCAGATCGCGATGCGCTACCACGTCAGCGTGGACCTCATTCTGGGCGCCAACCGGGGGGTCCAGGCGCGGCGGCTGCGGTCTGGGCAGCGGCTGGTGATCCCCACGTCGGGGGTGGCGCCGTCGCGCTGGCTGTACGCGTCGGGTTCGACCAAGAGCCGGCGGGCGCCGCGCGGCTCGCTCCGCCAGACCCCGCCGGTGCTCCTCTCGACCGTGGCGCGCGCCGGCTCGGCGCCGGCGGCGCCGCCGCGCGGCCGGCGCCGCGCGGACCGTGCACATCGTCCGCCCCGGAGAGAACCCGTACACGATCGCCCGCAGCTTCGGCGTGCCGCTCGACGCCCTGCTCAAGCAAAACGGCCTGACGAAGCGCAGCCTCATCAAGCCGGGTCAGGTGATCCGCATCCCGAGCTGACACTCCGGCCGGCTAGGGCGCCTTCCGGCTCCAGGTGCCCGACCGGCCCCCCGACTTCTCGAGCAGCCGCACGTCACCGATGACCATGCCGCGATCGGCGGCCTTCACCATGTCGTAGACGGCGAGCAGCGCGACGGCGCACGCCGTCAGCGCCTCCATCTCGACGCCGGTCTTCGCCTCCACCCGCATTTCGGCCCGCACCCGCACGCCCGGCAGCCGGGGATCGAGGCGCGCGGTCACCACCGCGTGCTCCAGCGGCAGCGGGTGCGCCAGCGGAATCAGCTCCGGCGCGCGCTTGGCGCCGGCCACGCCCGCCAGCTCCGCGACGGCCAGGACGTCGCCCTTGGCCGTGCGGTTCGCCTTGACGAGGGCGAAGGCCGCGCGGCTCATCGTGATGGCGCCTTCGGCCACCGCGCGCCGCGCCGTGACCGCCTTGGCGCCCACGTCCACCATCCGGGCGCGCCCCTTGCCGTCCACGTGCGAGAGCCGGCGGCTCACGCCAGGCGCTCGGCCAGGAGCCGCGTGAGATCGGCGACGATGAGCTGCGGGTTCACGTTGCCGCGCGCCAGCGTCCGGGCGCGCTCGATGTCGCGGATCGCCTCGAGCAGGCCGGTGGCGGGGGCGCTCGCCGGCGCGGCCGGCGCCGGGGTTCCGGAGCCGCTCCGCGAGCCGGTCGCGGAGCAGCTCGGCGGCGGCCTCGAGCGTCTCGCTGAAGCCGCCGCGCCCGCCGAACGGCTTGACGCCCAGCGCGTAGCGCAGGCGCGCGCCGGTACCGCCGGCGACGGCGTCGAGCAGGGCGCGGGCGGCGGCGTCGGCATCCCCGCGCCCGCCACCATCGGCCAGCGCGTCGCCGATCGAGCCGCCGGCCAGATCGGCGCGCCGCTTCGCCTCGGCGGGAGGCAGCGGGGGCTGGGGCACCTCGGTGAGGAAGCGCGCCACTTCCGACGCGCGCAGCCGGCGCACCCGGAGCTGGACCAGCCGGGAGCGGATGGTCGGCAGCAGCGACGCCGGCTCGGCCGCGGTCAGCACGAAGTAGGTATCGGGTGGCGGCTCCTCGAGCACCTTGAGGAGCGCGTTGGCCGCCTCCGGGCTCGAGGCCTGCGGCACCAGCCGCTCCGACTCGCCGATCACGTAGACCTTGCGCTTGCCCATCGCCGGCCGCATCTGCGCGCTCCGGTGCAGCACGCGCACCAGGGGCAGGAAGATCCCGGCCATCCCGTCGGGCCGCGGATACAGCGGCTGCTCGCGCCGCGCCTGGACGGCCTGCGCGAGCAGCTCCTCCGCCTCCTCGGCCTGCCGATCCTCCTCGCCCTTGGGCCGGAGGATCGGGAAGAACCAGTGCAGGTCGGGGTGCGACAGCGTGGACGAGAGACGGCACGCGTGGCACGCGCCGCACGGCTCACCGGGCCCCTGTTCGCACAAGAGGCCCGACGCGATCCACAGGCCGAGGCGCTGCTTGCCCACGCCGGGCGCGCCGGCGAGCAGGAGCGCCGTCGGGAGCCGGCCCGCGCGCATCGAGGTCGCGAGGCGGGCGCGCAGCTCTTCGTGGCCGTAGACGGGGTGGAGCGGCATGCGCCTAAATACAGTGGTCGGAACGCGGAACGGCAAGGTGGCGGAAGAGTTGCGAGACGCCGAGTTGCGAGTGGTTACGAGACGTGAGTTCTGAGCGGGCAGACCGGTTGGCAGCACCCGCAACTCCTGCTCCTCGGAACTCGGCGTCTCGCAACTGTCCTGCGTTCTCAGGTCTACGGTGTCTGCAGTCTGCAGAGGAAACCATCCCGCGTCCGGTTGCAGGCCGAGCATACCGACAGCATGACCGGCACCTCGACCAGGACGCCCACCACGGTCGCCAGCGCCGCGCCGGACTCCGGTCCGAACAGCGCGATGGCCGTCGCCACGGCCAGCTCGAAGAAGTTGCTGGCGCCGATCAGCGCGCGTTGGGGAACACCCCTCCTTTGCGCGAAGCCGCATCGGGCTCCGTTCCCGTGGTTCGGCGCGCTGCTGCGCCTTGCCGACCTCGCTGTTGGTGCTCACGAGTACGGTCAAGCGGTGCCCCTGCGCAGGGGCAACACAGGGCGCTCCCTCCTTCACCAAACCGAATTGACACACCTGCGTTCGGGATTCCATATTATATTCGCCTGCGCACATATGACACCACTACATGTCCCGGGTCTCATGAGAACGCCGCCAGACCGTCAGAACGGCGCACCAGTTGCACTCGGTGACCTCGACGCCCTTTTCCGGGGATTCGCGGATCCGACGCGCATCCGGCTGCTGAGCCTCCTCGCCGCCGGAGAGCTTTGCGTCTGCGACATGGTGGACCTCCTCGGTCTGCCGCAGCCGACGGTCTCACGCCACCTCGGCTACCTCCGCCGCATGGGCCTCGTTGAGGCCACGCGCGACTGGAAGCACTCGCATTACCGGCTGGCCGAGCCCGCCAACGCAGTGCACCGAAACTTGATCCAATGCGTGCGCTCGTGCTTTCGGGGGGTGCCGACGCTGGACAAGGAGCGCGCCAAGGCCGAACGGCGCTCGAAGGCTCGCGCGATGGAACCGTGTTGACGCCCGCATCCCGCCAACCCGCGCGAGGAGATGCCGACGTGCTCCGTGGACCGGATGAACGAAGCCGACCGCTCCGGGTGCTATTTCTCTGCACCGCCAACTCGGCGCGCAGTCAGATCGCCGAGGCGTTGCTCAAGCACAAGGGCGGCGATCGATTTCTAGCCGCCAGTGCCGGCCTGGTGCCCGCGGCAAGGGTGCATCCCGCCGCGGTAACGGCGCTGGCCGCGATTCACATTGACTGGTCGGAGGCTCGCCCGAAGGGTCTCGACGCGGTGTCGGCCGACGAGTGGGATTTCATCATCACGACGTGCGACCGCTCACGAGAGTCGTGCCCACGCTTCCCGGGACAGCCGGTCTACGCGCACTGGGGCGTCCCCGACCCGGCTGTGGTGGAGGGCGCTGAACAGGGTAAGGCGTTCAGCGACACCGTGAACCTGCTGGCGTGGCGCATCGACCTGATGCTGGCGTTGCGACGTGGACTGCTCGAGCGCGATGCGGCGGAGGCACGCCTCCAACGGATCGGGCTCACCCATCCGGACTCCGGCGGCTCAAGGTCGCCGCCGGAGACGCGCCAGATCACCGGCTGAAGCGACGGAGCCACAGGTCATGCGTTACGCGCTCATCTCCGACATTCACGCGAACCTGCCCGCACTCGACGCCGTCCTGGGCGACATCGCCCGCCGGTCGGACGTCGGCGCGACGTATCACCTTGGCGATCTCGTGGGCTATGCGCCGTGGCCGAACGAGGTCGTCGCGCGGATTCGCGCCGCCAACATCGCGGGTGTCGCCGGCAACTACGATTCGACGGTGGCGACGGACTACAAGCACTGCGGCTGCAAGTACGAGGACCCGCGCCAGGAAGAGCTGTCGCACCTCTCCTATGGGTGGACCCGCGCCAACGTGTCGGGCGAGACCAAACGGTGGCTTGGAGGCCTGCCGTTCCGCATCGATATCCGTCCGTTTGGCGGCCATGTCACGGGGAGGACGGTCATTCTGGTGCACGGCAACAATGTGCTGAACACGGTCTATGTTCACGAGGACCGGCCGGATGCGTTCCTGGAGAAGATGGCGAGCGGCCTGGGCGCGAAGCCCGGCGATGTCGTGTGCTTCGGTCACACACACAAGCCGTGGCACCGTGTCGTCGGGGGCATTCACTTCGTCAACACAGGCAGCGTCGGGCGGCCGAAGGACGGCGATTGGCGGGCGAGCTACATCCTGCTGACGGTGGCAGCCGACGATGTGGGAGCCGAGGTCGTGCGCGTGGAATACGACATCGAACAGGCCGCGGCGGCGATCCTCGCCAGCACGTTGCCGCACGAGTCCGCCGAGTACCTCAGGACCGGCGGGCGGTAACCCGCCTCATCCCCACCGAGCCCCCCTCCCGCGCCGGAATGCGGCGCGTATGATTGGCGGAGGAGGATCCGATGCGCCTTCGCTGGGCACTCATGGCCTGGTCCGTGTTCGCCCCCTGCGGGACCTCTCCCGTCCCTACCACGAGCGGTCAGGACTCCCTGCCGTCGGTAGTGCCGGCGTACGACGCCACGCGGGCCCAGCGGCTCTTCGGCGATCTGATGAGTCCGTTCTGTCCTGGGCTCACCCTGGCGACCTGTCCCAGTCCTGGCGCGGACTCTCTGCGGCGTGACATCCGGGCGCGGCTCTTCCGCGGCGAGAGCCCGGGCGCAATCCGCGCCACGTATGCGGCAACCTGGGGGGAGGAGATCCTCGGCGCCCCGCGGTGGCGGGGGTGGGGGATCGTGCTTTGGCTGATGCCCGGCGTGATGCTCGCGGTCGGGGCGGCGGTGGTCGTGGTGTGCCTGCTCCGCGTGCAGCGGCGCGGGAGGGCGGGCGCTGGGATCGACGAGGGGGCGGGGGCGCCGACGCTCCCGATCGACGAAGGCCTCAAGCGGCGGCTGGAACGGGAGCTGGCGGCATTCGACGACCGTTGAACGCCAGCGCTGCTCGGCTAGTTCAATAGCGACCTGATGCGCTTCTCCAACTCGTCGCGGATGGCGCGGAAGGCGGCCAGGCGCACCTCGTCGTCGCCCTGGACTCGTGCGGGATCCGGTAGCGGCCAGTGGTGGCGCTCGACCTTGCCCGGAAACAGCGGGCAGACCTCCTCGGCGCACAGCGTGACGACCGTGTCCACCTCGCCGGCCGGGATCGCGTCGAGGCCCTTGGACCGCTGGGCCGAGGCGTCCACGCCGACCTCCGCGAGGACCTGCACCGCGAGCGGGTTGATGGCGCCGGGCTCCGACCCCGCGCTGAGAATCTTCACGCCGGGCGGCGCGAGCCGGCGGGCGAGACCCTCGGCGATCTGGCTCCTGGCGGAGTTCGCCACGCAGAGGAACAGAATCGTCATCACGCGCCCCCGACGTTCTTGGGCGGCTCCGCACCGAGGGCCTCGAGCTGCCGGCGGATGGCGGGAAGCGAGATCTTGCCCCCGCTGCTGAGCACTTGATCGCCGACGCTCACCAGCGGCAGTTGCGCCCCCGGCGGAAGCGAGGGGCAGTCTGGGTCGAGGAGGTCGAAGTACTCGACGCGTACGGTGTCGCCGAACCGCGCGGCGAGTTGGCTCGTCGCCCAGGCGGCGGTGGCGCGCCACGCGTCCCCGACGCCCCCGCCGCACGCGGCCGTTGGCACCCCGATGATCCGGACTCGCAGCGGCGCTTTCACGATCCGCAGCACCCACCGCCGGGGCCGCAGCCGCACGAACCTGAGCCAGCGCTCCCCCGCCGCACCAGCATCGGAGCCGACAGCGTCTGCTCCGTGCGCGGGCTGCCGCACTTGGGGCACGGGGGCGTGATCCCGGACTCCCGTTCCCTGATCGAAGCATGGACGTCGAATTGCTGGCCGCACGCGGCGCAGCTGAACGCGTAGACGGGCATCAATGCCCCCGGTTGTCGGATCGGTTCAACAGCATCCCGAGCGTCGCGCCAAGGTCGCGAAGTCCACCCCCAGCAGGCCGCTGATTGCCACATTGACCTTGCGGAGATGGGCCACGGCGTCGCGCCGGGCGTGCCAGTACTCGGTAACGACGTGGTCACTCTCGACGGCGGTCCGCGCAGCGCGCAGCTCCACGAGGTCCTCGGCGGTGACCTGACCCGCTGCCTGGCGCTGGCGGATCCGGCGCTGGACCGCATCGAGTCGTGCGGCGCGCGACCGGGCAGCATCGTCTCGCTCGAAGCGTTCCTGGGCGCGGAGGAAGTGGGCGACGGGCTCGGCAGCGGCGATGTCTCGGGCCAGCGCGTTCGTGGCATCCGCCAGGGCGCGCGGCAGTTTGACCTTCAGTGACTCGACCATGGGCATCTCCTCAACCACAGCAACCGGTGGCGCAGGAGGCGGCGTAGTCGAGGCCGATCTGCTGCGACAGCCGTTCCGCGGCGGCACTGCATAGTGCCTTCAGGGCCGCCTCGGCCTGGGCGTACGCGACCACCGGCGGCTCGGCAAACAGCGCGACGCGCAGCCGCTCAAGCTCAGCCTCCTCCTCGACGCTCGCCGCCCGCAGCATCAGCCTGGGCCGGAGCGCCTCCAGGCGTTTCTCGTAGACGGCTGAGGCGTGCTGCACCGCCGGGTCGTTGTGCACCCGCTCAGCGGCCGCCTCCCATGCGACCCATTGCGGCGTGGCCGCAAGGGCGGACGCGAAGGCGCCGGCCGCCCGACTCGCTGCGGGGGACTCCTTGACAGTTGCCGACGCGTCCATGGTCAGTCCTCCGGGTGCGCGGGTGGCCCGAAGACCTGTTCGCCGAGTGCGGCGAGCGCGTCGAGGCCGCGCACCTCCCCGGCCTGGAGTGGCACCTCGACCATCGGCACCGCGAACCGCGCGGAAATATCTCCGAGGTAGCGCTCCTGCATGGCGCGTCGGGCGCGCACGTATGGCGTCGTCGCATGCTCCGGCGGAATGACGAAGTTGGCGACGACGAGCCCCGTCGGAATGCCGAGGCCGTGCAACTCCTGGCTGGCACGGTACGCCTCGATGATGGGCGTGGCCTCGGGGTACATCACGAAGGCCAACGTGCTCCGCGTCGGATCGCGCATCCGGGCGATGACGTCGCTGAACCGGCGCTTGGTGGCGCCGTCGGCGGCGTCGCCATCCACGCTGGCGAACACCTTGATGTCGAGTTGCTTGCTCCAGTCCACCGGCAGTTGCAGCAACCGCAGAGTGTGCCCGGTCGGCGCCGTGTCGAACACGATCGCGTCCCACGTCCCCTGAGCCGCGAACTCGATGAAGCGGTCGAAGGCGGCCATCTCCTCGGTGCAGGGCGACTCGAGCTCTTCGGCCATGACGGCGACTACTTCGGGCGGGCGCCCCCGGCTCCGGGCGTCGTCGAGAATCCGGGCCTTGTACGCCTCGGCGGCCGTCTTCGGGTCGATCTTGGCAGCCCACAAGCCGGGCAGGCCGGGGACCGCCTGCACCTCGTCGCCCACCGGGACTCCGAGCACGTCGCCGAGATGGGCGGCAGGGTCGGTCGTCAGCAGGAGGGTGCGGTGGCCCCGGCGGGCGAGCCATACCGCGGTCGTGCAGGAGGTGACCGTCTTGCCCACGCCGCCTTTGCCCGCGAAGAAGATGGTGCGGCCCCGGCCGTTGGGCGTGAGCAGGCCGATGGCCGCGCTCGCGTCGGCCACTGCGCGGATGGTGGGAACCGCAGCGGCCGGGGCACCCTCGGTCGGTGCGGTGGGCCGGCCGCCGTCCTCGAGCAGCCGCGCCACTTCGCGCAGACGATCGCAGACCCTTCACCTCGCTCTGCAACTGGAACATCCGGCGAGAGGGGTAGGGCAGCTCGGCTGCGATCCGCTCGAGATAGCCGGCCTGCATCCGAATCCGCGCCGCGAACAGTGGGTCGCTGCCCTGGTCCGGCGGGATCAGGCCGTTGACGATCAGGCTCGGCGCCGCGATGCCCAGCTTCGCCAGCTCGCCGATGGAACGCTGCGTCTCGCGGATCGCGATCTCTTCTGGCTGGAGGACGAAGACGAAGTTGGTACTGGACCGCGATCGCGCAGCAGCGCGAGCGCCCGCTCGTACTTGATCCGGGCGCCTTCGATCGCCGCGGTCGGCCCGATGCAGGTCTGTCCCGATCCATGCTCGGCGAGCTTGATGCTGCGGACCCATTCGGCCGGCAGCTCCAGCAGACGGATGGTGTGGCCGGTCGGCGCGGTGTCGAAGATGATCACGTCGAAGCTGCCGCCGGCCGCGGCGCCTCGGCGTCCGGCATGAGGAAGTCGGTGAAGCGGTCGAAGGCCGCGACCTCGGACGGTGCACGGGCCGCTCATCTGCTCTTCCATCACCTGCACGATGGCGGGCGGGAACGCCGCGCGGATCGGCCCCAGGGCGCGGTCCTTGTACTCGGCGGTCGCCGCGTCCGGATCGATCTCCATCGCCCACAGGTTGGGGACGCCGGCGATGGGCGTGACGTGGTGCCCGATCGCCTGCTCGAAGACGTCGGCCAGGTTCGAGGCGGGGTCCGTCGTGACGATGAGCGTCCGCCGGCCCTCGTCCGGCGTGGCGGACGGCGGCGGCACACGCCATCGTCGTCTTGCCGACGCCGCCCTTGCCGGAGAAGAAGATCGAGTGGGCGGTCATCGGGACGGCTCCACGAGCGCGGCGCGCAGGTCTGCGGCCGCGACGTAGGCGCCCACGCCGATCACGCGACCCCGGACCAGGGTGATCGGCAGCGCCTGGAGATTCCGCTCGCGCACGAGCCGCATCACCTCCGGAGTCGACGAGGAACGCGTCCGGCCGGCTGGACATCTGGTAGCGCTCGACGGAGACGCCCTCCGCCTGGAGCGCGAGCGTCAGCTCGTTGACGTCCAGCAGCGTCTGGTCCACATCGGGCCGCACAGCCCGGAGGAGCAGCACATCGGCGGGTCGAAGATCTCCACAGTCGGCCGGGGGGCCCGGGGCGCCTGCGCATTCGTGATGGAAACGGGTTGCGTCGTCATGATGGTCTCTTGCCGAAATCGGCTACACGGTTGTGGTGTGGGCCACGGCCCCACGGAGCGGCATGCGCTCGCTCGCGGTCCGAGGTCCGCAGTTGGGCCGGCGCTGCTTGATCCGGCGCGGGTCGAACAGCGCGGTGAACGCCGTCCGCAGTGTCTCCAGCTTGGCGCGGTCGAGGGAGTAGTACGCCCACCGCGAGTCCAGGAGGTCCCGCTCGACGGTGACCAGCCCTGCCTCGCGCAGGATCCTCAGATGGTGCGAGACGAGGTTGGGCGGCAGGTCGAGCGCGCCCCCCAGCTCGCAGTTGCATTGCACGCCTTCCATCAGCATGTGCAGGATCAGCAGCCGCTTGGGCTCGGCCACCGCCTTCAGCAGCACCCCGAGCGCGCGCAGGTCGGTGGGGGGTTGGGCAACTCGGCTCACGGCGGGCTCCTCGCAGATAGTTCAATGCTTCAACACACATTGAACCTAATGTCGGCGCAAGCAGGGTCAAGCCCCCTCGCCGGGCGGCCGCCGCGGGTGTCTAGCTCGCGATCGCCGGCCGGTCGAACCAGCCGCGCGTACGGTTGCACACGGTGCACACGGACAGCATGACGGGCACTTCGACGAGGACGCCCACCACCGTGGCGAGCGCGGCGCCCGAGCCCGGGCCGTAGAGCGCGATGGCCGTGGCGACCGCCAGCTCGAAGAAGTTGCTCGCCCCGATCAGCGCCCCCGGCGCGGCGACGTTGTGCGGCACCTTGAAGAGCTGCATCAGCCAGTAGGTCAGCGACGGAGTTGAAGTAGACCTGGATCAGGATCGGGATGGCGATGAGCAGCACGTGGAACCACTTGCCGATGATGTTGTCGGCCTGGAACGCGAAGATGCAGACGAGCGTGGCGAGCAGGGCGAGGATCGTGACCGGGTGGAAGACGGCCAGGAACCGCTTCTCGAACCACTCCGCGCCCCTTGCACGCGCAGGAGGACCGTCCGGCTCACGCTGCCCAGGACGAGCGGGATCACGATGAACGCCACCACGCTGTAGAGCAGCACCCGGAACGGCACCTCAGGCCGCTGGCCCCGCTCACGAGCAACGTCACGATGGGCGCGAAGGCGACCAGCATGATGAGGTCGTTGACCGCCACCTGCACGAGCGTGTAGGCCGGGTCGCCGTCGGTGAGGTAGCGACCAGACGAAGACCATGGCGGTGCAGGGCGCGGCGGCGAGGATGATGACGCCGGCGCTGGTACTGGGTGGCGAGCTCGGGCCCGATCATGGGCAGGAAGAGGTGCTTGAAGAAGACCCAGCCGAGCAGCGCCATCGAGAACGGCTTGACCAGCCAGTTCACGACCAGCGTGACCAGCAGGCCCTTCGGCCGCTTCCGGACGCCCGAGGATGCTGGAGAAGTCGATCTTGAGCATCATCGGGTAGATCATCAGCCAGATGAGCACGGCGATGGGGATGTTGATCTGGCTCCCCTGGCCGAACTCCACCCGCGCACGGCGTCCACGAAGCCCGGGCAGGCCTTGCCGAGCGCGACGCCCGCGACCATGCACGCGGCCACCCACAGGGTCAGGTAGCGCTCGAAGACGTTGAGCCGCTTTGCCGCGCTGTTCATGCGTCCTCCCGCCGCGTTCGGTCGCCCCTCATTTGGAGCACACCGGTTTCCAGTTCCGTTCCGGCGTACGCTTGCGGAGCGCGCCCATGAAACGGTCCATCTGCGCCAGGGCTTCGGGCCTGAGGATGTAGTGCGTCCAGCGTCCCTCCCGCCGGTCGGCGACGAGGCCCGCCTCCTTGAGCGCCTTGAGGTGGAAGGACAGCAGGGATTGGCCTGCGCCAAGGGTTTCGGTCAACTCGCAGACGCACCGCTCGCCGGAGCGCAGGCGGTCGAGGATGCGGAGCCGCAGCGGATCCGACAGCGCCTTGAACCGGCGCGTGATCAGCTCGAGGTCGTGCGCGGCGGTCGGTGCCATGGCAGCCTAACCTATCAATATCAGTTGATGTGTCAGCGCGCGACATACCAAGCGCGGTTGATGGGTCAATCTGGCACCCATCAACGATCCTTGGTGACGAAATTGACGGGCTTCGGTTCGCTCGCCGCCAGGTGGTTGATGAACAGCGTGACCAGCTCCGGGATTGACGGCACCGTCCCGGTCAGCTTGATGGCCCCGTCAATGGCGATCGCCGGCGTTCCAAGCACGCGTCGCGCTGCGATGGCGCGCACGTCGGTCACGTGGGTGACCTCGGCCTCGATGCCGGCCTGCTTGATGGCCTGGCGGGCGCGACGCTCAGTCTCGACGCACCTGGAACAGCCGCTTCCTAGAATCTCGATCAGCACAGAGAGCTCCCTTTGTCTAGCCGCCCGCCAGGAGAGCAAGGGGCGTGCCGATGGCACATGTCGTGCGGGTGTGGGGCGGCATGAAGCTGTGGACCAAGGGCTTGCTCGGCAGCGGTGGCGCGGCGGCGTGGTGGCTGCTCTATCGCAGCCTCCAGCCTCTCGCGGATGCGATCACGTTTCGATTGCTCGGTCTCGCGCGGGGCGGGGCGGCAGCCTCGGCGGTCTCGTTCTTCGCGTACGAGGCGCCGAAGGTGCTGATGCTGCTCCTGCTCGTCGTCTTCGGCGTCGGGGTCGTGCGCTCGTTCTTCACCCCCGAGCGAACCCGGGCCGCCCTGGCCGGCCGGCGGGAAGCCACGGGCAACGTGCTCGCCGCCCTGCTGGGCGTCGTCACGCCGTTCTGCTCGTGTTCGGCGGTGCCGCTGTTCATCGGGTTCGTGACCACCGGCGTCCCGCTGGGCGTGACGTTTTCTTTCCTGATCTCGGCGCCGATGGTGAACGAGATCGCACTCGTGCTGCTGTTCGGCCTGTTCGGCTGGAAGGTGGCGGCGCTGTACATGGGCACCGGCCTCGCAATCGCGATCGTGGCCGGGTGGGTCATCGGTCGGCTGCGGCTCGAGCGCTGGGTGGAGTCGTGGGTGTACGAGATGGTCGCAGGGTCGGCTGACGCGGGAAGCTCGCCCGCGCTTGACTGGAACGATCGCCTCCGCTTCGGGCGTGACGCGGTACGCGACATCGTCGGCCGGGTGTGGCCGTTCGTGCTCGGGGGCATCGCCGTGGGCGCCGCCATCCACGGGTGGGTGCCGCAGGACTTCATGGCCTCGATCATGGGCAAGGGCGCCTGGTGGTCGGTGCCCCTGGCCGTGGTGATCGGCATTCCGATGTACTCGAACGCCGCCGGCATCATCCCGATCGTGCAGGCGCTGCTCGAGAAGGGCGCGGCCCTCGGCACCGTGCTGGCGTTCATGATGTCGGTCATTGGTCTGTCGCTCCCGGAGACGGTCATCCTCCGGAAGGTGCTCCGCATGCCGCTGATCGCCACTTTTGTCGGGGTGGTGGGCCTCGGCATCCTGCTGGTCGGTTACCTCTTCAACCTGGTGCTGTGACCAGGTCCGAGTGCCGGCGGGGCGCGGCCGCGATCGACAACTCGCAACGCAGGAGGATCAGCACATGAGTGAAACCTCGAGCTCCACTCCAATGGAGGTGCTGCGCGCCGTCTCGCCCGAGGGGGCGAAGACGTTTCTCGATCACCGGGCCGCCACCATGGACAACCCCCGGCTTCAGGCGCTGCCCCTCAAGTACAAGCTGCTGGTCGGGATCGGGGTGGCCGCCGCCCTCCAGTCCGCGACGTGCACTCTGATGTGGACGAAGCAGGCGAGAGCGGCCGGCATTACCGACGCGGAGATCACCGAAGCGATCCTCGTTTCGCGCCTGATGAAGATGGCGACGGTGAACGACACCGCCGCTGAGGCGCTCGCCTGGCTGCAAGCCTCGCGACCCTAGATCGCGTCACGCGCGCAGGGGGGAGGGGCCGAGAGAATGGAAGCTGGCTCGCACCGGAGTTCGTACCCGGACGCCGGTGCCGGAGACCTGGGCCGCCAGGTGCGCGAGTTGCTGCGGGCGCACCTCCAGGTCCGTCGCTTCGCCAAGGGAAGCCTGCTGTGGCGTGAGGGCGAAACGTCGGGGATGCTGGTGGCCATCAGGTCCGGCCGAGTCAAGATCTACCGCCTCCTGCCTACCGGCCGATCGGTCACCGTCTTTCTGTTCGCGCCCGGCGACGTGTTCGGCTTCCTCCCGTTCATCGACGGCGGCCCGTATCCGGCCTATGCGCAGGCGATCGAGGAGGTCGAGGCGGAGGTCATGGCGCGCTCGACCCTGCTGCAGGCGTTGCGCGCCGAGCCCGACCTTGCGCCGCCGCTGCTGTCGCTCCTGGGGAGGCGCCTGCGCGAAGCCGTTGACCTGATCCAGTCTCTGTCCACTCCCGGGGCCCGCGCCCGAGTCGCGGCGGCGCTGCTCGCGCTGGTGCCCGAGTCGCCCGCCGAGCCCGTCGGACGCGTGGTCGTCAGACTGCCGGTCGCCGCTCACGAGTTCGCCGGAGCCCTGGGCCTCGCGCCCGAGACGCTCTCGCGCGCCCTCACCGGCCTCGCCGAGGACCGGCTGCTCGAGCGCGCCGGCGCTGGCCGCTACCGCCTCCTCGACCTCCCCGCCTTGGACGCCGCCTCCCGCTCACCGGGCGTCTGAACCGACCATTGACCGTCGTCAAGGCGGGGGCCTCAGCCCGTCGCATGCTTCACCGCACCCGGATGCGCCGGGCGTTCGGACTCCGATGGATGGATGAGTGGAAGGAAGATCGACATGGGAACGTCAGTAGGGCTTACCGACGCGATGGTCCGGTCTTTCGGGGCGCGCCTCATAGCGCACCTCGAGCTGAACGGTTCTCCGGTCGGCGTGCGCATGCTGCCCCGGGCGGCGGACCGTCCCGCGGGAGCGATCCGCCTCGAGCACCATCGGTACTGCCAGGCGGTGATGGAGGCGCGCCGGGGACGGGAGGTCCTGCTCGACGGTAACGGGCTCGCCTGTCCCGCGGCCAGCCGGGTGTTCGGGTTCAAGCCGCTGCCGCCGCAACTCGAGTCGGGCAAGGGCCTGGTAGGGTTTGGGATCGTGGCGCGGGCGGAGGTGGGCGCGCGCATGTTCGAGCGTATGCCCCGCCTCGAGGCGGGCAGCCTGGAATGCCTCCACCTCTTCCCGCTCGAGCGCGCGTCCGCGGTGCCGGATGTGGTGCTGGTGGAGGACGAGATCGAGAAGCTGATGTGGATCACACTGGCGTACCTGCACGCGACGGGCGGGGAGCGAGTGACCGGAACCACGGCCGTGCTGCAGGCCGTCTGCGCGGACGCGACCATCGTCCCCCACCTCGAGCAACGGCTCAACTTCACCTACGGCTGCTACGGGTGTCGTGAAGCGACCGACATCGGCCGCAACGAATCACTGGTCGGCTTCCCGGGAACATGGCTCGAACCCATCGCGCAGCATCTCGAGTTCCTGACACGGCAGGCCATGCCGACGTCGCGCTCCAAGCGCGCGCTTCACGCCCTCACGCGGGGCCGGCAGGAAGCCGGCACCGGGGCTGGCGGCTCCTGACTACGGGCCGCGTGCGTCAGCGACCGCGGGTCGGCCGCGCAGCAGATCGCCGCGACAACCGGTGAGCATCACACGCAACACCAAACGTAGGAGGGGCGATGGCGAAGGACCTGAGTCAGACCACCTGGCACGGCGTGCCGCGCCGGGAGGTTCCCTGGCAGCCGACCGTGGACGAGGACGCCTGCATCGGCTGCGAGCTGTGCTTCGTGACCTGCGGGCGCGAGGTGTTCGAGATGGCCTCGGCCGACGGTCGGCGCCTCAAGGCTGCCGTCGAGCGCGCCAATAACTGCATGGTCGGCTGTTCCACCTGCGCCGTGGTATGTCCCACGCAGGCGATCACGTTTCCGTCGCGGGACATCGTCTGGAAGGTGGAGCGCGAGCACAAGATCTTCCGCACGGTGCGCGCCGAAGCCAAGGAGAAGCGGGGGAAGGCCGACACGATGGTCGCCCGCCAGAAGGCGGAGGAACAGCTGGCCGGGGTCGCCACCCGAGCCCCCGTGCGCGTCGCGGGCCTGTTCGGGGAGAAGCGTTTTCTCGTCCAACTGGAGGAGCGGATCAAGCGCCGGCCCTACGACATCGTCAACCTCGAGCTTCACGTGCCCACGCTCCAGGGTCTCACCGAAGGGGCGCCGGCCTACATGGACTTCGAAGTGACCTCGACGAGCCAGGAGGACGTGGCCCCGTTCGTCAGCGAGCTGCGCAGCCTGGTCGGGGAGAACGGCCTGGTCTGGGTGGAGCGCTGAGCGCGACGCGCAGCTGACCCTGCTGCGCCAGTCGCGGCCCCCTTACCGCTTGATCAACCCCACGTCGCGGCACTGGCCGCATTCGAGCTGAATGGTGGGGTGATTGATGCCGAACGTGGCGCGCAGCATCGTTCCGATGGTCTCACGCAGCGCGTCGCCTTCGCTGACACGCATGTTCCGGACGTTGAGGTGGACGTCGAGGTGCACGTCGTCCTCCCCCACCGACCAGACGTGAAGATGATGGAGATCCACCACCTCCGGCAGCGCCTCGACCGCGTCGCGGAGGGCCTCGAGGTCGACTCCCGGCGGCGCGCCCTCCATCAGCACGTGGACGGCCTCCGCGAGAATGCCCCAGCCCGCGCGCAGCACGTACAGGCCAATGAGGATCGTGAGGACGGGATCCACCCAATAGGCTCGCCAAGCGGAGATCGCCAGACCGCCCAGGACCACGCCCAATGACGCGACGGCGTCGGCCAGCAGATGGAGGTACGCGGAGCGCACGTTGAGGCTGTGCGCGCTGTCGGCGCGCAGCAGCAGCGTCGCGGCGACGTTCGCCGCCAGAGCGATGAGCGCGACCACCGTCATCACGCCGCCGTCAACGGCCGCCGGATGGAGCAGCCGCCGCCCGGCGCCCACGAACAGCCAGGCGGTGATCGCCAGCAGCACCGCGGCGTTCAGCGCGGCCGCGAGGATCTCCGCCCGCTTGAGCCCGAAGGTGTGGCGAGGCGAATTGCCCCGCTTCGCGAGCCGGAGGGCCAGGTAGGTGACGATCACGGAGAAGCCGTCGGCGAAATTGTGCGTCGCGTCGGAGAGGAGGGAGAGGCTGCCCGACAGGATGCCGCCGGCCACTTCCGCCGCCGTGATGGCGAAGTTGAGCGCGATCGCGGCCATGAGCCGGCGCGTGGAAACGGCCGGCGTCCGATGATGCGTGTCGGTCTCGCGCGCGGCGGTCACGCGGCCACCTCGAGCGGTGCCCGCCTCGTCGTTCGTCTGTTCTCTTTGCGCCGCGCCGGGGCGCCGCACGGGATGCCCCCGAGCAAACCCTCCAGCGCCGTCTCCATGGTGCCGCCGCTCCACGTGGGCACGGTGCGGTGGAACTGCTCCGAGACCATGATGGTGCGGCCGAGGGCCGCGACGTCCTCGCGGCGGCGCTGCGCGGCAGTGCGTTGGCACTGTTCCGCCGCCAGCTTCTGGGGCGCCGCGGGCGTGACGTCAACGACCGTCGTGACGCGCGGAGCGTCCGCCGTTGGCTCGCGGGGGCCGGCGCGCCGCAGCGCCGCCGTGCCCAGCGCGTAGTAGAGCCGCGAGCCCGGCGCGGGCCCCTCGGTCGCCCCGAACACCCGGTGGAAGGCGGCGGTCGTGATTTCGCCGACCGCCACGTGGTCCGGGTCCCCCGTCAGGCCATCGGGGCCGAACGTGATGACCAGCTCGGGCCGCAGCGTGGCGAGTGCGCGGGTGATGCCGTACTCTGTCGCTTGCCGGCATTTGGTCGCCAGCGCGCCCGGAGGGCAGCCCCCCGCGATAGGTCGCCGGATCCCGAGCGCCTGGCAGGCGGCCTCCAGCTCGTGCTGCTCTATGAACGCGGCACTCGCGAGCCGTGCCCCGTCGGCATCGTCCGGCCATGGGGCATCCCCGCACGTCAGGCAGAGGAGTCGTACGTCGGCCCCGCACGCCGCCAGGCGGGCCAGCGTCCCGCCGGCCAGGTAGATCGCGTCGTCGGCGTGCGCGAAGACGGCAAGCACTCGCAGTCGCATGGTCGCCCCCAATCCGTCAGGCCGCCCTGGCCGGCTTCACCTGCGCCACGCGGACCTCTTCCGCCCTCGACTCTTCGGCGCAGGGGATGCAGACCTGGTGCGATCCGATGATCCGCCCGTACGGCTCGACGACCATGTCGCCACACCGCGAGCAGATGAACGAGTGGAAGTTCTCCGGCGTCACCGGCGCCTCGTAGGCGAATACCTCGCTCACCTTGAACAGCCCCGCCTCGGGTATGTCGAAGACGCGCTCGATGAGCGGATCCACGATTTCGTCCGGCACCTTGGACGCCGGCACACCCTTCACGCGATAATCCTGGAAGAACGGCGTCCGCTTGATCTGCACCTGCGCCTCCGCCACCGGGACCACGCGCACGGCGCGGCCGGTGGTCCGATCCACGAGCGTCAGGCCGAACTTCCCGTAGCCCAGCTGCCTGATGTTGCCCTTGCCGAACGTGCAGCCGGTAATCATCTGCACGCCGTCGCCCATGCAGTGGGAGCAGTGGTCGTCGCCCAGCTCGACGAGCGCGAGCAGGTTCTTGTCCTGGGAGCGCTCGACCCCCAGGCGGTTCATGGCGATCGCGCCGGCCCTGAGGCCGAGGGGCATCGCGGGACACTTGTGGCCGTGGAGCTTGAGCCCGGCCTCGAAGAACTCTCTGGGATCCACCATTGCCGTCACCTCACGTCCAAGGGTCGCTCATGCGGGCCCGGCGCCGCGCCGGGCACGGGGTGCAGGATAGGGTTTCCGCGCGGCGTGCGCCTTGACCCCGGTCAAGAGTGCGTCCGGCGTCCGCGTTCCACAGCCGGCGGTGTGCGGGGGGCTCGGAAGACGGAGCGCCAAGACCTCCCTCAAACAGCTTCGGTCCTTCTTGACGGGCGTCAATGCGCCGCCTCCTTGCCCGCCGCATCCTTCCCCGCGCCCGGCAGGACGGGTGGTGTGGCGAACGCAGGTCTCTGACGAGGAGAGGCGCGATGGACGAAGCGAGGAAGTCTCCAGAGGGGCCCGCATGACGGGCATCACGCTCCTCATCACGATGGCCCTCGCCGGCCAAGGGCCGGCGCAGGACACTATTCCCCTCTCGCTCAAGGACGCCGAGTCCAGGGCGGTGGCGGCCAATCCCACCCTTCGGGCGGCCAGGCTCGACGCCCTGGCGGCGGGCAAGCGAACGGCGGAGACCTTCGGCCATCACTTCGGTGAGCTCGACGCGGTGGGCACCTACAACCACTACGAGTCCAACCGCAGCGTGAGGCCCATCGCCCTCGATCTGCTCAAGGACCCCGCCCTGGGCTTCGCGCAATTGCCGTGGGACCGGAACCAGGTCCACTACGGCGTCACCTGGCAGATTCCGCTCCTGGCGGCCGGTGCCCTGCACGAAGGCGACCAAGTCGCCCGACTCTCCCAGAGCGCCACGGAGCACGTGGCCGTCTTCACGCGGGAGCAGATCCTCTACAACGTCCGCGCCGCCTACCGGAACGCCCTGATCGCGGAGCACGCCCTGGCGGCAGCCCGGGCCTACCAGGATGCTCTGACGCGAGACTCGGCCGACGCCGATCTCAAGGCGCAGCTCGGCGACATGGGCGCCCGTGGACCTGGCCAAGGTGACCTTCGCCCTGCTCGGGGCCGAGGCCCAGTCGGCCGACCTCGAGGCACAGCGCCGGACGGCCCAGGCCTACCTGGCGGCCCTCTGGGCGAGGAGCCTACCGCCTGAGAGCTTCGCGCTGGTGGACCTGTCCGAGGCAGCCGGCGCAGGCGGCCGAAGCTCGTCCGCCGTGGACGACCGCGGCGGCCCTGGCGGGTCGGGACGACCTGCTCGCCACGCGCGAGGGCACGCGCATCGTGGAGCACAGGAAGCACCTGACCGCTCGAGGCCTTCGCGCCCCAGGTCGTCGCTGCAGGGGACGTACCTGCGCAACGACGCGCCTTCCCTCGCGCGATCCGCTCGACACGCGGGAGTGGGCCTGATGGTGAAGGTGCCCCTCTTCAGCGGGCTCAGCCGCATCTTCGCCGTCCGGGAGGCCGACGCCAATCTGCGCGGCCGCCCGGCAGCGGGAGCGGGCCAAGGAGCTGGAGGTCGCGACGCAGGTCGTCGACGCCCAGGGCCGCCTCACGTCGGCCCGGGCCCTGCTGCAGGCGGGCGAGGCCCAGCGCGGCCTGGGCCGGGAGGTGGCCCGCGTCGAGCACGTCAGGCTGGAGCAGGGCACCGGGAAGCATGGAGGACTACCTGGCCGCGAGGGGCCAGGAGCTGGCCGGGGAGACGGCCTACTGGCGAGGGCTGTACGCCTATCAGAGCGCCGTGGACTACTGGACTTCGTGACCGCCCGGGGAGGACAACCATGAGTAAGGAAGGTCCCGGCTGATCCTGGTCATCGCGGTGGTGGTCATCGCCGGCGCGGCCGTGATCATCCACAAGAAGCGCGTGCTGGCGCGGCTGTCGCCGCCGGAGAACCCCCGCCGTTGCCGGTGACGACGGCGACGGTGAGGGACGGCGCCGTGGGCGGCACTGCTGGACACGGTGGCTCTCATCGAGTCCGAGACGGCCGCCACGGTGTCGGCGCAGGTTCCGGGCGCCCTCCTCGAGGTCCGCTTCCGCGAGGGCGACGCCGTCCGGAAGGGCGAGAGTCATGGCCCGCATCGACCCCGGCGTGCTGGACGACGCGGTCCAGGCGGCCCAGGCGCGGCTCGCCGCGGCGCGGGAGGACCTGGCCAAGCAGCAGGCCATCTTCGACCGGGACCAGGTGCTCTTCGACAACCAGGCCATCGCCCGGCAGGCCTTCGAGGTCAGCAAGGCCCAGCTCGAGGCCGTGCGGGCGGCCGAGGTGACCGCCGCGCGGGCGCTCGCCAGCGCCCAGACGCTCCTGCTCGTACGCCGACGTGCCGGCGCCCTACGCGGGCGTGGTGACCGCACGCCTGGTGGAGCCCGGCGACCTGGCCGCGCCCGGCAAGCCGCTCTATCGGCCTGCAGGTGCCCGGTCCCGTGCGGCTCATCTCGAAGCTGTCCCAGGAGATGCTCGGGTCCCTGAAGCGTCGGGGGCGGCGGTCACCTTCGACGCACGGGCGACCGGCGCGTCGACCGTGCAGGACCTCGCGCATCTATCCCGCCCTCGACGCCACGCACCTCGGCACCGTGGAGACCGCGCTGCCCGCCGCGCCCTTCGGCCTGCCGCCCGGGCGCGACCGTCTCGCGGCCAGCTACGCCACGGCGCTCGTCCGCGGGGCTGGTGGTGCCCGACCTCCGCCCTGCTCCAGGGACTCGACGAGACCCTCGTCATCCGGGTCAAGGAGGGGAAGGCCGATCCCGTCCCGGTCACCGTCACGGGCGACGAGCGGCACCGACGGCGACGGTGCGCGGGCGCTCTGGCGGCCGGCGACATCGTGGTCACGGGGCTGCCCAGCGAGCTCATGGCGCTCACCGCCGGCACGCCGGTCGCGCCTCGGGGAGATCGGCCATGAACGCTGGTGGAAGGCTACGTCAGGCAGGCCGCACCTGCTGCTGTCCCTCGTGCTGCTGCTCGCGGTGGTGGGGTGGTGGGCTTCTTCAAGATGCCGGTGAACCTCTTCCCGGACAGCGAGCGGCCCCAGATCGCCGTGGTCACCGTCTGGCCCGGCGCCTCCGCCGACGACGTCAACGCGGACGTGAGCCGCGTCATCGAGAAGGAGCTCAAGACCATCGAGACTGGTGCGGCGCGTGACCTCCACCTCCAACGACGAGGTCTCGGTGGTCACGGCGGAGTTCGAGTACCAGAAGGGCCTCGACTCGGCGGCCACGGACGTCTCCAACTCGCTGAACAAGATCCGTCCGCTCCTGCCGCCGGACATCCGGCCGTTCCAGGTCTACAAGGTCTCGTCGGCGACGCCGGCCGTGCTGGTCCTCTCCCTGGCGCCCACAGGAGGGCTCGCACCTCGACCTCTCCATGGTCCGCCAGCTCGCCGACAACCCCATCAAGGAGCGCCTGCTGCGCCTGCCGGGACGTCGCCAACGTCGAGGTCTTCGGCGGCTACCAGCCCGTCGTCCGGGTGACCCTCGACCCGGACAAGCTCCAGGCCTATCACGCTGAGCCCGGGCCAGGTGGCGTCGGCGCTCGAGCACGTGGAATCGCAACACGCCCGAGGGGCTGCTCGTCACCGAGCCGGACCCACATCCTGCTCAAGAACCAGGGCGAGTTGACGCCGTCCGGACGAGGTCGGCGCCGTGGTGGTGAGCGCCAGCGCCCGGCCCGCCCGGTGTACCTGCGGGACGTGGCGACCGTCGAGCGCGGGATCCAGGAGCGGCTGTCGGCCTTCCACGGCAACGGCAAGCCCGCCATCGGCATCAACATCCAGCGCGCGCTCTCGGGCCACGCGCTGCCCACCATCCAGGCGGTGCATGGCCAGTCTCCCCGCGCTCGAGCGCCAGTATCCGGGCATCCGCTTCGAGGTGGCGGACACGCAGGGCGAAGCTCATCGGCAAGAGCGTCTCCAACATGGTGGACGCCCTGCGCGACGCCATCATCATGACGGTCGCTCGTCATCTTCCTCTTCCTGGCGGACCTGCGCGGCATGCTCCTGGCCGGCATCTCGATCCCCTTCACCTACCTGATCACCTTCGCCTTCATGTGGCTCTTCGGCTTCGAGTTCGACATGGTGACCCTCACGGGCGTCATCCTCGGGGTCGGCATGCTGCTCGACGACGCCATCGTGGTGCTGGAGAACATCGAGCGGCACTACCACAAGCTCGGCAGAGACCTCACGGAGGCCATCATCGGCGGCACGCAGGAGGTGATGCTGGCCATCCTCTCGGGCACCTACGCCACGGTGGTGGTGCTGCTGCCCATCATCTTCATCGGCGGCTTCGTGCAGACGGTGCTGCGGCCGCTGAGCCTGACGCTCTCCATCGCGCTCCTGGCCTCGTACCTCGTCTCGGTGACGATCCTGCCCATCCTGGCGCCCTTCATCCTGCGGCTGGGCGGCCGCATGGAGCGCTGGAAGTGGGAGCTGAAGCTGGACCGCATCGTGACCGGCAAGATCCTGCACGGCATCCAGGAGTTCTTCGTGAGGGCGGTGGACTTCGCGCTCGAGCACAAGCTGCTCTTCATCGTTCCGGCCCTGCTGCTGCTCGTGCTCACCGGGCGGGTGCTGATGCCCCTCATCGGTCGCGACCTCATGCCGCCCATGGACACGGGCATCTTCCGCGTGACCTTCGAGGCCTACCCCAACACCTCGCTGGAGGACACCGAGGCGCTGCTCTCGAAGGTGGAGGCGGCCATCCGAAGGGAGCCGGGGGTCACCATGACCTCGGCCACGCTCGGCTCGGAGCCGGGCGTCCTCTCGTTCGGCTCGGGCCGCAACCCGCAGCAGGCGTTCGTCACCGTGCACCTCGTGGACCGCTTCCACCGCAAGCAGAGCATGTGGGAGATCGAGCAGTCGGTCCTGGGCAGGATCCGCGCCCTTCCCGGGCTCCGCTTCCCCGCCACCTTCGACTACGGCGCGACGCCGCTCTCCACGATCCGCTCCACGGTGGACCTCATGATCACCGGCCCCGACCCGAGGGTCCTGGCCGACCTGCAGGGGGAGGTGGTGCGCCGGCTGAAGACCGTGGGCGGCCTCACGGCCGTCGTGCCCACCTGGACGCTGGACCGGCTGGAGTACCGCTTCCTGCCCGACGCCGACCGCCTAGCCGTCTACGGGATCGACGCCGCCACAGTGGCGGCGCAGGTGAGCGCCCAGGTCAAGGGCCTCCCCGCCACGCTCGTTCCGCGTGCCGCAGCCAGGACTCCTTCGCCGTCTGGGTGCAGGCGCAGGCCGGCCGGCGCGGCGATCCGCAGGACCTCGCGACCCTGCCCGATCCTGACGCCCCAGAGGCATCGTGCCCCTCTCGGCCCTGGGGCGCGTCGAGCAGGCCTTCGTGCCCACGCTCCACACCCGGCAGGACCTCGAGGAGACGGTGGACGTGCTCGGCTACCGCTCCACCACCGCCGTGACGCACATCAACGACGAACGTGACGCGCGGCGCTCAAGGGCCTGCGAGCTGCCCGCCGGGCTACACCATCCAGGACGAGGGCGAGCGGAAGACCATGGACGAGGCGTTCTCGGCCCTCATGAAGGCGCTTGTTGCTCGGCCTGGTCCTGCTCTACTTCTCGCTGGTGCCGGCCTTCCGCTCGTTCCTGCATCCCGCTCACGATCATGGTGGCCATCCCGCTCGGCATCATCGGCGCCGGCTGGGCGCATGCTCCTCACCGGCAAGCACTCCTGCATGCCGTCCTTCATGGGGATGATCCTGCTGGCCGGGCATCGTGGTGAAGAACAGCATCCTGCTCATCGACTTCATCGAGGAGGCGCGCGGGCGCGGCGAGAGCCTCCACGACGCCCTGATCGGCTCGGTGCGCGTGCGGACCCGGCCCATCCTGATGACCGCCGTGGGCACCGCGGTGGGCATGCTCCCCATCGCCCTCGAGTGGGCCATCGGCCTCGAGCGCCTGAGCCCGCTGGCCGTGGTGGCCATCGGCGGGCTCATGGTCTCCACCTTCCTGACGCTGATCTACGTTCCCGTCTTCTACGACCTGTTCGACCGGATGCAGCGGGCCGCGGCCAGGATCTACGGGGGGCGCGAGCGCACCGCGGCCACGGTCGTCTCTGAGGAGGGCTAGCGCGTGGGCCCCTGGTCGGGTGAAGCAGCCATGCTCCAGTCGCGCGAGGAGGCGTCATGCTGACCGCCATCATCGCCGGGGCCGTCACCTTCGGCTTCACGACCCTGCTCACCATCGCGGGCGTCGGCGCGGCGTTCATCCTCATTCCCGTGTTCATGGCGTTGGGGATCGAGGTCCACACCGCGATGGCGACGGCGCTGCTGCTCAACGCGATCGCGATGTCCGTCGCCTCGGTGACGTTCGTCCGGCGCCGTCTGGTGATGTGGCGGGTTGCGATCCCGGTGCTCGTGGTCGCCGCCGCCCTGTCGCCGCTCGGCGTCCTGGTCAGCCGCGGGCTCGATCGCAAGCTGCTGCTGTGGTTGTTCGTGGGCTTCCTCGTCTTCGCGGCGCTGATGATGCTCCTCTATACGCCCCGGGCCCGCGACGTGACGCCGCGTACGGGAACGCTGCTCGGAGTCGGCATGGGAGTCGGCGGCACGGCGGGATTCGTCGGCGGCCTGCTCGGCGTGGGCGGCGGCAACATCATCGTGCCGGCGCTGGTCGCGCTGGGGTTCGAGCCCAAGAAGGCGTCCGCCACCACGTCGTTCATCGTGATCTTCGCGTCCCTGTCCGGGTTCCTCGGCCACGTCTCGGTCGGTGGCATGGACTACGTCCTGCTCGCCTGGACGGTGCTCGGCTCGGCCGCCGGCGCGGCGCTCGGCGCGTGGCTCATGTCGGACTGGCTCAAGGGCCGGCAGGTCAAGATCACCATCGGCGTCGTGCTCCTCGCGATCGCCGCCAAGATGGCGTGGGGGTTGGTATAAGGGCCCGGTGCGGCGCACGGCGGCCCGCCGGTTCTGGTGCGCCCGCATGACCGCCACGGCCGGCGGGCCATCCGGGTTCGACCCCGGGCCGCAGCTCCACCGCACCAAGCTGCCTGTCACTGCCATCAGGCTCATCGGGGGAGTGCTATGAAGAAGGTCGTCACGCTTCTCGCGGTCGCCGCCGTGGCGGCGGCGGCCCGGCCCGCGGCGGGCCAGGAGCCGACCGTGCAGTGGGGCGGCTATACGCAGGTGCGATTCACCGGGAGCCGCGACAGCCTGGGCTTCACGATCCGTCGCGCCAAGCTCTGGCTCGACGGGGCAGCGCCGTTCGCCTCGGCGTTGCACTTCAGGGTGCAGGCGATCTTCCGCGGGTCCTCGGGCAGCGCGTTCACGCTGCAGGACGCCTGGGTGGGCTACGGCGCGGGCGCGAGCAGCATCCGCGCCGGGCAGATGGTGCCGGACTTCAGCCTCGAGCGGAGCCAGGCTGACGCGACCATTCCGCTCATCGAGCGTGCGGGCCCGGTGAACGCGCTGATTCCGTCCGCGACGACCGGGGCGCGCGACATCGGCGCGCAGGCGACGCTTCAGCCGGTGCGCGCCCTATGGCACGTGAGCGTCGGGCTCTTCAACGGCAACGGCGGCAACGCCCCCGGGAACGAGGACAAGCGCTTCCTCGTCACGGGGCGCGCGGTGTGGGTGGTGCAACTCGGAGGCGCCGACACGGTGGCGCTGGGAGGCTCTGCGGCCTACCGAAAGACCGGAGGCCTGGTCTTCCAGCAGATCCTCGGCAGGACCACGCCGTTCGCCGGAGAGGATTTCCGCTGGGGCGCCGAGGGCCGCCTGGCGGGGCCCCGGTGGGGGCTGCAGTCGGAGTACCTGCGCGCCCGCCTCGGCACCGCCGAGGCGTGGGGCTACTACGTGTTGGGGAGCTACCGGCTCGTGCCACAGTACGCGCTCGCCGCCTCGGTCGAGCGGCTGGTGCTCCCCAACGCCAGCGCCGTTAACGATCCGTGGTACATCCTGGGCCTCACCCGCTACATCCGGGGCGACAGGGCGAAGGTCATGCTCGATGGGCGGGTGCAGGCGGGCGCGGCTCGGCCCGACTACGCAACGGCCCTGCAGTGCCAACTGTACTTCCATTGACCCTCATGGCACCGCCGGCACGGGGCGCCGAAGGAGCACGACAATGTCTGACGATTCCCGCTTTCTCCCGCCCGAGTGGGCGTTCACCTTCCACGGTCATCGCTGTCCTTTCATGCCACTCGGCTATCGGATGGGGCTGCTCGCGCTCAACGCCATGGGCGCCGGCCGCGAGGCCGACCACACGCTGCACGTGATCTGCGAGCTTGGCGAGGGACATCCTCAGACCTGCCTGATGGACGGCATCCAGGCCGCGACCGGCGCGACGTTCGGGAAGACCCTCATCGAGAAGACCGCCTGGGGTAAGCTGGCCGCCACGTTCTGGTACCCGGGCAAGAGCGCCGTCCGCTACGCTCTCAAGGCCGACTTCATTGACGCGTTTGGCGCACAGGAGTTCTTCGCCTACCGTAAGCGCGGCGTCGAACCGTCGGGAATTCCGTCCACCGTCACGCAGGAGGCCATCGCTTGGACGCTGGCCCAGCCCGACGACTCTGTCTTCGCCATCACGCCCCGGCCCGACTTCGCATACCAGCCCCCCAAGGGTTCGTTCAACAAGTCCCGCTGCTCGCGCTGCGGGGAGTACGTGTTCGAGCGCTACGTGCGGTGGCAGGACGGCAAGCCCGTCTGTATTCCCTGCTCGGGTTACAGTCGCTGATCGCTCCCGGCCCGCGGCGGCGCGGAGCCGCCGCGGGGAACCGGTGAGCGCCGCGGCGGGCGGCGCACCGTGGGATCCGCGCCGGCCCCAGATCAGTTGCGCGGCTTGACCGCCCGCACCTTCGCGGACACCACGGACTTCGCGGCCTGGCGCAGCCACTCGTAGCCGCCGAACACGTCCGCGTCCCCGTAGCTACGCTCCTCCACCACCTGGATGTCCCGGAAGCCGGCGGCGCCCATCATCCACAGGTACTCGTCCTTCTTCGCGGCGCCCGCGACACAGCCGACGTAGGCCTCGACGGAATGGCGCACGTCGTCGGGAATCGGCGCCGTCAGCACCAGGTCGCTCACCACCATCCGCCCGCCGGGCTTGAGAACGCGGAACGCCTCGGCGAATACCGCCTCCTTGTCGGGCGACAGGTTGATCACGCAGTTGGAGATGATGACGTCCACCGACGCGTCGGCCACCGGCAGATGCTCGATCTCGCCCAGCCGGAACTCGATGTTGGTGAGGCCGACCTTCCGCGCGTTCTCCCGCGCCAGCTCGACCATCTCCGCGGTCATGTCCACGCCGATGACGCGGCCGGTGGGCCCCACCTCGTGGGACGCGAGGAAGGCGTCCATCCCGCCGCCCGAGCCGAGGTCGAGGATCACGTCGCCCGGCCGCGCCGCCGCGTGCGCCAGCGGATTGCCGCAGCCCAGGCCGAGGTTGGCACCGGCGGGGATCTCGGCCAGCTCCTGGGTGGAGTAGCCGATGTGCTCGCCGATCTTCCGCCCGGCCTCGCCCGCCGACCCGCCACAGCAGCTCGGCCCGCAGCCGCAGCCGGAGGTGCCCTTGGCGATCTCGCCGTACTTCTCGCGGACGACGGTGCGGATGTCGGGGGTGTCGCTCATCGGGAGCCTCGGAGCAGGTTCATCGTCATATTACGATAGTGAGACGGGACAGTCAAGAGGGAGATCGCAGTCCAGTTGCGAGACGCCACGACTGGGACAGTTGCGAGACGGCGTCTCGCAACTACCCTCGCATCTGCCGACTCGCAACTAATAACTGTCGGCGGTGAGGACGGTCTTGCCCCTGAACGCCCGATAGATGAGCACGGTGTACAGGATCACCAGCGGCATCCCCACCAGCGCGATGACGAGCATGGTAGCGAGCGTCCGCGGCGTGGACGCGGCGTTGTAGATGGTCAGGCTGGCGGCGAGATCGGGCCGCGCGGGCAGCAGGCGCGGGTACATCCCCTCGGCCGCGAGCGCGATGATGCTGAGCGTGGCGGCCGCCGACGCGACGAATCCGCGTCCGAAGCGGGACGCGCGGATCGCCATCGGGCCCGCGATGCAGCTCGCCAGCAGCAGGGCGAAGAACACCCAGGTCAGGGGATTCGAGAACCAGTGCTCGAACAGGTACGGGGCCACGGCGTACGAGGCCACGGTGGAGACGGCGTACAGCGCGATGAACCCGACCCACGCGACCGACGCCGTGCGCCGCATGCGATCCTGGAGCGCCCCCTCGGTCTTGAGGCCGAGGTAGGTGGCGCCGTGCAGCACGAACATCGCCAGCCCCAGCAGGCCGATGAGCAGGGCGAACGGGTTCAGCAGGCCCAGCAGCGTCGTGCTCACGCCCGAGGCGTCCATCGTCAGCCCGCGGAGCACGTTGCCGACCGCGACGCCGTAGAGCAGCGCGGGAACGAGACTCCCCACGCCGAAGGCGACGTCCCAGCAGCGGCGCCAGGCGGCCGACGCGACCTTCCCGCGGAACTCGAACGACACCGCGCGCAGGATGAGCGCCACCAGGAGCAGCATGAACGCCAGGTAGAAGCCGCTGAACACGGTGGCGTACACCGGCGGGAACGCCGCGAACAGGGCGCCGCCGCCGGTGAGCAGCCACACCTCGTTGCCGTCCCACACCGGGCCGATCGCGTTCATCATCACCCGCCGCTCGCGCTCGTCCCGCGTGAACAGGTGCAGCACGCCCGACGCCGAGGTCGAAGCCGTCGAGCACGGCGTAGCCGGCGATGAGGACGCCGACCAGCAGGAACCAGATGGTGTTGAGGTCCATGGTCGTCGTCTCCCGGTTGCGCGGTTACGCCAGCGCCGGCTCGCGGCCGGCCGGTGCGGGCCGTGCCGGATCTCGCGCACCAGCAGGTACACGTACAGCGACCCGAGCAGCAGGTAGAGCAGCCCGAACAGCACGATCGAGAAGAGCACGTCGCCGGCGGGCACACTGGTCGAGGCGGCGTCGCGTGGTCCGCAGCAGCTGGTAGACGATCCACGGCTGGCGGCCCACCTCGGCGGCCATCCAGCCGAGCTGGCAGGCCGCCAGCGGCAGCGGGATGGACACGATGAGCAGCTTCAGGTACCGGCGACTGTCCCACAGCCGGCCGCGCCTGAGCCGCCAGGCGCCCCACGCCATGGCCGCGATGAAGTACATGCCGAGGACCACCATGTTGTGGAAGGAGACGAAGGTGAGCCACAGCGGCGGCCGGTCGTCGGGCGGGAAGTCGTCGATGCCCCGGATGGGCGCGTTGATGTCGCCGAACGCCATCCAGCTCAGCACCCCGCGGATCTCGATCTTGGCCTTGAGCTCGGGCGGCGGCGTGACGGGATAGGCGAACAGGACCATCGGCGCCGCCGACTGGCCGGTGTAGAGTCCCTCGATGGCGGCGAACTTCTCGGGCTGGGTGTGCGCGACCTGCCGCGCGTGCACGTGGCCGAACGGGAAGAGCTCCGCCACCGACGCCACCAGGCCGAACACGATGGCCAGCTTCAGGGCCGCGCGGGCGAGCCGGTCGTCCCGGTCCTTGCGCAGCAGGTACGCCGCGACGCCGGCCACCAGGAAGGCGCCGGTGATCAGCGCGGCGTCCACCGTGTGGAAGAACCGCGGCCACGTGGACGGATTGAACACCGCCGCGGAGAAGCTGGTCAGCTCGGCGCGCCCGTTCCGGACCACGAATCCCGCCGGCGTCTGCTGCCAGGAGTTGGCGACCAGGATCCAGAACGCCGAGATCGTGGAGCCGACCGCCACCATCAGGATCGAGAACCAGTGCGCGCCTTTCGAGATGCGCCCGCGGCCGAAGAGGTACAGCCCGAGGAACCCCGACTCGAGGAAGAACGCGAGCACCGCCTCGGCGGCCAGCGGCGCGCCGAAGATGTCGCCGACGAACTTGGAGTAGGTGGCCCAGTTGGTGCCGAACTGGAACTCCATCACGATCCCCGTCGCGACGCCGACCGCGAAGGTGAGCGCGAGGAGCTTCCCGAAGAACTTGCCCATCCGCACCCACGTCGGGTCGTCCCGTCTCCAGCCACGCCACTCGATCGCGACCAGCAGCCACGCCAGCCCGATCGTCAGCGGAGGGAAGAGGAAGTGAAAGCCGACGGTCAGTGCGAACTGGATGCGTGACAGCAGTACCACGTCCATGCCGTCAGGTCTCCAAAGGAGTGTACGAGTGGCAGTTACGCCGTCCCAACGCGCAACTACTATGCCTGTCCGCCGCTCGCGTGCAAGCCGGCGCGGCTCGAATTGCGACCACGCCGGTCGGGAGGGGGCGGAAGATTCCCCGGGGGGCGTTTATGTTGTGGCGTGCCCGAACCCCCCGCGAGACCGGAACCCCCGTCGCCGCCCCCCGGCGCGGGCCCGGAGACCCCGACGCCCGCGCCCGACCAGGAGGCCCCCCGGCTCTTCGCCCGTGTGCGCCGGCTGCTCGTCGGTGGCCCCCGCGATCTCCAGGACCGCAGGCTCGTCCATCGGCTGTCGCTGATACCGTTCCTGGCCTGGGTGGGCCTGGGCGCGGACGGCCTCTCGTCGTCCTCCTACGGTCCGCAGGAGGCGTTCCTCGCCCTGGGCTCGCACGTCTACCTCGCCGTCGCTCTGGCGGTCGCGACCGCCGCGACGGTGATCATCATCTCGTGGGCCTATAGTCACATCATCGAGCAGTTCCCGAGCGGCGGCGGCGGCTACGTGGTGGCCACCAAGCTCCTCGGCGAGAGGGCCGGGCGTGGTCTCGGGCAACGCGCTGCTCGTGGACTACGTGCTCACCATCACCACCTCCATCGCCGCCGCGGGCGACGCGCTGTTCAGCTTCCTCCCCCCGCATTGGCTGCCGGTGAAGCTCCCGGCCGAGGCGCTGATCATCCTCGGGCTGACCACCCTCAACATCCGCGGCGTCAAGGAGTCGGTGCTCGCGCTGACCCCGATCTTCATCCTGTTCCTCATCACGCACGTGTGGCTGATCGGCTACGGGCTGACGGCCCACGCCGGGCACGTGCCGGCCGAGGTGCACGCGGTGGCGACGGGGATACACTCGGGCCTGACGACGCTGGGGATCGGCGGCATGCTGCTCCTGGCGGTGCGCGCCTACTCGCTGGGCGGCGGCACCTACACGGGCATCGAGGCGGTGTCGAACGGCCTGCCGATCATGCGCGAGCCGCGGGTGCGAACGGGCAAGCGTACGATGCTCTACATGGCCGTCTCGCTGTCGATCGTCGCGGCCGGGCTGCTGGTCTGCTACCTGCTGTGGGACGTCACGTCGGTCGTCGGGAAGACCAGCAACGCGGTGCTGGTCGAGAAGGTGGCGGCGGGCTTCCCGCTGGCCCATCTCCTGGTCGTGCTCACGCTGTTCTCGGAGGGCGCGCTGCTGGTGGTCGCGGCCCAGGCGGGCTTCATCGACGGGCCGCGGGTCCTGGCCAACATGGCGGTGGACTCCTGGGTGCCGCACCGGTTCGCGGCGCTCTCCGATCGGCTCACCACGCAGAACGGCGTCGTGCTGATGGGGGTCGCGTCGCTGGCCGCGCTGCTCTACACCCGGGGCGAGGTCAGCAACCTGGTGCTGATGTACAGCATCAACGTGTTCATCACCTTCTCGCTCTCGATGTTCGCGATGATGCGGTTCTGGCTGCGGGCGCGGCATCAGCCGTCTCCGGGCCCGTGGCTCCGGCGCTCGGCGGTGTTCGCTGCTGGGGTTCCTGCTGTGCGTGACGATCCTCGCGATCGCGATCTTCGAGCGGTTCACCGAGGGCGGGTGGGTGACGCTCGCGGTGACCGGCGTGTTGGTCGGCGTCTGCTTCGTCATCCGCAAGCACTACCGGACGACCTACGCGAAGCTGCGGCAGCTCTACCTCGAGCTGGAGAGCCTGCCGCCGGACACGACCCAGGCGCCGCGCGCCCTGGACCCGAAGGCGCCGACCGCGGCCGTGCTGGTCGCGAGCTACGGCGGCCTCGGGATCCACACGACGCTCAACATCTTCCGGTTCTTCCCCGCGCACTTCAAGAACCTGGTCTTCCTGTCGGTGGGCGTCGTGGACTCGGGCGGGTTCAAGGGCGAGGGCGCGCTCGACGAGCTGCGCAAGGGCACGGAGGAAAGCCTGCGGCAGTACGAGGAGCTGGCGCGGAAGATCGGGATGCCGGCCACGTCGCGCTACGCGCTCGGCACCGACGCGGTGGAGGAAGGGGAGAAGCTCTGCCTCGAGGTGGCCCGCGAGTTCCCGCGCGCCACCTTCTTCGCCGGGAAGGTCATCTTCCAGCGCGAGGCGTGGTACCAGCACCTGCTGCACAACGAGACGGCGGCGGCCATCCAGAAGCGCCTGCAGTGGGCGGGGAAGCCCGTCGTCATCATCCCCGCGCGGGTCCGCTAGCCGGCCCGCCGCCTCCCCGCGCGCCCCTGCGCCCGACGGCGAGCCGGGGAGTCCGCTTACCGCGGCCCGGGGAGCGGACGAACGCGCCGCTCGCGGTGTAAGTTGTGGCGTGCCTGAAACCGATCCCGGACCGGGAGCAGGGGCCCGCAGAGGGGCCGCCGACCCTTGCCGAGCGCATCCGGCGCTTTCTCATCGGCCGGCCGCGCGATCTCGCCGACCGGCGCCTCTTCCACCGCCTATCGCTGATTCCCTTTCTCGCCTGGGTCGGCCTCGGCGCGGACGGCCTCTCGTCCTCCTCGTACGGTCCCCAGGAGGCGTTCCTCGCCCTCGGCCAGCACACCTACCTGGCGGTGACCCTGGCGCTGGCGACGGCGGCGACGGTCATCATCATCTCGTGGGGCTACAGCCACATCATCGAGCAGTTCCCGCACGGCGGCGGCGGGTATGTGGTCGCGACCAAGCTGCTCGGCGAGAAGGCGGGCGTCGTGTCGGGGAACGCGCTGCTGGTGGACTACGTGCTCACGATCACGACGTCCATCGCGGCGGCGGGCGACGCCCTGTTCAGCTTTCTGCCGTTCCAGTGGCAGGGGCTCAAGCTGGTGGCGGAGATCGTGCTCATCCTCGCGCTGGCGACGATCAACAGCCGCGGGGTGCGCGAATCGGTCCTCACGCTCGCGCCCATCTTCATCCTGTTCCTGATCACCCACGTCTGGCTGATCGGGTACGGCATCGGGGCGCACGCCTCCCAGCTCCCCGAGACGGCGCGCCAGGTGAGCACGGGCGTGGGCTCGGGCCTCACCACCCTCGGCATCGGCGGCATGCTGCTGCTGGCGGTGCGGGCCTACTCGCTCGGGCGGTGGGACCTACACCGGCATCGAGGCCGTCTCGAACGGGCTGGCCATCATGCGCGAGCCCAAGGTGCAGACGGGCAAGCGCACCATGGTCTACATGGCCGCGTCGCTCTCGCTGGTGGCGGCGGGCCTGCTGATCTGCTACCTGCTGTGGGGCGTCACGTTCGTGCCCGGCAAGACGACCAACGCCGTGCTGGTCGAGAAGGTCGCCGCCGGCTTCCCGCTCTCGGGAACGCTGGTGGTGCTCACGCTCTTCTCCGAGGGCGCCCTGCTGGTGGTGGCCGCGCAGACCGGGTTCCAGGGCGGCCCCGCGGTGCTCGCCAACATGGCCGTGGATTCCTGGGTGCCGCACCGCTTCGCGGCCCTGTCCGAGCGCCTCACGACCCAGAACGGCGTGGTGCTGATGGGCGCCGCGTCGCTGGCCGCGCTGCTCTACACGCGGGGCGACGTCCGCAACCTGGTGCTGATGTACAGCATCAACGTGTTCATCACCTTCTCGCTCTCGATGTTCGCGATGATGCGGTTCTGGTTCCGGCGGCGGCACCGCACGGACCACGGGCCCTGGCGCAAGCGCGCCGCCGTGTTCGCCCTCGGGTTCGCGCTGTGCGTGACCATCCTCGCGATCGCGATCCTGGAGCGGTTCACGAAGGGCGGGTGGCTCACCCTCGCCGTGACCGGCACGCTGGTGGCGCTCTGCTTCGTGATCCGCAAGCACTACCGGACCACGTACGCGAAGCTCGGCCAGCTGTACGACGAGCTGAAGACGCTGCCCGCGGAGCCCGACGCGCAGCCGGCCGCCCTGGACCCCAAGGCCCCGACGGCGGCCGTCCTGGTGGCGGGCTACGGCGGGCTGGGCATCCACACCTCGCTCAACATCTTCCGGTTCTTCCCGGGTTACTACAAGAACCTCGTCTTCCTCTCCGTCGGCGTCGTGGACTCGGCCGGCTTCAAGGGCGAGGGCGCGCTCGACGATCTGGAGCAGCGCACGGCGGAGTCGCTCGCCCAGTACGTCGAGCTGGCGCGCCGCATCGGGATGCCGGCCACGTCGCGCTTCGCGCTCGGCACCGACGCGGTGGAGGAGGGGGAGCGGCTCTGCCTCGAGGTGGCCAAGGAGTTCCCGCGGGTGACCTTCTTCGCGGGCAAGGTCATCTTCCAGCGCGAGGCGTGGTACCAGCGCCTGCTGCACAACGAGACGGCGGCCGCCATCCAGAAGCGCCTCCAGTGGGCCGGCAAGCCGGTGGTCATCATCCCGGCGCGCGTGCAGTAGCGCCGTCCGGGCGGGGTCGCGGCTGCGCGCCCGCCCGGGATACCTTCCGCCATGCACGGCGCTCCCGAATTCCTGACGGCCCTGACCGTCGTGCTGGGCGTGTCGGCGGTGGTGACGGTCGTCTTCCAGCGCCTGCGCCAGCCGGTGGTCCTGGGCTACCTCCTCGCGGGCCTGATCGTCGGGCCGCACCTGCCCATCCCGCTGGTCGCCGACCGCGAGATCGTGCAGACCCTCTCCGACTTCGGCGTGATCCTGCTGATGTTCTCGCTCGGGCTCGAGTTCCAGCTGCGCACGCTGCTCCGCGTCGGCCCCACGGCCGGCATCACGGCCGTGGTGGAGACGAGCCTGATGGCGTGGCTGGGATTCACCGCCGGCAAGCTGCTGGGCTGGACCACCGTCGAGAGCCTGTTCACCGGCGCGATCGTCGCGATCTCGAGCACCACGATCATCGCCAAGGCCTTCGACGAGCAGGGCGTCACCGGGCCCGCGGCGCGAGTTCGTGGTCGGGATCCTGGTCGTCGAGGACCTGATCGCCGTGCTGCTGATGGCCGCGCTCACCGCGGTCTCGAGCGGCGCCGGGCTCTCGGCCGGCGCCCTCGCGGCGACGACCGGGCGCCTCGCCGGTTTCCTGGCGGTCCTGGTGGTCGTCGGGATGCTGATGGTGCCCGCGGGCGATGCGGGCCGTGGTGCGGCTCGGGCGGCCCGAGACGACGCTCATCTCGGCCGTCGCGGTGTGCTTCGCGATCTCCCTGGTGGCGCAGGCGGTCGGCTACTCGGTGGCGCTGGGAGCGTTCCTCGCGGGATCCCTCGTGGCGGAGTCGGGCGAGGCGCGCGACGATCGCCCGTCTCATCGCGCCGGTGCGGGACATGTTCGCGGCCGTGTTCTTCGTGTCGGTCGGCATGCTGATCGATCCGGCGCTCGTCGGCACGCCACTGGGGCGCCGTGGCGCTGCTCGTCGGCGTGGTGGTCGCCGGCAAGACGCTCGGCGTGAGCCTCGGCGCGTTCCTGACCGGCAGCGGGGTGCGGACCGCGGTGCAGTCGGGGATGAGCCTCGCGCAGATCGGCGAGTTCTCCTTCATCATCGCCGGCCTCGGCCTGACGCTGGGCGCGACGCGGGACTTCCTCTATCCGGTCGCCGTGTCGGTGTCCGCGGTGACCACGCTGTCGACGCCCTGGTTGATCCGGGCCTCGGGGGCCACGGCCAGCTACGTGGACCGGCGGCTGCCGCGGGCGCTCCAGACGTTCGCGGCGCTGTACGGGGCCTGGATCGAGGGGCTGCGCACCGCGCCGCCGCAGCGGACCCGGCGCGCCGCCGTGCGGCGGCTCATCCGGCTGCTGGCGGGCGACGCGCTCATCCTGGCCGCGATCGCGATCGGCTCCGCGGTGTCGTTCGAGCGGGTGGTCGAGGTCCTCGCGCGCGGGCTCGGCATCGGCGTGGGGCCGCTGCGGTGGCTGGTCGATCGTGGCGGCCGTGGCGCTGGCGGCGCCGTTCGTGGCCGGCGTGGTCCGAGTGGCGCGCCGCCTCGGCCTCGTGCTGGCGGACGCGGTGCTCCCGAAGACGCCGGCCGGCGCGGTGGACCCGGCCGCCGCGCCGCGGCGGGTGCTGGTCGTCACGATCCAGCTCACCATCGTGCTGCTGGTCGGGGCGCCGCTCGTGGCGCTCACGCAGCCGTTCCTCCCCGGGCCGCAGGGCGCCGGCGCGCTCGGCATGCTGCTCGTGGCGCTCGCCATCGCCTTCTGGCGCAGCGCCACGAACCTGCAGGGACACGTGCGCGCGGGGGCCCAGGTGATCGCCGAGGTGCTGCGTAAGCAGGCGCGTGCCGAGCGGCCGCTGGCCCCGCAGTCGCTGGCGCAGGTCGAGGCGCTGCTGCCCGGAATCGGCGCGCCGGTCGCCCTCGCTCTCGCGCCCGCCAGCCGGGCGGTGGGGCGCTCGCTGGCCGAGCTGAACGTACGCGGCCTGACCGGCGCGACGGTGTTGGAGATCCACCGGGCCGAAGAGGACGTCCTGGTGCCGGGCGCTCACGAGGTGCTGCGAAGCGGTGACGTCCTGGCCCTGGCCGGCACCCGGGAGGCCGTCGACGCCGCCTGCGCGCTGCTCGCCGGGCCGGGGCGGTAGTCGCTGGTCGCACGGGTGAGGCGGGGCGCGGGCCCGCCCTTGCGCGCGGGCCGCGGCGGGCCGCCCGCGGGCTACGGCATCTCGCCCACGTGGAACGCGTGGCTGACGAACAGGAACACGATCGCGCCCACCACCAGCGCGGCGACGACGGCCTCGCGGCTCACCGACGGCACCTTCGCGGCCAGGCCCTTCGCGTGATTCGCCAGGGCCCGGCGGTTCAGCACGACGTGCCACGCGCCGAAGCCCAGGAACAGCAGACCGAGGATGTTGTGCGCCGCCATCCAGGCGTGGCGGGCCACCGTCATCGGCATGAACGCGTACACGTGGTTGGCGATGCCCGTCACCGGAAGGCCCAGGCCGGAGAGCGCGATCGTCAGCGCCACGAAGGCCCGGGTATTGAACCGTCTCGCTGCCTGCTCCACGGGTGAATCCTCCAGAGAGTGATCCGCCGAGGGCCGGCTAGTACACCCTGCCCCCGAGCGGCACGTCGCGCTCGACCGCCAGCAGGACCACGCGTCCCGCCTCGTCAGGCAGACCGAGGACGAGAACCTCCGACGCGAAACCGGCGATGCGGCGCACGCCGAGGTTCACCGCGCAGATCACCAGCCGACCCACGAGCTCCTCGGGGCGATAGAGGTCGGTGATCTGCGCGCTCGAGCCCTTGAGGCCGAGCGGGCCGAGGTCCAGGGAGAGCTTGTAGGCGGGCTTGCGCGCGCCGGCGAGGGGCTCGGCCGAGAGGATGCGGCCGACGCGCAGGTCCAGAGCGGCGAACGCTTCGGGCCCGGTCAGCGGCTCAACGCCTCACCAGCACCGCGGAGAGGCTGCCGGCGATGTCGGGTCGGTTCACCAGATCGAGGCCCTGCTCCGCCGCCAGCCGCAGCGTCGCGGCGAAGTCGGTCTCGTTCACGTGGCCCTTCGGCTCCGCGAGCAGGACCCGTGCACCCGGCTTGAGCGCTGCCGCGACCTCGGCGAAGAATCGTCCCGGATCGGGGACTTCGTGCACCATCGCGAAGGCGAGGGCGAAGTCCGCCCTGCCCGCGAGGTCGGCGATGCCCATGCCGTCGCTGGTCACCTGGCGGGTCTCGACCCGATCGAGGAGTCGCGCCCGGCGCGCGCGGCGACGCAGCGCGCTCAGCATCCTGGGCTGCAGGTCCACGGCCACCACGCGCCCCGACGGGCCCACCAGGCGCGCCAGCTCCAGGGTGAAGAAGCCCATCCCGGGCCCGGGCTCGAGCACGGTCATCCCCGCGGTGACGAACGGGGAAAGAATGGCGCGGGGGTCCTGCCGGAGCTTGCGAAGCGGGCTGGCGAGGAAGTAGCCGATCCACCACGGACAGACACGGTGGGCCATTGTTACCTCAGAGCTCCCGAGGAGGGACTCGAACCCCCGACCCGCCGGTTAACAGCCGGCTGCTCTACCAACTGAGCTACTCGGGACCGCGGCGGCGAATCGTCGATTCGAACCGCAGCCGCGAATCGTAGACGCAAAGGGCGGGCCAGTCAACGGACGGGCCGCTCACAGGCCGGTCCTGAGTGATGCGAACACCGACCGCGGCTGCCCGGGCGTCACGAACGAGCCGGCCCGCAACTCCGGATAGCTACGATTGAAGAGGTTGCGCACCCCGATCTGGAGGTAGTCCCCGGCCGCGATCCGGATCCCACCGCTCAGCTGCACGAGGGCGTACGCCGGCAGCACGACGCCCGGCGCGTCGAAGGGGCTGTAGGGGCCCAAGGCCGTGAGACCCACGCCGGCCCTCCAGCCGCCTCCGGGCGCGGTGAACGTCAAGTCGGCGACGCCGACGTACCTGGCCGTGTTGAAGACCCTGGCGCCGTTGAGCGTGTCCCCGTCGGCCGTCACGAGACTCCGGTAGCGCGCGTCGGTGAAGGTCCACTCGGTGCGCAGCGTGACATCGGAAGAGGGCCGCAGGGTGGCCCGGATCTCGACACCCTGGCGGCGGCTGGCGCCGCCGCTCGTGCTGGTGAGCGTTATGGGATCGAAGGTCTGCTCGTTGCTGACGTCGATCCGGAACAGCGCGGCGCTCGCGGCGATCCAGCGGGCATCGAGCTTGGCGCCCGCCTCGTACGCCCATTCCGTGATGAAGGGCAGCGTCGGGTCCGTGATGACCCCATCGGTTTGCCGGAAGCCGCGGGAGACGTTGGCGTAGACGGCGCCGAGGATGGGGAAGTGATACAGCAGCCCGAGCTTCGGCACGAACAGCCCCTTGCCGTGGCTGATCGCCGCCTGGCTGGACGGCGCCGACCACGTGCTCTGCGCGTCGTAGCGCGCGCCGAGGCTGGCCCTGAGGTGCGGCGTGAAGTCGAACGTCGCCTCCGCGAACAGGGCTCCCGAGGCCTGCCGCGCCGCGACGATGATCTGGGCCGAGTCGCGGAGGCGGTTGGTGGTGAACCAGTTCTCGTAATGGGAGTGATCCCACCGCCCCTCCAGTCCCGCCGTCAGCTCGCCCCGCGGCAGCAACCAGGTCACCGCGCTCGTCGCGCCGAAGCCGTAGCGACGGTCCTCCTCCTCGGTCTGCGAGCCCGAGCCTTCGCCGGCGCCCGGCTCCGGCGGAATGGTGAGGAAGAGCTGCCACCGGCCCTGCGTCGCGTACGCCGTGCTGCGCCACAGCAGCGCCGGCCCCGCGATCAGCCGGTAGCTCACGCGCTCCTGCGCCCGCCGCTTGAACCCTCCGTCGGTGAGATTGGTCGCGCCGTGGTACTGGTGGAGCTGGAATTGGCTGTCGGTGAGGAAGCCGGGCGAGCGCCAGTCGGTGCCGTACAGCTCGACCCCGGCGTCGAGGGTCGAGAGTCCGCCCAGGTGCTGCACCAGCCGCGCGTGCACCTGGCCGATCTCGTAGCCGCTGTTGGCGCGCCACCCGGCGTCGCGCACGCCCCGGATGCCGAGCACGGCGCTGGTCGCGCCGGTGTCGAGCCCCGAGAGCAGGGCCCCCTCGACGTGTCCGTACGAACCCGCACTGGCGGTGAACTGCGTGCCGCTCAAGTGCTCGACCGTCGTGACGTTGACCACGCCGGCCATCGCGAAGTTGCCGTACAGGGCGCTGGTCGGCCCTTCGAGCACGTCGATCCGGCTGACGGCCTCCGGCATCAGGAGGTTCCAGTCGTTGTAGCCCTCCGCGTGCCCGTTCACGGGCTCGTTGATGGGCACCCCGTCCACCCACAGCGCGATGTCGGTGGAGTGATCCGAGCTGAACCCGCGGATCGAGGCGTCGGAGGCGAAGCCCGGGCCCTGGCCCTGCTCGTGGATCTCGACGCCCGCCGTCTGGCGCAGCAGATCGTAGGCGTCGGTGGCGGGCGTCGCCTGGACCTGTAGCCGGGCCGATGCGCGCGGCGCTGGACGGGTCGAAGTGCGCCGGCGCGGTCGTGGTGATGGTGACGGCATGCAGGGTCACCGAGGGCCTCGTCAGGGTATCGCTGCGGGCCCCGGCCGTGTCGGCAGGTGAGGGCTGCTGGGCAAGACTCAGGGTGGGCATGGCGAGTGCCAGCCCCAGGACCAACCAACGCATGGGTACTCCGCTCGATGGCCGGCGGGACATGGTCCCGTCGGCGGGTGTCAGCTCACGGACGACGAGGTGTGACTAGCTGACGAGCGGGCTGGGAGGACCGAGAGGAGGAGGTTGCAGGTGGTGGTTGCCGGACCGCGGGGCAGGGGCCGGCGCGCGATCGTCGCTCACCAGACGCACCGTGGCGGCGTCGGCGCCTGCGGCCGACGCCGGCGTCGGCGGCGATGTCATCGCGCAGCCCGGGCAACACGTCAGGCACAGCGGGCAGCACGGCCCGGAGTGGTCCGGGCCCGGCATCGGCATGGGCATGCCGTCGTGGCCGGCCATGCCCCCGCGCTCCACGGCGTGCGCGCCCTGCGCCGCCGCTGGTGCGGCGCGCATGGCCGTCTCCACCGGGGCGGCGCGCTGCGCCGGCTGCCGCGGCGCGCGCAAGCCCGGCTGCATCGCGAGCGGTCCCGCCACGATCGCGTTGCCGACCGCAACGGTGACCAGCAGCCAGAGGCCGCGGGAGAGCCAGCGTTGTGCGCGCATTACAGAACGGAATAGTCCCCTTTGGGGGACACGTCAAGCGAGCCGCGGGAGCGGCCGGGTGGACCGGTTCAGGCCTGCAGGGAGAAGAGGTCGATCTGCGGCGGCTCGTTGGGAAGGCCGGCGGCCTGGAGCACCGCCTCGACCCAGCCGGGGCGGTCGGAGGCATCGAGCCGGTAGACCGGCACGTTGAACGCCTCGATCAGCGCGTCGATGCCGCGGTCGATCTCGAGCTGGAAGTCGCGGCTCACCGCCCGGGTGCCGTCGAACGACGGCGGCTGCAGCACGGGCACCTTGATGAGCGACGTGTACGTCGGCACCCAGGCGCGGACCAGCGCGTCGTACTCCGGCTTCCGGCCGACGCGGTGCACGAGGTACGCGTAGTTGTCGAGCACCGAGCGGTCGCAGATGACGGCGTCGTTCCTCGCGCTCGACGCCAGCTCCTCGGCGATCTGGCTGTGGAGGATCCAGGCCTGCGCCTCGAGCGTGGTGCCCTCGTTGATCGGCAGGGGGCAGTTGCGCGCGACTTCCTTGACGATGTCCACGCCCAGGTCCAGGCGCTTCAGGCGCGAGGCCAGGTCGAAGCACAGCGTGGTCTTCCCGACGCCGTGCGAGCCGATGAACGCGATCTTCACGGCGGCTACTTCCGGAAGATCGAGTAGGCGAGGAGGATCGTGTTGACGATGGCGAGCAGCAGCCCGAAGTCCTCGCGGGTGAAGGTGGCACGCCCCATCACCAGCTGGTCGCCGGAGCGCACGCCCAGCTCGCGCAGCGTCGAGCGCGCGATGGCCGCGGGCTCGAGCGAGACGCGGACGCTGGTGCCGCCGCGGATGAGCTGCAGCCGCTTCTCGTTCGCCTGCCGCGTCGGTCCGCCGGCCAGGGCCAGCAGGTCGAAGACGGTGAGCGTCGGATCCACGCTGTACAGGCCCGGCTTGTACACCTCGCCCAGGACCGCGACGCGGAACAGCGGGGTGAGGGTGAAGAACGGCCGCTGGAACAGCTGGCTCAGCTCCGCGTTGAGGCGCTCGCGCAGCTGGCTGACGGTGACGTTGCGGACGTTGATGGAGCCCACGAGCGGGAAGAGCAGGTTGTAGTTCTCGTCCACCGGGAACTCACCCGACAGCTCTTCGTGTCCCCAGACCTGGATCTTCACCACGTCGCCCGGCCGGATGGCCAGGGTGGAGGTGGTCGTGTCGACGCCCGGCGCCTGGGAAGGGAACGTGTCCTGGGCCGAGGCGGCGGGGGCGGGCTTGGGGGCGGGCGGGGGATTCTGCGCCCGGGCCACGGCTCCCGCACCGGCAAGGACCATGGCGGTCGAGACGACAAGGAGCGCGCGGGTCATCTGCAGAAGCTAATGGTCGCTGGCGGCGCCGGTCAAACCGGCGTTCGCCTCCGGGCCGAGAACCGGCTTCAGGTATTGCGCGGTCACCGACTCGGCGACACTGCGCCACCTCCTCGGGCGTCCCCGCGGCGACCACGCGGCCGCCGTCCGCGCCGGCGCCCGGGCCGAGGTCGATGACCCAGTCGGCCCGCTTGATCACGTCGAGGTGGTGCTCGATCACGAGCACGGTGTTGCCGGCGTCCACCAGCCGGTCGAGGACGCCGAGCAGCACGCGCACGTCGTCGAGGTGGAGGCCGGTGGTCGGCTCGTCGAGGATGTAGAGCTTGCGGCCGCGCCGCTGCCGGCCGCCGCGAGCTCGCGCGCGATCTTGAGCCGCTGCGCCTCGCCGCCCGAGAGCGTCGTCGCGGTCTGGCCGAGCCGCAGGTAGCCGAGGCCGACCTCGGCGAGGTGCCAGAGGGCGCGACCCAGGCGCTCCTGGTGGCGGAAGCGGCGCATCGCCTCGTCCACCGTGAACTGGAGGACGTCGGCGATCGAGTACCCGTGCAGCCTCACGTCGAGCACGTCGCGCCGGTAGCGCGTCGCGCCGCACGCCTCGCACGGCACGAAGACGTCGGCGAGGAAGACCATCTCGACCTGCACGTGGCCCGCGCCCTCGCACACGTCGCACCGCCCGCCGCCCGAGACGTTGAAGGAGAAGGTCGCGGGCGTGTAGCGGCGCGAGCGCGCCAGCGGCGCGGCGGCGAACAGCTCGCGGATCTCGTCGAACGCCTTGATGTAGGTGACCGGGTTGGAGCGCGGCGTGCGCCCGATCGGCGACTGGTCCACCAGCACGACGCCGTCGAGGGCCTCGAGCCCGGTGATGCGGCGCACGTCGCCCACCACCTCGCCGAGGTGCTCCTTGGCGCTGTGCCGGCCTTCGAAGTGCCGCTCCAGCTGCCGGAACAGGACGTCGTTCACCAGGGTGGACTTGCCCGAGCCGGAGACGCCGGTCACCACGGTGAGCGTGCCGAGGGGGATGGTCGCGGTGAGGTCGTGGAGGTTGTGCGCGGTGGCGCCCTCGATCGTGAGCCAGCGGGGGCCGCAGCGCCGCCGCGCCGACGGCACCGCGATCTTGCGCTCGCCCGCGAGGTAGCTGGCGGTGAGCGTCCGCGCGCCGAGCAGCTGCTGGTACGTGCCCTCGAAGACCAGCGAGCCGCCGTGCTCGCCGGCGCCCGGCCCGAGCTCGACCAGCCAGTCGGCGGCGCGCATCGCGGCGGGGTCGTGCTCCACGGCGAGCACGGTGTTGCCCTGGTCGGCCAGGCGCCGGAGCAGCGCGAGCAGCCGGTCGGTGTCGCGCGGGTGGAGCCCGATGGTGGGCTCGTCCAGCACGTACAGCGTCTCGGTCAGCTTGCCGCCCAGGGCGTTGGCCAGCGAGATGCGCTGCGCCTCGCCGCCCGAGAGGGTGCGGGTCTGGCGGTCGAGGGTGAGGTAGCCGAGCCCGACGTCGAGCAGGACGCGGAGCCGCTGGGCCAGCTCCTCGAGGACCAGCGCGGCGATGGCGCGCTCGTGCGCGGTGAGCGCCAGCGCCTCGAGCCACGCGGCCAGGTCCGCGGCGGTCAGGGCGGCGGCGGCGCCGATGGTCTCGCCGCCCACCAGCACCGCGAGCGCTTCCTCCCGCAGCCGGCGGCCGCCGCAGGCCGGGCACTCGGCGGCCATCTGGTACTGCCGCAGGAACACGCGCACGTACTGCTTGTAGCGCTTCCGCTCGAGCCGCTGGAGAAACGGGAAGATGCCGAGATAGCGGCCCTTCTTCCCGTGGAGCAGGAGCTTCCGGGCGGCGGGGGCGAGCGCGCTCCACGGGACGTCGAACGGGATGCCGGCGTCACGGCAGGTCTGCCGGAGCAGGCGCCGCCGGCCGTCGTAGCGCGGCTTGGTCCACGGATCGATCGCGCCCTCGGCCAGCGTGCACCCGGCATCGGGCACGATCAGGCGCTCGTCGTACTCGAGCACGGCGCCGAACCCGTTGCAGCCGGGGCAGGCGCCGCGCGGGTGGTTGAACGAGAACAGCGCCGGGGTGAGGATCGGCGCGCCCGCGCCGCAGGAGAGGCAGCGCGGCGTCGCGCTGAACGTGATGGCCTCGCCCTCCAGCGGCAGGGCCACGGCGAGCGCGTCGCCCTGGGCGAAGGCCGTGCCGAGCGAGTCCGCCAGGCGCTCGGCGTGCGGCGGGGGTGGCGGCGAGCCGGTCCACCACGACGAGGACCCGGGCGGCGCGGCTGAGGTCGAGTCCCGCGGGCAGCTCCTCGAGCCGCAGCGGCGCCCCGTCCACCAGCACCCGCACGAACCCCATCGCGAGCAGGTTCTCCACCAGCTGCTGGTGGGTGGCGCGCACCACCGGCGGGAGCGGGAAGGCGACGATCACGTCGCCGCCGCGGGCGATCAGGCGGTCCACCGCCTCCTGCACGGTGTCGGAGCGCACCTCGCCGCCGCAGGCCACGCAGCGCGCCCGGCCGATGCGGGACCACAAGCAGGCGCAGGTAGTCGTAGATCTCGGTGGCGGTGCCGACGGTCGAGCGGCTGGAGGTGGTCGGGTTCTTCTGCTCGATGGCCACGGCGGGCGCGATCCCCTCGATGGCGTCGACGGCGGGCCGCGGCATCCGCTCGAGGAACTGCTTGGCGTAGGTCGACAGCGACTCGATGTAGCGCCGCTGGCCCTCGGCGTAGATCGTGTCGAAGGCGAGCGACGACTTGCCCGACCCCGAAGGGCCGGTCAGCACGATGAGCGCGCCGTGGGGCAGCGCGAGCGTGAAGCCCCGGAGGTTGTGCTGTCGGGCACCGCGGACGACGAGCGATCTCATGGTCCGCGCGAAGGCTACCGGAATGCGGCCAGGATGGCCAGCGGGGCGGCCGACGCGTAGCTTTCGGGCCACATGGCGTCGCTGCTCTCGCCGCGCCTCTTCAGGCGCGGTCTCGAGTTCTTCGCGCTCGCTTCCATCCTCGCCCTGGTCGCCCTGCTCATCTACGGCAACAGCTGGCGGGCGTCGTGGGAGGCGGTGGAGCGCCTCAAGGTGGGCTGGGTGCTGGTGGCACTCGGCCTCGCGTCGTCCGACTGGTGGGGCGGCGGCCTGCGCATCTGGCTGCTGGCCAAGTTCCTGCACCGCCAGACGCCCTTCGGCGGGATGGTGGTGGCGGGAGGCCTCAATACCTGGGGCTCCTACCTCACGCCGTCCCAGACGGGCGGCGGGCCGGTGATGATCTGGGCGATGAAGCGCTACGGCGTCCCGGTGCCCGAGGCGACCATCGCCGCGTTCATGAGCTTCGTCGGCACGGTGATCTTCTTCGCGATCGCGGGGCCGCTGGCCATCGTGCTCGGCGCCGGCCGCTCGCTCCGCTCGCACGGCGTCCCGCTGGTGCACCTCTCGCTGTACGACGTCTTCAAGGCCAGCGCCTGGGGATTCGTCGGGGTCGGCGCCCTGCTGCTCTTCGTGCTGGTCTTCCCGGGCCGCGCGCGCTGGGTGATGCACACCGCGATCGGCTTCCTGGAGCGGCGCGGCAGCGCGCGCATCGCGAGCCGGGTGGCCGGGCTGCGCGAGGGCATCGACCGGATGCAGGAGTGCGTGGTCAAGTTCCTCACGCCCGCCGGCTGGCTGGCGATGCTGGGCGGCGTCGTGACCTCGTCGCTGGCGCACGCCAACAAGCTGATGGCGGCCTACGTGGTGCTGCGCGCGCTCGGGATCGAGGCCAACCTGGTGGACGTCCTGCTGGTGCAGACCACGATCGCTTTCCTGCTCTACTTCGCCCCCACCCCCGGCGGCGCCGGCGCCGCCGAGGCGCTGTCGGCGGCGCTGATGGGCCTGTACGTCCCGCGGATGCTGCTCCCGGTGTACACGCTGCTGTGGCGGTTCACCGTGAGCTACGCCACGGTGATCTTCGGCTCGTTCGTCTTCTTCAAGCTGCTGCACGGCAGGCTCGACGAGAGCCAGGCCACCGCGGAGGCCGTCCCCGCGTCATGACCGCGCCGTTCCACGAGGAAGAAGCGCTCGGCAAGCCGTACGACGCCGCGCTGATGCGGCGCCTGCTGCGCTACCTCAGCCCCTACGCCTGGATCACCGTGGGCGCCATCGCCATGCTGCTGGGCTCGGCGCTCCTGCAGCTGGCCGGCCCGTACCTCACCCAGGTGGCGATCGACCGCGCGATCCCGGCCAGGAACCTCCACCTGATCCTCGTGCTGGGCCTGGCGATGGCCGCCGCGCTGGTGGCCGAGTTCGCGCTGGAGTACGGGCAGACCGTGCTCACCGCGTTCATCGGCCAGCGGGTGATGGTGGATCTGCGGCTCGAGATCTTCCGCAAGCTGCAGCGCCTGTCCATCGCCGTTCTACGACCGGAACCCGGTCGGCCGGCTGATGACGCGCGTCACCAGCGACGTGGAGACGCTGAACGACCTGTTCACCGGCGGCGTGGTCGCGCTGTTCGGCGACGTGTTCACGCTGCTGGTGATCATGATCTGGATGCTGGTGGTGGACTTCCGGCTGGCGCTGGTGTCGTTCGCGGTGATCCCGTTCGTGTTCGGGGCCGCGCGGCTGTTCCAGTCCACGGTGCGGCGCGCCTACCGCGAGATCCGGGTCAAGCTGGCCCGCATCAACGCGTTCCTCCAGGAGCACGTGTCGGGGATGCGGGTGGTGCAGCTGTTCGGGCGCGAGGCGCAGTCGGCCGGGCGGTTCGACGCGGTGAACCGGGCGCACCTCGTCGCGAACCTCGAGTCCATCGTCGCCTACGCGCTGTTCTTCCCCGCGATCGAAGTGCTCACCTCGGTGGCGCTGGCGAGCATCCTGCTCTACGGCGGCGACCGGGTGCTGGGCCACACCCTCACCATCGGGGTGCTGGCCGCCTTCCTCCAGCTGGCGCGGCGCTTCTTCCGGCCGCTGCAGGACCTCTCGGAGAAGTACAACATCGTGCAGTCGGCGATGGCGTCGTCGGAGCGGGTGTTCCGCCTGCTCGACACCCCGGAGCTGGTGCGGGACGCGGCGCACCCGGTGCGGCTCCCGGTGCCGCCGCGGGGCACGGTCGCGTTCGAGCACGTCTGGTTCCGCTACCCGGCGGCGGACGGGAAGGAGCGCGGCGAGGAGGGGTGGGTGCTGCGCGACGTGTCGTTCGAGGCCCGGCCCGGGGAGACGGTGGCCATCGTGGGCCACACCGGGGCGGGGAAGACCACGATCATCAACCTGCTGCTGCGGTTCTACGACGTGGAGCGGGGGCGCATCACGGTGGACGGGGTGGACGTGCGGGACATCGCCCAGCAGGAGCTGCGCGGCCTGATCGGCCTGGTGCAGCAGGACGTGTTCCTGTTCACCGGCGACATGGCGTCCAACATCCGCCTCGGCGCCGACCTCTCCGACGCCGCGGTGGAGGAGGCGGCGCGCCGGGTGGGCGCGCACCGCTTCATCGAGCGGCTGCCGGCGGGCTACGCGCACCGGCTCGGCGAGCGGGGGCAGAACGTGTCGGTCGGGGAGCGCCAGCTGCTGGCGTTCGCGCGCGCGCTCGCCGTGAGTCCGGCCATCCTGGTCCTCGACGAGGCCACCAGCTCGGTGGACGCCGAGGCCGAGGAGCAGATCCAGGCCGCCATCGCCGAGCTGATGCAGGGCCGGACCAGCCTGGTGATCGCGCACCGGCTCTCGACGGTCCAGCACGCGGACATGATCCTGGTGCTCCACCACGGCGTGGTCCGGGAACGCGGGAGCCACCGGGAGTTGCTGGCCGCGGGCGGCCTGTACGAACGGCTCTACCAGCTGCAATTGGGGACGGGGCTGGCCGACGCGCGGCCCTAGCGCGCGTGCTTGCCCCGCCGTGGGGCGACGGCTACGTTGTTGCGAATCCTCACGATGGGGCGGCGGGAATGGCGTTCATCGAGTACGAGGGGCAGCGGTTGCAGCTCCCGGCGGGCGAGATGCTGCTGGGGGCCGATGCCGGCTGCCATCTTCGTCTCGAGCACGCCGGCATCGCCCCGCGGCATGCCATTCTGGCCACCGGCCCCGCGCCCGAGCTGGCGGTGACGATCCGCCCGGCCTTCGAGGGCGCCGTCGTCGAGGTCAACGGCGTCCGCCTCGGCCCGCTGGCGCAGCCGCTGCTGCACGGCGACAAGATCACCATCGCGGGTCTCGACCTGCTGTTCGCCGACGAGCGGAAGAGTGGGAGCACGCAGTACATCTCGGCCGTGAAGATGGCGAACCTCGCGCCCCCGCCTGCGAGCCCGCAACGCGGATCGCAGGCGAAGCCGGTCGGGACGACGGGCGGGCGCATCATCTCGCTCACCGACGGGCGGGAGTACCAGGTGGGGGCCGCGCTGCGGTTCGGCCGCGAGGCGGGCGCCGACGTGGTGGTGCCCGGCGGCCAGGTCTCGCGCCGGCACGCGGAGATCGTGGCCTCCCCGCGCGGCTACATGCTGATCGATACCAGCACCAACGGCACGTTCGTCAACGGCGAGCGGGTGGAGAACCAGCGCCTCCTGGCGCGGACCGACATCATCAAGATCGCGGACGAGGAGTTCCGGTTCTACGCCGACGCGCCGCAGGCCGCGGCTCCGGCCCCGCGGGCCGCCGCGGCTCCGCAGGCCGCTCCGGCGCACCCGGCGCCGCCCGCGGCCGCTTCGCCGGCGGCTCGGGCGCACCTCCAGTCCACCGGCTATTTCGACACGGGCCGGCTGTCCGCCCAGCCGCCGGGGGCGATGCCGCCGGCGCCGCGACGCCGGTGCCCGCTGCGCCGGCCCAAACGCCGCGGGCGGCCGTGCCTCCTGCCGCGGCGCAGCCAACCGCGCCTCCGGGCGGCGCCGGGCCGCTGGCCAAGTTCCTGGTGCGCACGGGCGCGCTCAAGGGACAGCGGCTGATCGTGAAGGTGCCGATCGTGAACATCGGCCGGGCCGACTACAACGACATGGTGATTCCGGACGACTCGGTTTCCTCGCAGCACGCCAAGCTGACGCGCCGCGAGGGAGTGTGGGTGCTGACGGATCTCGGATCCACCAACGGCACCATGGTGGACGGGGAGAAGGTCGAGGGTGACATTCCGATCGCGCCCGGGGCGTTCGTGCGGTTCGGCGACGTGCAGCTCATCTTCGAGCCGACGGACGACGACGCGGAGGTGAACGCGCCCAAGGCGACGCGCACGATGTCGGCCGTGAAGCTCGAGGACCTGAAGAAGCCTTCGGGCCCGTCCCGATAATCCTCCAACACGCCGGACACCGATTGCACATTACCTGCGCCGCGCGGACCGACGTCGGACTGATCCGGTCCGGGAACGAAGACAACTACCTGATGGTCCCCGAGAAGGGGACCTTCATCGTCGCCGACGGGATGGGCGGGCACGCGGCGGGCGAGGTGGCGAGCGAGATGGCCGTGCGCATCATCGCGCAGGACCTCGGCTCGTTCCGGGGGTTGTCGCCGGACGACGCGGCGACGCGGATGATCCAGGCCATCCGCGACGCCAACGCGGCGATCTACGAGCGCACGCTGAGCGAGCACGACAAGCGCGGGATGGGGACCACGGCCACCGTGCTGGTGCTCCACGCCAACCGCTACCTGCTGGGCCAGGTGGGGGACAGCCGCGGCTACCTGATGCGGGACCACGTGTTCCACCAGGTCACCAAGGACCACTCCTACGTGCAGGAGCAGGTGGACGCCGGCTACCTCACGCCCGAGCAGGCGCGCAGCCACCCCTACTCCAACGTCATCACCCGCTGCGTGGGCGCGAACGGCGACGTGACGCCCGACCTGTTCTCGGGCGTGGTGCGGCCGGGCGACGTGTTCCTGCTGGCGAGCGACGGGCTCACCGGGATGCTGGAGGACGACGTGCTGGCCGCGGTGCTGCAGAGCGACGGCACGCCGGAGAAGTGGGTGGACCGGCTGGTGGGCGAAGCCAACCGCCGCGGCGGCCTCGACAACATCACCGTGATCATCGTGCGGGTGGACACGGTCGAGGAGCCGGCGGGCGACGCGGCTGAGACCGCGGCCGCCGAGCCGGCGCAGTAGGGCGACCGCATTCCGCGTTGATGACGCAACATGCGAAGGGGCCGGGAGTCACCGGCCCCTTCGTCCGCTGGTGCGTCAGCGCTTGGGCGGCGCTGTTGGCTGGCAGTCGACCCGCTCTGAGCGAGCCGGAGCGGTGAGCGGCGGGTACGAGGACGCCAGGCGATGCCTGGAGCTCAGGTTCGACGGAGACTGCACTTGCCAGCCGAAGCCAGTCAGGCACCAATTGGCGGCGTAGTTGGGCAGGTCGAGAGTGCTGACGACAGTCGCGATGTTGCTGGCCAGGCGCGCCACCAGCGTACAGCGATCGAGGGTCACGCTCAACTGGTGCGTGATCAGCAGCGTCCCATCCGCGGAGTAAGCGGGCGCAGCCAGATACGCGTTGGCGATCGAGTCTAGCTGTGGAAACCCGCCTATGGTCAAGCTCATTACGCGGGTTTCGTATACCCAGACGCCGCAGGTGAAGTCCTGGTCGTGCCTCGCCAGAGCGGTGACCGTGCGGCTGTCCGGAGACCAGGCCATGCCCTGATACTGGACCCGGTTAGCCGGTGCGCCGCAGACGTGGCTGGCCGAGCCAAGGTCCGTAATGGCGCCATCCGCCAGCCGCACGACCGCCCAGCGCTGGCGCGCCCCGCACCCGCCCGTCTCAGTGCCCCCGGCGTATACCGCGGCGTATTCGCCCGACGGCGATACCACGACGTCGCCCTCAGACACATCGATACCCGCCCCCACGATGCCCACCCAGTCCTTGCTGAGGCTGTTGCCGCCGACGTTGACGATCGCCTGGGGATAGTTGCCGTGCGCGTTCCAATCGAGGTCCACCGTGCCGCTCTCGAGGAAGCGGCGATACAGGCCTGCGAGCGAGGGCGCGGCCGGGCTGCCAGCCTGGTTGATGAAGCTGGTTCCGTCAGTCAGTTGGTCGGTGCTTCCGGAGAGGGCGATCAGGCGCCCGCCTTGAGCAAGCGATATCCCGTTCGGGTAGGCTCCGATCCCAGCAAGGTTGAGCCCAATCGTGTCACCCAAGGCCTCCGGCCGCCGCAGCAGCACGTGATCGAAGTAGGAGCCGTCCGCGGACACACCCAACTCGGCGCCGTAACCGCAGACGGGCGCCACGCCGGGCCGCTCACGAGAGAGCAGCGTGAGCGCGCCGTAGGCGTCGAGCTGGTAGACAGTCTCGGGGGCGTCAGAGACCGACGGCGCCGGCACGAGCCGCCCCGTTGTGGGACTAAGGCGCGGCACTTGCGCCCCGCGGACGATGTAGTCCTTGATGCTGTCCGCCGGCAGGGTCGGGTCCATCGTCCAGAGCATGGCCGCGACTCCCGCGACGAACGGCGCGGCGACCGAGGTCCCACTGTAGTCCGCCACCCGATCGCCAGGATAAAGTGAGGTGACGCTGGACGCGGGCGCGGCGATGTGGGTGCCGCCCAAGAAGAAAGTGCTTCCCGCATGGTATGCGTTTCCCGGGTCAGTCCCCGTCACAACGATAATGCGTCTCTCCGCGTCATCGCGCGGTTGTCGCAGCAGGCCTGCGATCGCAGCCTGCACCAACATGGGACTGGCGACCGCCGTACCATTGTAGTAGGCGTCGAGCGAGCCTGAAATCGCATCGTCCCCCGCTGCGAATACGAAGATGTTCCCCGATCCTGCGGCGACGTAGCGCCGGACGGCCTCCAGCACCCTGTCTCGCCGCTGCCCTGCCGATGTCCCCGGACCAGCTGAGAAGTCCGCGGCGCTCACGATGATGCGTACCCCCTGCTCGGCTGCCTGCCGAAGGGTACCATCGGCGAAGTACTCAGAGGGGTCCTCGGGCACACTGTCTCTTGCAGCCAGCGCGAAGAGCTTCAACGGCGCGTGCCAGATCATGCCTGGAATCCCGCGGCCATTGTCACCGACCGCGGCCAGAACACCGGCGACGGCTGTCCCATGAGATCGAAACAGAGTTGTTGAGAGGCTGGGATCACCACTCAGATGTATCCCTTCTACCACCGGCGTAAACCGCGTAATGTTGGCTGCAAGGTCGGTATGCGCTGTGTCAAAGAAGAAGTCGGCAACGCCGAGGGTCGGGGCGGCCGCCGTGTAGCCGCCGGTCTCACAGCCCCAGGCGAGCAGCGCTCGCACCGCGAGCCTCGACCATGCCGGCCCGCTTCCGTTGCCGAACCAGTCCGCTCGGCTAAAGCCCGGTCCATCAACTGGGAACCGGGCATTGTCCTGCAGAGGCCCTGGGCGGTGCGTGATCGGCGCGGCATACTTGACGCCCGGCTCTCGGCTGAGTCGAGCGACGAGGGAGTCGAAGGCTTCCCAGCTAGGCCCAACGTCGGGCGCTCTGACGGTGTAGTCCCTCAACCAGGTGGAACCGCCAACGATGACTGCTGCGTTGTGGGACAGGAAGAGCCGCGCAGTGGCTCCACTGGCCGAATCGGCAAAGGCGACGTGGAACAGATCCCTGTAGTACACCATTCCCAGGGATCCGGGAACGGTGATCGTGCGCGTGGTGTCGCTGTCCGACGGCAAGTAGCCGTGGTTGGGGATGGGCGGTCGGGCGGTGTCGGAGAGGACGCTAAGGACCAGCCGCGACGGCGTGGCGCTCTCGCGCGAGCCGAAGTCCACCTTCCCGGGGTCGCCCTCGACGGTCTTCTTGAGAAGCCAGCCGTCGTTCGGCTGACCGCCCAGCCACGCCAGCACGTCGGCCGTCACATCGAAGGTCACGACGCCCGTCTGCCCGTTCCGGAGGAGCGCAGTGGCTGTCGGCTCTGCCACGAAGGGGTACGACGCACTGTGGTCCATGTCCCAGGCGGTCGCGCCCTCGCAGTCGGGACGCGAGTTGCCCGGCAGGCTGTCCACCGCGCAATTCCAGGTCGCTCCCGTCTCCGTCCACGCCTGCGTCAACCTGTGCAGCTCGATCGCCCGGCCCGCGCTGCCCCAGTTGTCGCCCAGATCGGCGATGGCCAGCTCCAACCGGGCAGCAGTCACCGACCCACCCGCGACCGCCTGGACCAGCGCCTGCTCGTCCCAGCGCACCATCACCCGGTTCTTCCCGCTCGATTGGAGCCGGAGGATCAGCTCCGAGCCCTGGTTCTGATTGGGGCTTCCCTGGCGGATGTAGGTGTCCGCGGAGGGGGCGAGCGTGGTGTCCCTCGGCGGCGCGAGATCGGCTTGGGCACTCGGCGGGTGTACGACAGTCGGCTGGTCCTGACACGCTGATACGCCAAAGACGGAAGCGCAGATGGCGGGCAGAAGGTGTACGAACATGTGGCGCGTCCTCTGAGTTGAGGCCGTCGGGGCGGAGGGCATCTGAGACTCCGGCGCGGGTGAGCTGGCGACCCTGCCGCAACGCAGGGATTCGCCGGCCACGCTACGACCGGGGCGTTATGTGGGCGTCATTCGCTCGTAGCGGGCCCTCGACTTGATACCCGACGGGGGGGGTCGGGCTTACGCCGCGCTACGCCGTAATCACGCCCAGAAGGTCGGCCGCCGACACGCTCACCGGCCGCGCCACGAACACCCGGAGCCGGCGCGCCGACTCGACCAGGTCCTCCGCCATCTTGGGCAGGTCCATCACCCCCGGCCAGCCGCTGTCCGTCAACAGCTCGACCGCACCGTCGCGCCGCGCGATGGGGAGGTCCAGGCCCAGCATCGCCGTCTTGTGCGGGAAGTCGAGCAGCAGCTCGCCGGGCGCGAGCTTGTACTGGCGCGCCAGCGCGTCCTCCGCCTTGCGCAGCCGCTCGCCGCCCTCCCACAGCCACGCCGGCACCACGCCGCCCAGCTCGCCCGGCAGCAGCTCCAGCGCGCGCTTGTAGAGCCGCCGCTCGCGCAGCGCCGCCGCGATGCCCGTCCGGTCGTGCGCCGCCAGATCGTGGATCAGCGCGTCGTCCGTCGCCTCGGCCAGCGACGCCGGCCGCACGACCCCCTCACGCACGGCGTCCCCCACCAGCCGCTTGAACATCGCGTTGGCGCTGCGCGCCGCGTGGTGCCAGTAGACGTTGCGGTACATCTGGTACTTGGCGAACAGCAGCGACTCCAGCGCCGTGAGCCCCTTCTCGAGCACGCCGATCCGCCGCCGCCCGTCCAAGTCCACTACCACGAGGCACGCCAGCAGCCGGTCCACGTCGATCTCGCCGTACGACACGCCGGACATCAGCGCGTCGCGCTTCAGGTAGTCGATCTTGTCGAGGTCGATCGAGCCCGACACCAGCCCCGCCAGCGGGTGCGCGCTCGTGCCGGTGATGACGCCGCCGATCGCGGCCGCGGCGTCGGCGACGCCGCTCTCGGCCAGGGCGTCCGCCAACGGGCCGCGCCGGAGCAGCGCCGCGCCCAGCACCTCGTGCGACGGGTACGCCGCCTCCTCCAGCGCGTGCGAGAAGGGGTAGTGGCCGATGTCGTGGAGCAGCGCGGCGAGACGGATCAGGAGGGCGTCGCTCTCGCCGAAGCCGTCGAAGTCGCCGCGCTCGCGGAGCCCGGCGAGCGCTCGGCCCGCGAGGTGGTAGGTGCCGAGGGCGTGCTCGAACCGGGAATGCGTGGCGCCGGGATAGACGAGAAACGCGTGGCCGAGCTGGCGCACGTAGCGCAGGCGCTGGAACGCCGGCGTGTCCACCACGCGCACCGCGGCCGGCTCGAGGCGGATGTTCTGCCACAGCAGGTCGCGGACGACTTGAGCTTTCGGTCCGGCGCGCTGGATGATGGGAACCCCTTCTGTGAATGCCGCCGCCCCAGGTCGTCCGAGGGGCCCGGGGCCGTCTCAGCCACCGGCGCCGGGGAATGTGCATCCTCCCGGCCCGGCCTGACCAGTCTCGGCCGCGCTGGTGCCGGCGAAGGCGGCCAGGTTCGAGGGCGTCAATGGTGGCCGGGCGCCGCGCCGGGGGACGGCGGTTGACACGCGGCCGCCCGGGCGGTCACTCTATGGGGTTCGCCGGCGAAGCGCCAAGGTGGCCTCCCACGCCACCTTCCGGCCTGCGAGCACGGAACCTGCGGTTACCCGGAAGCCTGTTCCGGGATTCCTTCGCGCCCCCCGTTCGCCCGCGCTGCCGTGCAGGCGCTTCAAGGAGGTTGAGGTGTCCACTCGAACCACCCCGTGTACGTCGAACCAGAAGCTCCTCGCGTGGGTCGAGGAGGCGACGGCGCTGTGCAAGCCGGCGCGGGTGCACTGGTGCGACGGATCGGAGTCGGAATACCAGGAGTTGTGCGAGGGGCTCGTCCGGTCGGGCACCTTCGTGCGCCTCAATCCGGCCCGGCGTCCCAACTCGTTCCTGGCGCGCTCCCACCCCAGCGACGTGGCGCGCGTCGAGGAGCGCACCTTCATCTGCGCGAAGACGAAGGACGAGGCCGGGCCGACCAACAACTGGGAAGATCCGGCGACGATGCGCGCCACGCTGCGCGAGCGGTTCGACGGGTGCATGCGCGGCCGCACGATGTACGTGATCCCCTTTTCGATGGGCCCCATCGGCTCGCCCATCGCCCACATCGGCGTGCAGATCACCGACTCCGCTTACGTCACCGCGCACATGAAGATCATGACCCGGATGGGCCAGAAGGTGCTCGACGCCCTGGGCGACGGCTTCTTCGTGCCGTGCATGCACTCGGTGGGCGCGCCGCTGGAGCCGGGGCAGCAGGACGTGCCCTGGCCGTGCCAGGCGGACGTCGCCCACAAGTACATCGTCCACTTCACCGAGACGCGGGAGATCTGGTCCTACGGCTCGGGCTACGGCGGCAACGCGCTGCTCGGCAAGAAGTGCCTCGCGCTGCGCATCGCCTCGGTGATGGCGCGCGACGAGGGCTGGCTCGCCGAGCACATGCTGATCCTCGGGCTCGAGTCGCCGGCCGGCGAGCGCACCTACGTGGCGGGCGCGTTCCCGAGCGCGTGCGGCAAGACCAACCTCGCGATGATCGTGCCGCCCAGGGGCTTCGAGGGCTGGAAGGCGACGACGGTGGGCGACGACATCGCGTGGATCAAGCCGGCCGCCGACGGCACGCTCCGGGCCATCAACCCGGAGGCCGGCTTCTTCGGCGTGGCGCCGGGCACGAACCGCGAGACCAATCCCAACGCGATGGACTCGATGCGGGCGAACTGCATCTTCACCAACGTGGCGCTGACCGACGACGGTGACGTGTGGTGGGAAGGGATGGGGCCGGCGCCGGCGCACGCGATCGACTGGAAGGGCAGGGACTGGACGCCCGACTCCAAGGAACCCGCCGCGCACCCCAACTCCCGCTTCACCGCTCCCATCACGCAGTGCCCCTCGTACGATCCCGCCTGGGAGGACCCGGCCGGCGTGCCGATCAGCGCCTTCCTCTTCGGCGGCCGGCTTTCGACCACCTTCCCGCTGGTGTGCGAGGCCAACGACTGGACGCACGGCGTCTTCCTCGCCGCCACGATGGGCTCGGAGGCGACGGCGGCGGCGCAGGGCCTGGTGGGCGTGCGGCGCGATCCGTTCGCGATGCTGCCGTTCATCGGCTACCACATGGCCGACTACTGGGGCCACTGGCTGGCGATGGGCAAGCGCCCGGGCCTGAAGCTGCCGCGCATCTACCGCGTCAACTGGTTCCGGCGCGACGAGAACCGGAAGTTCGCGTGGCCGGGCTACGGCCAGAACATGCGGGTCCTCCGGTGGATCGTGGACCGGGTCCACGGCCGCGCCGGCGCGGTGGACAGCCCCTTCGGCCGGATGCCGCGCTACGACGACCTCACCTGGGACGGCCTCGACTACAGCCGCGCCGCGTACGAGAAGATCACCGACATCGACCGCGAAGACGCCCAGCGGGAAGTGGACGGCGTCCGGCGCTGGTTCCCCAAGCTCGGCGACCACCTGCCGAAGGCGTTGAGCGCCGAGCTGGAGGGGTTGGCCGAGCGCGTGGCGGGCCAGCTGGTGACCTGGCGGGCCGGGTAGGCTCGAGAAGCACCTGATGCGTGAGGGGTGAGAGGTGAGGGGTGAGAAGTTCTTGTGAGAGGTGAGAAGGCGAAAAGCGTGAGAGGCCGCAACCGATCCTCTCACGCCTTTCTACCTCTCACGACTCACTTGAACCTCTCACCCCTCACGTCTCACTTCTCACCTGTCACCTCAGTCCCTCGGCGCGCGCTCCTGCGCGTCCACCGCCGCGATCACGGCCATGTTGATCACGTCGTGCGCATGGATGTCACGCTGCAGGATGTGCACCGGCTTGTTCATCCCCACGAGGATGGGGCCGATGGCCTCGGCCTTGGCGACCGACTTCAGCAGCTGGTAGCCGATGTTGCCGGCGTTCAGGTTCGGGAAGATGAGCACGTTCGCCGGGCCGGTGAGGTTCGTGAACGGGTAGTTGCCCTTGAGCAGCTTCTCCTCGAGGGCCGTTTCCGCCATCATCTCGCCGTCCGCCTCGAGGTCGGGCTCGCTCGCGTGGAGCAGCCGCACGGCCTCGGCCACCTTCTCCGTGGCCGGGAAGCGCGCCCCGCCGAAGTTCGAGAAGGACAGCAGGGCGACCCGCGGCGTGACGCCGAGCCGCTTCACCAGCCGCGCGGTCTCCGAGGCGATGTGGGCGAGCGTGGCGGCGTCGGGGTCCACGTTCACGGTGGTGTCGGCCAGGAAGTACACGTTCTTCTCGACGACCATCATGAAGATGCCGGCGAGCGCCTTGGCGTTCGGGTCCACGCCGATGGCCTGGAGCGGGGCGTGCAGCTTGTCGGGATAGAACTGCTCGATCCCGCCCAGCATCGCGTCGGCGTCGCCCTCCGCCACCATCATCGAGGAGAAGTAGTGCGGATGCTCCACCAGCCGCCGCGCGGAGGCGAGGGTCAGACCCTTGCGCTGCCGTTTGGCCCACAGCGCCTGCGCGTACCGCTCGCGCGAGTCCGAGGTGCGCGGGTCCACCACCGGGATGCCGTCCATCCCGATCTCGATGTCCTTGGCCACGCGGGCGATCTCGGCCGGGTCGCCGAGGACCAGGGGCTTGCAGATCTTCTCGTCCACCAGGTTGCGGGCGGCGCGCAGGATGCGCGGGTCCCAGCCCTCGGGAAAGACGATGCGCTGCGGCCGCGCGGCGGCGCGCGCCGTGAGCCCGCGGATCAGGGCGCGGGCGTAGCCGAGGCGCGCCTCCAGCTCCTCGCGGTACTGCTTGAGGTCGATCGTCTTGCGCGCCACGCCCGTCTTCATCGCCGCCTCGGCCACGGCCGGCGCCTCCCACAGCAGCACCCGCGGGTCGAGCGCCTTCGGGATCAGGTAGTCCGGGCCCGAAGTGGAGCCGCTCGACCCCGTAGGCGGTGCGCACGGCGTCGGGCACGTCCTGCTTGGCCAGGTCGGCCAGCGCGTGGGTGGCCGCCATCTTCATCTCCTCGTTGATCTTCCGCGCGTGCACGTCGAGCGCGCCGCGGAAGATGAACGGGAAGCCGAGCACGTTGTTGACCTGGTTGGGATAGTCGGAGCGGCCGGTCGCGATGATCGCGTCGGGCCGCGCGGCGCGCGCGTCCTCCGGCATGATCTCCGGCGTGGGGTTCGCCAGCGCGAAGATCAGCGGCGTGGGCGCCATGCCCTTGAGCATGTCCGGCGTGACGGCGCCGGCCACCGAGAGCCCGACCAGCACGTCGGCGCCGACCAGCGCCTCCTTGAGGTTCCGCGCCTCGGTCTTGTGGGCGTACGCCTGCTTGTACTTGTTGAGGTCGGTGCGGCCCGCGTGCACCACGCCCTTCGTGTCCACGATCGTGATGTGCTCGCGCTTCACGCCGAGCCGGATGTAGTGGTTCGCGGTCGCGATGGCCGACGCGCCGGCGCCGCTGAAGACCACCTTGATGTCCGCCATCTTCTTGCCCGTCAGCTCCACCGCGTTGACCAGCGCCGCGCCCGAGATGATCGCGGTGCCGTGCTGGTCGTCGTGGAACACGGGGATGTCCAGCGCCTCGATCAGCTGCTCCTCGACCTCGAAGCAGTCGGGCGCCTTGATGTCCTCGAGGTTGATGCCGCCCACCGTGGGCTCGAGCATCTTGCAGAAGGCGATGATCTCTGCGGGCGTCGGCGCCTGGATGTCGAGGTCGAACACGTCGATGTCGGCGAACGCCTTGAACAGCACGCCCTTGCCCTCCATCACGGGCTTGCCGGCCAGCGGGCCGATGTTGCCGAGGCCCAGCACCGCCGTGCCGTTCGACACCACGGCCACGAGGTTGCCGCGCGCGGTGTACTTGTAGGCGAGATCGGGATCCTTCTCGATGTCGAGGCACGGCTCGGCCACGCCCGGCGTGTAGGCCAGCGAGAGGTCGAGCTGCGTCTTGCACGGCTTGGTGAGGGCGATCTGGATCTTGCCGGGGCGGCCCTTCGAGTGGTAGTCGAGAGCTTCTTGGCGTCGGACGGCCATGGCGACCTCAGTCGCCGCGGCCGCCCCGGATCGGGGCGCTAGCCGCGCGCGGTATCGAGAGAATTGATCTTGTCCACGCGCCTCGCGTGGCGGCCCCCGCCGAACTCGGTGGCGAGGAAGGTCCGCACGATGTCCACCGCAAGCCGCGTGCCGATGAGCGTTCCGCCCAGCGTCAACACGTTGGCATCATTGTGTTCCCGGGCGTTCTGGGCGGTCGTCAGGTCGTAGCACAGCGCCGCCCGCACCCGCGCGACCTTGTTGGCGGCCATGGCGCTGCCAATCCCGGCACCGTCGATCATGATTCCCCGCCAGGCTCGTCCCTCGGCCACCGCGCGGGCCACGGCCACCGCGAAATCCGGGTAGTCCACGGCCTCGGTGCCGGCCGTGCCCAGGTCGAGCACCTCGTAGCCCAGCTCGCCCAGCGGGCCCTTGAGCTGCTCCTTCATCGGATACCCGCCGTGGTCGGCGCCGAGCGCGACGACGCGGCGCGGCGGCCGGGCGGCGTCCGCCTCGGTGATGGCGATGCCGAGGGAGCGGGCGAGATCCCGCGCGGCGGGCGTGATCACGGCGCCGAGGGGGACGGCGAGGGCGCGGCTGGCCTTCGCGGCCTCGCGCACGTCCGCCTCGGTCACCACCCGGCCGCCGCTCATGGGCGCGGCGGCGGACCGAGCTTGGAGGCGACGTGATACAGGCGCTGGATCGTGTAGCGGTCGTCCTCGCTCAGGGCCAGCCGGTGCGGGGTCGCGAACATGATGTCGTTGGTGTCCGGGCTGTGGGACAGGAGCCCCAGCGCGTGGCCCAGCTCGTGAGCCGTGACGAAGTGGTAGCACGCGGCGGCCGCGGCGCTGTCCGCGCCGGGGAACGCCGCCACGTAGGATCGCATCGGGCCCGCCGAGCGCGGTGCCGGCCGAGTCCGTGAAGAACTGTGTGACGCCGTGGCAGGCGCCGACCGAGTCGGCGTGCATCTGGTGCGCGGCGCGCGGGGCGGGCGGCAGCGCGGTCGGATTGCGCACGATGATGTCCGCGTGCGAGGGAGTCGGCGGCCGTGGTCAGGGACAGCTCGCGGCAGCGGAACGCCCCCACCCACAGCTGCATCGCGGTCTGGACGTTGGCAGGCAGGTCGCCCGTCGGCTCGGCGTACACCCGCACCGGCATGTAGGACGAGGGCCAGTGGAACACGACGTTGGTGTCGCCGTTGTAGGTCGAAGTTGTACGGCTGGGCGTTGGGCTCGAAGCAGGCCCCGGGGCCCACGCGCTCGTTGCAGGCCGCCAGCAGCGCCAGCGCCGCGGCGCCGGCGAGCAGCGCCGCGCGTCTCACGAGTCACCGCCCCGACGGGAGGGATCTGCGCACGCCATACTGTACGAAGCGGCCACACCGCCCGCGCGCGCAATGGCCCCCGTGGAACGCGCCCGCATCAGCGACCCGGCGCGGTCAGAAATTCTCGGGGAAGGCGTGGCGGCCGATGAGCGGCACGAAGCGGCAGCCCCCGGCGTCGCGCAGGGAGAGACCGTGCGGCCCCAGCACGCCGACCACCAGCTCCTGGAGCGCGAGGTCGCCGACGGGCACCACGATCCGGCCGCCGGGGGCGAGCTGGGCCGTCAGCGGCTCCGGGATCTCGGGCGCGGCGGCCGTGACCACGATGCCGTCGAACGGCGCGGCCTCGGGCCAGCCGAGCGTGCCGTCGCCGACGCGGAACTCCACGTTGCCCAGTCCGAGGGCGGCGAGCCGGCGCGCGGCGCCGCGCGCCAGCTCGGGGATGCGCTCCACGGTGAACACGCGGCGGGCGAGGTGCGCGAGGATCGCCGTCTGGTAGCCGGACCCGGTGCCGATCTCGAGGATGCGGTCGGCGCGCCGCGGCTCGAGCGCGGCGGTCATCAGCGCCACCATGTACGGCTGGGAGATGGTCTGCCCCTGGCCCACGGGCAACGGCACGTCGTCGTGGGCGGCGTCGGCCAGGGTCGCGGGCACGAACCAGTGGCGGGGGACGGCAACCAGCGCGGCGAGCACGCGACGGTGGTACACGCCTCGTGCGGCGATCTGCACCGCGACCATCCGGCGCCGCTCGGCGCGGCCCGCGTCAACGCGCACGGGCGGGTCCCCGGCGCCGACTCGCTTGCGGCGCGCTGGGGCCAAGGGTAGGTTCGCGCCGGACGGGCGGAGGAACCGGGAAATCATGACCGAGATGGTCCGCACCAAAGTGCTGGTCGCCGGAGAGGCGGGCGCGAGGCCCGCGAACCTGGTCGCGACGCTCACGCAGGCCGGCTTCCGGGTGGAGGAGGCCGCGGCGGGGAGCGACCTCGCCGCGGCGGCGGAGGCCGTGGCGCCGGACGCGGTGTTGCTGTGCGTGAGCGGCCCCTCCGACGCGCAGCTCGGCCAGGTCAAGCAGCTGCGCGAGACCGTGCAGCAGTGGTCGGAGCTCCCGCTGGTCGCGCTGTCCGCCACCGGCGGCGAGGTGGTGGCGGACCTGATCTTCGCCGGCGCGGACGACGCGGTCGGCGCGCCCGCGAGCGGCGCCGAGCTGCGCGCCCGCATCGACCGCCTGCTGGCACGGCGCGAAGAGCTGCGCGATCTCCGGACGACGCTGCGGGCCCGCGACCTGCTGTTCGACATCTTCCAGGAGGTCTCGGCCGCGCTCCGGGCCGAGGAGATCTTCCAGACCCTGGTGCGCCGGGTGGGCCAGGCGCTCAAGCTGTCGCACTGCTCCTTCGTGGTCACCTCGCCCGGCGCCGATCACGGCCGGGTGGTGGCGGTGTACGAGAACCCGTCCGTGCGCGACATGCGGGTCGAGCTGACGCGCTATCCCGAGGTCCAGGAGGCGCTGCGCACCGAGCGCCCCGTCGTGATCGAGGACGTGAAGGAGCACCCGCTGTTCGCCACCATCCGCGACAAGTGGGACACGCAGGCGGTCGAGGTCAACATCCGCTCCGCGGTGGCGCTCCCCGTGTTCGTGCAGGGGACGCCCGCCGGCGTGTTCTTCCTGCGCACCCGCGAAGGCGATCCCGAGCTCACCAGCCGCGACGTCGCCCTCGCCGACACGATCGCCAAGGCGGCCGCGAAGGTGCTCGAGAATGAGGAGCGGCGCGCGGCCATGTTCCGCCGCCAGCTCAACGCGGGCGCGCTGGACGTGCTGACCGGATGCGCGAGCCTGGACGGGCTCGACCGCCGGCTGCGCGACGAGTACGAGCGGGCGCGGCGCTACCGGCTGCGGTTCTGCTTCGCGGTGCTGGACGTGGATCGCTTCCGTACGCTGAACGAGCGGCTGGGTGCGCAGGCCGGCGACCGGATCCTGGCCGACCTCGGCCAGCTGCTGCAGCGGGAGCTGCGCTCGCCCGACTTCGTGGCGCGCTACGGCGGGGACGAGTTCGCGCTCGTGCTGCCGGAGACCGATGCGCGCGGGGCGCGGAACTTCGTTCAGCGGCTCGGCGCGGCGGTGGCCAAGCACAGCTTCCCCGACATGGGGGGCGAACGCCCCAGCTTTTCGGCAGGCATCGTGTCGTTCCCGCACCCGGAGGCGCTGCGGCCCGAGGACCTGTTCGCGCTGGCCGATGCCGCGCTGGCCCGGGCCAAGGCCTCCTCCGACGACCGGATCGCGATCGCACCCTCGTCGGCGAGCTGAGCCGGCGGCGGGCCGCCGGGCCGCCGGTCCGACCCGGGGCGAACATACGGGCCGCCGCGGGCCGCGGCAACACGACGGAGCCGCCGCGGCGGCCTCCGCCGGCCGCGCGAGGCGGCTCGACGCCGGGACTAGTCGAGCCCCGGCCGCTCCGTGCCCGTCCTGAAGTCGCGCCCGCAGCGCGGGCAGTGCAGCCCTCCCCCGGGCGGCTCGGTCAGGGCGTAGTCGAAGGTCCGGCCGCAGCCGCACTCGGCGACGAGACTCTGGTACCCGCACACGATGCAGTAGCCGTCGTCGGGCGCGTACAGCCGGAACCGCCCGCAGGTCTCGCACAGCTTCGCCAGGCGGTCGGGCGTGGTCACCGGCGCCGTCTCAGCCAGGTGACGGGGTCGAGGGCCTGAGCCTGGCCGTGCGCGCCGCCGCTCTCGCCGCGGATCTGGAACTCGATGTGGGCGTGTTCGTCGGAGTTCTCCCCGCCCGAGCTGCCGATGACCTCGCCCCGGTTCACCGGATCGCCGTTGCGCACCGTGAGCGAGCTCAGGTACAGGTACACGCTGTAGAAGCCGCCGCCGTGCTCGATCACCACCGAGGGACCGTAGGTGCCGAGCGACCCGGCGCTGCGCACGATCCCGTCGGCGATGGCGTGCACCGGCGTCCCCCGGGGCACGGCGATGCCGATGCCGTCGCGCCGGATGGTGGTGCCGTTCGGCAGCTGCTGCCGGCCGAACCGGTAGATGATGTCGCCGTTCACCGGCCAGTCGAGCTGGCCGAGGTCGGCGGTGCGGATGCGCGAGGGCCCGGAGGCGGCGCCGCGCCGCGCCGCCGCCAGCCGCCGGCGCTCGAAGCCGGCGATGATGTCGTTGAGGTGCGCCTCGTCCTTGGCGAGCTGCGCCAGCCGCTGCCGGGTGCGCTCCGCCTGCTGCTGGGACTGGCGCAGGCTGCGCTGGCTCTGCTGCTCGAGCTGGCGGTAGTGCTGGTTCTCCTCGGACCGCTCGTCGCGCCGGCGGGAGAGGGAGTTCTGCAGGTTGAGCAGGACGTTGCGCCCCTGGACCGCGCTGTCGCGCAGGGCTTCGACGTCGGTCACCAGCTGGCGGTCCTGCCGGCTGATCAGGTAGAGGTACTTGTAGCGGGACAGCAGGTCGCCGAACGACTCCGCCGCGAGCAGCACCTGCGCCCCGTACAGCGGGCCCCGCTTGTAGATCGCGATGAGGCGGTGGTGGAGGATGGCGCGCTTCTCCGCCAGCGCGTCCTGCGCGATGATCAAGTCCGCGGTCTTGCGCCCGATCTGCGAGCCCATCGCCGTGATCTGGAGGTCGAGCTCCGAGACGATGCGGCCGGTGGTGCGCACCTGCTCCTGGAGGTTCACGACCTCGCTGGAGAGCGAGTGCACCTGCCCGCGCAGCCGCTCCATCTCGGCCTGCAGGCGCTGGCGCTCGCGCCGGATCTCGATGAGGCGCTGCTGGCTGTTGGCGAGCGCGGTGTCCGGCGGCGGCTGCTGCGCCGGCAGCGGGCCCGCGGCGAACGCGGCGAGGGCGGCGGCGAGCAGCGCGGCGGCCGCGCCCGCTCTTCCGCTCATCAGACGGTGCGGAGGTGGCGGCCGATGCTGACCAGGCTGCCCACCAGCCCGATCAGTCCTCCGATGCCGATGCCGGCCAGGGCCTGGCCGGCGGTGAAGAAGTCGGCGTGGAGGAGGTAGGCGTTGACCAGCGCCCAGGCGCCGTAGCACAGCGCGAGCGCGCCCGCCCCGCCCATCAGCCCCTTGATCAGGCCCTCGAGCAGGAACGGGCGCCGGATGAAGCCGTCGGTGGCCCCCACCAGCCGCATGATGGCGATCTCGGTGGCGCGGTGCAGCACGGCCATGCGGATGGTGGTCCCGATGATGATGATGGCCACCAGCGCGAAGGCGGCGCCCACGACCAGGCCGACAGCGCCGGCGATGTTGCGCAGGTGGTCCAGCTTCGCCACCCAGTCGCTGCCGTAGCGGACGTCGTCCACGAAGGCGAAGCCCCGGAGCCGGTCGGCCACGAGGGTGGCGTGCCGGGCGTCGCGGAACTCGGGCTTGAGGTGGACGTCGAGGGAGGCGGGCAGCGGATTGGCGTCGAGGTCCTGGAAGATGTCCCGGAACTCGGGCAGCTCGCGCCGCGCGCGGGCCAGGGCCGCCTCCTCGGTCACCTGGGTGACGCTCTCCACCTCGGGGAAGGCCTGGATGTCGCTCATCGCGACGGCGATGGCCTCGCCGGGCGTGCCGTGCTGCAGGTACGCCACCACCTCGACGCGCTCGGCCACGGTCCCGATCACGTGCTGGATGTTGACCGTGACCAGGCCGAACAGGCCGAACACGAACAGCGAGAAGGCGATGGTGGTGATGGACAGCGCCGAGAGCAGGGGGGCGCGCCGGAACGCGAGCAGCGTCTCGCGGACGACCAGGTTCACGGCGCCGCCGGCTCGGCGCCGCCGGCGTCCTGCGCCGAGTCGTACGCCACGCTGCCGTGCTGCAGCTCCACCAGGTGCCCCTCCATGCTCTTCACCAGGTCGAGATCGTGGGTCGCCATCAGCACCGCGGTGCCCGAGGCGTTGATGTCGCGGAGCAGCTGGAAGATGCCGCGCGTCGCGCGCTCGTCGAGGTTGCCGGTCGGCTCGTCGGCCAGCAGCACCACCGGGTCGTTGACCAGCGCCCGCGCGATGGCCACGCGCTGCTGCTCTCCCCCCGACAGCTCGCGCGGGTACTGGTGCGCCTTGCCCGCGAGGCCGACCTGGGTGAGGACGCGCATCACCCGCGGCCCGATGGTCGAGCGGCGGGCGCCGGTCACCTCGAGCGCGAAGGCCACGTTCTCCTCGGCGGTACGGTCCTCGAGCAGGCGGAAGTCCTGGAACACGATCCCGAGCCGGCGCCTGAGCCGCGGGACGTCGCGCCCGGCGACGCGCGTGGAGGAGAAGCCCGACACCCGCACGTCCCCCGAGGTCGGCATGTCGGCGAGATAGATCAGCTTCAGGGCGGTGGTCTTCCCCGCGCCGCTGTGGCCGGTGAGGAAGCAGAACTCGCCCTTGGGGACGTGGAACGACACGTCGCTGAGCGCGGCGCCCTTCGGGTACTCTTTCGTGACGTGGTTGAACTTGATCACGGCCGCAATCTAGGCCAATCGTCAGGCCGCGGCGAGTCCTCGGGCCAGGTCTTCCATGATGTCGTCCGCGTCCTCGAGCCCGAGCGAGAGGCGGAGGAAGCCGTCGGGAATGCCCGCGGCCGCGCGCTCGTCGGGGGTGAGGGCGGCGTGCGAGGTGAACCGCGGCTCCGAGACCAGCGACTCCACGCCGCCCAGGCTCGGGGCGTGGGTGAGGAGCCGCAGGGCGCGCAGGCACCGCTCGGCGGCGCGCGCGCCGCCCACCAGCTCGAGGCCCACCATCCCGCTGAAGCCGTCGAGCACCTTCGCCGCCAGCTCGTGATCGGGATGCGACGCCAGCCCCGGGTAGTGCACGCGCCGCACCTTCGCCTGCCCCTCGAGCCAGGTCGCCACCGCCAGGCCGGTCCGGTTGTGGCGTTCCATCCGCACGCCCAGCGTCTTGAGGCCACGCTCGATCAGCCACGCCGCGTGCGGGTCGAGCGCCTGGCCCCACAGCTTCATCCGCTCGCGCACCTCTTCGACCACGGTGGTCTCACCCGCCACCGCGCCCGCGATGACGTCCGTGTGGCCGTTGAGGTACTTGGTGGCGCTGTGGATCACCAGGTCCGCGCCCTGCTCCAGGGGGCGGTAGTTCATCGGCGTGGCGAAGGTCGAGTCCACCAGCAGGGCGATGCCCTCCGCCTCCGCCAGGGTCGCCAGCCAGGTCACGTCGAGGATCCGCATCAGCGGGTTGGTCGGCGTCTCGACGAAGATCGCGCGGGTGTTCTTGCGCAGCCGCTGGCGCCACTCGCGCTGGCGGTCGGGGTTGACGAACGAGACCTCGATCCCGAAGCGCGTGAACTCCTCCAGGAACAGCCGCCGGGTCCCGCCGTAGATCCATTCGCTGGAGAGCAGGTGGTCGCCGGGATTCAGCACGGCGAGGTGCGCCAGGGCCGTCGCACCCATCCCGCTGCCCACGAAGATCGCGGCCTCCGCGCCCTCGAGCCGCGCGAGGCGCTCGGCCAGCCGCAGCTGGTTGGGGTTGTTGCCGTAGCGGGTGTACAGCACCTCGTCCTGGGGGCCGACCGGGCTGACGAAGGTGCTCGACTGGTAGATGGGCGGCGCGACCGGCTCGCGGGCCGCGCGCGTGGCGCCGTCCCCGTGGATCGCGAGGGTGGACCGTCCCGGGGTGCGGCGCGGCATCGGGGGTTAGGCGGTCGTGAGGGGGAGGTAGTGCGCGTCGGCGCGCATCACCAGCCGGTGGCCCGCCAGCTCGTCGAGGGCCCGCCGCGCTTCGTCGACCGGCCACGACAGCTCGGAGGCCAGGTCTTCGGGAAGCGCGGAGCCGTGAGCGGCGACCTGCGCCCAGGCGGTGCGCATCAGGTCGGTGGCCCAGCCGAGCAACCGCTTGGCGCCGCCGCGCTCCTCGGCCACCAGGGTGAGGCCGTGCCGCCGCAGCACCTCGTCGATCTGGTCGGCGTGCACCTCGTCGAGGCCGCGGACCAGGAAGTAGGTGCCGCGGCCTTGGGCGGCGCCCGGCTCGCTCCTCAAGAGCAGCTGCGCGACGATCTCGTCGGCGCAGGAGCAGTCCAGCACCCGCACCGCCGAGAAGTCGAGCACGACCACCGTGATGTCGGGATGCTCCTGGAGGTGGGCCTCGATGCCGCTCCTGACCGCGCGGCCCGTGGAACGCGTGACCAGGTCGTTATGGAACTCGCACACGCTGCGGGAGAGCACGGCCCGCACGTCGATCTGGGCGATCACCGGGCTTCCTGCGTTCCCGCCGGAATGACCAGCTGCAGCTGCGCGCCGGGAAACGGCGCGAGGCCTTCGCGGAGGGGCACGTCGTCGTCCCAGTCGCGGATCAATGCGATGCGTGCCGTGCCGCTCCTGATGCTGATCTTGCCCTCCCAGCGGTCCAGGTACTTGCGGATGCCGCGGAATCCCGCCCCGCGGCCCGGCTCCCGGAAGCGGCTCACGCCCTGGATCAGGGCGGCCTCGAGCGCCGCGCCGTCGCCCCAGCGGTCGCCGTAGCGCTTGGCCTGCGTCGGCTCCAGCGATTGACGGAATCCCACGCCGGGATCGGCGACCGCGATGACCACGACCCGCTTGCCGAGGCGGCGCCGCCACGTATAGGCGTGCACCGCGACCCAGCCGCCGGTGCCGGCGTGCTCCACAATATTTTGACAAGCCTCCGAAAGCGCCATACCGAAACTGAGGGTCGCCTTGGCCTCGAGGCCCAGCGCCGTGTTGAGAATCGTGGCCGCCCGCTCCTGGATGCGGTCGACGACCTTGTGCACGTCTCCGGCCACGCGGACCGGCGTCACCTCCAGGAGCACCGGGGTGGTCTCCGCCGGCTGCCGCACCCGGGGTACGGCGCCGTGGATCTCGAACAGCTCCTCCGCCTGCAGGAAGAAGCCGGTCAGGGACCAGTAGTGGGCGACGTCCTTGTCGGCGGGCACCGTGAGGAGCGGCCGAGTGCCGAGCCGCTCGCGGAGGGCCTGGCCGGCGCACAGCAGCCCCACCAGCCCGAACGGCGACGCCCACTCGGTGGCGTGGGCGTCCAACAGGACCCGCTCTCCGCTCGGGACGGCGGCGAGAGCGGTGGCGAGCTGCTCGAACGCGCGGTCGTCGAACGACTGCGGGACCTCGACGAGGGCCGTCACGCGCTCCCCGTGCGCGCCAGCGCGCCGCGCAGGTGGTGCTGCAGTCCCGTGGCCCCGCGGTAGGTCACGTTGCGCCGCGCCATCCGGTTGGCCTCGCGGATCGCGGGCTCCAGGCCGTCGCCGGCCAGCAGGCGGGCGAACAGCGTCGAGCCGAACACGTCGCCGCAGCCGGTGGGATCGCCGCTCACCGGCTCACCCTCGGTCTCGATCCGCGCGGTGCGCACCACCTGCCCGGCGGCGGGACGCCCTCCCGCGGACCCGGCCGCGAGGCCGTCGAAGCCGGGCGCGGCGACGTAGACGGCGCCCCGCGCGCCGAGGGTGACGCAGACCGCCTGGACTCCGCGGGCCACCGCGCGCGCCGCGAGCTCCAGGGGCGCGTCCCCCATCTGGTGCATCTCGTCCTCGTTGACCTGGGCGACGTCGAAGCACGCCAGCCACGCCAGCGGCTCCTCGATGGGCCGGAGCTGGCGCAGGCCGTCGGCGCGGATGCCGAGCGCGAGGCTGTGGAGGTCTCCGTACAGCGGGCGGTGGAACGCCTGGCGCAGCGCCTGCGCCGTGGCGAGGTCGCACTCGAAGCCGGTGATGAAGTTCACGTACAGCGCGTCGAGGTCGAGCACCATCGGGCCCAGCTCGGCCCAGGTCCACGGGGGAACGCCGCCCTGGAGCCCTTCGCAGCGCCGCTCCCGGTCCCGGTAGTTGAGCCGCACCCGCGGGTTGGTGGCCGGCACCTCGACGAACCGCGCGCCCGCCGCGGTCCCGAGGCCGCTGAGGAAGACGTGCGCGCGCTCGGCGAGGTCGCGTCCCACCTTCACGATGGGCACGACCTGCCAGTCGGCGGGGAGCGCCGCGTCGAGGGCGGCGAGGGCGTAGCTGATGCCCCCCCATTCCTCGAAGGGCGCCGCCGCGGGATCCCGGCCGAGGATCGTGTCCCAGATCATCGTGCCGAGCACGCCGAGCTTCTTCAGACGTCCCCCCACACCTGGTCCTTGAACGTCGCGACGGCGCCCACCACGCCGGCGGTGCCCGGCAGCTCGCCCGGGACGATGCGGCAGCGGTCCACCGCGGGCTTGAACGCGCGGCGCTTGACCTCGCCCCGGAGGGGAACGAACAGCTGGTCGCCGGCCATCGTCACGCCGCCGACGATCACCACGATGTCCGGGTTGAAGATGTTGACCAGGTTGCCCACGCCGGCGCCGAGGAACTTCGCGGTGTCGTGCACCAGCTCGAGCGCGTACTCGTCGCCGGCGCGCGCCGCCTCGTAGACCATCTGCGCGGTGACCCTGGACAGGTCGCCGCCCGCCAGGGCGGGGAGGCGGGTCTCCACGCCGGCCACGACGCCCTCGATGGCGCGCGCGGCGATCGCCGGGCCCGAGGCGTAGGCCTCGAGACAGCCGTAGTTGCCGCACTTGCAGAGCCGGCCGGTGGAGTCGATGGTCGTGTGGCCCACCTCGCCGGCCACGTCCGACGCGCCGTGGTAGATCTTGCCGCCGAGGACGATGCCGCCGCCGATGCCGGTCCCGATGGTGAGCCCGACCACGTAGTTCGCGCCCCGCGCCGCGCCGACCCACCACTCGCCGTAGACGGCGCAGTTGGCGTCGTTGTCGAGCGAGGCCGGAAGGCCGACCGCCTCGCTCACCAGGTCGCGGAGCGGCAGGTCGCGCCACCCGAGGTTCGGGGTGAGCAGCACGACGCCGCGCTCGCGGTCGAGGGGGCCGGGCGAGCCGATGCCCACGCCGGCGATGCGGTCGCGCGCGACGCCCGCCGTCTTCTCCGTCTCGCCGATGGAGGCCTGGACGAGCCGGGCGATGCGCCCGATCACCGCCTGGGGGCCCTCCTCGGGCACCGTGGGCGCGGATCGGACGCCGTGGACGGCGGACCCGTCCTCGGCCACCGTGCCCACCACGATGTTCGTCCCGCCGATGTCCACGCCGACCAGGTACCGCATCGCTCAGGCTCCGTAGCGTTTGGGGACAATCTGGAGCAGCGTCCGCACCTCGGCCAGCACGCGGCCGATGGGGATCTCGCGCATGCAGCGGTGGTGCCCCAGCGGGCAGGCGGGCGGGCCGTGGTGGTGGCACGGCCGGCACTCCAGCGGCTCGGGCTCGACGACCCGCGACCAGGGCGCGCGCGCGGCGAAGCCGAAGATCGGCGCCGTGGGCCCGTAGATCTCGACGGTGGCGGTGCCTACCGCCGAGGCGAGGTGCACGGGCGCGGAGTCGTTCGAGACCAGCACCAGCGCGCGGCGGATCAGCGCGCCGGCGGCGAGGATGGAGAGCCGGCCGGTCGCGTCGGCCACGGGCGTGCCGGAGCCCAGCGCCGTGCGGATCTGCCGCGCGTCGGCGCGGTCGCCCGGCCCGCCCACCAGCGCCAGCGGCACCTCCTGCGCCAGCACGCGGGCCAGCTCGGGGAAGAACGGCCAGCGCTTGGAGCCCCACTGCGAGCCGGGCGCGAGCACCACGAAGTCACCGTGGATGCCGGCCTCCTGCGAGCAGCGCGTCCACCGCCGAGCGCTCCTCGGCCCCGGGGAAGATCTCCGGCTCGCGCCGGTCGGGGGCGCCGTCGGCGAGGGCCAGCAGCCGCTCGACCTGGTGCGGCTCGCCGCGCGCGGTGACGGAGTGGGTGTGGAGGAACGCCCCGGCGGCGTCGCGGAATCCGATCCGCCGCGGGATGCCGGCGGCGAACGCCAGGGCCGCCGATCGCAGGCTCGACTGCGCCAGGTAGGCGACGCCGTAGTGCCGGCGGCGGAGCAGGCGGGCCACGCGCACGAACCCCGTGATGCCGCGATCCTTGCCGTGCTTGTCGAAGGGAATGCGCTCCCGGACGTGCGGGTTGTTGTGCAGCACCGGGAGGGTGGCCGGCAGCACCAGCACGTCCACCGGCGCCGCCGTGCCGCTCCGCGGCGCGGCGGATCAGGGGCGTGGTGAGCACCACGTCGCCGAAGAACGCCGTCTGGATGACCAGGCCGCGGCCCGGCGCGCGGCTGCCGGTCGGGGCGCCGGCGCCGCCGCCGCGCCGCCCCGCTCGTCCGCGCCGGTCCCGCGTCCGGCCCGCTGCCGCGGTCCGGCGCGCCGCTCACTCGACCTTCAGCACGGCGAGGAACGCCTCCTGCGGGATCTCGACCGTGCCCACCTGCTTCATCCGCTTCTTCCCCGCCTTCTGCTTCTCGAGCAGCTTGCGCTTGCGCGTGACGTCGCCGCCGTAGCACTTGGCGGTGACGTTCTTGCGCATCGGGTGCACCGTCTCGCGCGCGATGATCTTGCTGCCGATGGCCGCCTGGATCACCACCTCGAACAGCTGGCGCGGGATCAGCTCGCGCAGCTTCTCCGCCAGCTTCTTGCCCCACTCGTACGCCTTGTCGCGGTGGATGATGACGCTGAAGGCGTCCACCGCGTCGCCGTTGATGAGCATGTCCAGCTTGACCAGCTCGCTGGCCCGGTACTCGGCGAACTCGTAGTCGAGCGAGGCGTAGCCGCGCGACAGCGTCTTCAGCTTGTCGTAGAAGTCGAGGATGATCTCGGCCAGCGGGAACTCCCACTCGAACTCCACCCGCACCGGGTCGAGGTACTTCATCCCGAGGTAGGCGCCGCGCCGCTCCTGGCCCAGCCGCATCAGCGCGCCCGATGTACTCGGCGGGCGAGATGATGCGGGCCTTCACGTACGGCTCCTCGATCCGGTCCACCTGCGAGCCGGTCGGCATCTTGCTCGGGTTCTCCACCACCACCTTCTCGCCGTTCGTGAGGTAGACGTCGTACTCCACGTTCGGCACGGTGGTGACGAGGTCGAGCCCGAACTCGCGCTCCAGCCGCTCCTGCACGATCTCCATGTGCAGCAGGCCGAGGAACCCGCAGCGGAAGCCGAAGCCCGAGCGCGACCGACGTCTCCGGCTCGTAGTGCAGCGAGGCGTCGTTGAGCTGCAGCTTGGCCAGCGCGTCGCGCAGGTCCTCGTACTGCTCGGGCGCGGTCGGGTAGAGGCCCGCGAAGACCATGGACTTCACGTCGCGGTAGCCGGGCAGCAGCTGCGCGCGCGCGGCGGTCGGCGTCGAGGATCGTGTCGCCGACGCGCGTGTCCTTCACGTCGCGGAAGTTGGCGACCAGGTAGCCGACCTCGCCCGCCGAGAGCTCGGTCCGCGGGGCGGTGCGCGAGCTGCAGGTAGCCCACCTCGGCCACCTCGTACACGCCGTCGTGCGAGCCCATGGCGATGCGCATGCCGGGCCGCGACCACGCCGTCCACCACCCGGATGGAGGGGATCGCGCCGCGGTAGCGGTCGTAGTAGCGAGTCGAAGATCAGCGCCCGGAGCGGCGCGGCGGGATCGCCGCGGGGCGGCGGCACGCGCCGCACGACCGCCTCCAGCAGCTCCGGGACGCCGCGGCCCTCCTTGGCGGAGACGAGCAGGATCTCGTCCGGGTCCGCGCCGATCAGCTCGTGCAGCTCGGCCTTGCGCTTCTCCGGCTCGGCCGACGGCAGGTCGATCTTGTTGAGGACCGGGATGATCTCCAGGCCCGGCGTCGAGGGCCAGGAAGAGGTTCGAGACCGTCTGCGCCTGGATGCCCTGCGCGGCGTCCACCACCAGGATCGCGCCCTCGCACGCGGCGAGCGAGCGCGAGACCTCGTAGGTGAAGTCCACGTGCCCGGGCGTGTCGATGAGGTTCAGCTCGTACTGCGTGCCGTCCCGGGCGGCGTAGGTCATCCGCACCGCGTTCAGCTTGATGGTGATCCCGCGCTCCCGCTCGAGGTCCATCGTGTCGAGGACCTGGTCGCGCATCTCCCGCGCGCTCAGCGTCCCCGTCGCCTCGATCAGGCGGTCGGCCAGCGTGGACTTGCCGTGGTCGATGTGCGCCACGATGCAGAAGTTGCGGATGCGCGAGGATATCACGGCCGGCGGGGAATATAGCCTGTCCCGCACCCCGGGCGGTGCCTCCGGCGGGGCTCCCGGGTCAGCGCGCGGGCGGAGGCGGCTGGCCGGAGCCCGGACCCGGGTACGGGCCGAAGCCCGGGTAGAGGCGCGCGTAGCTCACAGCAGCCTCAGGTCGTTCGTCTGCATCCGCCGGCTCCTCCGCCGCCGGCTCGGCCCAGGGCTCGAGCGCGTCGCGGTAGGTGGCGAAGAGCACCGGCGGCGCCTTCGCCTTCCGGTGCGCTCGAGCATCGCGCGGAGCATCAGCGCGTTGGCCGGGCCCTTCCCCTCGAAGTGGTTGTTGGTGATCACGTACACGTCCGCCACGCCGTCCGCCGCCGCCAGCGCGCGGATCCGATCCACCCACGGCGCCAGCTCCTTGGTGGTATAGAGGTAGTCGTAGCGCTGCGCCGCGTCCTCCTGCTCGCCGAACCAGTGCTCGTAGTTGCGGCCGTGAAAGCGAACGTACCCCACGCGCGCTGGTGGCGTTCGCGGCGGGCGTGAGCGACTGGCCGATCAGCGGCTGGTCGATGTTCGCGATGCCGACGCCGAGGTCCCGGAGCCGGTCCAGCTCCTCGGGCCGCCCCCAGCCGCCGTGCCGGACCTCGACCACCAGGGGCCAGGCGCGAAACGTCTCGGCCAGGCGGGAGAGCGTCTCGCGTCCCGCGGCGCCCGGCTTGAACGACCACGGGAACTGGGAGAGCAGCGCCCCGAGCCTGCCCGCCTCGCGCAGCACCTCGAGCCCCTCGGTGACCTGGCGGACCTCGTCCGCGGTCCAGGGGGCGGCGCGCTCGTGGTGAAGCGCTGCCACAGCTTCACCGTGAAGCGGAACTGCGGGTTGTGGGCGGCGCGCTTGACCCACGAGGCGAAGGTGCGCGGGGGTTGCGGCCGGTAGAAGGTGGAGTTGACCTCGATGGTGTCGAAGTACGAGGCGAGGAAGTGCAGCGCGTCGAACCGCGCCGGCACCGTGGCGGGGTAGACGTGGCCCGGCGAGTCCGGATACGACCAGCCGGCCGGCCCGACGCGGATCACGGTGGCCCGCGCGCCGCGCGGCCGCGTCGCGGCCGGTGGCGACGCGGCCGTGGCGGCCACGAGGAGCGCGCATGCTGCGGAAAGCCGTGTCATCGGTGCTTCCGCCGCTGTTGGAGATGACGCCAATATCCGGGCGCGACCCGCCCGGCGGAAGGGTCTCGGCCGCGCGCACCAGCCCGGGCCGAGGGTCCCCGCTACTGCCCGGCGGGCGCCACGATCCGCCGGTAGCTGTCGGGGTTCCACTGCGGCCGCGACGGCGCGTCGGCGACCGCGAGACCAAGGTAGAAGTCGAGCTGGATGATCCGCGCTTCCTGGTCCGCGTCGATCTTCTCCACCGAGTCGGTGGGCCGGTGGTAGTCGGCGTGCAGCCCGGTGGTGAAGAACAGGACCGGCACGCCCTTGCGGGCGAAGTTGTAGTGGTCCGATCGGAAGAAGAGGTTCTCCCGCGGCAGGGTGTCGTCGATGACGCGCATCCGGAGCTCGGGGTGGCTCGCGGCGACGCTGTCCACCAGCGGCCCCAGCGAGGAGTGCTCCTTGCCGATGCCCATCACGGCGCCGCTCGGGTTGCGCCCGATCATGTCGGTGTTGAGGTCGGCCACCGTCGCGGCCAGCGGGAACTCCGGATGCGCGACGTAGTACCCGCTGCCCCACAGGCCCCGCTCCTCGCCGGAGACGGTCATGAAGACGATGGAGCGCCGGGGATGCGGATCGAGCCGGGCGAACGCCTGCGCCAGCTCCACCACGGCGATCGTGCCGGAGCCGTCGTCGTCGGCGCCGTTGCAGATCGTGTCGGCGCCGGCCGGCCGGCATCCCTCGTCGCCGCTCGCGGTCCCGAGGTGATCCATGTGGCCCGTGAAGAAGACGTACTCGTTCCTGAGCTGCGGGTCGCTGCCCTCGAGCACGCCGATCGTATTGGGCGCCGACGCCTCGCTCTCCAGGTTGCGCCGCACGTCCACCGTGGCCGTGAAGCCGGGGAGCGGCCGCACGGCGGGGGCGGCGCCCGGCGCCAGGAGCGCGGCCGGGTCCTCGCCGGCGGCGCGGAGCACCTCGGCGGCGCTGCTGTCGCGCACCTCGTAGAGCGAGATGTCGAGCGGCCCGCCGCCCTGCCCGGCCACCTCGTACTGGGGCTGCAGCGCGCGCCGCGCGAGCGCCGCGAACTGCGGCGCGCTGCGGTTCGAGACGAAGATCCAGGCCTTGACCCCCTCGACCACGCCCCGGGTCACCAGCGGCACCAGGTTGTTGCCGATGCGGGAGGTGTCGAGCACCTGCAGCACGATGGTGCCGCGCATCGGCACCTCGCCGAACGGGCGCGTCGTGTCGGTGGGGATGCCCGCCACCAGGACGACGGGCGCCGTCAGCGGCGCGGCGGGTGGCTGTCCGAAGAGGATGGCCGCGTCGTGGCCCAGCAGCCAGTGGCCGTGCGCTCCGTGCCCCATCGCCATCACGAACGACGTGGAGTCCACCCGCAGCCGGCGGATCCCGTAGCGCTGGATGAAGGTGCCGCTGTCGCCGCCCGGCTTCAGGCTGTCCTGCCGGAACTGGTCCGCGACCCAGGCCGCCACCTCCTCCAGCTGGGGGCTCGGCGTCGCGCGGCCGAGCATCGAGTCGTCGGCGATGATGCCGATGCCCTGCCGCACGTCGGCCGCGGTGATGGATGCCGCGGCGTGCCGGATCAGGGCGGCGCGCTCCGGGAGCCGGTCTGCGCCGCGAGCGGCGCCGCGCCGGCCAGGAGAGCCGCGCCGACGAGCACGAGGAGGGAGGAGCGACGGATCATGCGAGTGCGTTCCGTGGTGGTGGGGGAGTGGCGCCGGGCCTCGAACGCCGATGCGCCCGGCCGAAAGTACGACCGGGCGCATCGGGAAGTTTCGCGCGGTGGGGCGCCAGAGAGGCGCCTCCACCCGTCACCTGCGCCGTCGCACCAGGGCGGGCGAGGACCGAGGTGCCGGAGCGGCGCGTGGCGCCGCCCGCGCAGCTGGCGGTGCCGAACCGGAGCCGCCGCCTCGAGGAGCGTAGCCGGGGGCTTCGCGCGGCGCGCTGGATCCCGCGCCCCTCGTCGGCGCCGGCGCTCCATAACCCGCTCCCGCCGCGCGACTCGGGCCCCGAGCCGCCCTGCGGGATGTAGCGGGGGCTCTCACGCGGCGCCGCCCCGCCGGCCGCCGCGGGCGGCGCGCCGCCCTGCCGCGCGCCTGGGTCGATGTACACGCCGCGCTGTTGCTGGCCCTCACGCGGGGCCGGCCGCCCAGCCGCCACCGCCGGCACGTCGCTTTGCCGCGTACCCGGGTCGATGTAGACGCCGCGGCGCGGCTGCGCCGGCGCGATGTCCTGGTGCGACGGCTGCGCCACCGAAGGCCCGATCACGCGGGGATTGGTGACCGGCTCGGGTATGGCCTCGCGCACCTGGCGCCTCCCGGTCTCCTGCGGTGCAGCGCGCCACGGGCTGCCGCGCCGCGGGCCCCGCTCCCGGGAGCTGGCCGCCGTTGCCGCCCACCATCCGGCGTCCGCTCGGCCCCTGATCCGACGGGCCGCCCACGGTCCTCCGGCCGCCCGGCGAAGGAATGCTCCCGACGCCGCCGAGGTCCACGCCGCGCACGCCGCGCTCCGGCGGCTGCTGCATGCCACCCCGCCGGTCACGGTAGACGACGTACGGCGCGGCCTGCCCGACCCGGTTCCGGAAGACGAATTGCCGTCCGGCGATCCCCGGCCGCACGTAGACGACGTTCGTCCCGCCGTAGTAGCGCGTCGGATACCAGTAGCTCGGGTAGAAGTAGAAGGGGTTGTAGTACACGTCCAGCGAGAACCTGGGGCACCAGACCGAGTACGGATCCCAGTAGCTGTAGGGAGTGTACGCGTGGCAATCGTAGCACAGGAACCGCGGATAGTCGTAGCGCTGCTCGACGTCGTACGGCAGCAGGTGCGTGTCGTAGTCGGCGTAGCCCTGCGGCACGATGTTCTGGACCAGGTCCTGGAGCGAGGCCGCCGGGTCGCCGTGGATCCGGCCGTCGCTCAGGCTGGCGGTGGTCTGAAAGCTCCAGCGGTCGTTGGATTCGAAGGCGTCGTAGTTGAAGGGATCCTGGCTCGCCACCGCGAACACGTAGCCCACGCCCGGGTCGTCGTCCACGACGAACGCGTCGTGGTCGTCCACGCCGGGCACGCTGTAGGTCTCGCCGCCGTGCGCGAGATTGGGATCGCCGGGATCGAGCGGGAACAGCACGTGCACCCGTCCATCGGTGTCCACGCGGAAGATGGTCACGTAGGCGTCGCGCTCGGTGCGGAAGAAGACCTGGAACCGCTCGGCGTGCTGATACATGTCGCCGTGCTTCGTCCAGATCCGGACTCCGGGTGGCTCGCCGGCGCGCGCCGCGTGGCGGCGCGAGCGGGCTGCCCGAAAGCGAGAAGCCCAGCGAGCGCGAAGGTGGAGCCGATCAGCGTGCGGCGCGAACATGTCGACCTCCGGACACGTGGTCCGAGCCATTAGGAGGAGCAGAGACCGTGCCAGCCTACCGGCGATCGCACCCAACTGCCAGTTCTCCAAGGAGTTGGCGCGCTCGACGACACTGCCTACCTTTGGGTCGTGTCCTGTTCCAGTGACAATGTGTGGCCTCCGCACCCGGCGTAGCGAGAAATCGGCCGGATCTGCTCGATCCGCTTGAGGTTAGCGCGCTCGGCGGAATCGAGCTGGTGGCCGAAGGGCGTGGTCGAGGGTTTCCTGTCGGGGCTGCACCGTTCGCCGTACCGCGGGTTCTCCGTCGAGTTCGCCGAGCACCGGCCCTATCAGCCGGGCGACGAGCTGCGCTACCTCGACTGGAAGGTCGTGGGGCGGCGCGACCGTCTCTACGTCAAGCAGTACGAGGAGGAGACCAACCTCCGCGCGACGATCGTGCTGGACGTGTCGCGCTCGATGGCATGGTCGGGAGATCCGGAGCGGCGGCTCACCAAGTTCGATTACGCGACGCGGACTGGCCGCGGCCCTCGCGCTGGTGCTGCTCCGGCAGCGCGACGCCACGGGCCTGATCGGCTTCGACGACGAGGTGCGCTGCGCGATCGCGCCGCGCGCGCGTCCCGGGCACTGGCACGTGGTGGTGCGCGCGCTGCTGGATCTCGCGCCGGGGGGCGGCACCGCGGCGGAGCAGGCGCTCGGCCGGGTGACCGAGCTGCTGCGCCGCCGCGGGCTCGTGGTGTTCATCTCCGACCTGCTGGTGGACCGGGAGCTGGTGCTGCTGGCGCTGCGCTACCTGCGGCATCGCGGCCACCAGGTGGTCGTCTTCCACTGATGGATCCGGCGGAGGTGGACGCTCGAGCGCGGCGGGTCAGGCGCGGTTCGTGGACCCGGAGTCGCGGGAGAGCGTGGTCGCGTCGCCGCGCGACCTGCGGCGCGAGTACCGCGCCACGGTGGACCGGGTGGTGACGGCCTGGCGCCGGAGCGCTGCGGATCGAGCGGGATCGGCTACCATCACGTCACGACGGAGACGCCGTTCGGGCACGCGCTGCGCCGCGCCGCCGAGGGGAGGGCCCGGCTGGGCTGATGTACTTCCTCCAACCGTTCGCGCTGCTGTTCCTCGGCGCCGCGCTCGTCCCGCCGCTGCTGCACCTGTTCGAGCGCCGCCGGCCTCCCGACGTCGAGTTCCCCGCCGTGCGCTACCTGCGCCAGACGGAGCGGGAGGCGTCGCGCACCATCCGGCTGCGCCATCTGCTCCTGCTGCTGCTGCGGGTGACGGCGGTGGCGCTGCTCGCGCTCGCGGCGGCGCCGGCCGGTGGTGCCCGCGCGGGTCGGCGCGGGGCACGAGCCGACGGCCCTGGTGCTGATCCTCGACCACTCGCTGTCCTCCGGCGCGGTCTCGGGCGGCGTGCGGGCGTTCGACGATCTGGCGGCCCGCGCCGCGGAGACGCTGCGTGGCGGCGCAGCCGTCGGACGCGCTGTGGCTGATCGGCGCCGACGGCATCGCGCGCCGCGGGATCGCGCGAGGAGCTGCTGGCCGTGGTGGTCGGCGGCGAAGCCGGAGCCGCGGCGGCTCGATCTGTCGGCGGCGGTCGCCACCGCGGCGCGCCTGGTGCGCGCCTCGGGCTACGCGCGCGGCGAGATGCACGTGCTCTCCGACGTGCAGCGGAGCGCGTTCGGGGCGGCGGACAGCGCGGCCGCCGGGCTGCCGCTGCTCGTCTACCACCCGGCGGCGCAGGCGCCGGTCAACCGCGCGGTCGTCTCCGCGCGTGCGACGCCGGCCACCTGGCTGGTCGGCGCGACGGGCGCCGTGACCGTCGTGATCGGCGGCGCTCCCGAGCCGCCCGCCGCGAAGGTCGCCGGTGACCGTCGCCGGTCGGGGGAGCGGACCGGCGGCCCGCACGCTCGTCGCGCCGCGGGACGTGGCCCTGCTCCCGGTCGCGGCGCCGGTCGCCGGGTGGGCGGCGGGCGAGGTGCGGCTCGAGCCCGACGAGCTCCGGGCCGACGACCGGCGCCCCTTCGCCGTGCGCGTCGTCGCGCCCGCCACCGTGTCGTGGAATCCGGCGGAGACCGGGCCGTTCCTCGCCGAGGCCCTGGGCGCGCTGGCGCGGGCGGGCCAGGTCCGCGCGGGCGGCCCGTGGGCGCCGTGCGGCTCGGGCCGGCCGCCGCCGGCCCGGGGGCGCCGCCGTGGTCTTTCCCCCGCACGATCCCGTCGGGCTCGGCGCGGCGAACCGCGCGCTCGCCGCGGCGGGCGTGCCGTGGCGCTTCGGCGCGCGGGTCGAGCGCGAGGACACGCTCGCGGCGCCGCGCGTGCCCGAGATCGGCGGCGCGCGCATCCAGCGGCCGCTACCGGCTGGAGGCGACGTCCGACGTCGCGCCGCGCGGCGTGCTGGCCCGCGCGGGCGGCGACCCGTGGCTGGTCCGTTCCGGCCGCATCGTGGTGATGGCCAGCCGCCTGGTGCCCGAGGAGACGTCGCTGCCGCTGTCGAGCGGCTTCGTCCCGTTCGTCGGCGTCCTGGTCAACCGGCTCGCCCGTGGCGACGAGGGGCTGCTCGAGGCGGCGCCCGGCGACCCCGTGTCGCTGCCGGACGACATCACGGCGCTCGCGTCGAGCGCGGGCGGCGTGCGGCGCGTGGAGGGCGCGCGCACCATCACGCGCGCCGGTCGAGCCCGGCGTCTACTTCCTGCTCGCGGCGGGCGACACCGTGGGCGCGCTCGTCGTCGCGCCCGACCCGCGCGAGTCGGACCTCGTGCGGGCCACGCCGTCGGAGCTCGCCGGCTTCTTCCCCGGGGCGCGGGTGACGCGTCGCGGCGAGTCCCGAGGCCTACGCGGCCCAGCGGTTCCGCGGGTCCGGGCGCAGCGAGCTGACGGGCTGGCTCCTGGCCGCCGCGATCCTGGTGCTCGTGGCCGAGGCGCTGGTGGCGGCCGGCGCGCTTCGGGCGGCGCGCCTAGCGATGCCGCTGCCGCGTCTGGTCGCCGCGCTGCGCGGCCCTCCCGCCGGTGGAGGCGCTGCTGGCGCGGCTGCCGAGCCGCGGGAGCCCGCGGCGCGCTCGGCGCCGCTGCCGGGCTCGTCGGGCGCGGTGCTGGTGGCGACGCTGGCCGTGCGTGCGGCCGGACACTGCTCGTCGTGGTCGTCGCGGCGTCGCCGACCGACGCCGAGCGGTGGCTGGCGGACCTCACCGTGCTGCTCACCGAGGAGCAGGTCGCCCTGTATCCGCAGCGCGAGGCGCTGGGCGAGGACGAGCCGCACTACGAGATCGCCGGCGAGCGGGTCGAGACGCTGGAGCGCCTGAACCGCGGCGCCGTGCGGCGTGGTGATCACGACCGCGCGCGCGACCGCGGAGCGGACGCTCATGCCGGCGGCGCTGGAGGCGGCGCGGCTCGAGCTGGCGCGCGGGCGCGTCGTTCCGCGACGCGGTCGGACCGGCTCGAGCGGATGGGCTACACCCGCGTGCCCGATGGTCACCGACGTCGCGCAGTACTCGGTGCGCGGCGGCATCGTGGACGTGTACGGCTTCGGCATGACGCAGCCGGCGCGCGCCGAGTTCTGGGACGACGCGTGCGTCGCGCTGCGCGCGTTCGATCTCTCGTCCCAGCGCTCCACCGGGCCGCTGGAGCGGGTGACCGTGCTGCCGGTGGATCCGCGGGCCGCGCTGGACGAGGGCGCGCGAGTGCGCCGCAGCCTGCTCGACCTGCTGCCGGCGGGGACGCTGGTGGTCGAGGAGGACGGCGCGGCGAGCGCCTCGAGGACGAGGTGCGCCGCGCGTGGACCGAGGCGGAGCACCACGCGGACGTGGCGCGGCGGCTCGGCGAGGAGGTGCCGCCGCGCGCCGAGCTGCTCGTGCCGAGCCGGAGGCGTGGACTCGCCGCGCGCGGCGCGCTTCGCCCGGCTGGCTCCATCGGCGCGCCGGACGGCGAGCGGCTCCCGGTGGTGCCGCCGCCCGACGTCGCGCGCGACCTCGCCCGGCTGCGGCCGCCGGACGGCGTCGAGACGCTGGTGCTGTGCGACAACGAGGGGCAGCTCGAGCGCCTCGAGGAGCTGCTGGGCGAGGGCGGGCGCTTCCCCGAGCGCACGCACGCTGGCGGTGGGCGCGCTCGACGGCGGCTTCGCGATCCCCGGCCTGGCCGTCTTCACCGATCACGAGATGTTCCGGCGCGCGCGCCGCATCCGCCGGCCGCGCCGCTACCGGCAGGCCTCGCCGCTGGGCGCCGTCGCGGCGCTGAAGCCGGGCGACGCGGTCGTGCACCTGGAGCACGGGATCGGGATCTACCGCGGGCTCCAGACGATCGCCGTCGGCGACGGCACGCTGGACGTCGCCGCGGTCGAGTACCACGGCGGCGACCTGCTGCACGTGCCGCTGTACCGGATCGACCAGCTCGAGCGCTACCGCGGCGTGGACGCCGACGGCGCGGAGGCGCCGGTGCCGCGGCTCGACCACCTGGGCGGCAAGCGGTGGGCGCGGGTGCGGCGGCAGGCGGAGGAGTCGGTGCACCGGATGGCGGCCGAGCTGCTCGATCTGTACGCCCGGCGCAAGCTGACCCCGGGCTTCGCCTTCCCGCCCGACACCAAGTGGCAGCGCGAGCTCGAGTCGTCGTTCCTCTACGAGGACACGCCCGACCAGCGCCGGGCGACCGACGGAGGTGAAGGCGGACATGGAGCAGGCGCGGCCGATGGACCGGCTGGTCGTCGGCGACGTCGGGCTACGGCAAGACCGAGGTCGCGGTGCGCGCGGCCTTCAAGGCGGTGACGGCCGGCAAGCAGGTGGCGGTGCTCGCGCCGACCACGATTCTGGCGGAGCAGCACGGCCGCACCTTCGGCGAGCGGCTCGCCGACTACCCGGTGCGCCTGGTGACGCTGTCGCGGTTCCGCACGCCGCGGGAGCAGCGGGCCGCGCTCGCCGATCTGGCGGCCGGCAAGATCGACATCGTGATCGGGACGCACCGCCTGCTCTCGCCCGACGTCGTCTTCCACGACCTCGGCCTGATCGTGGTGGACGAGGAGCACCGCTTCGGGGTCGAGCACAAGGAGCGGCTCAAGAAGCTGCGCCTGGCGGTGGACGTGCTCACGCTGACCGCCACGCCGATCCCGCGCACCCTGCAGCTGTCGCTCGCGGGGCTCCGGGACCTCACGCTGATCGAGACGCCGCCGCGCGACCGCTCGCCGGTCCTGACCTTCGTCGAGCCGTGGGACGACGAGCTGCTCGAGGAGGCGATGGCCCGCGAGCTGGACCGCGGCGGGCAGGTGTACTTCGTGCACAACCGGATCGAGACGATCGAGACGGTGGTCGAGCGGATCCGGCGCCTGGCGCCGCGGGCCGTGGTCGGCCTGGCGCACGGCGACGATGCGCGCGCGCGACCTGGACGACGTGATGCGCCGCTTCGTGTCGGGCGAGGTGGGCGTCCTCTGCTCGACGATGATCGTCGAGTCGGGGCTCGACGTGCCGAACGCCAACACGATGATCGTGCACCACGCCGAGCAGTTCGGCCTGGCGCAGCTCTACCAGCTGCGCGGGCGGGTGGGGCGCAGCGACCGGCGCGCCTACTGCTACCTGCTCGTGCCCGACGACGTGGACCCGGCGGCGGAGGCGCGGCTCGAGACGCTGGTGCACTACACGGAGCTGGGCGCCGGCTACCGGATCGCGCTCAAGGACCTCGAGCTGCGGGGGGCGGGGAACATCCTCGGCGCCGAGCAGTCGGGGTTCGCCCTGTCGGTGGGCGTCGACGTGTACCTGCGGATGCTCGAGGACACGGTGCGCAGTCTCAAGGGCGAGGCGCGGGGCGTGAGCGCCGGCGCCGCCGGAGGTGCTGCTGGACCGGCCGGCGCTGCTGCCCGACGCGTACGTGGCCGACGACGCGGCGAAGCTCGACCTCTACCGGCGGCTGGCGCGCTGCCAGACGAGTGGCGACATTGAGAAGTCTGCGGGAGGAGATGGCGGACCGGTTCGGCCCGCTTCCCGCCGAGGCCGAGGCGCTGGTGGCCGTCACGCACCTCCGGGTGATCGGCGCGCGTCTCGGCCTCGAGACGATTCTGGTGCGGGGCGAGGAGGCCCGGCTGGTCTTCCGGGCCGGTGCGGTGCCGCGGCTCGCCAATCTCACCGCCGCGATGGACGAAGTGCAGTTCGCCGCCGAGGTGCGGCGGGCGGCGCCGCTGGTCATGAAGCTCCGCCGGCTCGGCGGCATGCCGCTGCTGGCCGGGCTGGTCCGCGCGCTGTCGCGCGCCGTGGACGAGACCACCCGAGAGGAGCAACGATGGTTCGCCGCTTCGCGGTGCTTTCCGTCTTCGCGCTCGCCGGCTGCTCCGGCCTGCGGGACGCGTTGTCGCGCCCATCAGGACGTCGTCGCCCGGGCGGGCGGGCAGGAGCTGACGGTCAACCAGCTGGCGCAGCTGATCGCGCCGGCCAAGCAGGTCCCGCTGCGCCGCGAGGTCGTGGACCGCGTGGCCGACCTCTGGGTGGACTATCAGCTGCTCGGCCAGTCCGCGGCGCGCGGCGACAGCCTGCTCGACAGCGCGACGGTGATGGCGGCCAACTGGCCGGCCGGTGATGCAGCGCATCGTGGACCACTACCACGACACGGTGATCGTCGTCGCGCGCGCAGGTGACCGCCCGGCAGGTGGACAGCGCCTACAGCGTGGGCAACGTGCGCTGGCTCGAGCACATCCTGGTCCGCGTCTCGCAGGACACCACGGCGGCGATCAAGGCGGCGAAGCGCAAGGTCGCCGAAGGGCTACCTGGCGCAGCTCCGCCACGGGGCCGACTTCGCCAAGCTCGCGTCGGAGAAGTCCGACGACGCCGGCAGCGCGAGGAACGGCGGCTCGCTGGGCCTCGTCTCCCGCGGCGCCCTGGTCAAGTCGTTCGAGGACGCGGCGTGGGGCCTCAAGCCCGGCGAGCTGTCCGATCCGGTGCAGACGCCGTGGGGCTACCACATCATCTGGCGCCCGACGCTGGAGCAGGTGCGCGACTCGTTCGCGGCCGGTCTCAAGGACCGTCATGACGCAGCGGCTCGACTCGCTGTACGCCGACAGCGTGACCCGCGAGACCCAGATCAAGATCCGGAGCTCGGCCCCGGCGTCGGCCCGCCTGGCCGCGCAGACCCTGCGCGACGCGAAGACCAGCAGCCGCGTGCTCGCGACCTACCGGGGTGGCTCGTTCCGGGTGCGCGACTTCGCCCGCTGGCTGCAGGCGTACCCGCCGCAGACGCGGACGGCCGTGGCCCAGGCGCCGGACTCCAGTCTCCAGCAGTTCCTCCAGACCCTGGTGCGCAACCAGATGATGATCGAGGCCGCCCAGGCGCGGCACATCGCGCTCAGCGCGGCGGATCGCGACACCATCCGCCAGCTCTACCGCGACGACCTCGTGACGATGGAAGACCGCCTCGGCGTCGCGGCGGAGTCGCTGGCCGCCGACACGGCGGCGCGGCGCAGCCGGACGGACGCGGCGGCCCACCGGGTGGACCAGTACTTCGCGGACCTGGTCTCCGAGCCGTCGTCGCACCCGTTCTTCGAGGTGCCGCCGTTCCTGTCCGACGTGCTGCGCTCGCGCGGCCGGTGGGAGATCTCGCCGGCGGGCGTGGACCGCGCGCTGGAGCGGGCGACGGAGCTGCGCGGCCCGACCCTGCCGGGCCAGATGACGCCCGCGCCCGGCGGCCCGCCGATGGGCAGCGAGCCGCAGCCGGGTCCGAGGCCGGCGGTGCCGGCGCCATCCAAGAAGGTGATGTAGGGCGATGAGCCGCGCGCGCACCGTCCTGGGGATGCTGATCCTCGCGACCCTGCCCGCGCGGCTCGCGGCCCAGCAGGCGCCGCAGCTCATCGACCGCGTCGTCGCGGTGGTGGGCACCAAGCCGATCCTCCTTTCCGACGTCCAGGAGAAGCTGCTCATCCAGCAGGCGCAGGGCGGGTTGCAGCTGCCGCCCGATTCCGAAGGCCGGATGGCGCTGCGGCGCCAGATCCTGGAGGGCATGATCGACGACGAGGTGCTCTACCAGAAGGCGCTGCGCGACACGTCGCATCACGGTGAACGACGCCGAGGTGCTGAGCAAGGCGGAGGACCAGGCCCGGTCGATCCGCGACCAGTACCGCACCGAGGCCGAGTTCCGCGCCACCATCGCGGCGGCGGGCTTCGTCACGCCCGAGGAGTGGCGGCGCTGGCTGACCGAGCAGCAGCGGCGCTCCCAGTACCAGGACGCCTACCTGAGCAAGCTGCGCCAGGACGGGAAGCTCCACCCCGTCAACGTGACGATGCCCGAGCTGCGCCAGGCGTTCCGCGACTGGCAGCAGACCCAGGGGCAGCGCCAGAAGCGGCCGGCGATGGTCTTCTTCAAGCAGATCGTGATCGCGCCGCGGCCCACGCCCGAGGCCAGGGCGGCGGCGCTGGCGCGCGCGGAGTCGGTGCTGGTCCAGCTCCGGCACGGCGCCGATTTCGCGACGCTGGCGCGCCGCTACTCGGACGACCCGGGCACCCGGGAGCAGGGGGGCGACCTCGGGTGGTTCCGGCGCGGCATGATGGTGGACGCGTTCGACCGCGTCGCCTTCCGGATGCGCGCCGGCGACATCTCCGAACCGGTGGTCGTCGCCCTTCGGGTACCACATCATCGAGGTCGAGCGGGTGCAGCCGGGGGAGATCAAGGCGCGCCACATCCTGTTCGTGCCGGCGATCGACTCGACCAACCTGGCGGCGGCGCGCGTCCTGGCCGACTCGGTCGCGGCGCTGCTCCGCGCGGGGGCGAACTTCGACTCGCTGGCGCGGCTCTACGCCGACACCACCGAGCAGACGCGGGTCGACTCCGTCGAGCGCGCCAAGCTGCCGCCGATCTACGCCGCGGCGTTCGACTCGGCGACCATCGGCGAGGTGATCCCGCCCTTCGCCATCGGCGTCGAGTCCGTGAACCGCACCAAGTTCGTCGTGGCCATCCTCACCGACACCCAGCCCGAGCGGGACTACACGTTCGAGGACGTGCGCGACATCCTGCGGCAGCGGCTCGCCTCGCAGAAGCCCGTCCAGGAGCTGCTGCGCACGCTGCGCAACCAGACCTACGTGAGTGTCAGGCTCTGAAGGATTGCAGGGTTGCAGCGGGAAGTGGCATCTTGGCGTCTGGCAACTGTTCCGCAGTCGGTTCTCCGTCCTCCGTCTCCTGAGGCAAGGTGCCGGTCTTCCGTCCCAGACTCGCGGTCACCGTGGGCGACCCCCGCGGCATCGGCCCGGAGGTCGTGGCCGCGGCCGTCGGCGCGGCGGACGTCGAGGTCACGGTGGTCGGCCCGGACGACGTGATCGCCGGCATCGGCGCCGCTCGGGCCGTGGGCGTGGGGCGCTGGGACGGCGGCGCGGGCGGCGAGGCGATGGCCCTGGCCGGCCGGCTCACCGGCCGTGCGGTGGAAGCGGCGGTGCAGCTCTGGAAGGACGGCCGGGTGGACGCGATCGTGACCGGGCCCGGCGACAAGCGCGCCCTCAACGCCGCGGGCTACCACTTCCCCGGCCACACCGAGCTGCTGCGCGACCTCACCGGCGCGCGGCAGGTGGCGATGATGCTGGCGTCGGACCGGCTGCGCGTGGTGCTGGTCACGACGCACCTGCCGCTCCGCGACGCGCTGTCCATCGTCACGCCGGAGCGGATCGTGCAGGTGGGGCGCGTGACCCGGACCTTTCTCGGCACCTGGTTCGGCGTGGCCGAGCCGCGGCTGGCCCTGTGCGCCCTGAATCCCCACGCCGGCGAGGGCGGCCTGTTCGGGCACGAGGAGGAGCGGGTGCTGGGCCCCGCCGCGCGCACGCTCGGCATCGCCGGGCCGCTGCCGGCCGACACCGTGTTCGTGCGCGCGATGAAGGGGGAATTCGACGCGGTGCTGGCGCCGTATCACGACGTGGGGATGACGGCCATCAAGGTCGCGTCGTTCGGCCACGCGGTGAACGTGACGCTCGGCCTGCCGGTGCCGCGAACGTCGCCGGACCACGGCACGGCGATGGACATTGCCGGCAAGGGCCTGGCGGACCCGACGTCGATGCAGGAGGCGGTGAAGGTGGCGGCGGGGATTGTGAGGCGACTCAAAGGTGAGACGTGAGAGGTGAGAGGTGAGAGGGTGAGGTGAGAGGTGAGAAGGTGACGTGAGAGGTGAGAGGTCGAAAGCGTGAGAGGCGGAGCGGCATGCTTCACGCCTCGCACCTCTCACCCGAACCTCTCACCTCTCACCCGAACGTCTCACCGAACTCTCACCTCTCACGACCTCTCACCTCTCACCTGAACGTCTCACCCCTCACGTCTCACCTCTCACCTTGTCTTCCCGCACAAATCTCGCTTCGCCCACCCGCCGGCCGTCCATCGCCGTGATCTCGAACGCCCCGCCGTCCACGTCGACCCGGTCGCCCACCTTGGGCAGTCGTCCCAGCCGCCCGAACAGATATCCGCCCAGCGTCGAGTAGTCCTCGCTGGCGAGCGACAGGCCGCAGCGGGCGTTCACCTCGGCCAGGTCGAGGCCGCCGGCGAGCGCGGCACCCGGGGGGAACGGCGCGCCGCTGGGCCTCAGCTCCGCCGGCCGGTCGTACTCGTCGTAGATCTGCCCGACGATCTCCTCGAGCAGATCCTCCATCGTCACCAGCCCGGCGGTGCCGCCGAACTCGTCGAGCACGATGACCATGTGGACGCTCTTGAGCTTCATGTCGGCCAGCACGTCCTCGACCTCGCGGGAGCCGGGGACGAAGTGCGCCGGCCGCATCGAGCTCGGCCAGCGTGTTCGGCGGCGCCGGGGCGCGCAGCGCCGCGAGCACGTCCTTGGCGTGCACGATGCCCGACGATGTCGTCCAGCGACGCGCCGCTCACCGGGTAGCGCGAGCGCCGCGCCGGCGGCGATGCGGTCCGCCGCCTCGGCGAGGGAGTCGTCCGCTGCGGGCAGCGGCGATCATCGCCGTGCGCGGCGTCATCACGTCGCGCGCGGTCTTCTCGGAGAACTCGAACACCCCGGCCAGCAGCCGCGCGTCGGTGCGGTCGAGCTTGCCGGCCTTGGCGCTCTGGTCCACCAGCATCCGCAGCTCCTCGGCGGAGTGCAGGCGCTCCAGGGTGGTGGGCGTCCGCTGGCCGAACAGCCGGAGCACGAGGTTGGCGCTCCCCCGGAGCAGCCAGATGAAGGGGTTGGTGGCGATGGTGAAGGCGATGAGCGGGCCCGCCAGCCACCGGCTGGTGCGCTCGGGGTAGAGCAGGGCGAGGGCCTTCGGCGCCAGCTCGCCCAGGACGATGTCGAGGAAGGTGATGAACAGGAAGGCGATCGTGACGGCGACGCCGTGCGTGGCCAGCAGCGCCAGCGGCCCCGGCAGCGCGGTGAACAGCCCCTCGAGCGTGTGGGCGATGGCCGGCTCGCCCACCCAGCCGAGGCCCAGGCTCGCCAGGGTGATGCCCAGCTGGGTGCCGGAGATGGAGCGGTCGAGGGCGAGCAGGGCGCGGCGCGCCAGCTTGGCTTTTGCGTCGCCCCGCCGTATCATCGCCTCGATGCGGGTGCGCCGCGAGGCGACGAGCGCGTACTCGGCGGCGACGAAGAAGGCGTTCGCCAGCACGAGCAGCAGCGACGACGCCGAGCCGGGCGCCGACGGATTGCCAGGAATGTCGTTCATGCCAGGGGTGGCAAAACTACACGTGATGACCGCGCCACGCATCCGGAGGCTCGCCGGTGACCCAGGCCGAGCTGCATCCAGCCGCCGGCCCGGCCGGAGAGCGCGCGCGCCCTCGCCTGGGCGCTGGGGCTGACCGCCGTCATCGCCGTGGCCGAGGTGGTCGGCGGGCTGGTCGTCGCACTCCCTCGCGCTGCTCGCGGACGCCGGGCACATGGTGACCGACGCGGGCGCGCTGGCCTGTCGCTGTTCGCCCTGTGGATCGCGCGGCGCCCGGCCACGGCCGAGAAGTCGTTCGGCTACTACCGGCTGGAGATCCTGGCGGCGCTGTTCAACGGGGCGCTGCTGATCGCCGTCACGGTCTGGATCGTGGTCGCGGCGCTGGGCCGCCTGCATCAGCCGCAGGCGATCCGCTCGGGCCTGATGCTCGCGGTCGCCGCCCTCGGGCTCGGCGGCGAACCTGTGGGCCGTGCTGATGCTGCACCGCGCGCGGCACGAGAACCTCAACACGCAGGCCGCCTACCTCCACATCCTGGGCGACACGCTCGGCTCGGTGGGCGCCATCGCGGCGGCCGGCGTCATCCTGGCCGACGGGCTGGCGTGCCGGCGGACGCGCTGATCTCGATGGGGATCGCGGCGCTGATCCTGGTGAGCGCGGCGCGGCTGGTGTGCGAGTCGGTGGACATCCTGCTCGAGGCGACGCCGCGGCACGTCTCGCTCCCCGAGCTGCAGGGGGCGATCGGCGCGGTGCCCGGCGTGACCGACGTGCACGACCTGCACGTCTGGACCGTGAGCAACGGGATCGTGGCGATGAGCGGCCACGCGACGGTGCCGGACCCGGGCCGGCCAGCAGGCGGCGCTGGAGGAGATCTGCCGGCGGGTGCGGACCTTCGGGATCCAGCACGTGACGGTCCAGCTGGAGCGGGAGTCGGCGTGGCACGAGTGAGCGTAGGGGTGGTAGGTGGCAGGTTGAGGTGTCCGCTGACGCGGCATTTCTCCACCACCTCCACCTACTACCCACCACCTGTCCGGCCCTTGCGCGTCGCCGAGCCCCTCCTAGCTTGCCGCCCGCCACCCTATGACCCCCGGTTCTAGGTCTCCAGCCAGAGCGGTTCCCCGTGCAGATCCGCAACATCGCCATCATCGCCCACGTCGACCACGGCAAGACGACGCTGGTGGACAAGATGCTCCGCCAGGCGGGGGTGTTCCGCGCGGGCCAGCAGGTGATGGAGCGGGTGCTGGACTCCAACCCGCTGGAGCGGGAGCGCGGGATCACGATCCTCTCCAAGAACACGTCGGTGCGCTGGGGGGACGTGAAGATCAACATCGTGGACACGCCGGGGCACGCCGATTTCGGCGGCGAGGTGGAGCGGATCCTCCGGATGGTGGAGGGGGTGCTGATCCTGGTGGACGCGGCCGAGGGGCCGATGCCGCAGACGCGGTTCGTGACGCGCAAGGCGCTGGCGCTGGGGCTGAAGCCGATCGTGGTGATCAACAAGATCGACCGCGGCGACGCGGAGCCGCTGCGGGTGCACGACGAGGTGCTCGAGCTGTTCATGGATCTCGAGGCGTCGCCGGCGCAGATCGACGCGCCGTTCCTCTACGCCTCGAGCCGGTACGGCGTGGCGTTCGAGGAGCTGCCGGAGAAGCAGGGTATCGGGTTGCAGGTGCTAGGTGCGGGACTCGACGCGGACACCGTGGATCCCCTGCACCCGTTCATCGTCCCGGCACGCCCGACTGGCTGCCGGCGATCTGCGGCCGCTGTTCGAGGCCATCATCGACTACGTGCCGCCGCCGGCGGCGCTCGAGGGGCCGTTCCAGATGCTGGTCTCGACCCTCGACCATTCGCCCTACGTGGGGCGGATCGCCATCGGCCGCATCGAGCGCGGCGCCGTCCGCGCCGGCCAGACGGTGGCGCTGCTGCCGTGGGGCGAGCCGGGCATGGTCCCGGAAGGGACCTTCGTCACCGCCAAGGTCGCGCAGCTCCACGGCTTCGAGGGGCTGGCGCGGGTCGAGATCGAGGAGGCGTCGGCGGGCGAGATCGTGGCGCTCTCCGGGCTCGAGGGGATCGAGATCGGCCAGACGGTGACCGATCCCGAGACGCCGGAGCGGCTGGCGGGCATCGTGGTCGAGGAGCCGACCATCACGGTGGACTTCTCGGTCAACACCGGCCCGTTCGCCGGCCGCGACGGGCGGTACGTGACCAGCCGGCAGATCCGGGAGCGGCTGTTCCGCGAGGTGGAGCGGAACGTGGCGCTGCGGGTGGAGGAGACCGACGCGCCCGACACCTTCAAGGTCTCGGGGCGCGGCGAGCTGCACCTCGGCATCCTGATGGAGACGATGCGGCGCGAGGGGTACGAGTTCCTGGTGTCGCGGCCGCGGGTCATCACCCGCGAGGGCCCGAACGGCGAGCTGCTCGAGCCGTACGAGGAGCTGCTGATCGACGTGTCCGAGGAGTTCGTCGGGACGGTGATGGAGAAGCTGGGGCCGCGGCGCGCCGAGATGATGGACATGCGCAACCCCGGCCACGGCACGGTGCGGATGGCCTTCCGGATCCCGGCGCGCGGGCTGTTCGGCTACCGGTCGGAGTTCCTGACCGACACGCGCGGCAACGGGATGATGCACCACCGCTTCCTGGAGTACGGGCCGTGGGCCGGGCCGCTCGCCGGCCGCAACCGCGGGGTGATGGTGAGCATGATGGAGGGAACGGCGGTGGCCTTCGCGCTGTTCAACCTGCAGGAGCGGGGGGTGCTGTTCGTGCGACCCACGGAGCCGGTGTACGAGGGGATGGTGGTGGGGGAGCACTGCCGGCCGGGGGACCTGGACGTGAATCCGACCAAGGGCAAGCGGCTCACCAACATGCGGCAGTCGGGGTCGGACGAGGCCGTCTTGCTGGAACCGCCCCGCGACATTACCCTCGAAGTCGCGCTCGAGTACATCGAGGACGACGAGCTGATCGAGGTCACGCCGGGCGCGGTGCGGCTGAGGAAGCGCGCCCTCGGCCAGACGGAGCGGAAGAAGCTGGCGCGGGCCGCCCGGGCGGTGGTCGATTGATGTCCGGAGTCCGAAGGCCGCGTCGAACTTTACCGGAGGGCACGATGAACGCGCGGAGGGCGTCGGAGCAGCGGATCGAGCTGCGCGGACGTCGCGGCGACGACGACGAGGAGTTCGAGGATCTCGACGAGTTCGACGAGGACGAGGAGTTCGAGGACGAGGACCTCGACGAGGAGGATCTCGACGAGGAGCTCGACGAGGACGAAGAGGAATTCGACGACTTCGAGGAGCTGGACGAGGAGTACGACGACGACGACGTGGTGCCGCGTCGCGGCGGCGGCCGCCCGCGGCGGGAGTGGGATGCCTGACGGACAGTTGCCAGACGCCAAGTTGCCCGACGGCAGTGGTTGCCAGTTGCCGGAGGCGAGGATATCAGTGAGCACGGCGCGCCGGTTCTGGCTTCTCTGCGGCTGGCGTCTTGGAACCACTGACAACTTGGCGTCTTGGCGCAACTGGCAACTTGAGGAGGGGCCTGTAGCTCAGGTGGTTAGAGCGCACGCCTGATAAGCGTGAGGTCGGTAGTTCAACTCTACCCAGGCCCATTGATCGAAACTCGACGCCCCGCTTGAGGTTGCAGCGTCAGGCGGGGCTCTTGATGAGTTGGAGTCGGGGCCGGGGTGTCGAAATGCGTTGTCGAATTGGCCCGCCGCTCCCGCCCCCTTGGTGCTCCCGCCGCGCCTCCAACGCCTCCCGCATACCGCCCCTCGTCGGCCTTCTGGTAGCACTTGAGGACGGTCAAGTTGTCTAATCTCCCGACCGAGTCCCAGCCAGGGTGAGAACCTGAGGCACTTCGAAGCGCTCTAGCATAGAGGGGGCTGCGTGCATATCACCAAGCCAACGGTCGGCCAAACAAAGTGGCTTGCCTTCTTTCTTGCCCTGTTCTTCACTCTTACGTCTGTGGGCCAGTACCTATACGTACAGCACCAGACAAGAGCCATGGTCCGGAGGCAGCTTGACAACAAGGCAGAGGAGGTTCAAGCAGGCGGTGGGTTACAGGCATGGCAGCGTTGATCTCAAGACCTACAACCAAGCGATCATCGGTTTTGCGGACTACTTCACGGTATTAGAAAACGGCGCGGTTCTGGACATAGGCGGATCTCACGAGCTGATTCCGGACCTCATCCCAGAAGTTGAGTGCCCAGTCCTTTCACAGGCTGCGTTCTCTCGTCCGATCGAAACCACCTACACGATTCCGGGGGTAGCCCCAGAGCGATGGTGGATATACGCAAAGCAACTCGATCGTGGCGTCGCCGTGCTAGGGATCTCGGAACTAGACGAGGTGGAATCTCCGGAGGAGAGGCTTAAGGCGAGTATTGCAGCCTTCGGAACAACCGTCGATTCAGCTCAACGCGTAAGTGCGAAGAAGCTAGACGCCGCAATTAGTGCTTGGGCGGTCATTGCCAAGGGCGGTCAACTTGTGGCCGGATACGGCCGAATCCCCCTGCAGATTACGGATCCCATGGCTATGGGGAGGATCGCGCTTGGTGAACACGAGAAGCAGGTTAACGGGAAGACGTATCTTGTTCTGTACTCACCGTTGGGTGATCCGTCGAGCGAGAAGCTCGTCGCGACCATCGTAGTCCCGCAAGACATAACGATCGAACTGCAAGCGTTGCGGAGCCAGGTCAAATTCAACGCAACGATCGGTGGGTGCTCGTTTCTGCTATTCTTGATCCTCTCTGTTCTCTACTCATCGAAACACGAAGAAGAAAAGCGCGCGATTAGGGAAGCGTTCCAGCACTATTTCTCCCCGCAGATTCTAGAAGCGATACTTCGGGAGCCAGGGCTGCTTACCCTCGGCGGTCAACGCCGCGAGGTTACGATTCTGTTCTCGGATATTCGCTCGTTCACGGCCTTGAGCGAGAAGATTCCACCTCAGCAACTTACCAGAATCCTGCAAGAGTACTTCACAGCCATGACGGATGAGGTACTCGCAACAGACGGCGTTGTAGACAAGTATATCGGGGACGCCATCATGGCCTTTTGGGGTGCTCCGATAGAGCAGCCGGACCAAGCCAACAGGGCAGTGCGAACCGCTGTGGCGATGATCCAACGCTTGAGGAAGCTGCAAGATCAGTGGCGTGCCGAGGGGTGTCCAATCTTCGACATTGGGATTGGAATCAACTTGGGTGTTGCCACCGTGGGGAACATGGGCTCCTCAAAGCGCTTCGATTACACTGTGATCGGCGATGCCGTAAACGCGGCGTCCCGTATCGAAGGGCTGAACAAGGACCTCGGGAGCCACATCCTAGTCTCCGATTCGACGCAGCAACAACTAACGATTGGCGTTCCGACGCTGGACCGCGGTGAGGCTCAGCTAAGGGGCAAGGGAAAGCCAATTAGGGTGTTCGAGGTGGAAGCAGAGTAGAACGCGTACCCGCCAATTCGCCGTAGTCCAGGACCGCGACGTTAGGACGGAATGGCCATCAAACCCGAGTGGATCACCGACCTGTCGTTCTTCGGGCGGCTTGCCGACGAATTTGAGGCCGAGATGAATGCCGCGGGCGACACGGTGCGTGCACAATCGGCGCGCTCTATCAACCAACAGTTGATCCTGGGCCGACAGCAGCTCTTGGCTATACTCAAGCACCTATATGGCTCATTCGACGCGCTACCGAAAGACCAGTCGCAGGATGCGAAGGAGCGGCTGATTCTCCTCGTCTCCTTCGTGCAGGGGACGGGCCACGTCGAGGAGCTTATTGCAGAAGGCCAATACATCAAAGCCTGCCCTGCGCTCAGGCAGGACTACGAGTTCCTTACCAGGCTCAGAGAATTGCGCGAGGGCACCGCAAGGGCCGGCGAGAGGCTAAATGTCCGCAACGCCCCGGAGGGAAGCCAACGCTTCTACGGGCAACTCTCAGGCATTGTGCACCCAACTCGGCCAGCCCTGCTCCTCAACTTCCTCCAGAGCTGGGATCAAGGAGACGAGGAGGTTGTTATTAACCATGTTCCGCGATTCATCGCGGGCCTAGCGGCGCACCTCTATCTCATTCTTGTCTGGCTTACGTTTGAGTTCAGTCGCGAGGCGCTGGTGCTGTACGCTGACCTATGCGGGCGTGATGATGCTCTTGATCGCGCCGCCTTCGAGCTGCGCCGCGCCATATGGACACTTCAGGCCGCTGGATTGAGGTTCACGGGGCCGGAAGACGCTGAGGGGGGCGCGGTCCACTAGACCAAGGAGACTAACTGAGCCGTGATCGCATGCCCCCGCGAGGTTTTACCGTTTGCCTTCGAGGAGGTGAGTCAGTTTGTGAGCCAGTTTCGGGTGTCAAAGGCCGTCATTTCGGCCCTTGAACCCCGGCAGCGGACGACACGAACTCGCGGTTTGACAACATTTTGCCGGGGTTGGGTCTGAACGGAGCTGCGCCTCTGGATCAGGAGTCTACAGGCAATGGCGATACAGACTGGCATGGGGTTCAGTTCACTCGTTGGCCTATCCCGCGGCCTCACGGATCCCATCGCTTGCTGGTCTGCTCATGGGGCCGCACGTTATGGAATGACCCAGCGTCCTTGCAGAGTCCCGCACATGTTCAGCTACATGCGTCTGGCCGAGGGACTTGATGCTCTTGCCTTGCGGCGAGGCCACCCAGACGACGAAGCAGAGCTCTCCATTGACCTGGGTCACACTGTGTTCTGTGACCCAGCCGCAACGGTGACTCTCGCGGCCTTGGCTGCGACTGCCGAGCGAGCGACTCGACGGTCAGTCGAGCTCCGGAGCTGGGATCCCGGAGGATACCTGTCTCGGGTCGGTCTGAAGCAGTTCGCGGGTCACAGGGACGATTTCCCTCGAAAGCGTCTCGTCTCGGACCGGCTTACGAGCATCACCGAGGTTCGCGACGCGCAGGGTCGCCAGAGAGCGCGCTCGGATGTGCTGAACGTACTCGACGTGCAGCACGCCGGCGCGAGAATGGTCCTCGACTACTGCCTGGAGGAAATCCTCCGCAACGTCGAGGATCATGCGAATAGCCCCGTCAACGCTCTGCTTCAGGCGCAGTACTACGACAATCGGCACGAAGTAGTCATGGCCATTGCTGACACGGGGCGTGGGGTCTTGAGCAGCCTGCGCACCCGCCATGACGTTGGGTCACACGAGGAGGCTCTCAAAGCGGCTCTCCGCCCGGGCGTGTCCGGAAGGAACACCCGCAAGGGGACCAACGCGGGGCTTGGACTGACCGTGTCGTCGGAGCTTGTAACACAGGTGGGCGGTATATTCCAACTGGCGTCGGGAGACTGTGTCCTAGAGGTGCGGAAGAGCGGGCAGACCGCATATGCACTTAGAGAGACTGACTGGCCCGGGCTCATAGTCGTGATGGTCGTTCCACGGGATGACAACTTGAACTGGGAAGGGACATTCACGAGGGTGATGGAGCAGGTATGAAGCAAGTCTCTAGGCCGAATTGGCTCCGCGAGATCCTTGTCTCACTTGCGGTCCGCCCGCTCCGAGTACGCTTGCGCCGTGAGTTCGGCCCACAGCCGAACGACCGAGATAGGGCAGAGGCGTTTTGCGAGCGGCGAATTAGACCCGCACTCGTGAACCACCGTCAGGTCGTACTCGACTTCAGGGGCACAGGTCCGGGGCTTGTGACGCAGAGTTTCATTCATGCTCTGATCTCTGAGGCCGTGAAGGAAGACGAGCGAAGAGCCTCCCTGATTCGGCCCGAAAACGCGTCCAAGGCTCAACAGGCTGTCTATGAGTTGGCGCTGCGCCATATGTTGGACCCGATCAGGAACAAGGTTCGCGGTTTGGCCTAGTGCTGAACCGCTACGAGTCCCTAGAAGTGCATGTCACGCTCTAGGGTGTCGAATCTGGTGTCGAAATAGAGTCGAAGACGGGCGGCACGACGAGAGCGTATCCCGGAGAACCGCGCGGTCTGTCAACAGTTTAGCGTTCTGATGCCGTCGTTCGGCTCACGCGTCGGTCGCCTGATAAGCGTGAGGTCGGTAGTTCAACTCTACCCAGGCCCATGGTTCTGAAATCGACGCCCTGCTTGAGGTTAAGTGCTCAGGCAGGGCGTCTCGCATGAGCGGCGCGCGCGAGGCTCTGGCGCGGCACACGGTCCACGCCGCATGTTTGACCTCTCAATGCCGGACAGCGCTCGTCTCGCCGCCGCGCTCGCCGACCGCTACCGGATCGAGCGTGAAGTCGGCGCGGGCGGGATGGCGACGGTCTATCTCGCCGAGGACCTCAAGCACCACCGCCGGGTCGCGCATCAAGGTGCTGCGAGCCGAGCTCGGCGCCGCGCTGGGACCCGAGCGGTTCCTGCGCGAGATCGAGATCTCGGCCCAGCTGCATCATCCCCATATCCTGCCGCTCTACGACTCAGGTTCCACCGACGGTCTGCTCTACTACGTGATGCCGTACGTGGAGGGCGAGTCGCTCCGCGACCGGCTCGCGCGCGAGAAGCAGCTGCCGCTGGACGACGCGCTGGCGATCGCGCGGGAGGTGGCCGACGCGCTGAGCTACGCGCACAGCCGGGGGGTGGTGCACCGGGACATCAAGCCGGAGAACATCCTGCTGGAGTCGGGGCACGCGGTGGTGGCGGACTTCGGGATCGCGCGGGCGATCACGGCGGCGGGGGGCGGGACGCTGACGGGGACGGGGGTGGCGATCGGGACGCCGGCGTACATGAGCCCGGAGCAGGCGGCGGGGAGCCGGGAGGTGGACGGGCGGAGCGATCTCTACTCGCTGGGCTGCGTGCTGTACGAGATGCTGGCGGGGCAGCCACCGTTCACGGGCCCGACGGTGGAGAGCGTGGTGCACCAGCATCTCGCCGTCGAGCCGCCGAACGTCACCAGCATCCGGCCCGCGGTGCCGGCCGCCGTGGCGGCGGCCCTGCAGCGGGCGTTGGCCAAGACGCCGGCGGACCGGTTCAACCCCGTGGCGCTGTTCGCGGAAGCGATCGCTCCTCGCGCCTCGACGGGCGTCGCTTCGGCTCCGGCGTCGCCGGCGCCAAGCCGTGCGACGACTCGGCGCCGGCCCGTCTGGCGGCACCCGGCCGTGCTCGCCGTCGTGGCCGTCGTGGCGCTGCTGGGCGCCATCGCCGTCGTGCGTGCGCTGCATGGGAGAGCGGGCGCGCACCCTCCGCGCACGGCGATCGCGGTGCTGCCGTTCGAGAACCTCAGCGCCGGGGGGCCGGAGGCGTACTTCGCGCCCGGGCTGCAGGACGAGCTGCTGACCCAGCTCTCGAAGGTGGCGGCGCTCACGGTCATCAGCCGGACCTCGGTGATGGGGTACGCGGGCAGCACCAAGGCGACCCGGGAAATCGCCGCCGAGTTGGGGGTGGGGAGCGTGGTCGAGGGGAGCGTGCAGGTGGTGGGGAACCGCCTGCGGGTCAACGTGCAGCTGATCGACGCCGCGACGGATCGGCATCTGTGGGCCGAGAGCTACGACCGGACGATGAACGATGCGTTCGCGGTCCAGAGCGATATCGCGCAGCGCATCGTGGCGGCGGTGGGGGCGGCGGTGACGAGCGCAGAGCAAGGGCGTCTCGCCGCCGCGCCCACGGCCAACGCGGAAGCTTACCGATACTATCTCCAGGGGCGCGAGTACCTGACGCGCCCGGGCGTGATCAGGTCGAACGTCGAGAGCGCCCAGCGGCTCTTCGAGCAGGCGCTGGCGCTCGATCCACGCTTCGCGCTGGCGCACGCAGCGCTCTCCGAAGCACACGGCCGGATGTTCTGGTGGCACTACGATCCGTCCCCCGCGCGGGCCGAGCGGCAGATGGATGAGGCGACGACCGCGCTGCGGCTCGCGCCGGATCTCCCTCAGGCGCACGCGGCCATGGGCCTGGCCCTCTACTGGGGCCGCCGGGACTATCAGGGAGGTCTGCAGCAGTTACGCGTCGCGCTCGTCGGATTGCCCAACGACGCGTGGGTCTGGGGCTACGTCTCCGCGGTGAATCGCCGCGTGGGCAACTGGGACGAAGCCATGGCCGCGTTCGAGAAGGCGGCGCAACTCGACCCGCGCAACGCCAATCTCTTCTACGACCAGGGCGGCCGAGGCTACGAGGTGATGCATCGCTACGCCGAGGCGGTCCGGTCGTTCGACCATGCCTTGCGCTTGGCTCCGGACCTTTACACGGCAGCCGTCTTCAAGGGCATCGTCTATGCGCAGTGGCGGGGCCAGCTCGACACGCTCCGGAGTGTGCTGGACGGCATCCCGAGGGACGCGGGTCTCGGGGCGCTGGGAAACGTCGCCAGTCAGCGAGTGCGGCTATTCCTGTGGGAGCGACGACCCGACAGCGTGTTGCGGCTGGTGGGGGTGGCGCGCGAGCCCGTGTTCGACGGTTACAGCTTCTACCTCCCCGCCACCCTGTACGCGGCGTGGGCGTACCAGCTGCACGGCGATCGGGCCGCGGCGCGCACCGCGTTCGATTCGGCCCGTGTGCTCCTCGATTCGGCGGAGCGTGAGCGGCCGGAAGACTGGCGCGTGCACGCGGCGCGCGGCCTGGCGCTGGCGGGGCTGGGAAGTCGTGCCGAGGCCCAGCAGGAAGCCGCCTGGCTCCGAGCGTCGCCGGTGTACCGCGACGACCATCTCGATGGCCCGACAATGGCGGAAGAGCGCGCGCGAATCCTGGCGCAGGTCGGCGATGCCGGCGCGGCGCTGGACGAGGTCCGGCACCTGCTGGCCACGCCGTCCGATCTCACCGTTCAGATGCTGCGGCTGGACCCGCGCTGGGATCCGATCCGCGACCAGCCGGGGTTCAAGGCGCTCCTTGCCCAGTACGGGAGCCGCTGATCCCTCCGCGTGAATCCGGCTGGGTGGCGGTGTAAGGCACGTGCGGCGGTGTGCTCCGATCCGCGTTCCAGGGCAGCCGCATCCTCCTACGGTCCCAGCGGCAGTGGCGCTTGCACCTCGTTGTTGAACTCGGGGAGTCTCAGCTCTCGTTGATCTAGCTGACGTCCACGATGGCATCCACGCGGCGGCCGATCTCCCGCACGCGCTCGATGGCCGCGGTCAACTCACTCGGACCCGCGCGCTCGGCGGCGAGCTTCATCAGGTCCAGCCGCAGCAGCTCCATGGCCGCAGTGGCTTCGGCGAATCGGCCGGCGGTCGCCGCGGACTCCGGCGCGGCCCGGAGCGCCATCGCTTCGCGCTCCAACCCGTCGAGCAGCCCTGGCAGTTCCTTGAGCACCTCGCGTTCCGCCGCCGGGAGTGCGGCATAGACCTGCCGCGCTCGTTCGCCAAGTCCCCGCACCGTAGGCTCTCCATCTTCCAGTCGCGCTCGTCGCACGGGACCGAGTCCGAGACCGGCCAGGCGGAAGAGTGCGCGACCCAGCCAGCCGCCAGCGAGCCGGTTCCACAGCCCCTCAGGATTCCGGCGATGGAACAGCGTCCACCACGAGCGAACGGCAACCGCGGGGGCCACCACCGAGGCCGTGGCGAGGACGATGGAGGCGAAGGACCCCGAATGGATCTGCCACAATCCCCACGTCGACGCCGCCCCGATGGCGAGCGCGACGGTGCCGGGCACCCACCCGGCGCGGCCGGTGTCGGCCTCGGCGACGCGCGCTTCCTCGGCTCGCTCGGGACGCTCGATCGCGATGGCCGAAGGAAGGCTGCGTGCCGCGTATCCCGCGCGCAGCAGCCTTCGCGCGTGTCGAGCGAGGTGAGCCAGCCGTTCGACGGCCAGGCCCCCGACCAGCACCGACGCCCCCACGTACATCGCGGAGAGGATCTCCAGGTTGAGCGAGTAGGCCCACGACCTCCCCCCCGCGGGCCAGAGCGCAAGGGTCAGCCCCAGCAGGCCGGCGGCCGCGGCGGCCGTCCCCGCCATCACGAACTCGGCGCCCGCGCGATCCCATTCGCGCAGGAAGGCGCGAACCGGCGGCGGAACCACCGGGAGCCGTGCCCGCTCGGTCGAGAGCGCCTGTGCCAGGTCCTCGGCGCCCGGCCAGCGCTCGGCGGGGTCCTTGGCGAGACAGCGGTCGATCGCGGCGGCAACGTGGAGCGGGAGAGACGGCACCGCCTCCGCCAGCGAGGGCACGGGCAGTGACGCATGCTGCGTGAGAAACGCCGCGGCACTCGGCCCCGGAAACGGCAGACGCCCGGCGAACGCCATCCACGACGTCACACCAAGGGCGTAGACGTCGGAGCGTCCGTCGGGCTCTTCTCCGCGTCCGTGTTCCGGACTCATGTACGCCGGCGTGCCGAGCGCGACGCCATCGACGGGCGTGGGTCGACCGGCGGCGAAGGCAATGCCGAAGTCGGTCACGAGCGCGCGATCGCCGTCGTGCTCGAGCAGGATGTTGTCGGGCTTCACGTCCCGGTGCACGACTCCACGCGCATGGGCGTGGGCGAGCGCCCAGGCCACTTCCTGCACCACGCGCAACGCTTCGCGCGACGGCATCGGCCCCAGGCGGCGTATCCGCTGTCCGAGCGACTCGCCGTCCACCAGCGCCATGACGAAGAAGACCAGCCCGTCGCGCTCCTCGACGGCGTAGATCGGGACGATATGCGGGTGCGACAGCGACGCCGCGGTGCGCGCCTCGCGCAGGAAACGCCGACGAGGCTCCTCGGTGGCCGCCAGCGCCGGCGGCAACAGCTTGATGGCCACCGGCCGGTCGAGCGCCACGTCGCGAGCGGCAAAGACGACGCCCATGCCACCGCGTCCGATTTCCTCGACCACACTGTACCTGCCGGCGACCGCCCGCTGAAGAAGGACGAACTCCTCGGAGAGCATGTGGACACTACGGGAAAGGGGACGGTTGGCTTCCGGATGCACGAGCCACCCCGACATGGCCGTCGCGCCTGCAGCGAATTGTCACGCGCCGGGCGCAGGCTAATCATCTTCAAGGTCGTCTTTTGCCGACTTTATGAAGCGACCGAAGTCCCTGTCCTTCTTCCGTCTCTGGGCATAGGACATGTGGCCATACTCGGACTCTTTCCCCAATTTCACGAAGTTCGCGTAGTGGTCAGCGCTGATCCGACCACTGTCCAGCGCATCCCGTACCGCGCAGCCCGGTTCATTGCCGTGCGTGCAATCCCTGAAGTGACACTGCGACGCAAGCGCCAGGATGTCAGCGTAACTTGCCTCCATCCCACCCTCGGCTCCCAATACGCCGAGCTCACGCAGCCCAGGGTTGTCTATGACCATCGCACCATTTTCGAGGAGCAGGAGCTCTCTGCCTAACGGTGGTATGTCGCCCCTCACCGGTACCACTGACAGCCTTTGTCTCAAGTACATCACGGCCCATCAGGGCGTTGATGATCGTGCTCTTCCCGACGCCAGATGAACCGACAAAGCAGTACGTCTTGCCCGGAGCGAGGACGCTCGTCAGATGATCGACGCCCTCTTTCGTGACATTGCTCACAGTCATGACGGACTCGGTAATGCCAGCGCTGCGGATCTCGTCTATCTGGGCCGCCAGAACATCAGGCGCTATGAGATCGATCTTGGTCAGCAGGATTAGCGGGATGGCGCCGCCATCCTTCACCATGACCAGATAGCGCTCGAGCCTCTTGAGGTTGAAGTCGTAGTGGCATGACTGGACGACGATGACAAAGTCCACATTGGCCGCGATCATCTGGTATTCGACGGAATCACCAGGCGCTTTGCGACGAAGGGAGGTCTTGTCTATCGAGAATCGCGTGGACGATTCCGAACTGGTCCTGGGCGGACTTCTCCACGCACACCCAGTCCCCAACGCAGGGCCGCTGGACCGCGGCCTCTGATTCATGCAGGTACGTTCCTGAGAGCTTAGCCCGAAAGAACCCCGGTTTGCCGATCAACAGGAGCTGGTCACGATCAACCGCTGCAACGCGTGCGATGCTGTCATTCCCGGGACAGCGACCGGATTGCGATGCAAACCACTCGTTCCAGCCCAGAGCATCAAGCGTAAATTCGGCCATGCTCATTTGGACGCCCGCCAGCTGCAGCCGCGAGTCGGGCGGCGTGTCATGCCCGCGGTCCTCTGGGCCACAGAAAGGGTGTTCTCGCTCTGTACGCGCGATAGGCCTCGCCGAATCGAATCTCCAGTTCTCGCTCCTCATACACCTTAAGGATCACTATCCAGACTGGGACCACCAAGACCAACACCCAAGCCAGGAAGAACGCTGACTGCAGCCACAAACCCACCGCCACCAGCCAGGCCAGCGTCGCCAGGACCATCGGGTTCCGCGTCCGAGAGTACAACCAATCAGTCGCCAACCGGCGACTGAGCGCTATGGCAAATGGGGCCCCCAATCCCCTCAGGGCAAGATTGACCACCGTGAGCGCCGCGACAGCTCCCGTACCGAACACCAGGATGGTCGCGACACTGCGTGGAACCGGGATGATGACTCCGCGCCACGTGTGCCCGGTTTGGATCGCTTTGATGATGCCGATGCCGAATAGCACCATCACGATTGCATGCACCGCCGTGGTCACCCATGCGACCCGTCCCGTTGTGGGCTTGATATCGAGCAGTTTTCGCCCAACCCAGACTGTCGGGAAAACCACGAGCAAGGTCCCAACAATGCAGACGGCATTCAGGAAGTGTGACAGGGATTGCTCGAGCATCCACCTCCAAAGGGCCAGGGTACACGCAAAGGCGATGACTGACACGGTCCTTGGGCTCACAGATTCCCCCATTCCGTGCACGCGTTGCGGACGCCGCCCAACGACTCGGCGCATCAGCGCCGGGCGCCCGCTCAATCTGGCCGAGCGCAGTCCTGGGTAATCGAATCGCCGCTAAGGTAGGACTGGTCTCGCAATCCGCCAAGCGCACCGCCGGTCGGCGCGCTGTGGCAGCTGCATGCGCCAGTGGGCCGCACCTACCCGGACGCGTGCTACGGACGCTTGGCCAAGGCGCTCCGAATACGTGAGCGGACGGAATCGGCCGGAACTGCGAGGCCGACGCACTGGTCGTCGGGCCACCCGGTCCGCCGCTCGAACGTCAGCTGATAAAGCACACCGTGCGACATAGGTGGTCGGGTGTGGGCTCGTGCGCGCGCTGGTGCAACGCACGCCGGGGCGAGGCTGACGCATGCGTGTGACTTCAGCACAACGCCCACCTCCTTCCGCTGCCAAACGGGCCAGGCTACCGCCGCGCCAACGTCACTCGCGCAAACGGGCGCCGAACCCCGGCGCTGTCATTATCCATGTGCCACTGCCAGGAATCCAGCGCTCGATTGTACACAAACGTGGTGTGAAAGCTGTCCGTGTCGGTGTAGCGGAACAGGAAGGGAATCGAGTCACCCGCTACTGCGCCGCGGCCGATCCCCTGCGGGTCAAACGCCGCTGCGCCCGTGTTGTCCATCCACAGGCAGCCATACTCCCCGCTGCGTGGATCCCGACCGAAGAGGACGACCGCCTCATAGGCTGGCGTGCCGTTGGCGGCGCGCTCTCGCGAGACCTCGTGCATTTGGACGTATTCGCGACCCAGCATCCATTCGAAGGTCACGTCATGAGTGGTTTCCTGGCGCGCGATGGTGCCTCGCAGCACCCAGTGACCGACGAGCCGATCGAACAGCGAGTCCGGTGGGAGGTCCTGAGCCGGGAGTCGACCGGCCGCTAGAATGAGAGCGAGATACAGCCCCGCGATTGTCCGCATCCCGACCTCCAACGCCTACGTTTGCCGCCTAACGCTTCGCCTCAGCGGCCGGCGACCCGCCGGCCTGGCGCACAACACCTGCACTACCTCAGGTCAACTCACCAGCCACATCAACCCTCAAGCCCCAAGCGCCGGCCGGCTGCAGGCGCTGGTTTGGCAGCGCTACCGGCCGGAGCTTGCGAGCACCGCCGCCCGGGCGCGCGGGTAGTCGATGACGAGAGTGGCGTGCCGCCATGTCGAACCACCGAGCGCCCCCTCGATGGCCTGGTCCATATACTGCGACATGAACTGCGTGAAGTTGCGATCAGGGCGCTGCGTAAACCACACGGGACCAATGGCATGGCCTCCGACATCGAGCACTGGCACCCGAATCATCGGCAGAGTGTCGCCGACTTCGGCATCCCGGATGACGGGCCAGTCCGGATGTCGGGCATGCCACTGGTCAAAGCGCATCTTGGTGATAAAGCTCGCGGCCCGATGTCTGGGCCCGTTGTCCCCGATGGCGCGCCACGCGCTGTCGGTCAGGGTGGTCCGTGCGCCGGTATCCAGCAGCAACTGGATGGCCTCCCCGTCAATCCAAGCCGTGATTCGAGGAAAGCTGTTTGTGCGACGGCCCGCGGAGTCCGTCTGGAACCCTAGTGGCACCCAGCAGCCAGGTGATGCGGGGCCAAGCGGACTTGAGCTGCTGAAGTACAATCGTTGGTCGGGATAGTCGAACACCCACACCCGGTCCGCAAACCACATGCTGCCGAGACGACCGTCCCAGACGTGGCCGGTCTCGTCCTGGGGAGGCAGCTCAGTGTTCTGCACTAGGAACTCGACCGCCGCGCTGTCGGAGCTTGGAATCGGCGGAAAACTGGACTCGCCGAGGTCTCGTGGGATCTTCACCGTGATGACTGTGCCGTGATAGGACCCGCGCGTCCACGCGGTGGTGTCGGTCCGGAGGTCCAGACGGTGCACTGCTTCGGGGTAGAGTGCGAGCAGACCGCCACCGGTATCCGTGTAGAGGGACAGCGTGCCGCGGCCGCGCAGAGTCCAGAGCGCGAATACCCTGTCACCAACAAACTCGGCGGACACCGGGCGACCTGCGATGGCTACCTGGCAGGAGTCGGCATGACCGACGGCAGGCGATAGGCGGAGAAGGCTCAACGCGAGTTGGAGCGGTATCGCAATCATCGCGGAGCCTCCTGCTCAGAAGACGGCCAGCGCTGGACGCTACTCGAAGCGCTGCCTAACGAATCGCGCCTCAGCGGCCGGCGACCGCCCGCCAGCCACACAACACCTGCCCTACCTCAGGTGCACTCACCAGCCACCTGACGATCAAGCCGCGAGCGCCCGCCGGCTGCAGGCGCTGGTTAGGCGCCGACGATCTCCAGCAGACCGTCCACAACGTGGCCCATCTCCTCCGGCGTGGCGCGGCCGAGGCGCTTGCCTACCCGCTCCACGGCCAGCGTGCGAATCTGGCTGATCTTCACCCACGAGCGCTTCGGGAGCGTGGCGCTCGTCACCTCCAGGGTCAGCGGGAACCCTGCTCGCTGCGGCTGGCTCGTCAACGCCATCGCGATGACCGTGCCCGATCGCTCGTTGAACACGTCCTGGCTGAGCACCAACACGGGCCGGAGTCCAGCCTGCTCGTGGCCGCGCACCGGGTTGAGATCCGCCCAGCGGATCTCGCCCCTCAGTATTCGGGCCACGACCCCAACTCCTCCCGCATCCCTTCCTCCGCTAGTCCGCGCTCTTCACGAGGATCCAGCTTCGCGCACTCACGGGCGAGCCGAACACGACTCAGACGCTCCAACTTCTCCTCGAGGGCGACTTCGATGGCCTGGCTGCGGTTGGGAAACCGCGCCTGGCTCACCAGCGTGTTCAACCGATCCACCAGCTTGGCATCCAGCGACACGGCGACCTTCGTCTTGGGCATCGTCACCTCCGGTGGTATGATGATACGTCATACCAGCCCTTGTGGCAAGCACCCGCGATCGTCGTGCGCCTAACGAATCGCGCCTCAGCGGCCGGCGACCGCCGGCCAGCCACACAACGCCTGCACTACCTCAGGTGCACTCACCAGCCATCCGACCTTCGAGCTGCGAGCGCCCGCCGGCTGCAGGCGCTGGTTAGGCGTCGGGGCCTCCAGCACCGACTCGTCCACCCTTTGGTGTGCTCCGAAGCGTCTGGCGAAAGGACTGCGCGGAGAGGGTGAAGAACAGTCGCGTACGGGTGCGTAGGTCGTCCCGCGACGTGAGATGCTCGTCCCCTTGCCGACGGCCGCCGACGAGTCGAAGCACTGGGTTCCCGATCAGACTGAAGTCATGTTCGAGATCAATGCTATTCAGAGCGTGAATGCAGATCTGCATGTAAGACCCGTCAGGCCGGCGAAACCCGAACATCGTGTCATTCGGGGGCTGAGGCTGAGGCGGCACGGTCAGTTGGGGACCTCGTTCCTGTTGCTGCGACTGGTCCGCAAGCCCCCCCCCCCCCCGCTACGGTGGACGCGAATCGCGTGCACAGTGTCATGGCCCGTCCTCGACCGGCGTCTGACGCGTCACCGTGCGCATGGACATGTCCCCCATCGCGGTGTGCGTCAACCCGGTCATCGTCATCGAGTCGCGCACGATCCACCCGGCGTCCAGATCGAGCTGCAACTCGCCGACCGTGTGCATCGGTCCGCTCGAGAGGCGCACCGGCTCCTGGAGGGCCATCGGTGGGGTAACCACGTCCGACGAGATGACCGCGAGGCGGCGCCCGTCGCGAGTCTCGATGCGCTCGAGACGATAGGTCGCAACCGCGGCTCCTCCGGGGGCACCCTGGGCTCGCCGCAAGCGCAAGGTGTCAGCCCACATCTCACCCACGCGGACCGGGCGGTCAGGCAGGCGAAGAGATCGGCCGCGGGACGCCTCGCCGGACGTGTCGATGCCGGACAGCATCCTGCGGATTGACGCCATCCGCTCCTCAAACTGCGGGGACCCCTTCACCTCGGTCGAGATGGCCCGCCCGCGACTGTCCATTCTCGTGGTTACCGTCATGCCGCGGGGACTGAGACTGTCGAGCATGGCACTGGGGAGATTCAGGCCCGGCATTTCCATCCGGCTGGAATCCGTGACGCGTACCACCGTTATGGTATCGCCAGACACTGCGGTCACGGACTCGGTGGCGAACTCGATCATGTGCATGGTCGGCCGCGCGCTGTCGCCGGACGGAGGCTCGCCTGGGCCAAGGTGCACGAAATTGTCCATGGCGATGCGGACGTGCCGCGACTGGCCGACCCGCCCATGGATTCTGAGGAGCACGGCCTCGGGAGCCGGCACGACTGGCGGCGGCGTCAGCGGCGGCGCCGCCCTATGGCACCCCGCTGCAAGGGCCGCGCCCAACACCACGAGGGGAGGCAGACGACGGCAGAAGCGAACGCGCATGGAACCCTCCTCGTATGCGGCCAGCCGTGAGGGTACGGCTGGGCCAGACTGGTCTGGTCACATGGTTCCATGTATCTCTGTTGAGTCGTCGGCGAAAGACTGTGAGTAGTCATAGGGGCCTCTGATCCGGCGGCAGGCCACATGACGCCCGCGTGACGCCCTCCACGTACGTTCCTGGCGCGAAGCTGGATCGCAGGGACACCATCCGCCGCAGGGCGGAAAGGGAGCGCGCATGTTCAAGACTCTCGTCAGACTCGCACTCGCGAGCGCCGTCTTCACCGGGCCAGCGCTGGCCCAGGGACCGGAGACGGAGTTCGGCGTGGACGTCGGCATCAAGTGGCTGAAGGCGCCGGGAGGCGGAGACGGGGTGCTCCAGATTCAGACTCCGGTCGACGTCCGGGTGGCGTTCTTGACCTCGGGCCACACCGCGGTCGAGCCGCGGTTCACGGCGCAGTACGTGTCCGTGGGCGGCACCAGCGTGTACGCCTTCGATCCCGGGCTGAATTTTCTGGTGGCCGCGCCCGGCAGCGTCTACAACAACGGGGGCTACTTCACGCTCGGCGTGGACCTGGCGATTGCCGGCGGCAAAGGGATGACCGGCAGCGCGGTCTACTCGGTCAACGCCGGCTTCGGCTTGCGGCGCCCGATGGGCAAGGCCGCGGCTCGGACCGAACTCTTCCTCGGCTACACGCCGAAGCAGGGAACCAACGTCTTGCAGGGGTTCTTCACGGTGGGCGGGCGCATCGGCTTCTCGTTCTTCAACTGAGCCCGCGCGGCGCAATCGACCGGCCGGGGTGAGAGTGGTGCCCTCCGTCGTCGGTCGCCCCGAACCGCTTCGCGGCCCGGACCCGCGCCTTGGCCGCCTCGACCTCGCGGTTCCGGAGAGGCGCCGTGGTGACCAGCGCGTCGAGCAGCTCGCGCACCGCCCCCGCCACCTCGCGCACCGCGCGGTCGAAGGCCGCCTCGTTCGCGGCGGACGGCTTGGTGAATCCGCTCACCTTCCGGACGAACTGCAGCGACGACGCCCGGATCTCCTCGTCGGTGGTGGGCGGGTCGAAATGGTAGAGGGTGCGGATGTTGCGGCACATGCGAACCTCGTCGTGAGGTGTGGTCGCCGGTGCGCCGGCGCGCGGCGCCAGGCGGCGCTACCGCCCGCGCGGTTTCGCCGCCCAGTGCGGCGCCGTGGTCCAGGTCGCGACCTCGAACAGCCCCGGCACCAGGTCCACGTTCGCCGCCCAGTCGTGGTAGGCCTCCTGCTGGACGACCTTGCCCGCCACGTAGAACGCGCAGCGCGTCGCCAGCCAGCCGCCTCCCAGCGGCACCAGGCTGTCGAGCCGGATGTCCATCAGCGGCGCCGTAGGCGCGGGCACGAGGATCGCGCGCACCACCACCTTTCGCTCGACGTCCACCCAGAACTGCGGCGAGGTGGTGTCCGTGGCCGAGGCCGCGCCCGCGATCCAGACCGGCCGGGCGTTCCATTGGCCGGTGAGCACAGCCCGCTGGAGGTCGATGCCCGTGGGCTTCAGCTCATCGGCGGTGCGCCCGACGCTCTGGAGGTACACGCCCTCGATGAGGGGAAGCAGCGCGTTACCGCCCGCGCGGGCCACCGCGAGGTGGCCGCCGCGCATCGCCCACAGCGAGTCGGCGGAGTAGAGCACGCCGTTGCCGTCGGCGGGGTCCCCGATGTCGATGCGCAGCTGGGTGCCGGCGGAGTCGCTCTGCCGCAAGCTCTCATACCAGGTCGAGACGGTGTCGGAGCCGTCGGCGCGGTGCCTGGTGGTCTGCTGGGTGAAGATCAGGGTCGTGAACCACCGGCCGCCGTACGCGTCGCGCATCGACTGGAGCAGCCCGAGCCCGGTCGCCGGCACGCCCTGCGCCCGGGCCGCGGCCAACGGCACGAGGAGGCACGACGCGAGCACGGCCACGAATCGTGGAAACCGCTGCATGGAAACCTCGTTCATCGCGGGTGGATGCCGCGCGGGGGCAGGCCGCGCGGGTCGACGCCGCATAATAATCCCGCGGCGGCTCCGCCCGCCTCCTGCCGGCCCGCTTGCCACTCGGGGTGGGCCCGCGGTAACTCTCCCCTGGGTGCTCCGACGGATGCCCAACGCCTGCGCACCAGGTTGGATCATGGACCAGCGTCACACCACCTCGCGGCTCGAACGCACCGTCTCGCGGCTCGAACGCACCGTCGCCGGTGCCGCCACGCTCTTGGTCGCGATGTCGGCGACGGCCTGTCGCCGGGACGCACCCACGGCGCCCGGGCCCCCGGAACAAGCTCCTCCCGAGGCCCGATTCACCGCCGGCGCCGATCACACCTGTGGCCTGACCGCGGATGGGATCGCCTTCTGCTGGGGCGCCAACGGCTCCGGCCAGCTGGGCGACGGCACCACCGCGACGCGCAACTGGCCGGGAGCGGTCTCGGGCGCTCTGCGCTTCCGCGCGCTCAGCGCCGGGGGCGACCACACCTGCGGTCTCACCGCGGACGCGGATCGCCTACTGCTGGGGATGCGAACGGCTCCGGCCAAGTGGGCGACGGCACCACATCCGACCGGTCCACTCCGGCGGCCGTATCCGGCGCTCCGCACTTCCGGACGCTGAGCGCCGGCCAGGCCCATACCTGCGCTCTGACCGCGAGCGGCGTCGCCTATTGCTGGGGCGCGAACTCCTCCGGTCAACTGGGTGACGGCACCACGACCGATCGGCCCGCTCCGGTGGCGGTCGCGGGCGGCCTGACCTTCCAGGCGCTCAGCGCGGGCGGCGGTCACACGTGCGGTGTCACCAGCGACGGCGCCGCCTACTGCTGGGGCTGGAACTACCACGGCCAGCTGGGCGACGGCACCGCCAGCACGCACGCCACAGCGGTGCCGGTGTCGGGCGGGATGCGCTTCCGGGCGCTCAGCGCCGGCGCCAATCATACCTGCGGCCTCACCACGGGCGATGCCCCGTACTGCTGGGGCGCCAACAGCTCGGGCCAGCTGGGCGACGGCACCGTCAACGAACACCAGGCCCCGGTGCCGGTGTCGGGAGGCGGGAGTTTCGCGTCGCTCGATGCGGGCGCGGACCACACCTGCGCACTCACCACGGACGGGGTTGCGCATTGCTGGGGCAGCGACGGCGCGGGCCAGCTCGGCGATGGCGCCGTGAAGGATCGCACGAGCCCGGTGGAGGTGACGGGCGGCGTGCGCTTCGCGACCCTCGGCGCGGGGTTCTTCCATACGTGCGCTCTGACGGCGGGCGGAGCCGCCTACTGCTGGGGGGACGATTTCTTCGGCCAGCTGGGCGACAGCGTCAGCGGCGTTGAGACCAGTCCGCAGCCGGTCGCCGGCGGGGCGAGCTTCGTCGCACTGAGCGCCGGCTTTTCCCACACCTGCGCTCTGACCGCGGACGGAGCGGCTGCGTGCTGGGGCTACAACCTGACCGGCCAGCTCGGCGACGGCACCGGCAGCACGCAGTCGAGGCCGGTGGCGGTCTCCGGCGCCGCGCGCCTTCAGGCGTTGAGCGCCGGCTTCAACCACACCTGCGCGTTGGACCTGAATGGCGCGCCTTCCTGCTGGGGCTTCAACGACGACGGCGAGCTGGGCGACGGGACCCGCACCGATCGCCTCAACCCGGTGAGCGTGTCGGGTGCGCCTCCCTTCGTGGTGCTGAGCGCGAGCCGCTCCCACAGCTGCGGGCTCACCTCCGGCGGCGCCGCGTACTGTTGGGGCGCCAACGGCTACGGCGAGCTGGGCGACGGGACGCGCGACCCTCACCTCAGCCCCGCGGCGGTCGCCGGCGGCTTGAGCCTCGTGGCGCTGAGCTCCGGCGGCTCCCACAGCTGCGGACTCACCGCGACGGGCGCGGCCTGGTGCTGGGGCGCGAACGACGCCGGCCAGCTGGGCGACGGGACCGGCGTCGGCAGCCTCAGCCCGGTGGCGGTGACCGGCGGCTTGAGCTTCTCCTTCGTCACCACCGGGGGCGACCACACCTGCGCGCTCACCGCCGATGGCACGGCGTACTGCTGGGGGTCCAACCAATACGGCCAGCTGGGCGACGCCACCATCACCGATCGCGCCGGCCCCGCATCCGTCCTGGGCGGCCTGACCTTCCGCTCGGTGAGCGCCGGCTATGCGCACACCTGCGGGGTCACCACCGCCGGAGCGGCCTACTGTTGGGGAGCCAACGGCTCCGGCAGACTGGGCGACGGCACGGTCACCGATCGCTCCACCCCGACCGCGGTGGCGGGCGACCTGACCTTCCGGGTGCTGAGCGCGGGGGGCGACCACACCTGCGGGCTCGTCGCGAGCGGGGCCGCCTACTGCTGGGGCGACGACTACTTCGGCCAGCTGGGCGACGGCACCAGCGCGACGCGCACGAGCCCCGTTCCCGTCGCCGGGGGGATCGTGTTCGGCGGTTGAGGATTCCCCGTCTGGGAGCCGGCAGCCGGCGACACCCGCGGCACCCTGCTCCCGTATGGTGTGGTACCCGATCCCGGGGACGGCAACCATGCGACTGGCCGACGACGATGACCTCGAATCCGATTTCCCGCTGGGCGATGGCACGGCGGAAACCGGGGCGACCGTCCACTGCCCCTTCTGCGGTCAGGAGGTGGAAATCGCGCTGGATCCCGCCGGCGGCGAGGAGCAGGAGTACGTCGAGGACTGCGAGGTCTGCTGCCGACCCTGGCGGGTGAGCGTCCAGTACGACGGCAACGGCCAGGCCACCGTCTCGGTCTCCACGCTCGACGAGTAGGCCGAGCGCGCGGCCGGGGCGGCCAGGGCCGCGCGTGTCGCTACGGCATGAGGTCGAACGTGAAGATCGGTACCTGGCCGGCGGTGCAGAACGAGCAGGTGTCCACAAGGTAGAGCTTCCGCTCCGCCGGGGAGATGATCGGATATGCGTCGCCGTTCATGTATTGCGGCACGCGAGCCGCCATCGTCGCGATGGGCGCGAACGTGGAGCGGTCGTACACGTGCAACGACGGAGGATCCCAGGGGGAGTTGTGCCCGACGAGGTAGATCCACGGCCGGCCGGGTTCCAGCACCAAATGGTAGGCCCCGGACCAGGCGGGCGCGGACTGCAGAACGGCCCCATCCGAAGCAGCGAGCGCCGCGAGGACGGGCACCGTGTCCACCAGCGCGCGATAGGCGACGACGAACAGCGTGTCGCCGTTGGTCTATGATGGCGAGGGGCAGGCCACCGTCTCGATCTCCACGCTCGACGAGTAGGCCGAGCAGCTTCCCATCGGCCGCGTCGAGTCCGCGCGGGCCCGGGCGTACCAATCCGACGCCCGTCTGGTTATTATCCTGTTCAGGCAGCGGCGCGCAGGGCGTTGGCTCGCCGTCACATTCCGGGCCTCCCCATGCGGCGGCCCGTTCGTATATGACCAGTCCGGTTGGACTTACGGAGCGGCCGATCGGGCCGGAACACCGTTGTTGCCCGGTGGACACTCACTCAGCCAGGGGAACCTGTGACCGGAGCCTTCACGTTCGAGCACGGTGGTCGGACCTACTCCTGCAGCACGGAGAAGCGGAAGTTGCCGCCCGCAGGCACGTGGTGGTGGTTCACCGTGTCGAGTGACTCGAACCGCTATGCCCCCTTCGAGGCGGTCGCGAGCGACACGCAGCAGTCGATACGCACCCGCATCGTCGCATACTACGAGCATCGCCTGTGGGCCCGCGCCCAGCCCGCGGCGCCGCGCCAGCATTTCGGCCGTCCGGGCAAGCCGGCCGCGCAGGCGGCCCCCCCGGCACCGAAGCCGTAGGCGGAAACCGGCCGGCGGCCGGGAGCTGAAGACAGGCGATGACGAGGGCCCCGCGAGGCGCGGGGCCTTCGCCTTTCCCGGGGGGGGGTGAGAGACGGGGGGCGGGCGAAGGCCTTGCCAGCCGGATTAGCTTCAACACATCCCAGGTGTTCAACCCGAGGCCGAGTCGAGGCCCCGTTTCCGGCACCGCCCGCCCTATCCGGCGGGGGAACCGGGACGTTGCAGGCGTGTTGGAACGCCCGGTACCTGGAGCGGGCGTCAGCAAGGAGCAGCCATGTCGATCAGACCAGTCAAGCGCATCATCGAGTCGAAGCCGACCCTGGAGGGCGCGGGCGTGAAGCTGCGCCGCGCGTTCGGCTTCGGAAACACCCGGGACTTCGATCCCTTCCTCCTGCTGGACGATTTCCGCAACGAGAAGCCCGAGGACTACATGGCCGGCTTCCCGTGGCACCCGCACCGCGGGATCGAGACCATCACCTACGTGCTCGCCGGCTCGGTGAGCCACGGCGACAGCCTGGGCAACTCGCGGCACGATGGGCGCCGGCGACGTGCAGTGGATGACGGCCGGCAGCGGGATCCTGCACCAGGAGATGCCGAAGGGCGATCCCAACGGGCGGATGCACGGCTTCCAGCTGTGGGCGAACCTGCCGTCGGCCCTGAAGATGACGGCGCCCCGCTACCAGGACGTGCCGGCGACGGCCATCCCCGAGGTGACGGACGACGACGGGACGCGGGTGCGGGTGGTGTGCGGGAGCTTCTGGGGCAAGACCGGCCCCGTGGACGGCGTGGCCGCGGATCCGCGCTACCTCGACGTGTGGGTCCCGGCCGGCCGGCGCAAGACACTGCCCGTCGAGACCACGCGCAACGCGTTCGCCTACGTGTTCGAGGGGAGCGGCACGTTCCGCGCTGCATCGGAGCCGCAGGGCGTGCTGACCGAGCAGCTCGACCCGGCCGCCACGGTGGTCCGGGAGGAAGCCGGCAACCGGTCGCTGGTGCTGTTCGACCGCGGCGACGAGGTGACGGTGCAGGCGGGAGAGGCCGGCATCCGGTTCCTGCTCGTCTCGGGGGAGCCGATCAAGGAGCCGGTGGCGTGGTACGGCCCGATCGTGATGAACACCGAGGAGCAGCTCAAGCGGGCGTACGCCGAGCTCAACGACGGGACGTTCATCAAGCACGGCTAGCCGCCCGCACGTGTTTGCGCACCGTCGTGCACGCGCATTTCGCCACGCGTGTTGCATCGGGCAACGGGTCGTTGGGGGCGAAGTTACTGCCCTGCTTGAACTTAGCCTCAGGATCGTTTCTTGCCTCTGATGGGTTCGGGGGGATCGTCCGCCCAGGAACCGCATCACCGGAGGCACGATGATGACCGGGGTTCCGTCCGTTGTGTCGGGTCGCCATACTCGGTTCGGATCCGAAATGACGACACCACCGCGTGCCTGCACGGTGTGCGACAGTCCGGTGCCCGGCGGCGACTTGTACTGCCCCGCATGCGGAGCCGACGCGCCCACCGAGATCCCGCTCACGCCGGACGTGACGGGCGGCGCCGCGGCGCCGGCGGACCAGTGGGTCGAGCTCAAGGCCGAGCTCCAGCAGGCTCTCGGCTCCGCGTTCGAGGTGCGGCGGCTGCTCGGCCGCGGCGGCTTCGGCGAGGTCTGGGAGGCGTACGACGTGCAGCTGGGGCGGTCCGTGGCCGTGAAGGCGCTGCGCCCCGAGCTGGCCACGTCCCGCACCTTCCGGCAGCGGTTCCACCGCGAGGCGCGGTCCGTCGCCCGGATGCGGCACTCGGGCATCGTGCCGATCTACCACATCGGCGAGGCGGCCGGGCTGATCTACTTCATCATGCCCCTGGTCGAGGGCGTCACTCTGAAGACCGCGCTCGACGAGGCGGGGCGCCTGAGTCCGGACGAGGCGACGCGCATCCTCGCCGAGGCGTCGGAGGCGCTGCGGGAGGCCCATCGGCGCGGCATCGTGCACCGTGACCTCAAGCCCGAGAACGTCATGCTCGAGGGTCCCGAGCGGCGGGTGCTGCTGATGGACTTCGGCATCGCCCTGTCCGTGGACGTGGACCGCGAGCTGACGGGGGGCGGCCTGGTGCTGGGCTCGCCCGAGTACATGAGCCCCGAGCAGGCCACGGGGACGCCGCAGCTCGACGGCCGCAGCGACATCTACTCCCTGGGTGTGCTGGCGTACCGGATGCTGGCGGGCCGGCTCCCGTTCGTCGCGGCCACGGCGCGCGAGATCCTGACCCAGCACGTGCTGACGGTGCCGGAGCCGCTGGTCGACTGCGCGCCGGTGCCGGCCAGGCTGTCGGACGCGGTGATGCGCTGTCTGGCGAAGCGCCCGGACGAGCGCTGGCAGTCGGTGGACGAGCTGCTCGCGGCGCTGCTGGGCGACGGGCCGCTGCCTGTGGCGCGGACGCTGGTCGCGAGTCCGCCGCTCGGCGTGAGGGCGGCGCCGGCGCCGAGCATCCCGGCCCCGCGTCCGGCCCGGCGGCGCTGGATGCTCGCGCTCGGCGTCCCGCTCGCCGCGCTGGCGCTCGCCGCCGCGGGCTGGTTCGCGCTGCGCTGGAGCGCGCAGCGCCGGCAGGAAGCGGCGGTTGCCGACGCCAAGTCCTCATATGAAGCCGCCGCCATCGCGGTCGTGACCTCCTACGAGCAGACGGCGGACAGCCTGCGGGCGATGGCCGACCGGTTCCGCCAGGGCACGATGACCGGCACCCAGTATCGCGCCGCCGAGCTGTCGCTCCACCGCGCGGTGGAGGCGGGCATCGACACGCGCTACGGTGCCGCGCTCAACGATCTGGCGGCGTGGCCCGGTGCGCTGCGGGAGCACGTGGCAACGGCGCTCGACGCGACGTGGAACGCGACGCTCCCGAGCACGGTGCTGGGGCTCGAGGCGAGCGCCACGGCGGGCTGCTCCCTGCAGGGCCGCGACAGCATGGTGGTGCTCCAGGACGGCGCGAGCGGCACCAACTGCTGGTGGGGCGCCGCGCCGGCCCCGGCCGTCTACGCCGCGCCGGTCGAGTACCTGCTGACGTTCCAGGTCTCGGGGCCGCGCCCCGCCGACGCGGGCGTGGGCCTCGCCTGGTGCGCGAAGGCCGCGCGCTGCCGCGTGCTGTGGCTCTGGCTCGAGGGCCGGGTCGAGTGGGCGACGCGCACGGACGGCGGCGGGCTCGGCGCCCTGCAGCTCGGCCAGCAGGTGCGGGTGGCGAGCGGCACCCGCCGGCTGCGCGCGCGCTTCGAGGGCGGCGGGCTCAAGGTGTGGCTGGACGGCCGCCTGGTGCTGGCGCGCGCGGGCGGCGAGTCGGCGGCGCTGAGGCAGCCCGGCGACCTGCGCGTGGTCGTGCAGAACACGGCGGTCACCCTGACCGGACCCGAGGCGCTGACCGTGGTGGGGATGCGGCGCTGAGCCTGACGGCCGGCCCGGGAGCCGGGAACCCGCCGCCTCTGCTGCCCATCAACTGAAGCCCCGCCCGGTCATCCTGACCGGACGGGGCTTCGGCCGCGAAGGGCCCGGGCCTACTGCCGGCAGGCGGCCTCGGGATCCGGCTTCGGGTGGTCCACCACGACGCGGTGGTCCAGGTCGGCCACGTGCATCGCGACGTCCTCGATGAGGTTCGCGATGCGCGCCATGTGCGGATAGTCGATGTACTCCGGCTCGTCGGTGACCTGGTGGTAGTCCGAGTGGATGCCCGTGGTGAAGAACACCACCGGGATGCCGTAGCGCGCGTAGTTGGCGTGGTCGCTGCGGCAGTAGATGTTGGACGGATGGCCGTCGGCGTCGATCGAGTAGTCGAAGACGAGGCCGTGGTGGTCGTCGCGGTTCACCCGCTCGACCAGGTCGCCCAGCTCGGTCGAGAGGCGGCGCGAGCCGACGAGCTGCAGGTAGGTCGGGTTCGCCGTGGATCGGCGTGCCTTCCTTGGTGCGTCCCACCTCGTCGTCGGCGTCGCCGCGGCCGATCATGTCGATGTTGAGCTGGGCGACGATCGAGTCGCGCGGCACGGTCGGATGGTCGGTGAACCAGCGCGACCCGAACAGGCCCAGCTCCTCGCCGGTGTGCCAGACGAACAGGATCGACCGCTTCGGCTTCACGCGATCGGTGGCGATGCGCTGCGCGATCTCGAGCACGGAGACGGTGCCGGAGCCGTCGTCGTCGGCACCGTTGTCGATCGAGTCGGCGCGCTCCGTGCCCGGGTGCGCCGCGCGCCAGGCCGCGAGCAGGCTGTCCACCCGGGCCTGCTGCTCGGGGGTGGCCTGCTTCCCGCCGTCGTCGGCGCCCTCGGGCCGGACTACGTGGTTCCAGATGCGGATCGAGTCGTGGTCCACCGGGGGCAGGGTGAGGCCGATGTGGTCGTTGTGCGCCCCGATGGCCACGTACTCGCCCCGCAGCTTGGGATCGCGGCCGCGCACGATCGCCACGACGTTCCGCGCCGGCGCGCTCTCGCTGACCATCGTCACGTGCCACTGGATGGCTCCGCCCACGGCCCCCACCTTCGCGCTGTCGAGCGGAGCGCCGAGCAGGCGACCCGCGGCGGCGGTGGTGACCTGGAGTAGCGTGGGCACGGTGCGCCGATCGGACGGATCGACCAGCGTCACGCTAGGCTGCCGGAGGAAGCCCTTGAACTGCGGCGGAATCCGCTCGAGGCCCGGAATCGCGAGCCCCGCGGCTTCGTTGAAGCGGGCGACCACCGCCCCGACGTTGACGCGCGCGGTGGGCGTGCGCGGCAGCGCGAACAGCACGAGCCGGCCCCTGGCCTGGTCCACCGGGAACGAGTCGGCCTGGTCGATCGGGCCCCCGAACACCGCCTGCACGCCGTCGAGCGAGCGCGACGTGCCGCCGCCGATCCGGCGCGGGACGAAGTCGTCGAACACCTTGAGCGTCGCCCCGCCCACGGTGAGGGTGGACGTGCTGTCGATGGTTTCCTTCACCAGCGGGACGTTCTGGAAGTAGCCGCCGCTGTCGCCGGCCGGCACGAGACCCAGCTTGCGCACCTCGGACTCGATGTAGGCGGTCGAGCGCAGGTTGTTCGGCGTTCCGGCGCGCCGGCCCATCATCGAGTCGTCGGCATAGATGTAGAGGCGGGTCATCAGGTCGCCGGCCGTGATCGCCGGCGCCGTCGGCTGGGGCGCGTGCTTCAAGGGCAGAAGATCCTGCGCCATCGCGGCGCTCGGCGCGAGCAGGGCGAGGAATGCCACGCGGTGTACCAGGCGCATCGGGGCTCCGGGTTGGTGTGGGGTGCGGCGCACGAGCGGGGCAGCGCGTCGCGGCGCGGTGCGGGGGCTGCGCGGCCTGTCGGGAACGGGCGTCCGTACGCCACGCTCGGGCGGAAGTTTCACCGCCCCCGCCCCCGCCCCCGCCCCCGCCCCCGCGCCAGGAGCGCGTCCACCTCGGCGCGGGTGGGCATCGAGCGGGCCGTTCCGTGCCGCGTCACCGAAATCGCGGCGGCCGCGCAGCCGAAGCGGGTGGCCGCGACCAGGTCCAGGCCCTCCGCCAGCGCGATCGCCAGCGCTCCGGTAAAGGCATCGCCCGCGCCGGTCGTCTCGACCACCGGCCCGGCGTCGACGGCGGGAACGTGGGCCGTCACCGCGGCGTTCTTCGCCAGCGCGCCGTGCCTGCCGAGCGTGACGACGACGTTGCGGCAGCCACGCGCCAGGAGGATGTCGGCCGCCCGCGCCGCATCGGCGGGTCCGTCGACCCGCTGCCCCGTGAGGGTGGCGGCCTCGCTCTCGTTGGGCGTGACGTAGTCCGAGTCGCGGTACACGTCGCCGGGCAGCGGCAGCGCCGGCGCCGCGTTGAGGATCGTGGGAACGCCGGCCGCGTGCGCCAGGCGGAGGCCGTGGGCGGCCACGGCGACCGGCAGCTCGAGCTGCGTGACGAAGACCGCCGACTCGGCGATGCGCGAGGCGGCGCGATCCACATCGCCCACGGTGAGGAGCGCGCTCGCGCCCGGGACCGCGACGATCGCGTTCTCGCCGGTGATCGGGTGGACCACGATCGCGGCGGCGCCGGTCGCGGTGTCGGGGGAGTCGCAGCAGAACTCCGTGTCGATGCCCGCGGCGCGCCAGGTGCTCCGGGCCAGGTCGCCGAACGGGTCGCGGCCCACCCTGCAGACGAGGCTCACCGTGCCGCCGAGGCGCGCGGCGGCCACCGCCTGGTTCGAGCCCTTGCCGCCCGGCCCGAGCTGGTACTCGGCGCCGAGCACCGTCTCCCCCCACGCCGGCAGCCGGGTCGTCCGGAAGGCGAGGTCCGCGACGAAGATGCCCATGACCGTGATGCGGAAGTCCGCCACGAGCCTTCCCTTTCCGAATCCCTATTGCGTTGTAAGGGATTCTACCGTATCCTCGTCCCCCGATCCACAACCCATCTGAGGCTTCCACACCACCAACCGACTGGGGGACCAATGTCGTTGGGCTCACATGCGTACGGCCGCATCCTCGTAGGAACCGTGCTCGGCGCCGTCTTGGCCGGCACGTCCGCCTGCACGAAGGAGCGGCTCGTGCAGGGCGAGTGCAAGCAGGTCAATGGCGCCGATGTGTGCACCTGGGGCCGGATGTCTGGCAGCACGCTGGTGGCCTTCGGTGCGACCATCCCGGTCAAGGCCATCGAGAACGCGCCGGCGGAGGTGCCGATGGCCTGGCCGCCCAAGATGGACGCGATGGTTGCGCTGCCTTCCGCCGTCGACTCGGCGGTCGGCTTCAAGAGCCTGACGGTGTACTGGGAGCCGCACGGCCATCCGCCGGCCCCGTACCTGACCCCCCATTTCGACTTCCATTTCTACACGATCTCGGCCGCCGACATGGCCAAGATTGACTGCGCCGACTCGACCAAGCCGGCCGCACTGGCGGCCTCGTACGAGCTGCCCGACGTGGCCATCCCGCAGCTCGGAACGCTGGTCGGCATCTGCGTGCCCGGCATGGGGATGCACTCGCTGCCCGGCGCCCAGCTGCACTCCGCGGCGCTGTTCGAGAAGACGATGGTCGTAGGCTACTACCACCAGCAGCCGATCTTCATGGAGCCGATGATCACGCGGGCGACGCTGCTCCAGCGGCGCACGTTCCCGCTCGACGTTCCGAGCGTGCCGGGTCAGCCGGCGAGCGTGCGGTCTCCGGCCACGTTCGAGGCGCGGTACGACAGCACCGCGCAAGCGTACCAGTTCACGTTCACGATGCCGGTAAAGTCGTAACCGCCGCCGTGTGAGCGGGTACACGAAGCCCCGTCCGGTCGTTGCCGGGCGGGGCTTCGCCGCGTTCACGGACGCAACGCCATGCGCTCCGGATGCCTTCAAGCCTCGCCAGGTGCCCTTGGTTCCTCGGGTCGCCGGCTATCGTCACCGCCACAGCCGCGACAGGACGTAGATCGCGAGGCCCACGAGCCCGCCGACCAGCGTCCCGTTGATCCGGACGAACTGGAGGTCGCGGCCGACGGCCAGCTCGAAGCGGTGCGACGTGGCCGCCGCATCCCAGCCCGCCACCGTCTGGGCGATGAAGTCGCCGATCTCGTTGCGGTATTGCTCGACCACGGAGACGGTGAGATCGATGGCGACGTCGTTGATCTCCTCGAGCATCGCCTGGTTGGCGATCAGCGCCGCCCCGAAGGCGCTGATGCCGCGCTCCAGGGGCCCGGGCTCCGCGCCGTCGGCCCGCGTCGCGAACCGGGTGACCGCGGCGCGCATCGTCTCCCACAGGCGGCCGGTCAGCTCGGCGACCGACGGGTCGAGCAGCCATTCGTCCTTGAGCGCTTCGGCGCGCGCGATCGCCTCGGGCGAATGCTGCAGCCGGTCGATGAAGTCGCGCAGCGCCGTGTCGAACGCGGCGCGCAGCGGGTGATGCGGGTCGGCGCCGATGCCCTGCAGCATCTTCTCGATCGCGGCCATGATGCGCTGGTAGAGCACTTCGTCCACCACGCCCGGCACCCACCACGGGCTCTCCGCCTTCACCTGCTCCCGGATCAGCTCGCGGTTGTCGTGCACCGCCTGCGCCGCGAGGCGCACCGCCTCGTTCAGCAGCTCCTGGTGGCGGTTGCCGGCCACGACCAGCGACAGGGTCTTGCCGAGCGCGGGGGCCGCGCGGGTGGCCCGGAGCTGCGCGATCAGTCCCTGCTGCACCAGCGCGCGCATCTCCTGGTCGGGGAGGGCGTCGAGGGTGCGCGCGACGCCGCTGGCCACCTGCTGCGCGATGCGCCGGCTGTTCTCGATCTCGCTCAGCCAGCGCGCCGCGCGCTCCGCGGGGCGCACGGCCCGGAGCTTCGCCGCGATCACCTCGCGGGTGAGGAAGTGGCTCTGCACGAAGGTGCCGAGGACGCGTCCGATCCGCTCCTTGCGGGTGGCGACGATCGCGGTGTGCGGGATCGGGATGCCGAGGGGATGGCGGAACAGCGCGGTGACGGCGAACCAGTCGGCCAGGCCGCCCACCAGCGACGCCTCGGCGGTCGCCCGCACGAAGCCGAGCCACGGGTAGCGGTCCTCGAGGCTGCGGGCCACGGCGAACACGGCCGCCGCGAGCGCGAGGAGGCCGGTCGCCCGTCGCCGCATCGCTTCGAGCTGGGCCTGGCGCGTCGCGTCGTCGGGGCGCGAGAAGAGGGACGCGGGAGTCGTCATCCGGCCCCAAGATAACGCGCGGCCGCCGGCGCGGCGTATGTTTCGGCGAGGCCAGGGAGGCCCGTGGACCGACCCCTCTTGAACGCGAACCAGCAGCGCCGCGTCGCGACGCACCTGCGGATGCTGCGCGAGGACGTGGACGACGTGGCCGGGTGGCCCGAGCTGCGCCGCCCGGGCGAGCCTTACGACGGGCTGCGCGCCGTCATCGCGCGCCTGGACGCCGCGGTGGACGCGCTGGGCCGGCTGCTCGCGCTTCCGGCGCACGACGCGCCGCCCTTGCGGCGGCGGGTGCAGGCCACGGCGGAGGTGTGGGCCAGCAGCATGGAGGACGTGAAGGCGCGGCACCTCAAGGCGTACGGGCGCGTCCACCCCGAGCTGGCGGACACGCTGGATCCGCGGGTGGACGAGCTGGTGACGCTGTTACAGCAGATGGCGGACCTGGCGGGCCGCCTCCCCGACCGCTAGGCGGTCAGCCGAACTGCACCGAGCGCTTGGTGAGCGAGCCGAAGTTGTAGCCGGTGATGGGGAACGTGACCGGCCCGGGCTCGTCCACCGCGCTGCGCCGCCGCCGCGATGACGGGCACGAAATGCTCCTGCGTGGGGAGCGCCATCCGGACCCCCGGCGCGCGGCGGCGGTAGTCGAGCAGGGTGTCCAGGTCCCGGCGCGCGAGGACGTCCGCGGCCCACCCGTCGAACTCCGCGGCCCAGGCCGGCGTGGCGGCGCCGGGCGACATGTCCATCGCCCGCAGGTTGTGGGTGAGAAAGCCGCTGCCCACGATGAGCACGCCTTCCCGCCTGAGCGGCGCCAAGGCCCTTCCCATCTCGAACAGGGTGGCCGGGTCGAGGTTCGGCAGCGACACCTGGAGCACCGGCACGTCGGCCGCGGGGTACATCGCGATCAGCGGCACGTAGGCGCCGTGATCGAGCCCGCGCTCGGACTCGACCACCGGCTGGGTGCCGCCCAGCAGCTCGCGCACTCGCTGCGCCAGCTCCGGCGCCGGCGGCGCCGCGTACTGCACCCGGTAGTACCTCTCGGGGAAACCGTAGAAATCGTAGACCAGCGGAACGGCGCGCGTCGCGCCGAGGGTGACCGGCTTCTGCTCCCAGTGCGCGGACAGCATCAGCACCGCGCGCGGGCGCGGCAGCGCGGCCGCCCAGTGTCCGAGCTCAGCCACCCACGCCGCGTCGTCGAGCAGGAACGGCGAGCCGTGGGCCAGGAAGATGGATGGCAGTCGATCGGTCATCACGCCCCTCCTTCAACGCTCTCGTGCCTCCGCTTCTCTATGGAAAGGATAATCCCCCAAACACGATGTGCGCACTCCTGTATCGCCGGGCCTTGCTGCAGGCGGGTTCTGGCCGGATATTGTGCCACCCCTCAGGTGCGGCTTCCCCTCAGCCGTCGGTGCAGCGCGAGCGGGGGTCGTCCCTCGGGCGGCCCAATGCCACGGGAGTGCCGGTCATGACCGATGCGGGGACGAGCGAACAGCAGTCCCGCTGGACAGTCGAAGTGCTGCGTCGTGCCGGCGCCGCCCTGGATGGGCGGATGGTGGGCGTGTGGGAGGTCGAGGATTCGGGTGCGCTCAAGCCGCTGGCCTGCAACGGCAGCGAGGCGCAGGCGTGGGAAGTGACGCCCGAGGTGAAGGTCGCGGTGACGCATCTGGCCATGCCCGCGCCGCCGGGCAGTCGCTGGGTGGCGGGACGGCTGTCCGACGCGCAATGGTGCGTGGCGCCGGTCCGCGACAGCGTGCCCGATCCGCCGCCGATCGCCAACCTGGAGCGCCGCAGCCGGGAGCGGCTGGCCTTGGAGCTGGCGGGCCTGTGTCTGGGGTTGAGCAGCCGGGTCGCCGGCAACGGCATGCCGGCCGATCTCGACCTGTTCGAGCGCTTCATGGAGCAGCTGGGGAGTTTCGCCCAGGACATCGGGGGACCGCTGGCGGTGGCGCGCACCGCCGTCGTGCGCAGCGGCGCCGCGCTCGCGGATGCGGTGCCTCCCGACGAGGCGGGCCGCGCCAGGCTGATCGAGGACCTGCGGGCGGCCGGCCGGGCGCTGGAGCAGGCCGTGTCGCTGGTGCGGACGGTGCACGATCGGGCCCGCGCGGTGCTGGAGCACGGCGGCGAGTTCGACGTGGTGCAGGTGGTGTGGTCGTGCGTGGACGCCGAGCGCCCGCAGGCGGCGCTGCGCGGCGCGTCGATCGAGCTCAAGACGCTCGCGTACGTCGTGTCGGTGCCCGGCAACGCGGAGAACCTCCGTACGGCGGTCGGGTCCATGATCCGCGTGGCGGTGAGGGGCCTGCAGGGGCGCGTCGGCACGGTGACCCTGTCGCTGGAGAACGTCGGCCCGGTGGTGCGGCTCGTCGTGAGCGCGCCGGGGGCCGAAGTGGTGGACGGGCAGAGCGCCGTGGTGGACGCGCGCCGCGTGGTCGAGAACGCGTTCGGCGGCACGCTCACCGTCAGCTCGGTGGCGGGCGAGGGCGCGGCCATCACGCTGTCGCTCCCGGCGCCGACCCACCGGTTCCGGGATCCCGCGCTGTGGTGGGAACGGTGATCCACAGTGTGAAGGACTCAAGCACTCGACGCTGGTCGCCTGGGATCCTGATGAAATCTTGATGTCCCGCCGGGGTTTCCTGACCCCGTTTTGACGTTGGTCGCCGTATCCTCTCCGCATGCTCGACCTCGTCTATATCGCCGTCACGCTGGCCTTCTTCGGCCTGATGCTCGCCTACGTCCGCGGCTGTGAGCGGCTCGGCAGCGACGGCACGGGTGAGGAGGACCGGCCGTGAGCGCCGAGACCGTGGTCGCCGGGATCGTCTCGCTCCTGCTCCTGGTCTACCTGGTCTACACCCTCCTCAGGCCCGAGAAGTTCTGAGCGGGCGCGCGCCCGTTTCGGACCTGGCGACCCCATGACCCTGAACGGCTGGCTCCAGATCCTGCTGTTCGCGCTCGCGGTGCTCGCGGTCACGAAGCCGATGGGCCTGTACGTCCTCAAGGTCTACGACGGCTCGCTACGGTGGCTCGCGCCGGTGGAGCGGGCCATCTACCGGCTGAGCGGCGTGAATCCCGAGGAGGACCAGCACTGGACGCGCTACGCGGCGGGGCTGCTGGCTGTTCAGCGCCGTCTCGATGCTGGTCACCTACGTCGCGCTGCGGCTCCAGGGGCACCTGCCCGCTGAATCCGTTCCACCGCGCCGCGGTGCCGGATCGGCAGGCCTTCGAGACGGCGGCCTCGTTCACGACGAACACCAACTGGCAGTCGTACGCCGGCGAGACGGTGATGAGCTACCTCTCGCAGATGATGCAGCTCGCCTTCCACAACTTCGCTTCCGCGGCCGTCGGGGTCGCCGCCGCGGTGGCGCTGGCGCGGGGCATCGCGCGCCGCTCGGCGGGGCGCATCGGCAACTTCTGGGTGGACCTGGTGCGCGGCACGCTGTACCTGTTCCTCCCGCTCTCCTTCGTGCTGGCGCTGCTGTTCGTCCAGCAGGGCGTGATCCAGAACCTCCATCCCTACGTCACCGCCACCACGCTCGAGGGCGCCAAGCAGGTCCTGGCCATGGGTCCGGTGGCGAGCCAGGAGGCCATCAAGCAGCTCGGCACCAACGGCGGCGGCTTCTTCAACGCCAACGCGGCGCATCCGTTCGAGAACCCGACGCCGTGGACGAACTTCCTCTCGATGCTCGCGATCTTCCTCGTGCCCGCCGGCCTCACCTACACCTTCGGCCGGATGGTGAAGAGCCAGGCGCCACGGCTGGGCGCTGTGGGCGGCGATGTTCGTGCTGTTCGGCGCGGGCGTGACGACGGCGTACTGGGCCGAGGCGCGCGGCAACCCGATTCACGCGGCGCGCGGCGTGGACATCGTGGCCTCGCCGACGAATCCCGGCGGCAACATGGAGGGCAAGGAGGTGCGGTTCGGCATCGCCAACTCCGCCCTCTACGCCACCGTGACCACCGACGCCTCGTGCGGCGCCGTGAACAGCATGCACGACTCCTTCACGCCGCTGGGCGGCATGGTGCCGCTGGTCAACATCCAGCTCGGCGAGCTGATCTTCGGCGGCGTCGGGTCGGGGCTCTACGGGATGCTGGTGATGGCGATCCTGACGGTGTTCATCGCCGGGCTGATGGTGGGCCGGACGCCGGAGTACCTGGGGAAGAAGATCCAGAGCCGGGAAGTCCGGATGGCGATGCTGTACGTCCTGATCTTCCCGGCGGTCATCCTGCGTGTTCACCGCGGCGTCGGCGGTGCTCCCCGCCGGGCCTCAAGGGGCTCAACAACGCGGGCCCGCACGGCCTGAGCGAGATCCTGTACGCCTTCACGTCGGTGACCGGCAACAACGGCAGCGCCTTCGCCGGCCTCACCGGGACCACCTACTACTACAACACGCTGCTCGGGCTGGGGACGCTGTTCGGGCGGTTCGCGATGATGGTGCCGGTGCTGGCGCTGGCGGGCTTCCTCTCGGAGCGGCGGATCGTGCCCGCGTCGGCGGGGACGTTCCCGGTGACGACGCCGCTGTTCGTCGCGCTGCTCATCGGGGTGATTCTGATCGTGGGCGCCCTCACCTTCTTCCCCGCGCTCGCGCTCGGCCCCGTGGTCGAGCACCTGCTGATGGGCGCCGGAAGGCTGTTCTAGACCATGGCGACGCTGACGCGCCCGCTGTTCGATGCGCCCATCGTGCGCCGGGCGATCCGCGATTCGTTCGCCAAGCTCGACCCGCGGCACATGGTCCGGAACCCGGTGATGTTCGTGGTGCTGATCGGGAGCGTGCTCACCACGCTGATCCTGGTCCGCGACGGCATCGAAGGGCGCGGCGCGATCGGCTTCACGCTCCAGATCGCGCTGTGGCTCTGGTTCACCGTGCTGTTCGCCAACTTCGCCGAGGCGATGGCGGAGGGGCGGGGCAAGGCGCAGGCCGAGACGCCTGCGCCGCTCGCGCACCCTGACCTCGGCGAAGCGGCTCCACGATCCTCATGACCGCGCCTCCGTCGAGGAGGTGTCGGCCGAGCGGCTCCGCCGGGGCGACGTGGTGCTGTGCCTGCCCGGCGACCTGATTCCCGGCGACGGCGAGGTGATCGAGGGGGTCGCGTCGGTGGACGAATCGGCGATCACGGGCGAGTCGGCGCCGGTGATCCGCGAGTCGGGCGGCGACCGCTCCGCGGTCACCGGCGGCACCAGGGTGCTGTCCGACTTCCTGGTCGTCCGCATCACGGCCAACCCGGGCGAGACCTTCCTCGACCGGATGATCGGCCTGGTGGAAGGCGCCAAGCGGCAGAAGACGCCCAACGAGATCGCGCTGATCATCCTGCTCTCGGGGCTCACCATCGTCTTTCTCCTGGCGGTGGTGACGCTGCAGCCGTTCGCGATCTACTCCGGCGGCGCGGTGCCCATCCCGATCCTGGTCGCGCTCCTGGTCTGCCTGATCCCGACCACCATCGGCGGGCTGCTCTCCGCCATCGGCATCGCGGGCATGGACCGCATGATCCAGCACAACGTGATCGCGATGAGCGGCCGCGCGGTGGAGGCGGCCGGCGACGTGGACACGCTGCTCCTGGACAAGACCGGCACCATCACCCTCGGCAACCGGCAGGCGGTGGCGTTCGTCCCCGCGGACGGGGTGACCGGCGAGATCCTGGCCGATGCCGCGCAACTCGCGTCGCTGGCCGACGAGACGCCCGAAGGGCGCAGCATCGTGGTGCTCGCCAAGACCGGCTACGGCCTCCGGGAGCGCGACATCCACGGCCTGGGTGCGACGTTCATCCCCTTCAGCGCCCAGACGCGCGTCAGCGGCGTCAACTTCGACGGGCGCCGGATCCGCAAGGGCGCCGCGGACGCCATCGAGACGTTCGTCGGCGAGCAGGGTGGCACCAGCCCCGCGGGCGTGCGCGCCACGGTGGAAGCCATCGCGCGTGAAGGCGGGACGCCGCTGGTGGTGGCGGAGAACCACCGCACGCTGGGCGTCATCCATCTCAAGGACATCGTGAAGGGCGGCATCAAGGAGCGGTTCGCCGAGCTGCGGCGGATGGGCATCAAGACGGTGATGATCACCGGCGACAATCCGCTCACGGCCGCCGCGGTGGCGGCCGAGGCGGGCGTGGACGACTTCCTCGCGCAGGCCCGGCCCGAGGACAAGATGGCGCTGATCAAGCGCGAGCAGGCCGGCGGTCGGCTGGTGGCGATGACCGGTGACGGGACCAACGACGCCCCGGCACTGGCCCAGGCCGACGTCGCGGTGGCGATGAACACCGGGACCCAGGCGGCCAAGGAGGCGGGCAACCTGATCGACCTGGATTCCAACCCGACCAAGCTCATCGAGGTGGTCGAGATCGGGAAGCAGCTCCTGATCACCCGCGGCGCGCTCACCACCTTCTCGATCGCCAACGACGTCGCCAAGTACTTCGCCATCATCCCCGCGATGTTCGTGGCGACCTACCCGGCGCTGCAGGCCCTGAACGTCATGCGCCTGCACTCGGCGCAGTCGGCGATCCTGTCGGCCGTGGTGTTCAACGCCCTCATCATCATCGCCCTCATCCCGCTCGCGCTCAGCGGCGTGCGTTGGCGCCCGGCGGCGGCCGCCGCGATCCTGCGCCGCAATCTCTGGATCTACGGCGTGGGCGGCATCCTGATCCCGTTCGCCGGCATCAAGGTCCTGGACGTGCTCATCACCCTGCTCCATCTGGTGTGACGATGCTCAAGAACCAGCTGCGCCCCGCGATCGTAGTCACCCTGGTGCTGATGGTGATCACCGGCCTCCTCTACCCGGGTCTCGTGACCGGTATCGCCCAGTTCCTCTTTCCGCGCCAGGCCAACGGCTCGCTGGTCACGGTGGACGGGCGAGTCGTCGGCAGCCTGCTCATCGGCCAGACGTTCGCCAGCGCCCGTTATTTCCACGGACGGCCGTCGGCCGCCGGTACCGGCTACGACGACACGCTGTCGGGCGGCAGCAACCTGGGGCCCACCAGCGCGAAGCTGGCCGACACCCTGATCGTGCAGGCGGTGGACAGCGCGGTGCACCTCGACAACGGGGTGAAGGGTCAGATCCCGTCCGACCTCGTCACGTCGTCGGGCTCCGGGCTCGACCCCGACATCTCGCCCGCGAGCGCCGAACTGCAGGTGGCGCGCGTGGCCCGCGCCCGTGGGCTCACGGAGGCGGAGGTGCGCGCGCTGGTGGCCAGGCACACGGAACGGCGCGTGTTCGGCATTCTCGGCGAGCCCCGCGTCAACGTGCTGTGGCTCAATCTGGCGCTCGACAGCCTCGCCGGAGCGCACTCACCCCGCTGATTCTCTGATCACGATGTTCGTCCGTGTGCGGTCAGCCACGGCGGCCGATTTCCATCACCGGAGACATGCACTATGCGTCCGTCCATTGTGCTGCTGGTCAGCATCGGCTTGGCGTCGTCACACGCGGTGGGGGCTGAGGCCCAGGCCCCGGCGGCGGGTGACACCGCGCGCGCGCAGGCGCCCGCGGCCGACACCGCGCCGGCCAAGGTCCCGTTCGCCTTCGCCGACTTCACCTGGCTCCAGGGCAACCCGCGCCAGACGGTGTCGGTGCTCGACTCGAAGTACTTCACCGGCGAGTTCCGGCTCGACGCGTCGTACATCGGGGACTTCAACCACCCGTCGGACCACACGCTGGTGGGGACCAGCGAGAGCGGGCGGACCGGCGAGGTGCAGGTCCAGCAGCTCGGGATCGGCGGAGACTTCCACACCGAGCACGCCCGCGGCCGGCTGATGACGCAGTTCGGGATGTACTCCACGATGACGCCGCGCAACGACGCCAGTCCCGCGCGCGGCCAGTGGAACCTCGCCGACGCGTACCGCTACGTCTCCGAGGCGTACGGCGGCTACCACTGGAACGCGTGGAACGGGATCAACCTCGACGCCGGCATCTTCATGTCGTACGTCGGCCTCTTCGGCTACTACAACTTCGACAACTGGGCGTACCAGCCCTCCTACGTCTCGAGCAACACGCCGTGGTTCTTCAACGGGCTCAGGCTGCAGGTGTTCCCCAGCGACAAGCTCAAGATCGAGCCGTGGCTCATCAACGGCTGGCAGTCGTACGGCATGTTCAACGAGAGCCCGGGCTACGGGCTCCAGCTGCTGTGGCGGCCGAGCGGGGCGGTCTCCGTGCTGTCCAACAGCTACTACGGTTACGACTGGCTCGGCATCCCGGGCCGCGCGCGGGTGCACAGCGACAACAGCCTGCAGCTCAAGTACCTCGACAGCCCCCGGGCCTTCCCCGACAAGGGGGCGTTCTCGCTCACCGTGGACGCGGGGTGCGAAAACGGCGGCGGCGTGAGCTGCACCGGCACGGCGCTTGGGCCGAAGCAGGCGTTCCTCGGCTTCATGCTCTACAACCGCTTCTGGTTCGCGAAGGACCGCTACGCCCTGACCCTGGGCGGCGGCGCGATGACCAATCCGGGCCGCTACCTGGTCCTGATGCCGCCCATCAACGGCGCGACCGCCGCGTCGGGCACGCCCTACTTCACGGAGAACCCCGGGGATCGGTTCAGCGCCTGGGACGCCTCGCTCACCTTCGATTACATGCCGGACCAGTTCGTGACGTTCCGGGCGGAGTTCGACCACCGGCACGCCAGCGTGCCCTACTTCGCGGGTCCCGGCGGCGTCACGCCTCCCGCCGGCAACCAGGGCGCGCCGGGCTCGAACGTGGCCGGCTGGGCGCCCGACCTCAGGAACACGGAGAACCGGATCAACTGCGCCTTGCTCGTGAAACTGTGAGCGCCACCCGCGCCCGATCGTCCGCGGGCGGGATGCGAGGGCGTGTGCGGCGGACGGCGGGGCGTGCCTGGCCGGGCGCCCTCACCAGCCGGACCGGCGGGCGCTAGGTTAGGCCCGTGACCTCCGTTCCGAATGGCCGCCCCGACCCGGAAGCCGTGCTCGCCCGGATCCGCGAGGAGGAGCGGCAGGCGAGCCTGGGGCGCCTCAAGATCTTCTTCGGGGCTTCCCCCGGCGTGGGCAAGACGTACGCCATGCTGGAGGCCGCGCGTGCCCAGGCCAGGGAGGGCGCGGACGTCGTGGTCGGCGTGGTCGAGACGCACGGGCGGCCGGAGACGGCCGCCCTGCTCGACGGGCTCGCCGGCGCTCCCGCGGAGGAGCCTGGAGTACCGCGGCATCGCGCTCGAGGAGTTCGATCTCGACGCCGCCCTGGCGCGCCGCCCCGGCCTGCTGCTGGTGGACGAGCTGGCGCACACCAACGCGCCGGGCTCGCGGCACGCCAAGCGCTGGCAGGACGTCGAGGAGCTGCTCGCCGCGGGCATCAACGTCTACAGCACCCTGAACGTCCAGCACATCGAGAGCCTCAACGACGTCGTGGCCCAGATCACGCGGATCACGGTGCGCGAGACGCTGCCCGACGCCGTGTTCGACCAGGCGGACGAGATCGAGCTGGTCGACCTGTCGGCCGACGACCTGCTGGCGCGCCTGCGGCAGGGCAAGGTCTACGTGCCGGAGCAGGCCGCGGCGGCGATCGAACGGTTCTTCCGCAAGGGCAATCTGATCGCGCTGCGCGAGCTGACGCTGCGGCGCGCGGCCGAGCGGGTGGACGCGCAGATGCGCGGCTACATGCGGGACGCCGGCATTCACTCGACCTGGGCGGCGGCCGACCGCATCCTGGTGTGCATCGGCCCGAACCCGGACGGCGCGCGGCTGGTGCGGGCGGGCAAGCGCATGGCCACCGGGCTCAAGTGCGAATGGCGGGTGGTCCACGTGGAGCGCCCGGGGGAGGCGGTGTCGCCCGGGGATCGCGAGGCCCTGCTCGCGAATCTCCGGTTGGCCGAGTCGCTGGGCGCGGTCACGGCGTCGCTGAGCGGGCAGCGCGCCGCCGAGGCGATCCTCTCGTACGCGCACGACCACAACGTCACCAAGATCGTGATCGGCAAGCCGACCCATCCGCGCTGGCGCGACAAGCTCTACGGCTCCACGCTCGACCAGCTGGTGCGCGGGAGCGGCGACGTGGACGTCTACGCCATCAGCGGCGACGTCACCTCGCGGCCCCGGCGGCGGGCGGCCGGCGGCCGCCGCTCCTCGGCCGGCGAGTATCTGCGGGCCGGTCTGGTCGTGGCGGTCGCCACGGGGCTGGCGGCCCTGGTGTTCCGGTTCCTGTCGGTCACCGACCTGGCCATGGTCTATCTGCTCGGCGTGGTGCTCGTCGCGTCGCGCTACGGCCGGGGTCCGTCCGTGGCCGCGGCACTGCTCAGCATCGGGCTGTTCGATTTCTTCTTCGTGCCGCCGTTCTACACCTTCGCCGTCTCCGACGTGCGGTACGTGCTGACCTTCGTGGTGATGCTGGTGATCGCGCTGGTGATGAGCGCCCTCACGCTGCGGATCCGCGCGCAGGCGGAGACCGCGCGGGCCCGCGAAGGCGACACGGCGACCCTGTACGCGATGAGCCGCGACCTCGCCGCCACGCGGGGACGCGGCGAGCTGGTGGCGGTGACGGAGCGGCATCTGGCGAGCACCTTCGGCGCCGAGGTGCAGGTCCTCCTGCCGAACGAAGCCGGGCGGGTGGAGATCCCGGTGGGGGCGAGCCCGGCCTACCCGATGGACGAGAAAGAGCGCAGCGTGGCGCAGTGGGCGTTCGACCACCGGCAGGCCGCCGGCGTGGGCACCGATACGTTGCCCGCCTCCCAGGCGCACTACGTGCCGCTGGAAGGGTCGGCCGGCGTCATCGGCGTCATGGGCGTGCGCCCCACCGACGCCCGGCGATTCCACGACCCCGCGCTCCAGCACCTGCTCGAGACCTTCGCCGCGCAGGCGGCCGGTGCGCTGGAGCGCGCCCTGCTGGCCGAGCAGGCGCAGCGCGAGCAGGTGGAGGCGGAGGCCGAGCGCCTGCGCACCGCGCTGTTGAGCTCGCTCTCCCACGACATGCGCACGCCCCTGGGCGCCATCACGGGCGCGGCGAGCAGCCTGCTGGAGGACGCGGGGGCGCTGACGGCGGCGGCGCGCCGCGACCTGATTCAGGCCATTCTCGAAGAGTCGACGCGGATGAACCGCCTGATCGGGAACCTGCTCGACATGATCCGGGTGGAGAGCGGCGCGCTCCAGGTGCAGAAGGACTGGCAGCCGCTGGAGGAGGTCGTGGGCGTCGCCCTGATCCGGCTGGAATCGCGGCTGGGGGAGCACCCGGTGACGGTGCGGCTTCCGTCGGACCTGCCGCTGATCCTGATGGACGGGCTGCTGATCGAGCAGGTGTTCGTCAACCTGCTGGAGAACGCGGTGAAGTACACGCCTTCCGGCACGCCGGTCGAGATCACGGCGGCGGCCGCCGAGGGCACGGTCGTGGTGGACGTGGCGGACCGGGGACCGGGGTTCCCGGCCGGCGAGGAGGCCAAGGTGTTCGACAAGTTCTACCGCGTGGCGGGCGCCACGTCGGTCGCCGGCGTGGGCCTCGGACTCACCATCTGCCGGGGCATCGTGACGGCCCACGGCGGACGGATCTGGGCCGAGAACCGGCCGGGCGGCGGCGCGGCCTTCCACTTCACCCTGCCGCTCGGAGGCCAGCCCTCCAGCGTTCCGGCCGAGACCGAGGCGAGTGAGCTGCTGCCGACCCCCGAGCGCGGGATGCGATGAGCGACGTCGCGCCGACGGTGTTGGTGATCGAGGACGAGGCCCAGATGCGGCGCTTCCTGCAAGGCGTCGCTGGAAGCCCACGACTATCACCTGGTGGAGGCCACCACCGCGCGCGAGGGGCTGGCGCAGGCGAGCGGGCGCAACCCCGACGTGATCCTGCTCGACCTCGGGCTGCCGGACCTGGACGGGATCGAGCTGACCCGGCGGGTGCGCGAGTGGTCCCGGGTTCCCATCATCGTGATCTCGGCGCGGGGCAGGGAGCAGGACAAGATCGCCGCGCTCGACGCGGGCGCGGACGACTACCTCACCAAGCCGTTCAGCATGGGCGAGCTGCTGGCCCGCCTGCGCGTGGCGCTGCGCCGCGCCGCGACGGACGAGGGCGGGGAGCCGGTCTTCGTCCTCGGCGACCTCCGCGTGGACCTGGGGGCGCGGCTGGTGTTCCGCGGCGAGGCCGAGGTCCATCTCACGCCGATCGAGTACAAGCTCTTGAGCGCGCTGGTCCGGCACGCCGGCCGGGTGCTCACCCATCGCCAGCTGCTCCGGGACGTGTGGGGCCCCAACGCCGTGGACCACACCCACTACGTCCGGGTCTACATGACCCAGCTCCGCCACAAGCTGGAGGACGACCCCTCCCGGCCGAAGGTGCTGCTGACGGAACCGGGCGTCGGCTACCGGCTGAAGATCGAGTAGCGCCGCCGGCCGGCGGCGGGGACCCGCCCGCGTCTTGCGTGTAGTTGAGATCCCAACTAAAATGCCGGAGACCGCGGGGGGGACGCACCATGGCGGAACCTGGGCCGTCGCCCGGCGACCACGTCCTGTACGCCCAGTCGGTGCTGAACGCGCTGCGCCGCACGGTGCGCGCGTTTCGCGCCGCGGCGCAGGCGGCGGAGGACGCCCTGCACGTCAGCGGGGCGCAGCACTTCGTGCTGCAGAACCTGGCCGACGCACCGGCCCTCTCCCTCAACGATCTGGCCTCCCGCACCCTGACCCACAAGAGCTCGGTGTCGGTGGTGGTCAGCCGGCTGGTGGACCGGGGCTTCGTGCGGCGCCGCCGGTCGTCGGTCGACGGGCGCAGCATCGTCTTGACACTGACGCCCGCGGGCCGGCGGGCGCTGGAGCGGGTTCCCGATTCGGCGCAGAACCGGATGCTCAGGGCCCTGCGCCGGTTTCCGCCCCGCCAGCTGGCGAGGTTCGCCAGCCTGTTCGAGCGTTTCACCGAGGAGCTGGGGGTGGCGGCCCTGGAACCGCTGATGCTGTTCGAGGACGAGGATGCGCCGCGGAACCGCGCACGGCACTCTCCGTCGTCCGCGGGGTACTAGGGTGACTGACAAACCTCATCCCAGGAGGAAGTAGATGGACCGCAGGCTAGGTGGAATGGCGGCCGGCGCGGCGTTGGCGCTCCTGGCCGCCTGCAGCAGCAACCCGAAGCCCGTCGCCGTCGCGCCGGTCGCGCAGCCGAGCGCGGCGGACGTGGCGCGGCAGGCGCAGATGCACCGCGACTCGATGCTGGCGCTGGCCCGGGCCGACTCGATCGCGCGGGCCAAGGCGGCGGAGACGCACGCCGACTCGGTGCGCTCGGAAGTGATGCGCGAGACGGTCGACTCGTCCAAGGACGTGACGAACACCGGCCTCTCGGCGTCCGACGCGGCGCTGATGGCCGAGCAGGTGCATTTCGACTACAACAAGGCCGTCCTGCAGCCGGCGGACATCGCGTTGCTGCAGCAGAAGCTGGGCATCCTGCAGGCGCACCCGCGGCTGGCGCTGCAGATCGCGGGGAACTGCGACGAGCGCGGCTCGGACGAGTACAACATGGCGCTGGGCGAGCGCCGCGCGGCGGAAGCCAAGCGGTGGCTGACGGCGCACGGCATCGCGCTGGAGCGCATCACCATCATCTCGTACGGGAAGGAACGGCCGCTGGACAGCGGCCACGACGAGGCGGCCTGGGCCAAGAACCGCCGCGACGACTTCGTGCGTGACCCGGTCGGTTTCCTAGCCGGGCACGGCGGGCGCGCATTCACTCGGAAGCCCCGCGGCCGGATCGAGGTGCGGGGCTTTCCGGGCGTGCCGTGAAGCAGGTGCTCGTCGCCCGGTGAGTGAGCCGAGGCCGGTCGCCTAGAAGAACACGCTGACCGATGCGTACGCGAACCGGGGCGCGGTGCCGAACTCCGAGCCGACGGCCGTCGCGCTCACCGTCCGGTTCCCCTCCGGCAGGAAGGCCCCGGCGCGCACCGTGATCTCGTTCGACGCCGAGAGCGCGAGCGCCGGGCCCACGATCGCGCTGCCGTCCCCAAGGTCCCACAGCACCAGCAGCTCGCCGGCGACCAGCGGATGGAGCTGGTACTGCAGCTGGCCCGCGACCACGTCCCGCCCGAGCACCTGCAGCTCGCCTCGCTGGTAGGGCCGCGAGAGGAGCACCGACGCCAGCCGGCCCGCGCCGGCCGCCCCGTAGCCGTCGCGCTGGTACTCGATCACGACGTAGAGATCCCGGCCGAGCACGCTCCAGCGCCGGTCGAAGCCCGCGGCGCCGCGCAGCACGGCGCGCGCGCGTCGAGTCCTCCCGCACCGACAGCTCGGCGCGCCAGGCGGCTCCGGCCACCGTGCCCGTGGCCCCCACCGCGCCCGCGGGATCGCCGTACACCACGCCGCCCCACGCCGACAGGTCGACCGACCCCAGCGTCACCTTGGCCCGGGCCGCCGCCGTCACGGTCCGCCCCCCCGGCGTGCGCACCGGCCGCACGACGACGTCGAGGCCGCTGAAGGCGCCCGGGAAGAACTGCAGCCGCGCCGCGTCCACCCCGCTGCGGTACTCGCGGAACGGGTCCGAGGGATCGAACGGCGCGAACGGATCGGCCGGCGTCAGCAGCAGCGTCGTGGCCCACGAGATCGTCTGCCGGCCCACCCGCGCCTCCCACCGTCCCACGGGGAGCGCGACGTCGAGGCGGTCGAAGCGGTGGCGCCACAGGACGTCGCCGCGCTGCGAGCAGCGTCCAGTCGAGGCCGAGCCAGTCGCCCGACGCGGGGGCGGCGCCGGGCGCCAGCGCCGCGAACGCCGCTCCCGGCCGCTGCTGGTAGAGGAACAGCTGCTCGTACGCGGCCTCGAGCCGGAACGGACCGAGCGCCGGTGCCGCCATCAGGCGCAGGCGCTGGAAGTCGGACGCGCCGCCCGGGCCGAAGGGGCTCGCGCCGCTCACGCCGCCCACGTTGAGGGAGTAGCCGCTGAGCCAGCCGGACTGCGCGGCGCACGGGGCCGCCGTGGCGCCGGCCACCAGGGCCGCGAGCAGCGGCGCGCACGCCAGGCGGCGCCGCCAGCCACGCGACGTCATCGGGTCACCGCGACGGCGTCGCGGCCCTCTCGTGCACATTCTGCCGGACGTCGCTCTCGACCGCGCCGTCCACCAGCCGGATCAGCCGGTGCGCGCGCTCCATCACCCGCGGGTCGTGGGTGGCGAAGATGAACGTCACCCCGTGCTCGTGATTGAGGTGCTCCATCACCTCGAGCAGCGCGGCGCTCGCCGCCGTGTCGAGGTTCGCCGTCGGCTCGTCCGCCAGCACCAGCGCGGGCGCCCCCACCACGGCGCGGGCCACGGCCACCCGCTGCTGCTGGCCGCCGGAGAGCTTGCCCGGGAGGCGGTCCTCCAGGCCCGCGAGCCCCATCTCGCCGAACAGCTCCATCACCCGGCGCCGCCGCTCGGCGGCCGGAACGCCGCGCAGCAGCAGGGTGAACTCCGCGTTCTCCAGCGCGCTCAGCACCGGCAGGAGGTTGTACGCCTGGAAGACGAAGCCGATGCTCTCGAGCCGCAGCGTGGCCAGCTCGCGGTCGCCGAGCCTCGTCAGCGCCCGGCCCCCGACCTCCACCTCGCCGCGGGTGCCGCGCGTCAGCCCTCCCAGCAGGTTGAGGAGCGTGGTCTTGCCGGAACCCGACGGCCCCGCCATCGCCACGAAATCACCACGCGCGATCTCCAGGGTCACGCCGCGGACCGCCTGCACGGGCTCCGGCTCCTGCGGGTAGATCTTCCACAGGTCGCGCGTCCGTACGACCAGCTCGAGTAGGTGTGTTCATCGGTCGAACTTCATCGCCTCCGCCACGTCGATGCGCCCCGCCTGGCGCGCCGGATAGATCGAGGCCGCGACGCCGATGGCCAGCGTCGCGGCCAGACACAGGACCACCTGCACGGCGCGGAACTCCGGCACGATGATCGGGCTCACCAGGGCCCCCGAGAAGGTGATGTCGCCCTGCATCAGCGCGGACAGGTCGAGGCCGTGGCGCCACAGCAGCCAGGTGACGCCGAACCCGATCGCCATCCCCAGGACGCCGCTGGCGGTGGTGAGCAGCAGGCCTTCGGTGAACACCACCACGCTGGTCTCCCGCCGCGTGAGGCCGAGCGCCTGCAGCACGCCGAATTCGCGGTTGCGGTTCAGCACGCTCATCAGCACCGCGTTGAGAATGGCCAGCGCCACGATGGCCAGGAGGATCAGGAGAAACGCGTAGCCGCTCCAGTCGTCGATCCGGACGGCGGACGCGAGCGCGGGTGCCGCCTCCTGCCACGACAGCACCGCGACGCCGGGGGGGAGGCGGTCGCCGAGCGCGCGCACGACCCGGTTGGCCGCGCGGCTCGAGTGGAGGAGCACGGCCAGCGCGGTCGCGGCGCCCGGCGTGCCCAGCCAGCTGCGGGCGGTGGCGATGGGGACGTACACCAGGCCGTCGTCGATGTCGGGCACGCCGCTCCTGAAGGTCCCGGCCACGCGCACCAGCTGGCCGGTGATCTCCCCCGCGGCGGTCTGGGCCGTGAGCACGAGACGCGACCCGAGCCCCAAGGCCAGCCGCCGGGCGAGGCCCACGCCCACGTAGGCGGCGAGCCGGTCGCCGGGCGCCAGGAAGGTGCCCGCCACCGCGCTCCCCGCGAGCGGGCTGAACGCGGCTTCCGCCGCCGGATCCACGCCCACGATCCGCACCGGCACGGCCGCCGAGGCCGAGCTGGCGAGGCCGCTGACCTCCAGGCGCGGCGCCACCGCCCGCACCAGCGGCGCCACGGCGGGCGCGCGCAGCGCGGCTTCGGCGGCGGCGAGCTGCTCGGCCGAGAGGCGGTCGGCGAGGCTGCCGCTCTTCGCGAAGCCCGGCGCCTCGACGGCGACGTGACCGGCGCCGATCCGCACGGCCCCGGTCACCCACGACTCGTGCGCGCCGTCGGAGATGGCACGGGTCCACATCAGCACGGCGAGCCCGAGGATCATCGCCGACGCGGTCAGCGCGCTGCGCCGCGCATTGCGCACCACGTTGCGGACGGCGAGCTGCAGGAAGAGCCGCACGCGGGGGCCGAGGCGCTGCGCCGGGGAGCGCGGCCGCGCGGGCGAGGCGCCGGAGCCGGTCATCGGCCCGCCAGGGCGTCGGCCGGGGGCACGCGCGCGGCCCGGAGCGCCGGATAGAGGGCGGCGAGGACGGCGGTGACCAGCAGCCCCGCCGCGCTCAAGATCGGGCCGTCGGCCGAGTACTCGATGCGCAGCACCGGCCGGACCAGCGCCCCGGCCAGCTCGATGTCGCCGATCAGCCAGGCGAGGTTGAGCGGCGTGTGGTGCCACCAGACGAGGACCGGCGCGGTGATCAGCGCGCCCGCCGCCAGCGACAGCAGTCCCAGCGCCAGGCCCTCGTACATCACCGTGCGCGCCACGCCGGACGGTCCCACGCCCAGCGCGCGCACCACGGCGAACTCGCGCCGCCGCTCGTAGGTGCCCATCAGCGAGGTGTTGGCGACGCCGAAGATCGCGAACAGGAACACGATCCCCACGATGAGGGCGTTGGAGGCGTCGATGAGTCGGGCGTATTCGGCGATCTCCGGGCTGAACGCGGCCCACGGCTCCACGGCCAGGTCGTGCGGCGCGCCCGCCGCCGCCAGGCTCGCCGCGATCTGACGGGCTACGGCTGGCGCCGCCCACGGATCCGGCAGCCCGACGGCGACCTCGTGAATGCGATCGGGCCCCAGGGCCAGCAACGACTGGAGCGCGGCGAGCGGGAAGATGGTGTACGCGCCGTCCAGGTCGTCGAGGCCGGTGTGGAAGACGCCCGAGACGCGGAACACGTCGTTGCCGAGCGAGCCGTCGGCCGCCGGGGCCACCACCACCACCTCGGTGCCGGTCCGGGCGCGGAGCTTGCGCGCCAGCTCGGTGCCGATCGCCAGCTCCTTGGCTCCGGTGCGTGGCGCGCCGCCGCTCGTGAACGAGCCCAGGACGCGGCTCACGCCCCGCTCCAGCGCGGGATCGGCGCCCATCATCACGACACCCTCGGTCTGGCTGCCCGCGCTGACGAGCCCCCCGGCCCACACCCTCGGCGCGGCGGCCGCGACGCCCGGCACGGCCCGCACCCGGCGGAGCAGCGCCGCGACATCGGTCCCGGCGTCGCCGCCGATGGTGGCGTACAGGCTGCGCTCGGGCCGCCAGTCGCGGGTGTGAAGCTGGACCTGGCCGGTCAGGACCCCGGTGCCGTTGTCCACCAGCTCCTCGGAGATGCCGTCGTCCAGCGCGACCATCAGCACGGCCCCGAAGAACCCGACCGCCAGCGCGGAGGCGGTGATCAGCGTGCGGCGCCGGTTGCGCCACAGGTTGCGCCAGGCGATCCGCCACCACAGGCCCGACGCCACGGCTAGCGGCGCGCCTGCAGGTTGCGGAGCGAGAAGAAGTCGGGGGCGAGCGGCACGTCGAACTCCAGCGAGCGGTAGCGGATGGTCGTTCGCTCGTCGGGCTTGTCCTCCGGCCGCACCGTCATCACCGTGGGCACCAGGCGCGTGCCGAAGGTGCGGTAGTCCCCGAAAGTCATCGTGCGGACCAGGTTGCCGCGCTCGTCGTAGTAGCGCGCCCAGGTCGGCATCAGGTCCGCCTTGCGCACCTGCTCGACGATCCGGCCCCACACCACCGCCGCCGTCGCCTTGGGCGTCAGGACGAACTCCCAGACCGCCACGCCCTGCCGGTCGCCCTCGAACCCGAGCGCGATGTCGTAGTCGTCGATGATGCGGCTCTCCTTCACCAGGTCGTCGTTGGTGAAGTGCGAGCCCATCCAGGCGCCCATCATGAGCGAGGGCGGGATCTTGATGGTCCGGTCCACGCGCGGCAGGTAGTTCCACACTTCGTCGTTGACCTTGAGCGTGGCGGTCCCCGCTTCCCGCTGCGGCGCGACCACGCGGATCAGGGCGTAGCCGGTGCCGAGCGACCAGACCCGCATCTCCAGCGAGCGGGTCCAGTGCTCCGTCGCGATCTCCATCGTGATGTCCGCCCGGCTCGACGCGCCGCGCAGCATCCGGTCCACCCGGTCCACGATCTCCCGCGGCGTCTGGGCGCGCACGGGCCGGGGCGGGAGCAATAACAGCGGGAGGAGGAGCGATGCCAGCGGGGCGAGGCGCGGCCGTGGGGCGGTCATGGACACCGCAATTGTGCGTGGAATCCGCGGGCGTGGCAAGGGGGGCTGGTACGTAGTTAACGTCCCAACTAGTTTTGTGCCAGCGCTATGATCCGCAGCATTGCCTAGTCCCACGGCGGTTTCCGCCGACGTGGCCCAGCGGCGGCTGATCCTCGAGACGCTCCTGCTGGGCGTCGCGGGAGCGGCCGCCGCGCAGCTGTTCAACCTGCTGCTTCGTCTCGCCAACTGGTTCTTCCTGGGACAGATCGCCGGCTACCGTCCGCCCGGGCTTCCCAACGAGGGCGGCCAGCCGCACGGCGATCGTCGGGCCGCACGGGCTGTGGCTCGTGCCGGTCGCCACCACCCTGGGCGGCGTGCTGGTGGGGTGGATGGTGACCCGGTGGGCGCCGGAGGCGGAGGGCCACGGCACCGACGCCGCCGTCAAGGCGTTCCATCGCTCCGGCGGCGACGCTCCGCGCGCGGGTGGCGCCGATCAAGGCCGTGGCCTCGGCCATCACCATCGGGTCGGGCGGCGCCGCGGGGCGCGAGGGCCCGGTGGCGCTCATCGCCGCCGGGCATCGCGTCGATGTACGCCTCGCTCGCCGGGCGCGGCGAGCGGGACCGGCGGCTGCTGATGCTCATCGGCATGGCGGCCGGACTCTCGGCCATCTTCCGCTCCCCCATCGGGACGGCGCTGTTCGCCGTCGAGGTGCTGTACTCCGACGTGGAGTTCGAGTCGGACGCGCTGCTCTACACGATTCTCTCGTCCATCGTCGCGTACGCGGTGAACGGCCTGTTCGTCGGCTGGCAGCCGCTGTTCCGGATGCCGGCCGACCTGCTCGCTGCCGCACGTCCTGGACCACGCCTGGTTCGTCGTGCTCGGGCGTCGCGGCGGGCCTCGTCGCCGTCCTGGAGCCGATGGTCTTCTACCGGATGCGCGACCTGTTCCACGGCCTGCGGCTGCCGCCGTTCCTCAAGCCCGCCCTCGGCGGGCTGGTCGTCGGGGCTCATCGCGCTCGTCGCGCCCGCAGGTCATCGCGGGCGGGTACGGCTGGATGCAGGCGGCGATCGACGGTCACGTGGGGGCGGGCACGCTGCTGCTGCTCGTGTTCGCGCAGATCGTCGCGATGAGCTTCACCATCTCCTCCGGGCGGCTCCGGCGGCGTGTTCGCGCCGAGCCTGTTCGTCGGCGCCATGCTGGGCGGGTTCCTCGCGGCGCGTCGCGCACCTGCCGCCGGCGCCGTTCGTGGTGGTCGGGATGGCGGCGGTGTTCGCGGGCTCGGCGCGCGTGCCGCTGGCGACGATGATGATGGTGACGGAGATGACCGGCGGGTACGAGCTGCTCGTCCCGGCCGCGCTGGCCGTGATGCTCAGCTACCTGATCCAGGTGCGCTTGTCGCGCGGGCTGCGCTACCGCAGCCTCTACGAGGCCCAGGTCCCGCGCCGCACCGACTCACCGGCGCACCACACCGAGCACCTGGAGATCGCGCTGCGCATCCTCGAGCAGCGGCAGCTGTCCGGGCCCGCTGCAGGGTCGGCTCGACCTGCTGACGCTGCTGCGCTCGGGCACGCCGGTCGAGCTGCCCGACGACCGGCGCCTGACGGTGGGCGTGCTCAAGGCGGACAGCCCGCTGGTGCAGCAGACGGTGAGCGGCGACGGCAGCGCGCTGACGCGGCGACATGCGCGTCATCGCCATCATCCGCGGCGAGCACATGATCGGCGGTGCGGCCCGACACCGTGCTGGAAGGCGGCGACCGGCTCATCGTGGTGACCACGCCCCAGGGCCTCGAGCGGCTCAAGGAGCACGTGGACAGCTGGTAGCACCGCGGCGGCAGCGGCCGCGCGCCGCACGCTCAGGACGGCGCGGCGGGTGCGGGCATCGGGGCGATGCCGGTCGCCGCCGCGCTCGCTGTGGGCCGCGCGCTGAGTCTCAGCACCCGGCCGGAGGGCGGCAGCCGGGCCGGCCGCCGCCCTCCTCACGGGTCCCCGCTAGTGTCCGCTGAAGGTGCGGATGTAGCGGACCAGCCCGTCGATCTGCTCCGCCGTGAGCCGCGTCTTGTAGGCCGGCATCGCGCGGCCCTTCCCGTCGGCCACCGCGGCGCGCAGCGTGCTGTCGCTCACCGCCGCCATCGCCTGCGCGTTGGCGAAGTCCGACAGCGACATCGAGTGCGCCATCGCGGGCGCCGGCGTGCCCTTCGGCCCGTGGCACGAGGCGCACATCTTCGCGTAGACCGAGGCGCTGGCGCTGTCGGCCGGCTGCTGCGCCTTCAGCGTGCCCGCCGACGCCAGCGCGACCGTCGCGACGAGGACCATCAGCTTCGTGCTCATGCGCGCGCTCCCATCTGTGGGGTGAGCCGGCCGGAGGCGAAGTGCCTGCCGCGACCGGGCGAGTCCCTGTCTCCCCAATGGTTAGTCGAGCCGGAACGTCCGGGCAACTGCGCCCGAGGGATCGCGAACCGGCTCCAGCCGGGCACCGTCGAGGTCCGCGACGGACGCCGGGTGGCCGGCGGCGCGCCGACGCACCGCGGTCAGGGGCGCAGCTTCTCGAGGATGATCGCGGTGTCGAGCAGGGCGGCGTGGGAGAGCGCCTGCGGGAAGTTGCCGAGCTGCTCGCCGGTGGCCGGGTCGATCTCCTCGGCCAGCAGGCCCACGTGGTTGGTGCGCCGGAGCAGGTTCCGGAACAGCCGCTCCGCCTCGGCGAACTCGCCCACCATGGCGAGGTTCTCGACCATCCAGAAGCTGCAGACGACGAAGGCCCCCTCGGTCCCGCCGAGTCCGTCGGGGGCGCGGTAGCGGTAGATCAGCTCCTCGCAGCTCGTGGCCAGCTCGCGGCGCACCGCCGCGAGCGTGCTCCGCACCCGCGGGTCGGACCGCCTGCAGGAAGCCGACCTTGGGAATGACCAGCAGCGCGCCGTCGAGCTGGGGCTCGCCGTAGACCTGCACGAAGGTGCCGGCGCTCGGGATCCCAGCCCTTCTGCAGCACCTCGGCGCGCAGGGCCGCCGCCTCGCGCTCCCAGCGGGCGATGTCCCCGGGCAGGCCCAGGCGCCGGGCGATCCGGCTGCCCCGGTTGAGCGCGGCCCACGCCATCACCTTGCTGTACACGTAGTGCTTCGGTTGCTCGCGCGCCTCCCAGATGCTGAAGTCCGGCTCGCGCCAGTGCACGGCGGTCCAGTCCACCAGGTCCCGCAGCGTCTTCCACAGGCCTTCGGTGACGCGGTGGCGCCGGTACCAGATGGCCACGGTCTCGAGCAGCTCGCCGTACACGTCGAGCTGGAACTGGCCCGCGGCGCCGTTCCCGACGCGCACCGGGCGCGCGCCGCGGTAGCCCTCCAGGTGATCGAGGACCCGCTCGGGCAGGTCGCGCCGGCCGTCCACGCCGTACATGATCTGCAGGTGGCGCCGGTTGGAGTGCCGGCACAGGCGCTTGACGAAGTCGAGGAAGGCGTTCACCTCCGAGGCGAAGCCGAGGCGGTCGAGCCCGTACAGCACGAACGCGGCGTCGCGGAGCCACGCGTACCGGTAGTCCCAGTTGCGGCCGCCGCCCTGGGCCTCCGGCAGCGAGGTCGTCGGCGCGCCGATGATCGCGCCCGTGGGCTGGTAGGCGCACAGCTTCAGCGCCAGGGCGCTGCGCTCGACTTCCTGGCGGAACGGGCCGCGGTAGGCGAGGGGCGCCAGCCACTGGTCCCACCACTGCGCGGTGGCGTCGAGCTTCCGCGCCGAGTCGTAGTCCGCGACCGGATACACCTCGTCGTCGTCGTAGCGCAGGACGAACCAGGCCGTCTCGCCCATGGCCAGGGGGAGCGACGCGGAGGCGGCGCCGTAGCCGACCTTCCAGGTGACCTCGGGCGGGCCCGCGAGCGTGGCGACCTCGTCGTCGGCGTCGGTGGCGAGCACGCCGTGGGTCCGCCGCACCACGACGGGGATCCGGGCGGCGTAGTCGAACCTGGGCATGAAGTCGACGTCGACCACCGCGCTGCCGCGCATGCACGCCACCCGGCGGTGGATCTCGCTGCCCCTGGCGCGCGCCGGCCCGACCGGCATGAAGTCGGTCAGCGCCACCACGCCGCCGTTCTCCACGTGGAAGGTGGTGACCAGGACGTTGCTCGCGGGCAGGTAGCGCTGCTCGCTGGTCCAGGAGCCGCGCGGCGCGATCTGCCACCGCCCGCCCCGTTCGGCGTCGAGCAGCGCGGCGAACAGGCTCGGCGAGTCGAAGCGCGGGGCGCACCACCAGTCGATCGAGCCGTGGCGGCCCACCAGCGCCGCCGTGTGGAGGTCGCCGATGACCGCGTAGTCGCCGATGGGCAGGTAGGCCACGGCTCCGCGAGGCTCAGTGCGCGGGCTGGGCGAAGGCGCCCGACGCCAGCCAGCGCAGGAGCTGCACCACGGCCTCGGGGTCGGGCAGGCGGAAGTCGGCGGCGGTGGCCGTGGCCGGCGGGGCGGACGCGACGCGGATCGAGCGGCCGATGCCGCGCAGCGATCCGAAGGCGTCCTCGTCGGTGGTGTCGTCGCCGATGTACAGGGCCCGGACGCGGGTCGGCCAGTCGGCGCCGTGCCGGTGCACCAGCACGTGGAGCACCGCGCGGCCCTTGTGCCAGTCCACCGCCGGCCGCCCCTCGACCACGAGCGCGCCCGGGGTCACGCGCAGCCGGCGCCGGCGCAGCACGGCCTCCGCCAGCCGCTGGCCGCGCTCCCGGTCGGCGGCCGCCACCTCGCGCAGGTGGTAACTGAGCGTGAGGCCCTTGCGCTCCACCCAGCCTCCCGGAACGGCCAGGGCGGCGAGCTCGTCCGCGGCGGCGTCGAGGCTCGCGCGCAGCGCCTCGGCGCGCTCGTGGTGGAAGGTGAGCCCCGGGCCCTCGATCTCGAAGCCGTGGTTGCCGACGTAGGTGAGGCCGGCCACCCCCACCATCTGCTTCACCTCCTCCAGCGCGCGACCCGACACCACCACCACGTCGAGATTCGGGGTGCGCGCGGCCTGGGCGAGCGTCGCGCGGGTGGCGTCGGAGAGCGTGGCGTTGTCGGGGCCGGCGACGAGCGGCGTGAGGGTGCCGTCGTAGTCCAGGAACAGCGCCACGGCGGGCCGCTGCGCCAGCCAGGGCGCGAGGCGCCGCCGGATGGCGTCCGCGGGGGATGCGACCGTCGCCCGGGCCTGGGCGCAGGCGCTCTCCGCCGCCGCCACGAATCGGTCCACCCAGCCGTGGACGTCGCTGGACCGGATGCGGTCGCGCAGCGCCGACATCCTGGCCCGGCGCTCGTCCTCCGACATCGAGAGTGCGCGGTGCAGCGTCTCCGCCACCGCCTCGATGTCGAACGGGTTGACCAGCAGCGCCTCCTGCAGCTCGTCCGCGGCGCCGGCCATCTCGGAGAGGATCAGCACGCCGTCGTCCTCGAGCTGCGCGGCGGCGTACTCCTTCGCCACCAGGTTCATCCCGTCCCTGAGCGGCGTCACCAGCGCGATGTCCGAGTGCCGGTAGAGCGGCACCAGCTCCTCCGGCGGCAGGACGCGCACCAGGTAGCTGACGGGGCTCCAGCCCCGCTCCGAGAACCGGCCGTTGATGCGGCCCACCGTCTCGTCGAGCTGGCGCTTCAGCTCGGAGTACTCGGCCACGCGCTCCCGGCTCGGAACCATCACCTGGGTGAACCGCACCCGCCGCCGGTAGCCCGGGTGGCGGTCGAGCAGCCGCTCGACGGCCAGCAGCCGCTCGAAGATCCCCTTGGTGTAGTCCAGCCGGTCGACGCCGAGGATCTCGACCACCCGCTCGGCGCCGGGCCGGCGCGCCGCCGCCTGGAGCGGCTTGGCGAGGCTCTCGATGAGCGCCACGTCGATGCTGATCGGATGCGCCTGCACCGCCACCTCGCGCCCCTCGAACCGCACCACCCCCGCGGCGCGGTCCACCTCGCACCCCAGGAGGCGCTCCGCGCAGGCCATGAAGTGGTTCGCGTAGGACGGCACCTGGAATCCCACCAGGTCGCAGGCCAGCATCCCCTGCAGCAGGCTGCGCGACCACGGCAGCACGCGAAAGACGTCCGTCGCCGGGAAGGGGATGTGCAGGAACAAGGCGATGCGCGACTCCGGCGCCAGGCGGCGCAGGTGATACGGCACCCGCAACAGCTGGTAGTCGTGGACCCACACCAGGGCGCCCGGCGGGCTGGCGGCGGCGGCCTCGGCGAAGCGCTCGTTCACCCGCTCGTAGGTCCGCCAGCAGGCGCTGTCGATGGTGGTGCGGTCGATGAAGTAGTGGAACAACGGCCACAGGGTGCGGTTGGAAAAGCCGCCGTAGTACTGCGCGACCTCCGTGCCGCTCAGGGGCACGGGCCGGTAGCTCACCCGCGGCGACGGGGGGAGGGTGAGGCCGCCCGCGGCGTCCGTCTCCTCCCGCGTGGCCCCCGTCCACCCGATCCAGACGCCGCCCCGCTGTTCCAGGACCGGTTCCAGGGCGGAGACCAGCCCTCCGGGGGACCGGGTCAGCGTCATGCCGCGGGCCTCCCGCTGGGCCCGGAACGGCAGGCGGTTGCTGACCACGACCAGAGGCCGGTCCGGGGGGGCGGCGGACGTGGGCGAGACGGATTCGGCCAAGCGCGACCCTCCGGGGAGCGGGGCGGGGAAGGTGGGACGATGGTACGTAGTTAGCCTGGCAACCGCCCCGCGCGTCAAGCGTGATCGCCCCGCCGGCGGCCGCAGCCTTTCACCGCGCCGCGGCCCGCGGTACTCTTGTCGGAGCGCAGCCCTTCACCATGACGAATCTCGACCCGATCACCCCCGACGTTTCGCGGGAGCTCGACCGTCTCGGCCATGCCGAGATCGTCGTGGGCCTCACCACCTTCAACAGCGCGAGAACCGTGCGCCAGGTGGTGGAGGCCGCGACCGCGGGATTGACCCGCTTCTTCGCCGGGCGCTCCAGCGTGGTGGTGCTCGCGGACGGCGGCTCCCGCGACGGAACGGTGGAGGCCGCCCGCCAGTCGGGCGACGGTTCTCTGGTGGTGATGACCGGACCGGCGCCGTCGCTGTCCGGGCTCGTCGGCGGGGATCCCGGCCTGCCGGGCAAGGGCAACGGGGTGCGGGGGATCTTCGACGTCGCCGAGCGGCTCGGCGCCGCGGCGTGCGCGGTGCTGGATGGCGACGTGCGGAGCATCACGCCCGACTGGCTGCACGTGCTGCTGGAGCCGGTGCTCGGGCAGGGACTGGACCTCGTCGCGCCGGTCTACGCGCGTCACCGGTACGACGGCCTGCTCACCACCAGCCTGCTGTATCCGCTGACGCGCGCCCTGTACGGCCGCCGTCTGCGGCAGCCCGTGGGCGGTCACTTCGGATTCTCGGGCGGCCTGGTGCGGCGGCTGCTCACCGGCGGCGCGTGGAACGGTGCTCCCGCGCGGTATCGCCTCGACGCGTGGATCACCACCTCGGCGCTCGCCGACGCGCTGCCGGTGGGCCAGGCGTGCCTCGGCCCCGGCCGCCGCCGGGCCGCCGCCGCCGCCGTCGAGCTGGGCGCCACCTTCTCGCGAGCGGTGGGGACGGTCTACGGGCTGATGGAAGAGTACCGGCCCGCCTGGTGGTCGGTGGTCGAGACCGCCGGCGTGCCGACCTTCGGGGAAGCGCAACCGGCCGGCGACGAGCCGGTGTCGGTGAACGTGGATCGGATGCTGTCGACGTTCCGGCAGGGTCTGGCGGACCTGATGCCGGTCTGGCGCCGGGCGCTCGGGCCCGGAGACCTGCGCGGCGCTGGAGGGCCTGGGCGACGGCGGTGCGGAGTTCCGCTTCCCCGCGGCGCTGTGGGCGCAGGTCGTGTACGACGGCGCGGTCGCGCACCATCTGCGGCTGCTGCCGCGCGAGCACCTGCTGCGGGCGCTGATCCCGCTGTACCTGGGCCGGGTCGCGTCGCTGGTGCTCGGCACCAGCTCGGCCGACGCCGTCGCGATGGAGGAGGAGACCGAGGCGATGTGCGGCGCCTTCGAGTCCGTCAAACCGTACTTACTCGACCGCTGGGACGCCCCGCGGCCGTAGGCAACCGGGAGGCATCGAGCCGTGAACGACAACTTCTGGGACAGCGCAATCCTCGAGCCGTTGCGTCACTTCGTGGACCAGGCCCTCACCTTCCTGCTCCACAACTTCCTCGCCATGGTGGTCGTGCTCCTGGTCGGCGTCCTGGTGGCGTACGCCGCCCGGGTGGTGATCGGCCTGCTGCTCAGGCTGTTCGGGTTCGACCGCTTCTGCCAGCGCCACGGGGTGAGCGGCGCGCTGCAGACCGCCGGCATCGCGCTCGGCCCGACCGCGGTGGCGGGACGGTTGGCGTTCTGGCTGGTGATGATCCTGTTCCTGTTGTTGTCGCTGGCCGCCCTCAACATCGCCCCGATGAACGACCTGGTGTCCCGGCTGTTCGTCTTCCTGCCCCAGCTCCTGGCGGCGCTGGTCATCCTCGTCCTCGGCTACGTGGTGAGCGTCTTCCTCCAGCGCGCGGCGTTGCTCGCGGCGGTCAACGCCGCCCTGCCGCGCGCGCGGGCCCTGGCGGGAGCGGTGCAGCTGCTGGTGCTGCTCTTCACCGCCGCCATGGCGCTGGAGCAGGTCGGGATCGGCAGCAGCATCGTGCTGGCCGCCTTCAGCGTCGCGTTCGGCTCCGTGGGCCTGGCGGCCGCGTTGGCCTTCGGCTACGCCGCGCGCGACCTGGCGCGCAGCGTGCTGGAGCGGCATCTGCCGGGCGCCGACCAGGAAGGCTTCGGGGAGATCTCCCACGTGTAGGCGACCGATGGCGAGCGCGTGAGAATCTCGAACCACGCGGCGCTGGCCGAGACCGCGCTGCGGGCAGCCGCCCTCGAGATCGCCGAGGCGGGCCTGGAGGCGATCGACACCGCGGCCGCGGTGCGCCGGGCCGTGCGATGGTCACCCGCGCGGCTCAGCGCCGGTGACCTGCAGGTCCCGGTGGGGCCGGGGCGGGTCTTGCTGGTCAGCGTCGGCAAGTGCGCGACCACCGCCGCGGCGGCACTCCGGGAAGTCCCGGGCGGCCGGCTCGACGGCGGGATCGTGCTCGACGTGGACGCCGCCGCGCCGCGCGCCCTCCCGCCGCTCACCTGGCTCGCCGGCACCCATCCGCTGCCCTCGCCCGCCAACGTCGCGGCGACCCGGAGGGTCGTGGAGTTGCTCGAGCGGGCGGGCGAGAACGACTTGGTCGTGTGCGTGATCTCCGGCGGCGGCTCCACGCTCCTGTGCCTGCCGCCGGACGACGCGCCGCCCGACGCCGAGCGCGCCGTCGTCGGGGCCCTGATCAGGGCCGGCGCCACCATCGGCGAGATCAACACCGTGCGCAAGCACAGCTCGCTCGCCCGCGGCGGCCACCTCGCGCGGTACGCGTACCCGGCCCGGGTGGTTTCCCTGATCTTCTCCGATGTGCCCGGCGGCACGGTGGACCTGGTGGCGTCCGGGCCGACGGTGCGGGACCCGAGCAGCGTCGCCGACGCCGAGGCGGTGCTGCGCCGCTACGGCCTCCCGGCCGCCGCCGGACTCGCGCGGTTTCCGCTGGTCGAGACGCCGAAGGCGGAGCGCTTCTTCGAGCGCGTGGACCACGTCACCCTGGTCTCGAACGAGGTCGCCCTGCGGGCCATGGCCCGGGCCGCGGAGAATCTGGGGTACGCCGCGACCCTCGTGACCCAGACCCTGGCGGGCGAGGCCCGGGAGGTGGGTGCACGCGTGGTTCGCGCCCTCGACGACGCCGCCCCCGGCACGGCGCTCCTGTACGGCGGCGAGACCACGGTCACGGTCTCCGGGCGCGGGCGCGGCGGGCGCAACCTGGAAGCTGGCCCTCTCGGCGCTCCGGTCCATCGGCGAGGGCCGGATCGTCGTCACCCTCGCCTCCGACGGACGCGACAACGGTGACTTCGCGGGTGCGGTGGCCGACGCACCGGCGCGCGAGCACGCGCGGCGGCTCGGCCTCGACCCGGACGCCCATCTGGCCGACAACGATTCCTACGGGTTCTTCGAGCGGGCCGGCGGCTACCTGCTCACCGGCGCTACCGGGTCGAACGTGGCGGATCTGGTCGTGGCGCTGCGGCGCTAGCGGTCGCGCGCACGACTCTCAGCGCTGCGCGCCCACGTCCAGCTCGGGCGTGCGCGGCGTCTCGAAGTCGGGCGGCGGGAGGTCCAGCGCCCGCTCCTGCTTCATCCCCGGGGGCTTCGCTCACCGATTCCGCGCGGCCACGCGCCGGGCGCCGCGCTCCAGGCTCCACTTGAGCGCCGGCGGCGTGACCAGCGTGGTGACGATGACCATGATCACCACCGCCGAGTACACGGCCTGATCCACGATGCGCTCGCCGCGGAGGATCAGGCCGAGCCCGATGCTGGCGAAGATCAATCCCACTTCGCCGCGCGGGATCATCCCCACCCCGATGGACAGGCGGTCCACGCCGCGGCCCCACGCGCCGAGCGCGCAGGCCTGCTTGCCGGCGATGGCCGCCACCGTCAGGAGCAGGGCGAGCAGGAGGATGCCGGGCTGCGCGAAGGTCCGGAGCTCGACCCGCATCCCCATCAGCACGAAGAACACCGGTACGAGGAACGAGGCGATGGGCTGCACCAGGTCCTGCAGCCGCTGCTCGCCGCGCCGCTCGAATTCCCGCCAGTGCACCTCCTCCAGGATCAGGCCGGCGGCGTAGGCGCCCACGATCGGCGCCAGCCCGATGGCGGCGGCGGCGTACGCCATCAGGAAGAGGATCACCAGCGCCGTGGCGAGCAGCACGCCCCGCCCGCGGAGCTTCAGGGCCAGGTTGAAGAGTCGCGGCGAGAGCACCACGCCGAGCGTGAGCGCGCCCACCAGGAAGACGGCGGCCTTGAGCACCACGAGCCCGGTCGCGGCATAGGACAGGCTGGCACCCCGGCTCGCGGCCTCGATGATGCCTGCCACGACCGCGAGGATCACGAGGCCCAACACGTCGTCGATCACGGCGGCGCCGAGGATGATGCGCGCCTCCTTCAGGTGCGCCTTCTTCAGATCCTTGAGCACCCGCGCGGTGATCCCCACGCTGGTGGCGGTGAGCGTGGCACCGAGGAAGGCGTGCGCGTAGGCGCTGTGGCCCGGAAGCACCAGGGCTCCCACTCCCCAACCGAGCGCGAAGGGCGTGACGACGCCGAGGACGGCCACGAGCGCGGCGACGCCGCCGACCTTCAGCATGTCGCGGACCGTGGACTCGAGTCCCACCTCGAAGAGCAGGATCAGGACGCCGATCTGGGCGAGGATGTCGATCGACGCATCGCCCGTGATGGACCGGAACCAGGTCAGACCGATCAGGTCCAGGTTGCCCAGGACCACGCCCGCGACGAGCTCGCCGAGCACGGCGGGCTGCCCGATGCGCTCGGCGAGGTCGCCGCCGAGCTTGGCGCCGGCGAGGATCAGCGCCAGCGCGAGCATCACCCTGGTGACCTCCGCGCCGGGCTCGGCGGGCGTCGCGGCGACGAGCACCAGCACCAGCGCCAGCGGTACGAGCGCGGCGAAACGGCGCATCCGGATCCCCTTTCGCGACAGGGCGGCCTCGGTGAGGACGCCGCGACCCCGATGTTGACCCGGCAACCGGGCGCGCGCAAGCGCCACGCCGTCCGCCCGGTCTTGAGTTCCTCATCGGCCGGCCTTATCTACCGGACCATCCATGCCAGAGGAGAAGAAGGTGCCCGACGCGGCCGAGCCGGCCGCCGTTCCGCCGTCCAGGCCGGCTGTCGTCCCGCCGGCCGAGTCGTCGGCCGTCCCCGGCAAGGACGCTCCCGCTCCGCGGCCGGTGCCGAGCTCGGGCCGTCGGATCATCGCCGGGGCTGGTGATCTGGTTTCCGGACGAAAGGCGCAGGGTATTCTTCGCTATTTGCGCCTGGAGATTTTGAAGGTTGAGCAGGCTCTGGCTGTTGATGTCAGTGGTGGGCGTTTCGCAAGCTCACTGGTTCACTTGTCCGAATTAGGCTGTTCCGCTGAACTGCGTGATCAGTCCCGCCGTAAGCGAATTGATCACATTGAGGAAATGGGCCGCGGCCTGGTAGCCGCTTTGAAGCTGCATCATCTTCGTGGCTTCTTCGTCCAGGGATACGCCTGAGACCTGATCACGCTGGGTCTGGAGGGCCGATGCGAGGTTCTGCTGGGCGGTGGTCTGGGACTGGTAGTTCTGCGAGTCGGTGCCGACCGTGCTGACGAGCTTCCCCACCGCGTCGCTGAAGGTACCCGTCACTCCGGGGACCAGGCCAGGAGTGGACTGGAGGTTGGCGATGGCGTTGGCGTTGGTGTTGTCGCCCGGGGCGTTGGCGGTGGCCGCCGTTGCGATGAGGGATGGGTTTGCGACGATGGCCGCGGTCACAGAGAGGGTCCCGCCGGCCAGGCTGCCCTGGAAGAAATTCATCCCGGTGGGGCTGGCTGCACCTGCGGCATATCCGGTGGCATTCAGCGTATTCACCTGCCCGGTGATGGCCGATGCGATGGCGTCCAGCTGGCTTTCGTAACCCGCGTAGGTCGTGTTCCCCAGCGTTAGTTCTGCGCCCAGCTGCCCATTCGAGATGCTGCTCGTCACATCCCCACCATTGGGGAGGCCGCTGATGGCGGATGTCACTTTGGAATTGCCCGGTGTTCCCACGGAGGCGAGGTCGGAAGGAGCTCGTCCCGCTGACCAGCGTCGCGGCCCCCGAGTCCAGGGTGATCTGGTACTGGCCATTGGTGCCCCCGTCGATCACCTGGATGCCGACCAGCTGGGCCAGCTGATTGGTGAGGGCCGTGCGCTGATCCACGGCAGCATTGTTCGTCCCGGTGGCATCCGAGCCCACAATCTGCTGGTTCAGCTGGGCGATCTGGGAAGTCAGCTTATTTACCTGGTTTACCAGGGTCCCCACCGTCTGATTAGCGGCATTCTGCTGCTGCTGCAGCAACTGATAGTTGGTCTGGAAGCTGTTGATCATGGACTGGGCATCGCCCACGACGCCCGTCAGGGCGGCACCATTCCCAGGATTGGCGGCAAGGGACTGGAATCCCTGGAAGAAGGACTGGATCTGCGCCGCAAGTCCCGAATTGGTGGTATCTCCGAGGGTGGAGGAGACGACACTCACGCCCGAGGAGAGCGCAGCGTATTTCGCCTGGACCGACGTCGCCTGCGTGATCTGGAGATCCAGGAATTTGTCCCGCACGCTCGTCACGGTGTCCAGCGAGACGCCACTGCCGAAATAGGTTTGTCCCTGGACCAGCGATTGGTTCGACGCAAGGTCGGCCCGCTGCCGGGTGTAGCCCGGGGTGTTCACGTTCGCGATGTTGTGACCCACCACGTTGAGGGCGCGACTGCTGGGCCTGGAGGCCCGAGAGTCCGACGTAGAGGCTGGAATTGAGTCCGGGCATGGCTACACCTTTCCGTGCAAGCGAGGGGCCAGGACTGGGGCTTCCGCGGGAATGCCGTCCCGACCGTAGACGGGGGATCCAGACAAGGCCGATGAGGGTCGCCCGCAGCGGCGACTGAAGACCCATGAGCAAGGGTCTGGATGGAGGCGATGCGCTGTTTCAGCGCCTGGGCGCTCTCCAGATCCTCGGGCCACCCCACCAGTTCGGACCACCGGATGTCGGACAGCAGCGCGGACGGATCCTCGCCCTCGATCAGCCTGGCCTCGAGCGCATCCAGCAGTTCGGGCACGGCATGCAGCATGGAAGACCTCCTCCAGGGTCTCCGGGCAAGCCTCAGGCCAAGAGGTCCAGGTGTGGCCCGGCACCCTCTGCCGGGGTCACCTCCGTCCGTCGGCGGGAAGATCCTCGGAGGCCCCGGTGCCATGCTCCTGCCGGCCACCCTGCTCCTGGGCACCATGTTCGGTCAGTTTCAGGACATCGGATTCAGCCACATCCGGCACATCAAGCATGGCCTCCGCCAGCTTGGCGTCGAAGGCCTGCCGACGGGCCTGTTCCCGCTGCACCTGGAACCCGCCCTCCATGGCCTGCCTCACCGTCTCGACGGCGGCGGTCTGGAGGATCTGGCGTTGTCCCAGGGGACTGATCATGCCCTCACAACGAGGGCCTTGGGGCTAGGAATGGCGTCCTTGCGCCAGGTGTTCCTTGATGAGCCCTTCGGCCACGGCCTCTCCGTCGGGGTTGTAGGCATCGGCATCCAGCTGGTTCTTGATGGCTTCGACCTTCTCCATCCGGATGTCCGGAACCACGGCCAGGGCTTCCTGGGCCACGGCCACGAGCCGGGCCGCGGAGGAGACCTGGACGGCATCCGAGGCGGAAGCCGGAGCGACTGGAGCCGACGCAGGCGTGGCGGACGGTTTGGGTCCGGTCACGCTCTGGGTGCTGCCGACGCCACCCGGTTTGCCGCTGATACGCATATTCACCTCGACAAGGCTCTATCGGCAGTTTGCCAAGAATCTTCAATCCGCTGGGAGTTCTTTTTTGGGTTCGTTTTTTTCTGCCTGGACCAGCTCTGCCTTCAAACGCTCTGCCAGTCCCCAGCCACGCCCGGAGGAGACGGCCCGGTCCACCACGGCCTGATCCATCAGGTACTCGATAGGTGGACCGGGACTGCCCCGAATCCCCGAAGAGCCCCGAGGGCTGCACCGTCTTGCGCATGGTCTGGAAGAGCAGCCCCATCAGCAGGCCTTCGAACTGCCGGGCGGCCTTGTCGGTCTTTTCCGCCGCGATCCGGCAAGGCCTTGGCGCCCTGGGCCTGGGCCAGGACATCGACGGTGGGAAGCCCTGGGGTGATCACAGGACCCTCAACTCGGCCTGGAGCGCCCCGGCCTCCTTGATGGCCTGGAGGATGGCCACCATGTCCCGGGGACTCACGCCCATGCCGTTCAGCATCTCGGCCAGCTTGCCGACGCTCACACCAGGTTCGACGGTGACGGTCTTGGGCTTCTCCTCCACGGCGGTCACGTCCTTCTTGGTGGCGGTGACGGTCTTGCCCTTGCTGAAGGGCGCGGGCTGGCTCACCAGCGGCGTGGAGCTGACCATGATGCTCAGGCCACCCTGCACGATGCTCACGGCACCGATCCGGACTTCCGAACCCAGGATCACGGTGCCGGTGCGCTCATTCACCACCACCCGGGCCTTGGGCTGCAACTGCACGCTCAGGTTCTCCAGCCGGGCCACCAGCTCCACGGCCCGACCCTGGAATTCCTTGGGGATCTGCAGTTCCACCGTGCGGGAATCCAGCGGCTGGGCCAGCTTCTCGCCCAGTTCCTCATTGATGGCGTGGACCACCCGCATGGCCGTGGTGAAGTCCTCTTCCATGCAGGCTGTAGCGAAGGGTGGCACGGGCGTTGAAGTTCCCGCCCACTTCGCGCTCGATGAGGCCGCCATCAGGAACCCGCCCCACGGTGGGGTGGTTCTTCGTCACGGACGCGCCGCCGGCCGAGGCGCTGAAACCGCCCACCAGGAGCGGCCCCTGGGCCACGGCGTAGGTCTGACCATCCGGCCCCTGCAGGGCGGTCATCAGCAGGGTGCCGCCCGCCAGGGACTTCGCATCGCCCGGTGCTGGACACGGTCACATCCAGGCGGGAACCCGTCCGGGCGAAGGGCGGCAGTTCGGCCGTCACCATCACCGCGGCCACGTTCTTCACCTTCATCGGGGCGGGATTGACCGTCAGCCCTGGCGCGGACCAGGAGGTTGGTGAGGGACTGGACGGTGAACTTGGTCTGATCCTTGTCGCCGGTGCCATCCAGGCCCACCACCATGCCGTAGCCCAGCAGCTGGTTGCCCCGCACGCCCTGGAGGCGGGCCACGTCCCGGAGCTGGACTCGATCTTCTTGTCGGCCTTGGCGACATCCGCACCCAAGAGGGCCAGGGCCGCGAGGAACAGGACTGCGACGCGCATGGGAGTCTCCTAGAAGGGCCAGATGTAGGCGAGCAGGCGGCTGATGTAGCCCGGCTTCAGGGTCTCGTCCACCACGCCCTGGCCGCCGTAGCCGATGCGCAGCTCGGCCACCTGGCCCGACGCGATGCTGTTGGTGCCGTCCAGCGATGTGCGGATCGATCATGCCGGCCACGTAGAGCCGCTGGGTCTCGTTGTTCAGCTGGATGTCCCGGTAGCCCTCGAAGATCAGGTTGCCGTTGCCGACCACCTTCACCACCCGGGCGGTCACGGTGGTGGTGAAGGTGGCGCTGCGTCCGGTGGTGCCCGTGCCCGCGTACTTGTTGGTGGTGGACGTGGTCTTGTCGGCAGTGCTGCTGCCGATGCCGAACCCGGCGAGGGCGCCGAAGAAGTTGGGGCTGCTCAGCTTGTTGCTGCCGGCCCGGTTGGTGGTCACATCGGCCTTGCTGATGGCGTTGGTGCTTTCGCTGATCTTCAGGGTCACCAGGTCATTCACGCGGTAGGCCCGCAGGTCGGCCACGATGGGGCGGTCCCGCCAGAGGCTGCCTTCGCTGAGGGGCTGGCGCGTGCTGGGGCCTCTTCCACGTAGCGGGATGGCCGGCTTCTTCAGCGAGATTGGCATCGTGCCGCTTGGGAAGGGAGCAGCCGATCCCCGCCAGGAGCAGGATGATAGGCAGCATTTTCCTCATGGAACACCTCCGCACCTAGTCTGGGCGAGGATGGTGCCAATCCTTCAGGCCAGGGCCACCAGAATGCGATCATGGCCCGCAAAATCTTGATGAATCATGGCTTTGCTCCATCCGATGCCCATGGCCCGCCGGCACAACTCGCCCCCCTGGCCCGCCCCGATCTCCAGGAGACAGGCCGGGGCCTTCCGCGTCCCGGGCCTGGGCCAGGAGGGCCGTCGGACAGGGCCAGCCCCCGATCCGGGGCAAAGAGGGCCGAGGCCGGTTCGAAGGCCAGTTCCCGCTGGAGGCTCGGCTGGTCGGCAGGATCCACATAGGGCAGGTTCGCCACCACCAGGCCCAGCGGATCCGGGCACCGGATCCAGGAGGCTGCCCTCGATGGAACTGGACTGGCCGCCCCCAGGCTGCACGGCATTCTCCCGGGCCACGGCCAGGGCCCCGGGGCTCAGATCCGAGGCCGTCACCTGCCAATCCGTCTCCAGGGCCAGGCTGACGGCGATGATGCCGCTGCCGGTGCCCACATCCACGCAGCGATCCACCTTCAGCCGCCGTCCCACCTCCAGGGCCGCCTCCACCAGCAGTTCGGTCTCCGGCCGGGGGATCAGGGTGTCGGGGGTGACCTTGAAGCGGCGGTCCCGGAAGAGGCTCCAGCCCAGGATGTAGGCCCAGGGCTCCCCCTGTCCGCCGGCGGCGGACCCAGGCGCTGACCTGCCGGCGCACCTCGGCCGGCACCACCTCCGTCCCATGGGCCACCATCCAGGCTCCGGGAGCAGGCCCAGTCCCTCCTCGAACCACCGGAGCACTCTCGGCGTGGGCCTCTTCGGGGTCCAGGAACACGGCCAAGGCCGCGGCCAGGTCGAGGCGGAGCTGGTGATAGGTCTGGGCCATCCCTCCAGCCTAGCGCGGGAAGGATCCAGCGAATCCTGGCATTCAGGCCATCAGCGCCTTGGCGCGCTCCTGGCTCTGCTGGGCCAGCACGATCTCGTGGAGGCTGCCGCCGTGGCTGTCCATGGTGACCACCAGGGGGAAGTCCTCCACCTCGATGATCCAGAAGGCCTCGGGGCTGCCGAATTCCTCCAGCATCTTCACGTCCACCACCCGCTTCACGCGCTCGGCCAGCAGGGCTGCCCGCGCCGCCGGTGGCGTGGAAGTAGCAGGCGCCGATCTTCTGCAGGCCCTCGCTGGTCTTCTTGCCCATGCCGCCCTTGCCGATGACGCCGCGCACCTTGTAGGTCTCGATGACGTCGGCCTGGTAGGGCTCCTCGCGGATGCTGGTGGTGGGGCCCGCGGACACGAAGGACCAGGTGCCGTCCTCGTTCTTCTTCACCACGGGGCCGCAGTGGTAGATGACCATGTTCTCGAGGATCGGCTTCAGCCACTCGGGCTTCTGCTCCTTCATGAACTTGTGGCCGATGTCGCGGCTGAGGACGACGCGGCCGTTGAGCAGCACCTCGTCGCCCACCTTGAGGGCGCGGATCTGGTCTTCGGTGATGGGGGTGGTGAGTCGGATCATGGGAGCCTCACATAGTCGAAGGACGGCTCGCCGTTGGCGCTCGATCGTCAGCGTGCCATGCGCCGGCTGCTCCAGCACATGTAGCTGATGCTCACGTAGAAGCTGGCGGGATGGCGCCACAGTCTCCTCGACGAACACGCCCAGGACGGTGGTGCGGCCGCCGTAGCCCATGGGGCCGATGCCCAGGGTGTTCAGGTCGTCGGTGAGCTCCTTCTCGAAGGCGTCCAGCGTCGGGATCGGGATTGGCGGTGCCCAGCTTGCGCAGGAGGAGTTCCTTGCTCTTCTCGTAGCCGGTCACGCGGTCGCCGCCGATGGCCACCCCGAGGATGCCCGGGCGAGCAGCCCTGGCCCTGGGCCTTCACCACCGCGTCGATGATGCACTTGCGCACGCCCTTGAGGTCCCGGCCCGCGCCGATGGCGACGTCCGGCAGGCGGTACTGGGCGCCCACGTTCTCGCAGCCGCCGCCCTTGAGCATGACGGCGATCTCGATCCCGGGCTGCTCCCATTCCTCGAAGTGGATGACGGGATGGGTCTCACCGAAGGGATCCATGTTGTTGCCGGGATTCTTGCCGCTGAGGGCCTCCACGCAGTTGGGCCGCAGCCAGACGCTGCTTGGTGGCCTCGCGCCACGGCCTCGCGGATCTGCGCCTTGAGCCGCGCGCTGGCTCAGCGCCGAAGGGATGCCGCACCCAGAAGATCACGGTGCCCGTGTCCTGGCAGAGCGGGCGTCACGTGGCCGTCCGCCAGGACGATGTTCTCGCACCATGTCGTCCAGGGTGTTGAAGGCGCGGCTGCCTTCCTCCTCGGCATCGCGGCCCTTCACCAGGGCCTCGATCACGTCCTGGGGCAGGCGGCTGGTGGTGCGGCGGAGCAGCTCCAGCACGGGCTGCGTGAGGTCCAACGCCCTTCAGGTTCGACAGGTCGGCCTTCCAACCGTCGGGCAGCACGGATTTGGACGCCACCACCTCCGTTGGAGGTCAGGGTGGGAATGACGCATTCGGACATGGGCCC